>CAKRZO010000004.1 GCA_934433135.1 uncultured Acetatifactor sp. | reverse complement strand
GCCATTGCGTTGACATTAGCCTGACTCACAAAAGCTTTGCCCCTGACAACTCCGTCTACCGCCGTATTTAATGCGGCAACAGATTCGTCGGTATACACAGTCAAATCAGTGGGAATGGCTGCCATCGCTGCTTCCACAGCACTGTAATCTGCCGGCTCTGCACCGCAAAGAATCTGTCCGTTCACAAAAGACCATCCGTTGCTGGCGTCGCTGCCATTCAGCGCGGCTGCAAAAGCTTCGTTTTTCATTTCATCCTGCGGCTTTTCAGTTGCAGATTCGTTCTGGTTTTTAATACCGAGGTTTTCCACTGCAAAATAGCAATTGGTTATTTCGCTTCTCTCGGTCGCATCCTGCATCGCAAAAGCGTACAGACTGGGTGATGAGCCTGTTACGATGCCGGTTGTAAAACAATTTGTAATGGAGCCATATGCATATCCAGCAGCGGCATCGGTACCTACAAAAGAGGCCATAGCAGCACTAGCCTGTGATACATTGCCACTCGCATAGCAGTTCTTGATATTCAGTCCCCAAAGGCTGCCGGCAAAGCCGCCTGCATATGTGCCGCCAGTAACATTGCCCGTGGCGTAGCAATTTCGAATAACCGTTTCTGCATTTTTGTTGCCGTTACCTTTGCCGATAAATCCGCCGACATCCGCACCGCCATAGTAATCTGCCTTCACATTTACCGTTACATTTGATCTGCTGTATGTGATTTTCGCTTCTTCCCCCAATTCACCGATCAGTCCGCCGATAGACCCCCTGCCGGCTTTTTCTGTAATGCTGCCGGATACACTGCACTCGTTGATGAGCTGCGTTCCATCCAGTGCACCTACAAGCCCGCCGATCCAATATGCACCAGCAGTGCCGCCGTCCTGTGCGTTCATATCCATAGTCAAACCTGTCACATGACAGTTTTCAATGGATCCGGCCGAATAACCAACCAGACCGCCGGCAGGGCCGATAACATATCCCGAAGTAATCTTTGCTACACCGTGGATAGAAACAGTATCCAGATTCAAGTTGCTGATTTTTCCCTCTGTTGCGCCAAACAACCCAAATACATCCGATTCAAACGGTGTGGCCTCAGACCCAATGGAAACCTTAGAGATGGTATATCCGTTACCGTCAAAATTACCGGCAAAGATGCGATAATTCGAACCCCCCAACAGTGCATCAGAAAAAGAATTTGCAATCGGTGTCCAAGGCAGCCCGTTCAGGTCTATGTTGACCGTCAATACAAAATTCTTCCCCGTGTAGGTTTCTCCACTATTCACAGAGCTTGCAAGATATGCAAGCTGTGCTCCGTTAGCGATCTGATAAGGATCCTCTGCGGTACCTGTTCCACCTGCGAACGCTGCCGCTGTACTGCCATCCCAGACACTTATGTTCTGTGCATCCTCTGCAAACGCTGTCATCGGAACAAGTGCCATCACAAGGCACAACGCAAGCAGAAGGCTTAGAAGTTTCTTCTTCATTTTTATTCCTCCAAAATAATTCTATCCGCTATTTTCTTCCTCCGACAGCGGACACGCCGGAGAAGACAGAAGGTTTAACCGGAAAAGATTGATTTGCCGGTCGTGGTTAGGACTTCAATATCAAACCACCATCCTTCCGGCAAACGCAAAAAGCCGAAACCAAGGCATAATGCGCCCTGTCTCCGGCAACTGGTTCGTTATAAATTGTATGAAATAAGACTTGACACGCTGAAAAAACGGCGCTATGCTCCTGCCGAGCCGACAATAATTGTCGGCATTTCCGTTTGCCATAGTCAAGTCCTCCTTCCATAATTTCTAAGGCAAAAGGATATGAATTCCCCTACCCCATAGATATACAAAGGTATTTTAGCAGATTTTCCCCAAAATCTCAAGTAGTTTTCAGAATATTACTCTTCTCTATTTTCTCAAAGCGTTGGCTTCTTCCATTACTCACAAAACTTTATGACTTCTTGTCAAGTACAAATTAACAGAAATCATCACAAATATTATTTAATTGTTTCTGAAGGCACCCGGAAAGAGCCTCGGAGTATCAGTTCCCGGCATTGGCCACTCTGATATACGTGGATTGGTTACCGACAGGTCAATGGTCCGCCGTGAGCCCTACCGTCTAAAAGCGTGGATCACAGATTTCTCTGTGCCGACATAGTTAGAGCGTAGATAGCTCGAACCTTGAAATGGCCGAAGCCCTTTCAGGATGTCTTCAGTTGTTACTTTGTATTGGCCCGATGTATGTGGCGTAAGCCATCTTACATCGGCTTAGTTACCCACTATAACAGCGGAATGCTGATGTCAAGGCTGCGCAGCACCGCCGATGGCGGCTTGGCCTTGATATAGGCAGTACGATGTTATACATGTATCAGGCGATATGATCCGTCATCATGTCCCACATGTATCAGGCAAGCTCACGTGCAATCGCTGTTTTAGCTACATTGTGTTTCTTGTTTTTTCCAAGAATCATTTTGTAGTATCGGCGCCTTAAACGTTCGTTGGCTTTATCTGCGTAAGCAATAACCTGTGGCGAATTATCGGCCTGACGTGATTTCAATTCCTTGGACTTGAATCCTATCTGGCCGCGTGCATAGCATTGAGAAGCTTCTGTAAGCAGCATACGGACATGGCGATTTCCAGCTTTTGTAATACCCAGCCTTGTCTGTCCATCACCGCTGGAATCCTCGCCCGGAACAAGTCCTAAGTAAGCAGCAAATTTCTGCGCAGAAGCAAAACGCTGAAAATCGCCAACTTCAACCAGAACGGATAATGCAGTGTGAGTCTTGGTACCAATGAAACAACAGAGTTTCTTAACCGATTCTCTGTATTCATTCTTGGATCCAAGCTCCTCAATGCGTTTATCCAACCGTTCAAGCTTATCACTAAGGCTAGTGTAGGTCAGCAGATATTCGTCAAGGATTTCCTTGTAAAGTGCCTCAGGATTTAATGACTTAAGCCATTTGATGTGAGCTACTGTCCAATGACTGTTTCCATCATAGCGATAGTTGTGGCGGAGGCAAAATGCCAGAATCTGCTGTTTGATCTTTTTCAGTGCCAGTTTATGGTCATTCCGCATACGGAGAAATTCTTTTGTTTCCTCGTCTGTTGCTGTAGGGATGTGAACAGGACTGTAATTATGCTGTGCCAGACATTTGGCAATGATTTCAGCATCACGCCGGTCAGTCTTAATTCTTCTTTTGCTGCGTTGCTCAAGCATCGTAGTTGGAGCAAGTATCACACAGTTAACATGATGTTCTGTTAATTGATGATATAAAGTATAGCCGAGGCAGCCTGCCTCATAACCGCATATGAAGTTAACATCGTTTCCGTAGACGGTACGAAGAAACTCCAGATACTTCAGAACATTTTTTTAATCTGCTTCTGTTCTCTGGAAGTGAGAACCCTTCTCTGCATCAATTGTGTATGCACAAAATGTAAAATTTTCTTTGTGTACATCCATTCCTACGTAAACTGTGTTATAATTCATTTGATGACCTCCCTTTGTATGCGGTAATCCCTGTTACCATTGTTCTTGACAAACTTTAGTATACAGGTAAATCCACGAAACTGCAATGTGGAGGTCATTACATATTGTCTATAAAGTTCTTCAGAATCCTGCTCCGAAAGAGAAATGCAAATGAATTGGTTCGTTTCCCGGTCTGTCATATAGATCGCATCAAATGTTCCTACCTCCTGCCCGTTTATTCGGATCGGAAGTGCCATCTGTTCCAGATTCACATCCGTAAGATCTGTTATCTGAACGCAATTGCGAATACAATCAAAGAGCATATCCGCCGTTTCTGAAAACGTCTTTTGAACCTCCGGATACATTGTACCGCTGCCGCCGCAGAGATAGAGCAAAAAGGCAAGACTGTCCGATTCATTGAAGAAAAGCTCTATTATTTTACTGCCATCGGAATAGTAAAGAGCCTTATAGTTGCCTGTTATTTTGTTCCCTACAGATACATGCGGGTATGCAAGGTGCGGAACTTTTGGATTGTTATCCTGTCCCTGCGTATAAAGCCCGCAGTAGCCGTTCTGTACTGCAATTTCATTTGCCTTTTGGATCAGCAGCTTTCCGATATGCTGTCCGCGATATTTTCGATTGACCTTTAGGTCATACAGATACATATATTTAAAAATCCGGGCTGCAGAATCGCTAATCCCACACAATCCTCTCCATCGTAAGCACCGAGAAATATACTATCGGACATGGCTTCATAATCATAATTTTCATTCGGGAATTACATTTCTCTCACATCTTCCGGTGCATACTGAAGAAGTTCATATGTCCATTTTTCATCCTTATAAGAAGGTACAATCCTCCCGAAGAGTTCAAATGGCTCATTCGGGATGTTTATGTCTGCTTTGTGCTGTGCATCAATGGTTCTGATATGGATCATTTTGCATTCCTTTCTCTAATCTGACAGCTGTTCTTCCAGCAGCTTTTGCAGTCTCAACCTTCTGTCCCTCAAGTGCCAGGCGGTAAACCTTGTCCTTATCGATACTAAGCGCAAGGCGTTCATAAATCGAACGGTTGTATTGCCGTTTCAGTTCAGTGAGGCTCCAGTCATTTTTTACAGATTTAATTTCGTAAAAATGGCGTTCATCGATATTGTCGATCCGCATGAGCTTCAAATAGTGCGACCAGCTCAGATAAAACTTCCTGCCGGCGCTGACTGATGGAAGATTCTCGAATTGGGTAAACACTGTTTCCCCAATCTGGTCACACAAATAAACATTATTTTCAAGAAATCCGGGTTAATCGTGAAGATTTCATTTTTGCTCATACGCTGTTCCTCCTTACCGTTTTAGGAAGCTCAATCTTTAGATCATTCAACTGAATATTCTTATCCGATGGTTTATTATATTTCTTTATCGCACCCTTTGTTATCGCATTTGTAACAGCATCCAAAAAGCGTGCTTTTTTTGGCACAGTTATCTCATATAAAGTGTTATCCCTCGTATTCCAGAGAATTCCCTTCTTCTTTTCCATCGCGACAACGTAACTTGCGCATTGAAGGAAATGCTCATGCGTAAGTTCAGAGACAAATTTCAGTTCATAGATGACGTCACCCTTTACAGCATCCGCCATTCCAAATGCTGTAAAAAGCAAATCACCATTTCTTTTATTGGAAAAATAAAGTGCACAAGCACTCTGAACATCTTCATTCCTGGATAATCTAGTAGCCAAACGTTCACAAATAGCATTTTCCTCAGTCTTACCAATAAAAGGAACTGCTACTTGTTTTCTATATCTGTTCTGTTTTGTTTCAAGAGAGGTAAGAAATAAAATCTTTTCTTCCAGAGAAGAATTCTTTACCTCATCCGTATATAAGAATCTTTTATCTCTATCAATTGCTATGTGGAATGCAATGCTCTCATCTATTGAATATCCATCAAAGTAAGTCGCCTCCTGAAAAATACCTATACAAGGCGAGAGGTCAATTAAACCATCATTGTTCTTTATTAGAATAAGTCTGCTGTCTTCAGACTCAATTTTCTTAGTCTTAATTGTTTTAAAGCATTGCTCCACATCTTCTTTGAATTTGAATTCGAACATATCTGATATCTCCATATTTTCGAATTTCATATTCATTTTTACCGGTGTAGATAATGTTTTTTCTGATAATTCCGCTTCATCACTATCGACAAATATAATTTGGTTCTTACCTCTACTCGCAGCAACGCAAAAAATATTTCTCAAAATCTCATAAGACTGCAAAGTTTTATTGATTCTTACAGACCAGTAACTTTCTGTGTAATCAAAAATAACAACGATTTTTCTCTCCAGTCCCTTACTGCTATCATATGTTGTAAATATTGCAGAGTCTTTTTTTGGCTCTGTTGATCCCATAGAATCTGAATCTGAAATACTTGCATATACCGTGGTTTTGTTATAGGTCTCAGGATATTCCTCCTCCAACTTGTTAAGTGTTTTGGACAAATCTCCATTTCGTGATCCCAAACAAAGAATGTCCTCTGGTTTTTGCTGCGCCAAAAATTCTACTACCTGATCTCTATTCATTCTTTCTACATGACACTCACTATTTACGCCGATAATAGGCTTATTCCAAATGCGTCCCAAACGTGCCGCCAATTCTGAAGACAATCGAAAGCATCTGGTAAATTCTAATAAAACATAATCATCCAGGAACTCATTAATAAATTCCGATACATTGAGCGCTGTCTTATCATATATTTTTTGTTGCATATCACCCACTGCAATTATCTGCATCTTAGGATTTGCAGCTTTAACCATCTTTAATAGTTCCGCCAGTTCAAGCTCTATATCCTGATATTCATCAATAATTAAAACATCGTATGGAGCAACACTGGGTTTTGTATTAATAAACTCTTGAATAAGATCTGAAATTCCGGCCTTAACTCCCATACGTCTCAAGGACATATAGGCAAACCCATGATAATTTGTAACTAAAACATTTTTTTCGTGTATTTTAGATTTTGCATCAATTTTCAATAGCCTATTATATGTCAGATATAATATCTTCTTATTTCGCGGAAGTTTTTTACAAAGTGCTTGAATCGCTGTAGTTTTGCCACTACCAATACATGCATCAACAAGAATGTTCTTGCCTTCTTGTGCAATTTCTACAAATTTATTTTGTTCTTCTGATAAGCGCATTTCTGTCACCTTTCTCATTTTTAAATATTAATTGGTAATATTTTCGGCGCGGCCGATATTCATTTTTTCCTTAAATTTTACCTGGATACTGTTCCAAAGCAATCCGGTACATACACGTGCCTCCATCATTATAATTCAAATATAGCATAACACAGCATCACAAAAATACAACGAGTTTTTGTGATGCTGTTACACTTTTTACAACGAATAACATTTGGCTTAGCCGACTACTTTCGGTTTATCATAACCAAATTCCGTATAAGCTCCTGTTAGCTCATACCCAGCCGAGGGAGAACCTGAGAGCCCTCCTTTTTTTAGAAGAAATACCAGCTTCTTACTTGCGATCTGCTTTATTCGGCATATGTGTGTCTCCCGACTCATCATCCGTTATACTTAAATCAATCAAAGAAAGAGCCTGTGGGTTAGCTGACAGGATATCGGAAACGGAATCATAATAAGTCCCTACCGCGCCGAAGGCAGTAGAATAAATCTCCGGATTTTTATAGGACTCTCGGATTGTTTTCTCATTATCCTGATAGAAAAGGCTTCTGCCGTTATCATACAAAGGATAAAAGGACTCTTTTCTTGTCCGGCAGTCTATTTTGATCGCAAAATTACTTAAATGCCTGTCATCCTGAAGCGTAAGAAAGTTTATAAAAATACTTTCAAAAACATCGGTAATGGCATCCTCAAAGTTATCTTCTTCCTTTTCCGCTATCCAAAGCAGATCCTTTGCATTAATCGCTCTTGTTCTCTCCGCAAGTTTGAAGATATCATATCCGGACAACCCGCAACGAAACAGTATTCTTTCGATATCTCTTCTCTGACAGCTGACAATTCTGCCACTGAGAAACTCTGCAAATCTTTCACTTGTCCATCTAAGCTCTTGACTGTCCGGATTTGCATACGCTGCTGCCTGCTTTGAAAGGAATTCCACACTATAATCACCCTTTATTTCCGCTATTGTTTCATTCTGCCATTTCGAATATCTCAAAATACTCACCTGCCATATAAAATTTTTTCAGATACGGACATAACCTTTAGAAAGTTCCGCACCGACTTTTGCAATGTAACCGTTTTTAACCAGATCCGACAATGTCCTTTTGCATTCCTCACTCTAATTTGACATCTGTTCTTCCAGCAGCTTTTGCAGTCTCAATTTTCTCGAATTGGCTAAACACTGTTTAGCCAATCTGGTCTGTGGAATAAACCTTGTTTTCATAGTTCTTTCGCCAACTGAGAAAGGATACTGTTCCAAAGCAATCCGGTACATACACGTACCTCCATCATTATAATTCAAATATAGCATAACACAGAATTGCAAAAATACAACGAATTTTTGCGTTGCAATTACACTTTTTACAGCGAATAATGTTGGGACTGTTCGGCTGCTTTCGGTTTATCTTAATCCAATTCCGTATAAGGTAAAGGTATTATAGCGCAAGAATCTCTCTCTTCTTTATGTCAAATTCTTCCTGCGACAAAATGCCTTCATCGACAAGTTGTTTCAGTTTACGGAGCGTTTCTATTTTCTCGTCATAAGAAATCAATGGATTTTCTGTTTCTTTCTTTGTTTTCTCACTTTTTATCTTATTCATCATGGAAGCAGCTCCGGAAGTAGCCTTTTTCCATCCTCCCTGAATACTGCTTATGGATGCACTGGCAAATCGTGAAAACTTACTGTCCTGTGTGGAAGCTTCTTCCGTTTTCTCATCAATACCTTCAAGTGTTTCAATATCTTCCGCCAATTCTTCTTCTGAATAATTGAAGCAGGCCTTATCCAGCGCAACATTGAGGCGATTTGCCATAGGCATCATTGATGCATAGTTCAGACTGCCGGAGATTACACCACCTACAATCGGCACCGCTTTAGAAAGTCCCTGAGCAACCGTTGTCTTTGTTACTTTTATACCGATTGCTTTGCCTATCTGCTTGATGATCGGATACCAAAATGTCTTTGTCAATGCTTTTTGCGGTAATTTCTTAAGAGTTGTTTTTGCAATTTGAGTTGAGAGGACGCGAACGCCGGATACTGCCCCGGATACTCCGAACATTACACCACAATACAAAATCAGCTGATTCCTGACACGCTCATCGTCAAGCTGATCTTCTGTCCAAAGATCATTAGCCCCGTACAGGTAAGCTAATTCTTGCGCCAGTCTTAAAGCCATTCCGAAAAATTGTGCCACATCAGCCGGAATCGTTGCAGCCATTGCTAAACCACCCGGAATACCGGTAACAAAAGATGCTATAGAAGATTGACTGGTTCGAACAAAAATCACCTTGGTGGCAGCCCTTTCAATGCGATCTTGGGGAATTCCCGCGCTAACCGGTCCCATATCAATAATATCCTGCAAATTAATATTCTCTTTTGCAAAGGTCTCAGCCAAAAATTTGCTGCGATTAACCTTCACACCGGGTATTTTAACAGCATTTGTGATAATTGTCTCCAACGCTATAGAAGTTGTTTCCGTTTTGCTCTGTTCCATAATTATTTCCTTTCCGTATGTGAATCCATTTCCAATGTACCTGTGTTATTATTATCATATCAGAAAAATAGCGTAAATACCAGTCGACAAAAAAATCAAAATTTGTCAGAAAAATAAGGTGACTATTTGGATGACTTTAAAAGTAATACTGCCAAACCCATGGTCTTTATAGAACCATGGGTTTGGCAGGAAGTTATTCATATGATATTTTTACAGTAGCCTGGTCAAGCGTATTCCGGTCATCTTCTATTTCGAGTTCTATTTCAATTTCTTTAATATCCTCTATGGAAGTGATTTTATTGGTTTTCAAAGAGGACTCATCTAATTCGACATCAAGTACGGCACACTTTCCGTTTTCTATCTTCTTGCTATAGAAGACACAATCTGTCATATAACCATTTACAGAAAGAGAATTGTACACATCATCTATGGTAAGTGTTTTTCCGCTGTTGTTTTCCGCAAGAAGAAAGAAATGGATATCATCACTATAATCCGAAACATCGTCGCAAAATTTCTTGGCGACAATTCTTACGCCTCCGTTATTATAGACTTCCTGTCCGGTAGAATCGTATTTTGCAGTGGTACCAGGCACAGAGATTTCAATCGTTGCAGGTTCCGACAGAGCTTCTCCTTCGAAAGTTTTTTGTGTTAATGCCAGGGACACTGTTCCGACTTCCGTAATTCCGAAAATATCCCAATAGTCCGGATTAAAAACAGAAGTCAAATCCACATAAAGGATTCCGCGCTTACCCGGATTAATCGTATTAAAGGACCAGACAGAGCTGCTGCTGATTCCAAGGCCATTAAGAGCAAAATCTGAAGTTGCAATATAAGCAATCTCATCTGTAGTATTTTCCATCTCCAACAGCAATACAGAATGCTCGCTGTAGTTGTTCATAATACCGCTTGAAACAAGTTTTATACCATTCTGATCATAAAGGGAATCTTCGGAAAAGCACTTCATCGTATAGCCATATGTGTCCATGGCTTCCTTACTTGTAATGGCATCCTGATAATAATCTTTGGTATAGTCATGAGAATCAAATGCTGATGTCTTTACCTGTCTCGGGCCTGTGTAGGTATTATTATAATCATCATCTGATATTTCAAATCCGATTTCTATATCCGCAATTTCATTAATACCATACAACATCAGGCTGTCATAGCTGAAGCTGATGGAATCATTTGCCTTCTTTCCGGCAGCAACATCACAATTCAAGTATCCGTCACTTACCATATATCCGTTTATGGAGTTGCAACTGTATCCCGTGGAACCACTGACAAAAGACAAATCTTTCTTTGTTGTGTTTTCGATCGTTAATTCCAAATTAACTTCGTAACTATTATAGGTTAAGTCTGTAGCTGTAATCTTTATGCCGTCTTCCTCAACCATAACCGTTTCTTCAATAACGGCATTTTCATGAAAAATGCCAAATTTGTCTTCTGAACGGTTGTCTGTACTTTCCGATGAAACTTCTTCGGTACCCTGTTTTTCTTCCTGTATTGTATCATTTGCTTTGTCTGAAAAGCTTTCAGATACAGTTGTTGTATCTGTCTGCTGTCTATCCGGTGCAGGATCAAGATTGGCTGTTCCTTGACCGCAAGATATAAAATTTAATGTCATCATGGAAATAAGAATAAATGCTGTAATTTTCTTCATAGTATTTCGTATTCCTTCCCTTCATATTAAAATACATTTTTGTTTTTGGAAATGGTTTCCTTTTTATGATCCCGTCACTTCAAGCAATTTTTTGTTAATTCTTGTCTGAACGTCAAGATAGTAAGCAAGTTCGGCATCGTTCAGGTCCTCACCCTGCCATTTGTCAAATTTCTCTGCAAATTCAGTATATTTGTTCATGTACTTGGCATAATCGGCAAGTAAGCCTATGTCAGTCGGATTGTCACTGTACTTCTTTAGAAAAGCAACATATTCATTCATAAATTCTTCATAGCTGTCCATTGCTTCTTTGAAATCACTGCGAATTTCATTCGCATCCCCATCGTTTTCTTCCGTTTGTTTTGGTTCTTCTGTTTGCTTTGGTTCCGTTGTTTCTTTTTGTTCTTCTGCTTTTGCGGATTCTTTTGTTGAATCTGCTGTCGTATCCGAAGAAGTTTCTGTTTCTACCGAATCAACTGTCGTACTCGAAAAATTGTCTGAAGAAACAGTGCTCTTACCTGCGTTAAATGCCGTATTTGAGCTGTTCGTATCTTTCCCTGAAGAGGGCTTCTTTTTGCCTGAGATTTGTCCGATAACAATCAGAATCAAAACAATTACAAGAATAATAAACCACCATCTTTTGTAGATCGGCTTTTTTCTTTTTGCCCTGCTTTGCTTTTCCGTTGGCGGCACAGAATATACCGGCGGAAGACTTTTGTGTTCGTTTGCCTGACGTGTCTGCGAAGCTGTCTGTCCGGTTACTCCCGGTTCTGCCTCTGCCTTTGCCCCGCATTTCGGGCAAAAATTTCCTTCAAATTCCGTACCGCAATAATTACATTTCATTTCCTTTTCTTTTCCTCCTTTTCGCCTTGAAAAATTAAATAGCAATATCATTAAGCATAATGCCTAATTTCTAAATTATAAGAGTGTCCTATCTTCCCGATCGGTTTAAACTTTTAAAGTAGTTAACCGCAACAAGGATCAGAACAATGCATCCGCACAGTTGTCCTCCCGAACCATTATACAGAAGAAGTGACAACAGAATGGCCAACGCTCCGCTTATTCCTCCGATCGCGTAATCGATCAGCATGGCCCGCCGTTTATAAAGACCTGCCGCCGATGCAATCAATACGATAATAGATGCCAATTCAAATCCGGTAGGCTCTCCATTGGTAGATTCAACGATTACTGCAGTAATCATCAGAAAAACTCCTATACATGGTGCAATATTTCGTACAATCGTACCGAAAATCCATTTGCTTTTCCTCTGATGCTTAATTCTGTCTGCTTTACGGTGGCAGTCGTCATAAATCTTCTGGATCCTGTTAAAATCGGAATCATAACCAAACAAAAGTCGAGCCTTTTGATAGGTTTGCTCCAGTTTTGCAGTCCAGGCTTCATAAAGATCCGGTTCGTCTTCTACGAGAAGATTTGTGGAGGCCAGAATCATAAATTCGATAATGTCTTCCCTGGCATTTGGAACCGGGAAATTGCGGATCATCTGATCTTTACGGAAAACGGTCTGTGCCTGCATCAAATCACGATAAAAAGATTGAACGGACTCTGTCGCAGATTTACCTCTTAATTCATAACCGCAAGCAGGGCACGATGCTGCAAAAGAACCAAGTACTTCCCCACAGTGAGGACATTTATGTATTTTTCCGTCATATACCTCTTTCTGATCTGTTTTAAAAAAATTCTCAGTTCGTTGAATCACTGTCCCGCAATTAGGACAGAACCTGGCATTATCTGCGGTTTTGGTGCCGCAATATGTACAGAAGGGCATTTTTTTAGGCCTCCGATCCTTCTTTTCCTTTTCTCCTTAAGACGTTCCTCTTGTCCTGAATCATAATCCATATTATGTTTCTGAAAGGCAAATTACTTTTGGTATTTTTCCGAAAGATGTCAAAAAACGGGTCAAAAACCAAGCCTTCTCTTCGTCCGATATGGCGCGAAACGAAAAAGGCTTCATTAAGATGCTTATTTTTAGACATTTTAGACACTTTTATATTTTTCTTCATACTTTCGTCTCTTATAACCCTTTACATTTTTCTGTACTCGTGATACAATTCGTTATGTAGAATCAATCGGAGTACCTTTTCCGGTTTCCTGTGCAACATAATATGGATTATGTTCCCCTGCCCGCAAGCAGGTTTTTTTATAGGATCAATTGCATATTTTCCATGCGGCGCTGATGCTGCGTCCCGGTGGAAATAATATAGATCCTTGTGGTATTAATACTGCTGTGTCCGAGAATATCCGCCAGTTTGGCAATATCCTTTTCAATGCTGTAAAATACCCTGGCGAACAGATGCCGAAGGTTATGGGGAAACACCTTCTGGGGATTTACATCCGCTTCTTCACACAGGCTTTTCATATCTCTCCATATGCGGGTACGGCCGATGGCTTTGCCGCTGCGTGTCACAAAAATCATTCCGCTTTGAATTCCCTGTCCGGCCGCATAGCTCAGCAATTTCTTCTTTAAATCCTTTACCACAAAAATGGATCTGGTTTTACCTTTGCAGTTCACTACAGCCTTGCCTAGCTTTACTGCTTCAACGGTGATATACTGCAATTCGCTGACACGGATACCGGTTGCGCAAATAGTCTGCAGAATCAGATTCAGGCGGTTATCCTTTCTCTTCTCTGCCGTCCGACAGAGCCGTATATACTCTGCTTTGGTGAGTTCCTTCTCCTCCGGACAAAATACCTGCTGCTGAAGTTTCAGTGCCCGGACTTTTAAATCCTGCCAACCAAGAAAACAAAATAGGTTGTTTAGCCCTGCCAACATGGAATTAATACTCCGGACGGCATACTTTTCCTGCAGATGTTTTTTGTAAGCGATTACCGTTTCCTTGGTAATTTCAGAATCATTCCATTCCTGCTTCTTTTGAACAGGATCATGCCTTTCTTTCGTCACTTCTCTTTTCACTGGTTCCTCGTTTATGGATTCTTTTTTTACGAAATCGATAAAGAACCTTATATCCCGAATATACTTTTCAATTGTCGCATCACTCCTTTCTTCCCAAACGAGATGTTCTCTGAATGCTTTTACTGTTTCTTCCGTTACAAAACGTCCTTTCATGATAATAGTTACCTCCGAGTATCTTTGATCTTAAAGTTTTTATCTATTTTACCCGAAAAGTATGAAAAAAAATTGTCATTGCTCATTGTAAAAAAAGCAGTGACAGAAATCGAATGTGCGGATTTTTTACGTTCTGAAAATATTTCTGACGGCATGAAACCCTGTTGCGAACTCGCTTTCGCGAGAATTACAAGCACTCCTCTGAAGAAACACAAGGCGTATGTACTGTTTTAAAGTACGTACAGCTTCTTCAGAAAGAGGTAAAGTGATATGGAAGACAGAAAAAAATTAGAGAAAATGGAACTTCAGGCAGAAAAATCTCAGGTCGAAGACATTCCGGTTTCGAAGCTTCGGGAGTTTGACAGACATCCGTTTCAGGTAAGAGACGACAAAGAAATGAATGCGCTGACTGAAAGCATTCAAAAGCAAGGCATCCTCTCTCCTCTCATTGTCCGAACAATCCGTGAGAACGGTGATGGGAAACCGGAAAAGAGTGAAAACGAAAAACTCTATGAAATACTAAGCGGACATAGGCGGTTCTATGCAGCCAAAAAGGCAGGACTGGAAACCGTACCTACCTTGATTACCGATTTCGACCGGGATGCGGCTGCCATTGCCGTAGTTGACAGCAATCTTCATCGGGAACATCTTCTGCCGTCGGAAAAAGCATTTGCCTATAAGCTGAAAATGGAGGCCTTGTCGCATCAGGGAAAGCGGACAGATCTCACTTCGGACCGAACCGGACCGAAGTTGACGGCAGAAGCCATTTCGGATTCCGATAGTGCAACCCAGGTAAAGCGCTATATCCGGCTGACTTATCTGATCCCGGATTTTCTGGAACAAATGGATGCGGGACAGATTGCCTTGTCTGTCGGAGTGGAACTTTCTTTCCTTTCTCAGAAAGACCAGTATTCTGTACTGGAGCAATGTAAAATCAATGATTGCACACCATCCTACTCCCAGGCCTGGCGTATGCATAAATTAAGCCGGGAAGGTCTTCTTACCCTCTCCGTCATCCAAAAGATTCTGAATGAGAAAAAAGCCAATCAACGGGAGTTGCTGAGATTACCGATGGAGCGTATTCAAAAATTCGCCCCGGGTGCTACACCGAAACAACTGGAAGATTTTGTCTGGAAAGCCTGCTCCTATTACAGCAGATATCTTGCGGAAAAGAAAAAAAGGTGTCGATAGCGACACCTTTTTCACCTTTTCTTTCCAAAATTGCACGTTTAACGCATTATCTTACTTCACAACCCGCACGCGGAATACACCGTCGATTGCTTCCAGCTTTTCCACCAGATTCTCCGTAACGGCGGATTCCACATCCAGCATAGTGTAAGCCACTTCGCCTTTGGATTTGTTTACCATATTGCTGATGTTGATGTCGTTCTCACCCATCACGGATGCGAACTGCGTAATCATGTTTACGATGTTCTTATGGAAAATCGCGATTCTGCCTGCCTGTGTGCAGACACCCAGATCACAGTTAGGATAGTTGACACTGTTCTTGATGTTGCCGTTTTCCAGATAATCCATCAGTTCCTTAACTGCCATCTTGGCACAATTGTCCTCGGACTCTTCCGTGCTGGCTCCCAGATGGGGAATGACGATACAGCCCTTCTTTCCGGCAGTGACGGGGTTGGGGAAATCCGATACATAACGTTTGATCTTCCCGGCTTCGATTCCTTTTAACACTTCCTCTTCCTTTACCAGAAGATCCCTGGCAAAATTAAGAAGAATAACTCCGTCTTTCATTTTGGCAATGGCATCCCCGTCAATCATTCCCTTTGTGGAATCCATCAGTGGAACATGAATTGTAATATAATCACATGCTTCAAAAATATCATTGATATTCAATACATGCTTTGCATTCCGGTTCAGATTCCAGGCTGCGTCTATAGACAGATACGGATCGTAGCCGTACACTTCCATGCCCAGCTGCTCTGCTGCATTGGCCACCTTAACGCCGATGGCACCCAGACCGATGACGCCCAGCTTCTTACCGGCAAGCTCTGTTCCCGCAAAATGTTTTTTTTCTTTTTCCGCCGCCTTGGCAATCGTCTCATTGCCGGCATTATCCTTGACCCATTCCACACCGCCGACAATGTCCCTGGCTGCTAACAGCATACCGGCAAGGACCAGCTCTTTTACGCCGTTCGCATTGGCTCCGGGTGTATTGAATACTACAACACCCTGCTTTGCGCATTCCTCCAGGGGAATATTGTTGACGCCGGCTCCGGCACGCGCCACTGCCAGAAGATTTTTCGGCAATGTAAGCTCATGCATGGAAGCGCTTCTTACTAAAACGCCGTCTGCCCGGTTCAGGTCATCGGTAACAGTATAATTCTCTGTAAGTTTATTAAGACCTACAGAAGAAATCGGATTCAAACAATTGATATAAAACATATTCTCTAGCCTCTCAGATTCTTTTCTTCAAATTCCTTCATAAATGCAACCAGCTTTTCCACGCCTTCAATCGGCATAGCATTATAGATGCTTGCACGCATACCGCCCACCGTACGATGTCCCTTCAGGTTCTTAAAACCGGCGGCTTCCGCTTCTTTTACAAATTTGGCATCCAGCTCGGTATCCCCGGTAATAAAAGGAACGTTCATTAAAGAGCGGTCTTCCTTCCGTACGGTTCCTTTAAAGAGCTTGCTCTGATCCAGATAATCGTACAAAACAGCTGCCTTTTTCTCATTATATTCCTTCATGGCTTCCAAACCGCCGCGCTTTTTCAGCCACTTAAACACCTTACCGCAGATATAAATTCCGTAAGCAGGCGGTGTATTATAAAGAGAACCGTTGTCTGCATGAATCTTATACCGCAACATGGTCGGTGTCATCGGCAGTACATCTTCGGTAATCAGATCTTCCCGGATAATGACAATGACAACGCCGGCAGGTCCGATATTTTTCTGAACACCGCCGTAGATCAGACCGTACTTGGTAACATCTACCGGCTCGGACAAGAAGCAGCTGGACACGTCCGCAACCAGCGGCTTTCCTTTGGTATTGGGAAGGGTCTTGAACTTGGTGCCATATATAGTGTTATTCTCGCAGATATAGACATAATCCGCATCTTCACTGATCGGCAGATCGGAGCAATCCGGTATGTAAGAAAACATCTTATCTTCCGAAGAAGCAATCTTATTTGCTTTTCCATAGATACCGGCCTCCTGGTAAGCTTTCTTGGCCCACTGTCCCGTTACAATGTAATCTGCCACACGATTTTTCATTAAATTCATGGGAATCATGGCAAATTGCTGGCTTGCACCACCCTGTAAAAACAGTACTTTATAATTGTCGGGAATTTGCATCAATTCTCTGAGATCTGCTTCCGCTTCTTTAATAATGGTATCGTAGGCTTTAGATCGATGGCTCATCTCCATAACGGACATTCCCGTTCCCCTGTAATCCATCATTTCATCTGCCGCTTCCTGCAAAACCTCTTCGGGTAATACAGCAGGACCAGCTGAAAAATTATAAACTCTAGCCATGTCACTTTTTCCTCCTGATATTCCTTTTCTATTCTCTGTACCTGCCAAAGAATAAACCCTATTATACCACCATTCTCGTTTTAGTCAACTAAAAATATAAAAATTGCTCATTTTTTTCAAAATCCACCCGTAATTCTCTGTATGGTAGAATTCTGGCTGTCAATAAAACGCATTACCTTTTAAAAGCAGGCGAGCTCAATAGAAAATCATAACCGGCGTTCCTACCACAGCATTCTCATAAATCAGCGTCACGGCATCCGTGGGCGTATTGATACAGCCATGGGATCCGCCTTTTTTATAAATCTCGCCGCCGAATTCCTTTCTCCAGCTTGCGTCATGAATACCGATGTTCTTATTTACGGGCATCCAGTATTTTACAAAAGAGCGGTAACCCGGGCCGCGAAGATAGCGGTTGCGCTGCTTGGCATAAACATAGTAAGCGCCTGCCGGTGTCCCCCACTTTCTGCCGGTATTGCCGGTGACAATATCCGTGCTTACCAGGCAGTTACCGCCCTGATAAAAATACATTTTCTGCTGTGTCAGATCAATCTCTATGTAAGTATCTCCGATATCGTCTTTTCCTCGGCAGAATCCCTGTTTGGTATATTCCGGAATTCGGCAAAGTTCTAAACCGGCAGGATCTTCTTTTTCGGAAAGGAAACGGGAAATGGTATTTTTAAGCCAGGTAAGTTCCGCCTGGGAATTCAACTGTGTACCATAGCTTCCGGCAGGAACCGTTACCTCTTCGCCTCTTGTAGCATAGAACCGGCGTTCTTTGCCATAGGTATTATATTCTTCGCAAAGTCCGGTTATGAATGCTTCGATTTTTTCGTAATCCGGAAGAAGAGCACCGCCTGCATCCGTTGCCGGCAAGCCATCCGGTGTCTTTTGCAAAAAATCGGTCAGCCTGCCTCCGGTTAACGCAATTTGCGTATCTCCCATATCATAAATCAGGCAATGGCGTTGGAAACGGTCTGTCCTTTCCCACAAATTCAGGATTTGCTGCTGTTCTGCCGTGTAGGGAAGTTGGTAGTACAATTCCGGATACTGTTCCCGGCTATTATCTTGATCATTTGGGTCAATCTCGTTCAGAGAAAACGGAATTTCCTCACCGGCCTGCCCGGAAGCAAGAACGCTGCGGACTTTTTCCGCAAGAAGGAGAAAAACTTTATCGGTATCCAGGCGGTTTGTCATGGTATCGGTTAAATGATATCCGTCTTCCTCCCAGGTCATAAAGACCTCTCCCGGCTGGTTTTGTTCCTGTACAAAGGATAAGGCTTCCCACTTTTTTTTCAGAAGGTTCTCATCGATTACGGCATTGACCGGAACGGTATATTCCTGTTTCTTAAAAAAAGAGAACGGCCACAGCCAAGCAGACTGCTCTTTTCGATAGACTTCCAACGGAGCAATGGAAAGGCGGTAGCCGCAATCCGCCAGATCGATCCTCTCCTGCTGACCCGTTTCCGAAAAAAAGACGACAAGAGGAGCTTTTTGATTGCCGGAAAGCTCCTCTGATGCCTGCATGGTTGTCATGCCGGTACAATATATTCCATTGATCCACGTTCCGGGACAAAATCGGCTCTGGAAATAAACTGTCATGCCGATCCAGACAGCTAAAGATACTCCCAGCAATAGTAAGATTCCCCTGAATATTTTTCCCGTTCTCATTTGTTACCCCATATCCGCCTCATCAAAAACATCACTGATCGGTGCGCCTGCCGGAACCATAGGAAATACTTTATCATCTTCCGGTATGATACACTCAATCAGTACCGGTCTTTTGCTTTCTATGGCTTTTCGCAAAGCGGGTTCCACTTCTTCTTTTTTCTCCACGCGAATCGCAAGGCATCCCAGTCCTTCTGCTACTTTGCAGAAGTCCACTTGATCATTCAGTACGGTCTGGGAATATCTTTTTCCGTAAAACAGTGTCTGCCATTGACGCACCATGCCCAGCACATGATTGTTGATAACCACCTGAATGATGGGAATGCCGTACCTGGAGGCAGTGGCAAGTTCATTCATATTCATACGGAAGCACCCGTCTCCTGCGATGTTGATGCAGATTTTATCGGGCTGTCCGAGCTGTGCTCCGATACAGGCTCCCAGCCCGTATCCCATGGTGCCGAGACCGCCGGAAGACAAAAAAGTTCTCGGGCTGGTATAATGGTAATACTGGGAAGCCCACATCTGATGCTGCCCGACATCCGTCGTAATGATTGCCTCGTCTTCCGTTACCTTTTCGATCATTTCCATCACGTAAGGGCAGGAAAGTCTGCTATGATCATAGGTTAAGGGATACTCTTCTTTCATCTGCTGAATCTGCGTCATCCATTCGTTATGATCCTGTTTCGGAAGGCGCTGATTGATCTTTGCCAGGATTTCTTTCAGATCCCCTACCACAGATGCATCGGTACGGATATTTTTATTAATCTCCGCAGCATCGATATCGATGTGAATGATTTTCGCACCTTCCGCAAAATGCGCGGCATTTCCGATGACACGGTCGGAAAATCTGGCACCCAGCGCAATTAAAAGATCGCACCGGCTGACACCGAGATTCGAAGTCTTGGTTCCGTGCATTCCGATCATGCCGGTATAGCGGGGACTTTTTCCGTTAAAAGCGCCTTTTCCCATCAAGGTATCACAGACCGGTGCGTCCAAAAGCTCTGCAAATTCCGCAACCTTTTTGCTTGCCCCTGAAATCACGGCCCCGCCGCCCAGGTAAATATAGGGTCTCTCCGACTGCTTAAGCAGTTCCAGTACCCGGTTCAGATCTTCCTCGGTATAAGTCTCTTGGGCTGCTAAACCGCGGAAACGATCCGATTTTACGTTCTTTTTCAAACTACATTCTGTCTCTTCAGGCTTTATGGGCGTAAATTCACAGACCGCTGCCGTGACATCCTTGGTAATATCCACTAAAACCGGTCCTGGACGACCGCTTCTGGCGATGTGGAAAGCCTTACGGATGGTATCTGCCAGAATGGATACGTTTTTAACGATAAAACCATGTTTGGTGATGGGCATGGTCACACCGGCAATATCCACTTCCTGGAAGGAATCTTTGCCCAGAAGAGGCAGATTCACATTCGCCGTAATGGCCACCATAGGGACAGAATCCATATATGCGGTAGCAATTCCCGTTACCAGGTTGGTGGCTCCGGGACCGCTGGTTGCCATACAGACTCCTGTTTTGCCGGTTGCACGGGCATAGCCGTCTGCCGCATGCGCAGCACCCTGCTCATGGGAAGTAAGGATATGACGAATCTCTCCTGCATGTTGATACAAAGCATCATATACATTCAGGATCGTACCTCCGGGATAACCGAACACTGTATCCACTCCCTGTTCTTTTAAACATTCTATTACAATTTCAGCGCCGGTAAGCTGCATTGTCTTCTCCTCCTGTAGTATATCAAACTATCTCCAATATCGCCCCTTTATTTGCACTGGTGACCATTTTGCTGTATCTTCCGAGATAGCCTGTTGTGATTTTATCTTCAAAAGGCTTTAATGCCTTGTGTCTTGTCTCCAATTCTTCATCGCTTACCAGCAGCTGCAGCTCGTTCTTCGGAATATCGATACGGATCGAGTCTCCTTCTTTGACAAGCGCAATCGGACCGCCGACTGCCGCTTCCGGAGACACATGACCGATGGAAGCTCCTCTGGAAGCACCGGAGAATCGTCCGTCGGTAATTAATGCCACACTGGAACCCAGTCCCATTCCGGCAATTGCGGAAGTAGGATTGAGCATTTCCCGCATGCCGGGACCGCCCTTAGGGCCTTCATAACGGATAACAACCACATCCCCGGGTTTGATATCTCCGCCTTTGATAGCGGCAATGGCATCTTCCTCACAGTCAAATACTCTGGCCGGTCCTACATGGGTAAGCATTTCCGGAACCACAGCAGAACGTTTTACCACACAGCCGTCCGGAGCCAGATTACCCTTTAAGACCGCAATTCCTCCGGTCCGGGAATAGGGATTCTCAATCGGCCGGATAACCTGCGTATTTCTGTTAGGGCAGTTCTGTATCTCTTCTCCGATACTCTTTCCCGTTACCGTCAGACATTCGGTATGGAGAAGTCCTTTTTTACTCAATTCATTCATTACGGCATAGACGCCGCCTGCTTCGTTCAGGTCTTCCATATAAGTCGGACCTGCCGGTGCAAGATGGCACAGATTAGGAGTCCTTTCCGATAACCGATTGGCAATCTCCAGATTCAGCTCCACTCCCGCCTCTTTTGCAATGGCAGGCAGATGCAGCATGGTATTGGTGGAACAGCCAAGTGCCATATCCACGGTAAGGGCATTTTCAAAAGCCTCGGCCGTCATAATGTCTCTGGGTCTTATATTTTTTTCCACCAGCTTCATAATCTGCATACCGGCATGCTTGGCAAGGCGGATTCTTTCCGAGTAAACCGCAGGTATGGTACCGTTACCGCGAAGCCCCATACCGATTGCTTCGGTAAGGCAGTTCATGGAATTGGCCGTATACATGCCGGAGCAGGAACCGCAGGTAGGGCACACGCTTTCCTCTAACTGTGTCAGTTCTTCCATGGTCATGGTTCCGGCGGCAACACTTCCTACTGCCTCAAACATGGAAGAAAGACTCTTTTTCTGCCCATGAAAATGTCCGGCCAGCATAGGTCCTCCGGAGACAAACACCGTAGGAATGTTCAGGCGGGCAGCCGCCATCAAAAGACCGGGAACATTCTTATCACAGTTAGGAATGCATACCAGACCGTCAAATCCGTGTGCCATGGCCATACATTCCGTGCTGTCCGCAATCAGATCTCTGGTAACCAGCGAATATTTCATTCCGGTATGTCCCATGGCAATACCATCGCAGACTGCAATTGCCGGAAATACCACCGGCATGCCGCCTGCCATGGCCACTCCCATTTTAACGGCTTCTGCGATCTTATCCAAATTCATATGTCCGGGCACGATTTCATTATAAGAGCTGACAATACCGATCATCGGTCTTCTCCGCTCTTCTTCTGTGTATCCCAGTGCATTAAACAAGCTTCTGTGCGGTGCCTGTGCGGTACCGGTTTTTACGGAATCACTTCTCATAGTTCCTTTTTCTCCTGTCTTACTCTATCTTCTTGTCCTTAAGAATTACTTACAAATGCAGTCCGCAATGCGGTCTCCCATTTCGGAACAGCCGGTTAAAATAAGTCCGCCATCCTGTCCTTCTTTGCCTCGCGGCAGAATATCTGCAGTACGGTATCCGATCTTTAATACCCGTTTAACGGCCTCTTCCATGCAGGCTGCCTCTTTTTCCAAATGAAAACTGTAGCGCAGCATCATGGCCGCACTTAAAATCGTAGCAATGGGATTGGCCAGATCTTTTCCGGCAATATCCGGTGCGGAACCGTGGCTTGGCTCGTAAAGGCCGAAATCGGTATCGTTTAAGCTGGCGCTGGAAAGCATTCCGATGGAACCTGTCACCATGCTGGCCTCATCCGACAGAATGTCTCCGAACATGTTTTCCGTCAAAATCACATCAAACTGGGCCGGATTCTTAACCAACTGCATAGCACAGTTATCCACCAACATATGTTCCAGGACCACATCCGGGTACTCTTTTGCCACTTCCTCTGTGACCGCTCTCCACAATCTGGAGGAATCCAGTACATTGGCCTTATCCACGCTGGTCACCTTTTTTCTTCTCTGTCTGGCAATTTCGAAGGCCTTCTTTGCAATCCTTCGGATTTCCGTTTCATCATAAGTCAGAGTGTCCGTTGCTTTACGGATTCCGTTTTCCAAAACGGTTTTCCGTTCTCCGAAATACAATCCGCCGGTCAGTTCCCTTACCAGAATCAAATCAAAACCTTCCCGGCTGATTTCTTCCTTTAAGGGACAGGCAGAGGCCAACTCCTCAAATAAAACAGCCGGCCGCAGGTTGGCAAAAAGATTCAAAGCCTTCCTGAGTGCCAAAAGTCCGGCTTCCGGCCGTAAGCCCGCCGGCAGCTGATACCATGGCGACACCGCCGGATCTCCGCCGATAGATCCCATCAACACCGCATCCGCCGATTGGGCCGTCTGTATGGCTTCCTCTGTCAGCGGAACCCCATGGACATCAATGGACGCACCACCCATCAAAATATCGGTAAAAGCTATCTTATGTCCGTATACCCCGGCAACTTTATGTAACACTTTTTTTGCCTGGGCGATAATTTCGGGGCCGATACCGTCCCCCGGAATACATACAATATTTAAATTCATTTTTATCCTCGCTTTCCCAGTCTTCTTCCCTTTCCTTGCTTCCTATATCAGCCTCTGCCCGTTTACTGTCAACCAAAAAGCCACTCCCAGCTTCTCACAAGCTTTGCGGCATAAAATCATCCGTCCCATAAAGATCTCAAAATAATCCATCACCGAACAGATCTTGGTTTCCAGACGGATCTTCATTTCAATATGAGAACCTTTTTCAATTTCGATTCCGCTTTCCTTTACCGAATAGTTCACCCGGTCATGAATATCAAAACTGGAAATGTCCTGATTACGGACTCTGGTATAACGGACATCCGTTTTATCGGCAATGATTAATGCAGCGGCAATCGGATTTACGGGAAAAGCCGTGGATTCATCATGATTCCCGATGGCGGTTACGATCGTTGCGATATCATCCGCTTCCGCGCCCATTTTATCCAGAATTCGAAAAGCCATAACCGCTCCGGACTGGGCATGATCGATACGATTGATTACATTTCCGATATCATGAAGATATCCGGCTATCCGGGCAAGTTCCGCATCCCGCTCGCTGTAACCGAGTTTCAGCAGAATATTGCTTGCCGTCATCGCCACTTTTGTCACATGCGGAAAACTATGTTCCGTGTAGCCCAGTGCGATCAGGGATTCGTCCGCTTTTCTTATGTAAGCATTCACCTGTTCATTTTTTCGAATTTCATCAAATGTAATTTTCACAACTTTCTCCTCCAAGCCCGTCCCTCTATTGGCAAGAATACCCGGAACAGGTGATCTGTCCGGGTATTGTCGTTAAAACATAATGCATACGCTTATCAGGATGCCTCACCCGGCTTTTCAACACGGGTAATCGCGGATTTCTCCATAGGAATACGGCAGTTCTTATTGTTGCCGAATTCTACGATAACGGTATCATCTGTAATATCAATTACAATACCGATCATTCCGCCGCTGGTTAATACACAATCACCGATTTCCATTGCCGCAATCATCGCTGCGACTCTCTTCTGCTCCTTTTTCTGGGGTCTGAAAAGGAAAAACCACAATCCGCCGAACAAAAGTGCATAAATAGCAATCATCATAATCAGAGACATTCCGCCACCCGGATTCTCTGCCGCCGAATCAGCTGCTGTTAAGATAATATTCATTCTTTGTCCTCCTAATAATACGTTTCACACTTAACGATGAAAACGCCTGTCCTTATCATACACAAAAACTTTAGATTAGGCAAGTAGTTTCTCATTTTTTTTCGGATAACAGTTCAGACAAGTTACATGAGCATCGCATCTTACAGATGCAACAAATAGCTGCAAAGCGCAATTTTGCGAATGGCGCGTCTGAACTGTTACGATCCATTAGCTATCATCCCTTCCAGCTTTTTCTTTTTATACGCTGCAAAGCACCCCTGATCCAGGGCATCCCGGATTTCTTCCATCATAGTATTGTAAAAATACAGATTATGAAGCACACAAAGCCGCATACCTAACATTTCCTTGGCCTTTAACAGATGACGGATATACGCTCTGGAATATCTCCGGCAGGCAGGACAGCCGCAGCCTTCTTCAATCGGCCTCTCGTCCAGCTCATATTTGGCATTGAACAGATTAATCTTGCCGAGATTGGTATATAAGTGACCGTGTCTGCCGTTTCTGGTAGGGTATACACAGTCAAAGAAATCCACGCCTCTTTCCACACCTTCCAGGATATTCGCCGGAGTTCCGACCCCCATAAGATAAGTCGGCTTTTCCAAAGGCAGATACGGAACCACTTCCTCAATCACATGATACATCTCCTCATGTGTCTCCCCCACTGCAAGACCGCCGATCGCATAACCATCCAGATTCATCTCCGTAATCCGCTTAGCATGTTCAATACGGATATCATCATACACCGCTCCCTGATTGATGCCGAAAAGAAGCTGAGAAGGATTTACCGTACCTTCCTGCTGATTCAGCTGCCGCATCTTTTCCTGACACCGGGAAAGCCAACGGGTCGTCCTCTCCACAGACGCCTGCACATAGCTTCTTTCCGCTTTGCTGGGCGCACATTCATCAAAGGCCATGGCAATTGTGGACCCCAGATTGGACTGAATCTGCATGCTTTCCTCCGGTCCCATGAAAATAATATGTCCGTCTATATGCGAATGAAAAGTAACGCCCTCTTCCCGGATTTTCCGAAGACCTGCAAGGGAAAATACCTGAAATCCGCCCGAATCCGTAAGAATCGGCTTATTCCAGGACATAAACTTATGCAGCCCTCCCAATTTCCGTATGATCTCATCGCCCGGTCTTACATGCAGATGATACGTATTGGAAAGTTCCACCTGTGTCTTAATTCCTTCCAAATCCTCTGTTGACACTGCCCCTTTTATGGCAGCCACGGTTCCCACATTCATAAAAACCGGAGTCTGAATATCCCCATGTACCGTATGAAGAACGCCACGCTTGGCACGCCCTTCCTGTTTCAGTAATTCATACATACTCTGTCCAAACCTTTCCAACCTTTTTATTTCCTGCCCCCTATCATAACACATTTACCTCCCAGATACCAGAATAAACTGAAATTATTGTGCATCTGTTTTTGTAGGACACTAAGGGTAGGCTCATAGGGATTCCAATGAGGGGAGTCAAATTGAGCGAAAGTGTCCCCCGAATGGAACCCCATGAGTCTGCCCGAAGTTCAGCCCCGAAGTTTAGCCGAAATTTTGCCCTTGCAAAATCGATTATAATCCATTATGATAAGGTAAAACATTCCAAGGAGGGCATTATGGCAGGAAATTCATTCGGCACTATTTTTAAAATCACTACATGGGGAGAATCCCACGGCCCGGCTCTGGGCGTTGTCATCGACGGCTGCCCCGCCGGTCTTCCCCTGACGGAAAGCGATATTCAGCCCTTTTTGGATCGCCGCAAACCCGGACAGAGCAAAATTACCACGAAGCGAAAGGAAGCCGATCTGTGCGAAATTCTTTCCGGCACCTTTGAAGGCCGGACGACCGGTACGCCGATCAGCATCCTGGTTCGCAATACTTCCCAGATTTCTGCGGATTATAACAATCTTGCTTCCTGTTACCGTCCCGGGCACGCCGATTTTACTTATGACGAAAAATACGGTCTCCGGGATTACAGAGGAGGCGGACGTTCTTCCGGGCGGGAAACCATCGGACGGGTTGCTGCCGGTGCAGTAGCTTCTGCACTGCTTAGCCGTCTCGGAATTCATCTGTGCGCCTATACTGCCTCGATCGGTCCTGTGAAAATAAACCTGGAACATTTCGATCCGGCTGCCATCCTTACCACGCAGACCGCCATGCCGGACATCGATGCGGATGAACAGGCAATGGCCTATCTGGAAGCTGTTGCCGCCAGAAAAGACTCTGCAGGCGGCAGCATTGAATGCCGCATTACCGGTGTCCCTGCCGGTATCGGAGATCCGGTTTTTGAAAAACTGGATGCCAACCTTGCAAAGGCGGTGATGTCCATCGGTGCGGTAAAATCCGTGGAAATCGGGGATGGCTGTGAAGTATCCCATATGATGGGCAGCCAGAATAATGACGGATTTAAGATGGAAAACGGCCGCATCCGAAAGACAAGCAACCATGCCGGAGGCATTCTGGGCGGAATCAGTGACGGAAGTGAAATCTTACTGCGTGCCCACATCAAGCCCACCCCTTCCATATACCGCATGCAGGAAACCGTTAATAAAAATAAGGAAGAAGTCCATCTGACCATTCAGGGACGCCACGATCCTGTCATTGTTCCCAGAGCCGTTGTGGTTGTGGAATCCATGGCAGCGCTTGTCCTTGCCGATGCACTTCTTCTCAATATGTCTTCCCGTATGGAGGCGGTCAGCCGTTTTTATTTCCATAATCCTTCCAACTAAATAAAAACGACTGACATGCAGCTTACGCTGCAGCACTTTTGTGCCACGTTATTTTAATTTGTGAAAAAGGAGACAGTTAGGAGCGTTCAGGGGAACTTCCGGTCCGTTCATGGCAATGGTGTGCTTATCCAGATCCACATAGAAAAACGTCATGGTGTTGGATTCATGATTCAGGGAAACCAGATAGCGCTTATCCGGGAACAGTTCCGCATCCTTCGGATACTCTCCGCTGATAGGCAGGCAGAAATTTCTGGTAAGCAGACCGGTTTCCTGATCCACATCAAAAACAACTACCGAATTATCACCGGCATTGGTGCTGACGAGCTGTTCATAATCCATGGAAAAGCTTAAAGCACTTGCCGCGCAGTTTTTCACATTATGACTCTCCATAGTGGAAATCTGCTGAATCTTTTCAAAATAAGGGAAGTCGTTTCTCTCCTCATAATGATAAACGTCAATATAGCATTTCCACTCATGCAGAATATAAATAAACTGGCCGTCTTTGGAAATCTTGATATGTTTGGGTGCGGCATCCATCTCGCTTCGAATGATATCCGCAAGACTTGTTTTCCCTCTTTGTGCATCAAAACGGTAAATATTTACATGATCCATTCCCTGATCAGCAACCAGCAGGTATTTGTTGTCATGAGTCATCCTGGCACAGGTAATATGAGGACGGTAATTCCTCTCCGCCAGGCTTCCCAGTCCCTTATGATATACCTCATCCGTAATCTCGCCGATGCTTCCGTCTTCCCGAAGTCTTAAAATGGTAAGTTTTCCATCATGATAGCCTGCTACAAACAGGAACTGATCCGTATAATCAGTAGAAAGATAACAGCCTCTCATCCCGTTGATAGGGGCAAAATTCAAAAGATCCAGACTGCCATCCTCTAAAATCGTATAAGCTTCCACACCGAAATCGGTTATGGAATAAAGAAATTTTCCGTTATGAGAAACGGACAAATAGGAAGAATTCGTGATTTCGACTTTTTCCTTCTCCTGAAAACGTCCCTTTTCCGTATCGACATCATATACTCTGATTCCGTGACGATCCCCTGTCGTATAGGTGGAAACATATGCCACATAGATATCTTTTTTCGTATTATTCATATTCCTCACACCTTTCCGCCGTGCATAAGTTCAAGAATCCATTTGTGCGCCGGCTATACATCGTTAGTGTATCACAAATTCTTTTTTTAGGAAATAGTTTTTTTTGTTGTTTTTTGAAATTCTCGTTGACTTTCTGGCGGTTTCTGTATAAAATTGATGTGATTGCCATACAGGCGTCAGAATACTATAAATATGGTTAGAAAGGGTAGGTTTGCGAAATGAAAGATGCTTTGGTTAACCTTGTTAACATCTCCAAATCTTACGACGGGCAGACAGTTTTAGACGATTTAAACCTGTATATCCGTGAAAATGAGTTTTTGACCCTTTTAGGCCCCAGTGGTTGCGGCAAGACGACAACTCTTCGTATTCTGGGAGGTTTTGAAAAGCCTGACAACGGTCAGGTTATTTTTGGTGGGCGCGATATCACCAATCTTCCCCCAAATAAGCGACAGCTGAATACTGTCTTCCAAAAGTATGCTCTTTTTACCCATATGACAATCGCGGAAAACATTGCTTTTGGATTAAAAATAAAGAAAAAAAGTCAAAGTTATATCCGGGATAAAATCAAATATGCCTTAAAACTGGTGAATCTGGACGGTTTTGAAAACCGGATGCCGGATTCTTTAAGCGGCGGTCAACAGCAGCGGATTGCCATCGCAAGAGCGATTGTCAACGAACCGAAGCTGCTTCTTTTAGATGAACCGTTAGGTGCGCTTGACTTAAAGCTTCGTCAGGACATGCAATATGAATTGATCCGTCTGAAAAATGAACTGGGTATTACCTTTATTTATGTTACCCATGATCAGGAAGAAGCTCTTACCATGTCCGATACCATTGTGGTCATGAACCAGGGTTATATCCAGCAGATCGGCTCCCCGGAACGCATTTACAATGAACCGGAGAATGCTTTTGTTGCGGATTTTATCGGCGACAGCAATATCATCGATGCGGTTATGGTAGAGGATCGCCTGGTGGAAATTCTGGGTGTCCGCTTTGCCTGCGTGGATGAAGGTTTCGGCCGCAATAAACCAGTCGATGTTGTGATTCGTCCGGAAGATGTGGAACTGGTCTCCCCGGAGAAATCCGCACTGAAGGGAAAAGTTACTCATCTGATTTTTAAAGGCGTTCATTATGAAATGGAAGTGATGGCCGGCGGTTATGAATGGCTGGTTCATTCCACGAAAATGTTTCAGGTCGGAACAGAAGTCGGCATACTGGTAGATCCGTTTAATATCCAGATTATGAATAAGCCTGTTTCCGAGGATGAGGAGGCCGTAGGAGTCAATGAATAGAAAAGCTTTGTCCGTTCCTTACCTGTTCTGGTCAGCAGCTTTTATTCTGGTGCCTTTATGTATGGTATTTTACTACGGTCTGACTGATAAAACAGGTGCTTTTACATTAGACAATATCCTGGCAATTGCATCCCCGGAACATTCCAAGGCTTTGTGGGAAGCGGTAAAACTTTCCTTGGTCAGCACGGTTATCTGCTTTCTTCTGGCCTATCCTCTGGCTATGATTTTAAGCAGAATGAACGTGAATAAGGATTCTTTCCTGGTATTGATTTTTATCCTTCCCATGTGGATGAATTTTCTGCTAAGGACGATGGCCTGGCAGACGTTACTGGAAAAGACGGGTGTCATTAACAGCATATTGGCTTTTTTCAAGCTTCCGGCGCTGAAAATTATCAATACGCCCGGCGCCATTATTCTTGGTATGGTATACAATTTCCTGCCTTTCATGGTGCTGCCGATTTATAATGTACTGGTGAAAATAGATAAAAATGTCATCAATGCCGCAAGAGATCTGGGGGCAAATGAGCTTCAGACTTTTTTGAAAATTATCTTCCCTTTGAGCGTTCCGGGAATCATCAGCGGCATTACCATGGTTTTTGTTCCGGCACTTACAACTTTCGTCATTTCCAATATTTTGGGCGGAAGCAAGATCCTGCTCATCGGAAATGTCATCGAGCAGGAATTCACCCAGACCGGCAACTGGCACTTGGGAAGCGGTCTTTCCATCGTGCTGATGCTGTTTATCATCTTTAATATGGTAATCAGCGCTGTGACGGATAAAAACGGAGAGGGGGCTGTGATATGAGACGATCCATCCTTCAGAAGATTTATATTGCTCTGATTTTTATCTTCCTGTATGCGCCCATCGGCACTTTGATTGTTTTATCCTTTAATGCCAGCAAGACCAGGGCAAAATGGGGCGGGTTTACGTTAAAATGGTACGCTTCCCTGTTTCGGAACGATGCCATTCTTTCCGCATTATGGAATACGCTGATCATTGCGCTTTTGTCCGCCTTGATCGCCACCGTCATCGGAACCGTTGCCTGCATCTCCATTAACAGCATGAAAAAAACAAGCCGGACAATTATCATGGGGATCACCAATATCCCCATGCTGAATGCAGACATTGTAACAGGAATTTCGTTAATGCTGCTGTTCTTAAGCTTAAAATTCCGGTTCGGCTTTTTTACCATTCTTCTGTCTCATATCACTTTTAATATACCTTATGTCATTTTAAGTGTTATGCCGAGAATGAAACAGCTCAACCCCCATACTTACGAGGCGGCTCTGGATCTGGGAGCCTCCCACCTGCAGGCTTTTTTCAAAGTGGTGTTTCCGGACATCCTGCCCGGAATTTTATCCGGGTTTTTGATGGCATTTACCATGTCATTGGATGATTTTATCATCACCCACTTTACCAAAGGCCCCGGCATTGATACACTGTCCACGAAAATATATACAGAAGTAAAAAAAGGAATCAAACCGGAAATGTATGCTCTTTCCACGATTATTTTTACGGCTGTGTTGATTTTGCTCCTTCTGATTAATCATACACCGAAGGAAAAAAGTAAAGAAAGGAATCTTAGGAAATGAAAAAATTACTGATATTGTTTTTAAGTTGCTTTTTGAGTGTCGCTCTTCTCTCCGGCTGCAAAAACAGCGATGCCGGAAAAAACGGAAAGGTTTATGTTTACAACTGGGGAGAATATATTGATCCCGAAACCATTACCATGTTTGAAAAAGAGACCGGAATTGAAGTGGTTTATGATGAATTTGAGACAAATGAAATCATGTACCCGAAAATTGAAGCCGGCACTTCCGCTTATGATGTGATCTGCCCGTCTGATTATATGGTAGAGAAGCTTCTGAAAAACGATCTGATCCAGGAACTCGACTTTGATAACATGCCGAATGCCAAGGCCAATATCGGGGAACAGTACTATGAAACAGCCAAGGCTTTTGACCCGGAGAATAAGTATTTCGTTCCCTACTGCTGGGGCACCGTGGGAATTCTCTATAATACGACCATGGTGGATGAACCGGTAGACAGCTGGTCCATTCTCTGGAATGAGAAATATGCCGACAACATTCTCATGCAGGATTCCGTCAGAGATGCTTTCATGGTTGCCCTGAAGCTGAACGGTTTTTCCATGAATACCTTGGATGAGGATGAATTAAAAATCGCAAGAGATTCCCTGATCGAACAGGCTCCCCTGGTTCAGGCTTATGTCATTGACCAGGTGCGTGATAAAATGATCGGCAACGAGGCGGCAATCGGCGTCATTTACTCCGGCGAAGCCATTTATACCCAGAGAGAAAATCCGGATCTCGCTTATGTCATTCCGCAGGAAGGCACTAATGTCTGGATTGACGGATGGGTGATTCCGAAAAATGCCCAGAATAAAGAAAATGCGGAAAAATTCATTGATTTCATGTGCCGTGCAGATATCGCACTGTTAAACTTCGAATATATTACGTATTCCACACCGAATACCGCAGCCCAGGCACTGATTGAAGATGACGATATCCGCAATTCGGAAATCGCTTTCCCGGATCTGTCCAAATACCAGAATCTGGAAACCTTCCTTTATCTCGGAGAAGAAGGCGATGAGATGTACAATAACTTCTGGAAAGAAGTAAAATCTGCTAACTAAAACAATTCAAAGCAGAAAAAGCAGGAGGCTGATCAACAAAACCGTTCGCCTCCTGCTTTTTGTTTACACTTCTGCACCGATTCAAAAGCCTCGGTTATTCTCCGGTATCAGCATGTTTTACTAGATCCGCGGATATCTGCTATCCATGGTACGGTTATTTCCGGTATCTCTGGTATTATCGCAGCATGACTCTCTGACATTTTCATTGTTTCTGCCGGTTCCTGCACAGCCATCGTTGCAGCCGCAGTCACAGGTAGCTTCTCTTCTTTCTCTTTCCTCTCTTCTTTCTTCTCTGCGTTCCTCTCTGCACTCTTCCCTACGTTCTTCCCGGCGCCGGTCACGTTCCGCCTCGCAGCCGCAATCTCCGCTCCGTTCTCCCCTGCGCATATCGGACATGGCACCGAATCGGCTGTTATCTCTGCCGATCCGTCCGCAACCGCAGCTTCGACCGACATTTGTGCCGCATCCTGTATTACCGTTTCCGCAGCACTGGCTGCAGCAAAGCAATAAAAGAATCCAGATACAATTCATTGTTTTCTCCAAAATCTTCTTTACCGTTACTTACCTTATTTTATTCATGAGACTTTGAAGAAGTGCCTGTTTTAACCAGAAATACCTCTTTGATATAGCGGAAAGTTTCCTGTTCACCTTTCTCGGCAAGCATTTCCAGCAAGAATACCAGGTGTCTTCTGGTATAAGGATGTAAGGGCGCCCTGTCAGTCCCCCGATAATAATATTCCAGCGGAGAGGCATCTGTATAAGCTTCGCCCATATAGACCTTACTGGCCGCAATCCGATCCATGATCATCTCGGCAATATACTTATCCGGCATAGGAACCGGTACCATGCACCCCTCCGCATCCGAATCAAGACTGTAATCGATCCAATACTCATAATGATGGCGATTCCTGCCCTTATGATGCAGCCAGGCGGCGGAATATCCCTTTTCCTCCCGTTCGGCATTATTGGGGCTTCGATTCCCCTGGTAATACCTGGCGCCTACCAAAAATTCCGTTGGACTGTATTTGGACAGATCATGCATAAGCCCCTGACGGTACAGACCGATCTGAAAACAACCGACTGCCACCAGATGCCTGTGCTTTGTAATGGTTTTAAAATGTTTCCATGCGTGTAACATTATTTCCTTCCTCTGAACTGTTACTTATATACAATGCGATGCTTCGGGGTGGGAGAACCAGACTGTTTCCTTCCGCTTCATCTAAAATAACTTCATCTGTTGCCATGCATAATTGCCATTTCTGCTTTCCGGGCAGTTTGGGCAATGCAAGCTTTTTACTTTCCCAATGCAGGTTGATTGCCAGATAAAAGGACTGATCGGAAGCATATTTCCCGTAATAGAAAATTCCCGCCTGTCTGTCTTTTTCCGACAAAGAAGGAATCCAGGCACAGATACCATGATAGGAAATATCCGGATAACCGCAGGAAAGGGTGTCCCGAAAATCCGGCAGCCTGTCTTTTCGAAAAACCGGATGGGCTTTGCGAACCGCAATTACTTCTTTGGTAAAAGCATACAGATCCTGATTCTTTTTCCGATCTTTCCAATTCACCCAGCTGATCTCATTATCCTGGCAATAAGGATTGTTGTTTCCTTTCTGAGTGTTACCGAACTCATCCCCCATAAAAAGCAACGGCGTTCCCGCAGATAAAAACAACAGCATCATTGCATTCCGGAACTGCTTTTTGCGCAGAGCAAGTACCTTCCCTTTACGGGTACTCCCTTCTTCTCCGCAATTCCAGCTGAAGTTATCCCTTTCGCCGTCTCTGTTATCTTCTCCGTTAGCTTCGTTATGCTTTTCCGTGTAAGAAAGCATATCCATCATGGTAAAACCGCAATAGGTAGAAAAATAATGAATCCGTCCCGTTTGTTCCGAGACACCGCACAGATGCCTTAAAGCGGTCTGCAACATACCGGAATCCCCTTTTAAAAAGCACCGCATATCCTTTTGCCAGGCAGCTTCATACACACCCAAGTTTTTAGAAACCGGTTTTTGAAAATAGCCGTAAATACTATCCGTATCAAACCCGGAATACCACAGCTTCACTCCGGAAAACTCCGGATCCTTTGCCAGAAGCTGCGCCATACTTCGGTCCTCAATCAGATGAAAACCGTCAATATGATATTCCTCCATCCAGTATTTCAGAATATTAGGGATCTCCAAAGCCGGAATATCGGCGGAAAAATAAAACTGCATTACGATTTCCATGCCGGCCCGATGAAGCGCCTTCACCATCTCTTTAAATTCCCTGCAGGGATCCTTTGCGGCAGCATAAGAGGATTTCGGCGCGTAATAATATCCTTTTTTGTACCCCCAATAATTTAAGTCTGGCAAAGGAAAAGTCTGGAAAGAAGATACACGGGAAGCGTGCATCGAGTCTGCCGGCTTCTCTTTCTCTGCAAATTCATATGCCGGCTGCAGCTCCAAAGTAGTCACTCCCAGTTCTTTCAGATAAGGAATTTTTTCCGTAAGTCCCGCAAAAGTACCTTTATGACGCACTCCGGAAGAGGCATGTCTGGTGAATCCTCTGACATGCAGACAATAAACAACGGATTCTTCATAGGAAAGTAGCGGTTTTTTTTCTTCTCCCCAGGAAAACGTACCCGGAAATCCGGCCCGGAAACTGCTCTCCTCCTGATAAACCCCGAATGGCAGCCGGTTGACAAATACTTTTCCGTAAAGATCCGGAACGATCGTTTCTATTCCCTTATCATCACTTTCATAAAAACAATAAGCAAGATTCCGGGTATTCGCCATTTTCAAAAAAAGACGGTAAACATTTCCTGTTCTCAACTCTTCGGAAAAAGGAACCCGGATTTCCTCTCCCTTTTGCTCCAGAATGATACCGCAGCTGTGCGCCCCGGAAACAAAAGCAATCCGCAGTCCCCCTTCCTGCCTTGATACCCCTAACGGATAACGCTCCGTTTCCTTCTGAATCATTACACTAATCCCCATTCCGTATATCCCTTTCTGTACTCTGCTACTCTCTATGCGATAATGTTATTATACTTTCTTTTTTTTTAAAAGTAAAGTAACAGTTCAGACATACATTCTTGTGGGTAGATTTCATGCTCGCATGAAAATCTACCTGCATAAAATGCCTAGAAGGCATTTATGTATGAGCTTAGCGCCAGATTTATGAGCAGCTGCGAAGCATGCGAAAAGCTTTGTGAATAGCGCAGCTGAACTGTTACAACAAAGTATTCTAAATCCGCAAGAATGCTTGACTGAACTGTTATGAATTGATATACTATACCTGCAGTCAAAGACATAACAAAAACGAATGATCTATGCAAATTGTCTGCAGAAAGGTATGGTTATTAAAAATGGGAAAGAAAGAAAATCCGGCTGAGGAAGAAATGACCGTTGAATTGGAACTGGAAGACGGCAGTGTTGTAAATTGTGCCGTAATTACGATTCTTACAGTAACCGGTAAAGATTATATTGCATTATTACCGCTGGATGAAAACGGTGAAAACGAGGACGGCGAGGTCTGGTTTTACGGATATTCCGAGAATCCGGAGGATTCCAACGAAGAACCGCAGCTGTGCTACATCGAAGATGATGAAGAATATGAAAATGTAGCCGATGCTTTTGATGAATATCTGGATAACTGCGAATTCGACGAAATTGTGGAAGAAGACAATTAAAGAAGAGGTCTTAAAAAACGGGAAGGAAGTTCCGGATATTCTCTCAGACAGAGGATTTCCAGAACTTCTTTTGCGCGTGTCATTCCCACATAAAAAAGCCTGCGCTCCTCTTCCGTCTCTTCCGGACTGCACATACGTCCGTGAGGATAAACGCCTTCATTGACATCCGTCAAATACACTCTCCTAAATTCCAGTCCCTTAGAAGCGTGCATGGTCAACAGATGGATGCGGTTTTCCGCTTTCCCAGTGACCGGCTTTTGCATTTCGGTCTCCTGTTTTTTGCGAATCATTTCCTGATAGAGCAGCCAATCCTCATAATCCGGAAACCGCTCGCCTTCTTCTGACAGGCTTTCCAGGACTTCCATCCATTCCTTCCGTTTATCCTTATCTCCAAGCGCTTTCTGATACAGATATCGGTCATAGGAAAGTCCCTTGCGAAGGAACTTGATTCCCAGTCCCGTGCGAAGCCGCTCCAGCTGCCGGATACCGGTCTCCAGACGCTCCATTTGCGCAAGGATTTTTCTTTGTTCCTCTTTCGGCGCATAATCAAGAATATGCCGTCTCATTTCAGCAAAGGAAACCGGATCGTTTAAAACGCACTCTCTTCCCAGCCCGCGAAATGGTTTATTCATAATCTGATAAAAGGAACTGCGGTCTTTGCAGCGGGCAAATTGAAAGTAAGCCCGGATATCTTTGGCAATGAAATGATCATACAGACAGAAACTCTTTTCTTTCATCAAAAAAGGAATTTCCTGCTTCCGCAACTCTCCGGCCATAAGCTGCATCTGCAGATGGGTCCGAAAAAGCATTGCCGTCTCTCCCTGTTCCTCTTCGGGAATCTCCTTTAACTGTTTTATCAAATAAGCGAACTCTTCCTTTCTGTCCCCGAATTCCTTCACGGACACAAAGGCAATATCCGTTCCGAAAGCGTCTGCTGCCTCCAGTCTTTTAGGCAGACGGTTCTTATTTTCCTCAATGACTTTCAAGGAAGCCTTCACGATTTCCGGACTGCTTCGATAATTCAAATGCAGAAGAACCTGACGACATGCAGGATAATCCGCAAGAAAACGCTTCATCAGAGACGGGTCGGCACCGCGGAAGGCATAAATCGACTGATCATCATCCCCTACTGCAAAAAGATTACTTTCTTTTCCGGCCAAAAGCCGTATAATGTCATATTGAATGGGATTCATGTCCTGAAATTCATCAATCAAAAAATAGCGGAACTGATTCTGCCACTGTCGGCGAACCTCTTCGTTTTCTTTTAACAGATGATAACATTGATACAGAATATCGTCAAAGTCCAGCATTTTCTGCTTTTTTGTGACAGATTCATAAGTTGCAAAAAGAAGTGAAAAATGATCCTTTAAGGAAGGCGGCATTCTTTTTGCCGCTTCTTCACGATTCCCGGTATTTTTATAATAGCCGAATGCACCCAAAACCGCTGCGCATTCTTCTTTTAAAAGGTCGGTATCCTCTCCGGGACAATGTTTTAAGAGGATGCGAAAGATAAGTACCCTTTTCTCTGCCTCGCCAAGCAGTCTTGCCCCTCGCACAAAGGCTCCTGATTTCATAAGAATCTGATAAAATACGGCGTGAAATGTACCGAAATGAACCGGCATCGGAACAGATGTCATCCGGTTAAATCTGTTTTGCATACTTTTGGCAGCTTCTTTGGTAAAGGTAATGACCAGAATTTGCTCCGGTAAGATGTGATATTCTTCGATCAGATAGAGAATGCGGTTTGTGATGGTAAAAGTCTTGCCGGAACCGGGACCCGCCAGTACCAGCATGGGTCCCTTTCCGTGCATTATGGCAAGCTTTTGCGATTCATTCATCGTTTCCGCAATGGTTTTCTTTTTCTCTTCCCACTCAGTTCTGTTCAAGAAGAGCGATTCCTTTCCGAATTCGTGCAAGCGATTCTTCTTTTCCCAGAATCTCCATAATCTCCGTAGCGCCTGCAGGCGTCATCTGCTTTCCGGAAACAGCTGTTCTGATCGGCCACAGCACATATCCGCTCTTATAGCCCTTTTCTTTTGCATACTCCAAAAGAGTCTGGTACAGGGCATCGTTACTGTAATCGGAAAGTTCTTCCAGAACCGGAAGGATTTCCTTTAATACTTCCAGCGAGGATTCTTTTGTTGTCTTCATTTTCTTATGCACATACATCTCTGTATCATAAGAAGGAAGGCTTTCAAAGAAATCTACCTGGCCTGCAATATCCGGGAAAATCTCTATACGCGTCTTTACCATGGCGGCAATCTTCTTAAGATCCAAATCCTTCGTAATTGCTTTTTTCAAATAGGGTTCCGCAATCTCATAGAACGCCTCAAAATCCATTGCCTTGAGATATTCACCGTTCATCCATTTTAATTTAACAATGTCAAAAACGGCAGGCGACTTGCTGATTCTGTGATAATCAAACTCACGAATCAGATCCTCCAGGGAAAAGATCTCCCGGTTATCTTCCGGACTCCAGCCCAGCAAAGCAATATAATTGACAATGGCTTCTGTCAAAAATCCCTGTTCCAACAAATCTTCAAAAGAGGAATGTCCGCTTCTTTTTGATAGCTTCTTATGGTTCTCATCCGTGATCAAAGGAAGGTGGATATAAACCGGCGTCTTCCATCCGAAAGCGTCATAAAGCCTTACATACTTGGGGGAAGAAGACAGATACTCATTTCCCCTTACCACATGTGTGATATTCATGGTATGGTCATCCACGACATTGGCAAAATTATACGTAGGGTAACCGTCCGATTTGATCAGAATCATATCGTCCAGCTCCTTATTTTCTACCGTAATATCGCCGTAAAGCTCGTCATGGAATGTGGTAGTGCCTTCCGACGGATTGTTCTGACGAATGACAAAAGGCTTGCCCTGGGCAAGATTGGCTTCCACCTCTTCCTTGGACAAAGACAGGCAATGCTTATCATAAATCATGATTTCCTTGCCTTCCACAATCTGTGTCTTAAGGGAAGCCAGACGTTCCTTATCACAGAAGCAGTAATAGGCTTCGCCTTTCTCAATCAATTCCTTGGCATACTTCATATAGATGCCGGTTTTCATTCTTTCACTCTGCACATACGGACCGTATCCGCCGTCCTTATCCGGTCCTTCATCGTGAACCAGTCCTGTCTTGGCCAATGTGCGGTAAATGATCTCCGTAGCGCCTTCTACATAACGCTCCTGATCGGTATCTTCAATACGAAGAATAAAGTCTCCTCCTTCATGCTTCGCGATTAAAAACTCATACAAAGCAGAACGCAGATTTCCTACATGCATTTTTCCTGTAGGACTGGGTGCATATCTTGTCCTGATCTTCATCTTCTGACTCCTCCACTCATGCTTTTTAGACAACCTGTCCTTATTGTAATCTTTTTTTTCAAAAACTGCAAGCAGAATTTTAGTTATAAGCCAGATTGCATGCAACCTGGCTTACAATTTTTACGGCACTTCTTTTTCGGCCGCCGCTTTGAACTTCGCCACTTCTTTTGCCGCCTGGGGAATTGCGATATTGGTTCCGGCTCCGGCAATACAGCCTCCCGGACACGCCATACCTTCGATCAGGCAGCCGTTCATCTTACCGGCTTTGGCTAATAAAAGCGCTTTTCTGCACTCAGAGAGGCTTTCAGCATGTTCAATCTTTACTTCCGTACCGGGATAATACTTATGGATGCATTCCTCAATGGCGCTTGCCACACCACCTGCCACGCCGTAGCCTCTTCCGGCTCCGGTAGCGTCCTTTATCTCATCCATGGCCTTGATCTCATCCAGCAGTATGCCTTTCGCTTCAAACATGCCGGTCAGTTCCTCAAAGGTAATGACAAAGTCCACATCCGAACGTACTGCATGTCTGGATGCTTCCAGCTTTTTCGAAGCGCAGGGACCGATAAATACAACAGAGGCTTCCGGATCTTTCTCCTTGATAATTCTTGCAGTCGCTACCATAGGCGTCAGTTCATTGCTGATCTTATCAATGGTCTCCGGGAAAAGATTTTTGGCCATAACCGCCCAGGACGGGCAGCAGGAAGTCAGTGCGAATGCCTGCTTGCCGCTTGCCACTTCTTTTACATAATGCTCTGCTTCCGCCATACATCCAAGGTCGGCTCCCAGAGCGGTTTCATATACTTCCGCAAAACCAAGTTCTTTTAAAGCGGTTTTAAACATTTCCGGTGTTACTTTCGGTCCGAACTGTCCTACGAAGGCGGGTGCAATCTGCGCTACGATTTTGCGTCCGGACTGCATGGCACGAATCAACTGAAAAATCTGAGATTTATCGGCAATTGCTCCGAAAGGACAACTTACCATGCACTGACCGCAGGAAACACAAAGGGAATTATCAATGACAGCCCGGTTCCTTTCATCGCTTTTGATGGCATTGATGCCGCAAGCCGCTTTGCAGGGACGTTCCTTATGGCAAATCGCATCATAAGGACAGACATTTTTACACTTACCGCATTTGATGCATTTCTCCTGATCAATAATGCTGCGTCCCTTTACCATGGTAATCGCATTTCGCGGACAGACTGCCTGACATGGATGCGCAACACAGCCCATGCAGGAATCAGTAATCTCATACCGGTTTTCCGGACAGGCATTGCATGCGGAAGGAATGACCTGCATCAGAGGCGGTTCATAATATTTTTCATCGATATTACTCTCTTCTACTCCTTGGGTAAGATGCCCGGGACGGTTCCGGTTTTCCGGACGAAGACTCATTCCCATAGCAAGACGAATCCGCTCCCGGATAATGGCTCTGTCCCGATAAACATTTTCCCAATAAATACTTTCCTCGTAATCTACAATCTGATACGGCAGCGCTTCCATGTCATCCTTCAGATTCGTAGAATGATAAGCCAGATTCGCTACTTCTTTAAAAACACGACGCCTGCGTTTTCTCACAGGAGTATCGATTCCACGCATATTACTCATGTTCGGTTTATTCCTTTCTGTTGGCAGATAAACATCTCTTCGACTGTTTTTATGCTGTAACAGTTCAGACGCGCCATTCACAAAGCTTTTCGCATGCTTCGCAGCTGCTCATAAATCTGGCGCTAAGCTCATACATAAATGCCTTCTAGGCATTTTATGCAGGTAGATTTTCATGCAAGCATGAAATCTGCCCACAAGAATGCTTGTCTGAACTGTTACTTTATGCTCCTGTCCGGGAGTATTTCAAAATCTTTCTCCCTGCTTATATAAGCACAGACAGGGGGCAATTCTTATGGTACGATAATCATTATAATATGTAGTTTTGCGTACGTCAACCCGCACTTGTTAAAATAATAACAAAAAATAGGAAGAAAAAACCGGAGAAAGCTCTCCGGCTTCGGAGGTTTTTTTTCCGGCTTTTTCAAGTGCGCCTGGCGGCGCATATTTTCTTCGATTACTCAGGCTTATCAGGTTCTTATCAGGTTCTTATCAGGTTCTTATCAGGTTCTTATCAGGTTCTTATCAGGTTCTTATCATTTTCCAATCGTCTGATCATCTGATTTATCATCCGTTTTCGGAAATTTTGACCAAACTTACAGTTCTTTTTCCTCTTCCTTCTGTGCTTTTCTTCCGCCGAGAATGACATTGGTAAAGATACCGAGAATCAAGGCAGCAGCGATAGAGGTAAGGGTTACTGCACCGAAAGTTACCTGCAGTCCGCCGATACCTGCAATCAGGATTACGGAAGCTACAAACAGATTTCTGTTTTCATTCAGATCAACCTTCTGAAGCATCTTTAAGCCGGATACTGCAATGAATCCGTAAAGAGCAATGCAGACACCGCCCATGACACAGGATGGAATGGAATCTACGAAAGCAACCAGCGGCGTAATAAAGGAAACAAGGATACAGCCGATTGCAGCGGTAAAAATTGTGATCGAAGAAGCATTTCCGGTAATGGCTACACAGCCTACGGATTCTCCGTATGTCGTATTGGGGCAGCCGCCGAAAATCGCACCGGCAATCGAACCGATTCCATCGCCAAGCAATGTTTTTTCCAGACCCGGATCTTTCAGCAGATCTTTGCCGATTATGGAGGACAGATTCTTATGATCGGCTACATGTTCTGCAAATACAACAAAGGCTACCGGTACATATGCTACAAAAATCGTTGCTACATAAGACCAGTTCAACTCATGAATTCCTTCACTGAAAGCTTTGGTGAAAGTAAAGTCCGGAATGCTGAAGAAAGTTTTCAAAGAAAATCCGTCCGCAAACATATAGGTTTCAAATACGCTGAAATCAATAATCTTTAATGCATCGATGTCCGCTGCCGTTCCGATTGCCGTAAAAATTGCGGCTGTCAGATAGCCGGCCAGAATACCGATAATGAAAGGGATCAGACGAACCATCTTCTTTCCGAAGGTAGAACAAAGCATGGTAACCGTCAGGGTAACCAGACCGCAGAGCATTGCAAGGTAAGTGGATGCTACCGGTGCACCGTCAACTAAAACATCACCTTTTACCAGATCGCCCACTGCATTTCCTGCAAGGGAAAGACCGATAATCGCAACGGTAGGTCCGATTACAACTGCAGGCATCAGCTTATTCAGCCATTCCACGCCTACAAATTTCACGATCAGAGCTATGATCACATAAACCAATCCGGCAAAAACAGCACCGAGAATCAGTCCAAACCAGCCGAGCGCCATAGAAACGCCGCCTGCGAAAGCAGCAAACATAGAATTAATGAAGGCAAAGGAAGAACCCAAAAAAACCGGACTCTTTTTATTCGTAATAAAGTAGTAAACCAGGCTTCCCACACCGGCACCGAACATGGCTGCCGCAGGAGTCAGTCCGTTTCCGACAATCATGGGAACCGCGATCGTTGCTGCCATAATTGCCAGCATCTGCTGTAATGCAAACACAAGCAGCTGATTAAATTTAGGTTTGTCCTGCACATTAAAGATGAGATTCATAAGAATATCCTCCGTTTTTTCTTAACCAAAAAACCCTGCCGCATCCGGCAGGGTGAATGATACAGGAATGTTCTCCGAAAAAACTTACCGGCTGTTCACAACTTGACAGTTGCTTACACTTTGACGGTCATTTTTTCAAAAATCGCACTTCGCGCTCTCTCAGTCCTTGCCGGCATCTCTGTACCGGGTTTAAAGGTCCTTATCTTGTCACATTATAATCAATCGCACTTTGTTTGTCAACACATTTTTTAACAGTTCAGTCATGCATTCATGCAGGTAGATTTTACCAACTCTTAATAAAGGTGTCCACGTAGTTATCCAGACATTTACGAATAATCTCAATGGCTTCCTTGTGATCCCCTTTTTCATTGACTGCAGTGGTCTTATTCTCCAGCGCTTTATACACGGTAAAGAAATGCTCCATCTCCTCCACCACATGAGGCGGAAGCTCCGAAATATCCTGATAACAGTTATAATTGGGATCGTTAAAGGGAACCGCGATGATCTTTTCATCATTTTTTCCGTTATCCAGCATGGAAATCACTCCGATAGGATAAGCTCTTACCAGAGTAAGCGGTTGAATCGGCTCAGAGCAAAGAAGCAGCACATCCAGAGGGTCCCCGTCATCTCCGTAAGTTCTGGGAATAAAGCCATAATTGGCAGGATAATGCGTGGATGTATGCAGAATCCGATCCAGAATCAGAAATCCGGTTTCTTTATCCAGTTCATATTTATTCTTGCTGCCCTTTGAAATCTCAATCACACAGATAAAATCCGTAGGTGTTACTCTTTGCGTACTCATCGTATGCCAGATGCTTCCGTTGATCTCTTTCATTATTCTCTTTCCTCTTCTCTTTCTTTACTGTCTGATCTGACCGTTTCCGTAAATCTTGTATTTGTAGGATGTCAGCTCTTTTAATCCCATAGGCCCTCTGGCATGCAACTTCTGTGTACTGATGCCGATTTCGGCTCCGAAACCGAATTCAAACCCATCTGTAAATCTGGTAGAAGCATTCACATAGACACAAGCCGCATCTATCTTATTTAAAAACAGTTCCGCCGTTTCCTTATTATCGGTAATAATGCTTTCCGAATGTCCTGTATTATAATGGTTGATATGACGGATCGCTTCCTCTACATCGGATACGGTTTTCATAGAAAGAATATAATCCAGATATTCCTTCCCGTAATCTTCTTCACTGGCAGGCAGGCATTCCTCCACGTAAGCACGAATCCTTTCATCCCCGCGCATTTCTACATGCTTTTCCAACAACGCCTTTCGAAGCTTCGGCAAAAGCGCTTCCCGGATATCCTTATGAATTACCAGCGACTCACAGGCATTGCAGACGCCGATGCGCTGTGTCTTCGCATTCAGAATAATGTTTACGGCCATATCCGTATCCGCATCTTTATCCACATAAATATGGCAGTTGCCGGTTCCGGTCTCAATCACCGGAATGGTACTGTTTTCCACAACAGAACGAATCAGTCCGGCGCCTCCCCTCGGAATCAGGGCATCCACGTAGGCATTCAGCTTCATAAAAGCTTCTGTTACCTTTCTGTCCGTATCTGCAATAAAAGAAAGAGCATCCGGAGTTACTCCGTTCCCGGCAAGTGTCTTCCTTAAAACCTTTACGATTGCCAGGTTCGAAAACAGGGCATCACTTCCGCCTTTCAGCACAACCGCATTTCCGGCTTTAAAGCACAGACCGAACGCGTCCGCTGTCACATTAGGTCTGGATTCATAAATAATGCCGATTACGCCTAACGGAACCCTGCATTTTTCAATCACAAGACCATTCGGGCGCTCCCATTTGTCCATAACCTCACCCACCGGATCCGGCAGGGAAGCAATCTGTGAGAGCCCTTCCGCCATGGCAACAATCCGCTCTTCCGTCAACTTAAGTCGGTCAATCATTCCCGGATGCATGCCGTTTTCCCGAGCCTTTAAAATATCCTTTTCATTTTCCGCCAGCAAAAAATCCATATTTTCACGCAATTTTTCCGCGCAGGCACAGAGTACCTGATTTTTACAGGAAGAAGTGAGATTCTGTACCGTGTAGGCCGCCTCTTTTGCCTTTTTTCCCATTTCTGTCAAATCAGTCATCTGTCTTATCCTCCTGCACAGTATCTTCCTGCGTCTCATTCTCCTGCACAGTATCTTCCTGTGTCTCATTTTTCTGCGCAGCATCTTCCTGCATCTCATCTTCTACAAAACGAATGTTTTTAAGCTGTTCTTGCAAATTCGCCTTGATATTATCCAAATACTGTCTGCGAAGAACCGCCTGTTCTAAAATTTCTTCCTGCGTAAGTCCTTCTTCTTTTGATTTGTGATACAACTCATTGATTCTCTTAACTCTTTCTTCCATATTCATTGCATTTACCACCTTAAGATCTCTTATTTTTAACTTTTTTATGTTCCTCCGCTTATAAACGGAACACTCAAACTTCTTTATGGATATTCTCCACAAAGGACTTTAAATCAAAATGCTCATCTTTATCGGAAAGGAAAAGGGTTCCTACATTTTCCCCTTCCATAATACGGTAAATAATCCCCACATCCTTACTGTTGGCAATCAGCATATCAATATCCGAGGAAGTCGCGATCTTGGCGGCAACCAGTTTAGTGTTCATGCCTCCTGTTCCCACGCTGCTTCCGGTACTCTTCTTGCCCATATTCATAAGCTGCGGAGTAAGTTTATCCACCTGCTCGATAAAGGAAGCCTTCGGATTGGTTCTGGGATCATCCGTATACAGGCCGTCAATATCCGATAAAAGGATCAAAAGATCCGCATCCACCAGAGCGGCTACAATTGCAGACAGGGTATCATTGTCACCGATCTCAATTTCATAAGTAGCAACCGTATCATTTTCATTGACAATGGGAATTACACCCATTTTTAAAAGCTCCGAAAAGGTATTATGGGCATTAAAGCGGTTCAGATCATCCACAATGGTATTTTTGGTCATCAGAACCTGAGCTGCCACCTGATTGTATTCGGAAAAAAGCTTCTGATACACCATCATCAGTCTTGCCTGTCCGATCGCAGAACACGCCTGCTTTACCGCAATATCGTTCTTCCCGACATTCTGCAGTCCTACCGCCTGCTTTCCCATGGCAATGGCCCCGGAAGTAACTAAAACGACATCCTTTCCTTCATTTCTTAAGTTGCACAGCTCTCTTACCAGTTTCTCCATTTTGCTGTAGTCAAATCCGCCTGTCTGGGGATGTTGTAAAGATGAAGAGCCGATTTTTATTACAATTCTCTTTTTTTCTTTCAGGTATTTTCTGTTATGATGCAAAACTGTCTTCCTCTCGTTTCTGTTTTTGTTTCCATTTTTTGTTTTTGAATGATTTCAGCTCATTTTATCGCATTTAAGACATAGTGTCAATAACGCTTTGCAATCATCCGCGCAACCTTTAGTCCGTCCATGGCCGCCGAGGTAATTCCGCCGGCATAGCCGGCTCCTTCTCCACAGGGGTAAAGGCCTTTCAGATGCAGGGACTGCAAGGATTCATCCCGGCAGATCCGAAGAGGGGAAGAAGTTCTGCTTTCCACACCGGACAGAAGAACTCCCGGGTTATCAAATCCCGGTATCATTGCGCCGAACTGTGTCATGCCTTCCACAAAGGAACGGTTGCATTCTTCGGGAAGAATATCGGTAAGATCCGCCATTTTCCATTTTCCTTTCATCATGGGGCGCACTGTAAAGGCTCCTTCCATCGCCTGATGGATCTGTTCCGGTTTAAGCTCCTCCTGCCTTTTTCCTTCTTTTATGCATTCTTTGAAAATGCCGTAAGGCTGAACCGGAATGAGTCCTCCTGCCGCTTTCCAGGCTTTTTCCTCCAGTTTTCTTTGGAAAGCCACTCCCGCAAGGGGGTGGTCACTGCCGAAATCTTTTTGGGTTACGGCAACAATAATGGCACTGTTGGCGTTTTCACCGTTTCTTCCGCTATAACTCATGCCGTTGACGGCAAGCCTGTTTTCTTCGGAAGAAGCATTTACCACATAGCCGCCGGGACACATACAAAAAGAGTACGTGCCTCTTTCAGAGTAAATAGAGCGGGCGGCTACTTTGTAGGCGGCGGCGCCAAGGCTTCCGGCTTCTTTTTTGCCGTATTGGCTTTCGTTGATTTTTTCCTGGGGATGTTCGACACGAAAGCCTACTGCAAAATCTTTGGATTCCATGGCAATTCCGGCATGGTAAAGCATCTCAAACGTATCCCTTGCACTGTGACCGATTGCCAGAACGACCTGGCTGCAGGGCAGATCTTCTGTTTCATTCACGACAACACCGCAGATTCGCTTTTCTTCCCCGGTCTCATCAGACTGTGTCTTCAAAACGGTTACTTTACACTGAAAACGTACTTCACCGCCCAGCCGGATAATCTCCCGGCGCATTTTTGCCACAATCTTCTGCAGAACATCGGTACCGATATGCGGTTTGGCATCATACAAAATCGCTTCCGGTGCGCCGAAACGAACAAAAGTTTCCAGCACAGCCCGGTTTCTGCCTTCCTTATCTTTTACCAGCGTATTTAATTTACCGTCCGAAAAGGTTCCGGCTCCGCCTTCCCCGAACTGCACATTGGATTCCGGATCCAGAATGCCTTCTTCCCAGAATTTCTCCACATCTGCTTTTCTTTCTTCCGCAGCCTTTCCTCTTTCCAGTAAAATAGGCTTTAAACCGGCCAATGCCAGGTAATAGGTACAGAATAACCCCGCAGGTCCCGCACCGATTACCACAGGCCGCTCTTTTTCGCAGTCCGGATAACCCCCGGAATCCGGATCCGGGAACTGAAATTTCTCCGGTTTTTCCAGAACCACATTGGCATTTGCCGCCTTTTTTACCAGCCTCTCTTCCCGATCAATCTCAATCCCCACAACATAGCTGTAATAGATCTCCGGTTTTTTTCTGGCATCTATGGATCTTCTCAGAATCTGCAGCCTGCGGATATCACTTTCCCGCACTTTTAAAATCTGTGCCGCTTTTTTGAATAGCTTTTCCTTTGGATTTTTTTCTTCCGGTTTTAATTTTATCTGGCTGATTTTAATCATCGCTTAGTTTCTTTCCTCTTACTCTTTCCGTTATCCGCTTGTCTGCGGCTGTTTCCTTCCGTCGGCTTATCAGAGACTGCAATCGTTTTTTTATACTTCCTTACGGTCGTATTTCCGGTAACCATGTTACTTTTTTTCACAATCGAACTTCCGGCAGCCATATCACTCTTCTTCGCTGCCGCCTCTCCGGCAATGGTGCCGCTTGTCCAGGCCCACTGCAGGTTATAGCCGCCGCATTCTCCGTCCACATCCAGAAGCTCCCCTGCAAAGAACAACCCCGGTATTTTTTTACTTTCCAGATTCGCATTTACTTCCGCAAGCGCAACCCCGCCGGCGCACACCTGTGCACTATCATAAGAATTGCTCCCTGTAATATGCATTGGAAAGCATCGACAGGATTCGTAGATTCCTCTTATTATTTTATCCGGCACCGAGACAATCGGCTGGTTCGCCTTAAGACCTGCCTGCTTAATCAGAAGCATCATCAGTTTTTTATGTAAGATTCCGGTAAAAAATTCTTCCACGGTACGACTGCTTTTCACCAAGGGTTCTCTTTCCGCGATCCACTTTCGGAATATTGCCTCCTCCATTCCGGGCAGAAAATCAATCACGGCAAGCACCTCCGCCGGCTGATTCTTTCGTTTTTGCTCCTCCAGCAAAAAATTCACCCTTCCGCTTAACTGAAAGACCGGAATTCCGGAAATGCCGTAATCCGTCAGTTGCAGCTCTCCTCTTTCTTCCATGAGTGTCTGCCCGTTCGTGTTCATAATGCGGACTCCGGCTTCGGCTCTTACCCCGGCAATGGATTTGCAAAAGTCTTCCCTGCACCGTAACTGTACCAGAGCCGGCACCACATCCGTTACGGATAATCCAAGCTGACGGACAAGCAGGTATCCGCTGCCATCGGATCCGGTTGCCGGAGCGGCTTTGCTTCCGCAGGAAAGAATGACACAGTCAAACCGATCCGTGGAAACGACTTTACCGGAAGAGGATCCCTCTATAGGGGCCGCTGCTTTGATGTCAAAGGTTCCGTCCTTAAGCTTCCGAATCTCTTTTACCTCATGCTGCAGCTTTAAGCTAACATTTGCCTGGACAAGCGCACTCCGCAATATATCCAGAACCACCGCTGCCTGCTCGCAGGCCGGATAGAGATATCCGTTTTTCTCTTTCAGCAACAGACCGAGCCCGGTAAAAAAACGCTCCGTCTGTTTTGTTCCGAAGCGATTTAAACAATCTGCAATCTTTTCTTTATCGGAACCGTGATAATGCTCCGCTGTCAGGTTATGATTCCCCAGATTGCATTTTCCGTTTCCGGTTGCCAGGATTTTCTTCCCCGGTCTGTCATTTCTTTCATAAATCGTTACCGAAGCACCCTTCGCGGCTGCCGCCAAAGCAGCGGTCATTCCGGATGCTCCGCCTCCTATGATTGCTATTCTTCTCATATGCCTCCATATCCTAACTGGTATAATCCTCCAGGAAACTGTACAATGTCTCCTCGTCCGGGACATACATTCTCTGTATGATCTCTTGCTGGATTTCCTCCGGCAGCTGACTGAGTAAAATATCCGTATACATATAAACCGTTGTCAGATCTTCCAGATAGACCACCACATAATTGTCTTCTACCACCAGATAAAAGCTGTCTGTGGGCTTTACATATTCATAATCCATTCTCACCACAACCCGATCCTTGGAAAAAGAAAGTACCTCCAGCCCTACAAACCCTCTTTCCAGTTCATTTAAAGGAGGAGACATTTCATAAGCCTCCATAGCAGCCAGAAACTGCTCCCTGTCCATGCCGATATATTTCGCCGGAAGCTTCCACGTGGTTTCCACCACGGTATTTTGATCCCGATCATTCTCTCTTAAGACGTAATCCGTATCCGCATTCAGACGTTCGGTAAAAAATCCGGCTTCTGCCGCTTCCTGAGAAGCGTTCAAAGAAATTTGATCCTCTTGTGCTTTTACCAAACTCCCGGATACTTTCTGCCAGTCCGAAGATTCTGCGGTTTCCTCCGGTTCCGTGCCTCCCTGTGCAGACAATCCCGCTTCCAAGCTATTTGGCACCATCGATTGCCCTGAAAAATCTGCTCTATCCGACGACCTTAGCCGCAGTTCCATAAATACAATACCGCTTAAAAAACCGGCGCAAAGCATCATAAGCGGATATACAATAAAAAGGCTGATACTCTTCCACACTCTCATTCTGACGCATACCTCTTCCTGACAAACCAAATTGTCATTTATGAGTATCAACCTTTTTTTCATTTTTATTCCATTTTAATTAATTACGATTTACGCAGAAATCGTTCTTCCGTAAATCGTACAAGAACAAGGTAACCGGCGATTCCGATTCCGAATCCCGGCAGAACAAGAAGCCACCCCGGAATATGGTCTGCAAGCAGATATTGCAATAAAAGCAGCAAAAGCCCCGGAACAACTGCCGCCCCAAGAGGGAGCAACACACCCGGAATCAGCGGAATCCGGATCGCTTTCCAACGGAAAAACAGAATTCCGATCAGGATATCCGTAACGGCGCCTGCCGTAAGCATTGCAGCCATTACTCCGATGCTTCCCGCATGGAATCCAGTCTCCCATAAAAGAAAGCTGAGACCGGCAAAAAGCAGGAAAACAAAAAGACAGCCTGCCGAAAGATAATTTTTCTGGCTGCGGGAAGCAATCTCCAGGAACAAAAGCAAAACCGGAATTTCCAAAAGAAGAAAAGCGCCTGTTCTTAAAAAGGCAGTCATGGTTCCCGAAAGGGTACCCACAGGAAAAATCTTCGTTACGGACGGCGCCAGAATCAGGCAGAAAATGCTTACCGGCAATCCCCAGAAAATCACCTTCTGAAATACCTGGGAAATGGACAGAAAACGGACTCCTTCTTCCCTTTTTCCCGCAATCGCCCTATGGGCATCCGGAAGTATCACAATCCGCAAAGCCAGAACCGGTACGGCAAGGAGCACAAGGCAGACTGCAAACAGTCCGGCCTCATCTGTTCTTTCATTGCGATACACGACAAGGAATCCGAGCAAAAGAATCAGGGAAACAAAAAGTCTCTGCAGCATACCCGGGAGACTTCCCAAAACCAGATTCCCCATTAACTTCTTCCAAAATTCGGTTTGCACCACTCCTGCCTTCCTGGTTGCGAACTGACTTCTGTGTACCGCAATCCAGACCGGAAGCAGAAAAAGAACCGATAAAGTCACGGCAAGAACCGTTGCTGTTGCCATTCCCGCTGCCGCATACATGGCCGGAAGTTCCTTATTTAACAAAAGTCTGCCGACATTTTCTCCGTAAGCGGAAAAGCGGTTTGTAAAAAGCAGACCGAAAAGCAGAAACAGCAGCCCGTTTAACAGCCGGGAAATCAACGGAATTTTCCACTGTCCGTTTCCGTAAAAATAGCCTTCCAGGATATACATCATCCCCACGGGCAACAATGCTGCTGCAAGAATTTTCAACGCCAGAACACTGTATGAAAGTCCCAGCAGCGATCCTGCCAGAAAATCCGCGCTGAAAAATAAAAGAAGGCTCCCTGCCGCAGCCGAAACAATCTGCAGAAGCATGCTGCTCTTTCGCATCTCATCCGCATTGCTGTATTGCATTCTGCTTTCTCTTCTACGCAGAATGCGTCCCAGCTGCTGCGGTAAAATCATCAGGAAAACGGCTGCCGCCGGCATCGCTGCCAGAACCGCTCCCGCAAAATAAGCAGCAGCACTTAAACCCTGCCGTATTCCCGTTATTAAAAGGATCAAACATCCTGCTATCCCGATGCCGGACATCACCTGTCCGCGTCTGATCTCCAGTTTCATCCGCTGTACCTCTTGTCCTTTACGTTTTCCGATTATCCGATATCCTCTGCATCCCTTGTAATTCCAAGTGCCTTAAGGACTTCTCCCTGTTTCTGCTCCATAATCCCAGCTTCTTCCGGTTCCATATGGTCGTAGCCGCACAAATGCAGCATGCTGTGCGCCGTCAGGAAAGCAAATTCCCGCCTCATACTGTGGCCAAACTGTTCCGCCTGTTCTTTCACCCGGTCCGCCGAGAGAATGATATCTCCCAGAATCAACTCTCCGGTATCCGGATCAAAATAATCCGCCTCCCGTTCCTCCTCTACGGAAAATTCTCCGGCCTGTTCAAAATCCAGATTCGGGAAAGATAAAACATCCGTTTCCCTGTCAATCTTTCGATAGTCCCGATTATATTCCCGAATGCCTTCGTTATCGGTAATCAGCATATTTAACTGCACCTCATAAGGACAGTTTTCCGTCTCCAGCACCTTTTCGGCTACGGCCTTCGCTACTTTTTCCGTATCGAAGGGAAATTTCTCCTGTGTCTCATTTTCCAGATAAAATGTCATCTTGTGTTATCTCTTTCTGCGATTTTTCGCCTGTGTCTGTCTTCTGCTTTCTTTTTCCTCATAGGATTCATATGCTTTTACAATCTTTTGCACCAGCGGATGACGCACCACGTCCTTGCTGGTCAGATTACAGAACGCAATATCCTCAATTCCGGAAAGAACCCTCTGTGCGATATCCAGCCCGGATAAGGTATCCTTCGGAAGATCCTTCTGGGAAGAGTCTCCGGTAATCACTACCTTGGAACCGAATCCTATACGGGTCAGAAACATCTTCATCTGCGCAGGCGTGGTATTCTGCGCCTCATCCAGAATAATGTATGCATTGTCTAACGTCCGCCCTCTCATATAAGCAAGAGGCGCTACCTCGATCAGCCCTTTTTCCATATTTTTGGCAAAACTTTCCGCTCCCATAATCTGATACAAAGCATCGTATAAAGGTCTTAAATAAGGATCGACCTTACTTTGCAGATCTCCCGGCAGAAAGCCCAGCTTTTCACCGGCTTCAATAGCAGGACGGGTTAAAATGATCCGCCCGACTTCATCGTTCTTAAATGCCGTAATCGCCATAGCCATGGCCAGATAGGTCTTGCCGGTTCCGGCCGGTCCTAAGCCGAATACGATCATCTTATCCCGTATGGCATCCACATACTGCTTCTGCCCCAGTGTCTTTGGTTTAATGGGTTTGCCGTTGATTCCGTGACAGATCACATCCCCGTCAATCTGCGTCAGGACATCTTCCTTTCCTTCTTTTCCCATGGCAATTGCATAATCCATATTTTGTTCTCCTATTTCGTTTCCTCTTCTGGAGATCTCTGTCAGCTGCCTTAAAATTCCGGCAGCTTTCCCGGCATTTTCTTCTTCTCCTATAATGGTCAGGGAACCGTTACGATCTACCACAGCCACCCCGAGATCCTTTTCCAGTTTACGGATATACGCATCCTGCATCCCGAAGATCTTCTGCATATGCTCCGTATCCATTTCCAATCTGATTGTCTTTTCGCTCATTCCGTTCCTCATTCCGCAGATACTTTTCCGTCTTCTGAATTCTCTGCTTCCATAGTTCCATCTGCCTCCGGTTCTGTAATCTCCTGCCGCAGGCAAACCTTTTCCCGCACCATGAAATCCGCATCCAGAACCCACAAATCGTCCCTGCTATCTATTGTAACATTTTTTTCAAGAATTTGAACCCCTTTTTCCTCACATTTTGAAAAAAATTCACTCATTTTTTCCGCCAACAGTGCCTTTGCCTCTTCTTCGCTGTATAAATGCTCCACATTCTGATATTCCCGATGGGTAATCGTGCCGCCGAACACGGGAATGGACAGCTTTTCAAACAGCACCGGCCGGCTGCGCCTTACGATGCTGTCATAGCTTAAAAAAGAAGCATTCCCCCGTACCTTCCATTCCTGTGTTCCGAGCTGCAGTAAAAAGCCTTCCTGCGTTCTGCCGGTATATTCCCTGTTCACATACCGGTAGGGCAGACTTTCCTGATGAGACTGTGTATGCTCCAGCACGATATCCGCATCCGCATCCACATAAAAATACTCCCGGATAGTAGCATCGTCATTATATACAGGAACTCTTCCTTCCACAAGAATGTCGCCCTCTTTTACTTCACTCCCGGCCTGCACTTTCGGGACACCGCTTCTTACAAGGATGGAACAGATTTTTCCTGTATAAGGAGCAATCAGATTCTTGCCCGCAGTCTCCTCCTGCACCGGCTCGATTACCGGAGTATCGTTTTCCTTAATCTGTATCACCAGCCGGATTCCTTCCAACCTAGCGGAAGTCCAGGTAATAAGCGGGAACTGCCTGCGAAGACCTTTCTCCATCTCTTCTATCTGCAAAGATGACTTGCGCATACCGGGGCCGATCTTATTTTGTTTTAAATAAGACAGAATCTGCTCCTGCGTAATATGGTAACCGCCCTCTACACGGATGTCCCAGACAAAAAACGAGGAAACGATCCAGAAAGCAACACACAGAAGAAAACCGACAAGAAACATCTTCCTTTTCTTTAAGGCAGGCACAAAAAAAGGCAGTCCGACTCTTTTTTGTATGACTGCCCTAGTTCCTGTTTTCCGTGTAATCGGACGAAGCTTATAAAAATTTTCAAGGCTGATACACATGATATAGGTATCAGCCTCTCTGGAAATATCCCAAATCAGAATTCCGCGCACGCTGCACAGGTTCAAAAATCTTTCCGGTGAGAATCCCCAGACACGGATCTGCACATACCCTTTGATATATTTAAGCAATGCCATCATCATAAAAAGACCTCATAATCAGATTCTAAAGATACCGTACCGCTGCGATACAGCCGCTGACCTTCATGTCTTCATTGGTATAATAATCAATGGAAAGATTGCTGCCTTCCAGGCGAACCTGACAGGTCTTGCCCTGCAGAAGAATTCCTTCCCTGCTGTATTCCAGAATTCCCCTGTAGTTTTCAATCCAGGCTTCCCTGTTCCCGGTAAGTGTAATCCGGATTGCTCCCAGACAGACTTCTCTGGGCAGTTTTAAGCTATCCACCAGTATTTCTTTTTTCGGAACTTGGTTTTGTGACTGTTTTCTCATACTCTACTATATTCCATGTCATGAAGGAATATGCTAAGATACGTAACAGTTCAGACGCGCCATTTGCAAAGTCGGTTCTATTCGACAGGCATTCCGGAAGCGTTCTTCTGCAAGGTCTGCTTTTCGTGTATCATTCGCATACAGAACGGCCAGCGGCTCTCCTTCTTTGACAGAATCCCCCTTCTTCGCCATGAGATAAAATCCGGCGGAAAAATCAATCCGCTCTTCCTTCTTTTTCCTCCCGGCGCCCGATAAAACAGCTGCCATGCCGATCTCTTCACAGTTCATTCCCGTAAGATACCCCTCCTTCTTCGCAAGAACCGGTCTTCTGATATCCGCATGAATCATCTTATCCGGATTTTCCAGACAGGACAGATCTCCTCCCTGCCTTTTTACAAACTGCCTGAATTTTTCAAAGGCAGCTCCGCTTTGCAGCGCTTCCTTTACCAAATATTCCGCCCCGGCGGCAGAGTCCGCTTTGCCGCCCAGCAGTACCATCTTAGCTCCCAGATTAAGGCACAATTCCGTCAGATCCGCAGGACCCTTTCCCTGCAGCGTCTCAATGGCTTCCTTTACTTCCAACGCATTGCCGATCGCCCGTCCCAAAGGCTGGTCCATATCGCTTATCACTGCCTCAACCTTTCTGCCGGCATGTCTGCCGATCCGGATCATTTCCTGCGCCAGCAAGGCGGCATCCTCCTTTTTCTTCATAAAAGCGCCGCTTCCGGTTTTCACATCCAGAAGAATCGCATCCGCACCGGCTGCCAGTTTTTTGCTCATAATGGAAGCGGCAATCAAAGACAGCTGATCCACTGTTGCCGTAACATCTCTTAAGGCATATAACTTCTTATCTGCCGGCGCAAGCTGCCCGGTCGGCTCCATAACCGCAATCCCGATCTCCTTCACGTTTCGTATAAATTCTTCTTCCGTGAGAAGTGTGCAAAACCCGGGAATGCTTTCCAGCTTATCTATAGTTCCTCCGGTATAGCCAAGGCCTCTTCCGCTCATTTTGGCCACCGGTACTCCGCAGGCACTGACCAAAGGCGCCAGCACCAGAGTCGTCTTGTCTCCGACACCTCCGGTACTGTGTTTATCCACCTTGATCCCCGGAATCCCGGACAGATCAAGAACATCACCGCTTTGCGCCATGGAAAGTGTCAAAGCCGCCGTCTCTTCCTCTGTCATGCCTTTAAAATAGATTGCCATCAAAAGAGCTGCTGCCTGGTAATCCGGAATCTCTCCTTTGGTAAATCCTTCCGTAAACCACGCAATCTCCTCTTCCCCAAGCACCTCTCCGTCCCTCTTTTTCCGGATGATATCGTACATGTTCCTATCCATGTGATTTTTCATGCTTTTCTCCCTTCCTGTTTTATTGTACAGTTATAGTTCACACGCGCCGTTCGCAAAACCGCGCTTTCAGCGCTCCCTTCGTACATTTACACAAAATATTTTATTCTTGACACACCTGACTTACTTTGTTAGTATGGAGTCAGAGCAATCTTAAGTATTTTATTTTGCAGAACATGCCCGTGGTTATTAGGGAAAATGTCCTGCAGAAACGGAGGCAATATGTTATTTCCGGAAGCACGAAGCAAGGAGCGGGTGGAGCAGCTTCTTTCCTCCGCTGTCCTTCAAAAAGAATTGGCATCTTTAGAGGAAGCCAGAACTCACTATCTGAATACCCCTGTGGAAGATCTTCCCTTCCATATCTTCCGTCTCTATTTTACGACAGGAGACCGTCTGCAATATGAAGCGCTTTATTTTTCCAAAAGAGGCAGACTTGCAACTTTTGCCCTTGCAGTTTTATTGTACCATCGTACAGAAGATATCGAAGCGTTAGAGGATACCATTTGGTCTATCTGCAACGAATTTACCTGGATGCTTCCCGCTCATATTCCGGACCAGGGCGGTCGGTATGACACCGGGTTTATTGATCTGTTCAGTGCAGAGACCGGGTTTGCTCTGGCGGAAATTGATTCCCTGCTGGGAGATGTCCTGGATCAAAAGATTCATACACGCATTCTCTCCTGCCTGGAGGAACGGATTTTTCAACCGTATCTGACACGCAGTTTCTGGTGGGAATCTGCCGAAATGAACTGGGCGGCTGTCTGTGCGGGCAGTGTAGGCGCTGCCTTCCTTTATACTGCGCCGGAACGTTTTCCGCTGGTAAAAGCCAGAATTGCAGATACCATGCAGTGTTTCTTGTCCGGCTTCGGTTCCGACGGCGCCTGTCTGGAAGGCATCGGCTATTGGAACTACGGCTACGGATATTTCCACTACTATGCCCAGCTTCTGTATGAATTTACCGATGGAAAAGAAGATCCTGCAGCCCAGCCGATCTGTAAGAAAATCGCACTTTTCCAGCAAAATGTATTCCTGCGCAAGAATTATACCGTAAGCTTTTCCGATGGAGATCAAAGATCCGGATTTCTTCCGGGACTTTCCTGCCACTTAAAGAGCAAATACGGGAATTGTGTTTTTCTGCCTTCTGCAGAATATGCGGAATATGACGATCCCTGTCATCGTTTTCCGGCTTACCTGCGGAACTTTTTCTGGAATGATTTGGATGCGGATTCCTTCTCTTATGCCGCTATGAACCAAAGCTATAAATATTATTATCCGGACGCACAGTGGTATTTAAAGAGCGCTTCCATCCTTTCTTTTGCTGCCAAGGGCGGAAACAACGGCGAACCGCACAATCATAATGACATCGGAAGCTTCCTTCTTACCGGAGAAGAAGGCCAGATTCTGTGCGACTTCGGCTGCGGAGAATATACAAAGGATTACTTTAATCCGGAGAAACGCTACCACTTCCTTTGCAATTCTTCCAAAGGCCACAGTGTTCCGATCATCAACAAAATGGCGCAGTCCGCCGGAAAACAATACTGCGCGGAGATTCTTTCCCAGGATGACGAATCCTTCTGTCTGGATCTTGCCGGTGCTTATCCTCCGGAATGCGGTATCCTTTCCTTGAAGCGCTCTTTCCTTATGACGGAAGACTCCGTTTTCGTTCTGCAGGATACCTTTGCCTTCACGGAAAGCGGCAATAAAGTTACGGAACGTTTTGTGACGATGAAAAAGCCGGTTCTTTCCGAACAGAAGATCCTGCTCGGCATCCGGGAACTTACCTGGGAAGGATGCGATACCCCCGTTTTAAAGAAAGCGCTCCTTAAGAACCATTCCGGTAAAGAAGAAAGCTTATACATTATCGATTTTGAACTTACCGATCCCGAGACCTTTGTCTTAAAGGTTACGCCGTAGATTCGGTTTCTATATCACCCAAAAGTATGTCTCTTCCGGAAGTGCCGACGCATAACCAGCGCCTGCTCTGCATCCGGGTATGCTGTAAAAAGGAGCTGTTATAACGGCTCCTTTTCTCTGTACATAGCAATCTGTCTCATGATTGTCTCATAAATCTCCATGCTCATAATTACCATATCGCCATAGCCATTTTTAGTAACGTAAATTGGCTCATCTGCTTTGTGGCACATATCTGATATCTCCGATGTATTCTTCAAGTCTTTAATCGGAATTATTTGCGGCATAACATACACCCCCTTGTTCACGACCTAATTATACCATAATTATATCCTTTTTCAACCCAATAATTAATAATTTTATTTTTTCACCGAAAAGTTCTGTACAAGCTGCAGCCAGCCAGCCCGGAACCATTGCATGATCTGCCAGTAGCCGCAGCCCCTGAGTCCGAATTCCTTTACCAAGTCGAATTTTCCCTGAAGGCTTCGAATATCTTCAAACCATACCTCATGCTCCGTGTCATTTTCCGAAAAATAGGAAAACCAGGGGCTTTGAGCAGCGGGAGCAAAAAGGATTTGCGACCCGGTATCCACGGCAATCCGTACAGCCTGGACATTATTGATCGTTGTAGCTTTCGTCAGGCCTCTTTCATAAGGCAGCGGCCAGTCATAGCCATAGTTGGGGATTCCCAGATCGATTTTTTTCCGGCTGTATTTTGGTAACGGCATACTCTACAACTCTTCTTACCTGATTTAACGGCGCTACCGCCATAGGCGGTCCGTAAGTATAACCCCACTCATAAGTCATCAAAAGGACATGATCCGCCGCCTCTCCCAGCGCCTCGTAATCTTTTCCTTCATACAAAAGTCCTTTCTGGTCATCGCTTGTTTTCGGGGCAAGCGCCACGGAAGTATGGTAACCTTCCTGCCGCATCCGCTCCGCCGTTTTCTGTACAAAAGCCGTGAAAGCATCCCGGTCTGATGCCAGGATATATTCAAAATCAATATCCAATCCCTGATATCCTTTTTCCTGCATTTGGGATACCAGGTTTTCTATCAGACGATCCGTATTTTCCCCGGAATTTACTACCTGTGTAATCAGATTATTATTAAAAAGCCCGTTTTCTCCCAGCGGAGTGAGCGTTAAAACCGGCATCACGTCATTTTCCGCTGCCAGTTCAATCATCCAGCTTTCATCGATCTTGGGAGGAATCAGTTCTCCCTGCACGGTAAAGCCATATGAAAAAATAGGAAGCTCGCTTAAATAAGGCAGTGTCTGTTCCAATACCCATCTGCTGATAAAAGGATAGGCATAGCCGCTGACAAAGATATTCTGCAGGTTTTGTGCGGGTTCCTCTTCCAGGAAAAGCGCCTGCCCCACTGCCAGCGCATAAGGATAAACCAGCTGATTATCATAAATCACCTGAAAAACATCTGCATTCTCCGACTGTGCAATGGAATCTACCGTGTCCCCTTCTTTTACCACATAAATTGCCATAATTTTCCCTTGTTTTCCTGCTTTTACGCTGCTCTTTATTATCATATGACTTCAGGGGCAGAAGTATGAGTAAGCAGCCATTTATATAAGAAAAATGAAAAAAAGAACCCTACTTGTGATAGGGTTCCTTTTGGATAATACGGTAAGCGCGGTAAATCTGCTCACATAAGATAACGCGCATCAGTTGATGCGGAAAGGTCATGTCGGAGAAACTGACGGCCAGGTCGGATCGCTCCGAAACGGATGCATGCAGTCCCAGAGAGCCGCCGATTACAAATGTCATATGGCTGATCCCTCGGATACCGGCCTGCTCGATCATTGCGGCAAAGCCTTCCGAAGTATATTTTTTGCCTGCGATTTCCAGCGTGACCACATAAGAATCCGGGCGGATCCTGCCAAGGATGCGCTGTGCTTCTTTGGCAAGAATCTGCTCCTTCTGCAAGGGACTTATATTCTCCGGCGTCTTTTCATCCGCCACTTCCGCAATCTCCGTTGTACAGTATCGGGAAAGCCGTTTGGTATATTCCAGAACGGCATCCCGAAAAAAAGCTTCTTTTATTTTTCCTACACAGACAATCGTTATCTTCAACTTAATTCCTTCTCTTAATCTTCTTAGTTACAGTTCACTCGTACGTTTATGCAGGCAGGTTCCATGCTCGCATGAGAAACTGCCTGTGTAAATGTACAAAGGGAGCGTCATTTCATGAAACAAAACAGCTGCGAAGCAGCGAGAAAGCGCTGAAAGCGCGGTTTTGTGAATGAAGCGTGTGAACTGTAACTCTTCTTACAATCAGTGAAAATTATGGCATGTTACTGCGCTTTGGAACTTAAATATTCATCAATGCCCTTCGCTGCCGCTTTGCCGGCTCCCATGGCAAGGATTACGGTAGCTGCGCCGGTAACGGCATCTCCGCCGGCATAGACGCCTTCCTTGGTGGTCTGTCCGTTGGCTTCTTCAGCAACAATGCATTTCCATTTGTTGGTTTCCAGACCTTCCGTAGTAGAAGAAATCAACGGGTTCGGAGAGGTTCCCAGGGACATGATGACTGTATCCACATCCATCACAAATTCAGAGCCCGGGATTTCCACAGGACGTCTTCTTCCGGAAGCATCCGGCTCTCCCAGTTCCATACGGATACACTTCATACCGGTTACCCAGCCTTTTTCATCCGCAAGGATCTCTGTCGGATTGGTCAGCAGATCAAAGATGATTCCCTCTTCCTTGGCATGATGTACTTCTTCCACTCTGGCGGGCAGTTCTTCCTCGCTTCGCCTGTATACGATATGCACTTCCGCACCCAGCCGCAAAGCGGTTCTGGCAGCATCCATGGCCACGTTGCCGCCGCCTACTACAGCTACCTTTTTGCCATGCATAATCGGTGTTGCGCTGTCTTCTTTGAAGGACTTCATCAGATTGCTTCTGGTCAGGTATTCGTTGGCAGAAAAGACACCGTTGGAGTTTTCGCCGGGAATTCCCATGAATTTGGGAAGACCTGCACCGGAACCGATAAATACGGCTTCAAAGCCTTCTTCACTTAAAAGCTGGTCAATGGTTACCGACTTACCGATGACTACATTGGTTTCAATCGTTACGCCGAGAGCCTTTACATTTTCGATTTCCTTTGCCACAACGGCGCTCTTGGGCAGACGAAATTCCGGAATACCGTAAACCAAAACGCCGCCCGGCTCATGCAGTGCCTCAAATATCGTTACCTCGTAACCCATTTTTGCCAGATCTCCGGCACAGGTAAGTCCTGCCGGTCCGGATCCGATTACAGCCACCTTTTTACCTTTTTTCTCTTCTGCTCCCTTCGGCACAATACCGTGCTCTCTCGCCCAGTCCGCTGCAAAACGTTCCAGCTTACCGATGGAAACGGCTTCACCCCGGATGCCGCGGATACACTTGCCTTCGCACTGGCTCTCCTGCGGACATACTCTTCCGCATACGGCAGGGAGGGCGCTGGCCTGACTGATGATCTGATAAGCCTCTTCGATTTCACCGGCTTTAATTTTCTCGATAAATCCGGGAATATTAATCGCTACGGGACACCCTTTTATACACTGCGCATTTTTGCAATTAATACATCTGGATGCTTCACACATCGCTTCTTCCTGATTATAGCCGTAACAAACCTCTTCAAAATTTCCGGCGCGTACGGCAGGATCCTGTTCCCGTACCGGTACTTTTTTCAAAATATCCATTTGTTTTCCTCACTTTTTCCAGTTAGACATATCTTACAAATATTTCATCTGCTTAAAAATTGATAACCTTATTTGCTGCAGACGCCGCATCCACCGTGGTGGGTATCTCCCTCTTCCAGTGCGAGCATCGCTCTGCCTTCCGCTGTCTTATAAATCTGCTGACGGCGCATAGCCTCATCGAAATTAACCAGATGTCCATCAAATTCCGGCCCGTCTACGCAGGCAAATTTTACTTTGCCGTCTACCGTCACACGGCAGGCTCCGCACATACCGGTTCCGTCTACCATAATCGGATTCAAGCTGACAACGGTGGGAATTCCCAGTTCTTTTGTTAACAGGCAGACAAATTTCATCATAATCATGGGGCCGATTGCAACGCAGACATCATAATGATTTCCCTGGGCTGTCAGATCCTTGATGACCTGGGTTACCATACCGCTTCTTCCGTAAGAACCATCATCGGTCGTTACGTAGAGATTACCGGCCACAGCTTTCATCTCCTTTTCCAGAATCAGAAAATCTTTTGTCTTGCTCCCCACAATGACATCCGCTGCAACGCCATGCTCATGCAGCCATTTTACCTGAGGATACACCGGCGCAGCTCCCACACCGCCGGCCACAAAAAGAATTTTTTTCTTTTTCAGTTCTTCGGGATCCTCTTTTACGAACTCCGAAGGACAGCCGAGGGGACCTACGAAATCATGGAAGAAATCGCCCTCTCCCAGCCTTGCCATTATCTTGGTTCCGGCTCCAACCGTCTGAAATACAATCGTCACGGTTCCTGCCTGCGGATCGTAATCGCAGATGGTCAGAGGGATTCTCTCCGCCTCCTCATCCGTTCTTACGATGACAAACTGTCCCGGAGCACAATGCTTTGCCACTCTTGGCGCCTCAACCTCCATCAGATAAATATTGGTTGTCAGCTCTTTAGCCTTTACAATCTTATACATATAAGCACCTCTCTTGTCCCTTACCGTAAATTTCGTTTCGCGGCAATGGGTATTTATAAAATTCCAACTAGAGTATAGTTGTTATTTTTCAAAATGAATAGTTTAAACAATTCCGCGGTATCTGTTTTTACAGCATAGTAATTACCGGTCTTATCTTCTACGCCGCCGTTTGTATAAAGCTCGGCAATCACATAAAAAATGCCGGAAGATTCAATATTAACCGCATACTGACACTGATACAGATATCTGGCCGGATACTCGGCTGAAAAATGTCCTTCCTCATCCAGGATTCTTCCCTGTTCCAGAAGATACTCTTTTACCTTGTCTTCGGCATCCTTTGCTGTAAGAGACGTATCCAGGATCAGTTCATATCTGCGCTCCGCAATTTTTCCGCAGGTACCGTCTTCCTTGATATACGCAAACCGGAAATAACTTTTTCCAAGCGGCATGGGGATCGGATCCGTATACAAATAGGAATGCAGGTTCGGTACCGTACCGTCTGTGGTATAATACAGCGTTCCCTCCTGTTCAAATCCTTCCTCTGCCCCTGCTTCTATGAACATCGGCACATGATAGGTTCCTCCCAGTACGCTGACATAAGGTTCCCGCTCCAGATCCACATCCATGATATATTTTCTGGCAGCCACTTTGCTCTTCACCCCATATTCATTGACAAAAACGGCACGGACTTCCTGTACTCCGTTTTCCAACAAAATCGGCGAAATATAAAGACTGCTTTCTTCCGTAGGCTCGGAGCCATCCAACGTATAGTAGATCCTCCCTGTGGCACAGGCCGTCAGTTTCAACGGCACTGCCGTCGTATAATAACCGGATTCATAATTAAATTCCGGCGGATCGGCAATGTAACCCTTATAGCTGTTCCTTATTTTTTCCAGCGGACAAGACTGCAGTATTTCATTGATGGTATCATATTCTCCCCTGTCTTTGTAAATAGCAATCAGCTTTCCGTATGCTCTCTCCAGCTGCCCGCCATCTGAATTCGTGCTGTTGATGATTCCACGCAGCTGATACTCATATTCCAGTTTGTTTCCGCTTTTTAGATAGGCTTCCGCAAGTGAAAATCGGATTTCTATGTCAGATGGATTTAATTCCAGGGCTCTTTTGTAACAGCGGACGGCTTTCTCATAAGAGCGCTGATTCAGGTACTTCGCGGCCGCTTTCGTTTGATAATCATAAGAATGATCCCGATACAAAAACACTCCCGTACCGATCATACCGATCAGCAGAACAAGCAGAACAAAGCCTGTTATCAGAAGCCTGTGCGCCCCCCCTGTCTCTACATCTGTTTTCCCATCTGTCTTTTCTATGGTATCACTTTCCCGGCTCTCCGTCTCTTCCGCCATCCTGACAACCGAGTACTCCAGCTCCGGTTCGAAATCCGGAACTATATGAATATCTCTGCCGCAGTATTCACAGTACAGTCTGCCCTCTTTCATCTCTTTGTTGCAATTAGGACATTTCATAACCAAGGCTCCCTTATGACAGACTGCGTGTAACACTTTCCAGACAATTCTTCATCAGCATGGCAATTGTCATGGGACCGACGCCGCCGGGCACAGGTGTTATCGCGCTGCATTTAGGGGCAACGGAGTCAAAATCCACATCTCCCGTAAGATGATTGTGCTCGTCTCTGTGGATTCCCACATCTATCACAACGGCTCCCTCCTTCACATCTTCCGCCTTAATCAACTTTTCTTTTCCGGCTGCTACAATCAGGATATCTGCTTTTTTCGTGATTGTCTTTAAGTCGGCCGTATGGCTGTGGGTGATGGTAACCGTTCCGTTTTCCTGCAAAAGAAGTAAGGCCATGGGCTTGCCTACGCTGTTGCTGCGTCCGATCACCACACATTCCTTTCCCTCAATTGCAATACCGTTCCTTTTCAAAAGTTGGATAATTCCTGCCGGGGTGCAAGATACAAACCCTTTTTTCCCCAGGCACAGGGCACCGATATTCATCGGATGCAGCCCGTCCACATCTTTTTCCGGAGCTATTTTCTCCAGAATCTTTTCCTCATCCATGTGAGCCGGAAGGGGAAGCTGCAAAAGAATGGCGTTGACATCCTTTCTGGCATTAAGCTCTTCAATCAGGGCAACCAGATCCTCCTGGGAAGTCTCTTCCGGCAATTCATACCCGAGCTGCCGGATTCCTACATATTCACATGCTTTTTTCTTATTCCTTACGTAAATCGAAGAGGCCGGATCCGCCCCTACCTGGATTACCGCAAATGTAATTTCCTTTCCCTGCTCTTTTAAGATGGCAACCTGTTCTTTTACTTCTTCCTTAATTTGAGCGGCAACCGCCTTCCCGTCAATAATCTGTGCCATAAAAACCTCACTTCCGAAACAATTTATCCGTATCGGTACAATGTTCTGCAAATAAACGCCTCAAACAGCTTACCTAAACTAAAATAATCCCGTAATCACGCCGTCTTCCGTTACATCAATGTTGTAAGCCGCCGGCTGCTTGGGAAGTCCCGGCATCGTCATTACCGCTCCCGTCAGTACCACCACAAAACCGGCTCCCGCAGATACATAGACCTCTCTGACGTTCAGTTCAAAACCTTCCGGTCTTCCCAGCAAAGCCGGGTCATCTGATAAGGAATACTGATTCTTTGCCATACATACCGGCAGTGCCCCGAATCCCAGCTCTTCGATCTTTGCAAGCTGCTTTTTGGCAGCCGGAGCAAAATTCACGCTTTCTGCGCCGTAGATCTCTTTTGCAATCACGGTAATCTTGTCTTTTAACGGCAGGCTGTCTTCATAAAGCAATTTAAAATGACTTTCCTTATTTTCCAGACAGGAAAGGACTTTCCCCGCAAGCTCTTTACCGCCTTCTCCACCCTTCTCCCAGACTTCGGACAATGCGAAGTCACAGTTTCTCTCTTCGCAGAACGTTTTCACAAAATCCACTTCCGCCTCGGTATCGGTAGCAAAAGAATTTAAGGTAACCACGACCGGTACACCGAACTTCTTCAAATTTTCGATATGTTTTTCCAGATTGACAATGCCTTTTTTCAAAGCTTCCAGATTCTCTGTGCCAAGCTCTGCTTTCGGAACATAACCATTGTACTTCAAAGCCCTGATGGTCGCTACCAGAACAACGGCATCCGGTTTTAAGCCTGTCATACGGCATTTGATATCAAAAAATTTCTCGGCACCCAGATCCGCACCGAAACCGGCTTCCGTAATACAATAATCCGCCATTTTCAGGGCCGCTTTGGTAGCTCTGACGGAGTTGCAGCCATGTGCAATGTTGGCAAAGGGTCCGCCGTGTACTAACGCCGGTGTATGCTCTAATGTCTGAATCAGGTTCGGCTTCAGCGCATCCTTTAAAAGCGCCGCCATTGCGCCTACTGCCTTCAGATCTTTTGCCGTTACCGGCTCTCCTGCATAGTTATAAGCCACAATAATACGGGACAGCCTGTCCTTTAAATCTTCCATATCTTTCGCAAGACAGAGAATCGCCATAATCTCGCTGGCAACGGTGATTACAAAATGATCTTCTCTTACTACGCCGTCCATCTTATTCCCGAGTCCTACCACAATATTGCGCAGCACACGGTCATTCATGTCCATACAACGCTTCCAGACAATCTGTCTGGTATCAATCTGCAATTCGTTCCCCTGCTGGATATGGTTGTCCAGTAAGGCTGCCAGCAGATTGTTAGCGGAAGTAATGGCATGAAAATCGCCGGTAAAATGAAGGTTCAGATCCTCCATCGGCACCACCTGGGCATAACCGCCGCCGGCGGCTCCTCCTTTTATGCCAAAACAAGGTCCCAGTGAGGGCTCTCTTAATGCCACAACCGCTTTTTTGCCAAGTCCGGCAAACGCCTGCGCCAGACCGATGCTGGTCGTTGTTTTTCCTTCTCCTGCCGGTGTGGGATTAATCGCGGTAACCAGAATCAACTTTCCATCCGGCTTGTTATCGTATCTGCGAAGCGCCTCATCCGAAATTTTAGCTTTGTATTTTCCGTAAAGCTCCAGGTCATCTTCTTCCATGCCGATGCTTTCCGCCACTTTGACAATAGGAAACAATTCTGCTTCCTGTGCAATCTGAATATCTGTCTTCATCTCTTGTCCTCCTGTTTTTAAACGGTTATGAATTCTTAGATTAGGAACTCTTTCACAGCAACGTTTTACAAAGCCGCTCAGATTTCTTCCAACAGCTGTTCAAACTGCTCCGGACTCATCAAAATCTTTCTCGGCTTGGTACCTTCTTCCTCACCGACCACGCCGTATTCCTCAAGTTGATCCATAATCCGGGCGGCACGGTTGAAGCCGATTTTAAAGACTCTCTGCAGCATTCCGATACTTGCTTTGTCTTTATCAATGATAAACCGGCCTGCTTCGGCAAAATATTCATCTCTGCCGTCTCCGGAACCGGACAACGCACCTAATCCGCCGCCTCCGGATCCCATATTTTTCAGCTGCTCTTCAATTTCACTGGCATAAACATTACCGATTGCCTGATTTTTGAGAAAGTCCACCACATCGGAAACCTCTTTGTCCGAAACAAATGCCCCCTGAATTCTGGCCGGCTTGGAATACCCCTGGGGATAAAAGAGCATATCTCCTTTTCCTAAAAGCTTCTCCGCGCCGTTCATATCCAGAATGGTACGGGAATCCACACCGCTGGATACCGAAAAGGCAACGCGGCTGGGCATATTGGCTTTGATCAGTCCGGTAATGACATCTACGCTGGGTCTCTGGGTGGCAATGATCAGATGAATTCCGGCTGCTCTGGCAAGCTGCGCCAGACGACAAATGGATTCTTCCACTTCTCCGGGACACACCATCATCAGATCCGCCAACTCGTCTACGATAATCACGATCTGCGGAAGCTTCGGCGGAGCATCTTCTTTGCCTTCTTCTTTCATCTGCAGAACTTTTTTATTATACCCTTTCAAATCCCGCACATTGTATTCCGCGAATTTTTTATAACGATCCGTCATCTCCGATACGCCCCACTGCAGAGCCGCAGATGCTTTTTTCGGATCCGTTACCACCGGAATCAAAAGGTGGGGAATGCCATTATAAACACTCAGTTCCACAACCTTTGGATCCACTAAAATGAGTTTCACATCATCCGGATGGGCTTTATACAAAATACTCATAATCAGCGTATTGATACATACCGACTTACCGGAACCGGTAGCGCCGGCAATCAGCATATGAGGCATCTTGGCGATATCCGCCACTACGACCTGCCCCGCAATATCCTTGCCTACTGCAAAAGCAATGTTGGAGGGAAAATCCCGGAAACGGCTGCTTTCCAACAGATCCCGCAACGCTACCGGCATTGTCTCTTTGTTCGGGACTTCAATGCCGATGGCTGCTTTCCCCGGAATCGGCGCCTCAATTCGGATGTCGGTTGCCGCCAGATTCAGCTTGATATCATCCGAAAGATTTACAATCCGGCTGACCTTAACTCCCTGTTCGGGCTGCAGCTCATACCGGGTAACCGTCGGTCCCTGGCTGATATCCGTAATCGTAACACCTACTCCGAAAGTTGCCAGTGTCTGCTGCAACCGCAGCGCAGTCTCCTTCAGTTCCAGGCTCATATCCGCCGGAATCCCGGCTCCTTTTTTCAACAGACTAAGCGGCGGGAAGTGATAAGGTCCCGCTTCATGGGTAATGTGCATCCTCTTTTCAGGCGATGCAGCCCCAGCCTCTTCGTTCTTAGGCGGATTGACTTCACTGTAGACCTGAATCGAATCCATATCCTGTCCGGAAATCTCCGATGCGGCGATTCCCGGTGTGATTGTCCGCGCTGCTGTTCCCGATGTAACTGTCCGTGCGGCTGCTCCCGGTACGGCAGTCTTTGTTACAGCTCCTGCTGAAAAATCGGCCGAAGCACTCTTGCTCGTTTTTTCATCAAACTGCTCTATGCTATCCTGTAGGTTTTCATCCGTATTCTCGTCTGTATACTCTTCTGCATACGATCCATGAAAGTCATTTTGTATCTCCGGAACCACTTCCCGGAAGGCATCCGGCAGATTCTCAACCGCCTCATCCCGATAATCGGATTCTTCTGCCAAACCGGAGAAGGGATCTTTCGTTTTACCGTTCTCTTCCCTAGTGTCTTCCTCCCAGGGACTTTCTTCCTTGGAATTTTCTCCCGTGTAATTCTCCTGCCCGTATTCCGGAATATATTCCGGATTCTGTCCGTCTTCAAAGCTTTCAGCCGTTCCCGGCAGATCCGGTTCCTGCTCCAGAATAATTTCATGGACATCATCGCTTCGCTTCCGAACCGGTTTCCTCTGTCCGAGAGAAGTGTCTATGGTAACGCCGCTGACTCTCTTTTCCATCCGGAGGATCTTCTCATCTTCCTTTTCCTCCGCCTGCTGTCTGCGTAACTCTTTCTGATCTCTTTCTTCCAGGCGCTTCTGCATCACATAATCCTGACGCTCCTGCCTCCTTCTTCTGGAAGCTTCTCTGCGAAGCTCTGCCATCTGCTGCCTGTGTTCCGTATCCTGCTTAGTCTTCTCCACTACTCTGGAGGTTCCCTTACGGATACCGCTTATCAGGGATTTTTCCGTTAAAAGAATCAGGCAGACCAGACTGATAATCACAAGAATCAGAATCGTTCCGGCCTTCTCCAGGTAATGCAAGAGGAAATAACACAGACTTCCTGCCAGAATACCGCCTCCGTGCTTCTTTTCACGGCAGTTATCGTACAATATACGAATATCGTATTCGGTCATGGAAGCAGCCTCTTTTACCACAAGATCGCATACCACTCCGAACATCAGGAAAAGAACCGCTCCCGCCGCAAGCTTTCTGGCTGCTGCCGGATAACCTTCGTTGGCCATCCAAAATGCAACACCCACGAACAGTGCAATGGGAAGTATATAAGCGCTTGCCCCGAACATTCCGAACATAAAGCCGCTGATACTGTTTCCTGCCGGTCCTAAAATACCGAAATTACAAAGAAAGAAAAAGGCCATTAATGCAAATAAAAGCAGCAATCCGATTTCATGGAAAATCTGGCTGTCCTTCTCGGCCTGATACCGCTCGGCTTTCTTCCGTTTTGCTGCAGACTGTTTGGAACTGCCTGTGCTTTTTTTTCTGCTGCTTTTGGCGGAAGTACCTGTTGTTGTCTTCTTCCTGCTTCCGGAAGCTGTCTGCTTTTTCTGCGCCTGCGCTGCCACGTGCCAACCCCTCTCTTTCTCTTTACTTTAATCCCCATTCCGCAGACGCTTAGCGTCGGAGGAATCAGATCACGGATTGCACCGTACTTCACATACTTGCAATCCATATTTAAAAAGTATACCATTTTTACCGCAACTTGTCATCTGTTTTTTTATATAACAGTTCACTCGTACGTTTATGCAGGCAGATTCCATGCTTGCATGAGAAGCTGTCTGCATTTTCTTGTTGACTTTCTTTTCTCCATTGTGTATTATCAATATATCATCACATAGTATTTAAAACTACATCAAATAGATTGGAGGATTTATTATGAATTTTGTAATCAGAGAACCGGGAAGCGCTATCACACATTTTATCGGAATGATGTTGACTGTTTTTGCAGCTGTTCCGCTGTTGGTAAAGGCAATCACCGGATCCGTTCCGGGTGCTCTGCCTGCTATGCTTATTTTTATTATCAGTATGATTCTTCTCTATGGCGCCAGCGCTGCTTATCATACCGTAAATGTAACCGGACGGGCTCTACGTATTTTCCGCAAACTGGATCACATGATGATTTTCGTTCTGATCGCCGGTTCTTACACTCCCATCTGCCTGGTAGTCTTAAGAGGCAGCCTTGGCTACGGTCTTTTAGCCGTAATCTGGGGGCTTGCTCTTGCGGGAATGATTACCAAAGCCTGCTGGATCACCTGCCCGCGCTGGTTTTCTTCCCTTATTTATATTGTCATGGGCTGGACGGTCGTCTTTGTTTTCAATCCGCTGTACCACACGTTAAGCACAGCTGCCTTCCTGTGGCTGTTAGCCGGAGGCATTATTTATACGGCAGGCGGCATTATCTATGCTTTAAAGCTTCCGCTTTTTAATGCCAGACACAAGAACTTCGGTTCTCATGAAATCTTCCACCTTTTCGTCATGGGCGGAAGCATCTGCCACTTTATCTTTATGTTCCTGTATGTTGCATAAAACAGCTGCGCGGTCCAAAACAGCAGAGCTGTTCAAAACAGTTATGCTGTTCAAAAGAGCCATGCCATTCCTCCCAAGTCCCGAATGAACGGGGCAAGGTACCGAACGGCATGGCTTTCTTTTGTGTTTTTATTTGATTATCTCTTTCATTTATTTATCATGGCAGTAATTCTTCATATACATGTGCCACCTCACCCTTTTCATTGAGACCGATAAACCAATATCTTGAAAAAGGAACCTTTATTCCTTCAGCAAGTAGTTCCGGTGTAAGAAATAACCAGACAGCAGGATCATAGCATCCCCATAATTCACAATCATCCGACATCTCGTAGACTTTTTCTTCTCCCGTACTCCAATCCACGACCCATATTCTATTTCTATTGATCTGCAGTATTTTTACGCGACTCCCAACATAAGAAAGTTCTTTTTTCTCCAATCCCACATCATCCGGATCATTACAAGCATCAAAAGCCACTTTAAGATTCTCCGGCCATAAAATATATTTTCTGTCTCCCTCATAAATCTGAATTTCTATGACATGCTGGCTGTTTTCATCATTTTGAGCAATATAATATTCTACCTGCAATATACCATAAAGTTCACACTTATTTCTTTTGTAACTATTATCATCCAAAAAAAAGCCCCTGTTTTCTTCCAACAAATCCATATTCCAGTTAAAATCAAAACTTTCTTTTTCCTTTAAACTGCACAAAAAACTGCCACTATCAACAAGATAGAGTTCCTTATAAAGTTCATCACGAACTCCATCCATCACCTTTTCCCTGTCATTTTCAGTAAATACTATTTTATAACTGCCTCCCTGGAATATTCCTTTACTGAAATAATAATAAGCATCCACATCCTGATGTATTCTTCTTAGCCGGAAATGATCTATATAAACAGTCTCTTTTCCACACACATCTTGTGTGATTTTTTCAAGCTTCTTCCTTCCTATATCTTTAAGGAAATCCTCTTCTGAACTTCCAAAGTCAATCCTCTCGAAGCACACTCCTTCTTTACCGCGTGCGAAAATATGCATTTTGTTACGTTTGTATTCTTGTCGAAAAACGATTCCAATACTAATTCCTAATAGAATAAATGGCAACATAACCAAAAGATATTTTTTTGCTTTCATTATATTTTCCTCTACCGAATATAATATCGTCTGCAAGAAGGCAGTGATTTAAACACTGCCTTCCACCATCAGTTCATTTATTTATACACTCTAACATCTAACCAATGAACCATCCACTGCCTTTCTTCAATAAATGTATGGACTCCTGCACTAATCGCAACATCTCCTGCCTGCACGGATTGCACATTCGCTAATTCAGAAAATATCGGTTCTGCATAACTGTCCTTCACCGCTGCCGTAAGCAATTTCAAACAGCTTCACGGCATGCCCATAAGGTGAACTTATAAAGACCGTTTCATCCCGTGCAACCGGATCATCCAATAAGTGTGCCTCCGCTGATAATGTACCACAAATGAAAGCTACCATAAGAACCAGAATAAACATTTTTTTCTTCATTAATCTCTTCCCCTTTCGCACTTTAGACTTCGTTACATGAATTGTTACATAATCGATGTGATAAAAAGTATACATTTAGAATATAGATGTGAGAATTCTCATTTCTTACGAAGTAATTGTAACATAGTTTTCTGATTTTGTAAAGATATTATCAGAAAGCTATATTATGTGCTTCATTTCTGCGGATCGTGAACGCATGAGTTCACAATCTTAATATCCGGAAAGAAAAAACTACAAAAAGAGTTGCTGCTCCACAGATGATTCCTCATCTGTTTGGCAACAACTCCTTTTTTAATATGATTTCCTTCTTTTTTATTTCAATCCGAATTCCGTAAAGCAGTAATCATCATCCCAGGGAACGGCATCGGATCCTTTGGGGTTCCAGATGCATGCTTCTTTATAGAAAATAGTCGGGCCTACACCGTAGCTTTCGCCGGCTTGCAGGTGATGGGGACCTAAGAGGTTACGCAGATTGTTGGTAAGGGTCAGTTCCACACGGTTTGTGCCGACCTGCAGTGCATCGCTGATATCCATTGCAGGTTTGCCCCAGAGATGCTCATATTTCTTACCATTTACTGTGACTTCCAGGATGTTCACGCCGAACTTTTTAAACTGCAGAACTCTTTCGGCATCTTCCAGTTCAAAAGTCTTAGCCAGGGTAATTTCTCCGCAGAAGAACGGATATCCCTGCTGCTCCAGGTTCGCGGCAAAGACTTCCTTAACCGGGCGGTCAATGGCAAAGGACCCGCGATAGCGAACTGCATCCCTTTCCAGCTGTTCAAACGTACCGTCTGTTGCAACGGAGAAGTCGCCCAGAAGATAAATTGCCTCAAACTCCGTTTCGTATGTAATCTTATTCTTCTCGCTTTCGAAAATCGCTGCTTTTTTCAGGTTTTCATAGAGAGAATCCGGCTGTTTGTAATGGCAGAGGAAAGTGATCACATTTTCACCCTGCTTTACATATTTTACAAGATCGATCTTCCGGAAAGCAATATCCCGGTACATGCCGCAGTCCGTCTTGTCAATCGTAGTACCGTTTACCTGAATCTCGAAAATCTCCGGTGTCTCGCATACCAGGAAAAGGCGTTCCGGCACCGCATGGATATTCACTCTGTAGTCTTGCCTTACTTCGATGGGACGCTCTAACTTGCATGCCCGTCCCTGAATGTTCAGTACGTAGCCGTTCTTCTCCTGCAATTCGCCGTCAAAATAGTAATCACAATAATCCAATGTCAGAACGTTATCATCTCCGCCGACGATCTCCCATTTCCCGTCAACGGAAAGAGGCTTCTTCCCTGCCTTTGCAGATTCCGTTCTCGCAGAGCCGTCTTCCAGAAGCAGAAGGCTTCCGAAGGGTTCAAAAGTATATTCTCCGTCAAACTCCGACAATTCTCCGGTAAACAGATCGATTACTTTGCTGCCTCTTGCGATATGGGCTCTCTGTGTCTTTGTCGTACTGTTGACAAAATAATGGATGATTCCGTCTTCGGAAATACGTCTTGTATATGTAATCTCGGGATTATCAATTACCGGATCCGCCTCGATATCTTCCGCTTTCAGAATTACTCCGCCGTTTCGGACGTATTCTGTCAGAAGCTTTTTCGTATTTTCCAGAAGAATCTCATCCTGGGGAAGAATGATTCTGTCGTAACGCATCTGACCGATGATCAGTTCTTTCCCTTCCACACGACCGTGGCGCTCCATCAGGATTTCATCTCCTAAGTGGAAAATCACGTGCTTACGATCCAGCTTCTTAAGAATTGCCTGAAAAGCATCGGAAAGCTCTTTTAAGCCTTCGTTTTTTCCGCAATTGAACACAGACCAGGCTGCAGGCTGCGGATGCAGCACCAGGGTATGACAATCCACACGAGCCTCAGACAGAATCATTCCCACACGCCCCATAGCTTCTATGAATTTATCATATTTCTTCCACCAGGGCTGCTGGTAATACATAGCAGGCGGATAATCCCTTTTTCTCAAACCGCGCAGGGAATAGCCCTCCAGATGCGGACATAACAGGTTGATGCCACGCACCATCTGCCATTCCAGAATCCCTTTTAACTCATTGTAGCTGACATTGTGGCCGCACAACGCAAAACTCTCGGTCAGAACCTGCTTTTTGCCAAGCTGCTGTGCAACGCTTCCCAACTGAATGAATCCCTGGTCGATTGACATCCGTCTTCCCAGCCAGTCCACACCGGGAATATGAAAGTATTCATAATGAGGCATAACGGCACCGTTGGAAGTCAGCTGGCTCTGCAGAGTCTCCTCCAGTACCAGATGTCCGGTCAGTTTCAGGCCTCTTTCATCGCACCAGTCATAAATCTTTTTCATAAAATTCTTGGAAAACAATTCTGTCACCAGTTTCCAGAATTTCACACGGGTATGCTTATAATCTCCCGTATTTTCAAACAGCTCAATCAGAACATCGAAAAGATTCTCTCCGTAAGCTTCCCGGTAAGTATCGGGAAGAACAATGCTCCAGGGAATTCCGTTTCTGGAAATCTGGGGTTCATCCGTAAAAAATCCCTCGAAGGTATTCCCGAATTTTTCATAATAAGGTGCATAAATCTCATCCAGAAAGACCTGCGTCGCCTCCGGATTTAACGTATCCGCATAAAACGGATTGACATCAAAATAAAAATGATAGCCGTCCTTATTGCAAATGGTTCTCTCGGTATGCTTCTCCTCGCTCTTTTCATAACGCAGATATTTCTGCTGATAGTCCAGACCTTTTCCGTTTACAATGCCGTTGCCGAAACCGCTTGGCCAGCCGTTTTCATCATAAGCCCAGGCTCTCATTCCCAGCTTATTGCCTTCTTCCACAGCACGGGTTACATTGTCAAACCACTCTTCTCCCATGTATTCTGTCTGCAGACCGCCTCTGGCATGCATAAAAAAGCCTCCCAGACCGGCCTGATCCATAAGATTCACCTGTCGTGCCGTCTCATCTGGCTGCAGGCGCTCATTCCAGCTCCAGAACGGTATCGCTCTGTACTCACTTGGAACTTTCGTATAATCCATTCCGCTTTCCTCACTTTCCCGGTTTCCTGTACCGTTTGGTTTCCAGTCACCCATTTCAGCATCTCTGTCGAAATCCGGTTCTATTATAACATAGTATTTCCGGAAAGCAGACAGCGGATTTTGTCCTGTTTAGGTCAGGATTTTGACCTGTTATCGATCATCTCATGAAGCTTACGAATTGCTTTGTCGATTCCGCCGACTTCATCGATGATTCCGCTTTTTACCGTTTCTTCTCCTACCAGAATCGTTCCTACATCCTTGGTCAACATTCCGGTCTCCATCATTAAAGCTTCCATCTGCTCTGCAGAAATCCGGCAATGACCGCACACGAAGCCGGTGATCCGATCCTGAATCTGTTTAAAGTAATCAAATGTCTGGGGTACTCCGATCACCATCCCGTTCATCCTCACCGGATGGATCACCATCGTCCCGGTGGGGACAATATAGGAATAATCCGTGCTGACGGCAATGGGAACTCCTATGGAATGACTCCCGCCGAGCACTAAGGATACCGTCGGCTTACTTAAAGAGGCCAGCATCTCCGCAATCGCCAGACCAGCCTCCACATCTCCGCCCATGGTATTTAAAAGCACCAGTACTCCCTGAATCTCTTCACTGTCTTCAATCGCTGCCAGCTGCGGCAGAATATGCTCATATTTAGTCGTCTTGGAATTGCCGGAAAGATTGTCATGCCCTTCGATTTCACCGATAATTGTCAACAGATGAATGGAATGACGCCGGGCGTTCTTATCTAATGTCACCTGCCCGGTTTTTTCAATCCGTTCATCTGTCTGTTTTTCATCTTCTCTTGTCTGATTTTTTTCCGTATCCGCCATAGTTTTTCCCTTTCCCGCTGTAATCAGGTCTTTTATCAAAGTCTTTGATTATCATCTCCGGAAACGGGAATTCTATACCCATCCGATACCAATTCTTCTATTTTCCCCTAAACCAAGCTTTTTATATCGCTTTTATAAGTCAAAATCATCATCTTCGCCGACTTCGATATCGTAATCCATCTTATCTTCTGTCGGATTCACTGCATAGCCGGGAACCTTGTGTTCTTTTTTCGGATATTCCGGCTTTTTTATTCGATCTGCCTTTCCGGCACGTTCTGCTTTTTCAGTATTCTTCGCCCTTTCAGCACGTTCTGCTTTTCCGGCATTTTTCGCCCTTTCGGTACGTTCTGTGCTTCCCGTCTCTTCAGAAGAAAAGGCATAAGAAATACCGGAAGCAGCCATTACAATCACCATACAGACAAGCAAAGCGCTGTTATCCGCTTCCGTTGTCATCATATGCAAATATAACAGAACTCCCAGAAAGACCGAAGAAAAACTCCAGAAAGATCCGGTATCGGAATGTCCCTTTTTCCAATACGCCAACCCTCCCGTAAGGGAAAATCCCGCAAGAACCAAGAGAACATTTTCTTTCTGCAAAGACTGCCAGAACCAGGGATCATAGGCCTGAACCAGATAAATATCCCTATAAGAACCTAAAACTTCCGACACTGTTTTGCCGGAAGAATAAGCATCCAGTGCAAAATACAGTAAAAGAAAGGCAAGCCATGCTGCAAGAAAGGCGATAACCCTGCATTTTCTTCTGCCTGCATGCCCTTCAGCGGACGTGGATAACCAGACCACGGACAGTAAAGGAACAATCAGTGCAAATCCGCTGATATCCATATAACAGGCCAATGCCGGTACCGCTGCCGACAAAAGCATTAACAGCCACTCGGGTACGCCGTATTTCCGATTCTTCACAATTCCCGTAAAAAGAGCCGCCTCCGCAAGCAGCGCCAGACCGAAAATCAGCAAAAAGAGCATCTGCGGAGAATACATAATTCCGGCAAGAATCTGGTCCGGAGAAAGCATCAGATAAGCAAATACTGCCAATGCCGGGAATTCTCCCGCAAGTTTACGTATCCCCAGGTATAAAAAGAGACTTCCGGCAAGCTGCAGCACGATCTGCAGCCAGATTCCCGCCATCCACCGGTTCCCGACCGCAAGGAAAAGATTTCTCAATACGGTAAGGTACAGAAAAACTGCACCGTGCACCACTTTCGGAAGTGCACCTGACTGCGTTACCATGGCCGTATCATAATAAGCGGCTGCCTCTCCGGCATAAGCCAGATTATCCATCCGTAAATAAATTCCAAACGCCAGAAGCAGAACGGCTGCCAAAGACACTGCCACTTTCCCTGCCGTAAGTCTTTTTTCCTTGTCCGCATTTTTTCCGGCTATTTTCCGAAACTGTTTTCCCGCAAGGGAAAGAATGGCAAAAATAAGAACAGGCAAAAGCAGGCAGGAAATGGAAATTCCAATCCCTGCCATATCATTCAGTCCGCAATCCGATACCTTTCTGCGGACAATCTGCCAGTAAACAATTCCTGCCCCCAGCATGGAAACCAGCCACAAAAAACATCCGGGTACACTTTTTCTCCAACGCATAACCCTTCCCGCCTCATTTTCTTTCGTTACACTCTCTGCAAAGTCATTGCTTTTTTACAGAACCTTTTCAATGTTATAACGCGGTCTGTGTTTTACTTCCATATAAATTTTTCCGATATATTGACCAACAAGACCGATCGCCAAAAGATTCAGACCTCCCAGGAACCAGATGGAAAGAATCAAAGAAGTCCATCCGGGCTGTACATGTCCCGTAAAATAGGAAATCAATGCATAAATCGCAGCCAGTAAGGAGCAGACCACAATGATCATTCCAAGACCTAAAACCATACTGATCGGTTTGACGCTGAAAGAAGAAATTCCGTTAAATGCCAGCGCCAGCATTTTCTTTAACGGATATTTGGACTCTCCGGCCACTCTTTCTTTACGGTCATAATAGACGCTGGTGGTCTGGTAGCCGATTAACGGCATCATCCCTCTTAAGAAAAGGTTGGTTTCCTTATATTTGGAAAACTCTTCCACCGCACGCTTTGACATCAATCGGAAATCCGCATGATTGTAAATGGTCTTAACTCCCATCATTGCCATGACTCTGTAAAATCCCTGCGCCGTCACACGTTTGAAAAAAGTATCTGTTTTCCGCTCTTTACGGACACCGTAAACAATGTCATTTCCCTCATGAAAACGGTCGATCATTTCTTCTATGACATTCACATCATCCTGCAGATCTGCGTCGATGGAAATCGTAACGTCGCTCATATCTTTTGCCGTCAAAAGACCTGCTGTCAGCGCAAACTGATGTCCCACATTGCCTGCCAGCTTCACCCCTCTGACCTGCACCGGATGTTTTTCATGCTCTGCCTCAATCAGTTCCCAGGTCCGGTCTTTGCTTCCGTCATTTACAAATAAAATGAAACTGTCCTGCGCAATCTTGCCTTTTCCCGACAGATCATCCAACACCTTGCGCAAGGCTTCCGATGCAATTTCCAGTACTTCTTCTTCATTATAGCAAGGAACCACTATCGCCAGTTTATCCATACTCACCCTCTTTTCTCCCGTTTTTCTCTTTTTAACCCTTTTGGTCTGCACACACCCTTCTTACTCCGTATGTGCAATCACTCAAATCTTAGCAAGAGCCTGCTCTAAATCCGCCAGTATATCATCGATATGCTCGATCCCGACGGACAGCCGAATCAGATCCGGTGCCACGCCTGCTTCCTTAAGCTGTTCGTCATTCATCTGACGATGCGTGTGACTGGCCGGATGCAGGACACAGGTTCTGGCATCCGCTACATGCGTCACAATGGCAGCTAACTTCAGCTGATCCATCATAGCCTCCGCAGCCTTTCTTCCGCCCTTTAAGCCAAAAGAGATGACTCCGCAGGTTCCGTTCGGCATATATTTCTGCGCCAATGCATAATAACGGTTTCCCGGAAGTCCCGGGTAATTCACCCAGGCTACCTTTTCGTGGTGCTGCAGGAATTCCGCTGTCTTCTGCGCATTATAGCAATGACGCTCCATCCGAAGCGGCAGCGTTTCCAGCCCGACATTCAAAAGGAAAGCATTCTGCGGCGCCTGAATGGCTCCCAGATCCCGCATCAGCTGTGCCGTTGCCTTGGTAATGTAAGCCGCTTTTCCGAATTTCTGTGTATATGTAATTCCATGATAGGACTCATCCGGTGTGGTCAGTCCCGGAAACTTCTCCGCGCAGCTCTCCCAGTCAAAATTGCCGGAATCCACAATCGCACCGCCTACGCACATAGCATGTCCGTCCATATATTTGGTCGTGGAATGGGTTACAATATCCGCCCCCCACTCAAAAGGACGGCAGTTAATCGGTGTGGCAAACGTATTATCGACAATCAACGGCACCTGATGCGCATGAGCCGCCTGCGCAAATTTTTCAATATCCAGAACGACCAATGCCGGATTGGCTATTGTCTCCGCCAGAACGCATTTGGTGTTCTCCCGAAAAGCCTTGTTAAGCTCTTCCAAAGAAGCATCCGGGTCTACAATGGTACAGCTTATTCCCATTTTCTTCATGGTAACGGTAAGCAGATTAAAGGTACCGCCGTAAACCGTAGAAGACATCACCACATGATCTCCCGCTTCACAGATATTAAAGACCGCATAGTAATTGGCAGCCTGTCCGGAACTGGTAAGCATGGCAGCCACGCCGCCTTCCAGCTCACAAATTTTGGAAGCGACACAGTCATTGGTGGGATTCTGTAATCTGGTGTAAAAATAGCCGCTCTCCTCTAAGTCAAACAGCCTTCCCATCTGTTCCGAAGTGTCATACTTAAATGTCGTACTCTGAATAATCGGCAGCACTCTGGGCTGTCCGTTTACCGGCTTCCAGCCGGACTGCACGCAGATTGTCTCTCTCTTATAGGAATTCGCCATATCCTGTTACCATACCTTTCTGCAGAAATTCATTTTATTCATTCCAGTTATGATAAACCGCCTGAACATCATCATCTTCATCCAGAAGATCCAGCGTTCTCTGCAGATTCTTCACTGCCGTCTCATCCGTCAGATCCACATAGGTCTGGGGAATCATGGTTACTTCCGCGCTCAGCATGGGAATTCCCGCTTTTTCCAGCGCTTCTCTTACGGTATCAAAACTGTCCGGATCGGTAAGAATTTCAAAACTGTCCTCTTCCTCTGCAAAATCTTCTGCTCCGGCATCCAGCGCGGTCATCATCAGATCATCCGCATCCAGATCACATTCCTCTTTATCGATAATAATTTGTCCTTTTTTATCAAACATAAAGGATACACAGCCCGGAGTACCTACATTTCCCTGGCCCTTGGTAAAGGCGCTTCTTACATTGGCTGCCGTACGATTCTTATTATCCGTCAGGGCATCTACAATGATTGCAATGCCGTTCGGCCCGTATCCTTCATATGTAACATATTCATAGTTTACATTTCCGGCATCTCCTGCGGCCTTCTTGATTCCTCGCTCAATGGTATCGTTCGGCATATTGTTGGCCTTTGCCTTGGCAATAACGGTAGCCAGTTTGAAATTGTTGCTCGGATCCGGACCGCCTTCCTTTACGGCAACTGCAATTTCACGACCGATAATCGTAAAAATCTTTCCTTTCGCAGCATCGTTTTTTTCCTTCTTATGCTTAATATTGGCAAATTTTGAATGTCCTGACATCTTTTTACTCCTTTGTTTCTATTTTTTGATGTATTGTTCTTTTCTGTCTCCATATCATACCATTTTCTCAGATAAACGTCAAGAAGCGCCGTGAACGGTTGCCGCAACAGTTCACCCGCGCCATTCGCAAAACCGCACTTACAGTGCTTTCCGCTGCTTCGCAGCTAATTTTTGCTCATAGAATGGCGCTCCCTTCGTGCATTTGTGCAGGCAGCTTCTCATGCAAGCATGGAACCTGCCTGCACAAATGCACGAGTGAACTGTTGCACTATGTATCCAGTTCGAGACTGATCATCAGTGCACGGTTCACCTGGCGCATAATCTCGCCTTCCAAATGGCAGATTTTATCCTTCAGCCTTTTTTTATCAATGGTTCTTAACTGTTCCAGCAAAACAACCGAATCCTTATCCATATCGTACAATCCGCTGCTTAATTCGATATGGGTAGGCAGCTTGGCTTTGTTCATTCTGGAAGTAATAGCAGCACAGATTACGGTGGGGCTGTGACGGTTTCCCACATCGTTCTGAATAATCAAAACCGGTCGGATTCCTCCCTGTTCCGAACCGACCACCGGCCGTAAATCCGCATAATAAACATCTCCGCGTCTCATACCTTCTCCCTCTTTCACCCTGTTTTGTTTTTTCTTTCAAAAACAGTATTTCCAGTTTATCTGAAGGTATTCAGCCGCTTTCTACAAAAAGCTGTTTTGGAACATTTCCGCCGTCTGAACGACTTTGCCGTCCTTAAGGTATACCCTTGGGATCCTCTTTCCGAGATCACAGATCAGCTCATAATTAAACCGTCCGGACAAGTCGCCCAGCTCCTGCGCGGTAATCTCCTCTTCTCCGTCATGTCCAAGCAAAGTAACCTTATCTCCTTCTACCGCTCCTTCGATTCCGGTAATATCCGCCATAAACTGATCCATGCAGACCTTTCCGAGAATCGGTGCTTTTTGTCCGCGAATCAGTACATATCCTTTGCCGGATAAAGCTCTCGGGTAGCCGTCTCCGTAACCGACCGGTATGGTCGCTACCATCATGGGTTTGTCTGCCGTAAAGGTTCCGCCGTAGCTGATGCTTGCTCCGGGCTGGATCTCTTTTACCATAACAATATGAGAATACAGGGACAGTGCAGGCTGTAACGGAATCTTTCCCATATCCACTTCATTGGAAGGCTCCAGTCCGTACAAAATAATACCGGGTCTTACCAGATCCATGTTGGCGCAGGGCATCTCCATAATGGAAGCCGAATTGGAACAGTGTTTTAAGGGAATGTGCAGTCCGAGTTCTGTCTCAATCCGGGAAAGAAACGCTTCAAATTTTGCAAGCTGTCCGTAAGCGCTGGTCTTATCCGCTTCATCCGCTCTCGCAAAGTGGGTAAAAATTCCTTCAATGATAATTCCCGGATAAGACATGGCTTCTTTGACAAAGGAAAGTCCCGCATCGTCCGGTGTAATGCCGATACGGTTCATGCCGGTATCGACTTTAATGTGAACCTTAATCGGCTTCTTACAGGCAAGCCCGGCACGGGATAATTCCGCAAGACTGTCCTTTCTAAAAACAGCCGGCCGGATCTCATATTCCGCCAGGAGCGGGTAGCTGTAAGGGAATGTATATCCCAGAATCAGAACAGGCTTTGTAATTCCGTTCTTTCGTAAGGCCATAGCCTCTTCGATGGTTGCCACGGCAAAACCATACATATACTCAAAAGGTTCCAGGCATTTGGCAATGGGTATGCTTCCGTGCCCGTAACCGTCTGCCTTAATCACTCCCAAAAGCCGGGTATGACCGTCCACATGCTTTTTCATATTTTCCGCATTCCGCACAATGGCATCCAGATCCACCTCGGCGTAAACCCGGCTGTATTTTGTTTCTCTGATATCTTCTAAATTTTTCATTCTAATCCTCATTCCGCAGATGATTTCTCTTCTGCCATAATCGCAATTTTTCACTCAGGAACAAATTGCCATATAAAAATCTGCAGACGTTTTCCGGTCTGGCGCTGCAATCAAAAACAGCAGGCCTCCGCCAGGTAAGCAATCAGTGCGGATGCACTCACGCTTCGCTCTCCCTTTGTCTTTGCCGCCGCATCTCCTGCCTTCGCGTGCCAGTAAGTTCCGATGCAAGCCGCCTTAAAAGGATCCATTCCCTGCGCCAGAAGCCCTGCCAACACTCCCGCCAGCACATCGCCGCTTCCGGCAGTTGCCATTCCGCTGTTGCCGTCTTTATTCAGACAAACCGCTCCATCCTTCCCGCAGATTATGGTTCTGGCATCCTTACTGACCACAATACAGCCAAGGCAGCCCGCCAGTTTCCGTGCCGCCGCCACCGGTTCTTTTTTGATTTCCGGTACGCCGGTCTTTAAAAGACGGGACAGTTCCATGACATGAGGGGTTAAAACAACCGCTCTTCCTGCCTGTGTCTGCATGGCAAGCATCTCCTGCAGGGAACTCCTTTCGGCCAGCAGATTTAGACCGTCCGCATCGATTAAAAGAGGTTTGTCGGAACCGGAAAGCATCCTTTCTAAAATTTTAAAGGCTTCCGGCTTCTTTCCAAGTCCGGGTCCCACCACCAGCACGTCCGCCCAGGCAAGATCCGCTTCCGACACACAATCCGGGCTATCCTCCCACGGAGTAAACAAGGCTTCCGGCACAGTACTCTGCAGAATCAGACGGTTGCATTCCGGCGTAATCACTTTTACCATACCGGCACCTGAGGCATAACCGCTTCCGGCACTTAATACAGCCGCTCCCGCCATATTCCGGCTCCCTGCAGCCAAAAGCACCTTTCCGAATGTCCCTTTATTTCCGCCCGGATCCCGCTCTGGCAACAAGTCGGCCGCTTTTTCCGTATAACAAAACATTTCCGGCAGGTTTTCACCGAAAGAAACGGCATCAATGCCGATTTCTTTTTTGATAACCCTTCCCACATACGTGCATCCGGGATAAAAAAACAAGCCTCTTTTTAAAAACCCGAAGCTTACGGTAAGATCCGCCTTTACCGCTGCTCCCAGAATTTTACCGTCATCGGCACAGACTCCGCTGGGAATATCCACCGCTATTTTTATACCCTTCTTACCGTTCAGCTGCTCTATCCGTTCCCGAAAGGAACCGGTCACTTCTCTGGACAACCCTACGCCGAACAACGCGTCGATCCATATATCATATTCCTGATCCGGGATTTTGCTTCCTGTCCGAACCGCATAATTTTGAAGAATCCGGTTCTGCTGCTGCCACTGGGTTGTGGCTTTCTCCGGATCCCCCGTAATTACCACATCCACCCGATACCCACGGGTGCAAAGGATTCTGGCCGCTGCCAATCCGTCCGCTCCGTTGTTGCCGGTGCCGCACAGAATACAGACTTTTGCCCCTAGCCTGCTGCAGGCCTTCTGCACTTCCTCGCAGATACCAAGAGCCGCTCTTTCCATCAGAACCAAGGCCGGAATTCCGATTTTTTCAATTGTATTCTCATCATATCGCTTCATTTCCTGCGACGTAACCAAATATTCCATAGAACCCTCCATTCCGCAGACGCTTTCGCATCGGGAATCTGATCAGGGCTACTTTGTGACGCCTGCGGCACAAATAGCCGTGTGAAAAATGCATTCTAGAATGCATTTTTCACATTATTACTCTTCTGTCTCTCTGCCATATCGGCTCAGATTATAGGATAATTTCATCAGGCTGTCAGACAGATGAACATTTTCCACCTGAATTCCTTTAGGAACATTCAAATCAACATGGGCAAAATTCCAGATTGCCTTAATTCCGTTGGCGACCAGCTTTTCCGCCACGCTCACCGCTCCTGTCTTTGGAATGGTAAGGACTGCAATGTCAATATCATTCTCTCTCACGAACTGTTCCATCTCTGCCATCGGCTGCACCTTAATGCCTCTGACACTCCGCCCGATCAATTCCGGATTCTGATCAAACATCCCACTGAAAATAAAGCCGCGGCGTTCAAAATTCATATAGTTTCCCAAAGCACGCCCCAGATTCCCGGCGCCGATAATAATAAAGTGATGCTTCCGGTCAAGCCCTAAGATCTTTCCGATTTCCTTATACAGAAATTCTACATTGTATCCGTATCCCTGCTGCCCGAAACCGCCGAAATTATTAAAATCCTGCCTTATCTGCGAAGCAGTCACCTGCATCAGTTCACTCAACTCCTGTGAGGAGATTCTCTCCACGCCGTTGTCCTTCAAATCACCCAGATAACGATAGTACCTGGGTAATCTGCCGATGACAGCCTGTGATATCTCTTTCGTCTCCATTCTTCCCTCCCAAAACTTATGCTGCCGCTTCCTGCTGCAACACATACTGATTTTATTATACCCATATGGCAAAATATTGTCAATTCTAACTTCGTTATCTATTGCGAAACTTTATCCGGTCTGTTACAATGATACTATTGAGGTTGGGAATGTTGTCCGTATGGCCGGCTTCTCACAAAACAGTTCAGACGCGCTGTTACCAAAAGTTTAATTTAGGAGTGATGATTTATGATACTTTCCTGTCAGAATATTTCCAAATCTTTTGTGGAGCACAAAGTTCTTCAAAATATTTCTTTCCATATAGAAGATAACGAAAAAGCCGCCATTGTGGGAATCAACGGAGCCGGCAAAACCACTCTGCTCCGCATTCTCGTCGGAGAGCTTACCCCGGATGACGGAGTGGTTGCTTTCTCCAAAGACAGAACCTTCGGCTACCTGCCCCAGAACGCGGCTGTTGACAATGCCAATACCATTTACGATGAGATGCTGTCCGTCAAACGCGGTCTCCTGGAACTGGAAATGCAAATGCGCCGGTGTGAAGAAGCCATGAAGCATGCCTCGGAAAAAGAGCTGGAAACCCTGATGAAACAATACACTAACCTGACACATGCCTATGAAATGGGAGACGGTTATGCCTACAAGAGTCAGGTAACCGGTGTTTTAAAAGGCCTCGGCTTTTCCGAAGAAGATTTTCTTCGCCGGACCAGCACTCTCTCCGGCGGCCAGAAGACCCGTGCCGCTTTGGGCAAACTGCTTTTGTTAAATCCGGATCTGATCATTTTGGATGAGCCTACCAACCACCTGGATTTAAATTCCATTGCCTGGCTGGAAAACTATTTGATTAATTATAAAGGAGCTGTCCTCATCGTTTCCCATGACCGTTATTTTCTGGACAAAATTGCCGGAAAAATCATTGAAATCGATCAGACAAAAGCAACGGTTTTCCAGGGAAACTATTCTTCCTACGCGCAGAAAAAAGAACAGCTGCGCACGGCAGCCCTTAACGCTTATTTCAATCAGCAAAGAGAAATCCGCCACCAGGAGGAAGTCATCGAAAAACTGCGCTCTTTTAACCGCGAAAAATCCATTAAACGGGCGGAAAGCCGTGAAAAAATGCTGGATAAAATAGAGGTGCTGGAAAAGCCGACCGAAGTCCGCAGCGATATGAAATTAAAGCTGACTCCCAGAAAAGAAAGCGGCAAAGATGTTCTTACGGTCAATGGCTTAAGCAAAGCCTTCGGTCACCTTGACTTATTTGACGACCTTTCTTTTGAAATCAAACGTGGCGAGCATGTTGCCATCATCGGAGATAACGGCACCGGCAAAACCACGCTGTTGAAGATTCTCAACGGTCTTCTTCCTGCAGACAGCGGTACTTTTTGTCTCGGAAGCAACGTGGAAATCGGTTATTATGACCAGGAACACCATGTGTTGCACAGTGACAAAACCCTGTTTGAGGAAATTTCCGATGCGTATCCTTATCTGTCCAACACGGAAATCCGCAATGTCCTGGCTTCTTTCCTGTTTACCGGCGACGATGTCTTTAAGCAGATACGGGATTTAAGCGGCGGAGAACGGGGACGGGTCTCCTTAGCGAAGCTGATGCTGGGAAATGCCAACTTTCTGATCCTGGACGAACCTACCAACCACCTGGATATTACGTCCAAGGAAATTCTGGAGGATGCACTTAACAATTATGAAGGAACCGTACTCTACGTTTCCCATGACCGTTACTTTATTAACAAAACAGCGCACAGGATCTTAGACCTGACTGCACACAGACTGGTGAATTATATCGGCAACTATGATTATTATCTGGAAAAACGTGATACGGTAATGGCTTCTCTCCTGCCCGCAGCGCAAAAAACTTCGGCTCCTTCCGAAGAAGAAACCGAAGCAAGACTGGATTGGAAAAAACAGAAAGAAGAGACTGCCAGACAACGCAAACGGGAAAATGATCTGAAAAAATGCGAAGATAAAATTGCAAATCTGGAAGAGAAAAAATCACTTCTGGAAGCGGAAATGTCCCGTTCGGAAATCGCCACCAATTCCGTAAAGCTGCAGGAACTGACCAAACAACTGGAAGATGCGGATACGACTCTGGAACAGCTTTATGCCCAGTGGGAAACCCTGGCATAAAGCGGGCTCTGTCCCGCTTTATGCTGCTTTTTTCTAATATACCTTAATGTTTTTAAAGAAAGCATCGCCTCTGGCGGAAGTCACACGTAAAATAAGTTTATCCGTCACTTCCTGTTCCGAGTCAAAAAGCAAGGTATTTTGTTCACGGCTGCTGTCCGTCAGTTCACAAATTTTTCGATTTCCGATCGTTCTTCCTTCATATAATGGGAAAAGGTCATACCCTCCCTTCTCCAGAAGAATCTGAAAACTTTCCACCCTTTGTCCCCGTGTTAAATCTTCCTCTATTACCACATAACGGAAGCTATTACAAGGTTTTTCAAAAACAATCTCATATTCCTTTTGAAAAGTTGCTTCACCGCTTCTTTGAACACAGTGGGAAGGAATTTCCTTTCCGAACCGGCTGTTTATCAGTTCTCCCAGTTCCTTCAGCCTTTTAACATCACGTGCATCGATCAGCCCGTCTGTATTCGGCGGTACATTCAGATTCAGACAGCAGTTTCCCCCGACGGAATCGATATAGATTTCAAACAGCTGCTCCAGGCTTTTCGGACTTTCCTTTTCATGCCAAAACCACCCCGGCCGGATAGAGGTATCCACTTCCGCCGGCGTAAAAGTCAACCCTTTTGAAAACATTACCACATCCAAAGTCCCCAGGGATTTTGAAGTATTATACAAAAATGACAAATCCCCCTTATCTGCCAAAGGTGCTGCTTTTGTCTGAATTTTGCTGTATTTACAAAGTTCAGAAGGAACTACCGCCCATTCATTTTCCCTTACCTTTCCGGCCTCATTTCCGATCCAACGGGTGTCCGGTCCAAAATCATTGAATATCACGGCATCAGGCTGGTATTTACGGATCAGATCAAAATATCTCGGGAAATCATAGTTTTGTTTCACTCCGTTAGGACCTTCTCCGCAGGCATTGTCAAACCACACACAGAAAATATCCCCATACTGCGTCAACAACTCCGTCAATTGATTGCAAAAATAGTCGTTATAAGAATCTGTTCCATACAGTTTGCTGTTACGGTCCCAGGGCGACAGATAGAAGCCGAACGAAATGCCGCCCCGTCTGCATGCCTCTGCTGCTTCTTTGACAATATCTCCCGGGTAGGGGGAATTCTTCACGCTGTGTTCTGTATATCGGGAAGGCCATAAACAAAATTCAAACCATTTTAACTGCCGGGCGCTGGGTACAACACGAATTGTTTCCTCTAAAAATTCTTTCATAGGCCTTTCTCCTTTCTCTCTTGCTCTCTTCTTTTGCTTTTGTAATCTGATTACTGTGCTTATACTATAGCATATCTTTTTCTGTAGGAAAAGGCGAAAAAAATGCTTTTAGGGAAGCAAAATACCTTCTTTTTTCCCTAAAAGCATTTCGGCTATTATGCCGCATTACATGGTTTCAAAGGTTTCCCGGATCGCTTTGATAAAGTCTAAACTGTTTAGGATTACCGGGGTTTCACAGGTGGAAATCAACGCCAGGCTCTTTGTCATCTTCCCGTCCTCGATGGTTTTGATGCAGGCTTTCTCCATCTTATCCGCATACCGGATCAACTCCGGAATGTTGTCCAGCTCGCCGCGCTTACGCAGTGCGCCTGTCCAGGCAAAAATAGTGGCAATGGAGTTGGTGGAAGTCTCTTCGCCTTTTAAGTGCTTATAATAATGTCTCTGCACGGTTCCGTGCGCTGCTTCGTATTCGTAAACGCCACTTGGGGAAACCAGCACGGAAGTCATCATGGAAAGATCTCCGTAAGCAGTTGCTACCATATCGGACATAACATCTCCATCATAATTCTTGCAGGCCCAGATAAATCCGCCTTCCGAACGAATCACGCGCGCCACGGCATCATCAATCAGTGTATAGAAATAGGTAATTCCCAGTGCTTCGAATTTTTCCTTATATTCTCTGTCATAAATCTCCTGGAAAATATCCTTAAAGGTATGATCATACTTTTTGGAAATGGTATCCTTGGTTGCAAACCACAGATCCTGTCTGGTATCGATTGCATACCCGAAGCAGGCTCTTGCAAAACTTTCAATGGATGCATCGGTATTATGAATTCCCTGAATGATTCCCGGTCCGTCAAATTCATGAATGGTCTGGCGAATCTGAGTTCCATCCTCTGCTGTAAATACCAGTTCCGCTTTTCCGGTGCCCGGCACTTTGATTTCCGTATTTTTATAGACGTCTCCGTAAGCATGACGGGCAATGGTAATCGGTTTTTTCCAGTTGGAAACGTAAGGAACGATTCCCTTTACCAGAATCGGTGCCCGGAATACGGTTCCGTCCAGAATGGCTCTTATGGTTCCATTGGGGCTCTTCCACATCTCTTTTAAATGGTATTCATTCATACGTGCGGCATTGGGTGTTATGGTAGCGCACTTAACGGCCACTCCGTATTTTAACGTAGCTTTTGCCGAATCTACCGTTACCTGATCGTCGGTTTCATTCCGGTACTCCAATCCCAAATCATAATACTCTGTTTTCAGATCGATAAAGGGAAGAATCAGTTCCTCCTTGATCATCTTCCACAGAATCCTGGTCATTTCATCCCCATCCATCTCCACCAGGGGAGTGGTCATTTTTATTTTGTCCATAGTTTCCCTCTTTCTTCCTTTTCTGCGGCTTTTTTTCGCCTTACTTTTTCCGGTCTGTTCTTTTTCCGCTTATTTATTCAGACTTATTCTTTCCGGCTTATTCCTTATCCGGTATTCTTTTTTTCTGATAAATCTCATGCAGGCCGTTTTTTACCATATTTTCATAGGCATTGATCATATGTTGATTGGCAAGCGCCTCGGCTCTGTCTGCATCCTTCGCTTTGATGGCCTCCATAATCCGACTGTGTTCTTCATTGGATTTGGGTCCCCGTTCCACATCCGACAGGGTTTTCCTTCGTACTCTTAAAACATACTGGTGAAAATCCTTCAGCTGGTGCTCCAGAATTTTGCTGTCGCAGGCTTCATAAAGGATATCATGGAAGCGATTGTCCAGCTCCGCCATCTGCTCCAAATGTCCCTTCATGGCATGGAAACGCGCCAGGTATACATTCTCTTCCATTTCATCCATCTGTTCCTGGGTAATATGCTCCGTAGCCCATCTTGCGCACAAGCCCTCCAGCAAAGAGCGGATCATGTAAATGTCTTTGACATCCTTTTCGGTAATTCCGGTCACATAAGCGCCTTTATTGGGAATGATCTGAATCAGCCCTTCCAGTTCCAGCTGCCGGAAAGCTTCCCGCACCGGTGTTCTGCTGACTCCCATTTCTTCTCCGATGGTAACTTCTTTCAGCTCCTCATGATCCTGATACTTTCCGCTTAAAATATCCTCCCTTAATTTGTGAAAAACCCGCCCTCTGAGAGAATATTTATCGGTTACTTCCTGTTTTACATCATAATTAGACATTACGATACCTCATTTTACCCTTAAATCCATCCAAACCGGCTGCCCTTTTTCTTTAGATCTCCAGGTGCTTTTCTTCGCATACTCTGTTAAGGCAGGCCACAATCTCTTCATCTGTCAGAACCGTTACACGGCCGCCTGCATATTCAGCGTCCACCCATTTTTTAATCTCTTTTACCAGCTCTGCATTCTTGTCGATCTGCTTATCCCCTTTGAGCTTATAATAAGTGTTAATCCAGTGCGCAATCCCGGCAAGCCCGGATGTATTGGAAATCGCGCACAGAACAGGACGGTTTAAAAACTTTTCCGTATCGAAAATATTGTAGATCTCTTCGTTTTTCAGTAATCCGTCCGCATGGATTCCGGCTCTGGTTACATTGAAATTCTTGCCGACAAAAGGGGTACGGGGCGGAATGGAATAACCGATTTCCTTTTCATAATACTCCGCCAGTTCCGTAATCACCGTGGTATCCATGCCGTTTAAATCGCCTTTTAACTGGGCATATTCAAATACCATAGCTTCCAACGGCGTATTTCCGGTACGCTCTCCGATACCGAACAAAGAAGTGTTGACACCGGAGCAGCCGTAAAGCCAGGCTGTCGTGGAATTGCTGACCGCTTTATAGAAATCATTATGCCCGTGCCATTCGATCAGCTCATGAGGCACACCCGCATGGGTATGAATTGCATAAATGATTCCCTGTACGCTTCTGGGAATAACAGCACCCGGATAGTTAACACCGTATCCCATGGTATCGCAGGCACGAATCTTAATAGGGATCTTATATTCATCCATTAATTTCATCAGTTCCAGACAGAACGGAACCACATAACCATAGATATCCGCCCTGGTAATATCCTCAAGATGGCATCTGGGACTGATCCCTTCCTCCAGACATTCCCGGATGACGCTGATATAATGATCCATAGCCTGTCGTCTGGTCATCTTTAACTTCAGGAATATATGATAATCGGAGCAGCTGACTAAAATTCCGGTCTCCTTCATGCCGATCTCCTTTACCAGCTTGAAATCCTCCTTACTGGCGCGGATCCAGCTGGTGATTTCCGGAAACTGATACCCTCTTTCCATACACTTATAAACCGCATCCCGGTCTTTCTTGCTGTACAGGAAAAACTCACTGGCACGAATCATACCATTCGGACCGCCCAGTCTGTGCAGATAGTCATAGATCGTTACAATCTGCTCTGTGGTATAAGGCGCTCTGGACTGCTGCCCATCCCGGAAGGTCGTATCCGTAATCCAGATGTTTTTCGGCATATTATGAGGCACGATTCGATCATTAAAAGGAATTTTGGGAATCTCGGAATAAGGGAACATATTCCGGAAAACGTTAGGTTTTTTTACATCATCCAGAATATACATATGTTCTTCAATTTCCAGCAGGTTATTCTTCTGATTCATCGTCACCGGCCGGTTCGCAAAAGTATTTGCATCTTCTATCAAGGTAATCCCTCCTCATCTGCCAGCTTTTTCCCGACGGTTCTGCGAGTACAACGTACAAGAATCTTCTGGCTCAATTGTATACTTGTTTTGTTTGTATCATTGTATACAATTGAGCGGATTATGTCAATAGGAACCGAGAATTTTTCCTACATTCAGCATCCCCCAGCCCTGTTTATTCCAGGCCTCTCCCAGATCGGTGGCGGAATAGGTCAGTTTGCATCGAACGGCTTCATTCGAAAAGAGCGGATCTTTCTGCAGCAGCAGAGCTGCCGCACCTGCCACAACAGATGTTGCCATGGAAGTGCCGCTCTTGGCAATATAAGGATTGATTATCGTTCCGTACTGCATTTTACAGCCGGCATTGCAGGACAGAATATCTGTCCCCGGGGCTACCAGATCGGGTTTCCTTTCCCCGCTTGCTGCATCGCCTCTGCCGGAATAGGTTTCACAGCGGTTAGGGTTTCCTCTGTAGAATGCTCCATCATGACAGCCTACGGTAATGACCTTTCTGCCATCCCCCAGGGAAGAAATAGTTCCATCCCCGGGACCCCTGTTTCCGGCCGCACATACGACTACAATTCCTTCTTCCCAGGCTCTCTGTGTCATCTGCTTAAGCGCCCTTAGTTTTTGTGTCTGGCGGAGTCTGCTGATTCCCACGGAGATATTTAAGACCCGGATCTGAAATCTTTCTCTGTTATCCAGAACCCATTCCATCCCGGCGAGCATCGTTTCTGTCATGCCGTCCCCTTTCTCATCCAGCACTTTTCCTACCACCAGTCTGCAGCCCGGTGCCATGCCACGCAGTCTTCCGCCTGACATCTGACCGTTTCCGCACAAAATTCCGCAAATGTGTGTTCCATGGCCGTTATCATCATACGCCGATACTTTTCCGCCCGAAAAATCCCGAAAGCATAATATGCTGTCTTTTAAATCCGGATGAGAACCGATTCCCGTATCTAATACCGCAATTGTAAGCGGTCTTTCCATCCACGTTTCTCTTTTCTTAAACTCTGCCCCCACCTGCATTCTGACTCTCTGCATCTTCCCCCTCCATTTCCTTCCGCAGACACTTGCGTATCAAAGGAATTTCCTTTTCACGACTTCATTGCTTTTTTTCCTCTTCTATTAAAGTATGTTGTCATCAGGGGCAAAAGTTCCGGAAAAAATATTCTAACAAAGAAACATTGCCAGGCCATGATGCATACAATAGAGCATAAATAAAATCTGGAGGCAATTGATAATGAGCGATTTAACTGCTACAAACTGCGGATGCGGCAACAATTCCTGCGGTAACGGCTGTTCCAACAATGGTATTCTGGGAGGCGGCAGCTGCACCTGGATCATCCTGCTTTTGCTCTGCTGCGGTAACGGATGCGGAAACGGCCTTCTCGGCGGAAATTCCTGCGGTGACGGCTGCGGCAATAACAACTGCTGTGAATGGTTAGTATGGATCCTCCTGCTCTCCTGCTTCTGCGGCGGCAACAGCTGCGGATGCGGAACCAATAACAACAGCGGATGCGGCGGCAACAGCTGTGGATGCGGATGCTGATGACCTTTCAACTTCCATGACAGGGAATGTTCTCCTCCCCCATCGGCCCTGTAAAGGCTGTGGGGGAGGCTTTCCCCTGTCGTAGGCTGACAGAACTTTTTACAAATTATTGATTTTGGAGGATGTTATTTCTTGTACGGTGTACTAGGAGCACTGCCTGAAACATAAACTGAATAGAGAAACCGGCAGAGGAATCCGCCTATTGTACAGGAGGCCGTAATGGAAAACAGCAGTCAGGATAAAATCAATGCTTTCGATACTCTTTTTACCAATCCGCAGATTCAAAAGCTTAAACTTCTCCTGCCCTGCTTTACCCCATCCGTACAATTAAAAATGGCTGTCTGGATCAAGTTTCTGGAATTTCGGTACACTCTGCAGTTTCTGAAAGAGAATAAACAGTTTGCTTCCGGCATCTATCTTACTCAAAATATGCCGGATCTGTCCGTTCTGTGCACAGAACTTGCTCCCTACAGTTCCCGGGAAGAAAAAAAGCAGCTGCAGCAATTCTCCGATATGATACAGTCCCTGAACAACTGCAAGGAAATGATGGAAATGGTACAGATGATGAAGGATATTTTTCCTGAGGGGGAAAATCCTTTTGACGGCAACATGGACATGTCACAGATGATGAATCTCTTCCGGGAATTGAACGCGTAACAGTTCAGACGCGCCATTCACAAAACTTTTTGCATGCTTCGCAGCTGTTTGTTGTGGCTGCAAGCCACAATTTTCATATAATTGGCACTTAAGCTCAGACAGATTTTCATGCAAGCATGAAATCTGCCCACAAGAATGCTTGTCTGAACTGTTACTGAAAACTCAAAAAAGAAAGGAAATCAGAATATGGAAAATCAAGCAGCAAGACCGGAATGGATGCAGGATGAACTGGTTCGTTCCATTGCTCGGGAAAAGCTGGATTTTTTACAGCAGCTTTTTGAGCAGAACCACGGACGCAGTCAGAAAGAAATCATGCGTTCTCTCATGCCTCTTATGAAAAAGGCCAAACAAGAACATTTGACCTTTACCACTGCAGAAATGAATGCAGCGATAAAGGCCATAAAAAAATACAGTACCAAAGAAGAATTAACGCAAATTGATAAAATCCTTTTCCAGACTGGGAAAAATTCCCGGACGGGACTTTAGTCCCGTCTTCCGCAACCGTTCGTGTCGATACCGGTAAATCAGAATCCAGGGAAGCAATATACTACTGTTATTTCTTCATCCATAAAAAACCTTTCTTCTTTTCATAAGGTGACGTTTCCACTTCTTTGCATTCATATCCGGTATCGGCAATCACTTTTTTCAGTTTTTCTTCCTCAATTGCCTCTTTTGCAAGGATAATTGTTTCTCCTTTTTTATGAGAGGAAGTCACTTTGGTTACCTCCGGAAAATTCCGGCGAATTTCATCATTAATATGTGCCTCGCACATTCCGCATGCCATTCCCTCAATTTTCAAACGCATCTGAACCATAATTTACTCCTTTTCGTGCATATGCGCAGTGCATAATGCGCATTATGCACTGCGCAACGCACTCAAAACTAAACAATTTGTTTTCGCCAAGAAACAAACTACTCAGCACCCTTTAACGCTTCCACCATATCAATCTTGCGGTTTTTGCGTGCTACCAGGAAGCTTACCAGCAAAGACACTCCGAATGTCAGTACAATGCTCAAAATACAGGTCATCAGGCCGATAACCAGCATCATCTCGTATTCCGATGCCATTTTATCCAGCAAATATTTCAATACACCGATTCCAAGCGGCAGACCGATCAGTACACCCAAAAAGGTCATCCACATATTCTGGCCGATTAACAGTCTTCCGATTTTTTTGTCTTTGAAGCCGACAACCTTTAAAGTAGCCATTTCCCGGTACCTTTCCGTGTAACTCATAACGCCCAGATTATACAGTACAATCAGACCCAGAAGCATAGCTCCCAATACCAGGATATAAATCATACTGTTCATCATGGCAATGAAGGTATCAAAGGAATCCATGATCTTCTGTTTGGACTGCACGCTCTTAATAAAGCTTTGTGACGGAATCTCTTCCTTTACCGCATTGGTATAAACGGAATCTGTTTTATAGCTTATTCCGATCTCATCCGCATATTCCGGTGTGATCACGATATTTTCGGATACGCTTCGAATCCGCCCGGCTACCTTTAAGGTATAACTTTGATCGGAACCGTAAGGAGAAACACGGAATTCATCTCCCGGCTTTAAATCAAATTCATCCACCAGACGCATACAGATATAGGCACCTTCTTCAGAAGCGGAATCTTCTGTTTCCAACGAAATATAGTTTCCATCCGGATCCGGGAACCTTACCAGATCATGGGTCAACCCGTAAATGTCCAGAGAAACCGTTTTTTCCTCCAACTGAACGCTTAAAGAAGCGCTCCAGTCTCCCTGATATTTTTCAAGAGTTTCCTCTATCTCTTCTTCGGATGCATTTTCTGACAGATAAATCCGGGACTCATATCCCAGTGCACCATCATAATACATATCCAGAAAAGCATTCATGGTATCCCGCATTCCCAGTGCGCAGACAATCAAGAGCGTACACCCTATAATTCCCAGAAGGCTCATGGCGCTTCTGGATTTATGCCGCATGCAGTCTCTGAGATTCCAGCGTGTTCCGAAAGAGAGTTTATGGAAAAGACGGCCTCTTTCGATCCGGAGAGCCTTTACTTTCTGCGGAACATACGGGCGCAAAGCATCGGCCGCCGTTCCTTTCAGCATCTTTTTTACGGACAGATAACCGATCAGGGTAAGCAGAACCAGAATAGCAATCAGGATCACAACACAGAACCACGGCATACGCAGCTTCCATTCCGGCAGATCCAGATAGGTCCCCATGGCGCCGTCCGGATTCATGATAAACCATGCGATCAGATAACCCAGCAAGATTCCCGCTGCGCCTCCTACAACGCCGATGAAAAACGCATAGGAGGTATAATGCCGCAAGATTTTTTTATCACGGAAGCCAAGTGCTTTCAGCGTTCCGATCTGTGTCTTTTCTTTCGCGGCAATTCGATGCATTGTAGTAATCATGGTCAATACAGCAATCAGAAGAAACAAAACCGGCAGTATGCTTCCCATGATTTTTCCTTCCTGCGCCTCCCCCTTGGCCTCCGAATAGGAAATTGTCTCATCCTTGGTAAGAATCACAGGGGTATCTCCCAACACCTGATCCACCTGTTCAATAAACGCTTTTCGCTCCATCTCCGAAAGCACGTGTATCTGGGGATAGTAGTCCATGCCGCTCTCTTTTTCGTAGAACGCCGGAGAAATATAAGCAAATCCGTAGGTGGTAAAATCCGGCATCAGCTGGCTTTCATCCCGGACGCAGATCATGTACTCTCCGGATTTGATCAGACCTTTTACCGTTCCCTGAAACTCCATGCCCTGGTAAACAAAAGTCAGAGAATCGCCCGTCCCGATTTCATTTTTCCGTGCATATTGATCGGAAAGCCAGATGCCATCCTCGCTTTCCTTATCGTAATCCTCCCCTTCCATGAGAAGGAAACCGGACACGTTCTTATCCTCTGTAATGGTAAGCGCCACATTATCTCCGCTTTTTTCTTTCACATCCACATTGACGGACAGATAACGGGCAGCACTCTGTACACCGGCAATCCCGCTTACCTTTTCACAGTCTTCTTTCGTGAATCCCTTTTCGGAAACAATCCGGTAGTCCGCGAATCCGGTTTCTTCAAAAAAGGAAGACATATTCTCTTCGATACTGACCCATTCCATGTTAAAACCGACGAAAACACCGATTCCCAGCGCAATCATCAAAACCATGGAAAGAAACTGGGCTTTGTAAAGCTTCATGGTTCTTAATAACTTTCGAAACAGCATACTCTTCCCCCTCTACCACTCGATCTCATCTGCCGGCAGCGGATTTTCCTGTTCCACGCAGGACTGTATCTTTCCGTTCTTTACCCGAATAACCACATCCGCCATTTTGGCAATGTTCTGGTTGTGTGTAACAATGACAATGGTCTTGCCGTATTCTCTTGCCATTTTTAAAAGAAGTTTCAAAACCATGACGCCGGTCTGGGAATCCAGAGCGCCGGTAGGTTCATCGCAAAGCAGGATTTTCGGATTTTTGGCAAGTGCACGGGCAATGGAAACACGCTGCTGTTCCCCTCCTGATAATTCCGACGGAAAATTCTTCAGATGATCGGAAAGTCCCACTTCTTCCAGCATCTTCGTTGCCGATAAGGCATCCGGTGCAATCTCTTTTACCAGCATGACATTTTCATGAACCGTTAAAGTAGGAACCAGATTATAAAACTGGAAAACAAATCCCACTTTCGAGGCTCGGTAATCTGCCAGCTCATCATTGGACAGAGAAGAAATGTCTCTCCCCTGTACATAAATTCTGCCGCTTGTAGGGCTGTCCAGCCCTCCGAGCAGGTTCAAAAGAGTACTTTTGCCGGCACCGCTTGTCCCTAAGATTACCACAAACTTTCCCTCTTCCAATTTCATATCAACATGATCCAATGCTCTGCATTCATGGTCGCCGCTTTTATAGACACGGCTTACGTCTTTGAACTCTACAATCGCCATTTTCTTCCACTCCTGTTTGCTTTTTTTGGTAACAGTTCAGACAATCATTCATGTGGACAGATTTCATGCTTACATGAAAATCTGTCTGCCTAAAAATGCCCAATGGCCATTTTATGATTGAACTTAACGCCATTTATATGAGCATCGCATCCTATAGATGCGACAAGTAGCTGCGAAGCATGCAGAAAATTTTGCGAATGGCGCGGCTGAACTGTTACGCTTTTTCGAAGATTCAGTCTAAATCAGGGGGGCACAGGCCACATCCCTGCATCCCCCCTGGTTTTCCTGCTCAGGAAGCGCTGTGAAGCGCATTTATTATTTTACTTTCTTGGTAAGTTTGGTAGCTTCTTTGTAAGGTTTTACCAGCATATAGATGATACCTGCCAGAAACAGAACCGATACGATAACGCCAAGTACATTCGCATTACCTGTGAACAGACCGCCGAACTGGTTCACCATAAGAGCAATTACATAAGCAAACAGACACTGATAACCAATTGCGAACCAGGTCCACTTTGCATTGTTCATCTCTCTCTTGATCGCACCGATTGCTGCGAAACAAGGTGCGCACAGGAGGTTGAATATCAGGAAGGAATAACCGCTTATCGGAGTAAACTCTTCTGCTAATCTGGCATATACATTGCCGGAAGCTCCGTACAAAATACCCATCGTACCTACGATATTCTCCTTTGCTACCAGACCGGTAATGGAGGCAACGGCAGCTTCCCAGTTACCCCATCCGAGGGGTTTGAAGATCCATGCAATAGCGCCGCCGATCGCTGCCAGGATAGAGCTGTCGATCTGATCTTCTTCCAGCATTCTGAAAGATCCGTCTACAAATCCGAAGTAGGTTGTGAACCATACCAAAATGGTTGACAACAGAATGATCGTTCCGGCTTTCTTGATGAAAGACCATCCTCTTTCCCACATGGAACGAAGTACATTCTTAACTGTCGGCCAGTGATATGCGGGAAGTTCCATAACGAAAGGCGCCGGGTCTCCGGAGAACATTTTGGTCTTCTTTAACATGATACCGGATATTACAATAGAAGCCATACCAACGAAGTATGCACTGGTTGCAACCCATGCGGATCCTCCGAAGATAGCGCCTGCGATCATAGCGATGAAAGGCACTTTTGCACCGCAGGGGATAAAGGTTGTTGTCATGATCGTCATACGACGGTCTCTTTCATTTTCAATCGTTCTGGATGCCATGATACCCGGAACACCACATCCGGTACCGATCAGCATAGGAATAAAGGACTTTCCGGACAGACCGAATTTTCTGAAGATTCTGTCCAGCACGAAGGCAATACGTGCCATATAACCGCATGCTTCCAGAATAGCGAGAAGCAGGAACAATACTAACATCTGAGGAACGAATCCGAGAACCGCACCGACACCGGCCACGATACCATCCAGAATCAGACCGCTTAACCAATCAGCTGCACCTGCCTTGTCTAACAGATCACCGATCAGAACCGGGATACCGGGAACCCATACGCCATAAGCAGAAGTATCCGGAGCACCGTAATTCTCTTTGTAATCGGTATTCAGATATTCCTCTACGGCAGCTTCCAGATCAGCCTTAGTGGTATTGGGAACTTCTGTAACTTCCAGAGTTTCCTCATCTTCCAGTTCATAAGTAACATTAGCGTCTGCCGGAGTTGCTGCAACCAGTTCTTCCAAAGCTGCTTTTGCTGCTGCTTCATCATAGTCATCTGATTCCATATCCAGAGCAGCGGCAATATCATCATTGCCGTATTCGGATACAAACGCATCAATGATCTGATCCGTATCGCCATAAGTGTCTGCTGCTTCTTCATAAGCAGAAGATCCGATGCCGAACAGATGCCATCCATCTCCGAACACGCCATCGTTTGCCCAGTCAGTTGCAAAGCTTCCTACGGTGACCATAGAAATATAATATACGCAGAACATAACCAGAGCAAAAATAGGAAGCCCAAGCCATCTGTTGGTTACCACACGGTCTATCTTATCGGAGGTTGTCAGCTGACCTGCCTTTTTCTTCTTATAACAAGCTTTGATAATGGAAGCTATGTACAAATATCTTTCATTAGTGATAATGCTCTCTGCGTCATCATCCATTTCCTTTTCAGCAGCTTTGATATCTTCTTCAATATGAGCCTGCACAGCAGGATCGATCTTTAACGCATCCATAACCTTGTCATCACGTTCAAAGATCTTGATTGCATACCATCTCTGCTGTTCTTCCGGCATGGAATGAACGGCCGCTTCCTCGATATGTGCAATTGCATGCTCCACGGTTCCGGAGAATGTATGCATAGGAACAGTCTTGCCGTGTTTTGCCGCTTCAATTGCCGCATCGGCAGCTTCCATGATTCCGGTGCCTTTCAAAGCAGAAATCTCTACAATCTTACATCCCAGCTGCCTGGAAAGTTCTTCGGTATTAATTTTGTCTCCGTTTTTCTTAACAACATCCATCATGTTGATGGCGATAACAACCGGAATGCCAAGTTCTGTCAGCTGTGTGGTCAGATAAAGGTTACGCTCCAGATTGGTTCCATCGATAATGTTCAGAATGGCATCCGGGCGCTCTCCGATCAGGTAATTTCTTGCCACTACTTCTTCCAGTGTATAGGGGGAAAGAGAATAGATACCGGGAAGGTCGGTGATAATCACACCATCGTGTTTTTTTAACTTACCTTCTTTCTTTTCCACTGTAACACCGGGCCAGTTACCTACGAACTGATTGGAACCGGTCAATGCATTAAATAATGTGGTCTTACCACAGTTAGGGTTACCCGCAAGGGCAATTCGAAGTTCCATAATAAATCCTCTCCTTAATGTATGTTAGTTTATGCTAACCTGTACTGAAAATTTTGAAAAGTTCAATTATTCCACTTCTATGGACTCTGCATCTGCTTTTCTGAGGGACAGTTCATAACCGCGAACGGTTACTTCTACGGGATCTCCCAAAGGTGCGACCTTACGAACGGTTACTTCCACGCCTTTCGTCAGACCCATGTCCATAATACGACGCTTTACGGCACCCTCGCCATGAAGTTTTACTACTTTCACGGTTTCACCTATTTTTGTTTCCTTCAGTGTCTTCATCCTATCTCTTCCTCCTTATCTATCTACCATATTCGGCATATTTTATGCGGAATATAAGGTTCGCTATACCATAATTTTTCTCGCCATCTCTTCGCTGATTGCAATTCTGGCTTCCTTGACATTCACAATCACATTCCCGGCAAGGGAGCTTACAATCGTAACATTGCCTCCCACTACAAATCCAAGATTCTCCAGATGCTTCTTCACTTCCGGAGACCCTCCGATCTTTTTGATCGTATTTTCTTCTCCTAACTCGGCCAGTGTCAACGGCATCATCTTAATCCCTCACTTTCTCTGCAGGCTGTGCTTGGCTGTATTGGCATTGTTTGCCGATTAGCACAAGCTAACCTTTTGTATTAAAATATGGTTAGCTCTTGCTAACTTCTAGAAAAGAATACTACCTTTTAAAATCATTGTCAAGTACTTTTTAAAAATTTTCAGGGGAAACTTAAAAGGCTATGTTAATGTAAAAAAATGTTTGGAGCAGAGACTCAGGCAGGTTCATGGGGTTCCATTCGGGGGGACGCTCTCGCTCAATTTTGCGCCCCTCTTTGGAATCCCCATGAGTCTGCCCTAGGGCTTCAGAATGTTTATAAAGACCGTACTAAATGCAAGCACTCATACAGACAATTTGTTTGCAAAAACGCCTGCCTGAACAGTTGCCTTACAGAATCTTTCTGAGCCTCTCTGTCAGTCTGTCCGCCACGATCTCATGTCCGTCACGAAGCGGATGAAGGGGATCTTTCGGTATCCATCCGGCGGAATCAATGAAGTATACGTGGTCATCGTTTTCTTTATTATAAGAAGCAATGGCCTCTTCCAGTTCTTTCGGATAGACGCCGCAGAAGGCGGATAAGGAAATGATAACCGAATTTCGGTTCCTGCTTCTTACCAGTTTTAAGAGTTTCACATATTCTCCGGTATATTCTTCCGCAGTGGCACGAGCATCATTTGCGCCGTGATTAATAACTATGTAATCGGCATTGCAGCTTTCCATGGGTTCTCCGGCAAAATAGTAAGGATACGCTTCTGCCGCTTTCGGAACGGATCCGCAGCCACCGTGGGTAACCCCTACGGCTCCGTATCCCATAATAATCGGCTTTAAGCCAAGTTTTTCGGCTGCAAGCCAGGCATAGGTAGCCATGGAATCGTCCTGCCAGGGGCGGTTCCACTGGTCTACCGGATCCGGATTATAGAAGGCATCAATCAAAACGCCTTCCGTAATGGAATCTCCGATAAACTCAATACTCTTGCGAAAATCCTCCGGCAAGGTTCCTTCGCCGTCCGCATCCATCCCCAGGAAGGATACTTTTCCTTCCAGAGGCTGGTACCATCTGTGATGGATCTCGGAAGAGCTCTTGTAGACAACCGTCACCACATGATTGCCTTTTTCCTTTGCTGTCACTCTTAAGAATCGTTCCATGGGAACTTCCACCTTTGCTCCGTCATCTACCCGGATCCACAGATGTCCGTAAGGGTGTCTGTTCGTTACCATATCAAATTTTAAGACCGCACTTTTCCCTGTAAAAGCAGCTTCCAGCGTGCTCCCCGGCGCCGTGGTGACAGCCCGGTCTTCATATTGCTTCCATCTTCCGGTATAGCGGAAGCTCTTTGCATTTGCCTGAATAAACATATTCTTCTCCTTTTCCGGGTTCTCTTACATTTTTACCACAATGTTAACCAATCTGCCCGGTACATAAATTTCTTTAATGACTGTTCCGGTCAATTTGTTCCCCAGTGCGGCTTTTGCTGCAGCAATTACGTTTTCTTTTGCTTCATCCTTGGCAATCGCAATTGTCGTACGAACCTTTCCATTGACCTGTACCGCAATTTCCACGGTAGATTCCACGGTCTTTGCTTCCTCATAAGAAGGCCATGCGGTCTGGTAAAGCTTTCCTTCAAATCCGGCTTTTTCCCAGAGTTCTTCCGTAATGTGCGGTGCTACCGGATTCAAGAGAATCAAAAGGGTTCTGTATTCTCCTCTTGTTACGGCATTTTTCTTATAGAATTCATTTAACAGGGACATCATAGCCGCAATTGCCGTATTATATTTCAGGTTTTCAAAATCGCTGTCAACCTTCTTAATCGTCTGGTGCATCTTCGTCTCCAGATCCTTGCTATAGTCTTCTTCCGAAGTTAAAATGTCCTGAAGCTTCCAGACTCTTTCCAGGAATCTGCGGCAGCCCTTCACACCGTCTTCCGACCAGGAAGCGCTTAAGTCAAAGGCTCCGATAAACATTTCGTAAGTCCGCAGGGTATCTGCACCGTAATCTTGTACGATATCATCCGGGTTTATTACATTTCCTCTGGATTTGGACATCTTCTCTCCATTGGATCCCAGGATCATGCCATGGCTGGTTCTCTTCTGGTAAGGTTCCGGACAGGGCACCACCTTCTGGTCATACAAAAACTTATGCCAGAATCTGGAATAAAGAAGATGCAGGGTTGTATGCTCCATTCCTCCGTTGTACCAGTCAACCGGCATCCAATATTCCAACGCCTCTTTGCTGGCCAGTGCTTCTTTGTTATGAGGATCGGTATATCTTAAGTAATACCAGGAAGATCCTGCCCACTGCGGCATGGTGTCGGTTTCTCTTTTTGCCGGACCCCCGCAGCACGGGCAAGTTGTATTGACCCAATCAGTCATAGCTGCCAGAGGAGATTCTCCGTTATCGGTAGGCATATAGCTTTCTACTTCCGGGAGTTCCAGAGGAAGGTCTCTTTCATCCAATGGAACAAAACCGCACTTTTCGCATTTTACAATCGGGATCGGTTCTCCCCAGTAACGCTGTCTGGAAAAAACCCAGTCACGAAGTTTAAAATTCGTTTTCCGGTTGCCGATTCCTTTTTCTTCCAGCCATGCAATAATCTTCTCCTTGGCATCTGCTACAGACAGTCCGTTGAGGAAATCGGAATTCACCAAAACGCCCTCTGCAACATCTGTATATACTTTCTCCTGTACGCTTACAGGACTGCCTGCCACTACTTCAATAATGGGCATATCAAATTTTTTGGCAAATTCCCAGTCTCTTTCATCATGCGCAGGAACTGCCATGATAGCGCCGGTGCCGTATGTCATCAGAACATAATCGGAAATCCAGATCGGAATCTGTTTGCCGTTTACCGGATTGTCTGCCGTAAGCCCCTTAATCATGACACCGGTCTTTTCTTTGGCCAGCTCCGTACGTTCAAAATCCGATTTTCTGGCTGCCATTTCCCGATAAGCAACTACTTCTTCCCAGTTGGCAATTTCTTCTTTATACTTATCAATCAGCGGATGCTCCGGGCTGACAACCATGTAGGTTGCACCGAACAAAGTATCCGGTCTGGTGGTGTAAATTCTTAACTTATCCTCTTTGCCGGAAAGCTTAAAGTCTACTTCCGCTCCGGTGGATTTACCGATCCAGTTTTTCTGGGAAACTTTAACTCTTTCAATATAGTCCACGGTATCCAGATCCTTGATCAGTCTATCGGCATATGCCGTAATTTTAAGCATCCATTGGCTCTTGACCTTCCGGACTACTTCAGAGCCGCATCGCTCACATACACCGTTTACGACTTCTTCATTGGCAAGGCCGACCTTACAGGAAGTACACCAGTTAATCGGCATTTCCGTCTTATAAGCAAGTCCCGCCTTGAAGAGTTTTAAAAAGATCCACTGCGTCCACTTATAATATTCCGGATCCGTTGTATTAATCTCTCTGTCCCAGTCAAAAGAATATCCCAAGGAATGCAACTGTTTTTTAAACCGCGCTACATTGTTTTTAGTAACAATTTTCGGATGAATGTGGTTTTTGATCGCATAGTTTTCCGTAGGAAGACCGAATGCATCCCATCCCATGGGATACAATACGTTATAGCCCTGCATTCTTCTCTTCCTGGCCACAATATCCAAAGCCGTATAAGGCCTCGGATGCCCTACGTGAAGTCCCTGCCCGGAAGGATAAGGGAATTCCACCAGTGCATAGTATTTCGGTTTACTGAAATCATTCGATGTGGCAAAAGCTTTTTCGTCATCCCACACAGCCTGCCATTTTTGTTCAACCTCTTTATGGTTGTAAGGTTCCGCCATTTTCGTTGTCCTCCGTAATATAAAATAATTTTGGTGTCAAGGCACCCAACTTATGACATAAAAAAAGCCCTCTCGTATAGAGACGAAAGGGCTTAAATTCCGTGGTACCACTCTATTTCGCAAAAATGACTTTCTGCGCACTTTACTCTTTTTAACGGAAGAACCCGCCTGACACTACTTGCCGGATTCGTATGCTTATACCATTCCGATCCGCTTTCCCGCCAGGAGCTCCGAGACCAGTTCACAGCTTTGAACTGCTGCCTTGCACCAACCGGCAACTCTCTGAAAGTCCGCACCTGCTACTCTTTCTCTTCATTGCTTATGACTTTTTTCATCCTCACTTGATATCACGAATTGCTCCGCTGCAATGCAGCTCTCGCAATTCTAAAACATTCGGAATCCGCTTTCCTCATGTTTTGCGGGTTCCAAGTTCAAAAGCCTAATCGTGCAAGCACGAACGGCTTTTTGACCTTTTAACCCTGATATCATTCTATCCGTTTTTAAGAGAAATGTCAAGCAAATTCTCAGTCTTCTGCATTGTTCTCCGCAACTTTGGCAGCTCTTGCAGCGACTTCCTTCTCCTGTACATCGCTGGGTGCCTGTTCATAACGGGCAAATTCATAGGAATAATCTCCCCGTCCTCCGGTCATGGAGCGCAAATCCGTACAGTACCCGTACAAAGCACTCATCGGGATATCCGCCTGAATCACCTGCTTGCCGCCTGCTACCGGATTCATTCCCAGAACTCGGCCTCTGCGCTTATTCAAATCTCCCATGACATCGCCGGTATAAGAATCCGGCACGGTTACTTTCAGGGAAGCGATCGGCTCTAACAGAATCGGTCCCGCTTCCATAAAGCCCTTCTTGAAGGCCTGGATCGTCGCCATCTTGAACGCCATTTCGGAAGAATCCACCGGATGATACGAACCATCGTAAAGCACTGCCTTAACACCCACTACCGGATAAGCGGCCAGAGGTCCCTTTATTACGGATTCCTGCAGCCCTTTTTCCACTGCCGGATAGAAGTTCTTGGGAACCGCTCCGCCGACTACTTCCTGGGTAAATTCATAGGGCTTTTCCAGATCTCCAAGCGGGGAGAAACGCATCTTTACATGTCCGTACTGACCATGTCCGCCGCTCTGTTTCTTATATTTATATTCCACATCGGAGTTCTTCTTAATCGTCTCGCGATAAGCAATCTTGGGCTTTGCCAGTTCTACTTCCACTTTGTATTCATTTAACAATCTGCTGACAACGATATCCAGATGCTGATCACCCATACCGTACAGAAGCATCTGTCTGTTATCGGAGTCATTCACAACTCTTAAAGTCAGATCTTCATGCGTCATTTTCTGCAGTGCCTGGGAAATCTTATCCACATCGGCTTTATTCTTCGGCTTATAACGCAGATAGGTATAAGGGGTTGAAATTTCAAACTTACCAAACTTAATCGGCACAGCCTTTGTTGCCAGACTGTTTCCGGTCCTCGCTGCTGTCAATTTTGCCAAAGCTCCGATATCGCCTGCATGCAGCTCCGGTACTTCGATGGGTTTATTTCCCTGAAGCACATAAAGTTTTCCGATTTTTTCTTCAATATCCCGGTCTACATTGTAAATCATATCATCTGTCTTAAAAACACCGGAATTTACTTTAATCAGGGAGTATTTTCCGATGAACGGATCCACAATGGTTTTCCATATGTAAGCCGATTTTGCTTTGGAGAAATCATAATCTGCATGATAGATCTCATTGGTCTTCATATTGATTCCCGCAACTTCACGATTCTCAGGGCTGGGCAGATATTTGATGATATCGTCCAACAGAGTATACATACCCTGGCACAGGATATTGGATCCCATTGTCATAGGCACAATACTGCATTCGCACACATTGGTACGCAATGCTGCACGGATCTCAGCCTCAGAGAATGTCTCTCCGCCGAAGTAGCGTTCCATAAATTCTTCACTGGTCTCCGCAACGGCTTCCATCAAAGTATCTCTGCATAACTGCAGGTTATGTTTGGAATATTCCGGCACATCACAGGGAACGACTTCTTTTCCCTGCCATCTGTTGGCAGCTTCCGTAATGACATTTACATACCCTACAAACTTCTCATTTTCACGGATCGGAAGATGGAACGGCGCCATTTTCTTTCCATACAGCTTCGTCATATCTTCCACGACCTGACGGAAAGAAGCATTGTCTACATCCATGTTGGAAACATAAATCATTCTGGGCAGCTTGTATTTTTCACACAATTCCCAGGCTTTCAAGGTGCCGACTTCAATTCCGGCCTTGCCGTTTACGACAATAATCGCAGCTCCCGCAGCGGAAACGGCCTCTTCCACTTCGCCTACAAAATCAAAATATCCCGGTGCATCAAGTATATTTATCTTATAACCTTCCCATTCAATAGGGATTACGGATGTACTGATTGAAAACTGTCTCTTCTGCTCTTCTTTACTGTAATCACTTACGGTATTTCCGTCTGTAACCTTCCCCATTCTGGATGTTATGCCGGAAAGATAAGCAAATGCCTCTGCCAGACTGGTCTTACCTGCTCCGCCGTGCCCCAGTAAAACTACGTTACGAATCTTGTCAGTTGTGTAAACATTCATAGAAATTCCTCCAATTTTGATGTAATTTGGATACTCTGCCAAAACTAAATTGGATTTCCAAATACCCATGTTTTTATTTTACTAAATATTTTGACAAATTGCAAGTTTTATTCTATAATTTTACATATATTCTTCGGATATTTCTGTTTTTACCAGAAGTATGTGCTTTTAAGGCTGGATATTCCCACATTTTCTGTGCACTATTGCTATATAACAGGTCCAAGACTCCATTCGTGTCTACTGTTCAAAAATAAATTGCCAATTTCCCGGTAACGTGATAAGATAAATTGCGAGAGCTGCTTTGCAGCGAAGCAATTCATCTTATCAAATGAGAGGCAACCCTCATATTTTAAGATGAGAATACCAACGAAACGAGGATTCATATGGCACTTGTATGCGGTTTTATCGGCCTTGGTCTGATCGGCGGGTCCATTGCCAAGGCCTTAAAAGAAAAAAGAAGCGATGTGCAGATCATCGCTTATGATGAAAAAACGGAATCTCTTAAACTTGCCCTGGAGGAAGGAATCGTTGATCTTGCCGCCGAAAAAATCGATGATACCTTTTCTTATTGCGATTATCTTTTTTTATGCGCACCGGTACAGAAAAATGCGGAAAACCTTCCCGCAGTCCGTAAAATTCTATCTCCGGACTGCATTCTGACCGATGTCGGAAGTGTCAAGTCGGACATTCACAGACATGTGGCAGCGGAAGGGTTGGACAGGCAATTTATCGGCGGTCATCCTATGACCGGCAGCGAGCGGACCGGATATATCAATTCCAAATCCCTTCTTCTGGAAAACGCTTATTACATCTTAACGCCTACGGAGGATGTACCGGAAGAAAAAATTGCCGCATTTAAGGATCTTGTTGCGTGCATGGGAGCCATCCCGCTTCTTTTGGACTGTAAAGAGCACGATTATGCTACCGCTGCCGTCAGTCATCTGCCCCATGTGGCGGCTGCCTGTCTGGTCAATCTGGTGAAAGAAAGCGATACTCCGGAAGGCGTCTTAAAGCAGATTGCGGCCGGCGGCTTTAAGGATATCACCAGAATCGCTTCCTCTTCCGCATCGGTATGGCAGCAGATCTGCCTGACCAATACGGAAAATATTGTGACGCTTCTGGAGCAGTACATTCATTCCCTTACACAGATTAAGGAATTCCTTATCGATAAGAGAAGTCAGAAACTATATGATTTCTTTGAAGATGCCAGACAATATCGGGATTCCTTCAACACTCCGGCAGCCGGTGCGTTTTTCACTTCTTACGAAATGACAGTTGATATCAAAGACGAACCGGGCGCACTGGCAGCAATTGCCACCCTTTTAGCTCTTCGCCAGATCAGCATTAAAAACATGGGCATTCTTCATAACCGGGAAATCCGGGACGGTGTTCTGAAGATAGAGCTGTATTCCGAAGGAGACTGCGAAAAGGCCAAAAACATTCTGAAAGAAAAAGGATACGGCGTTTATTGACCGTATCCTTTTCTTTTCATTTTTTCATTTTTTTCATTCTTTTGATTCTTCTTACTTTTCTGATTCTGCTTACCCGTCTTATTTTTTCTAATGAATAAACATCGCATCGCCGAAGCTGAAAAAACGGTACTTTTCGGCAATTGCCTGCTCATATGCCGCAAGCACATTTTCTCTTCCCGCCAACGCCGATACCAGCATAACCAGCGTAGATTCCGGCAGATGAAAATTGGTAATCAGCGCATCCAATATTTTGAAGCGATACCCCGGATAAATGAAAATCTCCGTATTTGCACACCCCGGTTTCAAAATACCGTTCTCATCAGCCGCGCTTTCAATGGTCCGGCAGCTGGTGGTTCCCACACAGATAACCCGCTTTCCTTCTCTTTTGGCTTTGTTGATCTTCTCCGCCGCTTCCGGCGTTACCTGATAATATTCCGAATGCATATGGTGATCCAGAACATTCTCTTCTTTTACCGGGCGAAAAGTTCCGAGACCCACGTGCAGGGTAACATAGGCAATTTCCACGCCTTTATCGGCAATCTGCCCAAGAAGCTCCTCGGTAAAATGGAGCCCTGCCGTCGGTGCCGCAGCGGAACCTTCGTATTTGGCATAAACCGTCTGATAGCGGTTTTTATCCTTTAACTTATGTGTGATATAGGGCGGAAGCGGCATTTCTCCCAGGCGATCCAGCACTTCCTCGAAAATTCTGTCATAGGTAAATTTTACCAGACGGTTGCCTTCTTCTACCGTTTCCAGGATTTCCGCTTTTAAAAGTCCGTCTCCGAAGGAAAGTCTGGTTCCCGGTCTGCATTTCTTACCGGGCTTTACCAGAGTCTCCCACACATCATTTTCCCTTCTTTTCAAGAGAAGAAGCTCCACATGGGCGCCGGTCTCTTCCCGGACTCCCAAAAGTCTTGCGGGAATCACCTTGGTATTATTCAATACCAGGCAGTCACCCGGATTTAAGAAATCCACGATTTCCCGGAAAACATGATGGGACACTTCGCCGGTCTTTTTATCCAGCACCAGCAGTCTGGAGGAAGACCGATCCTCCAAAGGATCCTGAGCAATCAGTTCCTTCGGAAGATCAAAATAAAAATCCGATTTCAATAACTCTTTCATTACATGGATGCCTCTTCCGCAAATGCGCGATATCCGCGATAAGTCTCATAAACATCCGCTTTGCTGGTAGCTTCCCAGGGCGCATGCATATTCAATACAGCCACACCGCTGTCGATAACGTTCATACCGTACAATGCCAGGATGTAAGCGATGGTTCCGCCGCCGCCCAAATCCACTCTGCCGAGCTCTGCGGTCTGGAAACAAACCTTTCTGTCTTCATAAATCTTACGGATATGTCCGAGATATTCTGCATTGGCATCGTTAGATCCGGACTTTCCTCTGGCTCCGGTAAATTTGTTCAGCACCATACCGCCGCCCAGATAAGCTACATTTTTCTTATCAAAGCTGCCTGCAAAGGAAGGGTCATATGCGCTGCTGACATCGGAGGAAAGCATGCAGGAATGTGCAAGGCACTTTCTGACATTCATCTCCGTATACTCTCCGCACAGATCCATCACTTCAGCCACTGCATTTTCAAAGAATTTAGACTGCATACCGGTAGCACCCACCGATCCGATTTCCTCTTTGTCCACCAGAATACAGCACAGTGTTCTGTCCGTTACTCCGGTATCCAGCATTGCCTGCAGGGAAGTATAAGCGCAGACTCTGTCATCCTGTCCGTAAGCCAGAATCATACTGCGGTCCAGACCGGCTTCTCTTGCTTTTCCTGCCGGAACCACTTCCAGTTCTGCGGAAATAAAGTCCTCTTCTTCCACATCATACTGCTTCTTCAGAATATCCAGTACACCGGCCTTTACCGCTTCTTTTGCCGGTTCGGTTTTCCCTTCTTTCTTGCCCAACAAAAGAGGTTTGTTGCCTACGATAATATCCAGCGCTTCTCCTTCGATTACCTTTGCGGCCGTTTTTTCCAGCTGTTCCTGGGACAGATGAATCAACAGGTCGGAAACGAAGAATACCGGATCCTCTTCATTTTCACCGATATTGACTTCTACCGTGGTTCCGTCCTTTTTCACAATGACACCGTGAAGCGCCAGCGGAATGGTTACCCACTGATACTTCTTGACACCGCCGTAATAGTGGGTATCCAGATAAGCGAAGCCGCCGTCTTCATACAAGGGATTTTGCTTGATATCCAGTCTCGGGCTGTCAATGTGAGCACCCAGAATATTCATTCCTTCCGCCATGGGCTTCTTTCCGATCTGGAACATGGCAATAGACTTATTCATCCATACACTGTAGACTTTATCGCCTGCTTCCAGTTTCTTTCCTTCCCTTTCCAGCACTTCCAGCTCGCGATAGCCTTCCTTTTCGATTGTATTGACAATCGTATCAATACATTCTCTCTCCGTCTTGCCGTGATCCAGGAATTCACGGTACTTTGCATTTAACTTTTCCAGCTCTTTCAGCTGTGACTTACTGTAGGTTTCCCAAGTATTCTTTTTCTCCATTGTTCGTTCTTCCTTTCCGTATTTTTTATGCCTGTGCTTTGTAAATATATTATCACTGTCTTAATTCAATTCCGAGCTGTTCCAGTCCGTTCAAAATCTTCTTCATGGCAGCGGAAATATCACTCTCTTCCAACGTTCTGTCTTTTGCCCGGAACGTAATGGAATAGGCAATCGACTTGTAGCCTTCTTTAATTTGGCTTCCTTCGTAAATATCAAACAGCTGATATCCTTCCAGAATCTTTCCGCCTCTTTGTTCGATCACTTTCTCAATCTGGCCAACCAGAATATTCTTCGGTACGACCATACTGATATCTCTGCTGACTGCCGGGAACTTTGCAATTCCGGTATATTTCCGTTCAAAGCTGGTGAAGGGCAGAAGAGCCGGCATATCCAGTACGGCAATATAAGCTCTGGTACCGATGCCGTAACGCTGTGCCACATCCGGATGCACTTCTCCCAGATAACCTATGATAACATCCTCATACCGGATCAGGGCCTGTCTTCCCGGATGAAAGAACGGCTTTCCGGCCTGTGGGTCATATTCCGCTCTCTTATGCATGCCGACGCAGTCAAAGAACTCCTCAACCACTCCTTTTAACGTAAAGAAGTCTCCGTCTCCGTAAAATCCCAGTGTAAACTGCATTCTTTCATCCGGAAGTTCTGTCAGCGGAAGCGCCTTGGGCAGATAAATGTTCCCGAGCTCATACAGCTTGACATTCTTATTGCGGCGGTTATAATTCGTGGCAAGACTTGTCAGCATACCGTTTAAAGGCAGGGTTCTCATAACAGAGAAATCCTCTCCCAAAGGATTGGAAATCGTCACGGTCTTACGCAGCTTGTCATCCGCCGGCAAAAGCAGCTTATCAAATACCTTAGGACTTTCAAAAGAATAGCACATTCCCTGGGAAAATCCGCAATACTCTGCAATATCCCTTGCCTTCTGTTCGATCCTTAACTTATAGGAAAGCTTTCCGGTGGTAGCTTCTCCTTTGGGAAGCGTGGTCGGGATTTTTCCGTAGCCATGGAATCTGGCAACTTCTTCCGCCATATCCGCGAATCCCACCAGATCCTGACGGAAAGAAGGAATGATTACTTCATTGGTCTCCTTGTCGTAAATCAGATCTTCTTTTTCAAAAATAGCGATCATTTCTTCCGCAGAAACATCGGTTCCCAACAAAGCATTGATTCTCTCCGGCTCAAAAGCAATCCGGTTAAGAGGCTTTAACGGCTCTTTGACATCCACCATGCCCCCTACCACTTCTCCGCAGCCCAACTCTTCAATGAGCTGGCAGGCACGGTTGATCGCTTCTTCCGAGGTTCTGGGATCCAGACCCTTTTCAAATTTGCCGGATGCATCCGTACGCAGTCCCAATCTTTTGGCGGACTTACGGATATTCGGTCCGTTGAATACCGCCGATTCAAATAAAACATTCTTTACCCGATCGGTAATTTTGCTGTTTTCTCCTCCCATAATACCCGCAATGCCGATTTCCTTTTCCGCATCACAGATCATCAGGATTTCGCCGTCCAGCTTTCTTACCTGTCCGTCCAGAGTCTGGAACGTATCTCCGTCCTTGGCGCGGCGGACAATAATCTTTCTGCCGGCAACGGTATCCAGATCAAAGGCATGCATGGGCTGACCGTATTCTTCCATAACATAGTTAGTAATATCCACCAGGTTGTTGATTGGACGGATTCCGCTGGCGGCAAGACGTCTCTGCATCCACTTCGGAGACGGTCCGATTTTGATATTTTTTACCACTCTGGCGCAATATCTGCTGCAAAGATCGGTATCCTTTACTTCTACAGATACATAATCGTGAACATCTTCCGCGTTTCCGGTTGCCGTAACAATAGGCGGGCAAAACGGCTTGTGGAACGTAGCGGCCGCCTCTCTGGCAATTCCCAGTACACTGTAGCAATCCACACGGTTGCTGGTAATCTCATATTCAAAAACCGTATCATGCAGTCCCAGTAATTCTATGGCATCTGCTCCGACCTGTGCATCCTCTCCGAAAATATAAATTCCTTCTTCCGGCGCCTCAGGATACATATTCCGGTCGGAACCCAGTTCTTCAATGGAACACATCATTCCATTGGAGGGAATTCCTCTCAGTTTTCCGGCCTTGATCCGGATACCGTCTTCCGGAAGCGGTCCGCCGTCATGTCCTCCGGCTACCTTACCGCCGTCCAATACAACAGGCACCTTATCGCCTACTGCCACGTTATGGGCTCCTGTAACGATCTGAATCACTTCCTCTTTAATATCTACCTGACAGATAATTAATTTGTCGGCATCGGGATGAGGCTCAATGGACTTAATCTGTCCGACTACGATTTTTTCCAGATTTTTATCGGCCCTCTCATACCCTTCTACCTTGGTACCGGTAAGAGTCATTGCATCGCAATATTCCTGATCCGTACATGCAAGTTCCGGTACATATGCTTTTATCCATGATAATGCTGTATTCATTCTTTCTTATTCCTTTCCTGCGGCCTGCCGCGTTATCCTTTCCGATCCTGATGCCCGAATCCCTTTAGAACTGCTTCAGGAAACGGATATCATTTTCATACAGCAGACGCATATCATCTATCTCATATTTCAGCAATGCAATTCGTTCCAGACCGACACCGAAAGCAAAACCGGAATACTCTTTCGGATCGATTCCGCTCATCTCCAGGACATGGGGATGTACCATACCGCAGCCTAAGATCTCAATCCAGCCGCTTCCTTTACAGAATCGGCAGCCGCTTCCTCCGCACTTAAAACAGGTAACATCCACTTCCGCACTGGGCTCTGTAAACGGGAAATGATGGGGACGGAACTTTACTTTCGTATTCTCTCCGAAAAGTTGCTTTGCAAACTCGGCAAGTGTCCCTTTCAAATCGGCAAAGGTGATGTTTTTATCAATTACCAGTCCTTCGATCTGATGGAAAGAAGGAGAATGGGTTGCATCCACTTCATCGGCACGGAAAACTCTTCCGGGAGCAATCATACGGATAGGAAGCTTCCCCTTCTCCATTTCATGAACCTGTACGGGGGATGTCTGCGTCCTTAAAAGGATATCACCGGTTACATAAAACGTATCCTGTTCGTCTTTTGCCGGGTGATCCGCCGGAATATTCAACGCTTCAAAGTTATAATAATCTTTTTCCACTTCCGGTCCTTCCACCACTTCATATCCCATTCCGATAAAGATGCGCTCCACTTCCTCCAGTGCAATGGTATTGGGATGTCTGTGGCCGATTTCCGCTTTCTTCGCCGGCAGCGTTACGTCAATCACTTCCCCCTTCAGTCTGGCCTCCTGTAAAGCGCGTTCCATTCTGCTGCGGGCTTCCTCCAGCCGATTTTCAATTTCCTGTCTGGTCTCATTCACCCATTGTCCCACCTGCGGTCTTTCCTCTGCAGGCACTTCCTTCATGGACTTTAAGACACTGGTCAGTTCTCCTTTTTTTCCCAGAATGCTGACTTTTATCTCGTTAAGCTTTTCCACGGACTCACATTTTCTGATCTGAGCCAGGGCATCTTCTCTGATCTGGGCTAGTTTCTCTTTCATCTTTTTGTTTCCTTTCTTAAAGTTTCTAACTCTGTTTTTCTGCCGCAGTACAGTTTTTTCTGTCATAGGACCCCATTTCCCATAACACAAAAAATCCCCTGCTGCATCAAACAGCAAGGGACGAAATATCATTCCGCGGTACCACCCACATTCCCGCTTCCTGCGGGCTCTCTTTACGCGTAACGTGCGCAGTCGTCCCGGACTACTTCCTCTCCTGCCCATTCGGGCACTTAAGTTTCTTCCGGGCAGCTCCGGTGGGAAATTCGAAACATCCTCTGTACTTGGGACAGCTTTCAGCCACTGGCTCTCCCTCTCTGTAAGAAAAGAATGCTCTACTGACACCTTCTTTGCCTTTCTCTACGCCTATTCTAGTGTTTTCCCCCCCGATTGTCAAGAAGATTTTTTCTCCCCCGGAAGATTCTTTCTCTCTTTCATCAACACTTCGTTCACCGGCTGAAAATACTTATTAATGTAAGCGCCGATCATAATAATATACATGCAAAAATAAAGCCACACCATAACAATCACAATAATCGAAAGGCTTCCGTAAACACTGTAAGACTGGCTGCGATCCACATACAGGGAAAATCCCCAGGAAAAGACGCTCCATACAACGGCGGAAAAAGATGCTCCCGGAAGCTGTTCCTTAAATCTTAACCGGGTATTGGGCATGTAGGCGTAAATCAGGCTGAAGATCAAAGTCAGAATCGCCCACACAGCCAGAAAACGAAAATTCATCAGGAATGAAATGAACAATCTTATTCTCGGGAAATTGGATAAGGCCAGTTCCACCAGCCGATTGCCGAACACCATGATAAACAAAGACAAAATCAACACGCACAGCATAATGATGGTATAAAAGGAAGCAACCACCCGCAAAAGGAAATAATTACGTTTCTCTTCCACATCATTAATGGCATTTAATCCTCTGATCAGGGCAAGGACTCCTTTTCCTGCGGACCACATGGTGGCAACTGCCGCCAAAGACAGAATTCCCGCAGATTTGGCATAGACTTCGGCAATCAGGCTTTCTGCCAGCGGATCGACTATATCGGGCAAAACATCCGTTACGGCTGTTACAAGATTTTCTTCTGTCAAAGGGGTATAGGGGATCACGGTACAAACCAAAATTAACATAGGGACCAGCGACAAAAAAAGAAAGAAAGCCGTGCTTGCTGCAAAAGCGCTGATATTCTGTTTCCCCATCTTAATACTGAAATCCCGGAATAATCTGTATAGCTTATGCAACGCCTAAACCTCCTGCTTTCTCATTCTCCGGCATTTATTATGCTCCCGCCTTTTCCGGCATGCGGGATGTACAGACCCAATCTTTCCTCATGAGGAAGTCCGATCGATCTGATACACATTGCAAAGGATGCATCCCGGATAAAAGAAAGAAAGAATCTCTCCTGCACTGAAACCGTCTCTGGCCATAATTCCGGCCGCATTCTGGCTCATTCCCACACCGTGGCCGAACCCTCCGCCTGTTATGGTATATCCTACCACATTTTCTCCCTCTTTTCCAGTCTCTATTATAAAAAAAGCGCTGGGCAAAAGAGAAGAAAGCAGCACCTCTTTCCCGTCCTGCTTACAAACCTTTGTCTTTCCGTCGTTTAAAACACAACGGATATTGTATTCCGAGAGGACTTTTATCGTTTCTTCTTCTCCGGTCAGCACCAGTTCCTGTGCAACTCCTCCGGCACCACGTTTTACAATCGCGATATCTTTCAGCTTTCCCAACTTTTCCGGATATTGACTAACATAGTCATTCTTTTCTTTACTGTAGGTTAAAATCAGTCCTGGGCTGCTGCGATAACGCTTTTGCAGTACAGACAGCATCCTGTTCTCATCTGCTTTTTCCACAACATAACTCCAGCGGTACCATCCCTCGTCCTTTTCATAGTCCTCTTCTTTTGTCTGCAGAATGAACTGCCGGAATGTTTCTTCTTCGGAAAGTTCCTCTGCTCCCATCGGCTTTCCGGTTGATGTCTTCTGAATCCATGCGCTGCGGTTTATAAACTCCGGTTTCAGATAGGATAACTGCTCTTGTCCTCCGGGGCTGAAGGCACCGGCATCGCTCCCGGCTCCGCAGGAAGTGGAATAATAATAGGTATTTGCCAGCGCTGTCATATCCCCGGTATATAAAAGTTCACCGTAGGTCTCTCTTACGGCGCTTACGGCGTTTTCCTGCTCCGCTATATTGTTATAGACCTGGTAGGATGTGCTGTCATCCACATGGGCGCCGTATCCCGGATAGGCAGCATGCAGCATGTGTCCGTAGGCATAGGTTCTGGCGCAGACCGCCTGCGCTTTCAGCGCCTCTTTGGGAAAAGAAGCCGGCATTTCGCTGGGAACCACACTGTACAGATATTCCTCCAGCGGCAGCTCATTTATGATTACCATTCCTTCTTCCGTCAAAACCAGTTCCAGAAAGCCCCTGAAACACGGAATCCCCTGATTTCTTTCCACACTGTTAATGCTGACTTTCCCAGTCAACACATCCGGTCTGATTTGGATTCTTCCTGTCAAAAAGCGGTCGCTCTCACAGGAAATGTTAAAAACTTCTCCTGCCTGAAAGTGTTCCTCCCCGTTTGATCCATTTGATCCTTCTCCGTAAGATACGGTATAGGCAGTATCACAGCCAAACTTTGCCTGTCTGTGAAAAAGACTTTGGTAACCCGTTGTGGAAATCAGAACCCGTATGGATTGCATGGCTTCTTCTTTTACCATCAAGATTCCGCAGATTTCCCCGTCTTCCACGACAAAGTCGGCCGAATCGTACCCGATCAGAAGATCCTTATAGCCGCACATCTGCATACGGCCGTAAAGCCGGTATCCCTTTACTTTCTGTGAAAAAGAAAGCCGCCCTTTTCCTTCCAGTTCGATTCCTCCGGAATCGGCGCTCAGCAGCTTTCCGCTTATTTTCTGTGTCTTTTTATGTATTTGCACAATCTGATTGTCAAAAAGCACCAGATCCGCCAGAACCTCGCTGCACGCCTCATCGCTTTGCAAGGCTTCTTCCAGAGAATAGCTTTTTTCCTCTCCCTCTTCAAAAACCGAAAGTCCGCCATCCTTTCGTCCGAGAATCCAGACGTTTTCTGCAATTTTCATCACTTTCTGTCCGTGCTCTGTTGCTCCCGGGTATTCCCCTTCTTCGACGCTTCTTTCCCGCAGGATGATCTTTACCATTCCCAAAACCAAAAAAGAAATCAGAAACACACTTCCCCAAATTCGAATCCGCCTTTTTTCCCCCATTCCGCTTCTCCTGTTTTACCATTTTTCTTCGCAAATGCCTTTTCCAGCAGCTTACATGCGCCATTCGTACGTCTGACAGTTTCCGCCGACTTCTAATCTATCCGTATAAACGCACACGCAAACTGCTCTCGCAAACAACAAGAGCAATCCGGCAAGCTGTTTTTCAAAATACAGCTTATCAAATTGCTCTCTTCCTTCGTAACCTCTCTTATGTATCGTAATACTTCTTATGTACCGTAATACTTCTTATGTACCGTAATACTTCTTATGTACCGTAATACTTCTTATGTACCGTAATACTTCTTATGTACAGCAATATCTTTTATGTAAAAAACCCGGAAATGCCGTTTCCTGCCTTTTGACTCCTAGCGTATGCCAGGTGGGTAAATCCGCAACCAAAGCTTTTGCCTTCCCTTCCAATCCATCTGCGAACCACTGCTTACCGATGTAAACAGGTACAGAAGTGAGGGCTTGACAGCCACTTGGCAATGTAGGAATCCCGTTTAAAGTAAATGTAGGTTCAAAATAAACAGGAGTTATCGCACATCCCAGGCTAACCTTATTATAGCCAATCACGCCTTAAAATACAATAGTAATTTTTGCTATTTTTCCGGTTCTATCTTTTCTCTATCTTCCATTTTTTTTAGCAGCTGCTCCTGCCTCTTAAGGATAAGCTCCTGTTGGCCGCGCAGCCGGTCTGCCGCTTCCAACAGATCGTGCAGCATATAAATAATCGTAAATACAATCGCACCCACGGCAAAGGTTCCGATCAACACATAATAAGAAACATAAGCATCCTTCATCACAAATGAATCCGCTATCAGTTTCCCTGTAACTACGATGCTGGCCATGGCTGCAAAACCACTTAATTTATACCACCGCTTCATCTATAATTCCCTCTTCTTTCTAATCGTCATTACCTATATGATATTATAGTTTTTTTCCAGACTATAGTCAAGTATAGTAATGACAAAAAAGGAAATATTTATGATTCCGGCAATGGATATTTCTTCTTATCCAGGACACTGATTTCCTTTCCGAGCTGCACCTCTATCAGTTTCAATTCCGTTTCCGCCTGAATGGTGTGCCTGCATCCTATCGGTATCCTTAAGATGTCCCCGGGACAGACATTTCCGAGTTTGCCATCCAACACGGTTTTTCCTTTTCCGGAAATCACCGTCCAGACCTCTTCTCTTCTTTCATGACTGTGATAGTTCATCTGATGCCCGGGATTTAAAGTCACCTTAATAGTCAGGCTTTCCTTCTCCACATCAATGACCCGGAAACTCCCCCAGGATTTTTCCGCAAACATAATCCGGTTCTCCATCCGGTCGACATAAGGTTTCATATAACTGGACTGTTCCTTATCCGATACCAGAATTCCTCCCGGACTTGCCGAAATGACAACATTCTTCAACCCCATTGCCAGAACCGGCACGTCCAGTTCATTCAATACATGCACATTTTCACAGCTTTCGCTTAAGACGGCATTCCCCATGCAGGATTCCTTCATTGCTTCCGTCAGGGTATTCCAGGTTCCCAGGTCCTTCCAGGATCCATCGAAACGTACCGCCTTTGCCTTTTTTTCTCCCTCGGCTACCGCATAGTCAAAGCTGATTGCCGTAAGACTTTCGTATTTGCGAAGCAAATCCGCATAATCGGTATAATCAATTTTTTCATGTGCCTTTTTCAAAAGATAGCCCAATTTGCAGGCAAAAACACCCCCGTTCCACAAGGCGCCCTTTGCAATATAGTTTTCTGCAGTCATTTCATCCGGCTTTTCCCGAAAGCTTGCCACATCACTGATCCTTTCCCGGGAAGTCGGAAGGATATAGCCGTACTTTGCGCTTGGATAGGAAGGCTCTATTCCCAGTAAAAAGAGATCTCCCTCTTCCGAAGCCGCCATCTGCCCCAGTTCCTGCAAAGCTTTAAAATAATCTTCCTCCACATAAGGATCTACCGGACAGACAACCACGCAGTCCTTTTCCGGAACCTTTTTTACATCCTTTAAAAAGGAAGCCGCCAGGCAGATAGCCGGAAAGGTATCCTTTCTGCACGGCTCCGGACAGATATCCGGCTTTTCCTCGAGCTGATTCAAAATAGAAGAAATCTGACTGTGCGCCGTTGCAATGGTAATATCCGCCTCCGGATCCCTCCTGCGGATCTGTCTGTACATCTTCTGCAACATGGATTCATAGGTTCCGTCTTCCTTCGGAAAAATCTTCAAAAACTGTTTGGAGCGCACTTCATTCGACAAAGGCCACAAACGTTTTCCGGAACCGCCGGACAAAATAACCCAATGCAATGACTGACCTGTTCTTTCTATTTTATTCGCCACTTTCCTCTCCTATTCCGCAGATGCCTCATTATCGGAAAACTCTTTTTTTCCTTCTCTGCCTTATCTTTGCACTCTCACCGGATTATGCAGAAAATCTTCATATGCCAGCCGGATTCCTTCTTCTAACTTTGTAGAAGCCTTCCAACCCAGCCCGTTTAATTTGGAAACATCCAGCAGTTTTCTGGGTGTCCCATCCGGCTTGCTTTCATCCCAGCAGATTTTACCCCGGTACCCGATAACCCGGGCTGTTATTTCCGCCAGCTCTTTGATGGATAATTCCTTTCCGGTGCCCACATTAACCGTCTCGTTCCCGGAATAATGATTCATCAGAAAAACGCAGGCCTGCGCCAGATCGTCCACATACAAAAACTCTCTTAACGGCCGGCCGCTTCCCCAACAGGTAACCTGCTCTTCCCCGTTTTCCTTTGCTTCATGAAATCTGCGGATCAAAGCGGGCAGTACATGGGAATGAAGGGGATGATAATTATCATTAGGACCGTAGAGATTCGTCGGCATAACCGAAATATAGTCCGTCCCGTACTGCCGGTTTAAGTATTCGCAGTATTTCAACCCGGAAATCTTGGAAAGAGCGTATGCCTCATTGGTTTTTTCCAATGCAGAGGTCAAAAGGCAATCCTCCTTCATCGGCTGGGGCGCCATTCTGGGATAAATACAGGAAGAGCCTAAAAACAGAAGCTTTTTGCAACCGTTCTCCCATGCAGCATGAATCACATTCATCTCCAGCATCATATTTTCAAACAGAAAATCCGCCGGCTGTTCCTGGTTGGCATAGATTCCGCCGACCTTGGCTGCTGCCAGAAACACATACTCCGGCCGGTACTCTTTAAAAAAAGCTTCTACGGCATCCTGCCTTTTAAGATCCAGCTGTTCTCTGGATCTTACCAGAATTCTTTCATACCCTTGTCTTTTTAATTCCCTTACAATGGCGGAGCCTACCATTCCCCGGTGCCCTGCTACATAAATCAATGCTTCCTTTTCCATATCCGTTGTTCTCCTTTCCGCCCGGTCAAACGCTGAAATCGCTGCTTTGTGAATGGTGCGCCTGCGCTGTTATGATTTCTCTGTCATGCTGCGCCATAATACGAACCAGTTCCTCATAACTTGTCTTCTGCGGATTCCATCCCAGAATCTCTTTTGCTTTTGTCGGATCTCCCAGGAGATTGTCCACATCTGTAGGCCGGAACCATTCCGGATTTACGCTCACCAGCATTTTTTTGCTCTTTCGGTCATACCCTTTTTCATTCATTCCGCAGCCTTCCCAGTAAAGCTCTATCCCATTGGCGGCAAAGACTCTCTCTGTAAAATCCCGTACCGTGTGCTGCTGCCCCGTGGCAATCACAAAATCTTCCGGTTTGTCATGCTGCAGCATCAGCCACATACACTCCACATAATCTTTGGCGTAGCCCCAATCTCTCAAAGAATCCAGATTTCCAAGTTCCAGATGATCCTGCAGCCCTTCTGCAATTCTTGCCGCTGCAAGGGTAATTTTTCTGGTCACAAAATTCTCTCCTCTGCGCTCGGATTCATGGTTAAATAAAATACCGTTTACCGCAAACATGCCATATGCTTCCCGGTATTCCCGTACCATCCAGAACGCATACTGCTTTGCCGCCGCATAAGGACTGTAAGGATGAAAAGGTGTGCTCTCTCTTTGCGGAACCTCTTCTACTTTTCCGTACAGTTCCGAAGTGGAAGCCTGATAAATGCGGGTCTTTTTCCCAAGGTCCAGAATACGTACCGCCTCCAGAATACGCAGCACTCCCATGGCGTCCACTTCACCGGAGTATTCCGGCACCTCAAAAGAGACCTGCACATGGGACTGCGCCGCCAGATTATAAATCTCATCCGGCTTCACCTGCGCAATCACGCGAAACAGGGAAGAAGAATCGGTTAAATCGCCGTTATGCAGCGTTATGCAGTTTAAAATCCCCTGAATTCTTTCGGTATTGGAGGTAGAACAGCGCCTGATAAGGCCATGCACTTCATACCCTTTTTCCAGCAAAAATTCCGCCAGATACGATCCGTCCTGCCCTGTTATTCCCGTGATCAGCGCTTTTTTCATAGTTTTCTTCCTTTCTGTGCTGTGATAAACTTACAAAACTATATAAGAGTAGAACTCCGGGTGGACTCATGCGGATCCATTCGGGGGACGCTCTCGCTCAATTTTGCGCCCCCTCATTGGATTCCACATGAGTCCGCCCTTGGAAAACTGCTATTAACAAATTTGCAGCTTTATATTTTTATCTACTTAAATACTTGTCTGACCCTGATATCATAATATAGTATCTCCGGAAAAAGAATAGACTATCTTGCGAAGTAATAGCATTATATTGACATTTTGTCTGTTTCTCTGGTATACTGGATGAAAATGAAAAAAAGACGTAGCAGGAAAGATACTCCTGGGTTTGCAGATTGCGGAAAGGCATGGTGACGGAAATGGGCGCTTCTTTTTTTGAGGGAGAATATGTAACGGCAAAAAGGGTGATTTATACCCCGTCCGCTTTTGCCAGAACCAGTCTGATTCATCTGCAGGAAACCGGTGTCTCAACTGCCCGTAAGCCCCATGTGAGCAGGAGAAGCGGCCTGCTTTCCTATCTTTTTTTTATCGTGGAAAAAGGAGAAGGCAGTCTTACCTGTCAGGGGCAGACCATGTCTTTAAAGGCAAATGACTGTGTTTTTTTAGACTGTCGAAACGCCTATTCCCAGCAAAGTGCGGAAAACCTCTGGACGATCCGCTGGGTTCACTTTTACGGTCCGAACCTGACCGCTGTTTATGAGAAATACAAAGAACGGGGAGGAAGCTTCTTCTTTCACGCTTCCTCCCCGCAGGTCTTCTCTTCCCTTTTGGAAGACATCTATCAGACAGCTTCCTCCCCTTCTTATATCCGGGATATGAAATTAAACGAACTGCTCTCCCGCCTGTTGACCCTTTTAATGGATAACAGCTGGAATCCGCCGCTTTCTTCCCCATCCGGCAGCCACACAAGGCGCAACCTTCAGGAAGTCAAGGATTATCTTGACAGTCATTACCGCGAAAAAATCACCTTGGATCAACTGGCGGAACAATACTATATTAATAAATTTTACCTTTCCAGACTCTTCAAAGAACAGTTCGGAATCTCACCCCTTTCCTACCTGCTCTCGGTAAGAATCACGCATGCCAAACAGCTTTTACGCTTTGACAGCCTGCCCGTGGAAAAAATCGCACAGGAATGCGGAATGAACGATGCCAATTATTTTTCCCGCATCTTCCGTAAGATCGAAGGCTCCTCCCCCGGAGAATTCCGCAGGCACTGGCAAAATATGCGTTAAATACAGAACCTGTTTACAGGATAAACTTACAAAGTTACTATTTTCTGAAGGCAGACTCATGGGCTGCCAGGTGACCTACTTACAGCTCACGATTTTATAATAAGCATTGGAGGTAATCCGGTAAACTAACGTGTAAAAAACACCGAATACGACAAAACTGATCAACGTTGTCAGCATAAAAAACCCGACATTCGTCATCTGGAAAAGCGCCAGCAGTAGACGGATCATGTGAAAAGCAAAGACAAGATGCAGACCGGCTCCTAAAAGAGGCAGAAAGAATACCGTCAAAAGTTGGGAATTAATGCTGCGCCGGATCTCTTTCGGCGTCATTCCGACTTTCTGCATGATCTCGAAACGGCTCTGGTCTTCATAGCCTTCCGATATCTGTTTATAGTAAATAATCAGAACGGCTGCAAAGATAAAGACAATGCTGAGAATAATTCCAAGGAAGAACAGGCCGCCGAAGGTTCCTATAAAATCCTCCCTGTTTTCTTCCCTGCTCTCACAACTTGAGGATGCGATTCCATACCCGCCATCGATATCCATCTGCCTTAAGGTCTCTCTCATTGCCTGATTCAGCACAATCTGCTGATCGGCTCCGATATCGGTATTCATTCCGTAATTCCAGGTAAACTGTACTAACCTTTTTCCGGAAGTATTTACAATGCCGAACAGTTCCTCCGCAGCGGAATACAGATCCGGTACTACCACATACAGCGCGGGAATCACTTCGGCGGCAGAATCTCCGTTTTCCAGAAAAGCCTGATCCAGAATTTTTTTAACCCGGTAAGGTTCTCTTCCCTTTATGGCAAAGGATTCTTCTTTATAACTACCCCGAAAAGCATAGAGCAGAATTTCACGCTCCTTCAGCGTTTCGTCTTTTCCCGTCATCCGGTTATAGTCCTCCAGATCAATAAAATGTACATTCCAGACATTGGCATAGGTATCTATCTCAAACTGGCTGACTGCGGTTACATCAGCTTCCAGTACACCGTCCTTTAAAAGCCCGGGAACACTTGCCATAAAATACGTTTTTTCTTCCGTCACCGCCCTCTTCGCAATTTTTTCCATTTTGTCATATAATGTTTCAACCGTCTCTTTTCGAAGGTATTCTTTTTCATTGATTACTACCGTTGCATTGATATCCATAGGATATCTGCTGTTCAGCGCATCCTCTTCTCCGAAATACAGGCAGGCCGTAGAGGACAGCATGACAAGCACCATAGTAGCCAGAATACAGATGGAGGCAAGTCCGGCGCCGTTTCGCTTCATCCGGTAAACCATGGAAGAAACGGATATAAAGTGATTAGTTTTGTAATAATAGCTTTTCTTTTTCTGCAGAATCCGGCAAAGCATCACCGAACCGGCAACCATGATAAGGTAAGTTCCGATAATGACCAGTATTACTGCCGCAAAAAACCATAAAAGAGCAGAAAACGGATCTTTAATTACCGATGCCAGGGCATAGCCGCATCCTAAGATCAGTACACCCAGCGTACCGAAAATCCAGTTTGCTTTCGGTGCTTTTTCTCCTGCCTGCTCACTTTTTAAAAGCTCTATCGGCCTGGAAATCTGCACCTGAAAAGAATTTTTCACAAAAATCAAAATAAAAATCACGGTATAACAAAGAATCGTATCTCTTACGGATGCCGGAGAGATTCCCAGCTGATATGTGATATCACCGTGCATAATATTTACCAGTCCCAATTCCGCCAGTTTAAAAAGCAAAATGCCTGCCCCAAGCCCGAGAATAAGGGAAAGGATACCGGACAGAACCGCCTCCCACAGGACAATGCGAGAGACATTGCCTTTTCCCATGCCCAGGATATTGTACAGCCCGAATTCCTTCTTACGTCTTTTATTCAGAAAAGAATTGGTGTAAAACAGGAACAAAAGGGAGAAAACGGCAATGACAAAGCTGCCAAGTCTCAAGATCCATGACAGAAAATTACCACCCCGCATCTGCAAAGCCGCCTGGGAACGGGAAAGAGCCAGAATGATATAAAACATCATAATCATGCCGATGCAGGTTAAGAGATAAGGGATGTAAAGTCTGCTGTTTTTCCGCATTCCGTGAAAGGCCAGCCGCGGATAAAATCCGATTTTCATACTCTGACACCTCCTGCCTGCAGCATGGTCAAGGTATCCGAAATCTTCTGATACAGCTCCTCATTGCTGTCATCCCCGCGATAAATCTGATGGTATACCTCACCATCCCGGATAAATAAAATCCTTCCGGCGCAGCTTGCCGCTTTTACGGAATGGGTTACCATTAAAATGGTCTGACCCACAGCATTGATTTTGGCAAACAGAGCCAGCAGTTCATCTGTGGAACGGCTGTCCAAAGCTCCCGTGGGTTCATCCGCCAGAATCAGTCTGGGATCCGTAATCAATGCCCTGGCCACGGCGGCACGCTGCTTCTGTCCGCCGGACACCTCATAAGGGTACTTTTTCAGAATATTGCTGATTCCCAGATGTTCGGCAATCGGCATAAGCCGCTCCTTCATCTCCTTATATTTTTTCCCGGCAAGAACCAACGGCAGATAAATATTGTCTTCCAATGTAAACGTATCCAGCAGGTTGAATTCCTGAAATACAAATCCCAGATTATCTCTCCGAAAAGCCGCCATTGCGGATTCCTTAATCGTTGTCAGATCTCTTCCGTCCAACAAAACACTGCCTGCCGTAGGCTTATCCAGTGCTGCCAGAATGTTCAAAAGAGTGGTTTTTCCGGATCCGGACTCTCCCATGATCGCCACATACTCTCCCTGTTCCACACTGAAATTTACATTTTTTAAAGCTTCTACCTTATTGGCCCCGAAACGGGTGGTATATACTTTCTTAATTCCATTCACTTCCAGAATGCTCATTTTTTTACCAGTCCTTTCTTAAGCGCTTTCGCTCTTTTCAGAAAGGATTATATCAAAAAAGGAATGCCCTCTCCATCGATTCGCCTTACATTTTAAGGGGCATTCCTTACATTTTTGTAACAGTTCAGACAACCATTTAGTCATAGCATTTCCCGGCAACATGCTCCGGATTCAAATCCATGCATACCGTTGTTCCCTCTCCCGGGACAGAGTTTACGGACAACCCGCAGTTTAAATTAAGACAAATTTTCCTGCAAAGATATAATCCGAGGCCGGTCGCTTTCTTATCTGTCCTTCCGTTACAGCCGGTATAGCCCTTTTCGAAAATTCTGGGAAGATCCTCCGGTGCAATGCCGATTCCGGTATCCCGAATAAAAAGCCGGTTTCCCTCTTCTTCATAAATCCGGATCTCCCCTTGTAGCGTATACTTTAATGCATTGGACAAAATCTGCTCTATCACAAAGCTGATCCATTTCTCATCCGTAATCACTTTCATGCTTACCGGCACATAATGTAACCGTATTTTTCGATCAATAAATTCTCCGGAAAATTTCTTAATACACTGCCTGATCAGCGGATCCATTGCCGTCTCCCGGAACACATAATCGGAAGAATCGCTGTTAAGCCGCAGAAAAGTTAATACCATCTCCACATACTGTTCGATTCTTACAAGCTCTCTGGCAATCTTTCTGGAAAAGGAAGTATCCTGCGTCTGCAGCATAAGATCCATGGAAGCGATGGGGATTTTTATCTGGTGCACCCATGCCGTATAATAATCCGTCAGATCCCGGTACTTAAGCTCATCCTTCCTGCTGATTTTTTCCTTCTCCCGGTACAAAATCCGTATTATATCCTGGTATACGGCTTCCACTTCACCACACTCCGGCAAAGAGCTGTCATCCAGTACCATTGTGATATGATTCTTTATGTTTTCCAGCAGATCGTATTTTTTCTTCTCTTTTTGAAATTCCAGGAAAATCCACAGACAGCCGATTGCTCCGCACAACAGATAGGGGTAGCAAACAGCCTGAATCGGCAGATGGTATAAGACAAAACTGCATAAAAAAATCAGACCGAAAAGAAAAAACACAGCGATCTGTTTTTTCCGCAACCGCAAAAAACTTCGAAATGTGTACATGGATTCCGTCCCTCAGCTTTTTTCCTCATTTTCAATCAGGTATCCTACCCCAAACTTTGTCGTGATAAAACCGGTAAGCCCCAGTCCGTCCAGTTTCTTACGGAGTCGGTTGATATTCACGGTCAATGTGTTTTCATCTACAAAGCTGTCCGTTTCCCAGAGCTTTTCCATGATTTTTTCCCGGCTTACCACATTTCCTTTATTTTCCATCAGTACCAACAGAATCCGGTATTCGTTTTTGGTAAGCTCCAGCTTTTCTTTCTGATACGTCAGACTGTTGTCTCCCCGATCCAGCACAGCCCCCCGGTGCTCCAGCACCGGAAGACTGTTCCCGAAATCATAGGTTCGGCGAAGCATGGCCTGCAGCTTTGCAATCAATACATTTCCGTCAAAGGGCTTGGCAATGAAATCATCTGCTCCCATATTCATTGCCATTACAATGTTCATATTGTCAGAGGCAGAGGACAGAAACAGAATCGGTACGCTGGAAACCTTCCGAATCTCGCTGCACCAGTGGTATCCGTTATAAAAAGGGAGCATAATATCCAGCACCACAAGATGCGGATTAAAAAGTTCAAAATCCTGCATCACGTTCCTGAAATTCTCTACGCAGCACACTTCCATGCCCCACATACCGATCTGTTCCTTCAGACTCTGTGCAATTCCTCTGTCATCTTCCACGATTAAAATTCTATACATAACTTATATGGCTCTGGTTTCGTGCAAAAGCCACTCTCTTTCCTCTTCCGTCAAATGAGGCGCTACTTTTTCATATACCTGTTTCTGGTATTCATTGTAATATTCCTTCTGCTTCGGTGTAAACAATGCCGGAGCAATGGCCTCCGGATCGATGGGTACATAGGTCAGCGTATCAAAATGCATAAACTGTCCGTACTCGTTCTTAAGATCCTTTCTGGCTACCATTACATTTTCAATCCGGATACCGTGGCTGCCTTCGATATAGACGCCCGGTTCATTGGTAATATCCATGCCATCCTCCAGCACAGCTTCTGTCATTCCTTCCGTAAAGCGCCAGCGCATATTCTGGGGTCCTTCGTGCACATTCAGAATGTATCCCACGCCGTGGCCGGTTCCGCACTTGTAGTCCAAGCCGATTTTCCAAAGGGGCTGCCTTGCCAGAATGTCCAGATTCCGTCCGGTACAGCCGTAAAGCCATCTGGCATGGGTAAGACCCAGCATACCGGCTGCAGTCAAAGTATAATGTTTTTTTATCTCATCGCTGATTTTTCCCAGTACGATCGTTCTGGTAACATCCGTTGTTCCGCCCAGATACTGTCCGCCGGAATCTACCAAGAGCATTCCTTCCGGTTTTAAAACCGCAAAATGATCCTTCGTTGCCTCATAGTGCATCATAGCCGCATTCTCTTTGTAGCCGGCAATGGTCGGAAAAGAAAGATCCAGAAATCCCGGAATCTGCCTGCGCAGATTTTCCAGATAATCCGCCGCGCTCAGTTCGGTAATCTCTTCTTTTCCAATCCTTGTCTTCAGCCAGTAAATAAATTTAGTAACGGCTACGCTGTCCTGCAGATATACCTTTTCCATGTTTTCAAGTTCTACCGGATTCTTAACCGCCTTTAAATGCTCCGTAGGATTCTTTGCTTCTACAGTGGTCTGCTTTTCCTGTAACGTCTTATATAACAGATAATTGCAATGTCTGACATCTGTCAGAACCTTTTTCCCCTCCGGAAGCTCTTTTAAAAAGGGTAGAATCTCTTCATAAGACCTTACTTCCACACCACGGCGTACAAGACCTTCTTTTACGTCTTCTTCCAGTGCTTTCTCCTGGATAAAAAGAAGCGCTTCCTGTTCCGTAATATAGCCATAGGATATCGCAACCGGATTGCATTCCACATCGCAGCCTCTGATATTAAAAAGCCACATCAGATCATCCAGCTTGGTTAAAAGGAAGCTTTCCGCTCCTGCTTTCTTCATTTCTTCCCGAACTTCGGAAAGCTTTTCTCCTACCGTCTTTCCTGCCAGGCTCTCATCAAGAAGCCATGCCTTCCCGCAGGGGAACTGCGGTCTTTCTGTCCAGATGGCTTCCGCCAGATCGAATCCGTAAGCAAAGGCAACTCCCTTTTCTTCCAGCTCTTTTTCCAGACGCTTTCCTTCCGCTGCTGGAACTACTCTGCCGTCAAATCCGAGCTTCTGCCCTTCCTTCATATGTTCCTTAAGAAACTCTCCGATGGTAGGAACCCCTTCCTCCAACATCCGGAACAACGTAACCGTAGTTCCTTCCAGTTCCTTCTGCGCCTGAATAAAATACCGTCCGTCCGTCCACAGTCCGGCGCCGTCCTTCCAGACTAACAGTGTCCCGTTCGACCCGGTAAAAGCCGAAAAATATTCTCTGACTTTAAAATAATCATTCACATATTCAGAATTATGAAAATCTGCTGTAGGAATCATATAAAAATCGATTTCTTCACGCTCCATTGCGCTTCTTAAAGCCGCAAGTCTTTGCAAAATTACCTGATTCTCCATCTTTCTCATCCCTTCCTGCATCTATATGCGTTCAACTGTTGTTTTTATTGTAATCGTTTCCGATGCAAAAATCAACCTTAATATTTTTTTCACAATTAGTTTACATAATTCGCTTGCTTTTTCACGGTAAAGTGTGATAAGATAAAAGAGAAAGAAAGGAAAGCACGCTATGGAACATAATATTTATTCTGAGATTACTCCTGCAATTCTCAAACTTTCCAGAATGTCGGAAACGTCCGACAAAATCGACTCCGAATTATTTACCAAATATGAAGTAAAGCGTGGACTCAGGGATTTAAACGGGAAAGGTGTTTTAGCCGGTCTTACCAATATTTCCGATGTCAGAGCCACTAAAATCGTGGACGGTGTAAGCGTTCCCTGCCACGGGGAACTGTATTACCGGGGTTACAATGTGAAAGATCTGGTTGCAGGTTTCACCAAAGAAAATCGTTTCGGATTTGAAGAAATTACATATCTTCTGCTGTTCGGTGAACTGCCGGACAGCGCAGACCTAAAGCAATTTAAGGAAATGCTTGCCTTTTACAGAACGCTTCCCACCAGTTTTGTACGGGATATTATCTTAAAGGCGCCCAGCAAGGACATGATGAATACGTTGGCCAGAAGCGTCCTTACGCTGTACTCTTACGATGACCGTGCCGATGATACTTCTCTTCCCAACGTCCTGCGTCAGTGTCTGCAATTAATCAGCCTGTTTCCCCTTTTAAGCATTTACGGCTACCAGGCGTACAGTCACTATCATGACGGAAACAGTCTTTACATTCACCAGCCGGTTCCCGAATTGTCAGCTGCGGAAAATATCCTGCATATCTTACGTCCGGACAGCTCTTATACGCCACTGGAAGCCAAAATTCTGGACATTGCTTTGGTTCTGCATATGGAGCACGGCGGAGGAAATAATTCCACTTTTACAACCCATGTGGTTACTTCTTCTCTGACCGATACCTATTCCACCATGGCGGCTGCTATCGGCTCCCTAAAAGGACCCAGACACGGCGGTGCCAACATCAAAGTTGTTAAAATGTTTGAGGATATGAAACAGTCGGTAAGCGACTGGGCCGATGAGGAGGCTGTGGGCAACTATCTGCAGAAGCTTTTAAATAAAGATGCTTTCGATCATGCCGGACTGATCTACGGTGTCGGTCATGCCATCTATTCCAAATCCGACCCGAGAGCTGTGGTTTTCAAATCTTTTGTGGAAAGTCTTGCCAAAGAAAAGGGGTTGGAAAAAGAATTCGGACTTTACTCTCTTGTGGAACGGCTTGCACCGGAGATTATCAGCAGACAGCGGCAGATGTACAAAGGTGTCAGCATCAATGTGGACTTCTATTCCGGCTTTGTTTATCATATGCTGGGACTCCCGATGGAATTGTATACCCCGATTTTTGCCATTGCGCGTATTGCAGGCTGGAGCGCTCACCGCTTAGAAGAGTTAGCCAATAACGGCAAAATCATTCGTCCTGCCTATAAACCCATCGGCACGGATAAAGAGTATGTTCCGCTGAAAAAAAGAACTTCATAAGAAAAGTCCCGGGACCTTACGGCCTCGGGACTTTTTTGAAGTTCTTTTCAACTTCTCCTGACTTTTCAATCATTCTTGCGTTCCTTTGAACTTTATGCTTCTTTTCTCCTGCTCTCCAGAAACTCCTTTACCATATCCGGCATCTTGCTCACTTCACAGACATGATCATGCAAAACCGGAGCATTACGGATCTCTTCAACAGCCTTGGGCACAGCCACATTGGCAAGCACAGATAATCTGTCAATTAAAGCAAAATCATCCATTGCCTCATACTTTTCGTCAATGGCTCCCATCACACTTCTGGAAAATTTAAACGGACTTGCCGTGGAAGCAATGACTGTTATGGTTTCATCCCCGGTATCCTTTTTGTACTTCTCATAAACAACCGCTGCCACAGCCGTATGCGGATCCATCACATAGCCGCAGTCTTCATACAGATTCCGGATCGCCTGCGCGGTTTCTTTTTCCGAAGCATAGTTGCCGTAAAAATCCGTAAGCTCTTCCCTCATCTCTTCCGTAATCTCGTACTTTCCGTCCCGGTTCAGGGCAGCCATCAAAGCGGCGTTTTTCTCCACATCATTGCCGGCAATCCGGTAAATCAGTCTCTCCAGATTACTGGAAACCAGGATATCCATGGACGGAGAAGATGTCAGGAAAAACTTCCGGTTCCGGTCATAAATTCCGGTTGTAAAGAAATCAAACAGCACTTTGTTTTCATTGGATGCACAAATCAGCTTTCCGATAGGAAGTCCTATTTTTTTCGCATAATACGCCGCCAGAATATTTCCGAAGTTACCGGTAGGAACCGCAACGTTGATCTTTTCTCCTTCCCGGATTCTTCCTTCCTTTAAAAGCCTTGCATAAGCATAGACATAATAAACCACCTGTGGAACCAGACGCCCGACGTTAATGGAATTGGCAGAGGAAAACTGGAATCCCTTCCGGTTCATCTCTTCTGCCAGTGCGTGATCCGCAAAAATTTTTTTCACACCGCTTTGCGCATCATCAAAGTTCCCGCGGATTCCCACAACAAAGGTATTGTCTCCTTTCTGTGTGATCATCTGCTTTTCCTGAACCGGACTGACCCCGTCTTTGGGATAAAATACCACGATTCCGGTTCCGGGAACCTCCGCAAATCCTGCTAAAGCAGCCTTTCCGGTATCCCCTGATGTAGCCGTCAGAATGATAATCTCATTTTTTACCTGGTTTTTCCGTGCTGAGACTGTCATCAGATGCGGAAGGATGGAAAGAGCCATATCCTTAAAAGCAATGGTTGCTCCGTGGAACAGTTCCAGAAAATAAGCATCCCCGGCTTCTGCAAGCGGTGCAATTACTTCCGTGTCAAATTTTTCATCATAAGCCTTTGCAATACAGTCCCGCAATTCCTCTTCGGTAAAATCCGTCAGGAAAAGCTTCATCACTTCGTAGGCTGTCTCCTGATAGTTCATTTCCGCAAATTCTTTCAAGGACCGATCCAGCTGCGGAATGTGATCCGGCACGAACAATCCTCCGTCATCCGCCAGCCCTTTCAGAATGGCACAGGAGGCTTTCACGGGATTCTCATTGCTTCTGGTACTATGATATAATACTTCCATATTTTTCATCTTTATCCTCTCTTCCGCAGACACCCGGCTGCAAGAAAACTAACAAAACACATCAAGTATTTTAGCATAATACGCGCCTGTATGCAATAGTGAAAAAAAGAATTGAAACAGAGCCCCGGGATGGCTCATGGGGTTCCATTCGGGGGACGCTCTCGCTCAATTAAAAACGCAGCGGCACAAAACTGTGCAGCACACAGTTGCCTGCACAATACACAGGCTAAGGGCCGGCGTTTTTACATGCCTCCCTCATTGGAATCCCCATGAGACTTCCCTTAGAACCTGCTCTTACTATAGTTACAACTTTAAAAATTTGTCTTGATATTACCGGAAAAATTCGTGTCCGCCATGGCGGAACAAAAAAGTCAGGTGCTCATCGAACCAGCGCATGCTGTCGCTGTCGGCATGTTTTCTGGCGGCAAAAAACAGGGCGCCCTCGGAAATATCTTCTCCTTCCAGTGCTTTTTGCACTGCCTGTACCGTTTCATCGCTGACTTCCACTTTCCAGATTCTTCCCGAGGCAACCGGTGAAAATTGTGTGACTCCGTGAGATTTCTGAAGAATCACCTCGGATACTGTATCCGGAAAGTTCTCATTTTGTACTCTGTTTAAAACAACATTCGCTACCAAAAGGCGACCGTCTTCATCTTCACAGCCTGCCTCTGCTTCCACAATCCGAAGCAGCAGGTCATAATCTTCCTCTTCCAACCGGTAGAGTAAAGCAGCTTCCGTTCCTTCTTCCGGGACTATACCACCGCTGTCCTTAGCTATGTTCCCGCTGCCCCGGTCTGTGCTTTTGCTTCCCTGTACTATGTTTTCATCGCCCCGGGGTGTTACAACTTCGTTTCCGGAGTTTTCCAGTCTGGTTACCGTTTCATAAGTTATGATGCGCTGCGAAGAAGCCGACCGGTATGTCACACCTATGGTGCTGCTTTCCGAAAAAGCAGCCGCAGGTACAACGCTTTCCTGAATTCTGCCTGCCTGTGCAGCACAGATACTCCCTGATACCAGAATCAGATTTCCCAGCAGCAAAAATAACGCCGCTTTTTTATACATTACATTAATCCTCACTTTTGAGCGACTGTGTCGCGAAGGTAGGTCAAGAGAAATTCGCGCAGGCAATTTCTCCTTTTTCTGCCATCAAAGCAATTTATTTTCGCTCAGGAACAAATTGCCGTGTGAAAATCACCAATATTATTCTATACAGCCAGTCCCGAATCTATGAATCTAAATTTTTGATAAAATCATTGATTTTTCCCCGTCGATTCGGTATAATGATCGTGGATGTATATTTTTTATGCATTCCGCAAAAAGAATAAGGAAAGAGGTAAATGTAAGATGGCAGCAATCGATTTAAGCAAGTATGGCATTACCGGAACAACTGAGATCGTATACAATCCTTCTTATGAGTGCTTGTTTGAAGAAGAAACCAAGCCGGAACTGGAAGGCTATGAAAAAGGTCAGGTAAGTGAACTGGGTGCCGTAAATGTAATGACCGGTATTTATACAGGACGTTCTCCCAAAGACAAATTTATCGTTGTAGACGACAATTCCAAGGATACCGTATGGTGGACTTCCGATGAATACAAGAATGATAACCATCCTGCTACCAAGGAAGCATGGGATGCTGTTAAGGAAATCGCTTTAAAAGAGCTCTCCAACAAGAGACTGTTTGTTGTGGATGCATTCTGCGGCGCTAATAAAGATACCCGTATGGCAATCCGTTTCATCGTGGAAGTAGCATGGCAGGCTCATTTCGTAAAGAATATGTTCATCCAGCCTACTGAAGAAGAATTAAAAGATTTCACTCCCGATTTCGTTGTTTACAATGCTTCCAAAGCTAAAGTTGAAAATTATAAGGAACTGGGACTGAGCTCCGAAACTGCTGTTGTATTCAACATTACAAGCCGCGAGCAGGTTATTATCAATACCTGGTACGGCGGAGAGATGAAGAAAGGTATGTTCTCCATGATGAACTATTACCTTCCTTTAAAGGGAATCGCTTCCATGCACTGCTCTGCCAATACCGATATGAACGGTGAAAATACCGCTATTTTCTTTGGTTTGTCCGGTACCGGAAAAACCACTCTTTCTACTGATCCCAAGCGTCTGTTAATCGGTGACGATGAGCACGGCTGGGACGATAACGGTGTATTCAATTTCGAAGGCGGCTGCTATGCAAAGGTTATCAACCTGGATAAGGATTCCGAGCCTGATATTTACAATGCCATCAAGCGCAACGCCCTTCTGGAAAACGTTACTCTGGATAAGGACGGAAAGATCGACTTTAATGATAAGAGTGTAACCGAGAACACCCGTGTATCTTACCCGATCAACCACATTCAGAATATTGTACGTCCGGTATCTTCCGCTCCTGCAGCAAAGAATGTAATCTTCCTGTCTGCAGACGCTTTCGGTGTACTGCCTCCCGTTTCCGTTCTGACACCGGAACAGACCCAGTACTACTTCCTGTCCGGCTTCACAGCAAAACTGGCAGGTACAGAGCGCGGCATTACCGAGCCTACTCCTACTTTCTCCGCATGTTTCGGACAGGCTTTCCTGGAATTGCATCCGACCAAATATGCAGAAGAACTGGTTAAGAAAATGAAAGTCAGCGGTGCAAAGGCTTACCTGGTAAATACCGGCTGGAACGGAACCGGAAAACGTATCTCCATCCGTGATACCCGTGGTATTATCGACGCAATCTTAAACGGCGACATTCTGAATGCTCCTACCAAGAAGATTCCTTACTTCAACTTCGAAGTTCCTACCGAGCTTCCGGGTGTTGATCCTGCTATTCTGGATCCTCGGGATACCTACGCAGATGCTTCCGTATGGGAAGAAAAGGCAAAGGATCTGGCCGGCAGATTCATTAAGAATTTCGCAAAATACGAAGGAAACGAAGCAGGTAAAGCTCTTGTTTCTGCAGGTCCTCAGTTATAAGATATTATTTATAACAACAAAAGCCGGGTGTGAGTTTTCACACCCGCTTTTTAAATGATTTACTTTGAAATGAAAGGCAGATTTTATGACTGTTTTCGAAAATGCATTGCCGGATTTTAAACTGCCCTATCCTTTAGTAACTCTGGCCCCGCTTACGGATTTTTTCTTTCTGGATATTGAGACAACCGGTTTCCGTGCCAAATCTTCCGCCCTTTACCTGATCGGCGGTGTTTTCTATCGGGAAAATCAGTGGCATACCATTCAATGGTTTGCAGAACGCCGGGAAGAAGAAAAAGAACTGTTGCAGTCCTTTCTTTCCTTTCTCCCGTCCTACCGCACACTGGTTGTTTTTAACGGTCGTACTTTTGATCTTCCTTTTCTGGTACATAAAGTGGAACAATGGAAGCTTTCCTTTTCCTTTGATTCTTTTTCCTGTATTGACTTATATCAGAAAGCAGTTTCCTTAAAGCCTTTCTTAAATTTGCCAGGCTGCAAGCAGAAGCAGTTGGAGGAATATCTCGGAATTCACAGACAGGATCTATACTCCGGGCAGGAACTGATTGAAAAGTATCATGTCTACGAAGCCGATCCTTGCCCGGAAATCCGCGATCTTTTACTCTTACATAACCAGGACGATTTAAAAGGCATGCTTCATCTGCTCTTCTTCCTGCATTATGATTCGCTGTTCGATGGAGCAGTATCTGTCTTACAGGTCTGCTCTGATGCTTATCTGGACTATTACGGACAGGAACGCAAAGAACTGATTCTGACCCTGAAGCTTCCTTTTACACTGCCGCAGCCTCTGTCATGCACCAAAAACGGCTGCTACTTTTCCGGGAAAGAAAACAGAGCTTATCTGAAAGTTCCTGTTATAGAGGATGACCTGAAATACTTTCTTCCCAATCCCAAAGAATATTATTATCTTCCGGAACGGGATACCGTTGTATTAAAGGAAACGGTTGGAAGCGCAAAAGGAAACTGCATTCCGGCAACCCGTGCCAATTGCTATGTAAAGCGGCAAAGCTGTTTTCTCCCGCAATGGGGCGGTAAGTTCGAACCGGTCTTTAAGACAGATTACCAATCGAAAGAAAATTATCTGGAACTGACCAGAAAACGTACTGCAGATCGTGATTTCTTTCAGCAATATGCCGCCCATATCCTTCAGATGCTGCATATTACCCGTATTTCCTGACAAGCCATAAAAATTTTGCCAGAAGAGTTTTTCACCTGCATCCGGTCGTTTCAGCATCATAATTGATACAAAAAGGCATGCAAGTTTCGCTTGCATGCCTCTTTTTTCCTATACACTAACAGCACATATTACTCTTCTTTTGCAGCTACTGCATCGATATCTACATCAGCTACTTCAGCATCTTCACTTTCCTGCTTATTATCTTGTGCCAGTGCCTTGATGCTTAAAGAGATCTTTTTCTCTTCTTCGTTAAAGTCAACGATCTTAGCAGTAATCTCTTCGCCGGTCTTAAGCACATCGGAAGGCTTATCAATATGATCCTTGGAAATCTGGGATACATGCAGAAGTGCATCCACACCGGGAGCCAGCTCTACAAATGCACCGAAGTCCGTCATTCTTGCAACCTTACCGGTTACCACATTTCCTACCGCATACTTTTCAGCAGCGTCCTTCCAAGGATTCTGATCTTCAAACTTCAAGGAGAGACCGATCTTGTTGCCATTGATCTCTTTTACGAAAACAGTAAGATGTTCACCGGTCTTAAATACCTTTCGGGGATTTTCCACTCTGCCCCAGGACATTTCGGAAATATGAAGCAGTCCGTCTGCACCGCCCAGATCGATAAATGCACCGAAATCCGTAATATTCTTAACGACGCCTTCCACAACATCACCCACATGGATTCTCTCCAGAAGTTCCTTCTGAGCCTGCTCTTTACGAGCTACCAGGAGCTGCTTGCGGTCACCGATATATCTTCTTCTCTTAGGATTGTACTCGCTGATTACGAATTCAATTTCCTGTCCTGCAAATTTATTCAGATCCTTTTCATAGGTATCGGATACCAGGCTGGCCGGAATGAAAATTCTTACTTCATCCAGAATAACGCTTAAGCCGCCGTCTAATACCTGTGCAACAGGAGCCTTGAGCACTTCCTTATTATGGAATGCTTCTTCAATTCTCTTATTGCCTCTGTCTGCTGCCAGACGCTTGTAAGTAAGAACAACCTGTCCTTCTCCGTCATTTACCTTCAATACCTTTACTTCCATGGTATCGCCGACCTTCACCGCAGAAGTCAAATCAACACTGGAATCGTTCGTATACTCGTTTTTCGTAAGAATACCATCCGACTTGTAGCCGATGTTTAAAACCACTTCTTCCGGTTTCACATCGATGACAGTGCCTTCGACTACCTCTCCTGCATGTATTGTCTTTAATGATCCTTCCAACATTTGTTCAAAAGTTAATTCTGACATAATTTTGAACCTCCTCGATTAATTTATTTGGGGTGGAAGCCCCTGCAGTAATACCCACTAGTCGAACAGCTTTAGGTAGTTCTAAATGCAAGTCATCCAGTGTCTGTATATAATAGGTGTTAGCGCACTCCCTGCTGCAAATCTCGTACAGTTTCCTGGTATTGGAACTGTGTATCCCTCCCACTACGATCATAGCATCTGCTTCCTTCGCAATAGCCTGTGCCTGCGCCTGTCGCTCCTGCGTTGCATTACAGATAGTGTTCGCAACGATACTATTATAACCTTTCTTGAGAAAAATTTCAACTATATCTTGAAATTTCTTGTAATTAAATGTCGTCTGCGCAACGATACAGATTGCCGGCTCTTTTCCGCGGATCGTTTCTTCCGGCAATATAAATTTTTCCGCCTCATCCATGGTTTCCAGCACAGTAACCGGTCCCTTGCACCAGCCTACAATTCCCTGTACTTCCGGATGCTGTGCGTTTCCCACTACAACGATCTGCCTTCCTTCCAGACTCTCCTTCTCTACAATTCTGTGTATCCTTTTTACAAAAGGACAGGTTGCATCGATACATTCCAGCCCTCTTTCCTTCAAAATCCCGTAAATTTCTTCCGGAACACCATGAGAACGGATAATCACGGTACCGGAAGAAAGTTGTTCCAACTCTTCTTTGCTTTCAATCACTCTGACATTTTTTTCGGCAAGGTCCTTTACTACTTCTTCATTGTGGATAATCGGTCCGTACGTATATATAGTCTTCCCCGTTTTAATCTGTTCATACACCTGATCTACCGCACGTTTTACACCGAAACAGAATCCGGAATTACCGGCAACCTTTACTTCCATCCTGATCTTTCCCTTCCTGATCCGTATCTTACATTTGCATCAGTTCCGATGCGCCATTCGCAAATCCGCGCTTTCAGCGCTTTTGGCACAGACGGATCACTTCTTCAAGCGCCTGTTCCAGCGACAATTCCGAAGTATCCAGAAGGCAGGCGTCCTTTGCTTTCTTCAGCGGAGAGATTTCCCTGTGCATGTCTCTATCATCCCTCTCTTCAATGTTTTTCTGTATTTCGGACAGATCGCAGTCTTCTCCCTTTTGCAGCAGTTCTTCATATCTGCGCCTGGCTCTTACCAAGCTGCTGGCTGTCAGATAAATCTTTACATCCGCATCCGGCAACACACAGGTTCCGATATCTCTGCCGTCCATGATGCAGTCCTTTTCCTCCGCAAGCCTGCGCTGCAGCCATACCAGCTTCTTTCTGACTGCCGGAATCACCGCTACCTTCGAAGCAGCACCTCCTGCCTCTTTCGTCCGAATCAGCGTATTTACGTTTTTGCCGTTCAGGTATACCACCTGGACACCGTCCTCATATTGTATGGTAATGTCTACATTTTCACAGGCATCTTCTACCGCTTTTTCATCTCCCGGATCAATTCCATTCTGCAACATATACAATGCCATTGCACGATACATAGCGCCTGTATCCACATAAATTAAATGCATTTTTTCCGCAGCCATTCTGGCGACTGTACTCTTTCCTGCACCTGCAGGTCCGTCTATTGCAACCTTAAAACTCATCTTTCCACCCTGTTTCTTCGTTTTTTTATTCTGCTTTCTTCCCGATTTCACTTGCCCGGAATTTTCTGCTGAAATTTTGCTGTGCTTTCATCACCGCAGGAATCCCCTGCCAAAAAGCCGGTAGACCAGGCAATCTGAAGGTTAAATCCTCCGGTCAATGCATCCGTATCCAGAACCTCTCCCGCAAAATAAAGACCTTTTACTTTTCTGGATTCCATGGTAGACGGATTGATTTCCTTTACCCGCACTCCTCCCATGGTAATAATCGCTTCCGCAAAATCTCTTACGCCCGTTATGGTAATCGGCAGACATTTTATCTTTTCCAAAAAACCTTCCCGCTCTTTCCGTGTAATCTCCCCTGCCTTCTTCAAAGGATCCACTCCCGAAAGCTTCACCATAACCGGTATCAGTCTTGCCGGAAAAAGGCCGGCCAGCGCATTTTGAAACTGCTTCTTCTTATTTTCCTCAAATTCACGGATCAGACGCCTGTCCAGCTGCTCCTTTGTCAATGCAGGCTTCAGATCCAGATACAACATGGCTTCCGGCATAACGACCCGGTCGTTTTTTCCTTTCCGCATTCTTCTGCGCACTTCTTTCATATAAAAGCTGCTTGCAGACAAAATGAGCGGACCGCTGACTCCGAAATGGGTAAAAAGCATCTCTCCGAAACCATCATAAATCTCTTTCTGATCCAAAACAAGCTTTACCGCAACGTTTTTCAGAGCAAGTCCCATCAAGTCCCTGCACCAGTCTTCCTTTGCCCGAAAAGGAACCAGAGCCGGAAGCGGCGGCTCCACTTCATGACCGCTTTCTTCGGCAAAACGGTAGCCGTCTCCCGTTGATCCGGTTGAAGCATAAGACATTCCGCCGGTAGCAACAATCACCCGGTCTGCCGGAAGTTTCTTTCCACCTTTTAACAGGACACCGGCAACAGCCGTCTTATCTTCCGTATACAAAAGTTTTTCCGCCTCTGTATGCAATAATACCGTTACCTGTGCTTTTTTTAATTCCCGGTTAAATGCGGCAATCACATCTGAAGAATGATCCGACTCCGGGAAGACCCTCCCTCCCCGCTCTACCTTTAACGGACATCCTGCTTTCCTTAGAAAATCCATAACGGCATCTTTGTCAAAAGCAGAAACGGCGCTGTATAAAAACTTTTCATTGGTAACCACATTGGAAAACAGATTCTCCCAGTCTGCCGTATTGGTTACATTACACCTGCCCTTACCCGTAATAAACAATTTCTTGCCAGTTTTTTCATTTTTCTCCAGAAGCGTAACCTGACAGCCGTTTTGTGCTGCCCGGATGGCAGCCATCATACCGGCGGCGCCGCCTCCGATTACAATCACCTTTTTCAATTATTTCACCATACTCTCTTCTCTTTCATAACCGTTTAAACGGCTGCTTATCATTACGATTCGCACTTTGGGGTTACTCCATATGGTTCATTTCATCATGCATATAAATCTGATAATTGTTCCAGGCATTCTCCAAAACATCCAGATTCTTCTTTACATCCTGCGGGCATTTTAGGCACAGTGCAACAACCAGCGCATTGATCACGCTTAGCGGTGCAACCAGAGAGTCCACAATGGATATCATATCACTTCTTGCGAAAAGATTACAGGATGAATACATATTCATAGGAGAATGAACATTATCTGTAATGGCAATGACCTTAGCATTTCTGTCATTGGCAAACTCCATCGCCTTTAAAGTCCGCATGGAATACCGCGGAAAGCTGATGCCGATAAAGCAATCCTTTTCCTGAATCCGGATCATCTGCTCAAAAGTTTCCGTAATATCCGTACTGCGCAGCAAAACAACATTACCGCGTATCATATTCAGATAAAAACAAAGAAAACCAGCCAGCGGTTCATTACTCCTAAGTCCCATAATATAAACTGTCTGAGCCTTCCAAATGATATTTACCGCTGCTTCAAAAGCGTCTGCGTCCAGATTCTGCATCGTATCCTGCAGCTTTTCAATGTCCGCACGAAGAACCGAAGTAAGGATTTCAGACTGTGTCTTTCCGGTATAAGCAACCCCTTTTTTCTGCATCCCGTTTAAAGTACTCTTCACGTAATTCTCTAATTCTTTCTGGAATTGGGGATACCCGTCATATCCAAGTCCGTAAGCAAAGCGAACCACAGTGGATTCGCTGGTTCCTATGGCATGACCAAGTGCTGCAGCCGTCATAAAAACAGCCTGTTCGTACTGTTCCATAATAAAACCGGCAATTGCTTTATGCCCCTTGCTCATCCGGTCATATTTTTCCTTGATTCTGGATATGATGTCCTCCTGCCTGTCCATTGCGATACTCCTCTTCTTCCTTTAAAAACGTTTTACAGGTCTTTTCCAGAAACACCAGTGTTTCTTCTTCCGAAAGGTCATAATCACCTGTTAAAGCCATACAGGCCGCACCGTGGATCAGCATCCACATTTTCATAAACAGGCCGCTCGGATCCTGACACCCCATGCTTCCCGCAAGATTTACTTCATAAACAACATTTCCGTCCGGTCCGTTTAAAAGTTCATACATGCTGTATTTGGGAGTTTCCGTACTGCTTCCCTCCCGGATAAAAAGCATACGAAACAGCTGCTTTTCTTTCGCTGCAAAAGAGATATAGGCCATTCCCAGATTTGAAAAGGGAGCTTTGCCGGTTCTCGGATAAAGGCTGTAATAATCTCTGAAAAATTCCGCTGCTTTTTCATATACAGCCTCCCAAAGTTCGTCCATATTTTTATATGCCTTAAAAACAGGCTGTGTGGAACAGCCTGCATGCGCAGCTACTTTCCGCGCAGTCAAAGCGCCGATTCCTTCCTGCCTGGTCAGTTCAAAGGCATGCTCTAATATCTGTCCAGCCGTAATGGACTCACTTCGTGCCATAATGTTCCTTCTTTCTCTTTCCGACAGTAACTACCGAAATAACACTTGCTATTCATTTTACTTGTTTCCCCCGAAATTGTCAACAAAAAACAGACAACAAACCAGGATAAACTTGATGCCAAAAGGGTGCTGCCTCGCAAACTGATCTGCAAAAGCAACACCCCTTTTATCGTTTCCTTATAGTCTTTTTACAGGACTTTCGGTATTAAACCGGATAAGCACCGTTTTTGGTATCTGCCTGTGTCATATCGACCTTTTCCTGCTGTGCCTGGCGATACTTAAAGAAGTCCATTGCCACCTGAGGGAACAAAGCATAGCTTAAAACGTCCTCATCCTGCTGCTTCCATTCTTTCATCTCGCTCTCCAGCTTGTCTAACTCGTTATCCAGAAGATCTGCATAACGGCAGGTAATTCTCTTTTCACCCGGAATAACCTTGTCAATGACTTCCTGGCTCATCGGTTTTACCGTCTGTCCGTATTCACCGCGCAGAACTGCTTTTGTTTCCTTAGTAGCCATCTTATAGCGTTCTCCCATCAGAACATTGAAAACTGCCTGTGTTCCGACGATCTGGGAAGAAGGAGTTACCAAAGGCGGCTCTCCCAAATCTTTCCGTACACGGGGAATTTCCTGCAGAACATCATAATACTTATCTTCTGCATTCTGTTCTTTCAGCTGGCTTACCATGTTAGAAAGCATACCGCCGGGTACCTGGTAAAGCAGGGTCTTGATATCAACGCCCATTACCTTGGGATTCAGCAGCCCGTTCTTAAGGCATTCATCCCGGTAAGGTCTGAAATAATCCGCAATCTGCGCCAGAATATTCTGATCCAGACCGGTATCATAAGGAGTTCCCTTAAAAGTCTCAACCATAACTTCCGTAGCCGGCTGGGAAGTTCCCATTGCAAAAGGACTGATTGCCGTATCGATCACGTCAACACCGGCTTCTACTGCTTTAAGATAAGTCATGCTCGCAACACCGGAGGTATAGTGGGTATGCAGCTGAATCGGCAGCTTGGTTGCACTCTTCATTGCACTGATCAGCTCCGTTGCCTTATAAGGAACCAGCAGGCCTGCCATATCTTTAATACAGATAGAGTCCGCACCCATCTCCTCGATTCTCTTGGCAGTGGAAGTCCAGTATTCCAGCGTATAAGCATCCCCTAACGTATAGGACAGGGCTACCTGTGCATGTCCTCTGCCTTCCTGTACTTTGAACTTATTGGTAGCATCTACTGCTTCCTGCAGATTGCGCAGGTCATTAAAGCAGTCAAAAATACGAATAATATCAATACCGTTGGATATGGATTTCTGTACAAAATACTCTACTACATCATCCGCATAAGGTCTGTATCCCAAAATATTCTGTCCGCGGAACAGCATCTGCAGTTTGGTATTCTTAAATCCGTCGCGCAGTTTTCTCAACCTGTCCCAGGGATCTTCCTTCAGGAAACGAAGTGAAGCATCAAAGGTAGCTCCGCCCCAGCATTCTACAGAATGATATCCTACCTTATCCATGGTATCTACGATAGGAAGCATCAGTTCGGTGGGCATTCTGGTAGCAATCAAAGACTGATGTGCGTCACGCAGAATGGTCTCCGTAATTTTAACCGGTTTCTTTTCTACTACTTGTTCAGACATTTTTCCCTCGTTTCTGCGCTCTCTTACAGCGCATATTTTCCATTTTCATCAATAACACTCATCCGGCTTTCTCAGAATACTCCGAAAATAGCCATGAAAGTACCTGCTGCAACTGCTGTTCCGATAACACCTGCCACGTTAGGTCCCATAGCATGCATCAAAAGGAAGTTGGTCGGATCTGCCTCCGCACCTACTTTCTGGGAAACACGTGCTGCCATAGGAACCGCGGAAACACCTGCGGAACCGATCAGGGGGTTTACTTTTCCCTTGGTAAACCAACACATCAGTTTTCCGAAAAGCACGCCTGCCGCAGTACCGAACATAAAGGCGATCAGTCCCAGAATAACAATCTTAATGGTACTCCAGTTTAAGAATGCTTCTGCACTGGTCGTAGCACCTACGGATGTTCCCAGCAGAATAACAACAATATACATCAAAGCATTGGATGCCGTATCCGTCAGCTGTCTTACCACGCCGGATTCCCGGAACAGATTTCCCAACATCAGAAGTCCTACCAAAGGAGCCGTGGTGGGAAGAATCAGTGAAACAACAATGGTAACAATGATCGGGAACAGAATCTTCTCCAGCTTGGAAACCTTCCGAAGCTGTCCCATCTTAATCTTTCTCTCTTTCTCTGTTGTCAGCAGTCTCATAATAGGAGGCTGAATGATCGGTACAAGAGACATATAGGAATAAGCAGCTACTGCAATCGGTCCTAAAATTGCAGTCTGTCCCAGCTTACTTGCCAGGAAAATGGAAGTCGGACCGTCCGCACCGCCGATAATGGAGATAGCGGCTGCTGCCTTATCGTTGAATCCGAGAAAGATTGCTCCGAAATAAGCTGCAAAAATACCGAACTGTGCTGCAGCTCCCAAAAGGAAGCTCTTGGGGTTGGCGATCAGGGGACCGAAGTCCGTCATGGCACCGACACCCATAAAAATCAGGGACGGCAGAATCGCCCATTCATCCAGCAGGTAAAAATAATACAATAATCCGCCGGCTCCGTTCGAAGAATCCTCAATCCGCAGCATGATGTCGGGATAAATATTTACCAACAACATGCCGAATGCGATAGGAAGCAAAAGAAGAGGCTCAAAACCTTTTGCTATCGCAAGGTAAAGAAAAACACATGCAACCAGGATCATCACATAATTTCCCCAGGTAAGGTTAAAAAATGCTGTCTGATGAATCAGGTTGTCAAGCGTTGTCGTTATATATTCCATTTGTTGACCTCCTGTGACTTATCTGACCAATCCGAATCTTGCGGATTAGTTCATCGTTGCAAGCAAAGCTCCGGCTTCTACGGAATCGCCTACCGCTACATCGATACTTGCCACGGTACCGTCCTGAGGTGCAACAACCGGAATTTCCATCTTCATGGCTTCCAGAATCACAACTGCATCTCCGGCTTTTACGGCCTGTCCGACATTTGCTTCGATTTTAAATACTTTTCCTGCTGCTCCGGCTTCGATCTTTACGCCGCCTGCTGTCTTGGGTGCTGCTGCCTTAGGAGCCGCTGCAGCCTTGGGCGCTGTTGCTGCCTGGGGTGCCTTGGGAGCTGCCGGTGCCTTAGGGGCAACAGGTGCCTGTCCTGCTGCAGTTTCTTCTACTACTACGTCATATACGTTTCCGTTAACGGTGATGGTATAATTTTTCATCTTGATTTCCTCCGCTTATATTTTTCTGATTATGATCTGCCGCCTTTTCCCGGAAGCAGAGTCTCTTAAGAATCTCTTAAAACAGCCTTTAACGCCTTCTTCTGTGAATGCTTCTTACCACAAAGCCATCCGTTCCGGAAGCGCCTTCATAAGCAGCAACCGCAGCTGCAATGACAGCCACGAGCTCCGTATCCTCTGTCTCCTGCTCATTTTGGACGTTCTCGGTCACTTCAGTGTCAGCTTTTGCTGCAACAGCCTGCTCTGCAGGCGCTGCATTCTTTTTTGCAGCAAACTTTTCTTCCAACTTGGGGATCACGCTGAAAGCCGAAATGATTGCACTGATCAGGATCAGTACAACAAATACCGTTCCCATTCCGATTAAGGTATTCATAACGGCTGTCATCATCATACTTCCCATAGTGGAAATGGGGTTCAGCGCTGCGGATTCCACTTTCATGAACATATCATTGGAAAAAATGACTTCCGCTTCCGCATCTTTCTTCTCCCCCTCTACCTGAACCAGGACAATAATCTGATCATCATCGATCGTCGCCTTGGCTTCTCCTATGGAAAGAATCTTCCCGACCTGCGATGCTGCAGAATGGAAAGAAGAAATTCCGCGTTTTACTGCATAGCCGTCTGCCGAAATCTGATAATTGTTCTCGAATATATTTTCTATCTCTGCAGCGGTTCTTCCGTCAAAAATATTAATATTGGCATCATCCATGAAATTCTGCATAAAGGGTACGATCGTAGATGCGGCATACTGCTCAGCATATGCTACCTTCTGCTGCTCGTATTCCGTCAGCTCCTGTTCTCCACAGGCTGTCAGGGCAAAAATACAAGTCACGATACCTATCAGAGCTAAAAATTTCTTCATCTTATAATCACCCTTTCTAAACTGTGCCGTGTTTCTTTTCAGGACGATCCTCAATCTTTGTAAACAGCATCTCAAATGCACCGATCACGTACTTCCTGGTATCTGCCGGTTCAATGATCTGATCTACATATCCTCTTCTTGCCGCACTGCCTGCGCTAAGCTGCAATGCTGTATATTCTGCTGCTTTCTCGTTAATGACATCAGCGCCTTTGCCTGCATACAGGATCTTGGCTGCAAGCGTTCCGTCCATTGTGCCGACCTGTGCATCCGGCCATGCCATGACAATGTCAGCGCCGAGTGCCTGGGAATTCATGATAACACCTGCCGTACCGAAAGCCTTACCGACAATCACATTTACCTTGGGAACCGTCGCATCTGCCAGTGCATAGGTAAGCTTTGCCGCTGCCTTTGCAATTCCTTTTTCCGAGCATACGGTAGCTTCATATCCCGTGGCATTGGTAAGTGTGAGTACCGGAATATGGAATGCATCACAGAACTTCACAAAATCCGCTGCTTTCTCGCAACCCTGCTTTGTCAGCACGGCATCCATTTTCTGAACGCTGTTTCCTTCCTCATCCAGAATCTCACAACGGTTGGCAACAGCCCCAACGGTTACGCCGTTTAACTTCAGGAATCCGGTTACCATATTTTTTGCATAGTTCTTTTTGATTTCGAAGAAAGCATTGTCATCCGCCAAGATAGACAGAGCGCATGCGGTATCACCCACACAGCCTGCGATTTCCGGATTCACTCTGTTAAGATCATCTGCCGTTTCTTCAAAAATGCCTTCATAATCATTATTTGCGGGAAGATAGGTAAGCAACTGTCTGATCCGTGCAAAAATGGTTTCCTCATCACCGATCTCATCTGCAAGTCCGCTCTCTTCTTCCTGGAATTTGGCATCAGAAGTATCACACTTGGTAATCACGTTCCCTTCCAGTGCATTGGGCGCGTTTACGAAAAGCTTTGCACTTTTTTCTTCCATGAACGTGAAATCCGTCAGGGCAGGGAATAAGGCAAGTCCGCCGCCGCATGTACCGAATATAGCTGTAATCTGGGGGATTACACCGGATGCAAGAGTCTGTTTCCGGTAAATTTCGCCGAAAGCATTGAGAGCATCTGTCGCTTCCTGCAGTCTGAATCCGGCAGAATCAATCAATCCGATAATGGGTGCTCCCATTTTCATGGCAAGATCATAAAGACGTGTGATTTTTCTGGCATGCATTTCACCGATGGAACCGTTGCAAACGCTCGCATCCTGGCTGTATACATACACAAGATTACCATTGATCACTCCGTAACCGGTCACACAACCATCGGAAGGAGTCATGCTGGGTTCCAAATTAAAATCAGTGGCTCTTGCTGTCACAAGTCCGCCGATTTCAACGAAACTGTTGTCATCGAGCAAAGCATTGATTCTTTGGCTCGCTTTTGAAGTAGTACTCATGTTTTTCAACCCTCCATATATAATAAATAGGAACTATTAAATGAATTCGAGGAAGACATTTACCGGTTTCTTTTTTTGATGAATCCGCAAATGCCCCCATCATTAATCACTTTAGTAGTATAACACAAAAAATGCAACTCGTATAGCACAAATTGCATTTTTTTTAACAGTTCACTCGTACGTTTATACAGGCAGATTCCATGCTTGCGTGAGAAGTTGCCTGTGTAAATGTACGAAGGGAGCGCCAGATAATAAGCAAAACTAGCTGCGAAGCATGCGAAAAGTTTTGCGAATGGCGCGGCTGAACTGTTACGATTATTCAGCCAAGCATAAACCGCACAAGGATCTGCCGCAGGCACCATTTAAAGTCCCGCGCCGGTATCGCCTGTGTTGTTTTCAGGTACTCCGTAAGGTAAACCGTTCCGTTTACTTTATAGCAGACGGTTCCTACGATCTGTCCGGCTTCTACCGGCGCTGTCAGCCTTTTTTCCACGCTCCATTCGATTTCTGTTTTTTCATCTTCCCGCATAAGCAGATGATCTCTTCCCTGTTTTTCCTCTCCTTTTTCAATCCGGGCATATACCGTTTCTGTAAGCCCTTTTGCCTGTGCGTTTTCCACCGGGATGGGATCAAGAAGCCCTTCCGGCAATTCTTCCGTTTCCAGAGAACGGTCTTTATAATGAGAAAGCCCGTATTCCATCAGCTTCCTGGTATCGCTCCATTTATAATTTCTGTGGTTCGGCCAGCCGCAGGCAAGCAGCGCTACCGTAAAAGTACGGCCGTCATTCTGTAAAGCTCCCACATAACAATACCCGGCCTTATTGGTAAATCCGGTTTTCCCGCTTAAGGCTCCCTTCATCATGCTTAAAAAAGCATTGTGATTGACACAGGAAAAGGTGCGGCCGTTGGCGGTAAAGGTATAGGCTGGCGTTCCGGTGATCGTAAGAAATTCTTCCTTCTTCGGAGATTTCAAAACACAGTAAGACATAATTTGCGCCAGTTCCGCCGCCGTAGTTGCATGCTCTCTTACCTTTTCTTCTCCGTTCCGGCTCCGGACCGTCTGCCCGGCGTCCAGGCCATTGGGCGTAATAAACCAGGTATTCTTACAGCCAAGTTCCGCAGCTTTCCGGTTCATCAGTCCGGCAAAAGCCGCAATTGCCTTTTTGCTCTCTGCCTGTTCATCTTCCCTTTCTTCCTTTTTTTCATTTTCTTCAGTTCCCGCCTCTTCTGCCTCCGAGGATTTCTCCTTTTCCAGGATTTTTTTCCCGATGTGTTCGGCAATCACTGCCGCGGAATCGTTGTGGGATTCCAGCATCATGGAATAAAGCAAATCTTTTAACCGATAGCTTTCTCCTTTTTTGACAGACAGTTTGACCTTCGGCATACCCGAAGCATAACCGGAGACAATTGCTTCTTCCCGTATATCCGCATTTTCCAAAGCCAGGATGCAGGTCATGATCTTGGTGGTACTGGCCATAGCCATAGGAAGAGAACCGTTCTTTTCATACAGAATTCTCCCGGAATCCGCATCCATCAGTACGGCAGCCTTCGCATACAGTTCCGACTCCTTTGGTTCGTCTGACTCCTGCCTGTCTTCTTCCTGCAAAAGACTTTCCCGGTTGTCTGCTTTCCTTAAAGTGCTTACCTGTGCTTTCACATACCTTCCCGGGACAGCGCTTTCCGGAATAAAAACAGCTGCCGTAACGATAACGGTTACGGCAGCCGCAACGGCGGTCATAACGGAAATGATCCTTTTCATCCTTTTCCTCATACCTGACTGCTTTGCTATCAATATATGTAAGGATTCTTCGCTCCATTCCCGAAAACGAAATATATAACAGCAGACGCGCCATTCGCAGAATCGCGCATCTACCTAAATATCCAGCTGCAGACTGGCTTCTTCCTCCGCCTGCTGCTTTAATTCTTCGATCTGTACCGGGTTCATATCCGGAAGATCCTCCAGGCTTTTGAGTCCGAAACAACGTAAAAACTGTTCTGTTGTTCCGAACAAAAGGGGTCTGCCCGGTGCGTCCAGCCTGCCGAGTTCGCAGATCAGATCATATTCCAGAAGCCTGTTAATCGCATGGTCGCAGTTTACTCCCCTGATTTTCTCGATTTCCTGTCTGGTAACCGGCTGTTTATAAGCAACGATAGACAACGTCTCCAAAACCGTATCGGTCAATGTCATCTTTCTCGGCGTTCTTGCCAGCTTGATCAGGTATTCATAGTATTGTGCCTTTGTGCATAACTGAACGGATTCCTCAAACCGGTTCAGCATAATCCCGCTCTCTTCTCTTTCGTAAGCTACCCGCATTTTTTCCAGCACAGAACAGACAAAAGGCACACTCTCTCCGATCATCTCCGCCAGTCTTTTGATTTCCACGGATTCTCCCATGGCAAATAAAACAGCCTCTATCACGGCCTGAGCTTTCTTTTCCTCCATATGTTCCTTTTCCTCCCATTCCAACTGCACCTGTTCGTATCCTGTCATGCTCACAACGTAACCTCCCTTTCCGGATTGCCCTTCTCTTCGACAAACTGCTCTCTATTCCGCAGACGCTTAAGCGGCGGAGGAATCTGCTCACCGGCTACTCTGTTACCAAAGAGGTGATCCGGATATCCTCATCCATATTGTCCTGAACAATCAAAAGCTGACCTGTTTTCATCATTTCCAGAATAATCAGAAAAGTAACGATAACCTCCATCTTACTGTGCTGCTGTTCTAAAAGCTTCCGGAAGCTGAATGTCTTATGCGTCCTGGCATAGGACTCCACATAAGAGGCTTTTCGGTCCATATCCACTTCATCTTTTTCGATATTTCCGTACCGACTCCGGATCGGGTCGATTTTTTCTTCCTGTCGTTTAATCACAGACTTAAAAATTCCATGCAGCCGTTCCAGTGTCATGGTTCCGAGCAAGGCTTCATAATCGACCGGCTGTTTGAAATTCTCTACTTCTTTGGGAATACTTTTTTCCCGGTAAAGACTTTTTTCAGCATCCACCTGCAGGTCTTTCAATTCCTGGGACATGCATTTGTACATTTTATATTCCAAAAGCCTGTCCACAAGTTCCGCACGCGGATCCTCTTCCTCGCCCTCTTCGTTCTTTTCTCTCGGCAGCAGCATACGGCATTTGATATCCACTAAAGTAGCCGCCATTACCAGGAACTCACTCATAACATTCATATCTCGGGTTTCCATCTGCTTAATAACTTCAAGGTACTGCCTGGTGATTTCCACTATAGGAATATCATAAATATCGACTTTATTTTTCTCAATGAGATGAAGAAGCAGATCCAAAGGGCCTTCAAATGCTTCCAGTTTTACCGAAATTGACATGCTTTTCTTCTCCTCTTTTTTCTATCTATCTTTCGGCTTGAAATCAATCACATGCAGCTCTCCGGGATTAAACAGGCGGATCGGTATGGTGTGAGCTCCCAGTCCTCTGCTTAAAAGCATCCTGCTTTTGCCTCTCTGAAACAGTCCTCCGTCGTACTCCGGAAAAAGACGGACCGAAGGCGATACCACGCCTTTTCCGCCCGGTATCCGCACCAGACCGCCATGCACGTGTCCTGCCAGCACCAGATCCGCTCCCCACTTTGCATATTCCGGGAAATAGTCCGGATTATGCACAATCAGGACAGTATATTTCCCGCTGTCCGGCTTTCCCAAAAGCCCTTCCAGGTAATCCGGCGGCATGCTTTTTTTCTCAAAGCGCCGATAATAACTCTTATCCAGTTCACAGCCATATAGCGCAATGCCTCCGAGAAGATCCTGTTTTTGATTTTTCATTCTCTGTATTCCGAGCTTCTTAAGCGCCTCTTCATAATCGGAAGCCATATCTTTGTATATTTCGGGATAGAGCTCCAGTCTCTGCTCATGATTTCCATTGACGTAAAAAATCGGATACTTCCCTGCAAGCGCTTCCAAAAGCTCCAAAGCCGGTGCCATTTTTTTCCCGGCCTTGGAGGTAATCATATCGCCCGCTATAAAAATTCCGTCCGGCGCTGCTTCTTCAATCGCCGCAAGAAGTTTTTCGTTTTTCTTTCCGTACCGCTTATTATGCAGATCCGCCAACAGCACAGCCCGGTATTTTTTTTGAATTCTTTCTTCCGTGAATACACTGTTCTTTATCACAAACCGGTTGCTGTCATAAAGCATAACCCATAAAAGAATCACGCAGACCATACCGGCGATCATTATTAAAATATCCAGCATTTCGCTTTCCTACCCCGCCTTCTCCTGTAACAGAAAATACCCGAAAACCTTTTTCAAATAGTCCATATAACCTGCTTTTTCCACATCCTCTGTATAAGTAATCGGTACGGTACCGACCTTATTGCCGTTTAAATAGTAGTCCGCGCACCCTGCCTGCTGTCCTTTTTTTACAGGCGCCTGTGCTGCTTCCGGAAGATTCAGCTTTTTCTCCAACTGTGCTGCAACACCCCCGGAAAGATCCAGATAATAAAATTCCCCCGTATAACCGATAGGAACGGTCTCCTGCACGCCATGCTCAACCGGTATGTCTTCCAGTTTCTCCTCATTCGGATCTTTATATAACCTGCTGATGCTGAATCCGTAATTTAACAGGCTTCTGGCATCCGCAAAACGGCTTTTGGGATCCGGCGCCGCCATGACTACCGCTATCATATCCACATCGTCTTTACGTGCCGTTGCACAGAAGCAATACTTTGCTTTGGAGGTGGAGCCCGTTTTCAATCCCGTTGTCCATTCGTACTGTTTCAGTAATTTATTGGTACTGGAAAGCGTAAACTGACTGCTCCCTCTCTTTGTCTGATGGGTAATGTCTTCCATCCAGATCTGCGTGTAATGATAAATATCCGGATGTTTTGTAATCAGCTGCCTTGCCATAATTGCAACATCTTTTGCACTGGTATAATGATTATCGGAATCGCTCAGCCCGCAGCAGTCCTCAAAATGCGTATCCGCCATTCCCAGTTCCCCGGCTCGTTCATTCATTTTGGCCACAAAAGCTTCTTCTGTTCCCGCAATATGTTCCGCCACTGCAACACTGGCATCATTTGCGGAAGAAATGGCGATGCACTTAAGCATAGTATCCAAAGTCTGCGTCTCGCCCGGTTCCAGATATACCTGGCTGCCGCCCATAGAAGCGGCATGTTCGCTGACGGAAACCGAATCGGTCAATGCAATTTTTCCGTCTTCCAGACTTTCAAACGCAAGCAAAAGAGTCATGATTTTGGTAATACTCGCAGGGCTTCTCCTCTCCGAGGCATTCTGTTCATAAATAATCTGTCCCGTAGAAGCTTCCATCAGTATGGCCGAAGGCGCCGATATACGGATTTCTCCCTCCGCTTTTACTTCGGACATGGAAAAAAAGACAAGCAGCTGCAGACTAAGGAGCCAAATAATTCCTTTCCTCTTCATAAAAAAAAGCTACACTTCCCGTTTCTCTTATTTCTAAGATATGGAAATGCAGCAGTAAATATGCCTGCCGAAGTCTTCCTCTCCGTTCAAAATTATTTCAGCATACACAAAGCCCCCGGTCGTAATGCCGGCCGGGGACTGCATGTCTGTTCTTTAGTTATATTTACGTTTTCTTGCTGCTTCAGATTTCTTCTTACGTTTTACGCTTGGCTTTTCGTAATGCTCTCTCTTACGAATCTCCTGCTGAATACCAGCCTTTGCGCAGCTTCTTTTAAAGCGACGTAAAGCACTATCTAAAGTCTCGTTTTCTTTTACGATTACGTTTGACATTATCCGCACCCGACCTCCCTTCAGTCCCTCTAGTAACATGACTGATTGGGTTAATATTATATACACCGCCGGTTTCTACGCACACTGGCAATGCACAGTTAATATTATATCACAAATTCCGCAATCGTCAACTATTTTTTGTAGATTTTCGGGATAAACTTGCAAAACTCACAAAACTATATTAATGGCTAAATCAAATCCCCATGAGTCTGCCCTTAGTAACTTCTAATGACTTATTTTTAATAAAATCCGTAATTTTATAAGCTTATCCTGATCATTTCCGTAAAGTTTACTTCAACTGCCCTTCCAGCACTGCGGCAGCCTGGGCAATCGCATCCTTGATTCCTTCCGGTTTCTTTCCGCCGGCCTGAGCCATATTGGGGCGTCCGCCTCCGCCTCCGCCTACCAGGAAAGCAATTCCTTTAATCAGGTTACCAGCATGCGCACCGGCCTTTACGGCAGCATCGGTCGCCATCGCTACGATATTCACTTTGCCTTCCGTCGAAGAAAGAAGCACAACAACGCCGTCTCCCAGCTTTTCTTTGAGCTGGTCTCCCAGTTCGCGCAGGCCGTTCATATCTACATTTTCCACACCTGCTGCCAAAAGCTTCACGCCTTTTACTTCCTGCACCTGATTCATAACATCTCCGAGAGCATCCTTTGCAGCCTTGCTCTTTAACGAATCCAGCTGTGCATGAAGCTCTTTGATCTGGGTCTGCAGATGTTCGCATTTCTCAACCAAAAGAGCCGGAGTGGTCTTTAAGACAGCTGCTGCTCCTGCAATGGTTTCTTCCAGTCCGCGGTAATAAGCAAGCACTCCGTTTCCGGTCAGCGCTTCGATTCTTCTTACGCCTGCCGCTACTCCGTTTTCGGAAAGAATCTTAAAGCTTCCGATCATTCCGGTGGCGCTTACATGCGTTCCGCCGCAAAGCTCCGTGGAGAAATCTCCCATGCTGACTACGCGTACCTTTTCCCCGTATTTTTCTCCGAAAAGCGCCATAGCACCTGTCTTCTTAGCCTCTTCCAATGTCATAATACGGGTCACTACCGGCAGATTCTGTGCAATTTTTTCATTCACAATTTCTTCCGTACGGCGGATTTCCTCCGGCGTCATGGCCGCAAAATGGCTGAAGTCAAAACGCAGTCTCTCACTATCTACATAAGAACCAGCCTGCTCTACATGGGTTCCCAATACTTCTCTTAAAGCTCTCTGCAGAAGATGCGTTGCGCTGTGGTTCTTACAAATATCCGCTCTTCTTGCGCTATCCACTGTCAAAAGCACCGGATCCCCGACTTTGATCATGCCGCGGACTACCTTTCCGATATGTCCTACTTTTCCGCCTAAAAGTTTAATCGTATCTGCCACTTCAAATACACCGTCTTTTGTGGTAATCCTGCCGGTATCTCCGACCTGACCACCCATAGCGGCATAGAAAGGTGTCTCTTTTACAATCACGGTTCCGCTCTGACCATCCGTCAAAGCATCCGCCAGTTCTGTTTCCGTTGTTAAAACTGTCACTTCAGAGGAAGCTTCCAGATGATCATAGCCTACAAATACAGTAGTAACGGAAGGGTCAATGGATTCGTATACCGTAACATCCGCTCCCATGTAGTTGGTCACTTTTCTTGCTTTTCTGGCCTTTTCTTTCTGTTCTTTCATGCAGGCATCAAATCCTGCCTGATCGATGCCGAATCCTTTTTCCTCCAAAATCTCCTGCGTCAGATCCACCGGAAATCCGTACGTATCATACAACTTAAACGTATCTTCACCGGATAGCTGCGTCTTTCCATTCTTACGCATCTGCTCTTCCATTTCATTTAAGATGCTTAAGCCCTGGTCAATGGTCTTATCAAACTTATCTTCTTCCTGCGTAAGCACATTGAGAATAAAGGCGCTCTTTTCCTCCAGCTCCGGATAACCGTCCTTACACTCATGAATAACCGTCCGACTAAGCTCTGCCAAAAACTTTCCTTTGATTCCAAGCAGTCTCCCATGTCTTGCCGCGCGGCGGATCAAGCGACGAAGCACATATCCTCTGCCTTCGTTGGAAGGCATAATGCCGTCACTGATCATAAAAGTAGAAGAACGAATATGATCCGTAATCAGACGGATGGATTCGTCCGCGGCATCCTCTTTCTCATATTCCACACCGGCAATCGCACAAATCCGGTCGCGGATGGCTTTCATGGTATCAATGTCAAAAACAGAGTCCACATCCTGTACAACAACTGCAAGACGCTCCAGCCCCATACCGGTATCAATATTTTTCTGCGCCAACTCCGTATAATGTCCGTGTCCGTCATTATCAAACTGTGTAAACACGTTGTTCCATACTTCCATAAAACGGTCACAGTCGCAGCCTACTTTACAGTCCGGCTTGCCGCAGCCGTATTTGATTCCACGGTCATAATAAATCTCCGAGCAGGGACCGCACGGACCTGCACCATGCTCCCAGAAGTTATCGCATTTTCCTTCCGCATCTCTGTAAAAACGGGTAATCTTCTCGCCGGGCACGCCGATTTCTTTCGTCCAGATATCATAAGCTTCTTCATCATCACAATAGATGGAAGGATATAATCTGTCCGGATCCATTCCGATTACCTTTGTCAAAAACTCCCAGCTCCAGGCAATCGCTTCATGCTTAAAATAATCTCCGAAGGAGAAATTTCCCAGCATTTCAAAAAAAGTCAGATGTCTTGCCGTCTTACCTACATTTTCGATATCGCCGGTTCTGACGCACTTCTGGCAGGTGGTCACCCGACGCCTGGGCGGAATCTCCTGTCCCGTAAAATAGGGCTTTAAGGGTGCCATCCCGGAGTTGATAATCAACAGACTGTTGTCATTATGCGGAACCAGCGAAAAACTCTTCATTTTCAGATGTCCCTTGCTTTCAAAAAAATCAAGATACATTCTGCGCAGTTCATTTACACCATAAGCTTTCATGATATTTTATTCCTCATTTCAATACATTTTTACGTAACAGTTCAGACAATCATTCTTGTGGGCAGATTTCATGCTTGCATGAAAATCTGTCTGCCTAAAAATGCCCGATGGGCATTTTATGATTGGACTTAGCGCCATTTATATGAGCATCGCATCCTACAGATGCGACAAGTAGCTGCGAAGCATGCGGAAAATTTTGCGAATGGCGCGGCTGAACTGTTACATTTCTACACTATTTTCGTCCTAATTAAAAGGTAAACTTATCTGCGAAATAAGCATCCAGGTCCGCAATTGCCACACGCTCCTGCTCCATGGAGTCTCTGAACCGTACGGTTACACACTGGTCAGTTTCCGATTCGAAATCATAGGTAATGCAGAAAGGTGTTCCGATTTCATCCTGACGACGATATCTCTTACCGATGTTTCCTCTGTCATCGAATTCACAGTTATACTTCTTGGAAAGCTGCATATAAATCTTCTCTGCGCCTTCGTTTAACTTCTTGGACAAAGGCAGAATTCCGATCTTAACCGGTGCAAGTGCAGGATGGAAATGCAGAACCGTACGCACATCTCCGCCTTCCAGTTCCTCTTCATCATAGGCTGCACACAAAAATGCCAGTACAACACGATCCGCACCCAGAGAAGGTTCTACGACATATGGAATATATTTTTCTTTCTTTTCATCATCATAATAGGACATGTCTTCGCCGGATACTTTCTGATGCTGTGTCAGGTCATAATCCGTCCGGTCTGCAATTCCCCAAAGCTCACCCCAGCCAAACGGGAAAAGGAACTCAATATCCGTTGTTCCTTTGCTGTAGAAGCACAGCTCTTCCGGAGAATGGTCTCTGGCACGCATTTCATCATCCTTCATTCCCAGACTTTTCAGCCAGTTAATGCAAAAGCTTCTCCAGTAATGGAACCAATCCATATCCGTTCCCGGTGCGCAGAAGAACTCCAGCTCCATCTGTTCGAACTCTCTGGTACGGAACGTAAAGTTTCCGGGGGTAATCTCGTTACGGAAAGATTTTCCGATCTGTCCGATACCGAACGGAATCTTCTTCCGGGAAGTTCTCTGCACATTTTTAAAGTTTACAAAGATACCCTGTGCAGTCTCAGGTCTTAAGTAAACCGTATTCTTGGCATCCTCCGTAACACCCTGGAAAGTCTTGAACATCAGATTGAACTGACGGATATCCGTAAAATTATGTTTTCCGCAGGAAGGACAGGGAATATTCTTCTCTTCTACAAAGGCCTTCATCTTCTCCTGGCTCCAGGCATCCACGCTTTCTTCCAGTTCGATATGATTTTCTGCGCAATAATCCTCGATCAGCTTGTCTGCACGGAATCTCTCATGACATTCCTTGCAGTCCATCAAAGGATCGGAAAATCCTCCCAGATGTCCGCTGGCAACCCAGGTCTGCGGATTCATTAAAATGGCACAGTCAACGCCTACATTATAGGGATTCTCGGTTACAAACTTCTGCCACCAGGCTTTTTTTACGTTGTTTTTAAGCTCTACACCCAGGTTTCCGTAATCCCAGGTGTTCGCCAGTCCGCCGTAAATTTCCGAACCGGGATATACGAATCCTCTTGCTTTTGCCAGTGCCACGATTTTTTCCATTGTCTTTTCCATAACCTGTACTCCTTTATCTCATAATTATATAAGTATACTCATCCGTTCCGGAAGCTTGGACGCCTCCGTCTTGTAATACCGCCGCTGAAGCGCTTACATACAATGCTTTCTTCGGGCCGTAAATCCGGACGTTACCTTCAGCAATTAAAAGGTGCCTGTCTCCTTTTTCCAGGATATCGGAGACTAGCGCCTGCGTACCGTCTTTTACGGATAGCAGATCTGCCTGCGTAAGATAACCTTCCAAAGTCGCCTGCTCCTTTGTTCCGTAAAACAGCTCCTGTCCGCTGTAATCCCGATAATCCTGTATCGTATCAAACAAAAGTTTTACTACAACCTTATCCCCTGTTGTATTCTTTGCTACGGATTCTACGGAAAGTGCTTTTTTCCCATTCTCTTTCGGGTGGCTTTGGTTAAATTCCTCTGCTTCGCTGTTCACCATCTCTTCCAGTTCCGCAAGATCATAATATGCTTTATCAAACGTCTCCGCCATCCAATAAGTCACTTCCCCTTTGGCCGAGACCGCCAATGCCGGGAAATCAACTTCCTCCGGAAGCTTCACCTGCCCGCATCCTGCAAGCAATACCGCAGCCGCGGTACAAAGCAGACAACAGATTCTGACAAGACTACGATTCCTTTTACCTTTCATCTTTATACATTACCTCTGCTTCCCTCTTTCTTGTTTTTTCGTAACAGCTCAGACAATCATTTTTGCGAATGGCGCGTCTGAACTGTTACGTTTTCATGATACCACGAATTGCTCCGCTGCAAAGCAGCTCCCGCGATTCTAAAATCATCATTATGTTATCATATCAAATTTACTTCATTTTTTCAACTAAGACTTTTCAATATTTCCAAGCTTTTAAATCTGCCCTCGCAAAATCGTTCCCGCAACCGCCCGGCAATCTCTTCCAGTTGTTCCAAAACCGGTTCGCTTACGTTAAAAGTATATAATTTTTCTATGCTGCTGGAGGCTATGTAGTTCATCGTATAAATTGTATCCGGCAGATAAGGCTTTTCCGTTCCGCTTCCCGGCACTCCCGGATATTCACCGTTAATCAGGATTGCTTTGATTTCAAAGATGCACTTTACCAGACGATCCGGTAAAGACGGCGCACTTAAAGCCCGCAAAGATTGATACATCAACTTTAACATCGGGATTTCATCATTATTTTCTCTGGTGTAATAATCCGCCACTTCCGCAAAATACATCCCATAGCAGGCTCCCAGATAATCCGCTCTGAGCGCTTCAAAGTAATTCTGAATTTCCGCTTCGGAAACGGTATAAGAGTCCCTGCCCTCATATAATTTAAAAAGACCAAAGGAAAAAGGGCTGCTGCACGCCGCCAGCCTGCTTCCCTGCTTACGGGCGCCTCTGGCAAATGCAGATATTTTCCCTCTTTCCCTGGTCAAAATACAGATTCTTCTGTCATATTCGCCGACCGGCATCTGTTTTAATACCATCCCTGTCAGCCAAATGTACTCCTGCATCCCGAAAAACTCCTGTCCCTGTTTTACCCGGATTACCCGGATTTCCGGCATTTTCCCCTCCCGCTATGCGCAAAACTCCAGCGTTGTTTTGCGCATAGCGAAGATAATCCTCTACTTTACCGGTACTGATGAACTGCTGCCAATAACCTGTCTGCTCCATAGCATCCCCTCCGTCTTTTTTCCTCGATGATAGGGTTTGCTTTTTTCCTTTTTCTATTCGCCATCTTCCAGGTCTTTTGGATTATATCCGAAATTCTTTAACAGGAAATCGGAGTCCCTCCAATCTTTTTTTACCTTAACCCACAACTGAAGGTTCACTTTACTTTCCAGCATCTGCTCGATTTCCCGTCTGGCTGCCGTTCCGATCTTCTTTAACATCTGACCGCCTTTTCCGATAATCATGCCCTTATGAGACTCTTTCTCACAGACAATCGTTGCCTCGATGTTACAGATGCCTTTCCCGTATTTCATGCTTTCGATGGTGACTGCCACCCCGTGCGGGATCTCATCTTCCATCAGCCTTAACACCTTTTCCCGGATCAGCTCCGCCACAATCTGGCGCATCGGCTGATCGGTAATGGTATCTTCTTCATAAAAAGCCGGTCCGTAAGGCAGATATTTTACGATACAGTCCACCAAAACATCCGTATTATCCCCTTTGAGAGCGGAAACCGGTACGATTTCGCAAAAATCCATTTCTTTGCGGTAGGTATCGATAAATTTCAGTATTTCTTCCTTTTTTACCGTATCCGTCTTATTGATTACCAGAATCACGGGAGTATTCACACTTTTTAACTGTTCGATAATATACTTTTCACCGGCACCGATAAAATCGGAGGGCTCAACCAGCCATAAAATCACATCCACTTCTTTCAGGGTATGCCGGGCTACGTGAATCATATAATCACCCAGCTTGTTTTTGGATTTATGAATTCCCGGTGTATCCAGGAAAACAATCTGCGCCTGCGGAAGGGTAAGCACGGTCTGAATCCGGTTGCGAGTCGTCTGGGGCTTATTGGATGTGATTGCGATCTTCTGACCGATCAGGCGGTTCATCAGTGTGGATTTTCCTACGTTCGGTCTGCCTATTAAAGTTACAAAGCCGGATTTGTATGCCGGTGTCTCGTTCATATTCTTCTTTCCTCGTTTTTACTTTTTTTCTGTCTTCTGTGCGTTGTTGTCATCCTGCCTGGGAGTTCCCGGCGAAAGCTTCTTCTCAATCTTTTCAATACGCTTCTTTTTACTCTTCTGAAGCCGCCGGATCAGGAAAAATGCCAACAAAACCAAAATCACCGTCAATACAATCTGCGGAATATGGATTACTACCCAGATAAAGAATTCTGCAATTCCGCTTCCTACGCTATGAAGGCTCTTCTTAAATCCGCTGCCGATCCGTTCTAAAGCCGTTTCTTCCTTTACCGGCGTCAGTTCCGCAACCTCATCGATGTCCAGGGAAACCGTACTGTAATCCACCAGATTATCGTATGTACGCAGTTGGGATTCCATACTTTCGATCTGATAACGGACATCGGAAAGCCGCTCTTCAATGGTAATGATGTCCTCTACGCTCTCAGCCTGTTCCAAAAGAGTCATGAGTCTTTTCTGTTCCGTCTGCAGCGCCTCTTTATGGCTCTTAAGATCCACATAGGTTAAGGTAACATCCTCTTCGCTTTCGCTGCTGCGGATCACATTACACAGACCCGTAACCTGCTTTAAAAAGCCGTCCAGCTGATCCCGGGGAATCCGGATTGTCATGCTGCAGGAACGGGCGCTGCGCCATTCATTATAGGCGCTGCCGTTATAAGTGTTCTTATTCTCCACATAACCGCCGGCCTGTTCGATCTGTACCTCCAGCTGTTTCAAAAGCGCATCAAATTCTTTGGTCTCTACCGTCATATCAACGTTTTTAATCAGTTTTCTTCCGGTATCTTTTACACTTACACCGGTTTCTGCGTTTTCCCGCCCTGTGCTTTCTTCGTAAGAAGCGCTTTCATAGGAAACGCTGTCCGAAAGCACTCCGAAGCCCGTATCCATCGCCGAGCCGTCTCTGACCTGTCCTGCCGAATCCGCGGACTTCGATACATAAAATCCGTTGCTGTTGCTGCTTCCGCATCCGGAAAGGCAAAGCATAACTCCCAGTAAAACCGCCCCGATCTTAAGTTTTTGTTTTTTGCTGTTTTGTTTCATACCCCACTTCCTTTCTGCACCCCCGTGCCCAATTTTCAAACGACCCCATTTTTGAACTTTTGACCATTCTGTCATACCAAATTTTCAATATGGAAGAATAATTCCTGTTTTTCCCGTATTTTGTCTTCATTTCCCACAACACACAGGAAATCATCCTCCATAAATGCCCGGATATATTGCGCCAGTTCCCGAATCTGTGCTTCCTCGGCGCTTAACAGTTCATCCCGCTCCTTCTGCACCGTTTCTCTGGTCAGTCCCGTCATCCATTCATTTAAGGATAAAAGTCCCTTCATTGCCGGCCCCATAGGCATATCCAGTTCACCGATGGCTCCGATAATATACTTGGCCATCGTCCGTTCGTCTGCGGAGAAATTTGCGATTACTTCCGCTGCCTTTTCATATACGGCAATGGTCTTTTCCAGGTTCGGATCCCTATAGGATACGAAATAGCTGTCCCCCGTTCTTGCGAAATTGCACATGCATCCGTAAGCACCGCCTTTTACCCGGACCTGGTTCCACAGATAATCGTACCCCATCATCACCCGTAAAAAACGCAAGGTTCCCTTAAAGCTAAGTCCCTTCTTCCGGAAATTACCGGCTCTGCAGACATACTGCACCTGCCCCGATGTCATAAATCCTTCGTTCTTCCGTACAACAGTCGGATGGAAGCCGCCATTCTCTTCCGGCTCTTTTTCCGAAACAGGCCAATCTTCCACCAGTCTGCAAACCGGTTTTTCAAGCTGTGACAGCCCCTCTTCGGTACCGGTAAAATCCACCAACAGATTTTCAGGTCTTAAAAGAATCCATGCTAGTTCTTTTAAGTTACCAATCAGCTCCTGCTTACGCTCTTCAAAATGCGTCTCAAGGTCTGCCACCAGGCGGTAATAACTGACGCCTGACAGGATCTCGTTTATCTCTCCTGCCTCACTCCCATAAGACAGCGCCCTGGAAGCTGCCACCTGGGATCCTGCGGAAATCATCTGCGCCTGTATTCTGGATTTGCCTTCCGCCAAAAGCTCTTTTAGGCGTTTCTCGTCCGTAAAATCCGTAGTAAACAGAATTTCTTCCATAAGTTCCAGCATTCCCGGAAGATCCTCGTATAATGCTTTTCCTTTGATTTCCAGCGTTGTCTGATACTTCTCCGGATCCAATGCGTCCGTGTACAGATTGTTCACCGCACTGATTCCGCCGGTTCTTAAATTAATCTCATTAAACAGATCCCGGTAAGAATAATTCTTTGTACTTAATACACCGAGAACCCCCTTAAAAATTCCCACATAAGGATAGAGCCTTGCCGGCACAACATCCAATTTGAAAATAAGCCGCAGATAGCCGATTCCGCCGGTAAAGATTTCATGAAAAAGGACCTTCGTATCACCGATCTTTCGTTCCTCATTGAAAAATCCCGCAGCCTCTTTTTTCATATCCTGCCTGGTTAACATGGGAATTTTATCCAAATCTTCCGGGTCATCCTCGCTTTCCTGATAAGCTTTCAAAGCAGCGGCCTCTTCCACGATTCTAAGAACTTCTTCCCTGCTAAGAGAAACTTTCTTCTTCGCAAGCGCCTCTTTTAACTGCTTTTCTCTCTTTGCGGCAAGCCCCTTTACCGGCAGCAGAACAACAGTAGCGCTGTGTTTATTTTCCAGTAAAAATTTCCGGATCAGTTCCTCAAAATAACCTTCCTGTGCTTTCTTACGAAGCTTGGCAAATACCGCATTCTCTTCTAAGTGTAGAAACGGCGCCCGTTCGTCATAAAGCCAGCTGTCCATCATCTGCAGACCGTAAACCAGTCCCTTGGGATAAGAGCCGAAGTCTGCTTCCCGATAACGGAATTCATAAGAATTGATTCCGGCAAGAATCGCCTTTTTGTCCAGTCCGTTCTTCACAAGATCCGTCAAAACCTCACGAATGGTGGAAAGGAATTCCTCTTTACGGCTTACATCTGTATTTTTAGCAATAATGGAAAAATACGGCTGGAAAATACCGTTTTCATAGCTGCTGTAAACATCCTGCCCGATTCCTTTGTCAATCAGCGCCTGTTTTAACGGTGCGCCCGGTGCCGAACACAATGCATAATCCAGTATCTGGAAGGCAACATACAATTCTTTATCCAGGCTATCCGCCACAGAAGCGGTATAAGAAAGATAAGCGCTCTGGCTTTCCTCCTCTTCCTCGCTGATAGGGTATTCTTTTTCTACATAGCGCGGTTCGGTAAAGGCAGCCTGTTTTTTGATCGAAGAATCCACCTGCAAAGCATCAAAAGCAGAAAGATAATTTTGATCGATGAAATTCAATTTTTCCGCCATATCCATATTTCCGTACAGATAGATATAGCTGTTGGAAGGATGATAATACTTCTTATGAAATGCCAGAAACTGCTCATAGCTAAGAAGCGGAATCACCTCCGGGTCTCCGCCGGATTCCACACCGTACGAAGTATCCGGATACAGCGCATTCATTAACTCCCGTTCCAGCACATCATCCGGTGAAGAAAAGGCTCCCTTCATTTCATTATATACCACACCGTTAATGCTAAGCTCATCCTCCGGATTTTCCATTTCATAATGCCAGCCTTCCTGGCGGAAAATATTCTGTTCCCGATAAATATTGGGATAAAAAACAGCATCCAGGTAAACATTCATCAGGTTCTGAAAATCCTTGTCATTGCAGCTTGCTACCGGATATACTGTTTTATCCGGATAGGTCATGGCATTTAAAAACGTATTCAAAGAGCCCTTCACCAGTTCCACAAAGGGATCTTTTACCGGGAAAAGCCTGGAACCGCAGAGCACGGAATGTTCAATGATGTGCGCTACTCCGGTAGAATCCTCAGGCGGTGTGCGGAAGCCGATACTGAATACTTTATTCTCATCGTCATTTGCAATCAGAACCACTCTGGCCCCGGTCTTTTTGTGCTTAAGCAAGTACCCTCTTGCCTGCAGATCTTCCAGCCACTTCTCTTCCAGAATTTCATAGTTTTCTATCTCATTTGGATCCAGCCCTTTTTTCTGTGCTTCTTTCTGTCCCATTTTCATTTTCCCTCTCTTTTCGCTGTAATCATACAGGAACCTCCTAAAAGGTCATCAAAGCAAGTTTGCTGACGCTTATTTCCTGTATCACAATGCCTCTTCTTTCTTTTTCCGCAGCGGAAATCTCCGCAAATTTTTTAATAGGAAGTACCTGCGTTACATATTCTCTCTTATTCTTCCCCAAGATTCCGTCTTTCTTACTCTTTTCCAGAAAGCGAACTTTCATTTTAATATGATCGTAAATCTTCAGATTCCTGCTTTCCCCGGTCAGATAATACAAATGACTTTCCAGTGTGGTATCCTGTGACACTTCTTCCGATACATAGCGTTCCAGAATGAGCCGAAACTTAAACGGAATCTCTTCATTCTCCGTCATTTCCTGCAAAGTATACTTCGCGCCGAGATATAACTGCGTGGTATCCTGCATGACATATTTATAATCTTCATACCTTTCAGTTGTCACTTCGCACATCCTCCAGATATTCAATCCGGTATCCGCTGATACGCATGGCATCCCGAATCGCTTTTTCGGAAAGTCCGGTTTCTTCGGAAAGCTCCTGCGGCGTTACTTTTCTACGGAGCTCTTCGGAAAGCTCCTTTGCCTTTTCCATCACGGCATTTACTTTTTCTTCCGCCTTCTTGTCAATTCTGGCATTTTCCGTATTTTCCGCAATAAAATCTTCCATGGCATCCATAATCATCTTGCCCAGCATTCCCTGGACTTCCTCGGAGCGTTCCAGACAGCCTAACAAGCTTGTGCCCTGAAACAGGGCGGCATTTCCCTCTCCGATCAGATCTTCCAAAAAGACGCCCTGCCCGGTATATAATTTTGCAATCTCCACCACATCCGGAAGATAAAGCTCCGTAAGCCGCCTTTTTGCCGCCTCTTCTCCGGCCATTGCCGAAATGGAAACCGCCAGCCGCTCTCCTTCTTTTTCCTCCGGCAGCTGCTTTAAATCATCCAGATACATTTCCAGATAATTCCGCTCTTCATCCGAAAGATAGTCATCCATATTGACAGGCTCGCCGATTCCTATTTTGTGCTGTCTTAAATATTCATAAACCATTTCCAGCTGTCCGTCATCCAGGAAAAGCGGAGCAAAAGCCTCCTTCACCTGCTCTTCGCTGATGCAGTTTCCCTGCTCTTTGGATAACTTCCTTACTTTTTCAAGTGTCTTTCCAAACAGAACTTCCCGATCCATATGACTCTTCCTTCCTATCTATAAGTTTCCTCACTTAACATGTTCGTGTGTGAAGATGTGGTACTGACAATACTCATAATTACCATTACATTTTGAGCAGAAACGGAATTCCAGTGTAGGATCATCTTCCTCGGTTCTTCCGCATATTGCACACTTGTGCTTTGTAATCTTGCTGTTGTGTTTTACCTGGGAACGGAACTGCTGTCTGCGTGCTGCCTGCCTGGGAGACATGTGAATACGGCCTCTGGAGCGCAGCCAGAAGACGGCAAAGTTCAGCAGGGAAGCAATAATGGCAATTCTGTAAAAAATATTGTAAACCGGAACTCCGACTCCGCTGATTAACTGCACCGTCAGTAAAGCGGCATAAGCAATTCCCATCCATTTCATTCTTACCGGAATCACGAACATCAATAACACCTGTGCGTCAGGGAAGGTTGCCGCATACGCAAGATAAATGGACAGATTAATATAGTAGGTACTGAAAAGCATGGAAACCGCCGGCATAATCACCGGTGCCAATGCAACAGCATTTTTCTGTGTCAGATAAAAAATTCCCATGGCGGCAAAACTTCCTATGATGGTAAAAAGCATGCCGGAAAACAGATATACATTGTATCGATAAGTTCCCCAGGTTCTTTCCAGGGAAGTTCCGATGCTGTAATAGAATAAAAGAAGCAGAATAGTCAGGAAATCTGGGGAACTTGGCGGAATCAGGATCCAGGTCACCAGTCTCCAGACCTGCCCGTGCAGAATCGCGTACGGATTCAAAGAAAGCATGGTTACCAGATTCGGCAGTGTCAACTCCAGAATATAACCGATAATATAGCAGCCGATCAGCCACAAAGACAAATTGGGGATGGCATATTTTCCAAACTTGCGTTCAAATTTACTCATTTTTCAAGTAACTCCTCTCTCAGATGCATCTCTTCCTGCTTTGCTTTATTTTACCATTCCCCTCAGGATAAGTAAACCTTACTTTTTCTTTTTTAAGAAATTTTCGATTCTTTTTCTTTTTTGTTCGAAACTGGGAATTGTTTGTTCGTTGCATTTTCTTTTTTTTTGTCGTATAATGTTTGAGAATTGCGGGAGCTGCTTTGCAGCGGAGCAATTCGGGATGATATCATGTGATTCGTAAAAATGTACACATAAGAAAGGAATTGAGATTATGAGTTTTGAAAACAGGTCAGCTGCCGGATGCAACAGCAATCTTTCTTGCAGATTGGGAATCGATATCGGTTCGACCACTGTTAAAATTGCCATTTTGGATAAGGCCCATAACATTCTTTTTTCCGATTACAGAAGGCATTATGCCAATATACGTGAGACGCTGACTGCACTTTTACGGGAAGCAGAAGCAAGTCTCGGCGATCTTTCCCTCTCCTGCGTCATAACCGGATCCGGAGGTCTTGCCTTAGCCAACCACTTACAGATCCCTTTTACCCAGGAAGTCATCGCCGTTGCCACTTCCCTTAAGGAGTTGGCCCCCAAAACCGATGTTGCCATAGAACTCGGCGGAGAAGATGCCAAAATCATTTACTTTGAAGGCGGCAATGTGGAACAGCGCATGAACGGGATCTGCGCCGGCGGAACCGGATCCTTTATCGATCAGATGGCCTCCCTGCTCCAGACCGATGCTGCCGGTCTGAACGAATACGCCAAAAACTATCAGTCGCTTTATGCCATTGCAGCCCGCTGCGGGGTCTTCGCCAAAACGGATATTCAGCCGTTAATTAACGAAGGGGCTACCAAGGAAGATCTGTCCGCTTCCATTTTTCAGGCAGTCGTAAACCAGACGATCAGCGGTCTTGCCTGCGGGAAACCCATTCGCGGACATGTAGCCTTTTTAGGCGGTCCGCTGCACTTTTTATCCGAATTAAAGAAAGCCTTCATCCGGACTTTAAAGCTGGACGAAGAACATATTATTGACCTGCCCGATTCCCATCTGTTTGCCGCAATCGGCTCTGCTTTAAATGCCAAAGAAGAGAACTCTCTGCTTTTAAGCGAGCTGCTTGCACGGCTTTCTTCGGATTTGAAAATGGAATTTGAAGTGGAACGGATGGAGCCATTGTTTTCTTCCGAAGAAGAATACGATGCTTTCCGGGCACGCCATGCCGCCCACCATGTTGCCGCTTCGGATCTTTCATCCTACCACGGCAATGCTTTTCTGGGAATTGATGCCGGCTCCACTACCACGAAAATCGCTTTGGTAGGGGAAGACGGTTCTCTCCTTTATTCTTTTTACAGCAATAATGATGGCAGTCCCTTAAAAACGGCGATCCGTTCTCTCAAAGAGATCTATGCATTGCTTCCGGAAGATGTCAAAATCGTCCGCTCCTGCTCTACCGGATACGGAGAAGCTTTGATGAAAGCCGCTTTTCTTCTGGATGACGGCGAAGTGGAAACGGTTGCTCATTACTATGCTGCCGCCTTTTTTGATCCGCAGGTTGACTGTATTCTGGATATCGGCGGACAGGATATGAAATGCATTAAGATCAAGAATCAGACCGTTGACAGCGTTCAGTTGAACGAAGCCTGCTCTTCCGGCTGCGGTTCTTTTATTGAGACCTTTGCCAAATCCCTGAATTTCTCTGTACAGGATTTTGCCAAAGAGGCTCTTTTTGCCCCTCACCCCATTGATCTGGGCACAAGATGTACGGTCTTTATGAATTCCAAGGTAAAACAGGCGCAGAAAGAGGGCGCCAGCGTTGCGGATATTTCCGCAGGCCTTGCTTATTCCGTTATCAAAAATGCCTTGTTTAAAGTCATCAAAGTCTCGGATGCTTCGGAACTCGGTAAAAACATCGTGGTGCAGGGCGGCACGTTTTATAATGATGCCGTTCTTCGAAGCTTTGAAAAAATTGCAGGCTGTGAAGCAATCCGTCCCGATATCGCGGGAATCATGGGTGCCTTCGGCGCCGCTTTAATTGCCAGGGAACGTTTCACAAAAGGGTACGCTTCCTCCATGCTTACCTATCAGCAGATCTGTGATCTGAAGTTTGATACCAGCATGGCAAAGTGCCGGGGGTGCACCAACAACTGCCGTCTGACCATCAACCGCTTTTCCGGCGGCCGCCAGTATATCTCCGGCAATCGCTGTGAACGCGGTATCGGCGGGCAGAAAAATTCCGGTAACGTACCGAATTTGTACGATTATAAACTGCACAGACTCTTTTCCTATCCTTCCCTGGAACCGGATCAGGCCAAAAGAGGCAGTGTCGGCATTCCCAGGGTTTTGAACATGTATGAAAACTACCCTTTCTGGCATACTTTTTTCACCCGTCTGGGATATCGGGTAGTGCTTTCTCCCAGTTCCAACCGCAAAATATACGAACTGGGAATCGAATCCATTCCCAGTGAATCGGAGTGCTATCCCGCAAAGCTTGCCCACGGCCATGTGGCATGGCTGCTGAAGCAGGGGATTACTTTCATTTTTTATCCGGCTGTCTTCTATGAAAGAACCGAATTTGCGGAAGCCAATAACCATTACAACTGCCCGATTGTTACTTCCTATTCCGAAAATATCAAAAACAATATGGAAGAACTGGCGGATGAAAAAATCAAATTCCGCAATCCTTTCCTGTCCTTTGCAAGCTTAAAGACCGTCACCGATGCCCTGGTGAAGGAATTTACGGATATCCCGGAAAAGGAAATCGAGATAGCTGCCGGGGCAGGCTGGGAAGAACTGGAACATGCCCGCAGGGATATGCAGAAAAAAGGCGAAGAAGTCCTCGCTTATCTGAAAGAAACCGGAAAACGCGGAATCGTGCTTGCCGGCAGACCTTATCATATCGACCCGGAAATCAACCACGGAATTCCGGAACTGATTACTTCCTATGATATTGCCGTTCTGACGGAAGACTCCATTTCCCATCTGGCAAGTCCGGAACGTCCTTTGATCGTTTCCGACCAGTGGATGTATCATTCCAGACTGTATGCCGCAGCCAGTTACATAAAAACCGTAGAGAATCTGGATCTGATACAGTTAAATTCCTTCGGCTGCGGTCTGGATGCCGTTACCACGGATCAGGTCAATGATATTCTCTCCGGATCCGGCAAGATTTATACCTGCTTAAAAATTGATGAAGTCAACAACCTCGGGGCTGCCCGCATCCGTATCCGCTCTCTGCTTTCGGCCATTCGTGTCCGTCAGGAAAAACAGACCAAGCGCACAATCCGTTCTTCAGCGATCCGAAAAGTGCCCTTTACGGAACAAATGCGAAAGAATTATACCATCCTCTGCCCGCAGATGTCTCCGATCCATTTTGAACTGTTGGAGCCTGCTTTCCGTGCCTGCGGTTATCACTTTACGGTACTGGATAACGACAACAAGCACTCTGTGGATGTGGGACTGAAATATGTCAATAATGATGCCTGCTATCCGTCCCTTCTGGTAGTCGGCCAGTTGATGCAGGCACTGTTATCCGGAAAATATGACCTGAACCGTACTGCCATTATTATCACGCAGACCGGCGGCGGCTGCCGAGCCACCAACTATATCGGTTTTATCCGAAGAGCCCTGGAGAAAGCCGGAATGTCCCATATCCCGGTTATTTCCCTGAATCTGGGCGGAATCGAGACCAATCCCGGCTTCCATCTGAATGCGGATATGATGCTGCGGGCTTCCCTGGCAGCGCAGCTGGGTGATATTTTCATGAAGTGTACTTACCGCATGCGCCCTTACGAAGCGACACCGGGAAGTGTGGATGCCGTACATGCCAAATGGCGCAAAATCGCACAGGACTATGTATCGGCAAAGCACATCAACCTTCTTCGCTTCCCTTCCCTTTGCCGGGACATCATCCGGGATTTTGACCGGATTCCTCTCCTGCCGGTTGCCAAGCCAAAAGTCGGTATTGTCGGGGAGATTCTGGTGAAATTCTCTCCCGCCGGCAATAATCACCTGGTAGAACTTTTAGAGGCGGAAGGCGCCGAGGCTGTGGTTCCCGAGTTAATCGGCTTTATGCTTTATTGTTTTTATAACCAGCTTTATAAGGCGGATCACCTTGGTATGAGCAAAAAAACTGCCCGGATATCCGCACTGGGAATCTGGGCAATTGAGCATCTTCTTCAGGGTCCTGCAAGAAAGGCCTACCGTAAAAGCAAACACTTTACACCGCCTTCGCCGATCAAAGAACTGGCGGATTACGCAAGGCCCATTGTTTCCATCGGAAATCAGACCGGAGAAGGCTGGTTCCTAACCGGAGAAATGGTAGAGCTGATTCATCAGGGTGTTCCTAACATTGTATGTACCCAACCTTTCGGCTGTCTTCCCAATCATGTGGTTGGAAAAGGGGTCATCAAAGCTCTGCGTAAGGCTTATCCGGAGTCCAATATTGTCGCCATTGACTACGATCCGGGTGCCAGCGAAGTCAATCAGCTGAATCGAATCAAGCTGATGCTTTCCACTGCCCAGAAGAATCTGGCAAGTCAGACAGACAATTTACCGGAAAAAGGCTTTCAGCCTGCTGCCGACTAAAAAGGCCAGCGCCATTTTGACCAGATCCGGCAGAATAAAAGGAACCACGCACTTCATGGCTGCTGCGGTAAATCCCACCGTCTGGGCACCGGTATAAATCAAAACATACCAGACGGTGCCGAACAAATACAGTACCAGAAGACCTGCAACCAGAGCGACCGCTTTTGCCGCTCTGGTTTTTTTCAAAATCCGGGTAAGCAGCGCATATACCAGACACAGCACCGGAAATCCTACCAGATATCCCCCGGTGGCGCCGGCAAGAACACCGATTCCTCCCCGGAAACCGGAAAACACAGGGACACCTACTGCCCCTAAAAGCAGATAAACTACAGTGCTGATCGCAGCTTTCCTCCCGCCCAGAACCAGACAGGCCAGAAAAACAGCAAAGGTCTGCAGCGTAAAAGGAATTCCGAACGGAATCGTCATCCACGCGCAGACAGCGCATAAAGCAGTAAACAGGGCAATTTGTGTCAAATCTTTTATTTTCATAGCTCCTCCATTCCGCAGATGCTTTTGCATGGTTTGCTGCGTCCGCCGGTTGTTTTTTCGTGATTGTAAATGTGTTTTTTATGTGCTTTACAATAGCACAACCAGCATGAATTGTCAACCATTTCTATTTTTACCTTACAATTAATACATAAATTGCTTTTAAGCAGAGCCCCGGGCAGGCACATGCTCTTAACAGATCTATAGCGTAACAGTAGTTTGCAAGTTTTCTTTTACAATCAGAAATATTTACAAGTCTCCCCCCCTGTGCTATACTGTAACCGTTTCCGTTCCGGTGCGTCATTTGCGATGCCGCACTTTCGGTGAAAGGAGTTTTCCTATGATTGCAACGAGAGATTTCGTCCTCTATCTTTTAAAAAAAGCCGGTGATTTTGTGTCTGGCGAAGAAATCAGCGAGCAGATCGGTGTATCCCGCGCGGCGGTAAATGCAGCGGTAAAGAGTCTGCGTAACGATGGTTATCAGATCGAATCCGTTACCAATAAAGGATACCGTCTTAAGGGATGTCCTCCAGGTATGCTGAATATCGGCGAACTCCTTCCTTTTCTGGATCTTTCCCGTGCTTTGCATGTGACGGTTCTTGACTGTGTGGATTCTACCAATAATTATTTAAAACAGCTGTGCAGTGAAGGAAAAGCTCATCCGGGAGACTGCGTGATTGCGAATCAGCAGACAAGCGGCAGGGGAAGAGCTGGCCGGCAGTTCGCGTCCCCGAAGGGCACCGGAATTTACCTTTCTTATGTTCTGGATGGACAAAGTGCTTCTGCAAAAGAGCTGTCCGAAATCACCGCCTGGGTTGCAGTCGCCATGCAAGAAGCCATTGAAGAAGCCTGCCGGATTTCCTGCGATATTAAATGGGTCAATGATCTTGTCATGCAGACCAGAAAGATCGGCGGTATCCTGACGGAAATGTCTCTGGAAGCGGAAAGCCACCGGATTCAATATGTCATTACCGGCATCGGCATCAACGTCAACCAGACCGAAGAAGACTTTCCGGAGGCTTTAAAAGATATGGCGGTCTCTTTACGCATGATTTCCGGAAATCCTTTAAATCGGGCTGCCTTGTGCGCTGCCATGATAAAAAAGCTTGACAAACTCTGCAAAGATTTTCCGAAAGAAAGGCAAAGCTACCTGGAAAAGTACCGGAAGCACTGTGCTATTCTGGGAAAAGAGCTGCTTTTTTCATCAGGGGAAGAAGAAATCCGTGCCCACGGCCTGGCAATTGATGAGCATTTCGGTCTCGTCATCCGCAAAGAAGACGGCTCTACGGATACCATCACCGGCGGAGAGGTGCATGTCCGCGGATTTTACGGGAGCACCTGATCCGGTTCTCTTTTTGAAAATAAAAAAATACCTAACAGTTCAGACGCGCCATTCGCAAATACCGGCTGACGCTGCATGCTGATGTGAAAGCGCCTGCGGAATGGAGGTTTATATGAAAAAACGTATGGAAATGAGCCAAACAAAGAAAAGTTTTCATGAAATCATCCGGAATCTTTCCAGACCTGTCGTCCTGACGGAAAATACGCCATGGAAAGTCATCCTGAAGTATGCAGCGCCGATTATGCTTTCTTATCTGCTGCAGCAGATTTACATTCTGACAGATGCAATTATCTGCGGTCAGGTTCTTCCGGCAGAAGCTGTAGCCGGCGTGAACGATACCTTTCCCCTGACCTTTATTTTCCTGCAATTTGCTTTCGGATGCACCGCAGGCTTCAGTGTCATTACCGGAAAATGTGTAGGCTGCAATGATAAAAACGGTCTGCGTAAATCTTTTGTCTCACAGATCTATCTGTCTGCTGCCATTTCCGTCATTCTGACGATTCTTTCCATTCTCATGCTTCCCAAAATGCTTGGATGGATTCATGTTACGCCGGATAATCCGGAAGTATATCATGCAGCTTATATTTATTGTCTGATTATTTTTATCGGTATCGCCGCCCAGATGGGATATAACTTTATCTGCAGTCTGCTGCGCTCCTACGGCGATTCCGTAACACCACTGCTTTTTTTGATTCTCTCCACGGCTTTAAATATCGGACTGGATCTGCTTTTCCTGTTGCCCTTGTCAATGGGGCCTGCGGGTGCCGCCATAGCCACGGTGCTTGCTCAATTTTTAAGCTTTTTAATCTGTCTGGTCTACACCCTTTGCCATTACAGTGATTTGCGCTTAAAACGGGAAGATTTCAAACCGGACCTTTCTTCCCTGATCGCCCATTTGAAACAGGGCATCCCTCTCGGTCTTCAGTTTTCCATTCTGGCGGTTGGCATTATCGTTATGCAGGGAGCCGTAATCCGCTTTGATTTAATGGAAAACGGTCTGATGGTTCCCGGTGCTCCGGCACAGAATGGATTCGGAGCCGCCAACAAACTGATTAACTTCCTGATGTCCTTCTACAATGGACTGGGCGCTGCCATCCTGGGATACAATGCGCAGAATTACGGAAAGGGCGATTATCAGAGAATCCGCAAGGGATTTTTGCAGACTCTTCTTCTGACCTTTTTTATCTTCCTGTTCTGCCTTGCATCAGGACTTTTACTGTCTGTAAACGGCGCTTATCAATATGTCTTTTTAAGCAAGGATAAAATTTCGGAAGCCTCCATACGCTTCGGAAATACTTATCTGTATGTAGACTTCCTTCTCTATTTTTTCCTGGGGTTTTTGATTATTTCCCGCAGCGCCGTGCAGGGAATCGGCCGCTCCGCCTTTGTCCTGGGCGCCGGATGTACGGAACTGACTACCCGTTCCTTAATCTGCCTTTTTCTTCCCGGCATCATCAACAAAGCGGCCATTAATGCTTCCGCATCAACAGCCGCTTTCGCAGGTGTCTGCTTCGGAGATCCCGGAGCCTGGATTGCCGCTTCTGCCCTGCTTTTATATCCTTCCGTAAAATATCTGCTACAATGAAATGCAATTCATTTCATGAAATATAAATTGATATCATCAGAAAATCAATTCCTGTTGTTCCATTACCTGAATTCTGGACAGAATCATTGTCTGCGGTTCTATCCCCTTGGTATGGTTTCCTTTCAGATATTGCATTCCTCCCCGCAGACTCGCTGCAATCAGATTCAGGACATAAATATTGTCAAAACAGTTATAGATGGATTCTCCACCCAGACCGGTCAGGCAGATTAACTGGGTATTGGTCTTTTTGGCCATTTCCATTAAGGGTTTCAGCAGATGCGCTGCATTGGTCTGGGCAAAAGGATTGTCCATGAGAAGAACTTTTCCTTCATTGCGATCTCCGAAAATATCCGTTTCATCCCTGCGCATATAATATAAAAGACTGCTCAAGATAACGAAGGCTGATAAGAAACCTTCCCCGCCGGAATTTCTGGCAACTTCCGCCCAGGTAATGGGATATTCCCGCTGCTCCTCTATTTTATACAATCGGATCTGCACATTTCCGATTCCCACAACCCGGTCATATAAACTACGGGTCGTCAGTCTGACTCCGAAATATTCCTGGGCATTTTCATTTTTTTCAAAAATTTCCACACCCTTTGCAGCAAGTTCTTCCACGAAATCCTGCAGGCGGATATGATACAAACCGGCATTTTCCTCCCAGTCCGGCACCTGAATCCGCAGCATTTTTACCGGCTTTTCCCGGATGGTTATGGTAGAATTATGATCGATACTTCCCAGATTTTCATGTACCTGGATCAGGTATTCCTCTAAAAGTTCCAGGATCCTTTCCTTTTCTTTTTCCAATAGAGAAATATCCACCTCAAGCTTTTCCATCAGGCGGCCGTAAGACTGCAAAGTAGTCTGCAGCTGTTCCAGCAGGCAGGCGGCATCCGTAGAAAGCGCCGTCATGGCTTCCAAAGGCTTCCGGTAAAAATCATCCCGAAATTCTTCCCTTCGTATCAGGCGGCTTAAAATCTGCAGTAAGCTATCCCTTCCCTTCTGCAATTCTTTCTGGCCATTCTTATAATCTCGTAAAAGAATTCCCAGGTACCGCCGAAGTTCCTCGGCAGTCATGGATGCAAAATCTGTCTGCTCCATTTCTATGGCATCTGCCGGAATATCCGTGTTTTGCACCAGATCGGAATATTCTGCCAGGGCATCCATATTCCCCGAATAAGCGGCAAGCTTTCTCTCCAGAGCTTTTATCCGCTCCTCCAGCATTTGTATCTCGTATTTTACTTCTCTGATTTTTCCGGCAAAGTCCGTTATATGAATTTCCTCTTCCTTTAAAGGCGCCTCAGCCCGGAATTTCTCCTTTAAATCCGCAAGCTTTTCCTTTTTTCCGGCGGCAGCTACTTCCGCACGGGTATTTTCTGTATTCCACAGCCTGTCTTTTTCTTCTTTCTGTTTCTGCTTCTGAAGGGTTAAATCTTCCAGATGAATTTCCTCTTTTCTGCTGTAGCGGATTTTCTGAAACTGCTCCTCCTTTACTCTGTACCTCTTCTGCAGATCCACAAGTTCTCCTTTCTCTCTTTCCCACCGTGTTGCCGCATTCTGTACCTGTTGCTCCAAATAACTTTGCTCTGCAGAAATTTTCTGCGTCAGTGCCGTATATCTGGCTTCCTGTTCCACTACATTCTCTTCCGAAAGCAGATCCTGTTCTTCCAATACCTCATTCTGCCTTTCTTCTTCTGAAATGCGGTATAGAATACACTTTTCTTTGATTTTTTCCAGATCTCTGACCAGTCTCTCCAGTAAAGCATTCTCCGATTTAACGTTCTCTTCCAGTCTCTCCAATTTCAAATAAATCATTTTCTTTCGATCGGTCAGCCTGCGTTCTTCTTCCTTCCATTTTGTCAGCTGCCTGCAATTTTCCAGATAATCTTCATAAGCCTCCTGCAATGCTTCAAACTCTCTCAGGCAGTGCTGCATCTGACTTTCCGTCTGCTCCAGTTTCAGAATCTGCGAAACCGCCTTTTGCAAATCACCGATCAGCGTATTTAACTTCTCTTTTCCTTCCCGAATCCGTTTTTTTTGCTCTTCCTGCTCTTCTTCCAGCACTCTCAGACATTCCTTTACAGCCTGATAACCGCTCTCAGTCAGTTTTTGGGATTCTATCTTTTCCTTTTTGGAAAAATACTCTTCATACTCTTCTGTCTTTCTTTTCACGGCAGCGCCGAGATTTTGTATTTGTATTTCTTTTTCGCTGACTAACTCCGCCAGCTTCTTTTCATCCAGCAGATTTTCATTAAATAACAGGTAAAAGCTCACCTGCGGGAAACGAACCATCCCCTTCTCTCCGGTCTGCCCTTTCTGATCCAGACTTTCTCTTATCACAATCGGCACCGGGAAAGAGGTATAGACCTGCTCCGGTGCGGCAAGGAGTTTCTGCAGTTCTTTTTCCGACATAATTAACGCATATGGTAAAAAAGGATGCTCTCTCACCAATTCCTGGTTCTGTTCAAAACTATTGGTATTTCTCTGCAGATATTCCATACCGTATACCCAGGTAATCCCCTGCTTTTTTAACAACTCGGAAAACGCTTCCGGCAGTTCCAGCACTTTTCCCTGTGTCAGGCGCACGTATTCTTTCTGCAGCTTGTCTTCCTCTTTCTGCAAAGAGCGTCTGCTTACTTCGATCTGTTTGAGCTTGGAAAGTGCAGTTTCCAGGATCTGACTTTTATCAAATAAAAGCTTTTCCGGCAGTTCCAGATATTTTAAAATGACTTTTCTCTCCCTGATTTCCCGTTCCGCTTCCTCCATCTGCAGGGTTGCTTCCTTTTTTCGGATCTCCAGATCTGATAATACATCCTTACTCTTCTCTAATCCGGCGGAAAGACTTTTTTGACTTTCTTCCAATTCCATCTTTTTCCGGTAGGCTGCCGTCTTCTGGCGCGTTGCCTCTTCCAGTCGCATTTTACATTTTCTTCCTGTAATTTCAAGTTCTCCGGGTTCATAGTCCCCCAGAATATTTCTGGTCAGGTTGGCAGCATATACGGCATTGAAGCTGCTTTCCTTCTCATCATAGGTACGGATCATGGCGGAATACTTCCCATGCTGTACGGAATTTTCCATCAGCTGCCCGTTAATCTGTTCCCTGCGTTCCTTTTCTTCCCGGATATTGTTTTCCAGTTCCCGTATATGTTCCCCGGTTTTTGCTTCTTCCGCCAGTTTACGCTTTTGCTGTTCTGCATAAAACTGTTCTAACGCTTTCTTCAGCCGAATTCTTTCCGGTTCCAGATCTTCTTTTCTTTTTCTGGTGAACTCCAGATTCTGTACCGCACTCCGGTACTCTTCGAAAGTCTCCTGCACTTTCTCTTTCTGCCTTGCACATTGATAGAGCCTGCATTTTTCCTCCAAAGATGCAATTTCCTGCGCAACTTCATCCCTCTCCATACCGATCATATCCCGGCTCGCCAGATAAAATTTTTCTTCCTTTATCAAGGCATGGATTTTAGCGGAAGTCTCTTCGTATTCCACTCTCCGAATCTCTTCCAGCTTTTCTGCTTTTTCTCTTTCCAGTTCCGCGGCCTGCTCAGCCGTCCTTTTTTCCAGCTCTTCCAGTTTATGCCAAAAGCAGACAATTTTTCCTTCCTGCTCCCTGATCTGCTCTCCTGTCTTCAGACAATTCAAGGCCTCCTGTTCAATTGCGGAAGCTTCCTGTGTAAATTTACGGATCGTATCTCTTCTTTCGATCTTGGAGCGATTGTCCTTATACTGTCCAGTATACTTTTCCAGAATATTCTGAAATTCCTTCATTCTGCTGCGTTCTTTGTTTAATTTGCTTTCCACAGCCTCAAGAAGCCACTTCTCCACAAGCCCCTTTTCATCTTTACAGTCGGCAAATAAATCCGAAAGTCCCGACTCCTTCAGATTGATCTTTTTGATAATGGTTTCCCATTCTTTGGAATGAATCTGATATTCCTTCAGCTTTTCAAAATAGGCTCGTGCCTGAGACATTTGATTCATATCGTAATACGTAAAATGCATACTCCGATCTCTCTTAAAGCCCTCAAAAAGCTGCCTGCAAACTCCGAAACCTTTCAATAAAATTTCTTTTCGATTCTTCTCCAAGACCGGCAGACGATAAATATCCTGCTGACATCTTTCCCGGTATTCACTGATAAAGTTAATCATTTCCAGGCTATCCGTCTGTTCTTCGGTACTTTCCTGGCTGCGGCGAACCATCATGCCCGTCAGCACATATCCTGCACCGCGATCCAACACCCATTCCACCAGGATGAAACTGGGTTTGCTCGTTGTAAAATAGCTTTCAAAAGGCCGGTCTTTCGCATCACGGTAGCGTTTATGTACAAAAGGAGCCGTCATCATCTGCACCAAAACGGACTTTCCCCCTCCGTTTCGCAGGGAAAGCAGCGTACTATCCCCGTTTAAATGAAAAATTTCATCACTGACATGTATCGCATTATTATTATAATTCAGATTAATAAATCTGACTGCATTAATTTTACTCATTCTAATCCCCGTTCTTCGGACGATTTTGGCTCAGAAGAATCCGCTATTTTTGCTGTCTTTGTCAAAACCCGTGCTACTCTTGCGAAATGATTCTGATTCAATAAATTCCAGTCCATAAAATTATCCAGTTTTTTGGTAGTCTTAATCATTTCATCCTCTTCCACATATTCGATCAGCCCCTGCTTTTGCAGAAAATTCAAAATGTAATAAAGGAATCCTTCTTTTGTGGTTCTGGCTCTGGAACCCCTGTCTTCCGAACGAAGCGCTTCATATGCCTCTGCCATATTGCGGTAGGCAATTCCGAGCTGATCTTCCTCATCCTCTTCTACCTGTTCTCTTCCGGCCTTCAGGTTTTCAGATAGCTTATTCTGCAGTTCTCCTACTCTCATATATTCTCTTGCCTTGGCACTGTTGCCCTGCCCGTCGTAAAATTCCACCAAAATAGTCAGAATCACAAATTGTGCCAGATAGTAATCCTTATCCGTAGCTCCCGACTTACAAATTGCCGTCTTTAAATCCGCCTTGGAATATCCCAGAAATTTATTATCTTCTTTCGGAATCAGATAAACCACATTATCATAACGTTCTATATTACACTGCGCTGCATTTCCCTGGCTTTTTATCAGACTCTGCACTTCCTGCTCTTCCGTATAAGCTTTGTAATAAGCAGGTTCTTCCTCTTCCCTTAATTCTCTGTGCTCCAAAAGATAGTAAAAAATCTCCTGGCTTAACTGAATCGTTTCCATTTCGTATGCCATCTTTTATTCCTCTTAACCTTTTGTTTGCTACGCCTTTCTCAACTCTTCCTTTCGTCTGACTCTCGAAAAGTCTTTTTACTTTACGATTATTTCAAAAAGGACATTGGAACAGCGGATACACTTCTTCCTTCCGTTTTCATCCTCTATATCCTGAAATTCCACCGTAGAGCCGTCTTCAAGACGCTGTACCCGAAGCTTTTGAATCCCTTCTTTCTGCGGATCCTTATCTGTCATTTCCAGTAAAAATTCCGTTAACTGAAACTCCTCTCCGCTCTCTAAAATGTTCTCACTCCGTTCTTTCCGAAGCTTCTCAAAGTCCATTTCCCTGTTTTTAAGAAGTTCGATCATGATCTCTTTAAAGACAATCACGTCCGGAAGAACCAATTCCTCTTTCAGCTGTTCTAAGGTTGTTTTCCCGCAATGCAAAAGCGGCTCCAGCAGACTGTTAAGACAGCTTTCGTATTTCTTTCTTTTTTCTCTCCTTCTTTCTTCCTGTTCTTCCCGCCATTTTTCCTCGTCAAAATCCAAAAGTTCATTTACTTCCGTCTCTTTCCCTTTCCGGATCGGCTTTTGAATCTCCAAAGCTTTGTTCAGATTATAGATTTTATCCGGCTGCTTTTGAAACAAAGGGCGCATAAAAATCATCAGATTTTCCAGGAATGATGCATCTGTCAAAACTTTATCATACAGTTCCGTCCGCAGGGGGAATCTGCGAATTAGTGACATCTGAGAAAGCATTTCCAATTCTTTGGTATACAAGGCTTTCAGATCAAAGTGGCTGTTCAGAATTTTTTGCAATTCATCCAAAGACCTGTTCAGATATTCTTCAATTACCTTAAGATGCCCCAGTCTCTCCTCCTTTTTGGCATCCAGCTTATGTACGTTGATATTTTCTTCCTCCAGCTGATTTACCCGCATCTTCACCATTTCCCGATAACGGCAAAAATTCTCTCTGGCCTCATCCACCGTCTTCATATTTTCCAGCAGAATTTCCTCATAATCCGCAACGGTATAATTCAAGGCATTCCGGCGTATTTTCCCCATGGCCTCCTGGATCTTCTGCAATTGGATCCGCAGCAGGTTAAAAACACTTTTGATTTCATCCACGGCCTTATCATAGCTCTGCTTCTCCAGATGCATCTGAAAAATCAGTTCATGGATAGTAAGCTTCATGTTATTTTCAATTTCCAGTGTGGAAAGCATCAGACTGTACCCGTCATCCGTCAGGTAATAAGACGTTCTTCGGATATCCGCATCCAAATAAACAATTCGATTGGCCACATAGCTGATATGCAACTGCTGCCGCTGTCCCTCATCCGGATCAAAGCTTTCAAAATACACCGGTTTGCCTTCATTGCAAAGAATCGTATTGACGATAAAATCCGCCAGTTTTTTGCAATCCTCATAGGATAACGGTTTATGCAGATAATCGGTATTAAATCCATCCAGATAAGATCCTATGTCATCCATTGTACAATGCTCTTCTTTTAAGGATTGTTCCATAATATAGAGCATGACAATGTAAGTCATATTCAGCTGTTCATCTGCCCGCAGAAAACCATATTGACGCCAGGTGGTTTTCTGTAGGCTGTTCATGACCAGCACCGAATACAGCCCTACTGTCTTCATTCTTCTGGAAAACTGTTTTAAGAATGTATGCTGCATGTTAAAAATCCTCTCCGTTAACGATCTCCTGCGGCAGATAACATCCCTGCTCCAGAATCCGCTTCATTTCCGTTCCTTCCGCCTGCGTAAAGTAAGTGAAAAAGCTTCCTTTCAGGTTACGGTTCTGTCCTTCCTTCATCCTTGGCAAAGCCGGATACTCCCTGCTTTTTTCAAGCATCCTGCGGTACCCTTCCGAAAAGGGTTTTAAACAAAAAGCTTTCCCGAATTCTTCTTCCAGTTTCTCGTAAATAAGAATCCCTTCATAATCCAGATCTCCGAAATAGAAAAACTGATTTTCCTTCTCCATCATATACTCTTCCGCACTGTTCGAAAATTCGGCAAAAGATCTCCAAATCCCCTTGCCTGCTCCGTAAATCAAGGTTCCGATTGGTTTTTCCAGAATCCGGACTGTCTCTTCCTTTGTCGCGTTTCCTCTTTCAGCTGCTTTCTCTGAGGCCAGGGGCGGCATGAAATATTCCGCTCCATCAAATGCTTTCCGCTGTGCTGACATCTCTGACATAACCTTCCGGATACTATAAAAGGTATCCTTATTTTCCACAATCAACAAATTTTGCGGAGTCTTTGCGGTTGCTGTAAAATAAGAAAAAGGTTCTGCCGTTTCATAAACATTTAAATCTTCCGGACAAAGCCCGCAACGCTTTAAAATTTTGATTCCCTGTTCTCTTTGTAGAAATTTTTCTCTCTGCCAGATTGCAAAGCTGCGTTCATTTACGGAAATCTTTTTTCTCTCCCGAACCGGTATCTGTTTTAAATAACGATTTAAAGAAAGAACCCACTCCCTGTCCTTTTCGTATGTCTCCAAATGTTCCTTATAATAGTCAACAGAAATAGCCGGAGTCATCTGATACAGCAATTCCTCCAGCCATTCTTTCTCTTTCTGCGTGTTTTTCTCTGATTCTTTTTCGCCTGCAGTAACCCAATATTCCCGATACAACGCAGGACTCTTTCCATTCGTTCCGGACGCCATGACCGGCTTTAACTTCTCACAGGCTATCTGCTCATAAACTCTACTGCAAACCTGAGAATAGGTTTCTTCCTTCCATAAAGAAGTAAGTTCTTCCAGCGTAATCCTTTTCATCCCTGCTTTTCTTTCGTTGCTTCCGTCTCTGTCAGCTTATTCCAGACAAAATCTGCCAGAACCTGATATCCTTTTTCCACCAGATGCAGACCGTCATTTGCCTGATAAATGCTTTCATTCTCTGCCGTAAACTGAGGAATCCCTGCCACATCGATCAGGGGCAGTTTCTCCGTATCGGCGAGCTTCCTTACAAATTCCTGCGCCATCCTTACCTGCAAAACATATCCGCAATTGGAATACTCCGGATTCTCCGTAACATGCGGCGGGGTCAGCAGGTAAATCTGTGCCTTCGGGTTATCCTGTCTGCATGCCTTAATCAATTTCCGGTAAGCTTCGTTGTCTACAGTCTCCTGCGAAGGATCCTGTCCGCCGTTGGTTCCCAACATAATCAAGATTTTATCTGCTCCCTTTACATCTACGTTGCCTTCTTTATAATATTCCAAGTAGGAAGATGCCCTTGCTCCGCACCTTCCGAAATTTTTCACCTGACAATTTGCTTCTCTTGCAAGAAAATAGGGATAATTCTTCTCCTGCACGTTGGCAATTCCGCTCTTACCGAACACACCGTAATCACCTTCCGTCAGACTGTCTCCCAAACATGCAATCAACATGGCTTTTCCTCCTGAATTGATATGGTTTTTCGTAACAATTACTTTTCGTTTCTTATCCATTTGATTATACTTGATTCGGCTTTCTTTTTCAAGATAAGATTTTTCACCGGCGCATTACAATGATTGCAACTCCTTAAGATTTTCTTTATTTGATACAAAGCAGTTTACCCTTCCTTGAAAGAGTGCTATAATGACAAAGGTAATTTGATCCGATTCGGCAATCTGTATTCGGCCTTAAAAAGGAGTGTTCTCTGTTATGCGGTTTCCAAAGTTTGTATTTTCTCATATTTTATCTTCAAAACGCTTTCTTGTTTTTATTACATTTTTGTCTGTGCTTTTTTTGTTCCTGTTTTTTGGCAAAACAGCCCCGTTTATTTATCAGACAAACGATGATCTGTTCCTGCGCACTCTCGTTTGCGGAGAGGTAACCGGCCGGCCGCAGCCGTATCTTTGGTATATCGGTTATCCTGTCGGACTTCTGCTCAGTTGCCTTTACCGTTTTTTCCCTTCCGTATCCTGGTACGGCTTGTTTTTGTGCGCTGTCATTGTCCTGAGCATGGGGATTGTCCTCTATCAACTTCTCGCTATGGAGACGAAGCACTCCCTGAAGCCGGAATCTTCTATTGCAGCAAAGTCTTCTACGGAGACAAAGCGTTCCACAGAAGCTATACATTCCATAAAGGCAATGGTTCTGACACAGATTGCTACCCTTCTGCTTTTCTGTCTTGGAAGTTACTCCTTCCTCTTCCTGCATGTCTGTGAACTGCAATATACTGTAGTTACCGGCATTGCAGGTGCAAGCGCCCTGTTTCTTTTTTACCTGGCATCTCCCGGGAATAATCCGAAAAGTACTTTCAAAAATTACAGTGGGTTCTTTGTCATGACCTTTCTTTCCGTCAGTATCCGGAACAAAGCCTTTTATATGCTTCTGCCCTTTTTTGTATTCCTGTTTGCCGTGAAATGGTTTCGCTCAAAAAAAACAGAGAGACGTTCTCTGAATCATGTCCTTTTATTGTTTGCAGGAATTCTTCTCCTAATTGCAGGCATCAACAAACTGGCTTATTCTTCCGCAGACTGGCAATCCTTCGGCCGCTATACAAAAGCAAGCGAAACTTTATATGATTATATGGGGTATCCGGATTATGAAAGTCATAAGGATCTTTATTCTTCTCTTGGTATTTCCCGGTCATCTTATGAGGCCGCTGCTCACCACTATAATATTCTGTTGGAACCGGAAATAAAGGAAGAAAACATGCAGGCGCTGGCAAAAGTTGTCCGTTCGGAATCCGTACTTTCTCTGCAGACGCTTGCTGCAAAGTGTAAGGAAATGGTGCACGTGTTCATTGACAGGCATTTATCCTATATAGACAGACCTTTAAATCTTCTGGTCTGGTTTTTCTATGCTGCATTTTTATTATTCGGCATTGTTTCACATAAAAAGGAAGCCGTAGAGGATCTTTTTCTCCTTTTGACTTCCCGTATGATCATATGGACCTATTTAGTCTATCAGGGGCGGCTCCCGTCCCGTGTTACGCAGCCTGTTTATCTTGCAGAATTATTTCTGCTTCTGGCAGTCTGCGGGAAACATCGCCTTTGGGAAGCTTCCCGCAAAATGTGGTTTGTGTTTGCCATCTTTTTTGTATTCCTTTGTTTTCGCTTTGGTTTTCCCAAGGCACAGGCTGCCGCCTGGGAAAGCAAATCCCGCCTGGAGTTTTCCCGTTCTTTTGAAGATCTGAAAGAATATTTTTCGCAGCATTCCGATTCCTTTTACTACCTTGATATGAACTCCTTCGGTTCCTTTACCGAGGATGCTTTTGCCGGGAAATCTGACGGATATGCCAATTACCTCCTTATGGGAAGCTGGCTTCCTCACAGCCCCTGGTACCAAATCAAATTTCAGACGGAAAACATTTCGAATCCGGCTGAAGCTCTTTTTTCCGATCCTCATGTTTATGCGGTCTTTTTGAAAACGGAATCTACCGGCTTTTCCTACCTGCAGGATTTTTATCAGGAAACTTTCGGTGATATTACGCTGCAGGTTGTAGAGGAAGTAAATGTCTCCAATAACCTTGTTTTCCAGATTGTGAAAGCAGCCGAAGAAATTGAAAGCGCTCCGTAAATGTACTATATGATATCAGTTTTTTGACGTCTGCTCTTGACATGCCCGAAATCATGTCGTATATATATAGCAAGAGCTGGAAGCTCCAATTTAGCGCTTCCAGCTCAATCATTATCATAGAAAATTATTATTTACAGACTTTTCTTCATAGTCTCTTCAGAAAGACGTGACTCTTTCCGCTAGTGCTTTGCTTACCATAAACTATTTAATTCTATACTTTTCTGATTCCTCATCGGTCAATGGTCTGCCAAGCCTTTTGACTTCCTCAATCATCTTTCGCCACTCAAACTTCACACCATCTGAAGGTTCTGTTAATCTGCCATCTTTAGCATAACTTTCCATGTCAATTACTTTTCTGCAATAATTCTTCTTTGTCATTGCCAACACAATTAACACCTACCTTTCCAAATATCTTTTTATTAGTGTTCGGGCTGCAAATTCATCAATATACATCCTTTGTCCTTTTATTACTTTTGCTCCGAGAGCTTCTGTATAGTGTTGAATCAAATCTGTTTTTGCAGTAAATGCAACATAACCATCGCAATTATTTTCAAAGCTTATTAAACAAGCAATCGCAAACAAATGTCCGCCTACACCAATATACTTTCCATTATGTCCTACATTATATGGATTGCTTTCTACAATATCAACATCAGCAACACCGCCATCAATTTTTAATGATACTCTTCCTTGTACTTCCGAAGCTCCTTTTACAAAAAGTTCGTAAATCTCATAACCGGCTTTTTGTGTTTTGCTCCAGTCAAATTTCCATCCGGAAAATGTATTCTTTTTAATTGGAGTTCCTAACTTTTTGTATTCTGTTTCTACAATGCTATTTGTATCCCTCTCAACAAGACACTCAGTCAATATTACAATGTCTATCTGCAAATTCTATTCCTCTCTTCCATCATATTATACCACAAGTACAGACAAAAATCATTATTAAATTGATTTCTGCTGTTTTCATTTTGATTATGTTTATATTCTATCATATGTGCCTCGAAAAAACAAACATTTGTTCTCTTTTCTATCAAGAAATTAGTGCGCCTAGCTCATCACTGAACTAATATAAGGTTTTCCTTTGAAAACGTGAAAAATCCCCATCCTCCCATTTCTTGTAATTTTTTTCATACACTCCGCTTTTCTCTTGTCCTGCGTTCAATTCTCCCCTAATACGCTTAAAATACTCTTCTAAGCTAAATAAATAGGATCTGCTTAGTAAGCAAGTACAGATCCCGCTTTCTAATACCGTTGCTTCTGCTATCACAAGGTTATTCGTCAATGTCAAATTACCTCTGATAATACTTTCTAATGAGTTCCGCAGCTCCGCATAAGTGTTGTCAAAATAATATTTCTTTCCGCAGTTTACTTCATTGACAAAATAAATTTTCTTACGCTGTTAACAAAATTGATACTGGGAGTAATTTTCACGTTCCTATGTTCTTTTTCCAGGTACATGCACTTTCTTGCAAGATCATACCGATTTCTTTCTTTAACTGTTATCGGCTCAATTTTGAATAAGTTCTTCAGCAGAATTTGATTATCTGCATCCATTTCCTCATAGACCATTTCATGAAATGCCGTGAGTACTGCTCGTACATCCTTTTTGTATAAGCCGGTCTTCTCGGCTAATTTGTTAATTACTTCGTGTTTGCGTAAAACCATTTACGATCCTCCTGTTTTTTTCTTATGAAATAATGTTTTCATTTTTAACGCATACCTTTGGGTAAAGATTGGAATAATCTGTTCCAACGCTTTACCATCGTCATTGAAATATTTACACCGGTACTCTTTTAGGCACTAAAATAAGCCCACAATTCCATCTAAAACAGACAGAATTATAGGCTTATGCAAGCATCTAACTATAAACGATATTTTACACTGACTTCTCTCGCTATTTCGTTTTTTTCTACCCCAATTCCCTCATTTTTCTACCCCAATTTTACCCCAATTCTACTCCAATTTATGCCAAGTTGGGAATTATTCCTATTGTTTGAAAAAGGATTCAAACCCGCATAAACACTGGACTTGTACAGTTCCTTCTACAGTTCGTACGGAGTTGCCTGGTATACGTAGTAATTAAGGTAATTGCTATATAGATTGTTGCTGTGGGATCTCCATTGCAGAAGCGGTTTCTGCGTTGGATCATCCTGCGGATAGTAATGATAGGGAATTTGTATCGGCAGTCCCTTGTTTAAATCTCTGTGATATTCATGGTCCAGGGTATATCTGTCGTATTCCGGATGTCCATTTACAAAAATTTTGCGTCCGTCTTCCGCTATTGCCAGAAAGACTCCTGCCCGATCGGATTCCGCCAGCACGGTAAGTTCCCTACAGGCATGAATCGCTTCAGCCGGTGTCTCCGTGTGCCGGCTGTGAGGAGCCAAAAAGATATCATCAAAGCCTCTGACCAACGGAATTTTACGATTAGAAACCTTATGCTCATAAATGCCGAAAAGCTTTTCCGGCAGCTGGCGCTTCTGAATACCATAGTAATGGTAAAAACCTGCCTGGGCTGCCCAGCAAATATGCAAAGTAGAAGTCACATGCGTTTCGGCCCAATCCATAATCTCGCAGATTTCTTCCCAGTAATCCACCTCTTCAAAAGCAATGTCCTCTACCGGAGCACCGGTAATAATCAATCCGTCAAACTTCCGCTTTCTGACATCGTCCAGGGTAACATAAAATTTATTCAAATGACTCGCCGATGTATTCTGGGAGATATGGCTCTTTACATTCATAAAAGTCACATCCACCTGCAGCGGTGTATTGGACAGCGCCCTCAAAATCTGCAGTTCCGTATCCTGCTTTACCGGCATATTGTTCAAAATCAAAACCTGCAGCGGACGGATATCCTGATGCAACGCACGATATTCGTCCATTACAAATATATTTTCATTTTCCAATATTTCCCTTGCCGGGAGCTCACTTTGTATTCTGATTGGCATACTTCCTTACTCCTTGTTGTATTTTTGTCCCTTTTTCTTTTTATGGTTCTATCGCAAATAAGTTCGGATGAACTCCTCTTCCGTTACAATCGGAATGTTCAATTCTTTGGCTTTTTTATTTTTGGAAGAAGCCGACTGTATATCATTATTAATCAGGCAATGCGTTTTGGCTGTCACACTGCCGGATACTTTTCCGCCTCTTTGTTCAATCGCCTCTTTCAATTCGCTGCGGTTGCCAAAGTGCTTCAGACTTCCGGTAATGACAAAGGTCTGCCCTGCAAGCCCCTGGCTCTCGCTTTGCTGCGGCTTTTGAATATCCAGCTTTTCCAGCAGATGGTTCAGTACCCTGACATGCTCCGGATTCTGCATATAATCCACGAACGCACCTGCTATCACTTCTCCGACACCGTCAATGGCGCTTAGTTCTTCCCTGTCTGCTTTTCGCATGGCATCCAGATCATAGGAAAAATGACGGCAAAGCATCTTGGCATTAGCGGCTCCGATATTGGCAATTCCAAGCCCGTACAGAACTCTCGGTAAGGTCGTGTGCCTGGCTGTTTCTATACTGCCTAACAGATTATCAAACGATTTTTCCCCGAATCCTTCCATCTGAATCATCTCTTCACGATACCGGGACAGTTCAAACAGATCCGCATATTCCCGGACAAAACCTCTGTCTATAATCTTTTCCAGCGTCGCTTCCGATAAACCTTCGATATTCAGAGCATCACGGCTGACAAATAAAGTAAACGACTTGATCTTCTTTGCCGGGCATTCCCCGTTGGTGCAATACAAAGACTGCGCCTCTCCGATCTGACGAACCATAGTTTCTCCGCCGCATACCGGACAATGCGACGGGATCTCCAGACTGTCGCTTCCGGTCAGATTCTCGGCAATCTGCGGAATAATCATATTGGCCTTGTATACAGTAATATGATCCCCGATTCCAAGTCTTAAACTCTTTACGACACTGACATTATGCACAGAAGCTCTGCTTACCGTCGTCCCTTCCAGTTCCACCGGTTCGAAAACGGCAACCGGATTGATCAGTCCGGTACGGCTTGCACTCCATTCCACCTCTTTTAATACGGTTTCCCTTATCTCATCCGCCCATTTAAAAGCAATGGAATCTCGGGGAAATTTTGCCGTCCTGCCCAGAGATTGTCCATAAGCGATATCTTCGTAAGTTAAAACAAGTCCATCCGAAGGAACATCATACGTTTCGATTGCTTTCTCAAATCCGGCAATCGCTTCCTGAATATTATCTTTGGTAACCTTCCGATAATCAACCACCTCAAAGCCCTGTTCTTTTAAAAACTGCATCTGTCGGTTTCTGGAGTTATCAAAGGTCAGCTCCGCTTTTTCCTCCCCGTCTCCACCCTGCGCAGTCTCCACAGCACTTACCAGTGTAAAAGCATACAGGCGCACATTTCTTTGTGCCGTAATTTCATTATTCAGCTGCCTGACGGATCCACTGCAAAGATTCCTGGGATTTTTGTATCTGGCATCGGCATCACGGATCTTCTCATTCACTTTTTCAAAATCCGAATACATAATCACTGCCTCGCCGCGAAGGATCAGCTCACCTTTAAATGCAATGTGCAGCGGCAGATTCTTAAAGGTTCTGGCATTATTGGTAATGACCTCCCCGATTTCACCGTTTCCTCTGGTAACCGCTTTTTCCAGTTCTCCGTTCCGGTAGGTTAATACAACCGTCAAGCCATCCAGCTTCCAACTTAACAGTCCGACATGATCGCCAAGCCATTCTTGCAGCTCTTCTCTGCTTTTGGTTTTATCCAAAGACAGCATCGGACTGCTGTGGCGTTCCTTAGGGAGCTCATCCACCGCCTCATACCCCACCTTTACGGTAGGACTGCCGGACAGAACAACTCCTGTTGCCTTTTCCAGTTCCTGTAATTCATCATACAGACGGTCATACTCATAATTACTCATAATCTCAGTATCTTCTGCATAATAAGCATGGGATGCCTTATTCAGAATTTCCGCCAGTTCTTTCATCCGTTCCAGTTCTTTGGTATTCGCTTTTCCGTTTTCCATCTTGATACAACTCATCCTTTACTTTTTTATCCATAATGGTTCAGACACAACATTTGCCATTTGATAAAGTTTCCTGCTTTCCTCTGCCGTAAGTTCCCGGTATTCTCCCGTGGAAAGTCCTGTCAGGGAAATATTCATGACTCTTATTCTTTTCAGTTTACACACCTTATATCCCAAAGCTTCACACATACGGCGTATCTGCCTGTTAAGCCCCTGGGTCAAAACGATTCGGAAACTGCACCTTCCGATTTTTTCTACTCTGCAGGGTCTGGTCCGAACTTTCAGTTCTTCCAGATAGATACCCTCGCTCATCTTTTTTAAAAATGGTTCTGTAATCTCTTTATCCGTCCGGACAACATATTCTTTTTCATGGAAATGGGATCCTTTCATCATTTTTTCAATCAAATCCCCATCGTTTGTCAACAGTAAAAGTCCTTCCGAGTCTTTATCCAATCTGCCGGCATAGGTCACGCGGACAGGATAAGAAATCATATCCGACAAGATGGTCTGCGCATGGGGATCCCGTTCCGTACAAACAACTCCAACCGGTTTATAATAAGCCAGTACTACCTTTCTTTGCCCACCGTCTAACACTCTTCCTTCCAACGCAACCTTATCATGAGGCCTTATTTTCCTTCCGGCATCTGCTTTTATCCCGTTTACCGTTACTTTTCCTTCTGAAATGAGACGATCTGCCTCTCTTCTGGAACAGATTCCGCACTGTGCCATATATTTATTCAGACGAACTTCCTGTCGTATTTCTTCCGTCTTCTTCTCCTGCTGCTCCATTCTCCTGCTTCTCCCTTACCGCCTTTGGTATTTCCTTTTCCTGTGCTACAGCTTCTTTTGCCAGCTGATCTGCCATTTCATTATAATAAACGTTGGAGTGTGCCGCAACCTTTGTAAAAGTGATCACGATTTTCTGTCCCCAGGCTCTCATGGATGCCGCATATTTTTGTGTCAGCGGATTTTTACATTTCCAGGCTCCGGTAACCCACTTTTCAATTCCTTCATAATCATAACAAATCTCCAGCTGTCGGAAATCGTTCTTTAATGCATAGGTGACTGCATACATTGCCCCCAGCATCTCTCCTGTTACATTTCGTAAAGCCGCCGATTCCGGCTGATTACCGCTTCCGTTTTCTGTCAGAATTCTGCCGTCCGGCAACAAAAAAACACAGCCGAATCCGTAACGCCGCTCAGAATGTTCATAGCTTCCGTCTACATATGCAGTCAATTTCTCCATTCCACCCCGGCAGACTTCCGTCCTTTTCTCCGGTTCCCGGTCTTCTTCGAGCTCTTTTCCCAGATAAATGACAGCCTGTCTCCTGTCCGGAAAACTCTTGTATTCCGCTTTCGGGTATCCTTTTACTGCTTTTTCACATTCTTCCCAGCTATTAAAAATTCCTGTTTTGTACCCGCTTTTTACCGCATATATCTTCTTTGCTGCCATTTGCCCCTCACTCTGCATTCCGACACCTATTCTGTCATCATCCTGCAACAGCCCACACGCGCCATTTGCAAAATTTTTCCGCTGTTACATAATAGTTTACCACATTGCCCGGCAAAATACAAACAAAAAAGCCATGTGAACGGTTTTAACCGCCCACACGGCTTTTTTGTTTTTTACATCTGGTCGCTTACATAAATCTGAACACGTTTCTGGATGATATTGACAACATCATCCACGCTCTTTTGTCCGGAATAGAAAGCTGCTGTTTCTTCACTGATGATATTGGTAACTTCCTGGTTATAAAAGGCTGTACGATTTACGGTACCGATAAAATCTACAATCTCATCCACCTGATCCTGGGTAAGTGGCGGCAGCGTAATACTCTCTCCATTCATATAGTAAGTATCATCATATTCCACCTTATTACCATCACCGTCTATATAGTAAGGTTTCTGAGTTGCTTCCTTTGATTTCTCCAACAATCTCTTTTTGCTGATTGGCAATCCCCAGTCGTTATCTTTCTGATATTCATCCGTCAAATAGTAACGAACAAATTCCCATGCTCCTTCTTCATTCTTGCTTTTTGCAGAAAGAACAAAACTCAAAGTTGCTTCTACCGTGGATCCGTTCTTTTCTTCGTTCGGGAAACCTACCCAGGAAACCGGTTCCCCAAAACTACCATTGATATTGTAACTTAATCCCTGGAAATTATAAATACTGGTATACATTAAAAGGGCACGGTCATCCCGATACTGAGACTGATAATTTTCCCAATCGTAATCACTATCATCAATCTGCTCCGGAAGCGTCTTTGCGTACTCAAGCATACTCTTAAATTCCGGTGTATTAAAGTTACATTTTCCGGTAGCGGCATCCACAAAATCATTTCCGCAGTAATTCATCAGATTATTCATAAAATCACCTCTGGTGATATCACCAAAAGCTTTAATACCTTCCGGTGCGGCAGCCAGAACCTGATTGAATTCCTCCATATTCCATCCCTTGCGTTCTCCAATCAGGGATTTCTTCCCTATCATTGTGCTGACAGAGAAACCGGGAATTACGTAATACAGCTTACCTTCTGTAGAATATGCCTCAAAAACATTTTCCATAAACTCTTCCTGGGAAAGCTCTTCATCTTTCTCGATCAAAGCTCCGATATCCGCAATCAGCCCTTTCGCAATATAATTGCTGATCGGCATCTGACTGTCTGTCTGAAGAATATCCGGCATCTGTCCTGCGATAATGTCATTATTTAACTGTGTGTATCCAGCCATGTAATCACTCATAGTGCTATACTGGGAATAGTCCTTGATCGTAATCCGGTATTTCGAATTGGATTTATTAAAAGCAATAATTCTTGACTTTACATTACTGTCTATATAATTTGCTCCCAGAACCAGTACGCTCTTATCCGGCACATCTTTCGGATCTACCTTGGTAAAAACTGCAAGATGATTCTTATAATTTTCGCCGTCATAATATCCGGCAACCAAATGCTCTGCATCCAACTCATGTACAACATAAACACCGTTCGCATTCAAATCGGAATTTACAAAACTAAGCTGCTGTTTTACTTCTGTATCTCCGATGTTATACGTAAAAATACCACTGTTATTCGTTAAAAGGAAGTCCGTATCCTTTCCGACATTCACATTATAGTTCATAAAGCTACCAATCAGTTCCTGTTTTTCCCCTTGAACACCTGTATTGGGATCAAAAGTGGAAGCATAAGCTTTCGTCCAGTCCTCATTCGTTGTTACCAGCAGAATGGTACCATCTTCCTTTGTCAGAATTGTATTGATATTCTGAAAAATATCAGCATTTAACGTTTTAGAACCGGTCTGGTTTCCATTCTGATCTATCGTAACCAGGACACTGGTATCTCCGGTATAGAGCAACTGAATCGTTCCATCTTCCTTTACCGTCATGGAATTCAGGTAAGAATAGGAATCCTCTGTCTGCTGACTCTCCAAAGGCACCTCAAAAGCCTTGCTGCCGTCTGTATTCCATGCAATCAGCCTCTGTATACTCTCATAGACGGGATTCTCCGGATCACTGTAATCTTCTTTATACCCCTCCTGGACGCCGTATACTTTTCCATCAGCTCCGAACACCACCTGATTCATCCAATAACTGGTATTACTTCCATCTTCAGAAGAATCCGTATCTTTTTCAAGATCATATGACTGCACCTCACTGCCATCTGCTTTAAAGGAAATAACTCTGGTATAGTTCTGAGGCTCCTGATAATCTCCATTGTCGACTCCCGGTTCATCCACCGCTATTTTCGCAGACAGTGTATCAGCCTCTGCTGTTCCGGCATCTACCTCACCATTCGAATAAACTTCTGCAAGGCAGTAAATTCTATCTCCTATTTGCCTTATTGTGCTGACATTGCTATCATTTGCTCCGACAGATTCCATATCGATATCCTGATAAGAATACACATACTGTTTTGCCAATGCACTGTTCTCGTTGGAAGAACTGCCATTGTCCTTACCGCAGGCGCTCATCCCCAGAACCATTGCCGCTGCAAGTCCCAAACTTACTAATTGCTTTTTTACCTTGTTACGCACTACAACATTGTTACGCATCATATTCCTCCTCATCAAATTGATTCTGATATAATTTTTTACGCTTACGTTTTTCCCTTCGCTTTTCCGCTTTTCGCTCCAGTTTATCGGTAAATCTTCTCCAAAGACTTTTCCACGTCCATTTCTTCCGTTTCCATTTCCGGATTACGAAAATAAGGAACAATACCAGTGCGTACAAAAGTGGCCCAAAAGCGATCAAGGTCAGTAATGCGATTATATCTTCATATCCTCTGGCAACATTCTCCCAATAAGGAAAAATAATTGCTTTTTCGTTCATAGACCGGGTTCCGAACAAAGACAAAATCTTTATCCTTGCCGTAATACCATATCTGGAAGTATTCTCAAGAACAACGGTTTCTTTCTCATTGGAAGCAAGCTTTTCCTTCACCAGATTATAAGCGAATTTGCTGACCGGATTCGGCATTACAATTTCATAATGATTGATTCCGGCTGTTGTCCCGTACTGTTCCAGCGTCTGATAGGATACATAAACAATCATTCCATCCAGACCGGCCGCTTTTTCCAGATGTCCTTCTCCTCTTCTGGCCACTCCGGCCACTACATGCGGAGCACCGCCGATCGAAACGGTCTTTCCCGCAATATCATTGGAACCGAACAGCTGCCATGCGGCATCTTCATCCAGAATGCAGTAGTCCTGATTCAGATCACTTTCCGCAAAATAGGCACCTGACCGCAACTGCAACGGATGAAACAGGAAAAAGTCTCCTCCCACACCAACGGCATCCGCGGTAACCGTCGCTTTGTTGCCGACAATGGTAATTTGTCCGTCCGCACTGTAAGCATCTGCCCAGAGCCTTGCATTGGCATTGGGTGAATCCTGGATTACAGATGCCTCCTGCAAAGCGCTGTCGATCGAATGTCGGAACATTTCTATACTGTCTTTGTCAATACCGGCCTTCGAAGAGAAGAAGCAGCTGATCTGTGCCGCATCCTTTTTTTCACTCCATCGGTCTGCCATATTCTGATCTGTCAGACCGCCGCTTAATCCATTCGTTACCCAGAGAAGAATAAGCCCGGTCAGAAGAGAAATGACAAAACTGATAAACAGCTTTCTTTTTTTCATACTTTCCTCACTTTTTGTCGGCACATTTTAATTGTCGGCCATTCTTACCTGTTTGCCGGCCTCTACCGGTTTATTGGCTGTGGTAATTACATACTCATAACCGTATAAAGCGGCCTTTATGGCAGACTGGGTATCATCCGTTGCGAGAATCTCTACATCCACTCTGGTCGCAATATAACGTGTGCTCAAAGGACCTGCCTTGGATTCTACAATCAACACGAATTTACCGTTATTATCCTCTCGGATTGCACTGTTAGGAACAATCAGATTGTAGTTTGCACTCTTATCACCTACGGATACGCTGATCGTCTGTCCGGCATTCACACTTCCTGTTACGTCAAAGAGCAACGTTTTTTTATTGGCCGGATCCGTCTTATCCGGACGGATGCTTTTTAAAGTAACCGTTACGTCATTGTACATCCAGGAATTTACAAGGCTGGCCTGTATTCCGGGATTCAATTTCTTCGCCTGTTCGTTGGTTACGCTGAAGCTCATGGTAAAGCCTTTGCCCTCCGGTTGCATCGTTGCTATGGCAGAACCTGCCGTTGTACTCTGTCCGGCAGTCAAAGCAACAGAAGAAATCGTTCCGGAAATCGGTGCTTCTATCGTTGCACTCACAGCATTTGCCTGCAATTTTGCCACTTCTTCTCTCTTTTTGGTAATCTGCTCCCGCTGTGCTCCCAAAGAAAGCTCATTGGCGATATCACTCAAAAGCTGTGTCTTTGCATCCTGCGCATCCTTAAGCTTCTTCTGCCTGTCGGCAAGCTCCAGATTCCAGTTCTGCAATTCCACCTGCTTGGAACTGATGGCCGACTTATGTCCCTCCTTATCAGCCAATGCTGTCTTTGCTTTGTCCAACTCTTGCTTCAAAGGCTCCAGCTGAGGAATAAGAGCGGCAATCACTTCATTCTGCTGCTGCATCTCCAACGGTAAAATATCATTTACCATACGAAGCGCAGTGTCATATTCGTCTTTGGAAATAGATGGATCCGGAATCACATCTCCTCCGGAAACGACACCAATCTGATATTTTCGGATAATTTCCTGATAGTTTTCCGCTTCCTTCTTAAGACTTTCCAGTTTAGAAGAGGCGGCATTACGTTCGCTTTCCTTGGCATCATACGCTGCCTGCGCAGCATCCACTTTTCTCTGCTCCGCAGTAGTATCCGCATTATCACTTTGGAGCTGGTTGATAAATGCTGTCAGCTGATTCACTGCCAGTTCCGCCTCAGCTGCTTTCTTCTGCCGGTCTTCAATCTCGGCCTCAGCTGCCAGAATCCGACTCTGATAAACGGCAACCGAAGTGGTCGTACCGCTCTGCACATTGGTAATGACACTGTTTGATATGGTTCCGCTCAATATAGACTTTTCAAACTCTAAAACTGCTGTATCCAATGCTTCCTGAGCAGCTTTTAATTCATCGCTTTCCACATCGGCAAGGATGAAAAGAGGATCTCCCTTCTGTACCTCATCCCCGACTTTTGCCAGAACGCTTTCCACTTTTCTGGTCTCATTTACAATGATCTCATACGGATCATCGCTTTCCACCACACCGCTTCCCCGTATCTTGGATGTAATCGTACCGGATTGCACATACTGCACTGCTACCTCCGGCAGGGAATAATTCATGATCGTATTCGAGAAAAACGTCAGAATCAACATAATTGTCAGAAAAACAATCGCCGCATTTTTGATCCATTCTCTCTTTTTGGCTCCATTCTCATTCATCGTCCTTTATCTCCTATCCTTTTATCCCTCCCTGGTAGGTAATACCGTCTACCAGATATTCTTCACCATATAAAAATACCAGCAGGCTTGGAACCATATAGATGGTTGCCACTGCAAAAGCCAGACCGATTTCTCCTTCATTGATCTTACTTAAAAATACCGACAAAGGATGCATCTCGGTGTCCGAAAGCAGAATCAACGGCTGTTCCACCATATTCCAGTAATCAATAAACACCAGAATCGCTGCAGAACAGATGGCGCCTTTACATAACGGGACACAGATCTTTGTAAAAATCTGGATTTCTCCCGCCCCGTCAATCTGCGCCGCCTCCATGACCGCCGTCGGGATCCTGCGCATGTACTTTGTCAGCAAAAATACCGCAAACGGAGAGAAAATTCCCGGCAGCCAGATCGCCCACCTGGTATTTAAAATATCCAGCCAGTCTGAGACCAGGTAATTCGGTACCAGCGTAACCTGATAAGGCATCAACATCAGAATGATGTAGGAAAAAAATATGATCTCCCGGATTCTGCCCCGATATCTGGTAAAACCATAAGAAGCAAGGCACGCCACCACCAACTGAAAGACCAGAATCGGTCCTACCAGTATCACGGAATTCCAGAATTTAAAAAGGTATTCCGGGCTCTTAAACAGCACAGTTATGTACTGTGAAAAAGATACCATATCCGGTATAAATTTTAGGTTTACCTTCTCCGATACAAATACTTTGCCTCCTGTCTGGGAACTTGCAAATACAGAGCCGTAATTTGCAGAAATCTCCGCCGACGACATGAAAGAATTCGTAATCGTTAAGATAATCGGCATCAGAAACAGAATTGCAAAGAAAGCGGCAAAGACCGTTCCGATGGTTATTTTTACCACAGACCACCTTTGTTTTCTTTTTTTCCTCTTTCGTGCCTTATGCACAAACACATCCCGTACAGGCTGCTTCCTTTTCATCCTTCCACATCCTTTCCGAAATGATTCTCTATGATGAACAAAAGACCGATGATTACAATCATTGCCAGGGACATCAAAATCGCCGCTGCGGACAGCTTTTGATAATCCAGTGAAGCAAACGCATTATTCATCATATGCTGCAGCATATAAATCGTATCGTAGGGATAATTCCCCGTAAGAAGGTAAATTTCCCGGAATACTTTAAAGGAACTGATCAATGACATAATCGTTACAAACAAAATCGTAGAAGACAAATACCGGATCTTAATGTAGAAAAAGGTCTGCAATGACGTTGCGCTTTCCAAACGCGCCACTTCCAGGATATCCTTCGGGATACTGGACAGCGCCGCCATAAACAGAATCATATTGTATCCCAGGTTCTTCCACAAAAACAAAATAATGATTACCACCTGTGCATACTGTGACTTCAGCCAGTCGATCTTTCCCGCGCCGAATACTCCGATAATGTCATTCACCGCTCCGTTATAGTCAAACATAACGCGCCAGATCAATACAATCGATGCAACCGGCACCATAAGGGGACTTAAGAAAAAGGTTCGGAACTGACTTTTAAAAGGAATTCTGGATTCCAGAAGAATCGCCAGTAAAAGCGACAATATCACCGCAAGCGGTACCGCCGTTGCCGAAAACAATGCCGTATTTTTTACCGCCGTCCGGAAGGAAAGGTTCCGGATAACTCTTTTGAAATTGTCTAAGAACACAAAGTTGGCACTTATGGGGTTGTCAACCATGGAATAATAAATTACCACAATAAAAGGAATTACAAAAAAGACCAAAACACCAAGAAAACTGGGGGCTAAAAAAAACCCCGAACTGATCCTTGTCTTTAATGTCCGCCTGTTCTTCTTTTTCATGAAAAGTCCATCCTCTTTAGCTGTTCTCACTGATATACATAGACGCCCTGCTCTGAATGGCATCCATTACCGCTTCCACGCTCTTCTGTCCCTGAAAATAAGGCGCTACTTCTTCCGTAATAATGGTATTGAGCTGACTATCGCCGTAATTTACCGGTTTTGCAGTGTTGATCACTGCTTTCAGCTGATCAACCTGTTCCTGTGTGCAGGACATAATTTCGATTGAGAAATCTTCATACCCCCAGGTTCCCTTGGATTGCTCAATCGGCTGACCGTTCTCGTCCTTCATGATCTGCCCGTTTTCATCCATCATATATTCCGGTGTCATAGCCTTCTCAAAGGTTTTTTCCAGTTCACTCTTTTTCGGTGAAAAACCGTTTGAGAAGTAATCTGATCCGTCTTTATCCTCAAATAAGGATTCAAAGAATTCCCAGGCGCCTTCCTTATGGGAGGACTTGGAAGAGATTCCGTAAATGCTTCCTGCATACAGCTGGCTTCCCACGCTGCCGTCTAAGGTAGGATAACCGATGCAGGTCACAGGCTCGTCATCTCCGAACAGCTTTAGGTCCATATAGAATCCTTCCACATCACTGATATATGCGGTGTTTAAAAGCACTTCGCCGTTTCGCAGTCTGGTCGGAAGAGAAGGGCCGTCCTCCTCATACTGATACTCCGCCGGGAATTTATCGGCATATTCCAGTACTTTTTTAAATTCTTCCGACATAAAGTTACAGGTTCCCTGCTCCTCGTTTACAAATGTATCATAGTTAAACATCAGGCAGTAACTTAACATCGTATCCTTGGTTGCATACTCAAAAGCGCTGGATTCCGGATGTTCATCAATGAAATCCATCATCTCTTCCAAGGACCATCCCATCTCCTCTCCTACCTGTGAGGTTCTTCCCAATACCGTCTGCACTTGAAAAGAGGTGGGAATCGAAGCAAGAACGCCGTCGTACGTATAGTTTTCCAAAATAGCTTCCAGGAAATCTTCTTTCTTTAAATTTTGGCTGGCTTCCAGATACGGTGTCAGATCCTCCAGCACACCTTTCTTTACCATGTTCTGAATATTAATATTGCTTAAATTATACAGATCCGGACCGGAACCAGAAATCATATCATTATTCATAACCTTAATGGCATCACTGTAAGTGGTCTCTGTCCATGCCGCATTTTGGTTAATATAAAACTTCAGTTTAACACGGTACGTATCATTCTTTTTATTAAAGTTTACCGCCGCTGCCTGCAGCTTCTGGTCAATGGAAAGCGTTCCCAACGTAATCAGCTCCTTCTGCTTTACATTGGATACCTCTGTCTTTGTTAAAAGAGCAAGTTCCTTCTCCCGATCCGCCCGTGTCCAGTCACTGATCAGTACGGCAATCTTTCCGTCTTCCGTTACGGAAAATTCTTCCACATACTGTCCGTTGATATCACTGTCCAGCCAGTCCAGTACTTCCTCTGCCGTCTGACTGGCAAGATCGTACGCATAGACTTTATTGCCGTCACTGATCAGGAAATCCTTTTCCGTTCCTTTGCACAAACCGTCATTGTTGCTGTCGGGAACATTGCCGTAAACCGCTCCGGTCTTAGCATTTGCAAAATCAATTTCCACAAGCTGTGTGCTTCCGTCATCTCCCCATTGCGAAAAATAAACCTTGCCGTCCCGACCGCATGCCATATTGCTGATCCAGTTATTGCTTTCTACTTTTCCGCGCGGGGTTCCGTCTGCCTGAAACAGAAAGATATTCTGATCGTAAGCTGCGTAAATATTACCGTCCTTATCCAGAACCAGCTGCGATACATACAGATCGTCTTCATTTTCATCCGAAACATCCACGGAGAAAACCTCCGTTCCCTGGGCATCAAATTTTTTCAGATAATAATCTGCTATGGTATATCCTTCCGCAGACTGCTTCTGCTTGCTGTAGTCCGAAAGGAGAAGGACAACATTTTCCTGTTCATCCACAGTAAATGCCGTAAGATTCATCTGCTCATCTATCTGTATGGGAAGCTGCTTCTTTTCCCTGCTTCCGGAAAGATCCATGCAGTAAAATGAAATAGTGCCTTCCCCTGTCTCTTTGTCCCAGGACATACAGGTATAATACATCTTACTTCCCTGCATGATAATATTGCTCCAGTATTCTTCTTCACCGGTCTGCAATTCCAAGAATTCCGGTTCATAAACATAACCGTTCGTACCAAGCTGAACCGCTTCCTTCTCATCACTTTCCTTACGGTTCTTACCGCAGCCCGCCATTGAGACCGCCATTGCCAAAATCAGTGCAAATGCCCCCGCTTTGCATAGTATTTCTTTTCCGTGCATTTTCATTCTACTCTCCCTCATCTTCTTTTCCTAATTCTCATTTCCAAGCGACTTTGCCGCAACGTGGCAGAAAAAATTTCTCACAGGTGATTTTTCTTCTGCCATAAAGGATTAAGAATCTTCTCTGACTCCTCTATTATATACTATCCGATTCCAGATTTCTACTTAAGAATTTATGAATTTAACAGTTCAGCCAAACATTCTTGCAGACAAATTTCATGCTTGTATGAGAATCTAATCCACTGACTTTAAGGATTCCGTCATACTGATCTGGTCCAGCTTCTTCTCCATAACACGATTCACAAACCAGGCGAATACAAAAGTGAGCAGAATACTATAAAGATAACTCTGCGGCAGAATCTTGACATCGAAAGCCACCATATCGATTTTGACCTCTCCCATAACAAACCGATGCAGTCCATACCCAAGAGCCAGCCCGGTAAGTGCTCCGAAAAAGGTAAGAATCACATTTTCCCGGAAAACATAGGCGGATGTTTCCTTCTTGTAAAATCCCAGAACCTTAATGGTTGCAATTTCGCGGATCCGTTCCGTAATATTAATATTTGTCAGATTATAGAGCACAATAAATGCCAGTCCGGCTGCACACAGGATCAGCACAAATACAATCAAATCCATACTCTTTAACATGCTTCCCACCCGGTTTGCCATATCCGCATTCACGGAAACCGAAGCAACTCCGGACATTTTTAACAATGCTGCCGAGACTCTGTGGGCATCCGCCCCATCCGCCAGATTGATATAAACGCTTTTCATCTCCGCTTTTTTTCCGGTCAGAGATTCATAGGTCTGCGCAGTGATATAGACATAATTATAAATAAAATTTTCATTGACTGCGCTGACGGTCAATTGCATCTCGGGACTTCCCTCTTCCCGCAGTACAATCCGGTCGCCTGCTTTGATATCATAATCCTCTGCCAATTTCTGATTCAGAACACACTCTCCGGGACCGGGATAAGCAATCTCCTTTCCGTTTTTGTCAAACAGCCTTACAAACGGTGAAATATCCTCCTGTTCATCCATTGCCACCAGGTTCACCGTTTTCGTGGAAGTATCCGTTACCAGATCCACTGCTTCCTCCATCACCGTCAAATATCCGATGCCGTTTCCTTCCAGTTGTTTTTCCAGATTCTGCAGCATTCCGGCATCTACAGACTGGCTACATACCATTTCCATATCAAAAATCTGTATCTTATCAAACTGATCCGCTGCCACGGAAACAATGGAATCCCTGACACCGAAACCGGTTACCAGAAGCGCCGTACATCCGCTGATTCCCACAACCATCATCAAAAAACGCTTCCGGTACCGAAATACATTCCGGTAAGAAACCTTATGAAGGAACTTCATTCTCTTCCATATAAAAGGAACTCTTTCCAGCAAAACCCGTTTTCCTTCTTTCGGCGCCTTCGGACGCATAAGTTGAGCCGCCACTTCCGAAAGTTCATACCGACAACTTAACCATGTAGTGCCTACCGAACATAAAACAGATACCGTCATGGAAACTGCCGCCAGCTTCCAGTCGAATACATACTTTAATGAACACATTTTATACATAATTCCGTAAGCCGCCCAGATGACCCGCGGAAAGACCATCGTCCCTGCAAAAAAACCGAAGATACATCCTGCTACCGCTGCCGAACCGGAATAAAAAAGGTACTTTCCCATAATTGTTCTGTTGCTGTAGCCAAGCGCTTTCAACACTCCTATCTGCGTACGCTGTTCTTCCACCATCCGGTTCATCGTTGTGATACATACCAAAGCCGCTACCGCAAAAAAGAATACCGGAAAAATATTGGATATTCCATCTACAATGGAAGAGTCACTTTCAAAACAGACATATCCTACGTTGGTATTTCTGCCAAGCAAGTATCCCTCTGCTTCTTCAAGCTCTGCCAGTTTTTTCTCGCCGGACGCTATTTTTTTCTCTGCATCCGCAATCTGTCCGGAAAACTCCTCTTCGGACTCTTCGTATTGTTTCCGCCCGTCTTCATATTCTTCTTTTCCGCTTTCCCATTCTTTCTGTTTTTGGGCAAGCTCTCTTTCCCCCTGTGTGATTTCCCGTTCCGCCTTTGCAATCTGTGCTTTGCCGTCTTCGATCTGCGCCTTGCCCTCCGCAATCTGCGCTTTACCGTCATCGATCTTACTTCTGGCATCCTGAATCTGTTTCTCCGACTGATTTAAAGCCTCCCTTGCCTGCCCAAGCTGTACATCCGCCTCGTTAAGCTGTCTGGTATACTCTGCCAGAAGCGCTTTTGCGTTGTCCAGCTCCTTCCACGCCGCATCAAGCTGTTCCTGGGTCATGGAACCGTCTCCCGCTTTCATCGCAGTCGTCATGGTTAAAAGCAAAGCCTCCTGCCCCTTTACGACAGCGCTCTGAACCTCCAGCTGCCCTCTGCTGTTCTCCGCTTCCTGTTCTTTGGACTTCACCAGCTCGTTTTGCTGATTCCATTCCTGTTCCCCTGCTTCCAGTTCCTTTTCGGCTTCCGAAAGCTTTTCTTCCTGTTTTTGTAACGTACTTTCCCCTTTTGTCAGTTCCTCTTTCTTTTTTGCAACCAGTTCTTTTGACTCTTTCAACTCCTGTGATGCCTGATCCAACTGCTCTTTTCCGTCATCCAACTCTGTTTTTGCATCATCCAGCTTCTGTTTTGCTTCCGCTAACTTTTCTTCGCCCTCGCTCTTCGCTTTTTCCAGTTCTGACTTTGCATCCGTCAGCTTATTTTGGGACAACACCAGGACTTTATCATACCTTCCGGCAGCAAGTTTCTCCACCAAAGGCTTCCAGATCTTTTCCTTTTCTTCCATAAAAGTATCATAGTCCTGACTATAAAGGTCAAAATCTGCATCAAATTTTACATAAACTTCCGTATAATAATCCGATTGCATCCCTTCCGGAAGCAGGTACAGAAAACCGCTGATCTTTCCGTTTCCAAGAGAGGTATTTCCACGTTCAAACTGTATGTACAAAGAAGACTGCACGGTTCCTACGATGGTATATTCTTCCTCTGCAAAAAAATTCTTATTTTCATCCGGATTATCCTGTGCAATCCGAATCTTTTTTCCGAGACTGTCCTTTCCGAAAAAGAGAGAGTCAACCACACACTCATCCTTTTTCGAAGGCATTCTTCCTGCCGTCAGCACCACCTGATTGATCCCTTCCGTCAGACTGTGCGCTTTTAAAACGAATTCCTTACCCGCTTCGTCCACGCATAATACATCTGAGAAGTAAGCTCCCTCTGCTGCCCGAACCTGGTCCTGTCCGGCCATTTCCTCCACTTCTTCCGAGTCAAATCCCAAAGTGGAAAGAATTCGATAATCGTAAAACTCATTTTCCGTCAGGTACTGTCCCGCAGTCTCTATCATACAGGTACGTGTCAGCTTTAGTCCCGAAAAAAAGCCCACTCCCAGAGCCACAATTGCAAAAATCGCCAAGAACCTTCCCAGACTTTGCCGTACTTCTCTCAGCGTTGATTTCCACAGCATTGATTTCATCTTTTCTCTCCATTCCTTTTATTTGCAACTGTTCGTTCCGTCAGGCAAAATTCTGCAAGCCGGATTCACTGCAAAATGCCATGTCAGGCGGTAACTACCACTCGATATCCGCAATGTCTACAATATCAGGATTCTTAACCATGCTGATCACCGTTCCGCTTTTCACCGTAATGATTCTGTCCGCCATTGCTGTCAGCGCCTGGTTATGCGTGATCACAATCACGGTTTTCCCTTTTTGCCTGCAGGTATCCTGCAATAATTTCAGGACTGCTTTTCCTGTATTATAGTCCAACGCTCCGGTCGGTTCATCACAAAGAAGAATCTTGGGATTCTTTGCCAAAGCCCTGGCAATGGCAACTCTTTGTTGTTCCCCGCCGGAAAGCTGCGCCGGAAAATTGGAGAGTCTTTTTCCAAGGCCTACTTCCCGAAGTACTTCGGTCGCATCTAAAGGATCTTTACAGATCTGCGCCGCCAGTTCTACATTTTCAAGTGCCGTCAGATTGGGGACAAGATTATAAAACTGAAATACAAATCCCACATCATATCTTCTGTAAGAAGTCAGCCGCTGCTTATCATATGCCGATATTTCTTCGCCATCCAGGTAGACATGGCCGTCCGTCAGATAATCCATGCCTCCCAGAATATTTAAAATCGTTGTTTTACCGGCTCCGGAGGCTCCTACGATAACGCAGAATTCTCCTTTCTCAATTTCAAAATTGACATCATGAAGCGCCGGTATCTGTACTTCACCTGTCTGATAAATTTTATTCACATTTTCAAATCTTACAAAAGCACCTTCGGAAACCTCTGTCCTATTCTCCGTCTTCGTACTCATTCTACTATCCTTCCTTTTACCGGATTTTCTGCTTCTGTAGTATAACACAAAAAGGAACCGACATAAATGCCGATTCCTTTATTTCATGTTTTTTTAAGATCTGTTTATTTATTTTTTAATATTTCTTACAGGAAGACATATTTTAAAACAAACAACACTGATAATACATACATCAGCCAGCTGATCTTCTTTTCCTTTGCCTTACCGGTAAGAAGGTTCAACAGAGTATAGGAAATGATACCCACAACGATACCTTCGGAAATGCTGTAAGCCAAAGGCATAGCAGCGATGGTAAGGAATGCAGGAATTCCTTCTGCAGGATCTTCGAAATTAATCTTAACCACATTGCCGATCATGAAGAAACCAACAATGATCAGAGCCGGTGCGGTTGCAAAAGAAGGAATGGTTAAGAACAGCGGGGAGAAAATCAGAGCTAACAGGAACAGAATTGCGGTGGTAACAGCCGTCAGACCGGTACGTCCGCCTTCGGTAACGCCGGAAGCACTTTCTACATAAGTAGTGGTGGTAGAAGTACCGAGGATTGCACCTACAGTAGTTGCAACGGCATCTGCCAGCAAAGCACCCTTAATACGGGGAAGCTTGCCCTCTTCATCCAGCATATCTGCCTTGCTGGATACACCGATCAAGGTTCCCAGAGTATCAAAAATATCAACAAACAGGAAAGCAAACATAATGGTGATGAAGTCCAGAATCTTCATGCTGCCGAAGTCTACTTTAAATGCCTGTCCGAATGTCTTTCCGATTGCAGTGAAATCAAAGCTTACAAATGCAGTAGGAATTACAGAATACATTCCTGCATCCGGATTGGGAACATAAATGTGAAGCAGTTCACAGATAATACCCAGTACCCAGGTAATCAGGATACCAAGTAAGATGCTTCCCTTTACTTTCTTGATCAAAAGAATACCGGTAATCAATACGCCTAAAAGCGTAAGAATCGCTCCCATTCCGATGGAATGGAAATTTTCACCTTTAAAGGTCTGGTAGGAAACCAGTGTAGAATCGTTATTTACAATCAGTTTTGCATTCTGCAGGCCGATAAAAGCAATAAACAGGCCAATACCGCCGCTTACAGCCAGCTTTAGGGTCGCAGGGATGGAATTAAAGATTGCTTCCCGCACATTGGTAAGGGAAAGAACGATAAAGATAATACCTTCCACAAAGACAGCAAACAGCGCAAGCTGCCAGGAGTATCCCATGCCGAGTACAACGGTATACGCCATGTAAGCATTCAGTCCCATACCGGGTGCAAGTGCAAACGGATAATTGGCAAAAAGAGCCATCAATGCCGTACCTACAAAAGATGCCAGTGCAGTAGCCATTAAAACCGCACTCTTGTCCATTCCCGCAGCACTCAGAATAGACGGATTCACTGCCAGAATGTAAGCCATGGTCATAAATGTGGTAAGACCGGCCATCAATTCTGTCTTGACAGTGGTTTTGTTTTCTTTCAGTTTGAAGATTTTTTCTAACATCTCCTACCTCCTAAAAAGAATAATATTTGGAAAGACGATTCCCATTATAACCGATTTTTCAGCAAATGTCTATAAAAACTTTATATTTTTTTTATAATTCGGCAGAAGACGCAGCAGTTCAGACATGTAAAAGATTTTATTTTATAATGCTCAATTTTTCAAAAGAAATTTCAAAGAAAAAGAAAACGGCAAAAAAAGAAAGCGTGCAAACTTTCTCTGCACGCTTCCTTTTTTGCCGCAAATCAGCTTATAATCCCATCTGTGCTGCTACTTCTGCTGCAAAATTCTCATTCTTTTTCTCCAGTCCTTCACCGGTTTCAAAACGAACAAAGCTCTTAACACTCAAGGCTGCATTGTTTGCTTTTCCAACCTGTGCGATATACTGTGCTACGGTCTGCTTTCCGTCCTCGGCTTTTACATAAACCTGCTCTAACAGACATACTTCCTTAAGTTCTTTGTTAAGACGTCCGATTACTGCACCGTTGATAACCTTCTCCGGCTTGCCAGCCATCTTAGGATCCTGTGCGATCTGTGCGGAAATAATCTCCATCTCATGTGCCTTATACTCTTCGGAAACATCGGAAGTTGCAACATATTTCGGATTCAGAGCTGCAATCTGCATCGCAATATTAACCATTGCTTCCTTAACATCATCATTTACCACATCACTGGCAGCTTCCACAATAACGCCGATTCTTCCACCGCCGTGTACATAGGTTGCAACAAATCCGTCTTCTGCTGTCACTTTCTTAAACCGTCTGATGTTCAGATTCTCTCCGATTACGGCGATCTTTTCAACCAGAGCATCCTTCACAGTCTTGGAAGGATCTGCATTCCATGCTTCCGCAAGGAAAGCATCCATATCCTCTGCATCGGATTCCACTGCCTGCTTTGCTACATCTGCAACATACTTCTGGAAGTCTGCGTTCTTTGCTACAAAGTCAGTCTCGGAGTTTACTTCTACAACCGCTGCAACCTTGTCGCCTGCCGTTGCAATGCTGCAGATACCTTCTGCTGCAATTCTTCCTGCCTTCTTCTCTGCCTTAGCCTGTCCGTTCTTTCTTAAAAACTCTACAGCCTCTTCCATATTTCCGTTGGTCTCGTTCAGAGCCTTCTTACAATCCATCATACCTGCGCCGGTCATCTCACGCAGTTCTTTTACCATTGCTGCTGTAATTGCCATATTTTCCCTCATTTCTGCGCCCGGAAGGCGCCTGCACTGTCTTCGCTTTCCCTCTCGGGTTTTATTCCCTTATCGAAACCGCTTAAGCTTCTTCCTTCTCTGCTACTTCTTCGATATCCGTTGCTTCTTCGGTTGCAACCTGCTCCTCGGTATAAGCAGCTTCACCCTGGTTTGCTTCGATTACTGCATCTGCCATCTTGGATACAATCAGTTTGACTGCTCTGATCGCGTCATCATTACCCGGAATGATATAATCCAGTTCTTCCGGATCACAGTTGGTATCACCGATACCGATCAGTGTAATGCCGAGAGAATGAGCTTCCTGTACACAGATTCTCTCCTTCTTGGGATCTACTACAAAAATAGCATCGGGAATTCTGGTCATATTTTTAATACCGCCGAGGTTCTTCTCCAGCTTTTCCCATTCCTTCTTCAGCGCAATAACTTCCTTCTTGGGAAGAACATCAAAAGTACCGTCCTCAGACATGGTCTCAATAGCACGCAGTCTTGCAATACGGGACTGAATGGTCTTAAAGTTTGTCAGCATTCCGCCAAGCCATCTTTCATTTACATAATACATACCGCAACGTTCTGCTTCGGTCTTAACAGCATCCTGTGCCTGCTTCTTGGTTCCTACAAAAAGGATCGTGCCGCCCTGTGCTGCGATCTCGGAAATGGCTCTGTATGCTTCATCCACTTTTCCTACAGACTTCTGCAGGTCAATGATATGAATACCATTTCTCTCTGTGAAAATGTACGGAGCCATCTTAGGGTTCCATCTTCTGGTCTGGTGTCCGAAATGAACACCTGCTTCTAATAACTGTTTCATTGAAATAACGCTCATGTCTCTACCTCCGTTTGGTTAATCGGGATGCTTTCCGCTCCCTGTCTTCCGCACTCCTTTTCTGCCGTATCCGCGTTAAGAATCCGGTTAGCTCCGCAACCAATCAGAAAACCTTTCTTCTGACACCTACTGCGAATCGGGATGCGTGTTTTTTTCATAACATTCGAATTATACCATAAAAAAAAACCTCTTGCAAGGTTTTTTTTATGTTTGTCTGAACTGTTACTTTAACTTGCTGTTTTGGCGCTTCAGTTCTTTGATTTCATCAAATACCACATCATTCAGGACCTTGATGTAGGTTCCTTTCATACCGGAAGAACGGGATTCGATTACCCCCGCACTTTCGAACTTTCTGAGCGCATTGACAATCACGGAACGGGTAATGCCGACTCTGTCGGCAATCTTGCTGGCTACCAGAATTCCTTCCATTCCGTTCAGCTCATCAAAAATATGGGTAATCGCTTCCATTTCGGAAAAGGATAAGGTACTGATTGCAGACTTAACTACGGCAACCTTCCTGCTTTCTTCCGCACTCTCCTCATTCACTGCTCTGAGCATTTCCAGTCCGACTACCGTTGTGCCGTATTCACACAGGATAATATCGTCAATATCATACTGGGCATTGCATTTATAAATGAACAGCGTACCAAGACGTTCTCCCGCAATCTCAATCGGCGTGATGATCGCCTGGTATTTGCGGATATCCGCTCCTTCGAATCCAAGCGTCTCCAGATTTACATTCTCTTTGGTTGACAGCACTCCCAAAAGCCTCTCATTCAGAAGTCCGTCAATAAATCCGCCGATCGTATCATCCAGAAGCTCCGTGATTCTCTCAATTCCTTCCGCTTCCGCCACGCCTAAGACTTTGCCCTTCCTGCTGATTACCAGTACATTGGAGCTTAGAATTTCCCGCATAACCTGACAGATATCGTTAAAAACGACTTTGCTGGAATTGTTATTGTGCAATAATTTTCCAATTTTCCTGGTCTTATCCAATAGTTGTACGCTGCTCATTTTCTTTCCTCCCTTAAATGTGCTGATAAATCCGATGACACGTATGCATCTTCCTTATTTATCGCCATTTTACCATATAATAGAAAGGATTACAACGAAAAAATCATTATTTTTTTAGAATTATTATAATTTATATGACAATTTCATTTTTTTGCTTTACTATTCTCCTTTTTCGTCCTGTTCTTTTGCTGCATTCTTTGCTTCTGTCACATATCCGCATTTTTCATCCATGCAGACAAGCTTATTGCCTTTCTGCAAAAGAAGAGAGCCGCATCTGGGACATTTTTCTCCCGTAGGCTTCTGCCATACCATAAAATCACACTCCGGATGATTGATACATCCATAGTATTTTCTGCCCTTTTTGGTCTTTTTCAGAACCAGATCCTTTCCGCACTTAGGGCAGGCAACTCCTATTTTTTCAAAATAAGGCTTGGTATTGCGGCATTCCGGGAATCCCGGGCAGGCTAAAAAGCGGCCATGCGGACCGTATTTGATTACCATCTTCCTTCCGCACAATTCACAGGTTTCATCTGAGACTTCATCCTCAATTTTTACTTCCTTAAGCTCTTTTTCAGCTGCTTTTACAGCTTCGTCCAGATCCGGATAGAAATTGGATATAATGGTTTTCCACTTTACATCTCCGGTTTCCACACCGTCCAAAAGCGCTTCCATATTGGCGGTAAAGTTGGCATCCACAATAACCGGGAAAGCCTTCTTCATCATATTATTTACCACTTCACCCAATTCCGTTACGTAAATATTCTTATTTTCCTTCGCCACATAATGCCTTGCCAGAATTGTGGTAATAGTCGGTGCATAGGTGCTGGGACGTCCGATCCCCAGTTCCTCCAACGTCTTTACCAGGGAAGCCTCGGTATAGTGCGCCGGCGGCTGGGTAAAATGCTGCCTTGGATCAAACGAAAGGAATTCCAGGCTGCTCTGCATACTCAGTCCCTTACAGAAGTTACCTTCCTCTTCCTTTTCTCCCTCATCTACATAAACGCTCATAAACCCTTCAAATACCACTTCTGATGTGGAAGCCGTAAAAATATGCTTTCCGGCTTCAATCTTGGCGGAAACCGTCTTCATCTTGGCCGGTGCCATGGCGCTGGCAGCAAAACGCTTCCAGATTAATTGATAAAGACGGAACAAATCCCGCGGAAGCTGTTCCTTAACGGCAACGGGAATCCGATTCAAATCCGTGGGGCGGATGGCCTCATGTGCGTCCTGAATTTTCTGACTGCTTTTTTTCTCCGCGCTTCCCTTCTGCACATATTCTTCTCCGTAATGCTTCCGGATATATTCCTCCGCCATTTTTTCCGCTTCTTCGGAAACACGGGTGGAGTCCGTACGCAGATAGGTAATCAGACCTACCGTTCCTTCGCCTTCCAGTTCCACCCCTTCATACAACTGTTGAGCGAGACGCATCGTCTTCTGTGTGGAAAAATTCAACACTTTGCTGGCTTCCTGCTGCAGTGTGGAAGTGGTAAAAGGCAGCGGGGCTTTTCTGAGACGTTCACCTTCTTTGATCTCCGCTACCCGGTAAGTTGCTCCCTGCAGTTGCTGCATAATGGCATCTGCCTGCGCTTTATCCGCAATCGATTGCTTCCCGTCCTGCGTGCCGTAATAGTGAACGGTAAACGGCTTCTTCTCTCCTTTCACTTTAAGAGCGGCATCCAGTGTCCAGTATTCTTCCGGTATAAACGCATTGATTTCTTCTTCTCTGTCGCAGATAATTCTGAGGGCTACCGATTGAACCCTTCCTGCGCTTAATCCTCTTTTTATCTTTGCCCACAAAAGCGGGGAAATGCGATACCCCACCATCCGGTCCAATGCCCTTCTGGCCTGCTGCGCATCCACCAGATTCATATTAATCTCTCTTGCATGCTTCAAAGATTCTTTCACCGCATTTTTGGTGATTTCATTAAAGGTAATTCGGTATACTTTCTTATTTTCCAGTTTCAATGCATGATATAAATGCCAGGAAATTGCCTCTCCTTCCCGGTCAGGGTCAGTTGCAAGGTATATTTTTTCCGCCTTTTTCACTTCTTTTCGTAAATTGGCCAAAATGTCGCCTTTTCCGCGGATCGTTATATATTTCGGTTCGTAATCGTGCTCTACATCAATACCCAATGTACTTTTGGGCAGATCCCTGACATGACCGTTGCTCGCCGCCACTTCATAATTACTTCCCAAAAATTTTTTAATTGTCTTTACTTTCGCCGGAGATTCTACAATTACCAAATATTTTGCCATATTTCCTCTCATTCTGCCTTTTTTCAGCAATTTTTCAGATATTGATTTTCCGCTAATCGCCACCCACTATACACCAAAATCAAGGCAGATGCAAGTTATTTTAAAAAAAATCTCCATATCCTGCCACCGGTTCTTGTAAAAAACCAATCCAGAATATAGAGATTATATTGCATTCTCTTCCTTACAGGCATGCCGAACCCATGCCAGAATCAAAAACTCTGCAATCATCAAAAGGAACAGGATATCCGGCTCCATCTGCAGCATCCCCTTTCTCTTTTTTTCCTACCACGAAAAAACAACGTCTCTCCTTTTTTCATGGTAAATTCCCCTCGATTGCCATGTCGGCACGCTGCGACCGTTTGCACCTTGTCCGCAATCCGACTGATACTAAAAAGCTCTTGAAGCATCTACATTCGTAATGTTTTCAAGAACTTATTCGGGTTGGGCTGTTTATTTATTTCTAACAGTCAACAGCTCGTAGGGGAATCGAACCCCTGTTTCCGCCGTGAGAGGGCGGCGTCTTAACCGCTTGACCAACGAGCCATTTAAAATCACATACCGCATCTGCAGCACTTGTTTATCATACAACACTTTCGGATAAATTGCAAGCTTTTTTCAAAAAATTTTTTGTTAACAGTTCAGACGCGCATTCGCAAAATCGCGCTTTCAGCGCTTTCCGCTGCTTCGCAGCTATTTTTGCTCAAGAACGTGGCGCTAAGTACAAGAAGCATTCATGCAGACGGATTTTCATGCGAGCATGAAATCTGTCCACAAGAATGCTTGTCTGAACTGTTAAGACACAAAGTCAAACAGGCTGATCTGGTTGGATTCGGGGAGGTCTCCCAAAAGGCCGAGCTGTGCCATCAGGTCTACCACCGTTTTGGACACCTTTGTCCTTTCCCGGAAATCGTCCCTGGACAAAAAAGGTCCGTCCTTGGCCGCTTCCACAATGGCATCCGCCGCTTTTTCTCCCAGACCGTCGATACTGCTTAACGAAGGCATGATTTTCCCGTCGATTACCTGAAACAGGCGGGACTGGGCTTTGAAAATATCAATGGGAACAAATTCATAGCCTCTGGCATACATCTCCTGAACAATACGCATATCTCCGTAAGCATCTTTTTCCTTATTGGAAAGGCTGTCTGAACGCTTTTTATAATCCGCCATAATGTTTTCCAGATGTTTCTGCCCCTGGCACATCAGCTCATAGGAAAAGGCTTTGGCGCGAATGCTGAAAAAAGCTGCATAATACGCCTGGGGATAATTGATTTTACAATAGGCGATTCTCCAGGCCATCATAACATAAGCCGCCGCATGCGCCTTCGGGAACATGTATTTAATCTTTTTGCAGGACCAGATATACCAGTCCGGAACACCCTTTTCCGTCATGGCGCCGATCCATTCCTCTTTCAGTCCTTTTCCCTTCCGCACGCTTTCCATAATGGTAAATGCCAGACTGGGTTCCACACCCATCTGGATCAGATACAGCATAATATCGTCTCTGGTACAGATTGCCGTGGAAATCGTAGCCTTTCCTTCCTGAATCAGGGTCTGTGCATTTCCCAGCCACACATCCGTACCATGGCTCAGTCCCGAAATCCGGACCAGGTCGGAAAAAGACTTCGGCTTCGCATCAATCAACATCTGCATGGCGAAATCCGTACCGAATTCGGGAATTCCCAGAGCACCCAGCTTACAGCCTCCGATCTGTTCCGGTGCAATCCCCAGTGCTTTCGTATTCTGAAACAGTGTCATTACCTGCGGATCATCCAGCGGAATCGTAAGCGGATCCCGGCCTGTCAAATCCTGAAGCATACGAATCATCGTCGGATCATCGTGTCCGAGAATATCCAGTTTCAACAGGTTATGGTCAATGGAGTGATAATCAAAATGCGTGGTAATCGTATCTGTTGTCATATCATTGGCCGGATGCTGTACCGGAGTAAAGGAGTTGATATCCTGTCCCAACGGAAGCACCACAATTCCCCCCGGATGCTGACCGGTACTTCTTCGGATTCCGGTACAGCCTACCGTAATCCGGTTGATTTCACTGACTCTCTTATGCTGTCCCCTTTCTTCAAAATATTTTTTCACATAACCGAAAGCGGTCTTATCGGCAAGCGTACCGATCGTACCGGCACGAAAAGTCTGTCCGGCCCCGAAAATAACTTCCGTATATTTATGTGCCTTGGACTGATACTCCCCGGAGAAATTCAGATCGATATCCGGCTCTTTATCTCCCTTAAATCCCAAAAACGTTTCAAACGGAATATCAAATCCGTCTTTCTTAAGCATTTCCCCGCAAACCGGGCAAGCTTTATCCGGCATATCGATTCCGGCTTTTCCGGCATAGGCTTTTACTTCATCCGAATAAAAATCCACATAGTGACACTTCGGACAGACATAGTGGGGACTTAAGGGATTAACTTCCGTAATTCCAGCCATGGTAGCCACAAAAGAGCTTCCCACCGATCCCCTGGAGCCTACCAGATAGCCGTCCTCCACGGATTTCCATACCAGCTTCTGCGCAATAATATACATTACGGCAAAGCCATTGGTAATAATGGAATGCAATTCCTTTTCCAGACGTTTTTCCACAATTTCCGGAAGGTCCGGACCGTAAAGCTCATGCGCCTTCCGATAGCAGATATCCGTCAAAGTCCTATCGCTGTCTTCAATGACCGGCGGACATTTATCCGGGCGCACCGGCGCAATGGTTTCGATCATATCCGCTATCATATTGGTATTGGTAATTACCACTTCTCTTGCCTTATCCGCTCCCAGATAAGAAAACTCTTCCAGCATTTCTTCCGTGGTATGCAGATAAAGCGGGGCTTGCTTATCCGCATCGGCAAATCCTTTTCCGGCCATGATAATTCTTCGGTAAATCTCATCTTCCGGATCCAGGAAATGGACATCGCAGGTAGCCGCCACCGGCCGATGGAACTGCTCTCCCAGCTCCACAATCTTTTTATTCATCTTCCGGATATCCTCTATCGAATTTACGGCGGTGATTTTCTCCGATTCAATCATAAATTCGTTATTGCCTACCGGCTGAATTTCCAGGTAATCATAAAAATTCACAATTCTGGCTATATCCGTATCGCTTTTTCCGTCAAGCAGCGCCCGGTACAACTCTCCGGCTTCGCAGGCGCTTCCCAGAATCAGTCCGTCCCGATACTTTAAGATCTGGCTTTTGGGAATTTTCGGTCTTTTGTTAAAATAAGTCAGGTGCGACATAGAAACCAGTCTGTATAAATTGATCCGTCCCAAATCGTTCTTGGCAAGAAGAATGGCATGGTAAGAAGGCAGCTTCCGGATAATTTCCGGGCTGTCTTTTCCCAGTTCGTTCATTTCTTTCAAGGAACTCATACCGTCTTTTCTTAACCTGGCAAGAAACTTTTCGAAAATTTCCGCTGTTGCTGCTGCATCATCCACGGCACGATGGTGATTTTCCAGAGAAACGCCCATACTTTTGGCCACTGCATCCAGTGTATGTTTGGCCTGATTGGGTAAAAGCGCTCTGGAAAGCGCCACGGTATCCACGTAAGTATCGTTTCTTCGGATACCCTGTCTCTTTGCATTTTCCCGGATAAAGCTCATATCAAAATCCGCATTGTGCGCTACCATTACCGCACCTTCGGCAAATTTCAAAAAAGCAGGCAGCACTTCCTCGATTTCCGGCGCATCCTGTACCATTTCGTCATTGATACTTGTCAACTTCTCGATTTCAAAAGGAATCGGCACCCTGGGATTTACAAAGGAAGAAAACGTATCGGCGATTTTTCCGCCGCGGATTCTTACTGCCCCGATCTCGATAATCCGATTATGAATCGGTGAAAAACCGGTGGTCTCAATATCGAATACCACAAAATCTTCCTCCAGGCTCTGCCCGGCATCGTTGGTCACAATCTCCTTTAAATCATCTACCAGATAGGCCTCTACGCCGTATAATATTTTAAAGAAGTCCTGTTTATCCGGATTTTCCTCTTCCTGGCTCCTTTTGGCCTTTTCCGCTTTCCACAAATCATCCCATACGTGGTTGGCATCGGTAAAGCTCTGCACCGCGCCGTGGTCCGTAATGGCAATGGCTCTGTGTCCCCACCGGTAGGCTCGCTTTACAATATCCTTTGCCTCAGATACCCCATCCATGTCACTCATCTTGGTATGGCAGTGCAGTTCGACTCTCTTCTGCGGCGCATTGTCTTTTCTGGCGCTGGTAAAATCCGGAATTTTCTTGATTCCCGCAATCGATGCAATGGTCAGCTCGTGATCGAATTTATCCAAAACACTGATCCCTTTTATTTTTACAAAAGTGCCTTCCTTTACTCCGCTTTCGATTTCCGCAACCTGATCATTTCTGGCAAAAAGTTTTACCGTCATGGTATCCGTAAAGTCCGTCACATCAAACATCAGAATGGTTTTTTCATTCCGGATTTCCCGCTTCTCATAACGAATAATCTTCCCGCGGATTACCACTTCTCCCATTTCGCCGATAATTTCCTCGATTTTAACGGCCTCTTCCTCAAAATCCTTTCCGTAAATAACGTCCGGGTTGTCGGAACGCTTCACGCTGCCGCGTCCGTAATCGTTGTCACGGCGAAACTCTCCCTTTTTATAGTTTCCTTTTCCGCTCTGGAATTCCGTTTTTCCTGCAAATCCTCCTTTGAGCTTATCTTCTGCCGCATTGCCGGCAGCTTTCCTTTCGTTTTCTTTACTGTCTGCAGCGGAAATGCTTTTTGCGGTGTTTTCTTTTTTCTGTCCATCGCTTTTCTTGTCTTTTGTGTTTTCTCTTGCGATTCCCGTATCCCCTTCGGAACTTTCTTCGGTATGTTCCTTTGCATTTTTTACAGCGGCTTCCTCTTCGCCTTTCCGGAAAGCACCTTCTTCCTTCCCTCCCCGTAAAACAGTTTCCTGCTTATCCTCCGGCTCCGTATAAACCATCGCCAAAGACAGAGAAAGCCCGCATCTTTCCACCAGAATCTTCTCCAGCACCCTTAAAATCTCTTCTTCCTTGCTGCGCACCAGAACATTATCTTCTGTCGTAAGCAGCATCTTCGATTCCTCCGGCCAGCTGATTTGCGCTGTCTTGAACGTATTGTAAATCACATGGGAATATTCCTTTAACTCTGCTAAAATGCTCTCTTTATAAAGTTCCAGGAGTGTAACCGGCGTATACTGGGAAGACAGTTCAAAACGCTCGTATATCTTTACGGTGATATTTTCCCTGGGAAAAAGCTGTCTGGTAATCTGCTTTTCCGCTGACCAGATAATTTCCTTTTCAATCAGTCTTCTGCTGAAAAGATAAATCCGCAAATAGTCCCGCCTTTTCGTTGCGCAAATCCGTTCCACCTGCGCCTGTTCCATAATATCCCGTGCCGTTCCCTCCAGCTTCAGCGAAGGAAATACCTCAAAAAAAAGTTTACTCATTCCTGTTTCCAATCCGCATTACAATGTGTTTCTGTTTCTTCTTTCGTTTCCTGCCAATGATCCAATTCTTCCTTTAATACGGCAAGCAACTGTTCTTCCGGTACTTTCTTTATTATTTTCCCTTTTTTGATCAAAAGACCTTCTCCCAGACCTCCTGCAATTCCGATATCCGCTTCCTTAGCTTCTCCCGGTCCGTTTACGGCACAGCCCATTACCGCTACCTTCAGATCCAGCGGATACTGTTTCACCAATTCCTCCGTCTTCTGCGCAAGCCCGATCAGATCAATCTTCGTCCGTCCACAGGTAGGACAGGATACCACTTCAATTCCGCCCTTACGCAGTTCCAAAGTACGCAGAAGCAGCTTGGCGGATTTTACTTCCTCTTCCGGATCTCCCGTCAGAGACACCCGGATAGTATCACCGATTCCCTGGTAAAGAATAATTCCAAGTCCTGCCGCCGATTTGATATTGCCTGCCAACAAAGTACCGGCTTCCGTAATTCCTACATGCAGCGGGTAATTCGTCTGCTGCGCCAAAAACTCATGCGCCTTAATGCACATCATAACCTGCGAAGATTTGATGCTGATTACCAGGTTATCATAGCCCATTTCCTCAATCAGATGAACCTTGTCCAAAGCGCTTTCCACGATTCCCTGCGCTGTGACTCCCTGATATTTTTCCAGCAATTTCCGTTCCAGAGAGCCGCTGTTGACGCCTACACGGATGGGAATGTTTCTCTCCTTTGCGGCTTTTACGACTTCTCTGACCTGCTCTTTGGTCCCGATATTGCCCGGATTGATCCGAATCTTATCCGCTCCGTTTTCCATGGCGGCAATCGCCATTCTATAATCAAAATGAATATCCGCAACCAATGGGATATGAATTTGTTTCTTGATTTCGGATAACGCCTCTGCAGCCTCCATTGTGGGAACCGTACAGCGTATGATCTCACATCCGGCCTTTTCCAGACGCAGGATCTGTGCCGTTGTCCCTGCAATATCCTCCGTTGCCGTGTTGGTCATGGACTGAATCAATATCGGATTTCCTCCTCCGATTTTCCGGTTTCCGATCGTAACGACTTTTGTATGTTCTCTGTGCATAAGCGATACCCTCTTCCTTTTTTTCTTTTTTCATTATAGTTTTTTGAGACGCTTCTGTCAATCTGCTTTTCCGGGCTGATCGTGATAAACTTGCAATACTATGTCAATGCAAAAATTGGTTAAAGCGAATCCCATACAAGACTTACTTTTAACCGATATAAATTTATAGGAAGTCAGATCGTCCTCCGGGCGGACAGACCGCGAAATACCCGGTACTGACCTGCACGGCTCGTCCCTTGAGTACAAGCTGTACCAACTGCGTAAGGGTTTCCTGATAAGACAAACTTTCCCGGATATCCCTTCGGATCTGCTCCACGGACTTCGGATTCATATCCAGCGCTTTTGCAACCCGCTCTTCCTCGATAAAATCATCGATTGTATCGGCCTCTTTTTCCGGCATTCTCTCCGGTATTCTTCCAGACGATGCCTGCAAAGGCTTTTGTATCTTCCCTGCTTCTTTCCTGTCCTTTCGGAAAGTGCATCTTAAAGCGAACTGCATTTTCAGCTCTTCAATAAATTCATCGATTTCCAAAATCACGCCTGCTCCCTGTTTGATCAGGTAATTGCAGCCGTCGCTTAATCCATCGGAGATTCTGCCCGGTACGGCATAGACCTCTTTTCCCTGTTCCAATGCCATATCCACGGTAATAAAAGTTCCGCTCCGCTTCCGTGCTTCCACGACTACCACCACATCCGCCAGTGCGCTGACAATCCGGTTGCGCGGCGGAAACAGCTCGGGTCTGGGAAGTGTTCCGGGAAGGTAGCAGGAAAGCACTCCGCCGTTTATCAGCAGTCTCTCATATAAAGCCCGGTTCTGGGCCGGATAACAGATGTCCACGCCGCAGCCAAGCACCCCGAACGAGGCGCCTTTTGCCGCAAGAGCGGCTTGCTGGCAGATTCCGTCAATGCCTCTTGCCATCCCACTGATTACCTGGAAGCCTGCCAGCGCCAGTCTCCTTCCCAGTTCGCTTCCGATATAACTTCCGTAGTTGGAACATTCCCTGGCTCCTACCACTGCTACCGACAAAATGTCCGATGAAGGAACTTTTCCTTTTACAAAAATTGCCTGCGGCGGATCCGGAATTTCTTTCAGTTTTTTCGGAAACTGCTCCTCTTCTTTTGTGAAAAACAGAATGTTCTGTTTTAAGAGTTTTTCATATTCCTCTTCCGGAATCCGGCTTCTTTGATATTCTTCCAACATCTCCAGCTGTTTTTTCTTTAAAAAGCACCCCAGTCTTTCTTCGGAAGAAGCATAAATTTCTTCATAATCCCCTATAGAATCCAGCAGTTCCTGTATGGTTTTGCTTCCGATTCCCGGAATGGAATTTAACCAGTATGCGTATGCTTTTTTCTTTTCTTCCATCTTTCTCTTCCCCTTTCTACGGTCTGTTTCCCACCATCGTATCCTCCCTCCGGTAGCAGATTGCTTCCAGCAGGTGCTCCTTTCTGATCCTCTTCTCCTGTGCCAGATCGGCAATCGTTCTTGCCACCCGAAGAATCCGATGATATCCTCTTGCGCTCAGCCCCATTTTCCGATATACCTGCTCCATCAGGCGTTCTCCTTCCCCATCCAGTGCGCAATATTTTCCGATATCTTTGGAGGGAATTTCGGCGTTAAAGTGGCAGGAAGTTCCCTGAAACCGTTCCTGCTGCATCCTTCTGGCTGCCATTACCCGTTCCCGGATTTCCCCGGTACTCTCCCTTCCTTCTTGATTTAAATCTTTCAGTTCCATGGGCATAACTTCCACACACAAATCCATCCGGTCCAGAATCGGTCCCGAGATCCGGCTTACATATTTCTGTACCTGGGACGGGGTGCATCTGCATCGGTTCCTGTCCGGATAATAGCCGCAGATACAGGGGTTCATGGCAGCCACCAGCATAAACTCTGCCGGATAACACACACTTGCCTGCAGCCGGGCGATTTGTATCACATGCTCTTCCATAGGCTGACGCATACTGTCCAGCACTTTCCCGGAAAATTCCGGAAGCTCGTCCAGAAACAGCACCCCTCTGTGCGCCAGCGACATGACACCCGGTTTCGGATAACTGCCTCCTCCTGCCAATGCGATCTGAGAAACCGAATGGTGGGGAGCGCAAAATGGGCGGGCGGTAATCAGATTTTTCTCCTGGTTCAATAATCCTGCCACACTGTAAATGGCAGAAACTTCCAGGCTTTCTTCCTGCGTGATAGGAGGCAGAATTCCCGGAATTCTCTTTGCAATCATACTTTTTCCGCCTCCCGGAGGTCCTGTCAGCAAGAGATTGTGAAACCCGGCTGCCGCTATTTCCGCCGCCCTTTTTGCTCCCTCCTGTCCGCATACATCTTTAAAATCACCCCCGGCTGCCGCTTTGCCCTGCTTTAAGAGAGCCTCCAAATCCACACACACCACCGGCAGAATGTTTTCTCTTTCCTTACTTTTTTCCTGCAAAAAAGTGACCACCTGGCAGATGTTTTTTGCTCCTCTCACCTTAGCCAAGGGCACCACGGCTCCTTCCTTCGTATTTTCAAACGGTACGATGCATTCTTTCATGCCCTCCTGACAGGCTCTCTGCACCATAGGCAGAATTCCGCGGACTGCCCGGATTTCCCCGTCCAGTCCAAGTTCTCCCGCAAACAAGATTCCTTTGGTCGCTTCTGCGCTGAAATGCCCAAGAGCTTCCAGGATTCCCACCGCAATCGCCAGATCATAAGAGGTTCCCTCTTTCCGGATATTGGCCGGCGCCAGGTTAATCGTTATTTTCATCGGCGGAATGTGATATCCCGCATTTTTTAATGCGACCTGCACTCTTTCTTTCGCCTCACGCACCTCGGATCCTAACAGACCCACCATACTGATTCCGGGAAGACCGGTAGAAATGTCCACCTCCACACATACCGGATAGGCATCGATTCCGCCGATTCCGGCCGCCATAATTTCACTTATCATTCGGCTGTACTCCTTCTTTATTTTTCATTTTTATTTTGGGATAATTGTTTCAAGAAAAGACTCTTATAAGATTTTTTTCGGAAAGGTCCGTTCTCCGAACCTTTCCCTGTTTTATTTTTGCCTGATTTGAATTTGCTTTGTGTTTTTTTGCTTAACCGTTTCGAAACTGTTCTCTTAATTTTTGAAGTGCTTTTTTTTCGATTCTGGAGACGTAACTTCTGGAAATACCTAATTTTTGACCGATCTGATTCTGCGTCAGTTCCTTCTCTTTTCCGATTCCGTAACGCAGCAATAGTATCTCTTTTTCTCTCGGGGAAAGGCATTGATCCAGGCAGGCAAACAGTCTGGATATATTTCTGCTTTGCTCTATTTCTTCTACGATATCTCTTTGCTGCTGTTCAATCACATCCACCAGGTGAATTTCATTTCCTTCTTTGTCCCGGCCGATCGGCTCAAACAAAGACACTTCCCGGGATGTCTTTTTCTTGCTGCGAAGCAGCATCAGAAGTTCATTGTCAATACAGCGGCAGGCATATGTGGCCAGTCTTCCTTTTCCTGCATCAAAGGTGTCAATTGCCTTGATCAGCCCGATACAGCCGATGGAAATCAGATCTTCCAGATCCTCTCCAGTATTCTGGTACTTTCTGGCTATGTGCGCGACCAGACGCAGGTTTCTCTCGATCAGAACCTCTTTTGCCTCTTTCGCCTGTCTGCCGCTGCCTTCCTTAAACAGACGGATATAAGACGCTTCTTCTTCCTGGGTTAACGGTTTTTGAAAGGTCTTCAAGAATAACCTCCGCCGGTTCTTTCTTATCTATAGTCTATGACAGAAATGCCTTTCCGGTGCCTTTCCCAGACGGAAGTTTCGGAATCTAGAGTAAAAACTGTGCCATTACATAATTGCTTAAATCCAATCCTTTTTCCGTCAGACGAACCCTGTCGCCTTGACAGACGAGCAGTCCGTCTTCTTCGTTTTTTCGCAGAACTTTTCCGTAGACCTGTTCCATCGGTCTGTGAAAAAGTTCCTCAAATTTCTTCTTCCCGACCCCCTGCGTAAGCCGCAGGCCGAGAAACATGTACTCTTCCATTTCTTCTTCCGAAGTCAGCTGCTGCAGATCCGTCCGCACACCCTCCGGTTTTGCCAGATAAGCCGTAAGACTTTCCCCGTTGCGAAAACGTTCTCCCCGAAAAAGAGAAGCAGCGCCGACTCCGAAGCCAAGATACGGTTTCCGCTCCCAGTAACCGCAGTTATGCAGGCATCGGTATCCGCTGCGGGCATAATTGGAGATCTCATAACGTTCATACCCCTTCTGCTTCAGCTGTTCCGCCGTTCTTGCGTACATTAACCGATCCGTCTCTTCATCCGGTAAAAGCAAGGTTCCCGCCTCCGCCATAGCTCCGAATTCGGTACCTTCCTCTACAATCAGACTGTAGGCCGAAATATGCTCCGGAAGCGGGTGAAGGGAAAGAACCGCCTCCAATGTTTTCTCATAATCCGCCACTGTCTGTCCCGGAATCGCGCTCATAATATCCACATTGATATTGGTAAATCCGGCTTCACCGGCCTGCTCGTATGTCTTAAGGAAATCCTCATAGCTGTGAATTCTTCCGAGACGCTTCAATTCCTCGTTAAGCGCTGATTGCAGTCCGATACTGATCCGGTTGATTCCTGCCTGAAAATATCCCTTAAGCCGGTCTGCTTCCGCCGTCCCCGGATTTATTTCCATGGAGATTTCCGCCTCTTTCGAAAGCCGGTATCCTTTCCGGATCTGCCGCATCAGCAGGGCAATCTCTTCCGCCTTCAGCAAAGAAGGTGTTCCGCCGCCGATATAAACTGAAACAATCTCATATTCCGCAGCCTGCGGCGCTATCACCTCCAATTCCCGTGCCAGTGCCTTTACATACGCTCTCTTAACCGGTTCTTCCGCCGGTCCGGAGAGGAAATCACAATAGCGGCACTTACGGACACAAAAGGGAATGTGAAGGTATAATTCCAATGGATTTTTGCTTGCCATGTGCATTTTCACTTTTTATCATCCAGCTTCAATACACTCATAAATGCCTTCTGCGGAATCTCCACATTGCCGATCTGACGCATCCGCTTCTTGCCCTCTTTCTGCTTTTCCAGAAGCTTCTTCTTTCTGGTGATATCTCCGCCGTAGCACTTTGCCAGTACGTCTTTGCGCATGGCTTTTACGGTCTCTCTGGCAATAATCTTTCCCCCTACGGCTGCCTGAATCGGAATCTCGAACAGGTGTCTTGGGATTTCATCCTTCAGCTTTTCACACATCTTCCGCCCTCTTTCATAAGCAGAATCCGCATGCACAATGAAAGACAGCGCATCCACTTCCTCCCGGTTAATCAAAATATCCAGCTTCACCAGGCGGGACTGCTCATAGCCCTTGATATCGTAGTCAAAAGAAGCATATCCTCTCGATCTGGATTTTAAGGCATCAAAGAAATCATAAATAATTTCATTTAACGGAAGCTCATATCTTAATAAAGCTCTGGTTCCTTCAATGTATTCAATTCCCAGATAACGGCCTCTTCTCTCCTGGCACAATTCCATGATGGAACCGATGAATTCCGTTGTCACCATGATCTCCGCATTGACAATCGGCTCTTCCATAAACTCAATTTCCGAAGGATCCGGCATATTGGAAGGGTTGGTCAGTTCGATTACTTCCCCGTTTGTCTTATGAATCTTGTAAACGACTCCGGGAGCCGTTGTTACCAGATCCAGATTGTATTCCCTCTCAAGACGTTCCTGTATAATTTCCAGATGCAAAAGCCCGAGAAATCCACAGCGGAACCCGAAACCAAGTGCAATGGACGTCTCCGGTTCATAGTTCAGGGAAGCGTCATTCAGCTTCAGTTTCTCCAAAGCATCCCGCAAATCCGGATATTTTGCACCGTCTGCAGGATACATTCCGCAGTAAACCATGGACTGAACCTTTTTATAACCGGGAAGCGGCTCTGCACAGGGGTTGTTATCATCCGTCACGGTATCACCCACTGCGGTATCCTTTACGTTTTTAATGGATGCCGTAATATAACCTACCATGCCTGCACTGAGTTCTTCGCACGGAATAAACTGTCCTGCACCGAAGTAACCTACTTCCACGACTTCTTCCTTTGCACCGGTAGCCATCATGCGGATCATGGTTCCTTTTTTTACCCGGCCTTCCCGGATACGGCAAAAGATAATAACCCCTTTATAAGGATCATAAACCGAGTCGAAAATAAGCGCCTTAAGCGGGTTGTCCGGATTTCCCACAGGCGCCGGAATCTTGTGAACAATCTGTTCTAAAACTTCTTCGATCCCGATTCCGTTCTTGGCGGAAATCAAAGGTGCATCCTGGGCTTCCAGACCGATGACATCTTCAATCTCTTCCTTGACTCTCTCCGGATCCGCACTGGGCAGATCGATCTTGTTAATAACCGGGAAGACATCCAGATCGTGATCCAGAGCCAGATACACATTTGCAAGGGTCTGTGCCTCAATTCCCTGCGCAGCATCCACTATCAGAATCGCTCCGTCGCAGGCCGCCAAAGAACGGCTTACTTCATAATTAAAGTCGACATGCCCCGGAGTATCAATCAGGTTAAAAATATACTCTTCACCGTCCTGTGCTTTGTAGACAGTCCGCACAGCCTGCGCCTTAATCGTAATTCCTCTCTCTCTTTCAAGCTCCATGTTATCCAGAACCTGATCCTGCATTTCCCTGCTGGTCAGCAATCCTGTTTTTTCTATAATCCGATCCGCGAGTGTGGATTTACCGTGGTCAATGTGGGCAACAATACAGAAATTACGTATCTTGCTCTGATCCATTCCTGCCATTTGTTTCGTCCTTTCTGAATCAATCTCATTCCTGATTGTATCAGAAATTACCACACAGTGCAAGATTTTTCTTAATTGCCGCGCCGTCCCCAAACTTTTTCTTTGCGTCACAGCCTGCTTCACATGAGACTATTCCTTGTTTTCCCCTCTCAACACTATATCCAGGATATGCGCCAGCGGATCGCAGGCATTCATGGCCTCTTCCACGGTATTGTTCTGAGCCCCCAACTCGACTAAAAGTGTTCTCGGGCACAAATGCATATTGTAGCGATATGCTTTCAGGTAAATTTTCCGGGTAAGACCCGGATAATATTCCATAGCCGCCTTTTCCATCTGAAAAGAAAAAGCCAGATTATCTTCTATGTATTCATTATACAGATAGGAAATATTGCCTGTCTTACGGGTTCTGCTTAAACCGTTGAAAAACATAAACCTTGCGGTAGGCCTGCCGTCCAAATCCGTCACCAGATGAACGCTCTCATCCATGGAGTCTCTATGTAAATCAATTACCACCTGTATCTGCGGATTTTCTTCCAACACCTTTTCCATCACCGGCAAGGCCGTGGAATAGGCTTCGTTTCTCACCGGCAGGTCAAAACAGGCATCGTAATGCAGCACCTGATAACCGTATTGCTGTGTTAAAATTTCAGTCAGATGATCTCCGACGCCGATGATGGACTGTTCCCTTTTTCCCGGTTCCGAATCTGCAAACGCCTCCTGGGAATGGGTATGATAAATCAGGATCTGCGCCCCTTTTGCTTCTTCCGGCAGGGAAACATCCTTCTGCATCAGTTTCTCATAATTCAGCTGATCGCTGCCTGCCATCGTGGAACTGTCTATAGTATAAAAATTCCGGACAAGGGATTCATAATCCTGCAAAGCCGCCGTATCCAGCTGCAACTGTTTCTGTGTATGAGGAACAAACGAATAAGTTGCAGCTATATCCGTCTGCTTTTCTCCCGCCCCGGGCTGCCCGGTTGTCTCTGCGCTTATCTGTGCTTGGGCATAAGGGTCCTTTCCTGAATCCCGGTCTTCCTCCTGCATTCCCACTGCCAGATTTTCCATCTGCATCAGATCCAGATTCTCCCGGCTTTCTCCCTCATTCCGGGTAAGAAGCATACCTTCTTCCATCTGAGAACGGTACCAAAGATAGGATGGCATCACAATTTCGGCCCGGGTCTTCAAAATTTCTTCCGGCACTCCCGATCCATCGGAAAAAAGGAAGGACGAAAGCGGAAACATCTGATTCGAAAGCGTTTCTTTGCTTTTTCCGTTCAGCCCGACAGCCGCCAGAAAGGTCACTGCCAGAAACAGTATTCTTCGTTTCTCTATGGAAATCCATTTTCGCTTCAACCTGTTCATTTTCCGTCCGGGCTTTGTCCTTTCCTATCTTTTTCCCTTATCTATATGCATTTTCCCGGACGCATATTCGGATATCTTTCCCGTTTCCTACAAATCCAGGGCGATATTAATTCCTTCCGAGAGCGTGAAGCTAACCATTTTTACCACGGCATCGATGTCCTTTCCCGTCATATACATGTTGTTGAATTCACTGAAAATCCCCAGATGCTGCCCCATATATTTCATCCGGTCAAATCCGCTCTCCTCTTTCAGCAATTTTTCCAGCGCATCTCCCACAATCGTAGCGGCATCCACTACCGTAGGGACGCCGATGGCAATGACCGGAATTCCCAGTTCTTCCTTCGTAAGTGCATTTCTGTGATTTCCCACACCGGACCCCGGCTGAATCCCCGTATTGGTAATCTGTATGGTACGGTTCAGCCGTTTTGTACTTCTGGAAGCAAGGGCATCGATTACGATCACCACATCCGGAGAAGTTTCTTTCACCACTCCTTTTACGATTTCCGCCGTTTCCATGCCGGTCTTGGCCATTACTCCGGGTTCTATGCTGCTGATCAGATTCATATTCTCTTTGCCGTAGGCTTCCTTCCCGTAGGCCTTTACCACATGCCGCGTGATCAGGAGATTATCCACGACTTTCGGTCCCAGGGCATCGGCGGTCACCTCCCGGTTCCCCAATCCGACGATCAGAACCGATTGTTCCTTATCCGAATCCGGTATCATCTTTTTTAACTCTTCCGCCATGCATTCGGAAATCTCTCTATGATATCCGTCATCCGGTTCCACCATGGACGGTGCCTCCATAGTCACATAGACACCTATGGACTTGCCAAGCACTTTTGCCGCATTTTTCGTATCGATCACCACTTTGGTAACCCGGATATCCTCCTCGCCCAGATAATATTCTTCTTCCCATACTCCTTTTAATTTCTCTTCGTCTTCGCTGACGCTTTCTCTTGCCTCCAGCGCCAGATCCGTTCTTATCTGAAAACTCCCCATTTTTCCATCCTTCCCGCATGACATTTTTTACTCCGAGGCATGCTGTTTTACCGCGATTATTGCTACTATTATTTTTCAAAAAAAAGAAAATATGTATTGACAAAACCTTTTTTTTCGAATAAAATACAGCTGTATGTTTACATTAGTCCCCCGTGTCTGGCTAAGGGAAACATTTTTAGAAAAAAACAGAATGGATAAGAAAATGGAGGTGTAGAACTTGGCTAACATTAAATCTGCGAAAAAGAGAATCTTAGTAAACCGCACAAAAGCTGACAGAAATAAGGCTATTAAATCCGGTGTAAAGACTGCAATTAAGAAAGTACATGCTGCTGTTGCTGCCGGAGACAAGGCTGTTGCTGTTGCAGAACTGGCTGCTGCCACCAAGACCATTGAGATGGCTGCAAGCAAAGGCGTTTATCACAAAAACAATGCCGCAAGAAAAGTTTCCGGCATCAGCAAAGCTGTTAACAAGATGGCTTAAGTTTTATAAAAAATAGAATCCGAAAAACACCCATACCGTCATGTGGGTGTTTTTTTTGCTTTTATATACGTTTCCAAACGGCATCTGCGAACCATTCCCTCTTCTGTCTTCCAGACTTTACCGGTTGCATCTCCTTACGCCTTCTGTTAGAATATATCTTGTAACATTTTTGTAATATATTTGTAATAATATGTTACAATGTCAAACGTTTGGATCCCAGCTGTGCAGGCACAGTCATGGGAGAAAGGAGTCCTTCATGAAAAAAATCGCACATTTTGCAACAATATTAGGAATCGCCCTTACCATAAGCGCACCTTCCCTTTCTGCCGGAGCAGCCGTAGATGTTACACCAAGTTCTTTGTCCGACTGTTACAGACAGAATCTTGACTTAAACCAGGTTCTTTCGAAGCTTAAGTCCTGTTTTCCGAACCTTGTGCTTCCTTCCGTACCCGGTTCTGGCTCACCGGACTGCAATCTCCCAGGGGACAATAATTCCGGCAGCAACGGTTCCGAAACCAATAAGCCCGGCAACGGCAACTCCGGCGGTAACGGTTCCGAAACCAATAAACCCGGCGACGGCAACTCCGGCAGCAACGGTTCTGAAACCAATAAACCCGGCGACGGCAACAATTCCGGGCAGCAGACGCAGGAAGCTTATATAAAGCAGGTTGTGGAACTGGTGAACCGAGAGAGGGAAAAAGCCGGATTGAGCACACTCACAATTCATAACGGAGCGGCAAATGCGGCAGCCGTACGTGCCAAAGAAATCGTCTCTTCCTTTTCCCACACAAGACCTGACGGCACTTCCTTCGCTACCGCTTTAAAAGATCAGAATGTTTCCTACCGTTATGCCGGCGAAAACATTGCCTGGGGACAGAAGACACCTGAAGAAGTGGTAAATGCCTGGATGAACAGCAAGGGACACAGAGAAAATATTCTGAATTCCCGCTTTACGTCCATCGGCGTCGGCCTCTATGAGCAAAACGGCACTTACTACTGGTGCCAGCTCTTTGTTTCCTGACTGCGGTCAGCTTAATTCCCGTTCCGCAGATGCCTTCGCATCGAAGAAATTGTTGAACAATGGCTACTTTGCGACACCTGCAGCACAAATAGCCGTACCAAAAACCGGAGCCTCTTCCAAACCGTTTTCGGAATGGAAAGGCTCCGGTCTTTATCAGGATACTTCTTATTTGTTGTAGTTTACAATTGCTCCGAAATCCGGCTTCAGGGAAGCTCCGCCTACCAGACCGCCGTCAATATCCGGCTGTGCAAACAACTCCGGTGCGCTGGATGCAGATACGGATCCGCCGTACTGAATACGGATTGCAGCTGCCGTTGCATCATCATAAATCTCTGCAATACAGTCACGGATTGCTTTGCATACTTCCTGTGCCTGTTCGGTGGTAGCAACCTTTCCGGTTCCGATTGCCCAGATCGGCTCATAAGCAATAACAGCCTTTGCTGCCTGCTCTGCACTTACCTGCAGGAATGCAATCTTGATCTGCTGACGGATAAAATCAATCGTCACGCCCTGCTCTCTCTGTGTCAGAGTCTCACCGCAGCAAATAATCGGGGTCAGACCGTGTTCAAATGCTTTCAACACTTTCTTATTAACCGTTTCATCGGTCTCTGCAAAATATTCTCTTCTCTCGGAATGTCCGATAATCACATATTTCACACCGGCATCGGTCAACATCGCAGGAGAAATCTCTCCCGTATAAGCACCTTTTTCTTCGAAATACATATTTTCTGCGCCGATCTGAATATTGGTTCCTTTTGCTGCTTCCATTGCCGGGATGATATCAATCGCCGGTACACAGAATACAACATCCACATCCTCATTCTTTACAAGCGGCTTAAGTGTATTCACAAGTTCAACTGCCTGACTGGGAGTCATGTTCATCTTCCAGTTGCCGGCAATAATCTTTTTTCTGGCCATTTCAATTCCTCCTTGTACGCCAAAGCGCACATTCTCTTAAATATAATTCCGATTTATTTATCGTCTGCTGCTGCAACGCCGGGAAGTTCCTTACCTTCCAGGAATTCCAGAGACGCACCGCCACCTGTGGAGATGTGACTCATCTTATCGCCGAATCCAAGCTGGTTAACTGCTGCTGCAGAATCTCCGCCGCCGATAATGGTGGTCGCATCCGTATCAGCCAGTGCTTTTGCTACTGCAATGGTACCTGCTGCCAGTGTCGGGTTCTCAAATACACCCATAGGTCCGTTCCATACAACGGTCTTGGCATTCTTTACAGCGTCTGCAAACAAAGCTGCAGTCTTAGGTCCGATATCCAATCCTTCCATATCTGCCGGAATCTTGTCGGAATCCACATAAGATACTTCAACCGGTGCATCAATCGGGTTCGGGAATTCTTTTACAATGGTGGTGTCAATCGGAAGAAGCAGCTTTTTGCCGAGCTTACTTGCCTTTTCCATCATTTCTTTACAATAGTCAATCTTCTCATCGTCTACTAAGGACAGTCCGACTTCCTTGCCCTGTGCCTTTAAGAACGTATAAGCCATACCGCCGCCGATGATCAGGGTGTCGCACTTTTCAAGCAGGTTGGAAATAACATTCAGCTTGTCCGCAACCTTCGCACCGCCGAGAATTGCTACAAAGGGTCTTACCGGGTTTTCTACGGCATTTCCCAGGAAGTTGATTTCTTTTTCCATCAGATAACCGACAACATTTTCTCCGCCCTTTGCTTTGATAAATTTCGTTACACCTTCTACCGATGCATGTGCTCTGTGAGAAGAACCAAACGCATCACATACATACAGATCTGCCAGTTCTGCCAGTTCTTTGCTGAACTCCTCACCGTTCTTTGTCTCTTCCTTACCGCGGAAACGGGTATTCTGAAGCAGGATCACATCTCCTTCTTTCATTTCTGCTACCGCTTCGGTTGCTGCCGGTCCGGTTACATTGTAATCGGGAATAAATTTCACTTCTTTTCCCAACTTCTCGCTGAGTCTTTTTGCAACGGGTGCCAGAGACTCGCCTTCATTCGGTCCGTTCTTTACTTTTCCGAGATGAGAGCAAAGAATTACCTTTCCTCCGTCATTGATAAGCTTCTGAATAGTAGGAAGTGCAGCAACAATTCTGGTATCATCCGTGATCTCTCCGTTCTTCAGCGGAACATTAAAGTCACATCTTACCAGAACTCTCTTTCCTTTTGCATTGATATCATCTACTGTTTTCTTGTTCAAGCCCATATTAATCTCCATTCCGCAGACGCTTTAGCGTCGGAGGAACCGCGCGTCAAATTTCAGATTTGACGCTGCGATCAGGGCTACTTTGTGACGCCTGCGGCACAAATAGCCGTGTGAAAAATCGCATCTAAGATGCGATGGCATTTCAATGCATTTTTTCACATTAGCCTCCATTTCTGTTACATTTACAAAAGGGTCCGGTCCAAGGACCGGACCCTTGATAGGTCAATTTATAATTTACAGAGCATTATACTATGATACCTTAAGCCAGTTCACTGAAATATTTAATGGTACGAACCATCTGTGAAGTATAGCTGTTCTCGTTATCATACCATGCAACAACCTGAACCAGAGAGTTGCCGTCTTCCATCTTGGATACCATGGTCTGGGTTGCATCGAAAATGGAACCATAGGTGCTTCCTACGATATCGGAAGAAACGATTTCATCTTCATTATAAGCAAAGGACTCGGTAGCTGCTGCTTTCATAGCTGCATTGATTCCTTCCTTGGTAACTTCGCCCTTTACAACGGCAACCAGAATGGTGGTAGAACCGGTAGGGGTCGGTACACGCTGTGCAGAACCGATCAGTTTGCCGTTCAGTTCCGGAATAACCAGACCGATTGCTTTTGCAGCGCCGGTAGAGTTAGGAACGATATTGCATGCACCTGCACGGCTTCTTCTCAGATCACCCTTTCTCTGAGGTCCGTCCAGAATCATCTGGTCACCGGTATAAGCATGAACAGTTGTCATGATGCCGCTCTGGATCGGTGCGAAATCATTCAGTGCCTTTGCCATAGGTGCCAGGCAGTTGGTTGTGCAGGATGCTGCGGAAATAACCGTATCTTCTGCTTTCAGAGTATCATGGTTTACATTGTAAACGATGGTAGGAAGGTCATTTCCTGCAGGAGCAGAAATAACAACCTTACGTGCGCCTGCTTTAACATGTGCAGATGCCTTTTCTTTGGAAGTATAGAATCCGGTACACTCCAGAACTACGTCAACCTTTAACTCACCCCAGGGAAGTTTGCTTGCATCTGCTTCCTTGTAAATGGTAATGGTCTTGCCATTTACGGTGATGCTGTCTTCGCCTGCTTCAACAGTATCTGCATATTTGTATTTTCCCTGAGAAGAATCATATTTCAGCAAATGTGCCAGCATCTTAGGGCTGGTCAGATCGTTGATTGCTACTACTTCATATCCTTCTGCATCAAACATCTGTCTGAATGCCAGACGGCCGATACGGCCGAAACCATTGATTGCTACTCTTACTGCCATTTTTAGTTCCTCCTAAAATAAAAGTATTTTATATCATTTTGCCCAAACAGCCTGTCCTCATTCCGGAACATAACTACTTTGACAAAATTTTGTCAGCATCCTTATTGTACCTAATTTCTTCCAAGAATTCAAGACTATTTTAAAAAATTTATTTTTTAGTTCTCATTGCAAAGGACAATGATCTTAGACGGCGTAGTCTGCGCCGGTATGCTCCGGGTGGACGAAGTATAAAAAACCACCAGATCATGCCTTGCAGGACTTCCCAGAAACTTCTGATGATTTGTTGTCAATATCTGTACCCGGTTGTCAATCGTAAGCTGCAGGGTCTGGGTTTCGTTCACCAGGGATGCGTTAAAGTATCCTACTTCCGCAAACTGCCTGGTGCGCTGATCTGGAATCACCACTGCTGCCTGGTGCTGCGGCGGATAAATCAATATCGCCGGCAGATCCGACCGGTAATAAAACGCGCCCTTCATCCCCTCTTTTAACGTTTCCATATCCGCCACATAGGTTGACGGCGTTACGGTAAAATTCACAAGATTACCATCCATATCTTCCACGGAAACAAACTGCATACAGCCGTCCGCACGCCCTCCTCCGACTCTGACACCTTCGATCCCTACAATCGTCCCTTCTACGGAAAAGTACTTTCGGGGTGCTCTCCTGTTCCTTTCATTTTGACTGTTTCTACGGTTCTGATACTCCATATTCTGACCCTTTCCGGCTTAAATCTGTTTCTGTTATTCTATGCGCACAGCTATGAAAAGTTCTGCAAAACCATTTTTCGGCAGAGGGTTCTGCAAAACTTTTTCTAACAGATGGTTCCGCCGCCCAGCACATATTCCCCATCATAAAATACCACCGCCTGCCCCGGCGTGCAGGCTCTTACGGGCTTTTCAAAAAGACAGAGAATTTTTCCGGCATCCGTCTTCTCGATCCTGCAGTATTCTCCGGCATGGTTATACCGGATTTTGGCAAATACCCTGCGCGGGCTGTCAAGCCCTTCCATTGCCATATAATTGATTTGATCGCAGACTACGCGATCCGTAAAAGTATCCGCATTTTCTCCGATAACCACCTCATTGGTCTCCGGCTTAATCTGCGTCACGAAAATCCGGTGTCCCGCAGCAATGTCAAGCCCCCTTCTCTGCCCTATGGTATAATGGCAGATTCCTTTATGCTGCCCTAAAACCCTTCCTTCCGTGTCCACAAAATTTCCGGGACCCGGGACAGAAACTCCGGGTTGTTTTTCGATAAAACCGGCATAATCCTTATCCGGCACAAAACAAATCTCCTGACTGTCCTTTTTATGTGCCACAGGCAGACCGCACTCCTGTGCGATCTTACGAACTTCATCCTTTTCGTAGTCTCCGATCGGCATCAACGTATGCGCTAACTGAAACTGGGTCAGATTATACAGGGCATAGGTCTGATCCTTGGCAGCTGTCACACTTTTGCGTATCGCATACCTTCCTCCCGGCAACTTCTCAATTCTGGCATAATGCCCCGTCGCAATATAATCCGCCCCGATCTGAAGGCTGCGCTTTAACAGCGCCTCCCACTTAACATAACGATTGCAGGCAATGCAGGGATTGGGGGTGCGCCCTGCGGTATATTCTTTAATGAAATAATCGATTACCTGTTGTTTGAACTCCTTTTTGAAATTCATAACGTAATAAGGAATTCCCAGTACCTGTGCCACTCTTCTGGCATCATCCACCGCACTCAGCCCGCAGCATCCGCCGTTATCCTGCTTCTGCTCCTCTTCCTCATCCTGCCAGATCTGCATCGTTACACCGACCACATCATAGCCCTGCTCTTTTAACAGATATGCCGCCACGGAGGAATCCACACCTCCGGACATCCCTACTACCACTTTTTCTTTCATTATTAATCCTCATTAATCCTCGATTTACCCCTTACTCAAAAGTCATACCGGACAGGCTGCGCAGTCTTTCCACACACTTGCGGATGCTCTCAACGGTAACATCCAATTCTTCCTTCGTCGTCTCTTCCGATAACGTAAGCCGCAAAGCCCCACCTGCCGTTTTGTCATCCAGTCCAAGTGCCGAAAGCACATGGGAAGGCTCTAAGGAACCGGACGTGCAGGCCGAACCGGCGGAAGCACAGATTCCCAACAGATCCAAAGAGATGACCAAAGACTCGCCTTCTATCCCGGAAAAACTGAAATTTACATTGTTCGGCAGACGATTTGTTCTATCTCCGTTCAGTCTGCAGGACGGAATTTCCCTCTCGATTCGGTCAATCAGATAGTCTCTTAGCTTTGTCTCTTTCCGGATCTTTTCTTCCATAAAATTCATGGCTTTCTTCGCCGCAGCTCCGAATCCTACAATTCCCGGAAGATTCTCTGTTCCCGCACGCCGGTTTCTCTCCTGTGTGCCTCCCTGCAGAAGGGATCTGATTTTCAAGCCTTTCCGGATGTATAAAAAACCCACACCTTTCGGGCCGTTCAGTTTATGGGCGCTTGCGCTGAGCAGGTCAATGGAACAGGAATTCACATCCACGGGAATCTGACCGTAAGCCTGTACCGCATCCGTATGGAAGAAAACGCCGTGCTTTGCGGCAATCTGACCGATCTGTGCGATCGGCTCTATTGTTCCGATCTCATTATTGGCAAACATCACACTGATTAAAACGGTATCCGGACAGATCGCCTTTTCCAGCATTTCCGGCTGCACCCTTCCGAACTCATCCACCGGAAGATACGTGATCCGGAACCCTTTTTTTTCCAACTCCCTGCAGGTATGCAAAACGGCATGGTGTTCAATGGCAGTCGTAATCATATGCCTTCCTTTTTCCGCACAAGCTTCCGCAACCGCTTTTATCGCCCAGTTATCCGCTTCCGTTCCTCCGGAAGTAAAATAAATCTCTCCCGGCTCTGCGCCGATCCCCGCGGCAATGACCTGCCTTGCCCCTTCCATCGCTTTCTTACTCTCCGAAGCAAAAGAATAGATGCTGCTGGGGTTTCCGTATTGCTCCGTAAAATACGGAAGCATTGCCGCAACCACTTCCGGTGCCGTTTTGGTAGTCGCTGCATTATCCAGATAAATCATGCTTCTCACCTTTTTACTACTGTCCGACTTACATTTCGTAATCAACCTGCCGAACTGCCGCCCTTTTCAGGCACCGGTTCGGAATTCCCACACAATATAACATTATTTGCAGGTTCTGTCAACCGACCGCCCCGAATATGTTTATAAAAACACCGGAAAGAAGTTCGCTTTTATGCCGTCTCCCACGTCCAAACGCCGTCTCCATCCCTTAATAACCGGTACCATCATTCTGACTCTGACAGGAGTTGTAAGCCGCGTGATCGGCTTTTTTTACCGTATCTATCTCGCCAGATTGTTCGGAGAAGAAGGCATGGGAATTTATCAGCTTTTAGGCCCCGTCCTCTCCCTGAGCTTTGCTTTTACGTCCGCAGGATACCAGACGGCCATTTCCAAGACGGTTGCCGAACAGACGGCCTGTCAGGGCAGACCTTCTTTTCGTCCTCTTGCTGCAGGCTTAAGTATTTCTTTGCCGTTATCGATTTTGTGCAATGTCCTGATTTTCTTTTCCGCGGATCCCATTGCCGCAGTCTTTCTGCAGGAACCGCGGACTGCATCCATACTTAAGATTCTTGCTTTCTCTATTCCTCTAAGCGCCGTACACTCCTGCGTTAACGGCTATTTTTACGGTGTCAAAAAGACCGGAGTCCCGTCCGTAACCCAGTTGACGGAACAGCTGATCCGGGTAAGCTGCGTATACGGTCTTTCTGCATGGACTCTTTCCCGCGGATATCTCCCTTCCATACGGATAGCCGCTCTGGGGCTTACTTTGGGCGAACTGGCAAGTGTCCTTGTATCTGTTTTCTGCATTTTTTCCGCTTACCGCAAAAGCTATGCTTCCCTGCCGGACAGATCTGTCCTTTCGTCTCCCATTCTGCCCTGCGCTTTCCGCCGGACTTACCATGATCTTCTTGTCTGTGCTCTCCCTTTGACGGCCAACCGAATGGTTCTGAATTTTCTGCAGAGCATAGAAGCCGTAACTCTGCCGGCAAAGCTTCGCCTTTACGGATACGATGTCACCACGGCCTTAAGCGTTTACGGAGTCCTTACCGGCATGGCCATGCCGCTTATCTTCTTTCCCAATGCAGTAACCAGCTCCATTTCCATTCTGCTTCTTCCACTGATTTCGGAATCCTATGCCGTAGGAAATTTCCGAAAAGTAAAAGAAAACACCCTGCAGACCATTCGTTTCTGTGCTCTTCTCGGTCTTTTCTGCATGGCTGTTTTCCTTTTTCTCGGCAAATGGGCGGGAAATTTTCTTTTTCACAGTCCTCTTGCCGGTCATTTTATTCAGACTTTAAGCTTTATCTGCCCTTTTATTTACTTGGACACCACTCTATCCAGCATTCTTCAGGGACTGGGCTGCTCCGGCCGCATCTTTCTCATCAATGCCCTCGGCATCCTTATCCGCCTTGCCTTTGTCTTCTTTCTGGTTCCGCATTTCGGGATCAAAGGCTATCTGTGGGGGATGCTTGCCGGACAAATCACCCTTGCCCTTCTTTACCTGCTGTGCTTAGGACACGTCCTGCGCTCCTGCGGTGCTTCTTCCTCGGTATAAAACCGGGAGTTCACGCATTTTCTTCAATTAACATATAACTTCCCTGCTCTGTAAATACATACGATAATTTTCTTTTGCTTCCCCAACTTGAAGTCACAATTTGTGATTTCAAGTTCTCCTTTTCTCTTTCAGTTGTCCCGGCGAAAAAGTTGCAAAACTGGTCAAGCGGATGCACTATGTTTCCTTTAAATGTATCATTGACTCTATCAATTTCCTCCTGCGTTAAAGTTCGATCTGCAACTTTATTAGAGGTTGCCTTGAAATTAGTGTGATTTTTTTCTGAATCATAAGTGTACTCCATGGAACACTGATAAATCGCCCCATCGTTTGTATCTTCGATATATACTTGGACGATACCATTTCCGAGATAGTTAAGGTCACCGGCAATGATATAATTCGTTCCCCAATCCTGACTTACAGGATGCACAACACCATCACGAATAAATGCTAATTTCCAAGGACTACCCGTTTCATCTGCATACTGAACAATACCATCAAGACCATAGACTTCATCATCAGCATACACATAATCAGTCACTATGATTGTTTCATCATCAGAAATATTCTTTTGGAATATCTCCAGTATATCTGTACTTTCAGATATATCTCTGATAACGCTGATGCTGTAAACCTCTTTAATACGTGCCGGATAAGTTTCTAATATTTCGCCATCAAATGCGATTTCAATTATATCTCCAATCTCTGGTTCTGGGGATGCACCCATATGTTCCATAGGCACTTCTATTTGATCTGCACTATTTATAGTCCAACTGGCTTCTGGCTTCACAAGAAAATATCCGTCATAAATTTCAAGGATTTCTGCTTCAAAAGTAATACTATCGGGAGTGCTTTCGTCTGAAATGCGAACCTCCACATTCTCCACTTCAACATAAACAAAAATATCCTCGTCGGTGGGATTCTGCATATTCACACCCACTTTGAACCATGTATCTTTTTCAGCATCAAATACCACGGGCATTCCATGAGTAAGATAAGTTGCTGTATATCCAGTTTCTGTTGCTTTATTAACGGGGGACAAAAGAACTTCTGTATCACCTAATCCATCACCAGACCATATTTTGATTGAGTTCTTGATTGTACTGACTTCTTCATCTGAATATACAAATTCTTTTTGGCTTCCCGCCGGAACAACGATTCGCAACGTATAGCTGTCTTGTTTCGGATTGGTCAGGAAGCAGACCGCAACGATCACACAGGCAATGACTGCCAGAATAATAATCCAAAAGGCAGGTTTCTTATAATTCATCACAGACCTCACTCGCTCTTTTACACCAACTTCGCCAAATGCGAGAGGACAAGCAGCAATCATCCGGCGGTTTACGCTGCAAGCCACAAGTGCTTGGGTATAGCCGGCTCTCTGCTCGTTGCCGAGTTCCTTGATAACCTTTTCGTCACAGGCAAGCTCAATGTCACGGCACAGCAGCACATAAGCCAGCCAAATCAGAGGATTGAACCAATGAAGTGTCAGCAGCAAAAAGCCAAGAGGCTTCCACCAATGGTCTTTGCGGCGAATGTGTGCCTGCTCATGGGCAACAACGTGATCCAAATTCTGCCCGTCCAGTTTGAAAGGCAGATAAATTCTCGGCTTGACGATGCCCAAGACAAATGGAGAACTTACATTCTCGCTCTGGAAAATATTGTCCTTGTAGCGAACAGCAGTATCCACTTTGCAGCGCAGACGCCAATAGCTGATAGCTGTATATAAAGCTAATACAATCATGCCGAAAATCCAGAGGTATTCATAGATACCGATGGTAATCTGCATAGGATTTACACTTGCGCCTCTCATCGGAGTATTAGTCTGACTGATGATAGGATTAACGGCATTGTTGATTGCATTTATACCACTATTGATGGTTGGAGTGGTATCCAATCCAATATTCAACGGTATTGTTTCAGCACTCGGAATAAGGCTCAATGCGCTCTCAAAAGAGAATGGGCAAATCAATCTGATGGCTACAATGCCCCAAAGCAGAACATTGATCCATTTGGGAGCTTTCTTCAGAACGAATCTGAGAATCAGCACAGCCAAAACAAGCCAGCTTGCCGAAATGCTCATGTTGATGATTTTCAAAAAGAGTTTGTTCATTGTGAACCTCCTTTCCTGATGCGGTCGATCATACGCTGTACTTCGTCGAGTTCATCTTCGGACATATCCTGATGTTTTGTAAAAGCAGTGATAAAGGCGGGCAAAGAACCTTCAAACTTTTTCTCAACCAATTCATCAATCTCACACGCCTGTGCTTCATCTTTAGAAACGAGAGATGTAATGATGCTGTTATCATTCTTCAATACGCCACGTTCTCCAAGGCGTTTAATAACAGTATAAGTAGTGGTTCGCTTCCAGCCGAGTTGTTCCTGACAGAGCTTTACAAGCTCAACAGCTGTCACCGGCTCATGCTCCCACATAATCAAACAAAAACGATATTCACTTTCGTGAATCTTCGGGAAATCCATATTCACGCC
>CAKRZO010000003.1 GCA_934433135.1 uncultured Acetatifactor sp. | reverse complement strand
TTTATTTTGAGAACGGAAAAGCGAAGGCGCTGCTTTGTGCCTGCTGCCTGGAAAAAGACGAAAAAGACAGCTTTCATGTCCGTTTTGAACTGGAAGGTTAAGTCTGTCAGGGTTGAGAAAACAGTGAGGGATATCGGAAAGGGTCAAAAAAAGAGTAAAGATTGCAGAAAGGATAAGCAGAAAAAAGATGGTGATAAAAGAGAATACAGAGTGGACAAGAGTTTGGTGCGTCAATTGCCGGGACACTGAGAAAAAAAGGATTCTTCTGACAGGAGATTCTGTTTGTGACGGATATTATGATACCGTATCGGATTGCATGAAGGAAAATTATAATGTTGATAAACTGGTTACAAGCAGGGCATTGGATTCCGAAGTGTTTTTTGCACAGCTGGAAACCGTTTTAAAGGATTCGACTTATCATCTTATCAGTTTTAATAACGGATTACATGGTTTTCATTTAGACGCAGAGAACTATCGGAATGGTTATAACAGAGCCATGGATCTGCTGAAAGCTTATAACGTGGTTATTTTAAAAACAACACCTCTGACGCTACCGGATGATACGGAAAATTACGGAGAAGAGAATGAAACCGTAAAGGAGAGAAACCAAATTGCAGAGCACATAGCGGCGGAAAGAGGACTCCGGGTTTTGGATCTATATTCTTACGTTTTCGGTAATGCAGAAATAAGACGTCCGGATGGTTTTCATTATACGGAACAGGGATATCGGATTATCGGAAAATATGTAGCCGATTTTCTGCTTCATACAGATGCTTTGGATGGTACCGTCGAGAACTAGTACACCGTCCTGCAAATAACCAGACCAAATAACTTGCCTGAATTTTCATCTACTGCATCAGAAAAACTTGACGTAGCCCGCTACGCCTGCGTTTTTCTTCTTTGTAGATTAAAAATTCATTCTACGTTATTGGGCCAGTTATTTCTTGTATGTTGTACTAGAAAGAAAATGCAAACAGATAAAGGTGCATAATTAATATGAATTACTTATTTATGGGACTTTGTGCCGTTACGCTGAGCCTGCAGTCCATACTGAAAAAGGCTTACCACAGAAAATGCCGGGGCGGGGAATTATTATTCAGCACCATGGTTTCCTTATTTGCCCTCGTAGTTTTTCTGTTTCGGATAAAGGGTCAGGATTTTAGTCCGAAGATTCTTCCGTTTGCGGGAATGTTTGCGGTATGCTATGCCATAACAACCGTTGCTGCAATGGAAGCTTTAAGGATAGGTTCTTTGGCGATTACGGTGCTTATTTTGTCCTACTCTCTTGTTATTCCCGCAGTTTATGGTTTTTTATTCTGGGAGGAGAGACCGGAGGTGCTGCAGATGATCGGTATGCTGTGCCTTGTTGTTTCCCTGGTTTTGACAAGAAATGAGTCGAATGGAGAAAAAAAACGAGCTTCCGCAAAGTGGGTTATTTACACTCTGGCAGCTTTTTTTACAAACGGATTCTGCTCCGTGGTGCAAAGACAGCAGCAGATTAATTTTCAGGGAAAGTATGATACCACTTTTATGATTACCGCACTCTTCCTGGTAACGGTATTTTTGGGAATTGTTACCTGCATACGGGAAAAAAGAGAACTAAAAACGATCCTTTGCAAAGGAGGATATCTTGCAGCTTTGTGCGGGATCTGTAACGGAGTCACCAATCTTTTGGTGATGGTATGCCTTGTGAGCATTCCGGCGTCTGTCTTTTTCCCGATCATTTCGGCTGGGCAGCTGGTAATCGTATTTTTGATTTCGCTTGTGTTTTTTCGGGAGAAGTTTATAAAAAGGCAGATTGCGGGATTTGTTGTCGGCGTGGCAGCCATTGTATTTATGAATTTGTAATAAGTAAAAAATGCCTGTTTACCTAGAGCGACAGGTTTTGGAAAGGCAGAGTGGCGATTATGGCAGTGGAGAGACTTCACAAAGAAAATTATGAGGAACTTATGGACTTTGTAGATCTGGTATTTTCTCAGGATTTGCTCAAAGTGCATTTTCAGGAAGATTTACCTTATTGCTTCGGACCGGACGAAGAGCATATGCAGATGCAGTATGTGTATCGGGATGAAACGGGAAGGATTCGTTCTGCAATCGGTGTCATTCCCTATACTTACATGGTGGGCGATACTGCATTTTCCGCTCGTACCATAACGAATGTGGCGACGCATCACCGTTATACCGGTAAAGGATATATGCAGACGATTATGAAAAAGGTTTTTGAAGATATGGAAACAGAAAATGTAGATCTGGTCATTCTGCATGGGAATCGGGAGCGGTATCGTCATTTTGGATTTGAATCTGCCGGATTGAGCGAATCGGCTTCTTTTCGTGCTTACAATATTAAAAATCGGCAAAAAAGGGGAGAACGCTATGATTATCAGTTCCGTGAGCTAAATCCGGAGGATAGGGCCGATGTAGAAGCATGTCTGAGTTTGTTTGAAGCAGAACCGCAGCATTTTAAGAGAACGGTACAGGATTTTTGTTTGTTTCAGAAAATGTGGCATGGAAAAACGTACCTGATTTATGACGGAAGAGGAATCTTTCAGGGATATTTAAACTACTGTGACCATTTTTCTCCCATTATCAGAGAGCTGGAATTGATTTCTCCGGATAAGGTTGTTTCCGCAGTGAATTCCTTTATGCTGCAGCAGAAATTGTCGGCAGTAACATTGGCTTTTTCTCCGTTTCGTACCCAAATGAGCGAAAAAATATATGATGCGGCGGAAAATGTGTCCTGCGGACAGACAACAAGACTGCACTTATTAAAACCAGAAAAATTTATAGAAGCCTGTATGAATCTGAAGATAAAAAGTAAGGCTTACATGCCGGAAGGAAGTCTGGTCTTGCAGACACCCTGGGGCAACCTGTCACTTGAAGTAAAAAAGAAAACGGCTTATGTAGGGCAGACACAGTTACAGGCAGAAGTGACTTTATCCGTGGAGGAGGTCTATTCCTTCCTGTTCGGGCCTTCTCCCAGAATTTTCCTGCCTGAAAAAAGAAATATCGGAGAACGGAATGCCTGGTTCCCGCTGCCGTTTTATATTCATAATACCGATTTGTATTAAAAAGGAGACAAAACGATTATGCCATATGCAGAATTAAAAGAAGAATGGAAAAAACCGTTTACCAGTAAGAGATATGTTCATCCGCCTTTTTCGGAAAATATGTTTACCATGTGGCCGGACATGATGCTGATCTGCGGAGATGTGGTGGAAGCGACCAGAGGGTATTGCTCTGCCGGTCTCAGATTGCTTTACGGAGAAGAGCTGGAAGCTCCTTTGTATTCCGAAGTAAAATACGAAACCAGAGAAGACGGCGCACCGGTTCACAGAATTCATCAAATGTGCGGAGAATGTGCCGTGACAATGGAAAGTTTTTGTACGATTGCGCGTAAGCCGGTGTGCTATACGGAATTTTTGTTTGAAAATCCTTCAGAACAGGAAATTTCCGTTAAAATGGCGCTTCTTCCGCGTACCGGACAGGAGGAATACCTGACCGGATCCGAAGTGGACGGATATGCGCATTATAACACAAATGTACATAACTGGGGATATATTCCGACTCAGTGGACCTATCAGAAGGATAAGATGACGGATGGAGAGTATGAAATTCTGTTAAAGAACGAAGATTCCTTCGTTTTACAATGGCAGGGGGATGAAAAAGGACTTCCCTGGTATCAGAGAAGGCTTCTTACTTTTGAAGTATCCTTAAAACCGTTTGCATGCAAAAGATTACAGTTGGCTTTCCGGCATGGTGAAGCTGCTTCCTTTGATTATGACAGGGAAAAGGAAAATGTGCTTGCTTACTGGAAAGAAAAACAAGGCAGAATCCGGATTTATCCGGGAGGGGAGAAATATCATAAACTGGTTTCCAATCTGGTGATGCAATGTCTTCAGATGTTTTCTTATCCGGTTGGAAAAGATTATGTTTTGCCGAGGCAGGGCGGAATGCAGCGTGTGATCTGGCCGGTGGAAGCCGTGGAATTTCTGATGGCTCTTGACCGGATCGGGGATTTTTCCGATTTTACACAGCAGGCTTATGAGACCTTCTTTTTTACGTTGCAGGCCAAAGAAGGAGAGGATTGCGGCGCAGTACAGAATCTGAGCGGACAAAAATGGGGCAGCATTACGGGAGGTTCCTGTATGGGATGTGCCGTACATCTTCTGTATCGGAAAGATAAGGCAGCTTTTATGCATTTCAGGGAACCTTTGCTGCTTGCTTTTCACTGGATGGAAAGGCAGCGTGAAAAAACACGGAACGGCCGATTCGCAGGAACAGGGCTGTTTCCGCCTATGCAGTCCTGTGACTGGCCGGAAGTCGGGCAGAGTTGGTGCATGACCGACGGAACCAATCTGCTTGGATACCGTTATCTGGCGGAAGTTTTTGAATTATTTGAAGATTCGGAGAGTGAAAAAATCCGTAAAGCCTATGACGACTATATGAAATCTATGAAAGAAGTGCTGCGCAGAGAAGAGGAAAAAAATACATCCACGGAAGAAATTTTTCTGCCGAATAAAATCGGTGAAATTCCGCCGGATCCGCCGAAAGGCGCTTATTTTGCCGACGGACCCGGAATGTTGTTAAGGGCAGGCGTGATTGAGTCCGGAAGCCATACAGCGAAACTGGTTGAAAACTGGTTCCGTAACAGACAATTGATGAAAAACGGCTTTACCGGACGCATGAATACCGGACGCCTGGCTTATCATGATACCGACCCCTGGGCCGGACACACCTGGTATACATCTTTTTCGGATTTGTACTGGTTTTACGAGTGGCTTCATACGGGAGAGAGGCAGAAGGCCGAACAGACTTTAAAGGCACAGATGAAATGGGGCATGAGCGAAGAATATTATCTGCCGGAAAGATACGCGGATAATGATCCATATTATACGCCGTGGATGCCCAATGCCAGTGCAAACGGAAGATTATTGATGATGATGGCTGATTTTTATAAAGAAGGCTGCTGACAATTACAAAAAGGGCGCCGGGCCGACGTTAAAAAGCGGATGTTGTAAGCCGGCATGAATGCAGCCGGAAATGAGAGGGAAGAACAGAATGCGGAAGGTTTTCAATGCGGATTTTGACTGGAAATTTGCGGTGGAAGATAAGGATGAACGGAAGCGAGCATCTTATTCTCACACGCAGGCATACAACAGCGTAAAGATGGGGGGCGCGGACGGTTTTGCCTCTGTCAGATATAATGACGAAAACTGGAGAAAGGTAAATCTGCCGCATGACCGGCGTGTGGAAGCGGCCTTTACATCCAAAGGCTGTTCCAGCAGAGGCTCCAAAAAGGACGAAACCGTCTGGTACCGAAAAACATTTGTGTTGGATGAAGAAACGGAAAATAAGCATGTGCTTCTGGTTCTGGAAGGCATTTCACCCTGTGGGGAAGTGTATTTTAACGGATCCAAAACAGCGGATGTGCAGAGCTCTTATGCAGAAACGACCGTGGATCTTACAACGCGGATTCATACGGGAACCGATCTGAATATTCTGGCAGTGAAAGTACCGGGTGTCAATTTTGAGGGATGGTGGTATGACGGAATCGGTATTTACCGGCATGTCAGGTTGTATATCAAGGAGATGCTGCATATTGCCCATAACGGATTGTGGATCAAGCCGGTAAAAGAGGAAGACGGGAAGTGGAGCATTTATGCGCAGACTACGGTGGAAAACAGCGCTTATGAATCGGACCGGTTTGAACTGGAAGTGCGCATTCTGGACCGGGAGGGCAGACAGATTGCCGTAAAAAAGAAAAAGGGAGCTATCGGTGCGGATGAACAGGCAGATATTTTAAACCGGATAAGTGTGAAAAATCCTATGCTCTGGGATGTGGAAGATCCGGTTTTGTATACAGCGGAAGCAAGAATTTTAAAGGATGGAGAGCTTGTGGACTGTGATCGTGTAAAGTTCGGTTTCCGCACGGCTGTATTTGACGCGCAAAAAGGATTTCTTCTGAATGGGCGTCAAGTGAAACTTAAGGGAGTATGCAATCACCAGGATCATGCCGGTGTAGGTGTTGCTGTACCGGATGCGATTCAGCACTACCGGATCGGCAGATTGAAGGAAATGGGTGCAAATGCTCTCAGGACGGCACACAATTTTCCGGCAAAAGAAGTGCTGGATGCCTGTGATGAATACGGTATTCTGGTAATTGATGAAAACAGAAGGCTGGAGACGATTTCCTCCAATCTGGATCAGTTAAGAGCTATGATCAAAAGGGATCGAAATCATCCGTCCATTATTCTGTGGTCTTTGTTTAACGAGGAATCCAGACAGGGAACCTTGGAAGGCGCAAGGGTTTTCTGCAAATTACAGAGTCTTGTCAAAAAGCTGGATGATTCCAGACCGACCACCGGAGCCATGCAGTTCGGTTGGTTTGAAGAGGAAGGCGCTGCGCTGAAAATGGATGTTACGGGAATTAATTATAATTTGCAGGTAATCGAACAGTTTCATGAGAAATATCCGGATCAGCCGTTTGTATGCAGTGAAAATAATTCTGCGCTGACCATTCGCGGAGAGGTAAAAAAGCGGCCGGAAAAACATATTTTAAATGATTATGATGATTATGCGACGAACTGGGGAAGCACCATGCAGGAATGCTGGGAAAAAGTACATGACAAGGATTATGTTTCCGGAATTTTTATCTGGACAGGATTTGATTACCGGGGAGAACCCACTCCCTTTGAATATCCCACCATTTCTTCTTTGTTCGGAGTTATGGATACCTGCGGCTTTGCGAAAACGCAGTACTATGTCTGTCAGGCATGTTTTCGCAGCGAACCTATGATGCATATTTTCCCTCACTGGAATCATAAAGCGGGCAAGGCAGTATCGGTGATGACCGTGACAAACTGCACGGAAGTGGAGCTGTTTTTAAACGGCCGAAGCCTCGGAAGGAAAGAGTCTCTGCCCTACAGACAGTGTCTGTGGGAAGTGCCGTTTGAAAAAGGGGAACTTGTTGCAGTAGGATATCAGGATGGGAAAGAAACCGCAAGAGATGTGGTAAGAACCGCATCAAAGCCTGCAAAAATTCTTGCGCAGGCGCATAAAAGCATTGTGACGAATGACGGTACGGATGCCGTGGCAGTGAATGTATGGGTGGTTGACAGCCAGGGCAATCCCGTAGCGGATGCTTCCGATACCATGCAATTTACTGCAGAAGGGGGACGGATCCTGGGAGTCGGAAACGGCAATCCCAACAGTCATGAGCCGGATTGGACGGATCATCGCAAATTGTTCCATGGAAAATGCCAGGCGATCGTGGCTGCGGATCAGGGGACAGACACCTTCCGGGTGAATGTAAGGTCGGAAGGACTGGAAAGTGCGGAAGTTCTTTGCAGCATCCGCAATGAAAAGGAAAAAACAGAAATTTTATATTCAACGGAAAACAAAGCGGCAGACGATTGGCTGATGTCCGTAAAGGCATACAGCAGACGACCGGATCCTAATATGAAAATAGCTGATACGGACATGAATGATTTTGTCCCGGTTAAGGTGCTTTCCATGAACAGTCAGCATCTGGAAAAAGGCTGGTATTTGTATCGAACTTTCCTGTCTTTGCCGGAAAAGGAAATAGAGTATCGGGTCAGCTTTTTCATTCAGGAAATAAAGTGTGATGCCTGTGAATTGTGGGTAAACGGGAAAAAGGTTTACGAAGATGACAGAAAGGAGGAAAAGAGGACTATAGATGTTTCTTTTGACCCGGAAGGAAAGCGTGATTTTGAGATCACACTTTTGTTAAAAACACCGGGCGGAGAAGGCGGCATCGCAGGAAAAGGGAGAATTGTATCCCTGAAAGCAAGCAGAAAATAGGGAGAAAAGAGGAGGTAAAACGAGTGAAACTGAAAAAATGGATTGCACAGCTTTTGATCTTCGTGCTGGTAATCGGGTTGTTCCCGGCAGGAGTGTCGGCGGAAACCAAAACGGATTTTGAAGCATTTGCCTTAAAAATTGACCGCTGCGGATGGGAAACCGGAAAATTCCGGTTTGTAGTGGACAAAACGGATATTCCTTTTGAGGTAACGCAGGATAATATGTTAAACCTGAAAGTGGAAGGATATGCCAAAAAAGTCGGCGGAGACGGCAGTGAACTGCCTTTTTCCAGCAAAATAGAAACGGTGGATATCCGGACATCCAGTGTCATATTGGTTGTTCCGCAGTCAGGAGAGGTCATTCCGGGGGATGATGTGTCCTATAACTTCACGGTTACGGTTTACCCGGAAAAGTCGGTATCGGAAATCGATACGGACCTGGAAGGAAGACCGGATCGGGAAATTGCCGTAAAATGGAATGATACCTGGCTTGAGCCGACGGCGGATCCCGTTGTGTTAAACGGACAGATGATGATACCGGTTGAACCGATTTATGCTGCAATCGGGTATCAGGTACTCTGGAATGAAGAGAGAGGGACTGCAATTGTGTCCGGAGGCGGTTTCAGCGCCGTATTGGAAGCAGAAAGCAAAACGGCCTATATCAACGGAAAAGAGATGACTCTGGAAGCGGACATTGTTCATCAGGAAGCAGCAACCTTTGCACCGATAAGTTTTCTCGAAAAGAGCGGTTTTGAGTATCGCATTCACGAAGACGGCAAGACAATCTTCATCAGTGCAAAGAAAGTTCCCACGGTTTATTACATGAATGCAAGAGGGTTCCAAAAACTGGGGACATGGACTTATAAGGATGACGGATACCTGATGGGACTTGCCAATCCGGAGAATGAAGGCGGATTTGACGGAAGCGGGACAGAACCCGCAAGCGTTAATGTGGAAATTACCAATCCCGGAACCTACAAATTATGGGTAAGGGCACGGGATTACAGCACTAATAAACCTGGTGTGAGATTTTTCCATGTGGCTATGGACGGTGTAAAATATCCGGATAAAATGGGAACCCACGGAAAAGACGGATTTTACTGGCAGGAAGCCGGTACCTATGAGTTGGAAGCCGGTACGCACACGATTGAGCTTCTGGATACTTCCGGCTTTTATGCAAGATGCAGCGGCGTGCTGCTGACGGATGACCCGGAAATGGTTGTTCCGGATGACGATACCAAACTGGATAGCCTGAATACGGCGCTGGGGCTGAGAAATGCAGTTGCACAGGCTTACTATCCCGGTTGGGCAAAAGAGAGCTTTCAGGCAGTAAAAACGGATTCCATTGAAAATGAAGAGGTAAAGATCGTATTCTACCAGGGAACGGTTTCCGATAAAAATCTGGTTCAAAACGAGATCTACGTAAAAGATAAGGAAAGCGGCGAATGGATTCCGGTAAAGAAGCGGACGGAAGATTTCGGATTTTATATGAGCAGGGCGGATATGGCCGCTTTTGTAGAAACCCATTCGGACTCCGGTGCGGAAAAAGGACATAACATTACTTCCAGTATTACCGTAGGGGGAAACAGCATCGAAACCACGACAAGAGATTTTTATCTGTTTGGTTACGGTACCTGGTTAATTCCGGCGGATTACGAAAAAGTATCGGATACCAAGGTCCGGCTGACTTTCCGGGAAAATGATAAGGTTGATTTTACGGCCGAATATGCATTTGACGAATTGGTAACCGATCCGAAAGTAACCATTCAGGCCGATTTTAAAGAAGACGGTGCCTATTCCTTTGCTTTCTTTACGGGTGATGGTGTCTTAAAGGAAGAATTCGATACCGTAACAGCACCGTTTTTATACATTAAGCATGCCCTGCCCCAAGAGGCGGTTGTGCTTTCGGAAAGTTATCTGTTTACACCGATGAATACATTGTATTTTACGGGAGAAAACAGTGCAAAGGTTTTGGGAAAAGAACTGACAAGCGGCGTTGCGGCAGATCCTTCCTGTGTACCGCAGGATTTTGCTTATCCGGAGACTTCCCGATTCGGTGCTATGTTCTATACGGATAAGGGAAAAGTACGTTCTCAGCTGACAGCGCCTATGATGGGAAATGATGGTTCTTCTTTCAAGGCAGGAGACCGGTATACGTTTTCCGTAAGAGTCGTAAACAGGCTGGAAAACTGGTATGATACGTATAAACATGTTGCCGTAGATATGTATAACTGTACGGATCTTCGTACGAATTACTACGGATCCATTAATGATACCATTTATAATACAACCGATCTGCTTTTGGATGACGAGGTTGCCGGCTGGATCGAAGACTGGAAAGGCTACGTCAATATGGAAGGCAAAAACTGGGTATCCCAGTACAATATCATGAGCGCAGCCCAAAGCTACATGCTTACGGAAAACGAGGAAATGCTGGAAAGAAGAGTTATTCCGACCATTGCCTATGCGATTTCCAGGGGAAGCGGTCAGTATGCGCCTTTAGCAGATGTTACAAGCCCTAATGTCAAAGCGCCGACAGCGCTCAAAGGCTTTACACCGGCATTTGGTGCTGCCGTATACGGCGGTCTGTATGAAATGAGTCAGGGCAGAATGCCTTTCTTACTGGATTATGCAGTAAGCGGCGCTTATGCAGATGATGTGAAAGGAGCAGGCGCTGTTTATAGATATTCCGGAGAGGAAAGCGCAAAGCGCAGAATCATTGATGCGGCTGAGCAATATCTGAAAACTTATGCCAATTCCGCGGAAAACAGGGAGATTGCTCATCTGGAACCTTTTATTTTCAACGATTATTCCGCAATGGCATCTACCCTCACCGCGGCTTATGAGTTGACAGGAGAGGCAAGATACCTGGAAAAGGCAGAAGAATGCGGACGTTTGTTAATGTCTGCCATCTGGACAACCGGATACCAGAATGATTATGCAACGACAACTTATCATATCGATCCGCAGGATATGCTGGCTCGCCCGTTCCACGTAGATAAGATGCAATATAATTTCTTCTGGTACCAGGATATTAAGTGGAGACTGGGAAATGTAAAAGGAGAGTATAAGTCTCCTCAGGAACTTGTAGCAGAAGGAAAGGCTGTACTGGAGGCGGAAGATGTACCCGGATGGCTGCCGGCCAAGACCGGAATGGGAACGGAACATGAAATTACTCCGGGACACGGAAATGTAGTAACCATGAATACCTGGCTTGGAACCATGGTGCGTCTGTCGGTTTATACGGGGGATGACTGGTTCGAAACCCAGGCAAGAAATGCCATTGTCGGAAGATTTACCAATTATCCGGGGTATTATATGGATCGGTATCTTTCCGAAAACTGTAAGCCGGATTATCCTTATACCGGCCCGGATCTGACTTCCATTTATTATCATCATATTCCAATATTTTTAACGATGGTGCAGGATTTCCTGATTAATGAAGCCTGGGCAAAGTCCGGTCAGCAGATATCGTTCCCTTACATTTATCAGGAGGGAGTTGCTTATTTTAATTCCTACCAGTTCGGACAGGCACCGGGAACCTTCTATGAGGAAGAGGATATGTGGCTGTGGATGGATCGGGATATTGTCAGCACGGATAATTACAATATTGATTATGTGGCAGCCAGAAAAGACGGTGTTCTGGGTCTTGCTTTCCTGAATGAAGACAATGAGCAGCGGACCACGACTATTACGTTAGGCAGCAAAGTCGGTTCTTCCGTCAACACAACAGCAACGGCATATCAGGCGGACGGAACCAAATTTACCGTATCGGTAACAGACGGCAAGTTTACACTTACGATTCCGTCCAAAGGAATGGTGTCTGTTGTATTGAAGGATCTGGATACCGTAACCAAACCTTCCTATGCAAAAGAATATACCTATTCCAGTGAAGTAGGACAGACCGTATCTGCCCATGTGAACGGACTTGGGTATGTATTGCAGATGACAGATGATAAATACTGGGCTTATGTCTACATATCGGATATGGTGGATACGATTCAGAGAGCTGCATTGACTTATACGGTGGATGGAAAAACAGAGACCGTAGAAGATACCCAGGCAGGTTTTGAATGGTTGATTCGTGTGGACAATCCGGATGCTGATTTTACTTACAGCATTGAAGTAACACATCTGGATGGAAGTAAGGAAAGTTACGGCGGAGGAACCTTAAAGACCATCGCCAATTCCGTACTCAAAGGAACCGGAGTGACCGTAGGAACCTCTTCCGCACCGAAGCCGATTAAGAGAGTGGTTCCGCCGGTTGAAAACGATATGCAGTTTGAAGCGTTTGCTTTAACGGTGGAAAATCAGGGATGCAGCGATGATTATTTCCGTTTTGTCTGCACCAAGAGCGATTTCCCCTTTGAAGTAAGCAAGGATCAGTTGGCCGGTTTGAGAGTGAAGGGGGTTGTGGTAGACGGAGAAAAGGAAATTCCTTTTGAAGGCTACGTGCACTCCAATGAGGTAAGAACCGATACCATTGTGGTGGTTGTGGAGCAGACGCAGGAAGTTACCACGGCAATGTACCCTGATATGTCCAAAGGTCAGATCTGGAAGCTGATGCTGTACCCTCAGAAAGAGCAGACAACAGGGTACCAGGTTTCCTTAAAAGGAGATACCCAGATCGCCAAAGGAGAAAATGCAACCGTACAGTTGGAAGCGGCGCATAGTACCGAGCAGACTTTTGCGGCAGCAGAAGTGGTTTTGCAGTACGACAGTACAAAACTTGCCTTCTCGAAAACGGATTCTATGTTAAACGGTGCAACTGCGGATGGCACGAAAGAAGGGATTTTAAAGCTTGCCGATTATGGGGAAGAAAAAGCGCTGGGAACGATATATACCTTAGCATTTACGGCGCTGGAAACCGGAAAGGCATCCGTGGAAATAAAGAGCGCGGCATTCAGTAATCAGACGGATGCGGCAGCAAAGGATCTGATCGAAGCCGGTCTTATCACGGCAGGTTTTGACATTACGATCACACCGCAGAACTATAGCGTGACTTTACCGGATATCTTCACCGGTCCAGCTACGGTAACGGAAGGGGAGGACTATACCTTCTATGCAGCGGATGCCGAGCACTATGATTATACGTATGTAGCAGCATCGGTAAACGGAACTGCGGTGGAAGTAACGGATAACGGAAACGGAAGCTATACGGTAAAAGCCGTGGACGGAGATCTGGTCATTACCGGAAGCCGACAGGCAAAAAGCTACCGGATTACCTTTGCCACCGGAAGCGGCGTAAAGCTTCCTGCGGAAGCAGAGATTACTTACGGTACGGAATATCGGTTTACCATGCCTGTAGAAGAGCATTATGCAATCAGCATTACCGATATGAAAATCGGGGATCGGGACGTAAGCTATGAAATCCGGAATGGCGAAGTCATCATTCCGGGTGCACAGATTACCGGAGATATCCTGGTAACGATTGATAAGGTGCGGACCGATGCCGCGGTAAGCGTGGAAGGAACCGGAGCCAGTGACGGTAAAGGTTATCAGCCCTATGCCGTTCCCGGAGAGGACTATACGCTGACAGTTACGCAGGATGACCGCTATGAATACACCGTAACCGCAACCGTTAACGGAAAGGAAGTGGAATTGCTGCAGTCGGAAAATACTTATACCATTTCCGGACAGGATGTGAAAGCAGGAAGCATTGTCTTTGTCATTACCAAGACGATAAAAACGGAGAGCTTTTCCGTACAGGAATACCTGAAACTTGACGGTACGACTGTATGGCTGGTAAAAGCGGATGCAGCAAGGGAAGCAGAGCAAGGATATTCTTACCGGGGACAGAAGATGTTCTGGTCAGAGCAGTATCAGGCTTATGTGACACTGGTCTTCGCAGACACAAAGGAAGGAATGCCGGTAATAAATGCTTCCGATGTGGAACTGACGGACAAAGCGGCAACAATCATCGAGGCGGGCTTTGATGTCAACATGACCGGAAAGGCAGACGCCAATGATGCACAGCTTGTCTACAACCTGTATAACAACCACTACCAGACCCCGGAGGAACTGGACAGTAATGTTTCCATTGCCCTGGAAAAATTCCTTCGTACAGATGTAAACGGTGATGGAAAAGTGGATGTAAACGATGCTGCAGCGGTTATTCATCAGATTCTCAGCGCATCATAAAGAGAGAAACATTCTATAGTAATGTCAGGGTTGGCAGAATAAACTTACAAAGTAAAAGAGCCGCTTTCTAAGGGCGGGCTCATGCGGAATCCGATAAGAGGCGCAAAATGGAGCAAAAGCGTACTCTGAACGGATCCGTGTGAGTCCACCCGGGAAGCTGCTTCAACAGCAGCATAGTCTTATCAGTTTATCCCTGTGGAACGGAGGTCACATTGGACAAAAACAGGAAAGCAAAATATCACAGAAAAGGGGAAAAATTCGGATTTGCACTGGGAATTCTTCTGATCTGTCTGGCTGCTTTTTCCAGAACCGGGGCAGCCGCAAAGGAGGAAAGAACTTTCTGTTATGAATTAACCGTGGACGGGAAAGATACCGTTACGGTGCAAAAAGGAGATATCATTACCGTAACCTGTACCTTGGAAAGGACAGATGCGGCGCAGGAGTACCTGATGTATGCCATGCAGGATGAAATCAGCTATGACAGTAGTTGCCTTAGACTGATAGAAGACAGTGTCATGACGAAGAATGAAGTTCAGACTACGGATATTGCCATACAGGATGATATGCGCCGTTTCTATATGAATTATGTCTCTATGGAAGGCGGAAGTTTGTGGAAAGAAAAGGTGCTTCTCGGAAACTTTCAGATGGAAGTAACAGGGGAGAGCGGAGAGACGCAGATCACCAGTGAAGACTTTCTGGTATCGAAAGAAGACGGTACAGACAGCTTTTTTTGCAAAGCGAAGGATCTTACCGTAATAATTGTCTCGGAAGATCAGTCAAGTTCCGGAACAGACGAAACCGATGAGACGGATGGTACACAGGAGGCGGAAGGAACGGATGGAGAAGAAACAGAAAAGCCGGAAAATACCGGATTTCATTGGTATTGGTGGCTTATCGTCCTTCTTTTGCTTCTTCTTTCGTATAGTATCCGGCGAAAAATAAGGAATACACGGTCAAAAGGGCTGTAAAGTGATCAGCCCCGTATTTTCATGTTACGGTAGGCTGACGGTGACATGCCCTGAAAACTCCGAAACAGGCGGCTGAAGTACAGGGCATTGTCATAGCCAACCGCATCGGCCACATTCGATACCGGCAGGTTCGTGCAGGCAAGAAGTTCTTTCGCCTTTTCCATTCGGATTGCAATATAATACTGCCCGGGAGAAACCCCTGTATGCTCCTTGAATTTGTGGGCAAAGCGCCCTTCGCTTAAGGCACACATTCTCGCATAGTCTGCCTGGTGATAGGGCTCTTTATAGTGCTCATGCATCCGTAGAATCACATCTTCCAGACCGGACAGATCGTTTCCGCCCTTTTTGGTTTTCCGGGAAAGGCAGATCAGTGCCTGCATCAGCAAAGCATTTTCAGCAGTTTCATGTATATAGGCAGACAGCTGTCTTTCACGAACCATATTCCGGAAACATTCTATGGCATGGGAAGAAGGCTTCTGAAAAGTTGCTCCGGGAAAAATGCCGGTATCGGACAAAATTTCTTCTGCAGAGCATCCCGTAAAATGCACCCAGAAAGTCCGTCCGGCATCTTGCTTCAGAAACAGGTATTCCTGTTTTTCAAATGGCGGATACAAAACCCAGTCTCCTGCAGTAAGCTCGAATTTCTGTCCGCCGTAGAAGACAATTACTTTCCCGTCCAGTACATAAAGAAGGTGATAATCCACCCTTCCGGCGGGTCTTAAAACTTTGTAATCCGTTTTAACTGCTTCCTGAAATCCACAGGAATTAATCCGCAGATATTTCTCGGAAGTAAAATTGGTCGTATCTTTGTGCCCGGTATGTATTTGCATCTGCTTTTCGCTCCGTTTAGTGTTCTGCGGCATTGCTGTTTTTCAGTGTTGCTGCTCTTAGGTGTTGCTGTTCTTCGGCATTGCTGTTCCTCGGTTTTGCTTCCTCAGTCTAGCATAATTTGTACTTCCCGTCAATGATTTTGACAGCAGAATCCTGCATATGATTAGCAGGAAATGTTATCGCTTTTTCAGCAGGAATCTTTATAATAGGATATAACAGATCTGTCACGGAAAGAAAATCAAGATCGTTAGTAGTCAGGGGAAAACTTTGTAATCGTTCAGGAAAGGAAGAAAATTCATATGGCTAAAAAAATTACTTTTATAGGTGCCGGCAGCTGGGTCTTTACCAGAAGTCTGGTGCGTGACCTGCTGACCTATCCTGCATTCGCGGATTGTGAAATCGCGCTTATGGATATTGATGCCGAGCGTCTGGAGCTTACCCGTCAGGTAGTCGAGAAGATTAACCGGGCTATGGGAACCAATGCCCGCATTACGGCTACGTTGGACAGAAGAGAGGCACTCCAGGGTGCAGATGGCGTTTTGTGTACGGTATTTAACGGGGGCATCGATATCTGGCGTCATGATATTGAAATTCCTAAAAAATACGGTGTAGATACAAACGTAGGGGATACCAGGAGCGTATCCGGAATTTTCCGGGCTTTAAGAAACATTCCGTTGCTTTTGGATATTTGTAAGGATATCGAAGAATGCTGTCCCAATGCAGTCTTTTTGAATTATACCAATCCGATGTCCATGCTTTGTAAAGCAATGCAGACTTATACCAAAGTAAACGTCACCGGTCTGTGCCACAGTGTTCAAAATACCGTAGCAATGCTGGCAGGCTGGCTGGATGTTCCGGCAGATGAAGTAAGCTATCTCTGTGCAGGCGTGAATCATCAGGCATTCTATTTGAAACTGGAACATCACGGAGAGGATTTGTATCCGGCTCTTCGTGAAAAAATCAAAGACCCGGAATATTATGAAAAAGAAATCGTACGGAATGAAATGTTCCGTCATCTGGACTATTACGTAACCGAGTCCAGCGGTCATAATTCCGAATACAATGCCTGGTTCCGGAAAAGACCGGATTTAATCGAAAAATACTGTACTCATGGTACCTGCTGGAATCCGGGAGTCTATGCCTTTTCTCTTAATTTAAGATTAAAGGAGCGTGACTGGAGAAAAGAGTTCCATGATTTTCTGGAAAATGATAACGTGGACACCAAACGAGGCAACGAGTATGCAGCCAGAATTTTCAATGCTGTGATCGGAGATCATACTCCCTATGTCTTTAACGGCAATGTTATCAATGACAACTGCATTCCCAATCTTCCTGCAAATGCCTGTGTTGAAATTCCGGTTTATACCGACGAAACCGGATTCCACAAAATGTATGTGGGCAAAATGCCGCCTCATCTGGCAATCCTGGTCAATACCACCGCAAGCATGGAAAACCTGGTAGTGGAAGCTGCCATGGAAAAGAACAAGAGAAAGGTCTTCCAGGCAGTCTGCATGGATCCTTTAACATCCGCAGTCTGCAGCCTGCAGGAAATAAAGGATATGACAGATGAACTGTTTGCAATCAATAAAGATTATTTGGGAGATTACAAATAATCGACCTTTTTGAATATGGTTCCCGAAAGCGGATGCTCAGGTGCCTTTCCGAAGAATGGAAAGGTACCTGAGCATCCGCAGTTTTGCTGATTTCAATGATCGTTATTTCAATTTGTCGAACGAAATTGAAATAAGAAACCAAAAACGAGAGCCTTATTTCAATTTATCGAGCAAAAATGAAATAAGATGTCAAAATTTTGAGAAATACCTTAAATCCATCGGTTCTGACGATTTATCATAATCCTTTAAAAAGTGCCTATTTCTTCTTTACAGACGAATCAAATGATCTGTGTTCTCCTTCATTTTTCTTATATCCAGCTTTCCGCTGGGTGCAACAGGCAGCGCGTCATCATAGAGCCGGAGCAATGTCGGTTGATGTGTCACATCCAGCTTTTCAGTGCAGTGCGTCTTTATCATGTGTAGCACTTCTTCCTGATTGGCTCCGCCGATCAGAGCAGTATGAAAATACTTAGCTGTTTCGACCGGTTTTTTATAATAGCCCAGCATCCGGCATGGTGTCAGGACGCGGATCTCGCCGCGTTCGCCATAGCGCTTTTCTTCCCCGGTCACAAGGTCAAATGTGGCTACCGTTACATGCGGCATGGGAATACCGGCAGCCCCAACGGTGTTGATCCGCTCACAGGAATAGGTAACGGTTCCGCCGCATTCACACATACCACACCCTTTATGCAGACCGCGCAGGTTTCCGTTATCGGCAAGCCACTTGTTGTACTTTTCTTCTGCGACAGGGGCAACATATTCACCGCCTGCGCACAGATACATGAAATGCTTATATGCTTGCGCATGAGGCTGTTTGTTCATCAGATAGTCCAGCAGACCCGTAGCTGTTATAAGAAAATTCGGCTTGTACTTCAAAATGTAGCGATAGAATATCTCAAAATCATAAATTGGCTCCAGAAGCGTAATAATGCCATGTGCAAGTGGTGTCAGCATTGTCACGCTTATCCCGGTGGAGAACCAAATGGGAATCTGTGCAAAGTAAATATCTTGCCGCTTAAAGTCGAAACCGCCGCACTCGTATTCGCACACCGTTGCGTTGATGCCATCATTGGTAAGCTGAATTCCTTTTGAAGCCCCGGTTGTTCCGGAGGAGAAGACCATGATGGCAGGTTTTTGCTTCTCATAGGCGGATGTTTGGTAAAATGTCCCTTGTCCCTGTCGGATGAACGTATTCCAGCTCAGTGTTCCTTGAATGGATCTTATTTTTTTAGCCAGCCGTGCAAAGGTCCCCAGTGAATTGACAGCTGCGCAAGTGACAACGTATTTGATGGTCGTTTTGGGGATCACATTTTGCATGGTGGCGTACAGCTCGTTGATTACGACCAATACTTTGGCTCCCATCTCATTGACGCGATCCGTCAGTTGAGTCTCGTTGAAGGTGGGATTGAGCATCCCTGCGTTTGCACCGAGTTTGTTGAGCGCAAGAATCGTATAGATTGCTTCCGGTACGGCGGGCATACAAATCGCAACATTATCCCCATTCTTTACGCCGAGGTTTGCCAATGCCTTGGCCGTTCTGTCGATTTCAGAAAATAGCTTCCTGTAGGAAATTTTTTTCCCAAAGTAAAGCAGCGCTGTGTCGGTCAGATGATTCTTATTGCGTTTGTAGATGTTTTCCCAGACAGTACACTCCGGCAACGGGGTATTGATAGCCTCTTCGGAGTAATATTTCAGCCAGGGCTTGTCGATGGACGGATAACCCGTCAGCTTTTTCACTTCCATTTTCTCTCTCCGTTTTTGCAGCAGGTACCCTATTCCACGAGGATGCCAGCGTTCATAGTAGAATTCTCTTTTATATTACGCGGTGTTAGTATTGTTCCCAGCTTATATTATGAGAACGATGATATCCACGGATATTATTCACAGTACAGATATCATTGTAATTACAAATACAGCTAATAGGGGCAATAAAGCCAATGCCATATTTTAGCAGAAGCAATTGGGTTTGTGTTGTATTCTGCATAATCGGCACGATTTTTGACATAATTGACACAGATATTTTTTATTAAGGGAAGAAATTATATACTGACATACAGGTAAAAATATGGTATGATGTAGTAGAGGCGGGGTTGATACATTTTTCTGCGGAATTTAGGAAGAGAATGGTATAGTAAAGAAGAAACGGAACCGGGAGAAGATAACTGAAAAGGGGCGTGAAATATATGTGTACAAAAAATGAGTTAAATATAATTCTAACAGAAATGGTGCAGGCGTACAGGAAGATTTATGGTACTGAGTTGGTCACGGTTATATTGTACGGTTCTTATGCAAGAGGAGATTATCAAAGAGATTCGGATATTGATATCGTGGCTATTGTGCGCGGAGAAAGAAATGAACTGCAAAAGAGACTGAAAGAGTTATGGGATATATCCTCTGAGCTTGAATTAGAGTACGGAACAATTGTTTCACCGACAGTAATTCCTTATGAAGAATTTGAAAAGTACAAAAATGACTTACCATATTACAGAAATATACAAAAGGAAGGGGTGAAAATTGTTGCTTGATAACAGAAAAGAGTTAATGAAATATAGACTGGAAATGGCAGAGGAAAGATTAGATTCTTCAAAAATTCTTTTGGATGCTGGGAATTATAAGGATTCGATAGGACGCTCGTATTATGCTATGTTTATGGCGGTAAGGGCCTTGTTGGCGATGAAAGGACAGGATTTTTCCAAACATGCAGGAGTAATAGCCTATTTTCAAAAAGAGTTTATAAAAACAGGAGAGATTGGCAAAAAGTATTCAATATACATAAGTCAGGCATTTCAGATCAGAAATAATACTGATTATGCTGACTTTTTTATCGTATCTGCTCAGGATGCAGAAGTGCAATACAAAAGAGCAAAAGAATTCTTAGAAGCAATATCCGGGTACTTGACTCAAAATTTTTCATAATAACGGCAAACTTGAGACCATGAAGTCCCCGGCAGTATGTTCATAATAATTTCTATCTCTGATGATATTAATATTCATCATGCGCAGTTGATTTTCAATATGCACAATCCGATTTTTTTAAACTCCAATCTTTTCAGAAGAGATGAAATCAAATTTGTGGAGCGGGATGATGGCAGCCATTTCAGTACTCTGTATGCGCTATCTGACTTTGGAACTACCGGAGAAAAGGGTGTGCGGAAACATGAGGATTATATGAGCAGATATTTTATCAGCCAGTATGGGGCAATCAAGGATATTGATTTTACGCCGATTTTTGAAGATATTCTTGAAAGTGAGAGCGCGGTTTTGCGAATGGCGCGTCTGAACTGTTACAATTGATGCAATAAGTCGCGCAAAAAAGTAAAATTATTTACTGACACTCCGCTAAAACTGTGGTATGATGTGATAAAATCTTATTGAAAGCAGAAAGAATCAAAAGGAGAACAGAAAATGCTTTTTAAAACAGTAGATATCACAGCCAATGGTGTGACGGTGCCGCTTCGTTGTTACATACCGGATGTATGCGGACAGACTTCTTACGCGGGCAGGCGGCCTGCGGTTGTTATTTTTCCGGGAGGAGCGTATGCCATTACGTATTCCGGAGAAGCAGAACCGATTGCATTAAAGTATGCCGCAGACGGAATCTGCTCATTTATTCTGGATTACAGCTGTACGCCGGTGCATTTCCCGACACCGCAGCTGCAGGCTTTTAAAGCCATTCGTTTTGTGAGAGAGCACGCAGAAGAATTCGGGATTGATCCGCACAATATAGCAGCCTCCGGTTTTTCCGCAGGAGGACATCTTTGTTCCTGCACCGGAACTTTGTGGAATAAGTTTGATTCCTATTTTGCAGCGGAAGGTATGAATGACGTGGATTGTCATATCTATCGTCCGGACAAGCTGATTCTGTGTTATCCGGTAATTCTCTCCCGGTTAGAATTCAGCCATCACGGTTCCATGGAAAATCTCCTGGGAGAGGAACAGATTGACAGGCAGGATCTGTTGGATCTGCTTTCCACAGACAGGCAGATTGATGACGAGACACCGATTACATTCCTGTGGCATACGGCGGAAGACGGAGCGGTTTCACCGGTAAATTCCTATTCCTTTGCACTGGAACTGGCCAGGAGAAAGATAAAGTGTGTCATGCACATGTATCTTCACGGAAATCACGGGCTTTGCCTAGGAACCTGCGTAACCAATGACTGCAGCTTTTCCCAGGCACATGAGACGTCCGAATGGATTCAGAAGGCCGTGAAATTTGCTTACGAAGAAATATAAGCAGGTATTTCTGCAGATGCTTTAGTAGGTGCTTAGTAGGTGCTTAGCAGGTGCTTAGCAGGTGCTTCAGCACCTGTTTTAGCACCTGTTTTAGCACCTGTTCAGGCCGCGGAGCCATTTCCAGATATATACGAAAAACGCGAACATAAATATCACTTCCTGCCACTCTTATTTTTATTGGAAACAGAAAAGACCCCATTGTATTGGGAGCAAGTCCCAAACACAGTGGAGTCTTTTTACAGGTCTTTTTATAGCAAAAAATTTTTGAAAAATCAGCAGAAATAGAACTCTTTTGAAAGGTTCTATGACAGACTCCACCACTCCTGCTGATTTAGACTTTGATACCATATTACAATATATGTTTATTTTTTCTTTTTATGCTCAGATACCATAAAGAAACTGATCAAAGTCGCAATCACATAAAGGGTAAACGTAACGTAAAGGACTGCCTGGTAGCCGGCAGGATTTACCAAAACCGTACCGCCGTGTCCATCGCTTACTTCCTGGAGGGTGCCTACCCGGTTGACAATAAAGGTTGCCAGCTGGTTGCCGGTAAGACCGGCAATGGCCCAGGCGGAAAGCGTAATGCCGTGGATGGCGCTGATATTTTTCATACCGTAATGATCCGATAAAAGGGTAGGTACGTTGCTGAAGCCGCCGCCGTAACCGGCATTGACAACAAACAAAAGAACCAGTACCAGAACCATAAGAATCGTATGCTGGCCCATATCGGCGATTCCGCGTGTCAGGATAACAAGACCGGTAGCGACAATGGACAGGATCAACATGATCTTATAAACCGTATTCCGATCCTTCATGGTGTCTGCCCAGGCGGAAAATCCGAGACGGCCGCCTGCATTGAATACTGCGGTAACGGAAGCAAGGATTCCGGCAATGCCGGCAAGTCCGATACACTTAATAATCATTTTTTCCTGGGAAATCAGAGCAAGGCCGCAGGTGATATTGATATAAAACATCAACCAGATACCGATAAATACAACCGGCTTGGTCTTAATAACGTCAATCGCCTTTGCACCTTTTTCGGCGGAAGCGGGCTCATGCCAGCCTTCGGGCTTGGCCAAAAGCAAGTGGCCGACAAACATCATAACGAAATAAACGCAGGCAAGGATCAGAAACATCTTGTAAATGCCGCCGACTTCCAGGGAATCCAAAAGGGCCTGCATAATCGGGCTGGCAATGGCTTTGGCAGCGCCGAAACCGGCAACGGCAAGTCCGGTAGCCAGACCTTTGCGATCCTCAAACCACAGCATCAGGGTCTTAACCGGGGAAAGATAACCGGTTCCTAAGCCGATTCCCATAATGAATCCGTAGCATACATAAATACCGATCAGAGAAACCAGGCTGTGGGGATGCGCACCGCCGTACCAGATAAAGAAACCGGTACCGGCCATTCCGGCTGCAAAACAGATTGCAGCAATCAGGGAAGAACGGTGGATGTCTTTTTCCACAATGTTTCCCAGGAAAGCAGCCGACATACCGAGGAAGAAGATGGCAAAGCTGAAGGCCCATTCGGTAGCCCCTTTGGAAAATCCTATGTAATCGGCGATTTCCTGACTGAAGATGGACCAGCAGTAAACCGTACCGATGCTGCAATGCAAAAGCAGTGCGGGAATGGCTGCACGAATCCATTTGTTTTGAATTTTTTTCATGTTGTACCTCCTGCCCGCGTTGCGGGCTTTTTTTAAAACATTTGTTCAATATTTTACTACTGATTGCTCCTTTTTGCAATTGAAAGTTTAGAAAAATTTTAGAAAATTAAGAAAAATCTAAACCCCCGTTTGACCTTGTTCCTTGACAAGCTTTCCAAAACAGACTATTCTGTTAATGAAGCGTTCCGGCAGATTTTCAGGCAAGCAAAAAGTAGGAAATTTGCCTGCAGGAATGCTTGTCTGAATGGTTGGACGGATTGTGCGGAAAACAAAAAAAGGATGCGGAACAAATGGGAATGATGAGATCAGGGATAAATTCAGGAACGGAAAACGGGAAAGAATTGAGAAAAAGAAGGATAGAAAGCAGAACAGCGGAAAGAAAAATAACAGAAAGAAAAAGAACGGAAAAAAGAATAACAGAAAGAATCAAAAAAGGAATTACGGTCACTGCGGTATTCGGTGCTGCGGTTTTTCTGACTGCCTGCGGGAACAGGGAAGCGAAAAAAGATCTCCTTACCGTATCCGTGTATGACCCGGATGCTCAGTATCGCGGACTGCAGACCGGATGGTATGCAAAGATTCTGGAAGAAAAACTGAGTATACAACTGAAATATCTGGATACGACCGCGAAAGGAGCACTGGAGCAGGCGGATCTTCTGGTATTAAGAAAGGAAGAGGAAGATCCGGAGAAGCTTGTGACAAAGGGACTTTTCTTAAATATGGCGCCGTATCTGGAGGGGACGGATCTTTTGAATTACGAAAAAGCACTGCGGTACTGGAATGAACCCTGCTGGGAACAGGATATTTATATCATTCCGACGGCTTTAAGCAGTCTTTCTGCGGAAACGCCTTCGGAGGAGCGCAATGTCCGTTACGGACTCTGGGTGGACTGGGAAGCGTATGAAGAGGCAGGAACACCGGAACTGGAAGATCTAGAGGATTTGTTTGCGGCGGCAAAAGCCATGCAGCTGCAGGATGGGAGACGCAGTGCCTTTTCTTTGCATGCTGAGCAACGCGGTACACAACAGAATGCACAGTCAGGTACACAGCGTACCGGGCAGGACAAAGACATCCTGGATGATATTACGGCAATTGCCGGAGCCTTCGGCTATGAGACAAACGGGTTGGTGCGGTTTACGAAAAACAGCGGTTCTTTCGATGCCTTACTGGAAGAGGACGGGGTGACGGAGCAGATTCTTTCCGGGCTCAGACAGGCATGGGCGGAAGGCCTTGTACAGGAGGAAGGAGAGTCACCGCTTTTTACCTTCTATGCAGAGGAAAAGAAGGGCAATTACCGCCTGGCGCCTTTTGAAGAAATGCGTCCGGTTTCTTACGGTATCAATCCTATGGGAACCGTGGATAAATACCTGGCTGTGGGAAGCAGTACAAAAGATCCTCAACGTATGGTGCAGCTGCTTAACTGGCTGTATTCCACGGAAGGAATTATGGATGGAGGGACGATAAACGGCAGTAAGACAGCCGGCCCTCTGGGTCTGACCTGGCAGATGGAGGATGGGAATCCCGTTCTGACAGAGTACGGAGAAAGTGTTCTGTTGGATTCGGTAAAGTCGCAGAATGTGCCGGCGGAATGGGGAAACGGTACGTTCCGGGAAGGCAGCAGCCGCCTTTCCGCCCATCCAGTTACCTTGACGGAAGTCTGCCCCAGCGGCTTTTCCTATAATTATACTCTGTGGAACAAGAAGAAAACGCAGGTTATTTCCGGGGATGAGGCTATAGAAAAGCTTTCCGTAGAAGACAGGTGGAGCCTTTTTATGGAGGCGGAGGATGAGATCGAATATCTGGCAGCGGAGGGAATGCTGTCTGTGATTCCGGCCTATACAGAGCCTTCTTGCGAGGAACCGGAGGAAATTTACCGTAAACGCAATGCGGTCCTGACAACGGCGGCTTCTTATTTTGCGGAAATGATCCGGACAGAAGACGAGGCGGAATATGAGGAACTTTGGCAGAAGCTGCGTAAACGGGCGGATACCCTCGGCTACAGGGAAGTTCTTTCTTACGACTCGGAGCAGGCGGAACAGTTGCGGGAAGAACGAAGAAAGATCGTGTGGAAGACCTTGCGTTAAAAAATCGCATTAAGATGCGATTGCAATTTGTTCCTGAGCGAAAGCAAATTGCTTTTATGGCAAAAAATTGGCCTACCTTCACGATAAAGTCGCTCAGAAGCGGGGATTAATAGGAAAATAGCCAGAAAGGAAGTGGGAAAATGACCGGCAAGATATGTCGTTATCGGATCAGACAATATGCATTCAGCAGAGTGCTGCGGCTTACGGAAGGAAGACGGCCGCAGATGGTGACAGGCTCCGGCAGCCTGATGCGCCTGCCGGAACTTTTAACCGGGCAGGGAATCCAAAGGGTTCTTCTGGTTACCACAGAAGGCTTTGTAAGAAGAGGCGTGATTCCGTCCCTGCTTAAGGCTTTGGAAAAAGAGGGCATCACCGGAATCTGCTTCGATCAGGTGATGCCGGATCCGGAGATTGCCTGTGTGGAGGAAGGAGTTTTTTGTTACCGTAGGGAAAATTGTCAGGCGATTGCCGCACTGGGAGGCGGTTCTGTTATAGACTGTGCCAAAGCCATCGGTGCAAGGCTGGCAAGACCGGATCGGACCATTCCGCAGATGAAGGGCGTTCTGAAAGTAATAAAGAAGATTCCGCCCCTTTATGCCATACCCACTACTGCCGGAACCGGATCGGAAGTGACGGCAGCGGCTGTAGTAACCGATATGCGAAACGGTACGCATTATAAATATGCCGTCAGCGATCCGGTACTGATTCCCCACATGGCGATTCTGGATCCGGCTCTGACAGTAGGTCTTTCCGGAGAGATGACAGCACAGACGGGAATGGACGCCCTGACCCATGCCATAGAGGCCTATACCAATCTTTTCCCATCCCGTTATGTACGGAAGACGGCAGTTTCGGCAGTGCAGATGATTTTTGAAAATCTGCCGGTAGTCTATCGGGACGGAAGCAACCTACGGGCCAGGGAAAAGATGTTACTGGCATCCGCATATGCCGGAAGCGCATTTACCAACAACTTTGTAGGTTATGTGCATGCCCTGGCGCATGCAGTCGGCGCCATGTACGGGATTCCTCACGGAAAAGCCAACGCCGTAATTCTTCCTTATGTATTAAAGGCATATGGAAGCGCGGTCTATGCCTCTCTCGGGCGGCTGGCGGACAGCATCGGGATTACCGGAAAAGATAAAGAGGAGAAGGCGAAGAAGTTTATTGCAGCCATCGAACAACTGCGTGACGATCTGGGAATTCCTTCCGGCTTCATCGAACTGCGCAAAGAAGACTTCCCGGAGTTGATTGCCAGAGCCATGGAGGAGGCCAATCCGGCATATCCGGTTCCGGTGATCTGGGAAAAAGAAACATTCCTGCAGGTACTGGAAGCACTTGAAAAAGGAAGGAAATGAAAACTTATGAGACTGGCGGTCATCAGTGATGTTCACGGCAATTATAAAGCGCTGGAAGCTTTTCTGGAAGCGCTGGAGAAAGAGGCAATTAAGAAAGGCCCGATCGATGGTATTATCGGCCTCGGAGATTATGTAACGGATGCGCCTTATCCGGAAAAAATATTTGCGGTATTTCAAGCTATGGCAGAAAAATACCCGTGTTATGTCGTACGCGGGAACCGGGAGGAGTATCTTCTGGAAAACGAGCAGAAGGATCAGGGATGGCACCCTTCTTCTGCAAGCGGTTCTCTTTATTATACTGCCAACCATATTTCCCGGGAACAGATGCAATGCCTTAAAAAGCTTCCGGGCGAGCGGATCCTTTCTTTTCCGGGACTGCCGTCTCTTACTTTGTGCCATGGAGTGCCGGGAAGAAGCAGGGGAAACGTTGCGCTGGAAGAAAAGCTTCTGGAGAGGGCTTTAAACGAGGCCGGAACGGACTGGCTCCTCGGCGGACATACCCATAAGCAACAAATGGAGAGAATAGGCGGAAAGACCTATATGAACCCCGGTTCTTTGGGATTGTGTATTGATCATGAGGGATGCCATGCGCAGTATGCGGTTCTTTGCGGGGAACAGGGAGAATGGAGAGCGGAATTTCATACGATTCCCTATGATGTACAGGGTTATCTGCGGGACTTTAGGGAAAGCGGGCTGGAGGAATACGGCAAAATTCTTACAAAAGCCATTGAAAAAACGCTGCTTACCGGACGGAATTACTTTTATGACTGTGTTGCTTTGGCAGCGCAGCTTTACGGAGGCCCCCTTTTTGAAATAACGGAAGAAATCTGGGAAGAGGCGGCATGCCGCCTTGCTATCGATCCGTTTTTCAACGAAAAAATATCTGCAGAATGAGGAACAGTGGGATATGAAATTTTTGTTGTGCGCCGTAAATGCAAAATACATTCATTCCAATCCGGCTGTCTACAGTCTTCGGGCTTATGCCGGGTCGGAAGCCGGAAAGAATATAGAGATTGCGGAATATACGATTAATCAAAGAACAGAGGACATTTTAGCGGATATCTATCAGAGAAAGCCGGATGTCATCGGCTTTTCCTGCTATATCTGGAACTGGGAAATCATCGAAAAGCTTTTAAGAGAACTGCCCAAGATTCTGCCGGGAATCCCTCTGTGGCTGGGCGGTCCGGAAGTAAGTTATGATGCCCCGGCCGTTTTCAAACAGTTTCCGTTTCTTACCGGAATCATGGTAGGAGAAGGAGAAGAAACCTTTCGGGAAGTGCTGGGATATTATCTTGCCTGGGAAAAACAGGAAGAGCGAAAACAGGAGCAGCAGAATAGAGAGGATCAGGGAGAAAGGACAGAAGAGGCAGAGCAGAAAGAGCAAAATACAGAGGAGCCGAGCTGGGAAGGACGAAATGCAAAGGAACGAGATGCGGAGGGACAAAGTGCAGGCAAGTTAAGAAAAATCCCCGGCCTGTATTTGCAGGATGGTCCCACATTGCCCCGTGCTTTGACGGATCTTGACAAGCTTCCCTTCCTGTATCGGGATCCGGAAACCTTTGCCAACCGGATCATTTACTATGAATCTTCCAGAGGCTGTCCTTACCGCTGCAGTTACTGTCTTTCTTCCATTGATAAGAAGGTAAGGCTGCGCAACATCGACATCGTAAAAGAAGAACTGCAGTTTTTTTTAGACAAAGAAGTTTCCCAGGTAAAATTTGTAGACAGAACGTTTAATTGCAATCATGCCCATGCCATGGCGATCTGGTCCTATTTGTTGGAGCATGACAACGGAAAAACGAATTTTCATTTTGAAATTGCAGCGGATCTGCTGACCGAAGAAGAGATTGCCTTGTTAGGGAAAATGCGCCCCGGACTTGTACAGCTGGAAATCGGTATCCAGACGGCGAATCCGCAGACCCTCCAGGCAATTCACAGAGTGATGAATCTGGATCATGTGGAAAAGGTAGTGGCGGCCATCGCGGCAAACCACAACATTCACCAACATCTGGATCTGATTGCGGGACTCCCTTTTGAAGATTATGCAAGCTTTGCCCGATCCTTTGACCGGGTTTATGCCATGAGGCCGGATCAGCTGCAGCTTGGCTTTTTAAAGGTACTGAAAGGCTCCGAGATGTGCGAACGGGCACAAGAGTTCGAAATTCTGTCCTGCAGCATGCCGCCGTACGAGGTTCTTTCCACAAAATGGCTTCCCTATGCGGATGTGCTGCGCTTAAAAAGGATTGAAGAAATGGTGGAATTATATTATAATTCCAATCAGTACCGGACGACACTTCCGGTGCTGGAACAATGCTTTGCATCGCCTTTTGCCATGTTTGAGGCGTTGGCGGATTTTTATGTACGGAAAGGGTATACCCTTCATACCCCGGCAAGAAGCCATTTTTATCATGTGCTTCTGGAATTTGCGGCACAGTATGATAAGGAACAGTTGCCCCTTTACAGGCGGCTGCTTACCTATGACCTGTATTTACGGGAAAATCTGAAAAGCAGACCGGATTTTTGCCCGAATCAGATGCCTTATAAAGGTTTGATATATGACTTTTATAAAAAAGAAGAGCAGGAACGGCGTTTTTTGCCGGAATATCGGGAATATGATTACAAACAGCTGGCGCGTATGACACACTTGGAAATCGCTTCCCGCCCGGTTCCCGACCAGGGAAAGGAACAGTCTGCTTCGGAAATCTACGGAATTCTGTTTGATTACCAAAGACGCGATCCACTGACGGGAGACGCTTTTGTGCAGGAAATCCGGTTAGGATTGCCAATTACAGCCGTGATGACAAATTAAAAAACGTGCGCCGCATTTCCGTTGCTTCGGCAATGAGCCGGGCGCACCTGAACTGTTACATTTTCAATGGAATACAGAGAGGTACGAAAGAAGTGAAAAAGAAGACAGCAAAGATTCTGGAAGCGCTGGATGCCTATTACGGAACGGATGACAGATGCTCCCTTGACCATAGGTCCGCCTGGCAGCTTTTGATTGCTACTATATTAAGCGCACAGTGTACGGATGCCAGAGTCAACATAGTAACACAGACACTGTTTCAGAAGTATCCATCCGTAGAGGCTTTTGCGGGAGCACAGCTTGAGGAACTGGAGCAGGATATTCATTCCACCGGTTTTTACCATAACAAGGCCAAAAATATCATTGCCTGCTGCAGGCAGCTGATGGAACAGTACGGAGGGGAAGTCCCACGTACGCTGGAGGAACTTACGGCGCTTCCGGGTGTCGGCAGAAAGACGGCCAACGTGATCCGCGGGAATATTTTTCACGATCCCAGTATTGTTGTGGATACGCATGTAAAACGAATTTCCAAAAGACTGGGTCTGACAGACAGTGATGACCCCGTGAAAGTGGAGTTTGATCTGATGAAAGAAGTCCCGAAGGATCACTGGATTTTGATTAATATGCACCTGATTGCATTCGGAAGAGAAATCTGCAAGGCCCAGAGCCCGGCATGCGAAAAGTGCTTTTTACGGGAATATTGCAAAGAGTATGAACACAAAGAGCCCGCGGAACGGAGGAAAAAATGACAGACTCCTATATTTGCCTGGATATGGAGACAACAGGTCTGAATCCGGTTACCGACCGGATTATTGAAATCGGCGCCGTAAAAATAACGGAAGGGAAAGAAACGGACAGGTTCAGCACCTTTCTTTTCCCCGGAAGAAAACTGCCGGAACGGATCACGGAGATTACCGGCATTACGGATGAAATGCTTTCTTCGGCGCCGCCGGAAAGGGATGTCATACCGCACTTCTTAGAGTGGCTGGAAGATTATCCCTTGCTTGGACATAACCTGCAGTTTGACTATTCCTTTTTAAAACAAACCGCCTTCCGATGCGGACTGACCATGGCATATGGAAAGCAGGACGCAGATGCTGCCGCACAGGATAAAACAGGAATGGACACGCTTCTCATTGCCCGTAAATACCTGCCGCAGTTAGAACGCCGTTCGCTGGAATACCTGACTTCCTATTACGGCATCCAGCATCGGGCACACCGCGCTATGGGAGATGTATTGGCCACAACCGAGCTTTATCAAAGGCTTGTTGCGGCTTTTTATCAGCCGGAAGAGAAACTTTTTACCCCGCAAAGCCTTCATTTCGCCCCCGCGAAAGAGTCGCTGGCCACGAAACCGCAAAAACAATGGTTATACGGTCTTCTGGCCAAGCATAAAATAATACCGGACTACGATGTGGAGAGCCTGACCAAAAGCGAAGCCAGCAGGACGATTGACCGCATTCTGTCGCAGTACGGGAGGTAAGGGTAAAAATATAGCGAAGCAACTCCACGGGCAGGCTCATTGGAATCCCCATGAGCCTGCCCTTAGAAACTTGCTGCTAATAGTAACAGTTCAGCCGCGCCATTCACAAAGCTTTTCGCATGCTCCGCAGCTGCTTATTTGCGGCTGCAAGCCGCAATGTTCATAAATCCGGCGCTAAGCTCAAGCATCCACAAAGGCAGATTTTCATGCAAGCATGAAATCAGCCTTCATGAATGCTTGTCTGAACTGTTACATAAGTTTCTCCTGCGAAATCGCGGATAAAACTTGCAAAACCCCAAAAATTCGGATATAATGAAACAGTTCAGCCAGAAAGGATGATGACAGTCATGTTTCAGATGAATCAGAAAAAGAAGCGTATTTTTTGCGCAGTTATTGTAATTATTGTTATTTTTGCCATGGTGCTGCCGCTGCTCACTTCTGTGCTGTAGGCGGAGAAGTATCAGCGGAAGGTGAAGCAGTGAGAGAAAATCACATTTCAATGGGATGTATGGAGATGCTGATTTTTAAGGGGAAATAGTAGGAGGCGCAAGGCAATGATAAAAAAGAAAAACAGACTTTTGCAGGCAGGCATGGTTTTGGGCATGCTTGGCCTGATATGGAGTGCTTTTCCGGCCAAAAGTGTAAAGGCAGCCGGTGAAGAGGTCATCAAAACCGGAGTCTATGCGGATGAGATCGATTTATCCGGCATGACGCAGGAACAGGCCTACGAAGCGGTAGAGGCTCATGTAGAAAGCCTTGGCGATGTGGAAGTTACTCTGATCGGTGCAGAGAACAGAGAAATCAAAGTCACGGCGCGGGATCTGGGTATTTCCTGGGGAAATCCGCAGCTGGTGGAAGATGCGGCGATGCTGGGAAGTGGCGGGAATGTAATTGAACGTTATAAAGCCATTAAGGATCTGGCGCATGAGAATAAAGTATATGAAATACAGTATGAATTTGATATTAATGCAATTAACCGGATCCTGGTGGAAAAATGTGTCGTTTATGACAAAAAGCCGGTGAATGTATCTCTAAAACGGGAAAACGGTGTTTTTGAAATCAAAGAAGGGCAGACCGGTTATATGCTGGATGTGGAAAGTTCCATTGATCTGGTTTATGACTATCTGACTGCCCGATGGGATCAGACACCTTGCAGCATTGCCCTGAAAGTGGATCAGATACTTCCTTCCGGCAGTGTACAGGAGCTGGCGAATGTCAAGGATGTACTGGGAACCTTTACCACTTCTTTTTCCACCTCCGGCAAGGCCAGAAGTGCCAACGTAAGCAACGGCTGCGCCTTGATCAACGGAACCACGCTTTATCCGGGAGAAGAATTCTCTACCTATGCGGCGGTATCTCCGTTCAGCGTGGCCAACGGCTATTACATGGCCGGTTCCTATGTAAACGGAAAAGTAGTAGACAGCCTGGGAGGCGGTATCTGCCAGGTATCGACGACTTTATATAATGCGGTGTTAAAATCCGAGCTTCAGGTGACGGAGCGGCATAATCATTCCATGATCGTCACTTATGTGGAGCCTTCGGCAGATGCTGCCATTGCGGAAAGCGCCGGCAAGGATTTTCGTTTTGTGAATAATACGGACTACCCGATTTATATCGAGGGAAGTATTTCCGGCAAGAAGATTACCTTTACCATTTACGGAAAAGAAACCAGGGATCCTTCCAGACAAGTGTCCTATGTCAGCGAGGTGTTAGAGACCATTAATCCGCCTGCGGACATCATTTATCAGGATGCTTCCAAACCCATCGGTTATTATGCGGCAGGTGGCAGTGCTCATATCGGGTACAAGGCGCGTTTATGGAAAGTGGTAACCCAGAACGGGAAAGAAATCAGCAAAGAGCAGATTAACAGCAGTAATTATAAAATGTCACCCAGAAGTGCAACCGTAGGAACGGCGACCCAGGATCCCAATGCCTATAATGAGATCATTGCGGCAATCGGTACGGGCAGCATTGATCATGTGAAAAACGTGATAGCGCTTTTGACGGCACCGCCGGCGGAGGATAACAACACGGACGAATGACCATGTAACAGTACAGCTCCTTACGGAAGAAGCATAACACAGAAAAGCACTATGGGCGAATAACCGTACAGCAGCATAACACAGGCAAAACGCCGGACGGAAGAATAGCAGGAAAAGAAAAGCAGATATGAGAGCAGGCAAGGTATCGGAGAGCGTTTTAAAACGCTCCGTGTTAAGACAGATAAAGCAGAATCAGAAAGAAATCAGAATCGGCGCGGGAATAGGGGAAGACTGCGCCGTTTTTGCACCTTTCGCAGATGCACTGCCGGTAACCTGTCTTCAGGAGGCGGCAGTCGCGACAAAGGCGGATATGGAAAGACTTCTGTTTCGCTGCAGCAACAATCTAGCCGCAGCCGGAGCAAAGCCCATAGCCGCCATGATCGGAATATTTCTTCCTTGCGAGGCTGAGGAAGATTTTTTAAAGGAAATGATGAAAACCGCCGCAGAGGTCAGCGGACGGATCGGGATGCAGATTGCGGGAGGACATACCACAGTCGGCAGTCAGGTAAATCAGTCGATAGTGAGTGTAACCGCATTCGGAAAGCGACCGGAAGATCTGAAGCTGCAGGGGGTCATGCCGGGACAGGATATCGTGGTTTCCAAGTGGATCGGACTGGAAGGAACGGCTTTTCTGGCGCAGAAATATCGGGAGGAGCTTTCGGGACGCTATCCGTCTTATCTGGTGGAAGAAGCTTGTGCGTTTTACCGGTATCTGTCGGTGGAAAAGGAAGCGCAGCTTGCATTGCAGGCTGATGTATGCGCCATGCATGATGTGTCGGAGGGCGGAATTTTTGCCGCGTTATGGGAAATGGCACAAAAAGCGGGTGTGGGACTGCAGGCGGATTTAAGGAAGATTCCCATTCGGCAGGAAACCGTGGAAGTTTGTGAACAGGTAGGAGCCAATCCTTATGAATTGTGTTCTTCGGGAAGCCTCTTAATGACGGCATGGGACGGAGAGAAGCTGGCGGAAACCCTAAGACAGCAGCAGATTCCGGCGCAGGTGATCGGAAAAGTCACAAAAGGAAATGAGAGATTGCTTCTAAACGAAGACGAGGTGCGTTATTTGGACAAACCCGCAATGGACGAGATCTTCAGAATAGGAAAGGAATGAGAAAATGAGAGAAGAATTATTGGCAATTATTGAGAAAAACAGCCGTATTGACTTAAAAGAACTGGCTGTCATTCTCGGAGTAGAAGAAATAGATGTGGTAAATGAGCTGGCAGCGCTGGAAGCGGAAGGAATCATCTGCGGCTATCATACGTTGATTAACTGGGAGAAAACTTCCATTGACAAAGTAAATGCCCTGATTGAAGTCAGAGTTACCCCTCAGAGAGGGCAGGGATTTGACGGTATTGCAGAGAGAATTTACAAATATCCGGAAGTACGCAGTGTCTATCTGATTTCCGGAGGCTATGACCTGATGGTCATACTGGAAGGCAAAAGCCTGCGTGAAGTATCCAATTTCGTATCGGACAAACTGTCCACGCTGGATACCGTATTAAGTACGGCAACGCATTTTATCCTGAAAAAATATAAGGATCACGGAACCGTATATACCAAAAAACATGTTGACGAAAGAGAGATGATTACCCCATGAGAAATCCCCTGGCAGATAAGTGTGTTACCATAAAGCCCTCGGGTATCCGGAAGTTTTTTGATATCGTCAGCGAGATGAAAGATGCGATTTCCCTTGGTGTGGGAGAACCGGATTTTGATACACCCTGGCATATCCGGGATGAGGGTATTTATTCTCTGGAAAAAGGAAGAACCTTCTATACTTCCAATTCCGGATTAAAAGAACTGAAAATGGAGATCTGCAATTATCTTAAGAGAAAGCAGAACATTGATTATGATTATAAGACGGAAGTGCTGGTGACGGTAGGCGGATCCGAGGCGATCGATCTTGCCATGCGTGCCATGATCAATCCCGGTGAGGAAGTTCTGATTCCCCAGCCCAGTTACGTATCCTATGAGCCCTGTGCCGTCCTGGCGGATGCAGTGCCTGTGATCATTAATCTGAAGGCGGAGAATGAGTTCCGTCTTACCGCGAAAGAGGTGCTGGATGCCGTTACGGAGAAGACCAAGATTCTGGTTCTTCCTTTTCCCAACAATCCTACCGGTGCTATCATGGAAAGAAAAGATCTGGAAGAGATTGCGAAGGTTGTCATTGAAAAGGATCTTTACATTCTGTCGGATGAGATTTACGGGGAACTGACTTATAAGGGAGAGCATGTATCCATTGCAAGCCTTCCCGGAATGAAGGAAAGAACCATACTGATCAACGGTTTTTCTAAAGCTTATGCCATGACCGGCTGGCGCCTGGGCTATGCCTGCGGACCGAAGGCCATCCTACAGCAGATGACCAAGATTCATCAGTTTGCCATTATGTGTGCGCCCACCACAAGCCAGTACGCTGCTGTGGAAGCATTACGTAACGGCGATGAGGACGTAAAACAGATGTGTACGGCCTATAACCAGAGAAGACGTTACCTTCTGTATGCGTTCAAAGAAATGGGGCTGGAATGCTTTGAACCGTACGGAGCTTTTTATGTGTTCCCCTGCATCAAAGAGTTCGGAATGACCAGTGATGAGTTTGCTACCCGCCTTCTGGAAGAAGAGAAAGTGGCAGTGGTGCCGGGAACGGCATTCGGAGACAGCGGAGAAGGATATCTTCGGATTTCTTATGCCTATTCGCTGGACAATCTGAAAATAGCCATCGGAAGACTGCAGCACTTTATTGAAAAATTAAGGTCGCAGCACAATTATGTCTAAGGCGCGTATGAACGGTTATAAACGATAACATTTGAGGGTGATGCCATGCACATTATTTTACATCAGCCGGAGATTCCGGCCAATACCGGCAATATCGGAAGAACCTGTGTGGCCACCGGCACGGATCTGCATTTAATCGAACCTTTGGGATTCCGGTTAAATGAAAAAGAGATTAAGCGTGCCGGAATGGATTACTGGGAACATCTGAACGTGAGCCGCTATGTGAATTTCGGAGAGTTTAAGGCGGCTCATCCGGGAGCAAAAATCTGGATGGCGACCACCAAGGCGAAGCGTTCTTACACAGAGGTTGCTTTCGGACCGGATGATTATATCATGTTCGGAAAGGAAAGTGCAGGCATTCCGGAAGAGATTCTGGTGGACTACGAAGAGACCTGTATCCGGATTCCCATGCTGCCCGAGATTCGTTCGCTGAACCTGTCCAATTCGGTTGCCATTGTCTTATATGAAGCCCTGCGCCAGAACGGATTTGAAAAGATGGAAAAAGAAGGGCACCTGCATAGATTGCAGTGGAAGGAGAACCCTCTTAAACCGGCAGAAGCCGTGCCGGAGCAGCAAGAACCGGAACCGCAACTGCAGGAACAACAGCCGGAACAGACAGAGTACTTCAAGGCGCCGGATGCGGTGATCGAAGGAGAGGTTACGCTGGGAAAAGGCAGTAATGTCTGGTACCATGCGGTAATCCGCGGGGATCGTTCCCCCGTCGTAATCGGAGAGGACACCAATATTCAGGACAATTGTGTCCTGCATGGCGGGGACGCCTGTGCGATTCATGTGGGCAGCCGGGTGACAGTGGGACACGGAGCAATCCTTCATGGCTGCACGATAGGAGACGATACCCTGATCGGGATGGGAGCCATTCTGTTGGACGGCTGCCGGATTGGAAAGGGCTGTCTGATCGGTGCCGGAACTTTGATTACGGAGAATACAGAGATTCCGGAGCATTCTTTAGCGGTGGGAAGCCCCGGGAAAGTCATAAGACAGCTTTCTAGGGAGGAAGTACAGGCCATCGCGGATAATGCGAGACGCTATGCGAAAGAAGCGTCTGAAATTTTCTCCGCTTCACAGATTTTTCACAAATTCAACACAAATTCATGACAAGTATAAGGTAAGATATCTCCCAGATATGCGCAGAACGGAGGTATCTTATTTTGATTGAAGTAACAAATCTGACAAAAAAATACGGCAGTCATACCGCAGTGGATCATCTGTCTTTCCGCGTGGAGAAAGGACAGATTTATGGTTTCCTGGGACCGAACGGTGCCGGCAAATCCACAACCATGAACATCATCACCGGTTACCTTGCGGCAACGGAAGGAACGGTAACCATCAACGGAAAGGACATTCAGAAGGAACCGGAGGAAGCCAAGAAAAACATCGGCTATCTGCCGGAACAGCCCCCTGTCTATATGGATATGACAGTGCTGGAATATCTGAGATTCGCGGCGGATTTAAAGAAGATTCCGGCGCAGAATAAAAAGGCGCAGATTGAAGAAGTCATGCGTAAAACCGGTATTGAAGAGATGAAGAACCGTCTGATTAAAAATCTGTCGAAAGGATACCGGCAAAGAGTCGGCCTGGCGCAGGCGATTCTCGGTGATCCGGCGGTTATCATTCTGGATGAGCCTACCGTCGGCCTGGATCCGAGACAGATTATCGAAATCCGGGAGCTGATCCGCAGTCTGGGTGAAAAGCACACGGTTATCTTAAGCTCTCATATTCTATCGGAAGTCAGCGCGGTCTGTGACCACATCATGATTATTTCCCACGGAAAGCTGGCAGCAAGCGATTCGCCGGAAGGCCTGCAGAACCGGATGCAGACACAGGAGCATCTGGAACTGGAAGTAAAAGGAAGCTTCGAACAGGTAAAAGAAGCGCTGTCCGGAATCAGGCAGATGGATTGTCTGGAAGAGATAGAGGAAAATGCGGCGCAGCCGGATCATCCGACTCAAACGGTCAGAATTTCCGTACAGGCCAAGGACGGAGCGGATATCCGGGAAGAAATCTTCTATTGCCTTGCACAGCACCGACTTCCTATTTATGAAATGCAGCAGAAGAGAAAATCTCTGGAGGATATTTTCCTTGAACTGACACAGTCGGCAGAAGAGCCTATAGAAGATCCTGCAGAAGGAGCCGCAGAGGAATCCGGTGCGGATGTGGTTAAGGAAGCCGCAAAAAATGACACTGAGGCAGATGACGCTGAGGCAGATGACGCTGAGGCAGATGACTCTATTCAGCTTGCGAAAAAAGCCGGGAAAGCGACTGCGCAGGAGGCGAAGACAGAAGAAGGGGAGGATGCATAAATGTTCGCGATTTATAAAAGAGAATTAAAATCATGTTTTCAGACCTTTGTCGGATTTCTGTTTATTGCCGTGACCTTGTTTTTCCTGGGACTGTACTATACGGTATATAACCTGATGAACGGTTATCCTTATTATTCTTATGTAATCAGCAGCATTGTTTTTTTGTTTATGTTAAGCGTTCCGGTTCTGACCATGCGTGTTCTGGCGGAAGAACGCAAAAATAAGACCGATCAGCTGATTTTAACGGCGCCGGTAACGGTAGGAAGCATTGTTATGGGGAAATTCCTGGCTATGGTGACGGTATTTCTGGTTCCGGTAGCCATTTCCTGTATTTATCCGTTGATCCTTACCGCTTTCGGTACGGTTCCCCTTGGTGAGGCCTATCTGGCAGTGCTTGCCTTTTTCCTGTACGGAACGGTTTGTATTGCTATCGGTATCCTGATCTCTTCCCTTACGGAGAGCCAGGTAATTGCAGCGGTTTTAACCTTTGTGATTCTGTTCCTGGGCTACATGATGAGTTCCATCTGCAGCCTGATTTCCTCCGGCGGAAATGTACTTACCAAGATTCTGGGCAGCTTTGATCTGTATACTCCCTTTGCCAATCTGTTGGAGGGAACCTTAAATATCGGTTCAGTGATTTATTTCCTGTCGCTGACGGTTTTTGCTTTGTTTCTTACGGTGCAGTCCATTCAGAAACGTCGTTACAGCATTTCGGTAAAACAGTTAAACTTCAGTGCCTACAGCACCGGCATGATTGCTGTGGCGTTGGCGGTTGTAATAGGCGTTAACCTGGTTGTGGCGCAGATGCCGTCCGGATGGACTTCCATTGATCTGACCAGCCAGAAGTTATATTCTCTTACCGATCAGACCAAAGAGTTTGTAAAAAATATGACAGAGGATGTCACGATTTATTATCTGTCCAATGAAAGCAGGAAAGATACGATGGTGGCGCAGACGCTGGAGCGTTATGAGGACTTATCGGATCATATCACGGTGGAATATGTGGATCCTTCCGTAAATCCCCGCTTTGCCTCCCAGTTTACCAGTGACAGTATCAGCATGAACAGCCTGATCGTGGTAAGCGGAAATTACAGTAAGGTAGTTGCGGCTTCCGATCTGTATGAAAGCTCTTATGATTATACCACCGGTTCCAGCACCACCACCGGGTACGATGCAGAAGGACAGATTACCAGTGCGTTAGCCTATGTTACGGCTTCGGATATGCCGAAGATGTACCTGACGGAAGGCCACGGAGAGACGTCTTTGAGCAGCAGCTTTAAGAGCGCTTTGGAAAAACAGAACGTAGAATACGAAAGCATTAATCTGATGGATTATGAGGAAGTACCGGAGAATGCTTCCTGCCTGCTTATCAATGCCCCTGCCGGTGATTTCAGCAGTGATGATACGCAGAAAGTAATAAACTACCTGGAAAAAGGCGGAAATGTGGTGCTGATAACGGCTTATACCGAAGAAGAGACTCCTAATATTGCCTCTTTGCTGGATTATATGGGACTTTCCTTAGCACCGGGGCTTGTTGTGGAAACGGATCAGAATCACTATTACCAGAGTCCGTTCTATCTCCTGCCGGAAGTGGAATACAGCAGCTATACTTCCGGAATCCGGAATAACTATTATATTTTTGCTCCTTATGTGCAGGGACTCAAGATCGTGGACGAAGAAGCGGAAGGCATGACCTACTCCACTTTCCTGTCTACCTCGGAGAGCGCTTTTGCCAAAGCGGATCTGACCGATGCTTCCAGCTATGAACGGGGCGAAGCGGATGTGGACGGTCCTTTTGCCGTCGGTGTGGAGGCCGTGAAAGAAATCCTGACACCTGTAACAGCCGATACGGACAGCAAGGCAGACAATAGTCAGACAGAGGGCAGCAGCCAGACTGACAACAGCCAGAGCGATGCCAGCGGCAGTGATGCTGCCGGAAGCGAAGAACAGACGGCAGAAAATGTGGTTCAGACCGATGCTACCATGGTAGTCGTTGCCTGTGAACAGCTTTTCACCGATGCGGCCAACCAGATGGTTGCAGGAGCGAACCAGATGCTGTTTACCAACATTATCGGAAGCTTCTCTTCCCATGAAGTCAGCGTGTCCATTCCGGTAAAGAACTATGAGGTTTCCAACCTGATTGCTTCCCAGTCAAACATTGTCCTGATCGGTGTGATTGTAACCATTATTCTTCCTTTGGGATGTCTGGCAGCAGGTTTTGTGATCTGGTTTAAGAGGAGGAAACGCTGATGAAAAAACAAAGAGTACAGCTTTTAAGCCTTCTCATTGTCCTGATTTTGCTGGTCGGCAGTTACTTCGGCATTCGGAAATACAATGACATTCAGGCACAGAAACCGGAAGAGACTACCGATATCGCACTGCTTGATCTGGAGCAGGATGATATTATCCGTTTGAAATGTGATTACGGCGATTATCAGTATGAATATGAGAAGGCAGACGGAACCTGGTATTATTCGCAGGATCCATCCCTGAACCTGACACAGTACCGGTTAAATAACATCGCTTCCACTTATGCGTCCCTGGCGGCGCAGGAAGTGATTGAGAACGTAACGGATCCTGACCAGTACGGACTGAAAAATCCTTCCGGAAAAGTGACCATTCAGACAGCGGATGCGCAGTACACCTATCTGATCGGAGACTACAACAGCATTTCCGGTATCTACTACCTTGCACAGGCGGACTCCGATCAGTCCGATGCCGCGCAGACAGACATCTCCACGGTTTATGCGGTAAAATCCAATATTGTCACCTGCCTGAAACTGGATGTGGAAGACATTATTGAAGAAGAGGAAGAAAGTACGGAAACGACAGAAACAACGGAAATGACAGAAACAGAAGAAACAGCAGGAACCGAAGAAGCTGCAGAAAGCGAGGAGACCGCAGAAACCACAGCGCCAAATTCATAAAACAGTGCTGTAAAGCAGGAATTGCTTCGGGATAAACTTACAAAGTTACAATTGTATTAAGAGCAATTTTCTAAGGGCAGGCGCATGGGGTTCCATTCGGGGGACGCTTTCGCTCAATTAAAAACGCAGCGGCACTAAGACTGCATAGTACGCAGTCTAAGAGCCGGCGTTTTTACATGCCCTCCTCACTGGAATCCCCATGAGCCTGCCCTGGATTCTGCTTTAACTTCATTTATTTTTACGTTAATGATACCACTTTACACCTTTTCCACCTTGATGGTATTGGTATTGCCGCTCTTGCCGTTAATACAGCCGCCGGTCAGAACCACGTTATCCCCTTTTTTCAGGTGAAGAACCTCTTTGGCTTTGCGGACGGCATGATAGAAGAGGACGTCCAGAGAATTGAATTCTTCGCTGAGCACCGGAGTGATTCCCCAGCTCATGCTTAATTTCCGCCAGGAACGTTCCGTGGTGGTCATTCCCACAATATCCACTGGACAGCGGAAACGGCTTACCATGCGTGCAGTGCGGCCGGAAACGGAGCTGACGACGATACACTTGGCATTCACATCCACTGCCATGGCACAGGTTGCATGAGAAATGGCATCCAGGTTGTTTTGGATACGGAATTTGGTGGTCTCAAACCATTCGGTATAATCAATCTGGCTCTCTGTATATTCTGCGATTTCCGCCATATTTTTCACAGCGGCTACCGGAAACTTACCGGAAGCAGTCTCTCCGGAAAGCATAATCGCGGAGGAACCATCGTAAACGGCATTGGCTACATCGGAAATCTCTGCTCTGGTGGGACGGGGATTCTGGGTCATGGATTCCAGCATTTCCGTAGCAGTGATAACCCGCTTCCCTAAGAGACGGCATTTGTTAATCATCATCTTCTGCAAAGACGGCACTTCCACAAAAGGAATCTCCACGCCCAGGTCACCTCTGGCTACCATGATGCCGTTCGCCACTTCACAGATTTCATCCAGATTATCAATACCGGAGCGGTTCTCAATCTTAGCCACAATATCGATATCGCTGCCTCCGTTTTCATCCAGGAATTTCCGCAGATCGATCATATCCTGCTTGGTGGAAACAAAGGAAGCCGCCACAAAATCCACACCGTTCTCAATGCCGAAAAGCAGATCATCCTTGTCCTGTTCGCTCAGATACTCGTGCTTCAGGACACGATTGGGAAAATTCATGCTCTTGCGATCGGACAAAGTACCACCGTTGATAACCTTACAAACGGCATTATTTCCTTCCAGGGAAGTCACTTCGAATACCACCAGTCCATTATTGACCATAATGGTGTCCCCAAGCTTCAGATCATCAATTAACCCCTTATAGGTTACGGCAACTTTCGTCTGGTCGCCTACAATGTCATCTGTGGTAAACGTAAAGGTATCACCGTCTGCCAAAGTGATTTTCTTATTTTCAAAGGTCTTGATCCGGTATTCCGGTCCTTTGGTATCCAGCATAATGGCAATGGGAAGCTGCAGTTTTTCACGCACAGCTTTAATGGTATTGATCTTCTGCTGATGCTCTGCATGATCTCCGTGGGAAAAATTCAGGCGGGCAACGTTCATGCCGGCCAGGCACATTTTTGTGAGTACTTCCTCACTTTCGCTGGCAGGGCCGATGGTACAGATAATTTTGGTTTTGCGCATATGTTAAAGATCCTTTCTGCGAATAAAATAAGGATGGATCCTCCATGACCGAAGGGCGACAGGACTCATTCCGATAACAGTATAGCACAAAATACGGAAAGATAAAATAAAGAAGTTGTAAAAAGTTGAGATACCTTGACATGATGGTTACAGTTCACTCGTACGTTTATGCAGGCAGGTTCCATGCTTGCATGAGAAACTGCCTGTGTAAATGTACGAAGGGAGCGCCAGTTCATGAAACAAAACAGCTGCGAAGCAGCGAGAAAGCGCTGAAAGCGCGGTTTTGTGAATGGCGCGTGTGAACTGTAACACATGATGAGCAATTCACGGTAAAATACGAGCGGTTAAAAGTCGCAGACTTTTTGGAAACAGGAGCGATTACCAAAATGACATTCGGAGAGAAGTTCAAGCAGGCTCAGGAGCTGATCGACGGGAGGTTCGTTCTGTTCGCTGCGCAGTGGAACAGAACGAAAAATCAGTTTTTGAAGGTCAGAGATGCAAACATGACCATTACGGACAGAGCCGGGCAAAAATATTTGACGCACAATGTCCGGACGGCGGCAGGGGCTGCATCCATGGAGAGATTGTAGGAGACTGACATCCGAATCCATTCATTAAGTATACAAAATAAAACAGACTAAGAGAGGAACATAATATGATTCTGCTTGAAACGGAGAGATTGATTTTAAGGAACTATACGATGAATGATGTTCGCGCTGTGCATGAGTATCTTTCAAATGAAGATGTTGCACGATATGAGGATTTTTATCCCATGACACTGGAAGAAGTGGAAGAAGAATTAAACGAGTGGAAAGATATGGACAACAGGATGGCTGTTCAATTGAAAGAAAACGGAGAACTGATTGGCAGCGTGGGATACTGGGTTGATGACAAGGGAAAGCATTCCATTGATTACGATTTTAATCCCAGATTTCAGAACAAAGGATATGCGACAGAAGCAGCCCGGGAGGTAGTCCGTTATTTGACAGAAGATCTGCACGTGAAGGAGTTATTTGGAGATTGCGACGAAAGAAACACCGCTTCCTCAAACCTTCTTCTTCGCCTTGGATTTGAGAAAGTGTATACGAACACAAATGCTTCCTATAAAAACGACGCTGACGGAAAGCCGATTATCATTACAGTTGAGGTCTATAAATTTACGGCATGAAATCATCTTATCCGGCACCTCCTTGCAAAAGGTATATCAAATCTGAAAGAATATCACCGGCATGGCATTGGTCGGGAATTATTCTGCAGCGCAAAGGAAGCGGCAATGGAAGCCGGTTATTCCTTTATGCAGATAAAGACCGTGCAGATGGGGAAATGCGAGGAATATGACAGGACAAACAGGTTTTATCTTACTCTCGGTTTTCAAGAATTTGAGGTGTTCCCCACCTTGTGGGATGAATGGAACCCTTGTCAGGTCTATGTTATGAGTTTGAAATAAATTAAAGAACAAAAAGAAAAAGCTGTGCAAATGAATTTCCCATTCACACAGCTTTTTTCTTACCCGTCTACTTGGCTGAGGTCAATTTTCAGAATGTTTCCTTATCACTCTCAGCCCAAAGTAAGAGGTCATGCTTTGCACCGCTACCTCTTACTTTTCGTTGATGCATACATTTCTGACGAAAGCAGTGATCCGCAAACTATCCCAAAACTTTTCCGAAATCCAAAATCTTTCCATTGTAGGGCTCTGAAAATTTATATATAATGAAGTGTCGGGCAGACAGAAAGGAAAGAAACATGTATAAGGTGATGATCGTGGATGATGAACCGTTGGCAATTATAGGGATTCAGAGTACCTTCCCCTGGCAGAAATACGGCTTTGAAGTAATCGATACGGCCATGGATCCCCAGGAAGCGTTGGACATCATTAAAAAGAAAGAACCTCACGTAGTGTTTACGGATGTGGTAATGCCGGAAATGCGCGGCATGGAGCTGATGGAGAAAGCCAGAAAGGTTCATAAGGATATTGTTTTCATTATTGTCAGCGGATATGCGGATTTTTATTATGCACAGGAATCCATACGACAGGGAGTATTTGACTATTGTCTGAAACCGATTAAACAGGAAAATGCAGAAAAGATTCTGCAGAAATTAAAGGCCCATCTGGATGAAAAAAACGGGATTTATGACAGGGAGACAACCGAAGACAAGATTATCTATAACATCAAATTAAAAAAAGTTCTGGCATACATCCAGCTGAATTACGGTGAAGACCTGACATTACCATGGATTGCCCGTAAATTCGATATGAATTCCAGCTATTTAAGTACTCTTTTTACACAGGAACTGGGCATGGGTTTTCGGCAGTATCTGACCAATGTCCGAATGAAAGAGGCCAAAAGACTCCTGACACAGACTACACAGTCAATCGAGAGCATTGCACAGGAAGTTGGAATGGAATATTACTATTTTTTAAAAACGTTCCGGAAAATGCAAGGTATCTCCGCAGGAACCTATCGATTGCGTAATGAAGCGAAGGATTAGTCAGATGATAAAGCGTCTGCGGAAAGTGAGGATAAAAATGAAAAGCAAAAAGCGCTCTCTCGGGAAAATAATAAACGGTATGTTCCTGTTGGTTTTTATGAGCGCCCTTTTTTTCAACAGCATGATTCTTTATCACATCAGACGGCTGATTGAAGAAAACAGGATGGATAATGCCGGGAGCATCGGTTATCAGGTAGGGAATTATTTTTCAAGGGAAATGGAAAAGCTAATCAAAATTCAGGATGGAGTGACCAACCAGGCTCTGGCGTTGAATGTGCTCCGGGCCGAAAACCGGGAAGAAGAGGAAAGTGCCAGAAGGGTTTACAGGGATTACATTTATGAACTGCAGAATTATTCCGGAGATCTGAATTATGCATTGCTGATTGACCCATCGGAAGAATATAAACTGGTCAGTCAGGCAATGGCATCAGAAGAATTTGAAACGGTATGCCGTCTGGAGAACGCACCCTTAAAGGAGACGGATTTTAATGATGTATGCCAGTTCGATTTTTTCCGGATCCCTCAGACTGCTTATCAGAATTCTCTTTATATTGTCTGCTACAAACCGGTTTCTTATTACGAAGAAGTATCGGAAGGCTTCCGGAAAAAATTTGCAGGGGTTTCTATTGTAGTCAGCAAGATTTCCACAGGCAGAATTATGGCGGAATATAAGGAATGGGGCAAGATGGAACTGAATTTGTTAAGCGGAAACAAAAATATCCGTATTTTTGACTTTGAAACCGCCCGGCCGGCTGAGGTGAGCACTCAGTTAAGACTCATCGGTTTAAACAGAGGAAACTGGTATATTCAGGGTATTCTTTATAAAGACAAATATGAAAAAATGATTGACCGGATTACACTTCTTACCTTTGCCGGAACGGGAGCGGTTCTGTTGCTTTTGATTTTGTTTCAATTTGTACTCAAAAGAATGGTTTCCGAACCGGTTCGGAAGATCGTTTCCTATTTGGATTCCTACACCATCTCCAGCAGCCCGAAGCTTCTTAAGAATGTAAACGGCTGTCGGGAATTTTCCATGATCGGGGAAGAGATTAACAAAATGGTGATTTCCAGTGCACAGCGTACAAAGCGGATCTTCGAACAGCAGAGCCGTCTCTACGAATATGAGCTGGTTACCAACCGGAATCAACTTCGAATTCTCCAGGGACAGATTAACCCCCATTTCTTATACAATACGCTGGAATGCATTCGTATCCTGTCCATTTTAAAGGATACCGGGAAAGTAGAAAGAATTACTATTGCTATGTCGGATATTATGCGTTACACACTGAAAGAAGGGGATGAGGTCGGTCTCCTTGATGAAATAACGATTTCGCTGCAGTATCTTTCCATTATGAAAATCCGTTATGCGGATTGTTTTTGCTATGAGGTGGATTTGCCACAGGAAGTGAGGAATTGCCGGATCATTAAAATGATTCTGCAGCCGGTTTTGGAAAACGTTTTTAAATACGGCTTGATCCTGCATAAAAAGAGTAACCGGGTAAGGATCAGCGTGGCAAAAGAAAGTGCAGCAAAAGAAAATGTGATAGAAGAAAGTACGGTAAAGGAAAATGCAGCCTTAAGAATCCGGGTGGAAGATAACGGAAAAGGAATGACACCGGAAAGGCTCAAAGAGGTGCAGGATGGACTTTGCCGAGAACATCCGGAAACGGAAACAGGAAACATCGGCCTTTATAATGTGCATTCCCGCCTGAAAATGCGTTACGGAGAAGGATACGGGATCCGGATACAAAGCAGTCCAGGGCGGGGAACCGTAGTGGAGCTGCTCCTGCCCTATTTGAAAAAATAACCCAATAACTTTTCCGAATCCAAAAAAATTGCATTTGCGGAAATGCTTTTTCAACCTATAATAGCGCGTGTAAGGAATCGTGCGCACGATTGATTGTAAGATCGGATTACGAAACACGGAGCGATCCGTGTGATCCGGGACCGAAAGCTGAAATGTAAGATTATAGGGAGAGAAGTGTATGAAAATTGCAAGAGCAACACCGTTTGAAGGAAAGCCAGTGATTCACATGCCGTCTGTTTACGGCGGTTGTACCGGCAAAGGAATGATCGTAAGAATCCCGGTAACCGGATTAAGACCGATAACGATTCAGGTGGAAGGATTGCCGGAAGGACTGGAATTTTCGGAGGGGATTATCCGCGGAAAGGTTATGAGAGAGGGCGGTTTTCCGGTGAAGATTACGGCGGGGAACGCTCTGGGGAAGGCTTGCAAGGAAGTAACTTTCCGGATTGGTGAGGATACGATGCTCTTAACGCCTATGCTTGGCTTTACCAGCTGGAATGCTTACGGATGGACTGTGACGCAGAAAAATATGGAAGACACAGCCGCGGCTATGCTGGCATCCGGTATTGCAGATTATGGGTATCAGTACATTAATATTGATTCCAGCTGGCAGAAAGAATACGGTGGGAAGTACGATGCCGTTATGCCTAATGAGAAGTTCCCGGATATGAAGGGCTTCTGTGACAGAATGCATGCAAAAGGATTGAAGTGCGGTATTTATTCCACCCCCATGCTGACGGCCTGGGGATGCCCAGAGGAATTGGAATCCATACCTGGATGTACCAGAGGGGAGCCGGACATTTATTTTACCTGCAATAACGGCGGTGTTGGGAAGGAACATCTGGAAGAAAATAACGTAAAGCAGTGGGATGAATGGGGATTTGACTACTTGAAATATGACTGGGCGCCCTGTGAGCCGATCAATGCGGATTATATGAAAAAAGCATTGTTAAAGGCCTCCCGGGAGATAGCATATTCGGTTACGGTGGATGCTGATTTTGGCTATCGGGAATACTGGAAGAGATACTGTAATTCCTTCCGTTGCAATAGAGATTCCATAGATCAGTGGCATAATGTAAAACAATATCTGAATTTACAAAGTGATTGCCGGATTGAGCGCTGGAAGGATGCGGTATCTCCGGGACATTTCTATGACTTGGATATGCTGGAGATCGGGCCTATGACCCACTGGAACGGCGGGCGGACGAGACTTACGGAAAACGAGGCAATTTTTGCTTATACCTTAAGAGCGTTCTTTCTCTCTCCCATTCAGTTAAGTTGCGTGGTAGAGCAGATGACGGAGTTTGAACGGGATATGGTCTGCAACGAAGAAGTCATTGCCGTTAATCAGGACAGCCTGGCGGATTATCCGGATTTTTACAGTGCTGATGAAAAAGAAGAGCTGGTAATCTACAAACGCAAGCTGGAAAACGGAGATGCGTTGTTCGCCGTATTTAATACTGCTGAGGAAGAAAAAACGGCAGTACTTGACCTGGAGGGATACTGTGCCGTTCGGGAGCTCTGGACAAGACAAGAAAAAGAGTGGAAGAAAGACTTCGCCTGCAAAGTCGAACCGCATTGCGCCATATTGCTACGTGCTTTGAAGTAACAATGAGAACTCAAATCACAAAGGTTTATATTAATATTTAACAATAAAAATGTAGTATTTGACACTACAGATTACAATCAGGAGGAAGAAAATGAAAAGAAAATCTTTGACCAAAAGAATAACAGCTGTTTTTTTGGCTGCGGTATTGTTTGCTTTAACCGGCTGCGGCAACAAACAGACACAAAAGGATAACGAGGCGAAACAAACCGAAAGCGTACCCAAAAGCACCGAAGAGACCAAGGCATCCGAAGGAGAGAATAAGGTCGCAAAGAGTGATATTGTAATCCATTGGTACATGCCCATGGCGGGAAGCAACATGGACGATCAGCTTCTGGTAGAGGAAGCAGCCAATAAGATCGTTGAAGAAAAGCTGGGATTTACATTTAAATTTCATTTAATTGAAAGCGGAAACTATACGGAAAAGATGACAACTATGATCTCCACAGGAGAAGAATTTGATATCTGTTTTACTGGTACATGGACAAATAGCTTTAACAGAAATGCAGATGGGGGAGCTTTTTTACCGTTAAACGATCTTTTGGATAAGTATGGTCAGGATATTTTAAAGAAGGAGGATCCCAGAGCTTTAACAGCTGCCACTAAAAACGGAGAAATTCTGACAATTCCGGGACAAAGTCCTTATTCTTCGTCTATGTCTTATGTCTTTAAGAAAGATCTGATCGACAAATACAATATTGATTACAAAGATCTGAATACGCCGGAAAAACTGGAAAGCTATCTTGCTTTGATTAAGGAAAACGAACCGGACATGATTCCTTTGACGAAGAATGCCGGTGGTTCATTCTTCAACAATTTGTGCGATGTAGATGGAGCTCCTTGTATCAGGTATGACAATAATACGGATGAATTTTCTAATGTTTTTGAAAACGAACAGTGGATTGCGGCCAAGAAAATCCGGAAGAATTGGAATGATAAGGGATATTTTGCATCCAATGTGCTGGAGCAGACTGATGTCACGGCAGAAGCCAAAACCGGTAAATATGCAGTGTTAGGATCGACAGGTTATTATTCGGAAGACGGAAGCAAATCCAGCGGCATTTATGGATTTGACTGTGTGGAAAGCTATGTGGGTAATTCTTTAATTACCAGCGCTATCATGTTGGGTCAAACCAATGCCATCAGTATTACCTCTAAACATCCGGAAGAAGCCATGCAGCTTCTGAACCTGGTTTGGGCTGATCCCGAGTTGTCCAATACCCTGGCTTACGGCGTGGAAGGAATTGATTATACCGTAGATACCAGCAATACTACGGAAAAGACCGTTATTCCCAACAGCGGCAGTGAACAGAAGTGGGTTATCTGGCATAACTGGGTAGGACCCTTGTTTGACCAGTGGAATTCTTCATGGAACTCTACTGAATCATTGAGGCAGATGCAGGAAAACAATGAAAAGGGAACTGCAGTAAAATGTTTGGGATTTAGCTTTGATTCCTCTAATGTAAGAACGGAAGTGGCACAGTTGAGCGCCATTTATTCAGAAGTAAATTCTGTGTTTGACGTGGGGGCAATGCCGGATTTTGATAAATATCTGAAGGAAACCCAGGAGAGAGTAAAAGAAGCAGGAATTGATACTCTTCTGGAAGAAGTAAATAAGCAGTATCAGGAATGGAAGAAAGCAAATAATAAGTAATGTGAAAAGCCGGCTGCCAATGGAAATGTTTGTTGGCAGCCGGTTGGTTTATACATGCAACTTTTTGGCTCATGGAATGACAAAAATGTCTGAACTGTTATACGTGTTACGGAAGGAGAGTACATGAAAAGGAAGCGGACAAATAATAGAAAGGCTAAATGGAGGGGAAATATACAGTTAACACTCCTGGCCTTGCCGGGAATTCTCTATTTCCTGATTTTTAAATACATACCGCTTTATGGACTGGTGCTGCCGTTTAAGGATTATAAAATTGCGCTTGGCTTTTGGAAAAGCAAGTGGTCCGGATTTCAGAATTTTGAATTCTTGTTCAAGGGAAGAGATGCCATGCAGGCTCTGCGAAACACCCTTGTATACAATGCGCTGGGAACGGTGCTGAGTCTGGCGATCTGTGTGGCGATTGCATTGGCTTTATACGAAGTAAGCAGCCGGCTGGTAAGAACTTATCAATCCATGCTTCTGGTTCCCTATTTTCTTTCCTGGGTAGTGATTTCCATGGCTTTTAAGGCTTTTCTGGATGTTGATTACGGGTTATTTAATCATATTCTTATAAGCCTTGGAAAAGAGCCGGTTTCCTGGTATACGGATGCTTCCAAGTGGCCGGTTATACTGGTGTTATCCAATGTTTGGAAGGGAATGGGCTATAACGGGATTATTTATTACTGTTCTTTAATGGGAATTAACAAAGAATTGTTTGAAGCAGCCAAAATAGACGGAGCAAATAAGCTGCAATGTATCCGATACATCTCGCTGCCCATGCTGCGCTCTGTGATTATTACATTGTTTATTTTAAGGATGGGAAGCGTTATGTACGCAGACTTCGGAATGTATTACAATCTGCCTTTGAATTCTGCCTTGCTTTATAAGACGACAGATGTGCTGGATACCTACGTTTACCGATCTTTGCTCGTGCTGGGCGATACCGGCATGGCTGCGGCAGCCGGATTTTTCCAGTCAGTGGTGGGATTTTTCCTGGTGATTTTCACGAACTGGATCGTCAAAAAAATGGATAAGGACCAGGGATTATTCTGAGAAAGGGAAAGAATGTGAAAATGGAAAAGAGAATGAAACGAAAAAGCAGTGTGAAAATGTCGAAATCGGATCATACCATTATGGCAGTTATCTATTTATTTCTTACCGTACTCGCCATAAGCTGTATCATTCCGTTCCTGTATGTGATCGGTTCTTCCTTTCAGACGCAGAACGATATTTTAAGAAACGGATATCGGATTATTCCTAAGGATTTTACACTGGAGACTTACCGTCTCATTTTTATGGCGCCGAAAAAGCTGATTGATGCTTATCTGGTAACTATTATTATAACGATTGTAGGAACACTGGCAGGACTGTGGGTGACGGCAACCTATGGCTATGTGATATCCAGGAAAAGTTACAGTTTAAGAAACATGCTGTCCTTTTTCGTTTTTTTTACAATGCTGTTTAATGGAGGACTGGTTCCGACCTATATTTTAATGGTAAAGTGGCTGCATTTAAAGGATAACCTTCTTGCTTTGATTATTCCCGGTATGTGCAGCGCATGGAATATTCTATTAATGAAAGGATTTTTCCGGGACATTCCGGAGTCTCTGATCGAGTCAGCTAAAATGGACGGCGGAAGCGAACTGATTATTTTCTCTAAAATTGTAATACCGATTTCCAAGCCCGTGTTTGCGACTATCGGCCTGTTTTTGATATTGGGTTACTGGAATTCCTGGTACGAGTCCATGTTGTATATGGATTCATCTAACAAAGTGAGTCTGCAATATCTGTTGGTGACAATGATGCGGAATATTGAACTTTTAAACAGTCCGGAAGCGCAGCAGTACGGGATGGTAATACAGGGTTATGAGGCACCGACATTAGGAGCGAGGATGGCAATGGCGGTTCTGGCAACCGGACCGATTGTATTCGTATTTTTGACATTGCAGAAATATTTTATATCGGGAATCACGGTAGGTGCTGTTAAAGAATAAGTGCGGAAAGAAATTCTATCGGACAGCTTCCGACAAGTTTCGTAAGGAAAAAATATTTGAATAAAGAAAAAAGTATAGGATTATTGTCGCAGCACATAACGGAGTCTGTTTAAAAATGCCATGTTGATAACGGAGGAACTGATTAGTGTGAAAGAATGCATTTTTTTACATGGCTATTTGTGTCGCAGGCGTTACAAAGTAGCCTCGATCGCAGCGTCAACTCTGAAATTTGACGCGCGATTCCTCTGACGATAAAGCGTCTGCGGAATGGAGATTTAGATGAAAAACAGGATAAATGAGAAAAAAAGCAAATTTCTGGATAGAGAGTTCGGTGTTTTCTTTCATTTCGGGATCAGGACATTCTATGAGGGGCATGTTGATTGGGATGGACTTCCCATGCCGTTAGCCGGTTTTAATCCTACAGAACTGGATTGCGAAAACTGGATTGCTACTGCATACGAGGCAGGAGCAAAGTATGCAATTTTGGTTTGTAAACACCATGACGGCTTTGCAAATTGGCCGTCAAAATATACCGATTACAGTGTACAGAATACCCCATACAAAGGTGGTCATGGCGATGTTGTAAAAGAGTTTGTTGATGCCTGCAGAAAATATGGTTTGTCTGTGGGGCTGTACTATTCTCCGGCGCAGGAAGGTTACAAAGAAATGGCAGATTCTGCGTATGATGAATACTTTATCAATCAGATAAGCGAGCTTTTGACAAATTACGGCAAAATCGACTATCTTTGGTTCGACGGATGCGGTTCGGAGAATCATCAATATGATGTAAAACGCATTGTCGGGGTGATACGCAGTCTGCAGCCGGAAATTCTTTTATTCAATATGTGGGATCCGGATACGCGTTGGGTTGGAAATGAAAGCGGTATTGCACCGATTGACTGCGGATATGTAACAAGTCGTGTACCGTTTTCCGAAAAGACCACGCAGGATGATGAGCTTGGAGAAGAGATTTTTCTGCCTTATGAATGTGATTGCTGTATAAGGGACAATTGGTTTTACAGTGAAAAGGACAACGATACTGTGAAAAGTGTTGATGAACTTGTGAGCCTGTATTGTTATTCCGTAGGTAACGGCGGAAATCTTTTGCTGAATCTTTCGCCGGACAGGAGAGGACTTATACCGAAAAAAGACAGACAAATCATGTGTGATTTCGGTCAGAAAATAAAGGAACTGTTTGCTGTGGAAGAGAATGCCGAAAGGATGGACAGCAATGGAAATATTACCCTAAGATTTGATAAAAGAACGATTGTAGAGTATCTAGTGTTCAGGGAAGACTTGACTACGGACGATTTTGTGACGGAGTTTGATATTTATATACAACCACACAAATGTGCAGAAGATGGTGTAAAAATATACAGCGGAAAAGCAATCGGACATAAGAGGATTATACGAATACATCCTATTGCACTTAACAGTTTGAGAATTGTTTGCAAGTCTCCGAAAAATCAATTTAAAATCAATAGTGTTAGTGTATACAAGGGAGATAAAACATCTCCTGGCGGCAGAACTTGAGGATAATGAAGTTAATACAGCTAATGCAGCGCCTTTGTGGGATTCCCTGTTGATCTCTACATTCATAGGGCAGGTCTGCAGGCATTTACCGCAGTGGACGCACTTGCTTTCATCGCAGTGGACACGTAGAAGAGAGAAATAGCTCATGGTTTTCCATCATTACCTCACCCACATCATAACCGTAACTAGCAGAATTAAAAAGGAAAAATTAAAGACCGAAAACATTTTTAGGTAATAGCCGGTTTTCCCGGGGTTATGTTTCACATATTCCCGGAAGGTGATCAGGCTTGCCAGGGAAGCGATTAAGGTTCCCACTCCGCCGATATTGACACCTACCAGCAGATCGGCATATCGATCGGTAAATTGCGATAATAAGATCGCCGAAGGCACATTGCTTATGAACTGGCATGAAAGCACGCTCATAAGCAATGTGTTTTTTGCTAACAATCCGGAAAACAAATTTCGGATCGCGTCAATCCTGGCCATGTTCCCCGCGAAAATAAAAAAGAATACAAAGGTAAACAACAAACCGTAATCAACCGATTTCAATGCTTTTCTGTCGGCAAAGAACAGTACCGGCGGTATAATAAGCAGACCTGCCCAATAAGGGATTCCTCGGAAAACGATGGCAATGGATAAGGCAAACAATGCCAGATATAAGGTAACTCGTTTCGGATCGAGTACCATTTTTTCTTCCGGTAAGCTTAAGGGTTCCGGTTTTACAAAGATGATACAGCACAATGTAATCAACAGAATGGAAAAGGCAAACGGCAATGCCATAATCCCCATAAATTCCCCATTCGGTATCTGAAATTTGGAATACAGATATAAGTTTTGAGGGTTGCCGAACGGAGTCAGCATTCCGCCCAGATTCGCCGCAATATTCTGCATAATAAAGGTAAATGCCATGTAGCTTTCTTTTTTGGTCGTTGTCAATACAAAATATCCCAGGGGCAGAAACGTTAACAGCGCCATATCATTTGCAATCAGCATCGAACCGATAAAGGTAATGTAAACAAGTGCCAGAATACTCATTCTGGCATTCTTAAAAAGCTGTACTACTTTTCTTGCCAGCAGATAGAAAAAATGAATATTTTTCAACGCACAGACTACCGCCAGTACACAAAATAAGCAAGTCAGGGTTTTGTAATCAAAGTAGCCAAGGTACTGCCTGTCAACCGGTATGATAAAACTTGTTATGATAGCCGCCAGCAACGCTATGCACATAACCGTGTTCTTTTTTACGAAGATCCCTATATCTGAAAAAATTTTATGTTCGTTTCTCATTTGTCCGACTCCCTGCTGCAAATTAGATGCCCGTTTATCACAGTGAACAACCAAGGCACCTATAGGATTATACAATTTACACGGTTAAAATTCAACTGCAGATTTATAATCAGTAATTCCATTGACAAACGACCGGCATGCCGATACAATGTGGATATGTAGAGTTCGCCTCTTAGGAACGGCAAGGAGACGGAAGAAGTCCGAAAAACAGTAAAGGAAAGCGGTATGGAACCGGAAATGGAGAAAATAATGCAATTAGATGAATCGGAAAGATTTGATCCCGAAACGGGGCATCCTGAAAATAAGAGTTATTTGGAATGCGGTTTGCCGCCATATCTGCAAATATCGATTGAGAATATGAAGCGCTCCTGGGAAATCGAAGACAGCGGCAAGCAGGATATGCATTGGGATATTTATTGGTGCGATTTGTATGCGGATATCAATTCCGCTGAAGTTGACAGAATAATATCTCCCGAACAGGCGTGGTATTTAAGAACGAAGTATTTAAGGATGGAGAGGGAGTGATGGTTTATGAGAGCGAGAGCTCCCAAGATTAAGGGCGTTAAAACCGCATAAGAACCGAATAGAGATAACGAGCCGATGAGAGTGTTTTCATCGGCTTTTTTTGGTGAAAGCTGTTATTCCTGCTTTACAAATGTGGAAATATGAGGTATAATGTGCAAATAGTTGGAGGAATGTGGAAATGCTTGCAATCGAAAGACAGAAAAAAATTTGCGAATGGATCGAGCAGACAGGAGTTGTGGGAATCGGTGAACTGACGGAACGGTTTGCGGTTTCGATCGAGACGATCCGCAGGGATTTACTGGAGCTGGAAAGGCAAAAGAAGCTGACCAGGGTTCACGGCGGAGCGGTAAAGGCAGCGGAAAGCAAAGCTTATCAGAAGCTTGCTGTCCGTAAGAAAGAGAATCTTTCCGGCAAGGTACACCTGTCCGAAGCAGCGGTGCAGCTGATCCGGGAAGGGGACAGCATTATGGTGGACAGCGGCAGTACGGCCGTGGAGTTTGCTCATATGCTGGCGCAGCGGTTTGAAAGGCTTACGGTGATTACCCATTCTCTGGAGGTTTTTGAGATTTTACGGGAAAAGGAAAGCTTTACGGTTTATCTTTGCAGCGGAAGCTATGAAAGGGATGAAAAAGCCTTTACCGGGATCTGGACAGTGGAGATGATACAGCAGTTTCATGCCCGTACCGCCTTTTTATTCCCATCGGCGCTTTCCTTGCAGTATGGAATTATGGATTATCATAAGGAACTGTTCGAAATACAGAAGACCTTGATGCGGCAGGCAGAAAGGGTGGTCTTTCTGGCGGACAGTACGAAATTTGAGAAAAATGCGCTGTTGAAAGTAGCCAACATGAAAGATGCCTATGCCATTGTAACGGATGAGGGTCTGGAGGATAAGATCTATGAACTGTACCGGAAGGAAAATATTCCCGTTATCAGAGGTCGGGAAGAGAAGGAAAACGGGACGACCGGCAAGGGGGAGCATAAAAGCGGAACATAGCTTTATAGTATGTGAATGTTCGAGGAGGATTGTGAGAGCGTAAAGCAATCTGTAGAATATATCATAAAAGAGAAAAAGAATCGGGGCAGAACCGAAAGAAGAAAGCAGGTTTAGAGAAAGATGCAGAAAGATTCCGGAGAAAAAAGCATAACCTTGCTGACGGTATTGTGCGTACTTACTTATTTTGTCAGTTACTTGACCAGAATCAATTACGGCGCAGTCCTTTTAGAGATTGTACGTACGGAAGGGTATACCAAGACGGCGGTTTCCATGGCAGTAACAGGCGCTTTTGTAACCTACGGCGCCGGTCAGCTGATCAGCGGTTTTTTAGGTGATCATGTGAAGCCGCAGCTGCTGATTTTTATCGGTCTATTGACGACTGCGGCCATGAATGCGGCGGTGCCGCTTGTAGTAAGACCGGATATTGTACTGGTATTATGGAGCATTAACGGATTTGCCCAGGCGTTGATGTGGCCGCCTCTTGTCCGGATTATGTCTGCTTATATGAGCAGCGAACAATACAAAAGGAGCTGCGTAAAGGTCAGCTGGGGAGCCTCTGCGGCAACCATTGTGATCTATCTTCTGGCACCGGTCTGCATCCGTTTCCTGGGATGGAAGAGTCTGTTCTTTTTATGTGCGGCAATTGCCGGCGTTTATGCTTTTCTTTGGAAAAGCGGCATGAAAAAAGTGCAGAAGCACCTTGTACCGATTGAGGAGCAGACCGGTGAGATACATATGGAAGAAAGTCTGCACGTCAGCAGCAGGTTGGTGGTGACAGTCGGGCTGATTATGCTGGGAATCGTCATGCAGGGTGCATTGCGGGATGGGATTACCACCTGGATGCCTACCTACATTTCAGAGACTTTCCATCTGGGAAGCCAGGCATCGATTCTTACCGGTGTGGCGCTTCCGGTTTTCAGTATTGTCTGCATACAGCTGGCGTCCGTGGTCAACAGGAAGCTGATTCGGAATGAAATGCTTTGCGCAGCCGCTTTGTTTTTACCGGGATGTATCGGGGCGGTTGTTCTGGCGTTCTGCCCGGATTCTGATGCAGTGTTGTCGGTTCTGCTTTCTACGGTCATAACCGGAAGCATGCATGGTGTGAATCTGATTCTTACCAGTATGATTCCGCCGTACTTTAAAAAATACGGGAATGTTGCTTTTATATCCGGTCTTTTGAATTCCTGCACCTATCTGGGCAGCGCTCTTTCCAGCTATGGAATCGCCTATGCAGCCCAGGTAAAAGGGTGGCGGTTTGTAACAATTCTGTGGGCTGTTGCAGCAACGGCAGGGACACTTTTGTGTTTGTGCGATGCTGGAAGATGGAAACAGGTTCGCAAATAACCACACAGGCAAAAGAAAATTTGAAAAACTGAGCAGTAAATAAACAATAGACAAGGAGGAGTTTTGCAATGAGAAAGTATTTATTACCCCGGGAAGGTCGTTTTTACAAGGCGAATCTGCATTGTCATACGACCAACTCCGACGGAAAACTTACGCCGGCGGAGGTTAAGGAACTATATCAGTCCATGGGCTACTCTGTGGTAGCGTTTACGGATCATGATGTACTGGTTCCTCATCCGGAATTGACAGATGAAAATTTTCTGGCATTAAACGGATTTGAAGTAGAGATTAACGAAAGGGACGAGGAAAAAGACTGGTCTCATCGGAAGACCTGCCATATTTGCTTTGTAGGTCTTACTCCGGAGAATGTGGAGCAACCCTTTTTTAATCCGGCCTATTTATTTGCAAATGCAAGACAGGCGGCGGAACTGGTGCAGTATGATAAGTCTCAGCCCTTTTATGAACGCCGCTATGAGCCGGAATGCATCAATGAGATGATGCGCATTGCAAGGCAGAAAGGATTTTTTGTGACGTATAATCATCCGGTCTGGTCCCAGGAAGACTACAGCGACTATAGCCGGTATGAGGGAATGCATGCTTTTGAGATTGTCAATTACGGCTGTGTTGTAGAAGGGTATGAAGAATATAATACACAGGTCTATACGGATCTGCTGCGAAAAGGCAGACGGATTTTCGCAGTTGCCTCGGACGATAATCATAACCGCTTCCCGTACGGTGACAGAAGATGTGATTCCGGCGGCGGATTTATTATGATCAAAGCGGATAAGCTGGAATACCGTACGATCACAAAGGCTATGGAAGCCGGTTCCTTTTATGCTTCCGAGGGACCGAAGATCGAAGAATTGTATGAGGAAGACGGGGAAGTATTTATTCGTTGCTCACCGGCGGACCGCATTTTTATGAGTACGGACTGCAGGGTTGCCCAAGCATTTTTTGCCGAAAACGGAGAGCTGCTTACTGAGGCAAGATTTACCATTCCGCAGAACTGCACCTATTTCCGCTTTACCGTAACCGATGCTTCCGGAAAACATGCAAGTACTAACGCCTATTTCCTGGCATGAGAAATCGCGTCCTATGAAATAAAACAGGGATTTTTTATGGCATAGGATTACAGAGGATATTTCAGGGGGCTTGCCGCCCGTTTTCGATACTGAAACGGTGTGGAGCCGAATTGTTTTTTGAACTGACGGATAAAATAAACCGGCGTGGAATACCCGAAAGCCGAGGACACTTCTTCAATGGATTTGTCCGGATGCACCAGAAGATAGGCAGCGCAGTGATTCAGGCGGACTGTATTCTTATAGGCGATGGGAGACATGCCGGTTACTTCTTTGAATAAAGCAAAAAATCTGGGCTTGCTTAAAAAACACAGGGAGGCCAAGTTTTCTACAGAAGGATCTTCTTGGTAATTGTGTTCCAGATAATGCAGAGCCGGTCGGATTTTTTTCTCATAAGAGTTATTGCCGGTCGGGATAAAATGGGGCATGGTCAAAGCCAGAATTTCATAAAAGCAGGACGCTGCGGAAAAACCGTCAGAAGGGTGTGAAATATCCTGAAGGATTTGAAGTCTTAATTGCTCATACTTTTCTTCCAATACCCTTGCATCTGCCGCAGAGGTTTTCTGGACACCGTAATTTCTTAAAAAAGCGGACGGCTCTTTATAAAAACAGAAATGCATGGAAAAAAAAGTGATGCTGCCGGACCGGCTGTCCGTTTTCCAGTCAGATCGGTAGGAACTGCCTTGCGGAATAAAGAAGACATCACCCTTTTGCAGGGTGATTTTTTTGTTCTCGAATGTTAAAAGCCCGCTTCCATCCAACATGATGGCAATGGAATGCGTCGGATGCAGAACCTGGGGAAGATTACCGACATAATCCGTGGAGGAGGTGTACTTATTCAAAATCAAATTCGATAGATTTATATCATTATATTCCATAATAGCCTCTGAATGTAATAGTATTGTGCTGTTTTTCGATAATATAGCACATTGAAAAACACCTGTCAAGATCATACAATAATAAAAAGATTGCGGGAGTACGAAGTACGAAGCAATCCGTAGGTATCATGCTTGTTATCAGAAAAGGTAAAAGAAAGGCGGGGTCAGGATGAAAAATCAAAGAATTGTATTTACGAAGATTAACACGGCCGAGCTGCTGGAAGTTCCGATGCCGGAAGTACAGGAAGACAGTATTTTGGTGAAAACGGCATATACGGCAATCAGTGCGGGAACGGAGAGAGCCAATATCACAGGGGATCCAAATGTCAGTATCTGCTGCGATGGAGAGGTAGTATTTCCCAGATGCTGCGGTTACAGCAGCTGTGGTCAGGTGATTAAGACCGGAGAAAAGGTAACGGATGTAAAAACGGGAGACTGGGTCGTTATGAGTTGGACATCTCATTCCACCTATAATGAGGTACGGAAGGAGAACTATGTAAAGGTTCCGGATGGCGTATCTTTAAAGGAAGCTGCTTTTTGTCATATAGGAACATTTCCCTTAGCGGCCTTGAGAAAGGTGCGTCTGGAGATCGGCGAATCGGTACTGGTAATGGGAGCAGGCATTCTGGGAGTGATGGCGGTAGCTTTTGCAAAGGCAGCCGGTGCGGTCCCGGTGATCGTAGCAGATCCGGTAAAAGAGCGTAGGGAAAAGGCGCTGCAGATGGGAGCAGACTACGCATTGGATCCATTGGAGGAGGGCTTTGCCGAAAAAGTAAAAGAACTTTCCGAGGGAGGCATCCGTGCAGCCATTGAAGTGACAGGAAGCGGTGCAGGACTAAATGAGTGTCTGGATTGCATGGCAAAATTCGGAAGAATTGCCCTGTTAGGATGTACCAGAGACAAGAACTTTACAGTGGATTATTATCGAAAGGTACATGGCCCGGGAATTACACTGGTAGGAGCGCATACCATGGCGCGTCCCTTGGTAGAATCTTCTCCCCATGCTTTTACCCAGAAAGACGATATCAAGACCATCTTGAAGCTGCTTTGCGGCAAAAGAATATCCCTGGATAGTGCAATTGATGAAATCGACTCTCCCTTAGACTGCACGGAGGTTTATCACCGATTGATTCAGGATAAGACATTCCCGGTATTTACTTTATTTGACTGGAATACCGTAGGACAATAGGACACGGCTATTTGTGCCGCAGGTGTCACAAAGTAGCCCCGATCAGATTCCTCCGACACTAAAGTGTCTGTGGAATGGGGATACATACGGCAGAAAATGTGCTGGAGAAGAAACAGGAAAACGGAGAAAAAGGATATGAAAAAGATAAAAGTCGTTCAGATCGGAATCGGTCATGATCATGCCGCTTCTATTCTGCACGCCATGCTGCATATGCAGGACCGTTATGAGGTAGCGGGACTGATTGTGGCGCCGGAAGAATGGGATCATTTTCAGAAAAGTATCCGGGATGCGCAGGAGCTGGTGCCGATTCTTCCTTTGGAGAGCCTTGATGAAATCGCTCCGGATGCAGTAGTTGTGGAGGCAGAGGATGAGTATCTGACAAAGTATGCGCTTTTGGCTGCACGGAGGGGATATCCCGTACATATGGATAAGCCGGGTTCCCAGGGCCTTTCGGATTATGAAGAGTTAATCCATGTACTGCAGGAGAAGAATCTGCCTTTCCATACGGGATATATGTATCGTTATAACCCGAAAATCCGGCAGGTTATGGAACGGATCCGCTCCGGGGAGCTTGGCAAAATCTATAGTATCGAAGCGCATATGGATTGCCTGCATTCCACGGAAAAGCGTCGTTGGCTCGGAAAATATGAAGGCGGTATGATGCGCTTTTTGGGCTGCCACTTAATCGATATCATCTATCGGGTACTGGGAGAGCCTTCAGATGTGATCCCATATAATACCGGAAGCGGATTGGACGGAGTGTACAGCGAAGATATCGGTTTTGTCGTATTCCGCTATCCGGACGGCATTTCCTTTGCCAAAACCGCAGCAACGGAGCCGGGTGGCTTCCTGCGCCGTCAGCTTGTTTTCTGCGGAGAAAAAGAAACTGTGGAATTAAAGCCTATAGAAGAATATGAAGAAGGCGGTCTTTTGCATACCGGCTATCGGGAAGTGACTTTGGAGGATGAGAAGAAGGAAGGCTGGAATACCAAAGGAAGCAGCGGACAGACGAAAGCCTTTGACCGGTACGAAGCCATGATGGAAGATTTTGCCGCTGTTGTCTGCAAAGAAAAGGAAAGCGAGTACAGCAAAGAATATGAATTGGGGCTTTACCGCCTTTTGGAAAAGTGCTGCAGACGGCGGACGGTTTCCGAATGAGGTGAGCCAGTACAACGTACAGGGAATAGCCAGACCAACAACTCAGGCAGATTTATAAGAATGCGTGCCTGGACTGTTACAAACAAAAAAGGAGGAGTCAGCAATGAAAGCGGTATTAATTAAGGAAGACAAGAGTCTTAGCTGGAGCAACGTGCCGGATCCGGTGATCAAGGGGGATGAGGTACTGGTAAAAGTAGAATATGCTGCGGTAAACCGGGCGGATTTGATGCAGAGGGAAGGAAATTATCCGCCTCCGGAAGGCTGTCCGGAATGGATGGGGCTGGAGATTTCCGGTACCATAGATAAAGTAGGAAAGGAAGCGCAGGAAAAGAGCCATTGGGCGGTAGGTGACAAGGTCTGTGCACTTTTGGGCGGAGGCGGCTATGCGGAATACGCAGCCGTAAAGTATGATATGCTTATGCCGGTACCGGAGAACTGCACTATGGCGGAAGCCGCTGCCATGCCGGAAGCCTTTGCTACTGCGTACCTGAATCTGTTCCTGGAAGGGGGATTGAAAAAGGGAGACGTCTTTTTGATGAATGCAGGGGCAAGCGGTCTTGCCAGCGTGGTCATCCCCATGGCAAAAGCCTTCGGAGCTTACGTGATCACAACGATTATTGACGAGACCAAGAGAGAAGTGGTTGCCAAAACCGGTGCAGACCGGATTGTCAACACCCTGACGGAGGACATTACCGAGGTGTTAAAGGAACTGGATGCCAAAGGAACGCCGGTCAATCTGGCTATAGACTGCCTGGGCGGAGAAGTCATGGGAAAATGCCTGCCTTACATGGGATATATGGCAAAATGGATCATGATCGCCACGCTGGCAGGAGACTTTACACAGATCGATATGCGCAAACTCTATGTACGGAATGTGCGTATTGTAGGAAGTACCCTTCGCAGCAAGCCTGCTTCCAGAAAAGCGGAGATCTTGGCAAGCCTTGTAGAGCATATCTGGAGCAAAGTATCCGCCGGAGAAATCCGCCCGGCCATCTACAAAATTCTGCCCATTACGGAAGCAGAAGAAGCCCATGCCCTTCTGTATGACAATAAGAGCGCAGGAAAAGTGGTACTGAAGGTTCGGTAAGACGGAACCTTTATAAAAAAGACTTCCCCCAGGATATATTCTCATAAGAGGTAATATCCCGGGGGAGTTTGTTTGAGCAAGGTTTTTAAAAATATCGGATTCCTGGTTATCCTCTGTTATCCGCGCTTACTTAATACGTCTTTTTCATACTGCTCGATTTCCTTAAACCAGGAGGTATCGGAAGCAACGCCGCACTGTCTGCAGTATTCCACCCAGATATCACCCAAAGGCAACAGTTTCATTTCTTCCTGAAGAACCATCAGCTCCGAGAACTTTGCTTCATCCTGAAGTTTGGCAAGCATCTTGTGAGGGGTGCACAAAGCGGCAAGCAATGCCTTCTGCCAGCTGCGGATTCCCACTGCCCAGGCACTGATACGGTTGATGCTGGCATCGAAGTAGTCAAGAGCCATGTATACACGGTTCAGGGCATCGCAGCGAACGATTTCTTTTGCCATCTCCCTGGTTTCATCGTCCAGAAGAAGAACATGGTCGGAATCCCAGCGTACGCCTCTGGTAATATGCAGGGCGATTTCCGGGAAGTAGCACAAAAGAGCCGGAATCTTGTCCGATACCACTTCCGTAGGATGATAATGTCCGTTATCCATCAAAGGCAGGCAGCCTTCGTGGGTTGCAGCAAAAGTAAGTGTAAACTCTGCGCTTCCTGCGGTGTAAGATTCCACACCGATACCGAAGACTTTGGATTCTACGCAAGGCTTTACCAGATTGCGGTCATAGGGTTCGGAAAGAATCTCTTCGATAGATTGCCTGTAACGCATTCTGGGTCCTAAGCGGTCTGCCGGAACGTCCTTAAAACCGTCGCCGATCCAGATGTTCATAACGCAGGGAACGCCGGTTTCCTTTGCAAAATATTCGGAAATACGGATGCAGGCTTTTCCGTGATTAACCCAGAAGCGGCGAACGTCTTCGTCCGGGCTGGTAAGGCTTAATCCGTTCTTTACCATAGGATGAGAGAAGAAAGTGGGATTAAAATCGATACCCATATTTCTCTCCTTGGCAAAGTCTACCCATTTTTGGAAGTGCTTCGGCTCCAGCTTATCTCTGTCAACAAATTCACCCGGTTCGAAAATCGCATAGCAGGCATGCAGATTGATTTTCTTTTTGCCGGGACACAGGCTCATCGCCTTGTCCATGTCAGCCATCAGCTGCTCCGGAGTGGTTGCCTTGCCGGGATAGTTACCGGTGGTCTGGATACCGCCGGTTAAAGGACCATCATGGTCAAAACCGGTTACATCATCGCCCTGCCAGCAGTGAACGGCAAGGGGAACCTCTTTTAATTTACGGATCGCCTCATCCGTGTCGATGCCGTATGCGGCATACATTTCCTTAGCGGATTCATATCTTGTACTCATGAATCTTTTATCCTCCATTCCGATGCCGGGAATCTGCCCGGCGCTCAATGTTGTTCTTTGAAGTCTATTATACCGTTTTCACCGTTAAATAGAAAGAACGCGAAATGACCTGGAAAGTGTCCTCTCTTGCATATTATGTTACAGCTTACACGTACATTCATACAGGCAGATTCCATGCTTGCATGAGAAGCTGCCTGTGTAAATGTACGAAGGGAGCGCCATTCTTATGAAAATCGCGTCCTGTAGACGCGACAAACAGCTGCGAAGCAGCGAGAAAGCGCTGAAAGCGCGTGTTTTGTGAATGGTGCGTGTGGACTGTAACAACGAAACTGTTGAGGGAAATTAAATTTTAATTCCAAGATTGACACCAAATATGATACCATGTATAATATAAATAGGAGGTATTCAGAATGTCAAAATGGGATAAACTATTAACGAGAGTCTGTGCTTTGTCAAAAGACCTCCGATTTGATGAATTGCGTAAGGTATTGGAAAGCTACGGATATGTGATGAATACTCCCAAGGGTGGGAACAGTCATTATACATTTAGAAAAGCCGGATGTCAACCGATTACGATACCAAAGCATGAGCCTATCAAAAAAGTGTATGTAGAGATGGTAAAGCAGATCGTGGAAAGTGAGGCGGTAAATGATGAAAACGCTGAATGATTATTTGACAATGAATTATCGTATGGAAATTGTAGAGGATAAGGATGAGGGCGGTTTCGTGATTTCTTTTCCGGAGCTTCCGGGATGTATTACCTGCGGAGAAACAGTTGAGTCAGCAGTTGCAAACGCCTTGGATGCCAAGAAGGCATGGTTAGAAGCTGCTATGGAAGAGGGTATTGAAATTCATGAGCCGGACAGCTTAGAAGATTATTCGGGACAGTTTAAGCTTAGAATTCCCCGCAGCCTGCACCGCTCTCTTGCAGAACATTCCAAGAGGGAGGGTGTCAGCATGAACCAGTATTGCGTGTATCTTCTTTCCAGAAATGATGCAGTCTGTTCAAGATAATGGTTGCAGGCAGATACTTCAATCAGTAGCATGAAATACCAATAATTAAGACAAACCTTCCTTTTTCCGGAACTGAAAAGGCGAAACCTGATAGCGTTTCCGGAAAAGGCGGTGGAAGTAGCTGAAGTTCTCATAGCCCACACTCTGGCTGATTTCCGAGATCTTAAGACCGGTGGTTTTTAACAGATAAGCGGCCTGGCTTAGGCGTTTATCCTGTATCAGATCCGTAAAATTTTTCCCGGTTTTCTGCTTAATCTGCCGGCTCAGCCAGCAGGGATCATAGTGAAGCTCTTCGGAGAGTTCCTGCAGCGATCCGTCCCGGTAGTGTTCCTGGGTATAGCGCAGAACCTCAAATAAAAGTGTCCGGTTTTTATAATCCGGGTCTACATGCAAAGTCTCTGTGTGATTTGCAAGCTGCAGAAATAAAAGCCCCATGGTCAGCTGGTTAATACTTCTCTTATTGGCCTGATGATTCATTAAAGTCCAGATCAGATTTTCCACCAGATTCTGGATCGGAAGGATATCGGCCGCTTCGAAATGCAGATAGCTGATCCCGTCTTCCCGACCGCACAGACAATTAATCAAAAAGTCCCGCAGGGGATTGTCCTCTTCTCCCATCAGACGTAGGGTTTCATCGAAAAACTGCGGAAGAATAATAAAATTCACCGCAATATCGTCTTTCCCGGCAGGAGCGATTTCTTGAATGGCACTCTGCCCCAGCAAAAGGATTTCTCCCTTTTTTAAACATACTTCATTGCCGTTGATGACATGTCTGGTCTGTCCCTGGCACATATAGACCATTTCCACAAAATTGTGAGTATGCCTTGGAAAGCCGGCAAAACGGGTATGGGGTCTTAATGTAATCAGTTTGCCCTTCTCCAGTAAAAGATTGCAGTCTACCTGGGCAGAGTCTTCCTGCATATAGATACTCCTGTCAATCTGGCAGTTTTGCGAAAGCAGAATCTGTTCTTCCGGTGTAATTTCCGCTAAATGCTTTAATAAACGTTCTTCCATAGCTTTCTCCGGTGATTTTATTGCCTAAAATCCTTTCCTGTGTTACAATGATGGCGGGGCAGGAGTGCTTGCGGGAAAAAAGTCAGGTCCGCAAAAAAGTGTGAGGACACAGGAACGAAACAATGGCAAAAATTTTAATGTTATTTACCGGCGGAACAATTGCTTCCATGAAAACGGAAAGAGGACTGGAGCCTGTACTGAATGCGCAGCAGATTCTTTCCTGTCTGCCGGATATAGACGAGAATATTATACTGGATTCTGCCGAAATATGCAAGTTAGACAGTACCAACATGGATTATCATTACTGGCTGAAGCTGGCGCGGACGATTGAGGAAAATTATGAAAAATACGACGGATTCGTCATCTGCCACGGAACGGATACCATGGCCTATACCGCAGCGGCGCTTTCTTATCTGATTCAGAATCCGGACAAGCCGATTATCTTAACCGGTTCGCAGCAGCCCATACAGGTGGAAATTACAGATGCCAAAAGGAATCTGTATGACAGCATCTGTTATGCGGCGGATCCCCATTCTGTAGGAGTCTGCCTTATTTTTGACGGAAAAGTGCTGGCCGGAACCAGAGCCAAGAAAATTATGAGCTTCAGTTACCATGCTTTTTCCAGTATCAACTTTCCGAATCTGGCGGTTATGCAGCATGGAAAGATCTTACGCTATATCCCCGGAGAGGAAAGGACGGGACCATTACATTTTTATCATGAAATGAGTCCCCGGGTGTTTGCTCTGAAACTGACGCCGGGAATCCGCCCTGCTGTTTTGGAAACGCTGTTTCGGGAATATGATTGTATTGTGATAGAGAGCTTCGGTGTGGGTGGCATTCCGGATAGTCTTTTTTCCGATCTGGATGCACAGATGAAAAAATACCCGGCAGGCTCTAAAGTAGTCGTCATGACCACACAGGTAATCTATGAGGGCAGCAGCTTAACCACCTACGAAGTAGGCCGCCAGCTGAAAGGCAGATTCCCTTATCTGGAAGCTTATGATATGAATTTTGAAGCCGTATTTACCAAGATGATGTGGATTCTGGCGCAAAAAGACTTAAGCTTCCCCGAAATTCAGGCTCTCTTCTACAGCCGCATTAATTACGACATCATGTGATGCCAGGGTCGAAAGCTCCATAAGCCGATCATGCTTGCATGAGGAGGCTTATGAGTTTGAGACCCGCCCAAACATGAGGATGGAGCGATTTGCAAAGCAAATCAGCGGAATCCGAATGTTTGTAGGATTGCGGGAGCGCAGAGCGCGGAGCAATCCGCCTGGCATCACAGCCAGGAGCCGGACCTGTCAAACATAGGGAGAGTATATAATTATTATGAAAAAAGAAAAAAGGAAAACATCCGGGGGGATGTCCGCAGGCTGCATTGCAGCCTTGGTCATAGGAATTCTGCTGATTGTGGCAGGGGCAGCATATTTTGCAATCGCTTACTACTTCCGCAGTCATTTTTTACCCAATACCCGGATCAACAGAACAGACTGCAGCTTCTATACACTGGAGGAAGCGGTAAAGATACTGGAAGAACAGGCTAATGACTGGTCGCTTACCGTGACCGGGCAGGACGGCATACAGGAAGGCATTCTGCATGCACAGGATGTGGGACGCAGCGTGGATATTCAAAAAGAAACGGAAAAACTTCTTGCAAACCAGAATTCACTGGAATGGATTTTGGCATACCGCAGGCAGGACGATTACCGGGCCTCTTATGACATCACATTTGACAAAGAGAAAATGCATACCGCTTTGGATAGCTGGGATATTTTGGATCCGGAACAGATGAAAGCCCCGGAAGATGCTTATATCAGCGATTACCTGGAGACGGAAAAAGCTTACCGGATCATACCGGAAGAAAAAGGAAGCCTGCTTGACCGGGAAAAGGTACAAAAAGCCGTATCTGCGGGAATTGAAACCGGTGCGGACAGTGTCAACCTGGAAGAGGCAGACTGCTATATCCGAGCCAAAATCACGTCTGAAGATACGCAGTTAAACAAACATCTGGAGGAACTGAACAGGCTTGTCGGCAGCCGGATTGTGATTGACTGGAACGGCTCGGAAGTAATCGTAGACGGGGATCTGATTCATCAATGGATTATCGATGACGGAAAAAACGTGACACTGCAGGAAGAGGCAGCGGCTGAATTCGTTGCCGGGCAGGCAAAGGCGCATGATACCTATGGTAAGAAGAGAAAGTTTACAACCACAGGCGGCGAGGTTCTGACGCTTCCCAGCGGAGCTTACGGCTGGAAAACCGACCGCAAAAAGGAAACGGAAGCGCTGGTTGCATTAATTCAAAGCGGAGCCAAAGAAAACAGAGAGCCGATCTATGCGGCAAAAGGTTATTGCAAGGGAGCGGATGATATCGGCAGCTCCTATGTGGAAATTAACCTGACGGCACAGCATCTGTATCTATATAAAGACGGCGAAATCGTACTGGAGTCGGATTTCGTGTCCGGAAATATGAGCAAAGGCTATGTGACGCCTGCCGGAGTGTTCGGTCTGACGTATAAAACGAAGGATGCCGTTCTTCGGGGAGCGGATTATGAGAGCAAGGTAAAATATTGGATGCCGTTTAACGGAAATATCGGCATGCATGATGCTTCCTGGAGACGGTCTTTCGGAGGAGAGATCTATCTGACCAATGGATCTCACGGCTGCATTAATCTGCCGACGGCCAAGGCACGGGAAATTTATGATGTCGTAACGACCTTATTCCCGGTAGTGTGCTATTACCTGCAGGAAGGAACAGTGTAAAAAATGGGACAAATATTTTATTTGTGTGGAAAAAGTGCCTGCGGAAAAGACACTCTGTTTAAGGAATTATTAAAAAAAAATAAGTACGGGTTAAAGACCATTATCCCATACACCACCCGTCCTATACGAACCGGGGAAACCAACGGAGTGGAATACTTTTTTACGGATGAGGAAGGCTTTCGAAAGCTGCAAGCTGCGGGAAAAATAGCAGAGGATCGAGCTTACCATACGGTCTGGGGACTGTGGCGGTATTTTACGGTGGACGACGGACAGATCGACTTGGCAAGACAGGACTACCTGTTAATCGGTACGCTGGAAGGCTATGAAAAAATGAAGCGTTATTTCGGGGCGGACAGGCTGAAACCGATTCTAGTGGAACTGGATGACGGCATACGGCTTCAACGTGCCCTTGACAGAGAACGCAGCCAGGAAAAGCCCGGATATGCGGAGATGTGCAGAAGGTTTTTGGCGGATGAGCAGGATTTTTGTGCAGAAAAAATCCGACAGGCCGGAATAGACAGAACCTTTGTGAATGAAGATCTGGAAAACTGCCTGCGGGGGATAGAAGACTATATACAGACGTGTAAAGCAGACCGGATCGAATCGGAAACAATTGCCTGAAAAAACGACCGAAACATACGGATCGGAAACGAAGAACGGGAAAACGCTGAACGGAAACCTAGGACGGAAAACAAAGAACAGCAGCAAAAACAAAACAGGAGACGAAAATGGCAGGATATCAGGATATTATAGGGCAGGAACAATTAAAAGAACATTTACGGAATGCGGTAAGAAGCAGGAAGGTTTCCCACGCATACATCCTGAACGGAGAAAAATCCTCCGGAAAGGAATTCATTGCGCGGATTTTTGCCATGAGCCTGCAGTGTGAAAAAAAAGAAGTGGATCCTTGCCAGGTCTGCCATTCCTGTCTGCAGGCGCTGTCCGGGAATCACCCGGATATTATTTACGTAACCCATGAAAAGCCCAATACCATCAGTGTGGATGACATCCGTACGCAGATCAATGCGGACATTGCCATAAAACCGTACAGCAGCGAATACAAAATCTATATTGTGAATGAAGCGGAGAAAATGAATGCCCAGGCGCAGAATGCACTTTTGAAAACACTGGAAGAACCGCCGGCCTACGGAGTCATTCTTCTCCTGACATCCAACCTGGAAGCGCTTCTGCCCACCATCTTAAGCAGATGTGTGGTTCTTAATACGAAGCCTGTGGCGGATCAACAGGTAAAAAAATATTTAATGGAACAGCTCAAAGTACCCGATTACAAAGCGGAGGTATGTACGGCTTTTGCCCGGGGGAATATCGGGAAAGCCAAGGCGCTGGCAGCCAGCGAAGATTTTGAAAAAGTAAAAACAGAAGTCCTTTCCCTGTTAAAATACATTCAGGAAATGGAATTATATGAAATGATTGCTGCCATAAAGAAGATCACGGAATATAAGCTGGATATCAATGATTATCTGGATATTATGATGATCTGGTACCGGGACGTCCTCTTATTTAAAGCCACAAAAGATATGAGCCATGTTATTTTCCGGGAAGAGATCTCTTCTTTGCAAAAAGTTGCCGACCGAACCAGCTATGAAGGAATCGAAAGAGTTATCCATGCACTGGAGCAGGCCAAAAATCGCCTGAATGCCAATGTGAATCTGGAACTGACCATGGAACTTTTACTGCTTACCATGAAAGAAGATGGCTAAAAGGAAGGAATCCGCAGCGGAACTTGTGTGAAAAAAAGGATTGTGGTATACTGGGGAAGTGCATTGTATGAAATATGGAGGCCAATAAGAAAAATCACGTTGAAACGCTGATTTTTCTTATAGCAATTTGTTCCTGAGCGAAAACAAATTGCTTTTATGGCAGATGAAAAATCGCCTGCGCGAATTTCTCATCGCCGCCTCGCGATGAAATCGCTCGGAAATGAGGTTAATAGATGATAACAGTAGCAGGAGTAAGATTCAGAACTGCAGGAAAGATTTATTTTTTTGATCCGGCAGGATTACCGATACACAAAGGCGACCACGTGATTGTGGAGACCGCCAGAGGAATTGAATTCGGAACCGTAGTAGGAGAGTTAAAGGAAGTAGAAGAAGACAAGGTGATTTCTCCGTTAAAACCGGTTCTGCGGATTGCAAACCAGAGGGATGAAGAGCAGGAAGCTGCCAATAAGCAGAAAGAAAAAGATGCGTTTGTTATCTGCCAGGAGAAAATCCGCAAACATGGCCTGGAAATGAAACTGATCGATGCGGAATATACCTTTGATAACAATAAAGTACTGTTCTATTTTACGGCGGATGGGCGTATCGACTTCCGGGAACTGGTAAAGGATCTGGCGAGCGTATTCCGTACCAGAATCGAACTAAGACAGATTGGTGTCAGAGATGAAACCAAAACAATGGGCGGCATCGGTATCTGCGGAAGAGTGCTGTGTTGCCACAGCTATTTATCGGAATTTATTCCGGTTTCCATTAAAATGGCAAAGGAACAAAATCTTTCTCTGAATCCTGCCAAGATCAGCGGTGTGTGCGGAAGACTTATGTGTTGCCTGAAGCATGAAGAAGAAACCTATGAAGACTTAAATCGCAGACTTCCCGGTGTAGGAGACATCGTGACAATGGATGACGGATTAAAAGGTGAGGTTCAGAGCGTCAATGTACTCCGTCAGCTGGTAAAAGTACTGGTGGAAGTGGACGATGAGAAGGAAATCCGGGAATACGAGACAGACAGGCTTAAATTTAAAAAACATTACGCTAAGAAAGACCGGTCGAACACCTCGGAAGAAGAGATGTCTTCGGAAGAGTTGGAAGAACTGGAACTGTTGGAAAAACAGGAGAAGATTGAGATTGCTGAGATGGCGGAAAAGGACGGAAAGGAGACCGGTATCTTTTCCATAGACGAGCAGTCTGAAAGCCGTAGAATACCCGACCGACAGAACCGCCGCCTCTCCGCCCAGGCAGAAGGCAGATCGAAAAGGACAGGACGATTCGGCGGTGAAGGTCGTACCAATAGTGAAAATCGTACGAATGGTGAAAATCGTACCAATGGCGAGGGACATGCCAACAGTGAAGATCGTATCACCGGTGAAAACCGTTCATTTGGAGCAAACCGTTCAAATCGCCGCTTCGGAAAAGATCATGCCAACGGGGAGGAACGACAGAACGGAAGCGGACGCCGGAGCAATACCGAGCGTGCAAACGGCATTGAACGTTCCGGGCAAAGCAGACGCATGTCCGGTGAAAAACGCCGAAACGGGAAGGAACGTTTGAGTGAAGATCGTCAGGATGACAATCGGCAGAATCGTTCCAATGACAGCCGACAGGATGGCATCCGCCCGGGGCGGAGCGGTCAGGAAAGAAATGGCTCTGCGGAGAATAAAGAAGGAAGCAGAAAGGGGAAGCCCAGACGTTATGACAATCGTTCTGAAAGAAAAGGAGAGACTGGACGAACTTCAGAGGAACGGCTATAAGATTATTCAGAATCCGGAAAAATTCTGCTTCGGCATGGATGCGGTGCTTTTGTCCGGCTTTGCGTCTGCAAAAAGCAAAGACCGGGTGCTGGACTTGGGAACCGGAACGGGCATTATCCCGATTCTGATGGAAGCCAAGACGAAGGCGGAACATCTGACAGGACTGGAAATTCAGGAAGAAAGTGCGGATATGGCACGCAGAAGCGTGGCATTAAACGGACTGACGGATAAAATCGATATTGTAACAGGCGATATCAGGGAAGCGGGCAGCATTTTTAAGCCTGCTTCCTTTGATGTAGTAACCTGTAACCCGCCGTATATGATAGGGCAGCATGGACTGGTGAATCCCGAGGCGCCCAAAGCTATAGCCAGACACGAGATATTATGTACGCTGGAGGACGTGATCAGCCGGGCAGCGCTGCTTTTAAAACCGGGCGGGCATTTTTATCTGGTACACAGACCGTTCCGGCTGGCGGAAATTATGATAACACTGAACCGTTATAAACTGGAGCCGAAGAGGATGCAGTTAGTTTATCCCTATGTAGACAAAGAGCCTAATATGGTGCTTTTAGAGGCAGTACGGGGAGGCAGACCCAGAATGACAGTGGAAAAGCCGCTGATTGTATATCAAAAACCCGGTGTCTATATGCCGGAAATCTATACCATTTACGGATATTAAGGAAGCGGGATCGAAGAGAAATTTGCACGGATGATTTCTCTTTGGTTATAAAAAGGCTTGGGAATCAGGACCGAAGAGAAGGGATACGGTAAAAATATGGCAGGAAAACTTTATTTATGTGCAACTCCCATCGGAAATTTAGGCGATATGTCGCCGCGGGTCGTGGAGACTTTGCAGCAGGTGGATGTGATTGCCGCGGAAGATACCAGAAACAGCATCAAGCTGCTGAATCACTTTGAGATTCATACGCCGATGACCAGTTATCATGAGTACAATAAAGTGGAAAAAGCAAAACAGCTGGTACAGCAGATGCTGGACGGGCAAAATATTGCCCTGATTACGGATGCCGGAACCCCGGCTATTTCCGATCCGGGAGAAGTGTTGGTGCGGATGTGTCAGGAAAACGGGGTGTGTGTGACGTCCCTTCCGGGTGCCGCTGCCTGTATTACGGCCCTGACGTTGTCCGGTTTAAATACCAGACGATTTTGCTTTGAAGGATTCCTCCCTGCGGAAAAGAAAGAGAAAAAACAGATCCTGGAAGAACTTGCACAGGAGACCAGAACCATGATTTTGTATGAAGCGCCCCATCATTTGGTAAGGACATTGGAAGAATTAAGGGAGGCTCTCGGCAATCGTAAGATTACCTTATGCAGGGAACTGACGAAAAAGTTCGAGGAGGTTCTGCCCACTACTCTGGATCAGGTTTTGGAAGTGTTTCGGGAACGGGAACCCAGGGGAGAATATGTGCTGGTAGTGGAAGGTAAGAGCTTTGCAGAGAAAAAGAAAGAAAAAATTGCCTCCTGGGAGACCATGACGATAGAAGAACACATGGCTTATTATGAAGAGCAGGGAATGGAACGCAAGGAAGCCATGAAAGCCGTGGCAAAGGACCGCGGAGTAGGAAAAAGAGAGATCTATCAGGCGCTCTGCGGAGAGTAGAGTTGTTTTTCGTTTGCACACAAAGAGGTAAGGATGTTTTCAGATAGATTAACTTTGCGGCGGAAATGTGCAGAGAAGAAACATGGATTTCGGAAAGGCATGGGAAGAGGCATGGCAGTATCGAATTGTGAGTTGTGCGTCAATTATATTTATGACGAAGAGTATGAATGTTATTGCTGTCTGGTGAATCTGGATGAAGATGAAATGTATCGTTTTCTATCCGGAACCCAGCGGGAGTGCCCGTATTACAGACTGGACGATGAATATGCAGTCGTCAGAAAGCAGAACTAAAGTTTTACATAGATTTTACCGCAGCAGGCTTTTGCATTTTACAAAAAATCAGTATCATGATAATCGTACCAAGTAGAAAAGGAAAGAGAAAAGAGGAGATTATCATGAGAAAGATAATGAAGAAAAAGCAAACGGATTAAAGGAAACCGTGCTTGCATACGATGGTATTGCAATTATTGTAAATCCTGAGAATCCGGTAGAAAATCTGACCATAGAAGAAATTACAAAAATTTATACGGGAGAAATCACCAATTGGAAAGAAGTCGGCGGGCAGGATGCAGAGATTGTTCTGATCGGACGGGAAGCCGGAAGCGGAACCAGAGACGGATTTGAATCCATTACAGATACCAAAGATGCCTGCAAGTATCGTCAGGAACTGACCTCTACCGGTGACGTTATTACGACAGTGGGACAGAATCCGGATGCCATCGGATATGCTTCCCTGGCTTCTGTAAAGGACAGTGTCAAAGCAGTATCCGTAGACGGAATTGTTCCCTCTGAAGATACGGTAAAGGATGGCACTTACAAGATTCAGCGTCCTTTCGTACTGGTAACCAAAGAAGGAACGGAGCTTTCCAAGACTGCACAGGCATTCTTCGATTACGTTACCTCTCCCGAAGCAGCAGACATTATTTCAAAAGCAGGCGCAGTAGCAGCCAATTAAGAAATATCCGGGAAGGAGCCTTCGGACTGGGAGCAGGGAAATGGAGAGTCATCCGGACCGTGGTTATGCCGGGGTGCGTGGATGGTGTCATTACAGGCTGCATCAAGATGTAAAAATTATAGGAAAAGTATGCTATCGGGGACAGGATATTTTTGAGCCGGGTATAGATATCAGTGAACTGCGCCGTCAGATCGGAATGGTATTCCAGAAGCCCAATCCGTTTCCGATGAACATCTATGACAATATTGCTTATGGCCCGAGGACGCACGGCATCCGGAATAAGGGCAAGCTGGATGAAATTGTGGAGCAGTCTTTAAAAGGTGCGGCAATTTGGGAGGAAGTAAAAGACCGGCTTAAGAAGAATGCCCTGGGACTTTCCGGAGGGCAGCAGCAAAGACTTTGTATTGCGCGGGCACTTGCCGTAGAGCCCGATGTTTTATTGATGGATGAACCGACCAGTGCGTTGGATCCGATCTCCACTTCCAGGATTGAAGAGCTTTTGCTGGAATTAAAGAAAAAATATACGATTGTCATTGTTACCCACAACATGCAGCAGGCAGTTCGGATTTCAGACAAAACCGCATTTTTCCTTCTGGGAGATTTAATCGAATACGGAGATACGGAGCAGATCTTTTCACAGCCGGCAAATCAGAAAACAGAAGACTATATTACAGGGAGGTTTGGATGATGAGAAGTCATTTTGACGAACAGCTTGCACTTTTAAATCAGGAACTGACCCAGATGGGGGAACTGTGCGAGCTGGCAATTGAACTGGTAGTGGGAGCGTTGACCAAAGCCGATAAGGAACTTGCCCAAAAAGTGGCGCCGATCTCTTCGGAAATCGACCAGAAGGAGAGGGGGATCGAGTCTTTATGTTTAAAGCTTTTGCTTCAGCAGCAGCCTGTGGCAAGAGATTTAAGGCAGATTTCGGCTGTCTTAAAGATGATTACCGATATGGAGAGAATCGGTGATCAGGCGGAGGATATTGCGGAAATTTTTAATTTTATGGGAACTGATTCTTTAAAAAACAAATCTGAAGAAGATCTAACGGTAAAGAACCGCAATACGTTATGTGAAATGGCAAAAGCAGCCATTCAGATGGTAAAGCAGAGTATCGATGCATATGTGAAAAAAGAAATCACTTTGGCGCAGAAGGTTGTTCAGGACGATGACATTGTAGATGATTTCTTTAATCAGATGAAGAAGCAGTTGATTGAAATCGTTGCGGTCAATCCCGCAGATGGAGAATACACCATTGATCTTTTGATGATCGCGAAATATTTTGAACGGATTGCCGATCATGCGGTCAATATCGCTCAATGGGCAATTTTCTCCATTACGGGTCAGCATCAATAATCGCCGGCCGGGCCGCCCTGTAACAGGGCGGCCTTTATAATGATTAGCCGAGCTGTTCCATTTCGTCCAGAATTTCACCGAAGACATTTAAAGCATCCTGAATAGGAGCGGGAGTCTCCAGATCCACGCCTGCGATCTTTAAGAGTTCTACAGGGGGCAGAGAACAGCCGCCGGATAAGAATTTCTTATAAGCTTCTACAGCAGGAGCCCCGTTCTTTAAGATGTTACGGGCAATGGTGACAGCGCTGGAAAATCCGGTTGCGTATTGATATACGTAGAAATTGTAGTAGAAATGAGGGATTCTTGCCCATTCTACCGCAATTTCGGTGTCGGATACCATATCCGGTCCGTAATATTTGCAGTTCAGTTCATGATAAATCTGATTCAGCACATCTGCAGTCAGGCTCTCGCCTGCTTCCGCCATCTGGTTGGTCTTCATTTCATATTCCGCAAACATCGTCTGACGATAAACCGTACCCTTGAAGCTGTCCAGATAATGATTTAACAAATAAGCACGCTCATTGGGGTCGGTGGTATTTTTCAGCAGATATTCCATCAAAAGAACTTCATTACAGGTGGAAGCCACTTCTGCAACGAAAATCTTGTAATCGGAATAAATATAAGGCTGGGTGGAATTGGAGAGATAAGAATGCATGGCATGTCCCATCTCATGGGCTAAAGTAAACATATTGTCCAGGGAACCGTTGTAGTTTAAGAGCACATAAGGATGTGTGCCGAAAGAACCTGCGGAATAGGCGCCGCTTCTCTTGCCTTCATTTTCATAAACATCGATCCAACGGTTGTCAAAGCCTTCCTTTACCACTTTTACATAGTCTTCACCCAAAGGAGCCAGAGCCTTCAAAACGGTCTCTTTTGCTTCTTCAAAGCTGATTTCCTTTGCAAAGTCCGGAAGCATGGGAGTATAAATATCATACATGTGCAATTCTTCTACGCCCAGATATTTTTTGCGCAGACGCACATAATGATGCATCTTATCCAGGTTGGCATTAATGGTGGCAACCAGATTCTCGTACACCTTGGGAGAAACGTTGTTGCGGTCTACGGCTGCTTCCAGGGTAGAGTTGTATTTTCTTGCTTTCGCATGGAAAATCAGCTGTTTTACCTGCCCGCTGTAAACGGCTGCCAGAGTATTCTGGTACTGTTGGTAGGTATGATAGAGCTTTTCGAAAGTTTCTTTTCTGACACGGCGGTCAGCGGACTCTTCCAGCGGAACAAATCTGCCATGGGTAATTCTCACCATTTCCCCGTTTTCATCTTCCACTTCCGGGAACTGCATATCGGAGTTGGAGAAAATCGAGTAAATGTTGCTGGGATTTTTGGAAATTTCAGCGGTCATGGCCAGCATTTTTTCCATTTCCGTACTCAGGCAGTGAGCCTTAAGACGTACGATTTCTTCGATCTGTTTGCGGTATAAGGAAAGTGCCGGCTCTTTTGCATAGAAATCTTCCAAAGTTTCCGGATCCATAGCCAGGACTTCCGGCTCAAAGAAAGCCAGACGGCTGGAAACATCGGAATAGAGACCGAAGATCTTCTGAACCATAGCCTGGTGTTTGGTATTTTTGGTATCCTCATCGCTTAAACGGGTAGCATAGTTAAAAGCCAGATCCAGCTTTTGGTTCATAGCTGCCATACTTTCCAGTGTTTTTAATAAGGATGCGGGACTTTCTCCCACTTTGCCTTCCATTTTCTCTAAAACGGCGGCCAGCTCCTGAATGCGGGTAAGTTCCGCTTCCCATGCGGCAACATCCGGATACATATCCGCCAGATTCCAGGTGAATTCTACGGCAACTTCACTTCGCTTTGGTAATTCTTTTGCCATTTTTAGTGCCTCCTTTTTTGGTATAAATGATTCATACCTATCTTACCACTTTTATGAAAAAAAGAAAATAGCAAAAAAGAAATCGCAAAAAGTATATTCCGGAAGCTTTGGCAGATAATAAGTCAGGCAACAGTGTGAAAAATCGCAATTTGTTTCTGAGCGAAAACAAATTGCTTTGACGGCAGAAGAAAGAGAAATTGCCTGCGCGAATTTCTCTTCGTCTCTTCGCGGCAAAGCCGCTCAGAAGTAAGAATTCATGTTAAGAAAGGAATGGTGATACGATGAGTAATATTTCAGAATTGGATCTGCAGAATCTGCGTCATTTGATCGGCGGATTTGATACCACGCACTGTAAGCTGCAGCAGTATGCAAGCGAAGCGACCGATACCAAAGTAAAGCAGTTTTTTGAAAAAGGTGCAAAGTCGGCTATGCAGAACAAGCAGCAGCTAATGGACTTCTTACGATAGACCTGTAAAAAAACGGAGACAAACGGAAAGAGGAAAGCGAAAAGCAGACGGAAGAGCTGATCAAAATACAAATTACAAAGAAAAAGGTATGAATGGAAGAAATAAAAATATCACGAATCGGAGGGAAAAAGCAGATGAATGAAAAAACCATGGTAGCGGATACGCTGGCCGGAATCAACGGAGAATTGGTTCGTTACGCAGAAATGATTCCGCAGACGGAAAATAAGGAATTGAAGCAGTGCCTGAAGCAGCTTCGCAATGCCTGCGAGCAGTCCCAGGAAGAACTGTATACCATTGCAAGAGAAAAATCCTATTATGTACCGGCAAGCAAAGCAACCGAAGAAGAGGTAGAACATGTGAAGAACCTCTTTACCTCGGGAACTCTGTAAAGGTACACGGTTGTTCTTGTCTTTCTGAGTTGTATGCGTTATACTGATGGTGCCAGAGGCAGTACAAATTCTGCCTCCGGCATCATTACATAACCTGATACCTGGGTCAAAAGGTCAAACATGAAGAAGTTCATCATAGCCTGCTGACGTCAAAAGGTCAGTAGAACGGAGAATTAAATACATGATGGATACAACGCAGGAAGAAAGAAGGCAGGATAAAATACAGAATCAGGCGCAGGATAGAATGCAGGAACAAGTGCAGGAGGAAGCGCAGGGGCAAATACGAAATCCGATACAGAATCAAATGCAGGAAAGAATCCGGGATCAGATACAGGGGCGGAAGGAGTCGGCGATGAGAAAGATTTCCGGAAAGATCCTGGAGTATTTAACGGACCTTTATCTGGTTTTTGTCATTGCGGCGCTTCCCTTGTACAACCGCCTGGATTACCAGAAGATCGGTTCGGACAAGGTACGCTTTTTTATGCAGGCAACCGGAATCTTTTTGTGCTTCCTGATTCCGGCGGTTTTGGTTCGGGCCGCTGCCTGCGGATTTTCCCGGCTTAAACTGCGCGGACGTGGGCAGAAGGAGGAAAGCTTCCGGATAAAGATCAGCAGGCGGTTTTCCGTAACGGATTGTTTTGTGCTACTCTACGCTTTTGCCGTGACGGTTTCTGCGCTTTTTTCCGCTTATCCCGATACCGCGTGGATGGGCAGCAGCAGATGGGGGCTGGGATGGTATACCCAGATGGTTTTTGTGGGAAGTTATTTCCTGATTTCCCGATGCTTTCGGTGGAAGGGAGGTATGGTGTCTCTTTTTTTGCCGGTAACGAGTCTTCTTTTTTTCCTGGGGTACTGCAATCGCTTTGGCTGGTATCCCGTTCCCATGAAAACAGCGGGGAATCCTCAGTTTATTTCCTTTATCGGCAATATTAACTGGTACTGCGGCTATATGATTCTGCCGATTTTTGCCGCAGCCTTCTATGTGGTGGGAATGGATACTCCTGTTTCGGAGCACAGAGAAGAGAATGACAACAGCAAGGATAGGAGGGGTTCCAAAAGTAGTCGGAAGCTGTGGATGTGGCATCTGTATCTGTTCCTTGCCTTTGCGGCGCTTGTCACCAACGGCAGCAGCAGTGCTTATCTTGCGCTGGCTGCAGGCGGGATTTTGCTGCTTTTCATTGCGGTGCGCAAACCTGAACGAATGCAGGCGCTGTGCGGTATTGCAGGGGACTTTTTGGCCGCCTGTCTGTTTACTTTCCTCTTAAGAACCTGTCTGCCGGGGAGATTTACGTATGAAGAGGCGGCGGTGAATCTTTTCACATTCAGTTATCTTCCTTTCTTTTTGTTGCTGCCGGTTCTGATTCTGCAGATCCTGTTGATCGTATGGAAGAAAAAGGCATATTATCCGCTTCGTTTCCTTCGAGGTGTTTGCCGCATCCTGGCATTGGGGCTGTTTTTGGCCGCAATGTTTTTTGTCCTGCTGATTGTAAAAAACACCAAAGATCCCGGCAGTATCGGCTTTTTGTCAAAGTATCCGGTTTTTACATTCTCCAAAGAATGGGGAAGCCGGAGAGGAGTTACCTGGATGGCCGGGCTACAGGCTTTTGCGGAACAGGGCTTTTTCCGAAAATTATTCGGAGTAGGTTCGGATAGTATGGGAGAATACATTGCACAGGATGCCTCGCAGAAGCTGCAGGATCTGGTTTATTCTGTCTGGCCTAAAGAAAAAAATGTGAGACTGACCAATGCGCACAATGAATGGATTACCCTTCTTGTACAGACCGGTCTGCTTGGTTTCCTGGGTTTTGCGGGAGCCCAGATCAGCGCCATCATCCGCTGGATGAAAGGTTTTTTACGAAGAGAAGAGCTCCTTTATACCGCTGCCTGTGCCGCCGCAATACTTGTCTATCTGGTACATAATATGGTCAGCTTCCAGCAGATTCTCAACGGATCCGCCATGTTTGTGATACTGGGACTGGGGGAGAATTTGCTGCACTCGAAAAACATAAAATGAAACAGCCGAAAAACATAAAATAAAATACTAGAAAAACATAAAATGACTTGAATAAATGGCTTAATAAATGGCTTAATAAATGGCTTAATAAATGCTATACTAACATCAGAAACCGATTCTGTTTGATGAATGGCAGGATGCGGTAAAAATGTGGGGAACGATTCGCAAGGCCTGTGATGATAATCCGGAATATTTCAACAATGATTTGGATTTATTCGGTCATGTTTTCGAAAATATGGTTTTAGGGGATTTACTGGTATATGCTGAAAATCATAATGCAAGGCTTTTACATTACACGGACAACACAGGTTTAGAGGCAGATGCCGTGTATCAGCTGGAAGATGGGCGTTATGCTTTAATAGAAATAAAAACCGGAGCAAATAAAATCCCGGAGGCAGAGAAATCGCTTTTAAAATTCCGGGAAGTCATTCGGAAATATAACCAAGAGGCTTTAAAAAGTGAGGCTCCCCCATGCGCTGTATACAGAGAGCCGTCTGCACTGATTATAATTTGTGCGAATGCGCCTATGGCCTATACAACGGAGAGCGGAGTGAAAGTTGTACCGATTGGCTGCCTGAAAGATTAGCTGAAAGATTAGTTTAATACCGCTCCTTGCTTTTTATCTCGTGCTGATATAAAATATATCCAGTATATCCGTTGAACGTAGGAGGATTGAACGTTATGGAAAACTTTATGCTGACAGATCCCGCAGTATTTGCGGTGGAGAGAAATTATCAGATTATGGTTCCGGTATCACAGGATGGCATTATGTGGGTGCGGGTTGCCGGTGAAAATTATTACGATGATTCCAATGGGATTCTTCGTTCTTCCACCCGCATGCACCGCGTAACCGTTCCCATGGAACAGTTGGACGGTGCCGGAAAATATACCGTTGTGTACCAGAAAGTCGTGGACAGGAAGCCTTACTTTCCGGAGCTTAATGAGCCTGTGGAAAAAGAGTATTTTTTTTGCCCGGTAAAATTTTATCCGGAAAAAGACAGGGACAATGCCGCTTCCGGTGAAAACGATACTTGTATCCATGCCTATCATATTGCGGATGTACACAACTTCCCGGAACCGGCTATCGCCGCAGGTTCCTACTGGGGGGATCGGTTGGATTTCCTGATTCTGAACGGAGATATTCCCAATCACAGCGGTGAAATCGAGAATTTTCTGGATATTTATAAAATTGCCTCCAGGATTACTCACGGCGAAAAACCGGTGGTATTTTCCAGGGGTAATCATGATATGCGGGGCTTTTATGCTGAAAATTTTGCGGAGTATACGCCGACCCGTGCAGGTCTTTCTTTCTATACATTCCGGTTAGGTTCCATCTGGGGGCTTGTTTTGGACTGCGGTGAAGATAAAGATGACACGCATCCGGAATACGGCGGAACGGTTGCCTGTACAGCTTTCCGTAAAAAGCAGACGGCTTATCTGAAAGAACTGATTCTGCATGCTAAGGCGGAATATGAGGCGCCGGATGTACGGCACCGGATCATTGTCTGCCATGTTCCCTTTACCTTTACGCCGGAAGAGCCCTTTGATACGGATATTGCCATTTATGAAGAATGGTCACGGCTTTTGCGGGAAAATGTCCATCCGGAGGTTATGCTTTGCGGACATGAACATTTCTGCAGAGTCGATCTGCCGGGGAGTTCGCGGGACCATAAAGGTCAGCCCTGTCCGGTCATTGTGGGAGCCGAACCGACTGCAAATTCGGATCTTACCAGAGGTTTTATCGGAACAGCGCTTACGTTTTCGGAAAAGGAAATTACGGTTCGCTTTACCGATCAGGACAGAAACGTTCTGAAAGAGGAAATTCTGAAGATAGACGGAGGAAGGAGTGAAAATGGATAAAATCAGGTCTTTGAGGAAAAAGCATTTTACTGTTTGTAACCTTTTTTTGCCTTGCTTACTGATGCTTCTTCTTACCGGCTGCTCCGGTCAGCTTTCCAGTGATTCCGGCAGCATCGCATCTTCTGGTGTGGTTTCAGGAGAAGATATTCGCCCTTCCTCTGTTGTTTCGGAGGATATCCGTTCTTCCGCAGCGGGCACTTCCGATGATATCCGTTCCGCAGGCGGATATGAATTCTGTCTTCCGAAGGATTTTGAGAGCCGGGATGCGGAAGGGTTTATCTGCTTTTACGAAGCAGAAGACGGTTCCAGTGTGAGCATGAATGTTCAGGAACTGTCGTCTGCCGACAGCACGGAGATTTCCTCTCTGACCCAGAGCGATCTGCATCAGGCATTGGAAGAAACCTACACGGCCTCTTTTCATACCCAGGTAAAAATTACGGATACTTTGTTTGAAATCACAGAGATATCCGGATATCCGGCTTATCGATATTCCTTTTCCGCCGATCTGGGAAATAATGAAATTCGGCAGCTGATTGTAGGTATCCGGGCCGATCACCTTTATACCTTCACGTATACGGATATGACCGGGGATTGGGTGGAAGACTTTTCGAAAAGTGCGGAAAGCATAAACATTGTACCGTAATTCTCTTTTTTCGGGCAACTTTGCCGCGAAGGAAATTTCTTTTTTGCCATAGGAGAAATTCGTTTTCACTCAGAAGCAAATTGCAGTGTAAAAGGCAAGGGATAAGAAATCCGAAAAGGGAAAGTGGGAATAGGAATATTTCAGGTTGCATAAAATGTCAACAAGAGAAAATCAGCGGGAAGGCATGGCTTCGGAATGCTGAATTATCTGTGGGCTTTTATGATCCTGGTAGGGATTGTTTACGGTGTTTTTACGGGAAATATGAGTGCAATCACAAGCGCTGCAATTGACAGCGCGGGAGAAGCGGTTTCTTTATGTATTACCATGGCCGGCGTTATGGCTTTTTGGATGGGGCTGATGGAGATCGGACAGGAGTCGGGACTGATTTTACGCATGACGAAAGGGATCGGACCTTTTCTGAATTTCCTTTTTCCGCGGATTCCCAAAGAACATCCGGCAAGAGAATATATTGCAACGAACCTTGTGGCCAATGTACTGGGACTCGGCTGGGCCTGTACGCCTGCCGGGCTGAAGGCTATGGAGGCACTGGCGCAGTTGGAACGGGAACGGGGAAATCCCCAGTACCAGGATCAGGGGGAAGAGACAAATGCATCTGCCTCGCAAACAGTTGAAAAAGCGCAGGACTCCGAAGAGGAACAGCAGAAGGTGAATGCATACGACACCCCAAAAACACGGAGAAAAGGATGGAAGACCGCAAAGCAGGTGCGGGCAGCAAGCAACGAGATGTGTACATTCCTGATTTTAAACATTTCTTCTCTGCAACTGATTCCTGTCAATATGATTGCCTATCGTAGCAAGTACGGCAGCGCCAACCCTGCTTCCATCATAGCACCGTCTCTGGCGGCGACGCTTTTCAGCTCTGTCATAGCAATTCTTTACTGCAAAAGTAAAGACCGATAAAGGAGACTTTAGAACTCAAGAAAAAAGGAGAATAATTTAATGAATTTAGATGGCAAAATTTTATTTTCCCAAAAACAGGATGGCGAGATTGTTATAAGCAATGCTTCCGCCAGAGCAATACGTAAAGCGCAGGCTGCCTTTGCAGGAGCTGCTGATGAGATGGGAATTTACAGTGAAGACGATGTCCAGGCACTCGTAGACGATGTTCGTTATGAAAAGTAAAAATAGAAGTTAGAACAGGAACGGTATGTGTTCCTTTTTGTAGGCGGCGGGCGTCGTACCGGTGTGTTCCTTAAAGGTTTTGACAAAATAAGCAGCAGAACGGAAACCTGTTTTCCACGAAATGGTATGGATGGAATCATTCGTGGTAATCAGGTTTTCTTTGGCTGCACGGAGGCGGCAGTCGGTCAGGTACTGATGAAGTGTCCGGCCGGTGTATTGCTTCACCAGCTTGCTCAAATAATAGGGATGGTAGCTAAAATACTGCGCAATGGAAGCGTTATTCAAATCCGGATCCTGATAATGAGTATGGATATATTCCAGCACAGGCTTAATTTTGTCGGATTCCGCCTCTGCGGTTCCTGCCTGAAGAAAAGCAAGCAGGGCAAGTTTTAACAAAGCAGAAGAAGTCTCCCTGAAAAAATCGTTCTGCAGCAGAAATTCCCGGGCACAGGAATCCAGAAGTTCCTGGAGGGAAGCCGTTTTTTTGAACAGAATCCGGTTTAACTCTTCCGGCATTTCGTAAGCAATCAGTTTTTCTTTTTCAAAAGAAGCTTCACTCACTGTTCCGAGAGAGTTTTCCAAATAAGAATAATCGTTAATCAGATCAAAATTAAAGACCTGCATAACCAGACTGCGGCAGACTTTGTCCGGATCGAAGTGATATCTGGTGCCGGGCGGGAAAAAAATCGCACAGTTTTCGGAAAAAGAATAGGTCTCACCATCAGCGGTAACCGTACCGTTTCCTTCTTTTACATAAAAAAAACGGCAGTCATAGCAGATGCTGTCAAAAGGTTTACGGAGAAAATTATAATGGGTAGCCGCATAGCGGATATGCGGATTTAAATCGGAAAGTTTCATTTTCTATGGATTTCCTTTGCTTCTTTCTTTAAAATTCTTTGTTTTCTTATATGAATCCTTTGGTATTTCGTACATTTTAGCATGGATTTCTTATATAATCAAGCCATAACCGTTTGATAACAGCTTAATATTGATATAGTCATAAGCTTATCCTGATTTAACGGATAAAGGAGCAGGAGGGAACCGTCATGAAATACTCAGTAGGATATCAGTTAAGGCAGTCGTCGGATCTTTTGGAGACGATCCTTACATGGAAAGATCAGATTCATGAAGTCTATTTTGCCTGGGGAGATTTTGCCAACGGGCGCAACAGGCAGCAGAATCGCACGGACATGACGCCCTGGGAGGCTCTTGCCAGGCAGGAGGAAGATCTGGTCAGACTTTCTGCGCAAGGGATTCGGTTCAACCTCCTTTTTAATGCCATGTGCTACGGGAGGGACAGCCAGTCCAGAGTCTTTTTTGATAAGGTGGGAGAGACTGTGGATTATCTGGAAAACAAGATCGGTCTTCAGAGCATCACGACAACCTCGCTTTTAATTGCCCGGTTTATCAAGGATAATTTTAAAGAGCTGGATGTCAGAGCTTCTGTCAATATGTCTATCGGAACCGTAGAAGGAATGGACTATGTGAAGGACTGCTTTGACAGCTTCTATTTAAAGAGAGAGTATAATCGTGATTTCGGTAAAATAAAGGAACTGAAGAAGTGGTGCGACGAAAACGGAAAAATGTTGTATGCACTGGCCAACAGCGGCTGCCTGAATCATTGTTCCGCCCATGTGTTCCATGATAATCTGGTGGCGCATGAAAGCGAGATTGCGTCTATGGATAACGGCTATGCTTTCGAAGGAATCTGCAGAACCTATCTGAAAAAAGAAGGGAATGCGCGAGCTTTGCTGGAGCGGACGAACTTTATCCGCCCGGAGGATATTTCTCTGTATGAGGGTCTGTTTCCGGCGATGAAGCTGGCGACCAGAGTCAGCTCCTGCCCGGTAAAAATCTTAAAAGCTTACCTGAAGGATCACAGCTACAGCGGAAGTACGCTGGATCTGCTGGAACCCAATCATACAGGGCTGTTTTATCCGTATCTTTTGGAAAACCGCAAAATCGAGCGTGAGCTTTCGAATGATAAATTAAGCTATACAAACTGGGAAAATGCGTTTATGAACATAGAAAGCATCTACGGTACAGGTCGGGAAGATACGTAAAAACGGCATGTCTTAACAGGAATAAGAGAAGACAACGGACAGGAAAAAGGAAGAAAGAAGCAAGAGGAAAGCAGCAAGAGGAAAGCAGCAAGAGGAAAGCAGCAAGAGGAAAGCAGGCAGGAAGGAGAAAAAATGCTTACAAGTGAAAGGATCAAGCAGGCGGCATACGAGGCAGGAGCGGATAAATGCGGCATCGGACCCATGTCCCGTTTTGAGGGGGCGCCGCCGGAAATGGATCCCAGATATCTGTTTCCGCATGCAAAGAGTGTCATCGGTTTTGCATTCCGCATTCCCAGAGGAGTGCAAAGAGGAATTGAAGAGGGAACCCAGTTTTATCAGTATCCGTCCATGGCTTACGGCGGCATCAACGAAATTTACGCGCCGGCTGTATTGTACCATGTGGGAAAAGTGATTGAAGATGCCGGGTATGAGGCAGTGGTGTACCGGAACACCGGTGCCAGAGGCGCGGTATCCGATATGGACGGAAGTCCGGGAAATACCCTGTCGCCGGAAGAACAGATTGAAGTCAGCAAGCATGCGAAAGGGAAAACCGCGCACCACAGAAGCGTGCAGTATACCAGAGAAGTCAGCCCGGATAAGGTTCCGCCGGATTTGCAGTTTCAGTTCCGTCTGGCGGCGGTGGCCTGCGGCCTGGGAGAAATCGGCTGGAGTAAAATGCTCCTGACACCGGAATTCGGGCCTCTCCAGAGAGTAGCCTTTATTTTTACCGATGCCGAACTGGAATATGACGAAATGTACAGCGGAAAGCCTCTTTGCCGCCGCTGCGGAGCCTGTGTCAGAGAATGCCCCGGTTCCTGTATCCCGGCCATCCATTCCGGCAAGACCATTCGCGTCAATCTGGCGGGAAAGATCTGTGAATGGGGAGACATTGATATGTGGCGCTGCTATGCCTTTTACACTCATGGCGGAAGATACTACAATCCTTTTGTTCCCAAAGAAGTCTTTGATAAAAATGAAAACGGAATGTTAGACCTTCTGGAAGGTGTGACGGATCAGGCCAATGAAAAAGAAGTCATGAAAGTCTATACCGCGCTGGAAAAATATTTTCCCAGCTGGGTCGGCTACAATATGGCCAAATGCGGCGGATGCATCCGTGCCTGCGTCAGTATGTTGGAGAAAAAGGGCGGCTGCATGGAAGGACGGTTTCAAGAACCGCTTCGCCATGAGAAGAAAGCCTGGAAGATGGATCGTTAGACAGCCCTCGTAAGCAGGGTTCAGACATTGGGGTCAATTTGGTTTTGACGAAGAGAAATAAGGAACAGGAGCATAGATGAAAGCAGAAACAATCAAACAAAAAGCAAGGGAACTTGGGGCAGCAGTCTGCGGAATCGGCGACGTGGAGCTTTTAAGGAAAGAAGATCCCCAGAGAAATCCCTTTTCCATTCTGCCGGGTGCGAAAAGCATTATCGGTTTCGGGATCAAGGTGCCGAAGGGACTGTACCATGCCATGGAGGATCAGACACAGTATTACAACTATGTTAATCTCGGCGTAAAATACATAGACGAGAGTTTCGCGGAAATTTTCCTCTTGAAAATGGGTGCCTTGATTGAAAATGAAGGATACGATGCCTGTCTGCAGCGAAGCATTCCGGGATTTCGTATTCAGGGAGATAAATCCACCAATCCGGAAGTATCCAGAATCTACGAACTGGAATTTGCCAGTCCGGTAGCGCCGGATAAGCCGGTACCGGATGTGATCATCGATTACAATAAGGCGGCGGTTGTCTGCGGGCTCGGAAGCATCGGCATGCACGGAAAAGTCATCGCGCCCAGGTACGGCCCGTATCTGCGGTACGTTTTTATCATTACGGATATGCCGCTTGCCCACGATAAGCCGTTTGAAAAAGAGTTGTGCGACAGGTGCGGAAAATGCAGGGACGCCTGTCCGGGAGCTGCCATTAGCGAACAGGGTGTGGACAGCTGGCAGTGCAGCGTCTATTACAGAGGAGCCCATAAGTCTAATCCTTTTATGAAGGAGGATTTCTTAAAGGATTGTCCGGATCGGGAAGCGATTTTAAACGGGGAAAAGCATTTTGACCGGGAGAGCGCACGGGAGATTTATCCGGAGTTAAAATTCCTGCCGGCCACACATTTCGGTTATGTGCCGTGCCTGTGCGGAAAACGCTGTGAAACAGTTTGCTATCATCATTTAAAGGAGGCGGGGGTACTGTGAGCGATTTAAGAGACAGAATCATGGAATGCGCCCTGCGTTATGATGCGGATGTGGTGGGATTTGCATCGGCGGCCAGATTTCTTCCCGAAGATCCGGTTTTTAAAATTTACCCGGGAACGAAAACCGTTATCGGACTGGGTTTCCGCATTCTTCGGGGAATCTATAGGGGTGTGGAAGAAGGCACCACTTATTATCAGTATACGACGATGGGTGTGGAAAATCTGGAAGAGACGGTTATGCCGCTTGCACTGATTAATGTAAGTAATCTGGTGGAAGAGGAAGGGTATGAAGCCATTCCGCAGAGACGTAATCAGTTGATTATGACACAGACGGACTCCACCAATCCGGAAGTGGATTATACGGATATTTATCGAGGGGTAAAGGCCGAGAACCAGATTGATTTTTTGAAGTGTGCCGTAGCCTGCGGTCTGGGGGAGGAGAGCTTTATTCATACCCTGTTAAATAAGGATTACGGTCCTTTCATCCGCTATTGCTTTATTTTGACGGATGCGGTTCTGGAAGAGACACCCCTTGCCAGGAAAAACCTCTGTGACGGATGCCGGGAATGTATGAAGGCCTGCCCGGGACATGCCATTGATGCGAAAGGAAAAACGGATTGCTGGAGATGCGCCGTCTATTATAACGGAGCAAACGGCAGTAAGAATCCCTTTATGCCGCCGGAAGCCTATGATGGTTTTGCAGATCGGATGGAGATCATCAACGGAACGGCCTCTTTTGATAAAGAAGAGGCAAAGGAAATCCTGGATCACACGTATTTTTATCCGCCTGCGAAACATTTTTACCGCACATCCATCTGCGGAAGAGCCTGTGACAGAGCCTGCTATATCCATTTGGAGGAAAAAGGATTGCTGGGCAAAACCTTTGTCAGAAAGTTCCGGGAAAAAGAAGACTGGAGCTTAAGCATTTCCCAGTTTGAAACCGGCATGCACGAGAAGAGCTGGATTTTCCGGAAAAAAGAAGATGTTACATAACATTTTGTACCGCAGATGCTGCAAAGAAGCCGGGATCACTGTGTCAAATCCGAAATTTGACGTACCTTTTTTGCCGGAAAGGCATCTGCAGGAGGGAGGATTATCATGAAAGAAAAGATGAAAGTTGCCATCATCGGTTGCGGAAGGTTCAGCCAGTTTTTTGTACCGTTGTTTAAGCTGCATCCGGTGGTAGAAGAGGTTTATGTCTGCGACATCCGTAAAGAACGGGCAGAGGAGTATGCAAAGCGCTTTGATGTGAAAATCATTGACAGTTTTGAAGAGGCGCTTGCAAGCGATAAAATCAATGCCGTGGCTGTTTTTACACAGCGGTTCAGCCACGGCCCGTTGGTAATCCGGGCATTGAAGGCCGGAAAACATGTTTACAGTGCGGTTCCCTGCGCTGTCAGCATTGATGAGATTCAGGAGATCGAAGAGCTGGTAAGAAAAACAAGACTGACCTATTCCATGGGAGAAACGGGGTATTATCGTGCTCCTGTTCTATTCTGCCGCCGGGAATTTGCCAGGGGGACTTTCGGGAAGTTTGTTTACGGAGAAGCGCAGTACAATCATGATATCCGGAATATGGAGCAGAGCTTCCGCAGTTCCGGAGGTGAAGACTGGAAGCGTTTTGCGGGGATTCCGCCCATGTTCTATCCGACTCATTCTACGTCCTGTATTTTAAGTACCATGCCGGGTGTATATGCAAAAAGGGTTATGGCGCTTGGTTACCGGGATACCATCCGGACGGATATTTTCGGGGAAAACGGTGTCAATAATTATGACAATCCCTTTGGAAATACAGCCATGCTTCTGGAACTTTCCAACGGCGGCATTGCCAGAATCAGTGAGAACCGCTGTGTAGGTTGGAGGGCGCCGGAGACTTATATTTCCCAGTTCTACGGAACGGACGGCGGATATGAATTTTCCGTAGCAAAGCATCATCTGGCAACCTGGGATAAGGCTGAGGGTCGGTATGGTAAAGTAATTATGAAAGATGTAACGGAAGAACTGCAGCCGGCCATTGTAACACGTATGCTGGAAAAAGATTATGCTACAACGATTCAGGCTTTGGCTGGCGGGGATGATCTTTTTGAAATACCGGAAGGGGAAGAAGGAATTTACGGCGCTGCACCGATTCAGTCCATGGACAGACTGCCGGAGTCTTATAAAGTGGTGCGCAACGGACACAACGGAACGCACAAGTATATGATTGATGATTTCTGCCGGGCTTATGAGACCGGAAAACTGTCGCCTACCAACATCTGGACAGCCGCACGCTTTAACATTCCGGGTCTTGTGGCACACGAGTCTGCTTTAAGAGGCGGTGTTGCCATGGATGTGCCGGATCTGGGCAATCCGCCGGAAGACTGGGAAGTGCTGTTTCTGTAAAAAAGAATTATTGTGAAAATATTACAGGAATGTCACGAGCAATGCCGCACCGCAGGCACTGAGCGCCACAGGAAGCAGCCCTTTTTCAAAAAAGGCCAGAATCAGGGCGACTAAGGTGCCTGCCAAAGCGGATTTAAAATCGGCTGTGGAGGAGAAAATCGCCGGAAAGGTCATGGCGGAAAGTACTGCATAGGGAATGTAGTACAGGAAGGAGCGAAGGAAACGGTTTTCCACTTTTTTACGGAAAAGAACCAGAGGAACCATGCGCACCAGATAAGTAACCAAAGCCATGACGGCAATATAAGAAAGTAAGCTTTTCATGTTCGTTCTCCTCATTTTGAAAAAATCTTCTTACCGTTTTACCCCAGCCGGAAACCTTACGAATTTTGACTTTTTCGGCAGTCTGTCATTCCCGGCCGCCCCTATGCCAACGGAAAAGGGACGCCTTGCAGGAAGAGTTGTCGGCAGTATGTTGTAGACAGCATGCCATTTTCTGCTACTCCTATGCGTCAGGTTCGGTGGAATCCGGTTCTACCGGACGCATAACAGCGCCCAATGCTGCGGCAACAATGGCACAAATAATGATCACAAAGCCGGAAGATACATTCTTAAGGCCGGGAGTATAGGTAAACAGGCAGCTTAAACCGGCTGCGGTCAGTATTACGGCAAGAATCGTCCGGCTTTTCCTGGCCGGGGGTATGATAATGGCAAGGAACATACCGTAAATGGCGATTCCCAAAGCGGAGCGGATGATTTCCGGCAAAAGGGCAGAAGCAGCAGCGCCGAAGAAGGTGCCGGCAGCCCAGCCGACATAAGGCATACAGATCAGACCATATAAGTACTTTCTTCCGACTTCTGCATCCTGGCCACTGGCAACTGCAAAGATTTCATCCGTATTGCCGAAAGCGATCAGAAGTCTGTCCGGCAGAGTAACACCTTTGTGCAGCTTTTGGGACAGAGAGATAGACATCAGGGAATAACGCAGGTTGATAATAAACTGGGTAAGAGCCATTTCCAGGAAGGATGCGCTGCTTAAAATCAGTGTAAGCCCGGCGAACTGCCCGGCACTGGTAAGATTGGTCATGGAAATCAGAACGGCGGCCCAGACAGGAAGCCCTCCTGAGACCGCTTCCATACCGAATGCAAAAGAAACCGAGACATACCCAAGTGCAATGGGAATTCCGTCCGCCAAGCCTTTGCGAAAGTTATTTTGTAAATGATTATATGAATTATTTTGAGAATTATTATGAACGTTTCCTTCCGGAAATTTCATTTTTGTATTCCTTATTTTAATTTCTTTTGTCTGCAAAGCAAATTACCTCTTTTGGGCATCTCCACCTGCTCCGTTATTGCGGAACATGTTCCTTCTGCGTGTTTCATTAAAGCGGCATAACGAAGGAGTTGCTTTCGGGATGAAACGCCCAACTTGTTGTAGATATTTTTGTTGTGAAACTTTAATGTGTTTTCTGTAATTCCTAAAATTGTAATAATTTCTTTTGTGTTTTTTCCTTCAAGATACAGATCAAAAACTTTTCTTTCTGCCGGAGTAAGCTGGCTGATTCCCTCCAGAAAATATTGAAAGTCATAGGGATCGATCTCCTGTTTTCTGGAATAGGCAAGCCGGGCAATTTCTGCCTGCGCGGATCCAAGATCACTATTAGTCTGTTCCAGCTCGTTTTGCAGCTGTTCCTGTCTGCCTTGAGCCTTCAGCCTTTCTTGATTCAAAGCGGATAAAGTTGCTTCATGTTTCCGATCCTGTTCCGCAAGGAAAGAAAAGAGATCTTCAATTTCCAGGACGTGAGATCCGCCCTGCGTCCGATCTGTGTCAGTTTTGATTCGCTCCAGGTCTTTCAATATAGGTACAACATATTTTTTACTGCCCCAAAAAACAGAGACTAATATGGCAAAAGATGCGATAAATAAGAATACGGCAATTTTGAGCCGCACCGTCTGCACAAGCGCCTGATATTCCGCAGCGGGGAGCATAACAGCAACTGTATGGTCAGTCGTTCCTATTTTCAGTTCCCGGATTTTACCGATAAATTCAGTATCTCCGCTACGGAAGGTAGTCAGGGCTGCCTTGTTCTCAAGAGAAAAAGTATTTTCAGCCAGAGGGAAATAGCCGGATTGATTTCCGGCAATCTGCCCCGTATAATGATCTTTTTCTTCTGTCAGCAAGGCACAGAAAATATGCGCCTGTCCGCTTCCCAGTGTTTTATAAGAAAGTGAAAAATACAGACTACTGATCTCAAAGCCGCACACGCCGATTGTGATTCCATGAGAATCCAGAATGGGTATACAGAGAAAACGAACTCTTTCCCAGGTATCAGGCAGTTTATAGACGGATGTAAGTAAGTAGGATTCGGAAAGATTCCCACTTTGGCAGGACATCAGTCGGTCAATTTCCGGAAATACTCCCTCTTGTGTTTCCAATTGCCATGTGCTATGGAGATTCATGTTCTTTTCTCGCGCAACAGTGGAAAATCCGCGAAAAAGGCAAACATTATTATGTATTGTGTTCTCTGCATAAAGATTCGCAAACTTCAGATACAGCCCGCTATAGCTTTTGTCAGGCAGCGTATCGTTGACAGTTGTGTTCAAAAAGCAAAATGCGCCGCTGCAAGGTGTAAGCAGCATGTTGTTATTGACAATCTCAAAGAGCTTGTCTTGCATGGATTCCAATGCATCAGAAGTATTACGAAGCTGGTCGAAGGTAATTCCGGCATCTGCAAGTTCATCCTTGACCGCTGCTGTTATCTGTTGGGAAAAGGCAAGTGCGTAGGCCGCCTGATCATTACTCTGACGTTCTATGGTATTTGCAGAATTCTCCAGTTGATTATCCAAAGCCCGTTCAATCTCATATCCAATGGGGTCGATCGCACCGAAAAGAAGCAGCAGCATAGCGATCAGGAGCGCGAAAAAAAGCATTATGGTAAAAAGGTAAATCATCAGGCGGCGGCGCATGGAAACACCCTGCGTTTGAGCCGCCTCCAGTGAGGACTTGATTTCTTTCAGGCGTAATATCATGGTTTTCCCTCTCTTGTGTCACCGCTCTACGGCGTCCCGAATTTCCGAAAGCGAAGAATCAAGGAGTTCCGACATAGCTGTTTCCGGGTCATCCCCGTGTTCTATGCGGCTGATATAATCCCGGTGGGCAATGGATAATACATTCTTTACGGTCTCCTCAAATCCGGACTGTATTTCTCCGGAAGAGTCATACAGTGGCAAAGGATAAAAAGTGTAGTGGTTATACATTTGATTCACTGCGCCATAAAGGGTCCGGAACTTTTCATTCTCAACAATGCTCATATCAGAGAACAGTGTGGAAAAGGTATTTTCCGTAACCGGCAGGTATCCGGAAGCGATCACAAAGTCCAGGTTGTGTTCATCCTCCGTGATCCATTTCCCGAAAACTGCGGCAGCCTCATTCTTTCGCTCATCATCACTTTTCATGGCAAACAATCCGGTTCCCCGTTGTATGACTACCGGTGCGGCACCGGAAAAGACAGGATAAGGATATACGGCTGTTTCAATTTCCTCTGTGGTATTGTCCCGATAGGTCACATAGTCCCGCAGATACAACATTCCTGCCGTGGAACCGATATTGCTGATAACTTCTGCTGTTTTCCAGCGGTCAGAAGCATAGCCGTCCCCGGTACAGAGCCCCCCGTGGATTGCCGCACGAGCCATTGGCAGACAGACTTGCTCAAATTCCTTACTGTTGCAATCCAACTTCCCGTCCCGGACGAACTGCCCGCCCAGCCCGGCTATGTTGACCAGGAAGTAATGATAGAAGTCATTGATTTGAAACATCTCCGCACCGTCTGACCAATCATAATATCGGCAACACAAATCGAAAAGGGTATCAAAATGGAGAAGATCTTCCTCCGATGCTCCTGTGTCAGCGGAAAAACGATCAAATATCGTTTTGTTCAGGAACAGCAACTCTGTTGACTTGGCGACAGGCAACATAACCAAACGTCCATCCAGGACGCCTTCTGCCAGAAATTCATCCACATAGGCGGAGCGTTCCTCCTCTGAAAGATATTCGCCCCAATCTAAAAGTCTGTCAAGGCCGATTTCTTCCGCTACTCGTGGATAGGCCGTGAACAGATCCGGCATGGGAACCGCCCCCGGCTCGTTATGGGCAGAGGCAATCAGCACATCGTCAATAGCAGTGGAATTTGTGACGGAAACAACGGAAACAACAATGCCACGTTCTTTTCCCTTCGTTTGGTTAAACTCATTGATCATCACATTAAGCGGCGATTCAGTCTGACTGCCATAGACGTGCCACATAGTCAGTGTGATGGGATCCTTTCCGGCTCTATTCCCGCAACCTGTTATGATCAATAGAAGTATAATAGCGCAAAAAAAAGCATTAAAATGCAATGCATTAATATGCCGTTTTTTCACATGGCTATTTGCGCCGCAGGCGACACAAAGCAGTCGCCGATCAGCGAGAAATAAATTTAATACTTTTTTCATTTCGGTCTCCTCTTATGCTTCGCCTGAACTTCATCAGTCTCTTTTCTAAAGTGCATCAATGACAGCAGAGAGATAGCTGGAAGAAATAGAGCCGTAAATAAAATTATCCACCAGACCGTCCTTCTTGGCCTGCCGTACTTTGTCCGCCAGTTTTTTCTCTGTGTTTTCATCCACTATCAGCACGATTTTGCAATCCGGATGAGCTCTTTTCAGGGCGTTTCGGATTTTCAGTCGTTCCTCCAGTGTCCTGGACGTATATATGGTGACTTCCATGATCAGGACATTAGCAAGCACAGTATCACATAGCGACAGAGTTTTGTCCGGGCTTTCGCTCAGGATCGGTTCCAGATCAGAATCAAAGTTGCGCAGAGCTTCGGCCACTGCATCCGCAAACAGGGCGCTCTGCATATCAATAACGATTCTTCGCATAAGGCGACCTCCTGTAACTCATTATAATCTTTTGATGATACCAGTATAACAAAGACGCCAATACTCCACACTGTCCATGAGTACAGTTTTTCAAAAATTTTTCAGGCTTTCCTGAAACCGGAAAATAAGCTGCCTGCTCTGTTATCAGGTTATGCCAAAGCCCTGCTCCTCCGGAAGGCTCGGAATAATAAATTTCTTGCCTGTAACTGCTATGGCAAGACGGGTCTTGTTGGCATAGCCTGTTTTTTGCAGGATATTGGAAACATGATATTTCACGGTTCTCTCTGTGATCAAAAGGGCTTGGGCAATTTCGCTGTATTCCAGACCATCACATACAAGGCGCAGTACCTGGATTTCTTTTGCGGTCAAATCCGTACTGTTGGCATGACCTATTTTCACTTGTGGTGTTTCATGCGGGAAGAGACGTTCTCCCGCCATCGTGCGTTTGATGACATCAATCAGGGATTCGGGGCTTAAATCTTTGTACCAGAAGCTATCAACCTTCGCGGCTATGGCTCTTTCCAGGAAACCTGCCTCGACTATTGATGTGACAACGATGATTTTTATGTTTGGGAACAACGCTTTGATTTCGGCGGCAGCTTCGATGCCGTCCTTGTTTCCGGCAGTACATACATCCATCAGGATCAGATCAATCATCTGCCGTTTGCAGCAGGCAAGCGCAAGAGCCGCACTGCTTATACTGGCTGCAAGGGCATAGTTTTCACTGTCGGAGATCATTCTCTCCATATATTGGCGGGGCATCCGCTGATCCTCTACAATTAACACCTGTTTCATTCTGTCTCCTCCTTTTCTGCGGGAATGACAATCATCAGCGCAAAAGCCGGTGACCACTGTATTTCCATCGTACCTCCTAAGCTTGTAACATGGCGGTGAAGGTTGAGCAAACCACCCCTCGGAACAACGATATTTGCAGGGGGGACTCCATTATTTGTGATACACATGGAAGTGTGGGCACTGTTGTGTTTAACAATGACGGAAAGGGTCGTTGCGTCCGCATGGCGGACGCTGTTGGTCAGACATTCCCGCATGGCGTTCACAAATATGTGATATATTTCCCCCTGCTTTGGCAATTCACCAGTCAATTCTATCTTTACGCCGATAGTATCGGCATCCTGCAAAAAATCTGCAAACGCATCACACTCCCGGGAGTCTGCGTTGTCATTTTTAAGGGATCTGATCGCTTTTTGAAACAATAGAAGGCTGTCTGCGGCTTCCTGAGATATCTGCTCTTGCTGCAAAATCAGCCGCATGGCAAGGATGCCCGCCCCCATCCGGTCATGCAGTTTGGTTTTGGCCGACAGGATTTCCGTTTCCTTTGTCAATGTCAGTACATTATCCGAAAGAACCTTCAGGTCACGGGAGAATTTTTGGAGCTTTTCGGTCTGTTCCCTGAGCATCCGCTCTTTTTCATAAAGCTCGGTTATATCTGAGAAGAGTACCTCTATGTAAACAGTGCCATCCGGAACCGTTATCTCTGCTTGAGAGTAGCGCCAGGACTTACCATCGGGAAACAGATAGGTCTGCACTACATCGGGAAGCCTTACAACATTGCTTTTCCTGTCGCACTCCGTAAGTGCCTGCTGCAATTCATCGAAGTGCTGGAGATCCCTTTGCGCCAGCATACGGAACAGGCGGTGCATTTGCAGATTGCACAGCTTGAGCGTACCTGACGGGGTGAAATAGCAGATCGCTACGGGCAGCATATCAATTGCCTTCTTCACAGAATTGCGGCTGAGTGTTCGCTTCTCCCGGTAGATCAAGTCAGCAGTCTGGCACAGGAGCAGAGCGCCTGTCATACCTGTGATGCACCACAGCAGCCACATCGGGAACGGCAGCAAAGAATTTATGGGAAGGCCATCGACCTTTTTACCAAAGGCATCCCCGGCAATGCACAGCAGAATCAGAATAGCGATAAAGGTTCCGGTATCCAGAAGCCTCCACCATCTGCTCTCACCTCGGTCGGAAGACGCAAGGAAAAGAAACACATCCAGGATCAGGGAAAAGAACAGGCAGACCATCCATACGGACTGTTCCGTTTCGGAGGATAGATAAAATGTTGTCACAGTGGTTCACCTGCCTTCCCGATGCGGAGGATAAGGCGCCATACGCCATCCTCAAAGGAGCAGCTTTCACAAATATCCTGAAGATCTACAAGAGAGCTTTCGCACTCCACCTCCATACGGAGGATGATCGAATCGGTAAGAATACGCGCTTTCAACCAAACAAAGCGCAAATCAGCTATGGCAGTCTCAATTATTTTTTCAAAAAAGTCATAGACTAAAATCGCATCCCGGGTAAAGATTTTGCAGCCTTTCGGAATATTAGCCTCACATTCTACGCCCATTAACTTCAAATTTGCAAAGGATTCTTCCATGCATAAAGCCAGTTCTCCGGAATCGGTGGTTTCACTTTTTTCACGGATAAAGAGCAGATTGCCTCTGCGCTTTATGTAAGTGCCAATTACAGTAATTCTGGCAAGCAGGTTATGGCGCTTTTCCGGATTTTCTTCTTCATTATATCGGAAAAACAGGTTGTTCAGCAAATTGATCTGATGGGCGGTTTCTTCCTGCAGGAGATCATAGAGGCGATTCTGTTCCCGTAGGGTATGAATTTTCAGCCTGATTCGATAATTCTCCTGTTCCAGATGATTGTGCTCAGCAATTTTCGCTCTGTTTTCCTCCAGCTTATCAAGCAGGACGGAGAAGTCGGTGATATCTTCCTGCCAATACACATGACCGCCCTGGATGGGGTAACTTTTCAGCAAGGTATGTTTGTCAAGATGGAAAGAGCCTTCCTCTGCTGCACACATAGTTTGTTCAGAAAGCACTGATGCCTCTGCAGAGGCATAACGAACTTTATGGTCATTATCGGCAATCTGGGCACGGAAGGTTCCTGCTTCAAATAACTCGACATAGCCGGTATTGGCCTGGATCAATCCGCACCGGATGCAGCTTTCCAGCATTGCGGTAAACAGCAGGCATTGCACTGCGGTAATATCTCCTCCTATCACCTGCATCCACCTGGCTCCGCTGGCGTAGATAAATGCGTATATGATGGAGCAGGACAGCAGAAGCGCCGGCAGGTATTTTTTTCTCTGTGTCACACGGCATTTGATGAGCATAATCACAAATGCGGTCAGTGCACAGGTAATTTCCCATCCGATAACAAAATAATATCCGTACGCATAGACCTTATGTGTATCGCTCCAAACCACTCCTGCCGGAAAGAAAAAAACGAGCTGGTGGAAATCATTTGTCAGCACCAACAGCAGAAGTAGCAGGGTGGGAAGATATAACAGCCTTGACCATTTCGGTAAATGGAAGTTTTCCGGCTTACCCAGAGACAGGGAAACAAACACGGAAAAAAGGGGTATGAACAGCATAGGACAATAGTACCAATACCATAGATTCCGGATCAGAGCAGGATCAGCCACAAAAAAATATTTTACTGACTGTATAACAAACCAGAAAACGGTCAGTAATGAAATACCGATCATATAGCAGCGCACTCTTATTGGTAAAATGCGATGGCTGACGGAGAGTCCCCAGCCAATATACAGACCGATATAAATCATCGCGCGAACCAGGCCAAACGGTGTGGGAAGAACATCAAATTTTCCTGAAATGCGAGCCAGGACAGCACAGATGACCAGCACAGCTACCAATATTCCTGTTTTTTGACTCTGCTTAACCATGCATGGGCTCCTCCTCGCAAAATATAGATTCTCGTCACAGGATCTTCCCTTGTATCCTAATTTGCAGTATTTCCGATCCTGGCTTTGAACCAAACCTGATTTTTTTGCGCTTCCTGTCTGTTTTCGGTTTAGGGTGGCAGGAGAATCAGATTTTTTCGCTTTATTCCTACCCTTTTAAGGGTTTGGGGTGGGGACAAAAGCGCAGAAACTGCTTAAAATACGGGTACAGGTAATACCGAGGGAGGTAATGTGAAAAATCACCTGCGCAAATTTCTCTTTGCCTCCTCGCGGTTTCTATTATACCATACAATCAAGACTTAATCGAGAGTCAAAAAAGAAAGGAAGGGTTTGATGGTGCTTGCTCATAAAACAGCACACTATAGAGTAATCGCTGATTCAGGTGGGAATCGGTACAGCTTCTTTTGTGACATCACAGGTGCTTTGTTGCATACGACCGGGTCAGTCCGGGCAGAAACACAGGAGAAGGGACTGGAAACCGCCTGGAAGGACGCAAGGAAATATTTTAACCGATGCCACAAGTGCGGCAAATGGGTATCGAATGCCATGTATAATGCTGATGTGGCAGAATGCGTGGAATGTGCGCCGTGGGAAAGATTTCCTCGTTACTGCTCCCATTGCGGCAAAGAGATCACCTCCGTGGGGATATTTTGTCCTCGTTGCGGCAAACGACTTCAATACGGAGGAGAGGGATTATGAAATGACAAGACAGCAAATTGAGAAGATCCGTACGGAAAGCATGAAACAATATGGATTCGGACCGGAAGCTATGAAGCAGATCAAAGTTTGCGCCAATTGCGGCGCGACAGCCCCTGCAGCGAAGCGAACCTGTGGAGAATGCGGCAGCCAACTTCCTCGAGAAACACTTTACCAGTTTTACCTTAATCTGCACCGTCGCTGTCCGGTATGTGAAACCGTGCTTCCTGACAACGTAAACTTTTGTCCTCAGTGCGGGACAATGCTCACAGCAAAGTGCAAATAAAGGCAGGATTCCGGAATACCCGTCAGAAGGCGCAACCACGCCGCTCAACGAATGGGAACGGTGGGGCATGTCAGTGCTTCCGGTATGAGGGCAGCAGGGTCAGTATATCCGATGCGGGAGGTCATCGGCACAAGAAATAAGGAGCGAGGAGATAAATCATGATGGCACTGTTTGGAAAACGCTTTGAGAAAAAGGGATGCGCTATCTGCGGCAGCGAGATCGAGTGGTTGGACAATCGAAAGCCGGGAGGCAAAAATTACTGCAAAGATTGTGAGGCAAAACTCTCCCCATGGTTTAGTAACCGGAGGCAAACCACCGTGGAAGAAATCAAAGAGCAGCTGGCTTACCGGGAAGCCAATAAGATAAGGGTTGCCGCTTTTCATATTACCCGTATCCTGGGTGAGGACACTAAGGTGCTGTTGGATGAGGACGCAGGGTTGTTTATGGTGACTGCAACCAGAAATCTGATGGAAGCTAATCCGGATGTGCTGGCTCTTTCAGATGTAACCGGATGCAAGCTGGATATCAACGAAAGCGAAATCGAGATTGAGGAGAAAGACGCGGGAGGCAAACGGCATGGCTTTAATTCCCGGCAGTACACCTGTTCCTATGACTTCTGTATCGTGATCAATGTCAGCAATCCATTCTTTAACGAAATCCGCTTTAAGTTGAACGATTCCTCTGCAGGCAACGATACGAAGACTATGCCGGATGAAGTGGAGGCCATGCGTCCGCTGCGTGGCAGTACCCGATCCGGAAGGGCTGCCAAAGCAATTATGGGTAGTGCGAGAGGTGGTACCCCTGTCTCCAACGAAGAAGAACTACGAGCCGGCGTGGAGTACCGGCGGTATGAGGCAATGGGGCTGGAGATCCGGGATGCATTGCTCCGGCGGGGGGCGGGAACAGGTAAGGAATGAAGCAGTCGCAGGAGCAGATCCTAAAGCAGCGCTTTCAATGTACAGAGCATAATATACAAAACGAAGGAGTATGAAAGTGAAAAGATGAAGCAAGAATTTGACACTTCTTCTGACGCTCACTGAGGTTCTGATCGAAATTTATACGGCTATTTGTGCCGCAGGCGTCACAAAGCAGCCTTTATCGCAGCGTCTAATCTGAAATTTGACGCGCGATTCTTCCGATGTTAAAGCGTCTGCAGAATGGAGATTAATATGGAACTTTACCTGACTGAAAAAGTTCGACTGGGCTATAGGGCAGGGGAACTGATTCGTATGGCGGCATTCGTACTTTTAGGTGTGATCATTGCGTCATCCGTTTTCGAGGTGGATCTGGAGTTTGACGTGGGCAGTGTGTTGGCGGAGCTGTTCATGCTTTCAATGGGTATCCTGTGTATCTGGAAGGGCACGCTTGGACCGATCCGTCGCCAGTGCGCCAGCCGGTTCGCAAACCGGCTGGCGGAATGTTTTTTCGCCAGCCCTGAGCCGGAGATTTCCTTTGAACAGCTCTCCGGAGTCATTGGCGGAAGAAATGTGGAACGCAAGGTACGTAATATGATCCAAAAAGGATACTTAAAGAACGTCAGTCTTGATACACCTAACAAACGTATCATGCTGACAGCCTTTAACAAAGATACCCAAAAAGAGCAATACAAAACGATTGTTTGTCCACATTGCGGCGGGAAGAATGTCGTGCGCCCCGGATGGGCTACCTCTTGCCAATACTGCGGCTCTAAGCTGATCTGAAGAAAATAAAACGGTAAGGGAGATAAAAATGCCATCCCTTTACAGGCAACAACAAATTACCAGTGTCCGGCCTGTGGCGGGAAATTTTAAGGAGGAACAAATTCATGAGGAGAATGATAATGCGGATTGCACCCGCTCTTCTGGCGTTTCTGTTCCTGCTGAGCTTCGCTGCCTGCGGCAGTGAGCCGCAGGGTGACACCGGCAGCGGCGCAGCATCTATGACGATCGATGACAGTAGCGGCAAAAGAGAATCGACCGACGGCGGAGGTCAGCCGGATAAGACTATGCCTGCCGCACCGGAGGAAGAAAAGGAGCAGGAGGCATTGACCCGGTTGCGAGAATATATGGTGGAATACGCTCCGCAGGCAGTGATGGCTGCAGCATACCTTGGCTATCGGGAGGCGGATGATACCACTTCTCTGACAGAATGGTTGTGGAACAACTCGCCCGGATTGGCTGAGGAGATGCCCTTTATCCAAACGATCCCGTCCGAGTACATTCTGGGTTCCGGCTATGGGGATCTTTATTGCGTCGTGCCCAGAGATGACAGAACTTCTCTCTCAGTGAGTCATGTCACGTGGAAATCCACAGGCAACGGAGTCTGGCCTGAATCGGATAAAGTCCTTTACCGGAAAGCAAGTGCCCAGCCGGTGCTGATATTTGTAGATTATGAGGAATTTTACGATGAGCCGGATATAGAGATCATTGCCAGCGACAGCGGTGGCGCAGGTGGCCTGGTGAAATGGTATCCGGTGTGGAGCGAGGGGGATGGAGGTTATATGATCATTCCTACAGGCGAGGACTATGAACCCCTGGTTCTGGACTTTACTATTTATGGAGATTTCACGGGTATGGATTATTGGGGCGATCCGGATGGCTGGGAGCCAACAGATGATGGCTGGTGGGTACCGCCCACAGAGGAAGTACTGAAGGATACCTGTTGGGTGTGCAACGGATGGTCTTTGAATTTGCTTGGCGGAGAATGTGATCCGGACTATGCAGGCATTGCCGAACTGTATTGCCAGTTCGAGGATGGGCAGGAATATCAACTGATCTATTCCGGCATTTGGCGGATGGTGGATGACTGTCTGCAGCTGATTGTCTCCACGGGAGTAGGGAATTCTCCCAGCGATGCCAGCGGCATCTTTCCTGTCCTGATCGATCCGTCAGGGGAGTACCTGCATATCCAGCGGGACAGAGATAACAATATGTGTCCGCCTTTCTTTGATGATGGCGTGAGCTCTACGGAGATGACCCGCTCCTATGGATAAATAGATCCGGAAAGGAACAATAACATGAAATACCGATTGATGCTTGCTTTTTTACTCACTTTGCTCCTTAGCGCCTGCGGCAGGGAGCAGGAGCGGTTGGGAAACGGATTCCCGCTGCCTTCAGAGAGTCGGAACGAAAAAATGACCAGTAAAGAGAACTTTGATACATCCACAGAGAATAGCGACATATCCGGCGCCGATGATAGTAAGAAACAACCCCCCCGGCTTTCAGCCGAGGGCGGGAAAGTATTGAATGAGCTTCGTGACGGGGCACAGGCAGACAGCTGTATCTGTTCCGTAGCTTTTTTAGGCGTCGCCTTGGAGCCCGGAGAAGATATTGCGGGCTTTCTGGCATCAAAGGAGGCAGAGCAATATCTGGATGCATACCCATTTATTATGGAAATACCACCTGAGCGGTGGATTACCCATCCAGAGGGTGGATATGAGGTCTATTGCATCGTTCCTACAGATCCCCGGGCTTCCATAGCGGTCAATACATGGGATATCAACGAGAACAACGAGTTTCGTGGTGAAAGCAGCCAAGTACTTTATCGCAGCGAATGTGGGGAGCCTGTCCTCCTTTTGGGCAATCTCAGCGATATCATGCCCAGTCTGGATGTAGAAATTATGGACAGCAATGGGGAAAAACTGAGTTACCAGCCATCTTTGTCACTCTACGATGGCTCACTGTCAGTTTCGCCTGAAATTTTTGATTTTAGCATGTATCATGATCCTGACTTTGTTGGTATATGGTCCGGCCTGGTTCCTGCAGAATTAGGAGCCTGTATCTCTCTGAACCTGAATATCCAGCGAGGGGGAAATCTTACTTACAGTTATGACCGCGGTGGCAGTGAGCCGATTGCTTTGTATGAAGGCACCTGGAGCAGGCCGGACGACCTGGTGGCTCAGTTCGGGTCAGAATGCCTGGTTTTCCGGTTGTATCTTATAGAGGGTATTGAGGATAACAATCTGTGGGGGCAATATGGTTCGGGAGAACTTCATGATGAGATATGTGGTGTTTGGAGCTGGGAGCGGAGAGACGAGCCTGGCACATCCGTACTTAGATTGACCCATGTTGAGGGGGATCCTTTTATTGATGGATATAGAGGATGCACCACTGTGTTTGAAGGAGAAGACCGGCGCAGAGACAACACAGGTATGGAATAATGAAGATACAACAACGATTATTCGCTGTTACGGAAAATCTTTTATGACGGAAACGGAAGACTGAACGTGGATAAAAAGACGAGGAGGACAGACATGAGAAGAAGTAAATTTGTGGCAGCGTTGCTTTGTCTGCTGTTGCCGCTGGCACTGGCATCGTGTGGGAAAAAAGGGAATGAGAACGGCTCATCCGGAGCGCTACAGCCTGTCAATGAAGGAAGCAGCACTTATTCGGATGCCTTGCCCGAAAGCACTTCGGAACAGAAAGAAAGTGAAGATCCGTGGACGAATACTTGCTGGCAAGCAAACAGGTACACTATAAACAGAGAAGGTCAGATACTGGAAGGAACATTGCCCGAGGAAGATTGGACCATTGAATTATATTTGCTGGAAGATGGTGCAGCCCGATATCGGGAGTGGAAGCCTCAAACATTTGACTATATCGGTCCATACCATCTTCTGCTTGGGATTACTCCGGACTGCTTCTGGTATCCGGATGGCAGTGGTGGCTTTTTTCTGAGTACGGAGGATAGCAGAACAAACGAAGATGCGGTTTTTGCACAAGGTTATATGGAGAATGGCCAGCTGAGGCTGGAACTCTTTGGTGACCGGTTCTGGCTGGAGCAGCAGCCTATGCCGGCCAGGGGTGGGGAATACTGCATGGCGGATCTGCTTGGTCAATGGCACATGGTTTCCGGCGAGACTGTTACAGAAGGGGAGTCGGAGGTCTGGAAATTCACAGCTGGTGAAATGGAAATCAACCGTACGTTGACATTTCACAGTTCATGGGATGATGAGGAACCGAACGGCGTAGATTTCTACGATGAGTGGCATCCCGGTTATTTCAGGGAGGCTCGGGCAATGACAGCAGACTATCAGGAAACACCTGTTTATGCGGGTTGCGGCAACGAAGCATGGTGCCTCCGTTTGTCCGGCGCGGAACCGGTATACCAAAACTATATGGAAGAGGAATTCTACGTCACGGTACTGGATGAAGATACTCTGCTATTCCAGGTGCGTCTCAAAGACACAGACGGAGTTTCTACTGTCAGCACGCAGATTTTTAGCCGTTTCTGAAAAGCATGAGATGTAGGTTGATTTTTTCCTGGCATGATCCGGATGGCAAACCGCTATCCGGATCATGCCGTATTTAGAAAAAATGCCGTTGGGTGTAGGGCAGACGGCATCCTCAGCATTAACTGCAGGCACAGTATTTGTGGACAATAATACAAAATGCAAAAAGACTGCATTCAGGAATGAACAGTATGACGATGCAGCAAAAGCAATGGAGATATTGAAACGTGGATGATTCTGATTTTGTTATGTGTCCATTAGTGGATAAAAAAATTGAAAATATTGACTGTGTGGAGAACGCAGATGCAGCTGACGGAATTATAAAAAAAGAGGCGGTTCCGGAGAGGTTTAAGCAGAAGCCTGAATGGGAGCAGGTTTGTAAAAATGTAAATGGCACGGATATTGATGTCGGAGATGCAAAAAGAGTAGCCGAAGAATATTTAGCACGGGAAAAACGTCAGGAAGAAGTGGAGTGAAGATCTGGTTTGAACTTGAGAGGTGAGAAAATGAAAGCTAAATGGAAAGGGAAAACTGATTTTTTAGTATTAACACACGATAAGGTGTATGAAGTCATGTCAGTTGAAAAGGGATGGTATCGCGTGATTGATGATTCAGGCGATGATTATCTCTATCCACCAGAACAATTTGAGATAGTTGAGGAGTAGACACCACCAGTCAACAGACCGGTGGTATTTTTATACCCATTTTGAGGAGGTGGTGCAGGTTGTTTGTGGCAGAGATAAACAGGATTCCATTTTTTTGAAAGATTTGGGTTTAACCCTTAACTAAATGACATGATATGAGGGTCAAAAGGTATTTTGCCCCTCATTTGATATCACGAATTGCTCCGCTGCAAAGCAGCTCCCGCAATTCTAAAACATTCGGAATCCGCTGATTTACTGCGTAAATCGCTACTTCCTCATGTTTGACGGGTCCCAAGGTCAAAAGCCTCATCGTGCAAGCACGAACGGCTTTTCGACCTTTTGACCCTGATATCATGACATTGCATGTGTACAGTGCCCCTTTATCTGAAATCTTTATTGAGAAACCGGTATGCTATTGACTTTTTGGGGAGACAGAAGATAGAATAGAGGAAGCGATAAGAAGTAAGGTAGTGTTACACAGGGTTTGGAATACATTATTCCATGTACGATTACAGGAAACGGAGCGGAAAAATGGCAAAGATAGTTCTAATGGTATCCAGAGAGGAAATGCTTCATCAGGCTCATAATATATTACAGGAAAAAAAATACCCTATTGATGAGATAAAAATAGTATCAACTGAACATGTGGTGGAAGAGGCGAGAATAGCTATTGCAGGCGGTGCTGAAATGATCATAGCAAGAGGTCTGCAGGCTTCTTTAATTAAGAAATATACAAATGTGCCCGTAATTGAAATCGTCATGACAGCCCAGGAAATGGCATTGCTTATAATAAAAGCAAAACAAATTGTTCAAAAAGAAAGCCCTGTCATAGGAATTGTGGGTTTTAAAAATATGTTTTGTGATATGTCGTATTTTGATACGATATATAATATAGAATTGCGGACATATTTTTCGGCTGACGGCGATGAACTGAGGGAGGTTGCCTGTCTGGCGGTTAAAGATAACGTCGATTTAATAATAGGCGGAGACACGGCGGTGAATGCTGCAGCTAACGCAGGGATACCATCGTTATTTTTATCAATCACGGAAGACTCTCTCAGATCGTCCTTTAAAGCAGCAGAGCAATTAAACTATGCGATGAATATTGAAAAAAGAAATGCTGCTCAAATGGAAACTTTATTGGATTATTCGTTTAACGGTATTGTTAAAATGGATTCCTGCGGAACAATTACCGCTTCAAATTTAATGATTGAAGAAATTCTGAATTGTAACAAGCAGGAGCTGGTCGGAAAAAAAATAACAGATGTTTTTGAGGATATGGATAGAGAACAAATGGACCGTATCTTCAAGAAAGGAGAAGATACCTATTCATTTTTTACGAAAGCGGGGCAGACAACGCTTTATGCAATTCTTGCACCGGTACAAATTGAAGGAATGGTATGCGGTGCGATTCTGTCCTGCCATAAAATTAAAAGAATACAGCAGCGTCGGGAATATTCTGCATCAGACCAGGACAATCGAAACGTCGTGTGGGGTGATTTTTCTGACATATGTCAGATTTCAAAGCAAATGAAGAAGTGTATAAAGGAAGCAATGTTATATGCTCAGTCAGACCAACCGGTGTTAATCCTCGGAGAAGTCGGTACGGAAAAGAGACTTATTGCGCAGGGCATTTTTCACAACAGCCCGCGGAATAATCTTCCCTATCTTCAAATAAACTGTGGCAGTATATCGACAGATAAACAAAGAGAGACTTTGTTTGAGGATAAGGGGGTACTTGCAAATCTTGATGGAGGAACGGTTTTTCTTGAGAATGTTCAAAAATTGAGTTATGGATGCCAGTGTGAATTGGCGGAACTGATTCAATATAAGGTCAGAAGAAACGGAAGAATGCAAACAGTACCAATAGATGTCAGAATAATAGCTTCTGCACCGGAAAATTTGGAAAAAGGGGTGGAGTCAGGACAAATTTATGAGGATTTAAGTTATATTTTGCAAGGTTTGACAGTGTCTGTTCCGCCTCTGAGAGAGCGCAGGGAAGATTTAAAAGATTTACTCGGAAAATACATGAAGGAATTTTGCAATAACTATTCTCACTATCATGTCCTGACATCCGGGGCAGAGAAAATACTGTTGGATTATTCATGGGAGGGGAATCTGATACAGTTGCAGAATTTCTGCGAACGGCTGATACTGACAGCTAACAGAAGAACGATAGATGAAATCGCCGTAACGCGTTTGATTGATGAAATGTATACAGTATCATCTTTTTATAAGTCGGAAAAAAAACAATATATCTCTCCGGAAGCGGTCAGATTGAAACAGACATTGGAAAAACATGCCGGAAACAGGGAGCGGACAGCAGAAGCATTAGGAATAAGCAAAGCAACACTTTGGAGGCATATGAAGAAATACGGGATTCAATTTCCATTTAAAGACGAATAGAGCACATAAATCTGAAAAAATGATATAAATCTGAAATGTTTGAAATTAAAACATTTCATAAAATGAAAGAATAGAACATGTGAATAGTAATTTTTTGCTTTTTTGGCAAATAAATCAATAGAAACTTCCTATATCCTATATTATAATTCGATTATCAAATCTAAACGGAAAGAGAGGATAAGGAAATGAAGGTTGGTTTCATTGGATTGGGTATTATGGGTAAGCCAATGAGCAAAAATTTAATTAAAGCAGGATATGAGCTGATAGTTTGCGACTTGCATAAGGAAGCGGTGGATGAAGTAGTTGCTTGTGGAGCAATATCTGCAGAAAATGGTTCTGAAGTTGCAGAACATTGTGATGTAATCATTACAATGGTGCCGAACTCTCCACAAGTGAGAGAAGTTACTCTGGGCGAGAACGGAATTCTCCGGAGTGCGCGGCCGGGAATGGTTTTGATTGATATGAGTTCCATTGATCCGACAGAAAGCAAAGCCATTGGTGCAGAGCTGGAAAAGAAAGGAATTGAGATGTTGGACGCTCCGGTATCGGGAGGAGAACCCAAGGCAATTGACGGAACCCTGTCGGTTATGGTCGGCGGAAAAAAAGAGCTGTTCGATAAGTATTATGATATGCTTATGGTTATGGCTGGCTCAGTTGTGCATGTCGGTGAATTGGGAGCAGGAAATATTGCTAAATTAGCAAATCAGATTATTGTTGCCGTAAACATTGCAGCTGTATCGGAGGCATTAACGTTTGCCAAAAAAGCAGGAGCAGATCCCAAACTTATATATCAGGCAATACGTGGCGGACTTGCCGGTTCCACTGTTATGGATGCTAAGGTACCGATGATTTTGGCTCGAAATTTTAATCCGGGATTTCGCATAGAATTGCATATGAAAGATTTGAATAATGCTTTAAATGCAGGACATGCAATAAACTCTCCGCTTCCGTTAACTGCGCAGCTTATGGAAATTATGCAGGGCTTAGGGGCAGACGGATGCAAGAAGGAAGATCATTCAAGCATCGTAAAATACTATGAAAAAATTGCAAATGTAACGGTTGAATCATAATTTGCAGGGGAAGGGATAACGGATATGAAGACCGATTTTATAAGGGGTGTTGTTGTTCCGATATTGACACCGATAGATGAAAGCGAACAAATTGATGAAGCGAAGTTAAGAGATCAGGTAGATTACGTGATCTGCGGCGGAGTACTTGGAATATTGGCTTTTGGAAGCAATGGTGAATTCTATGCCATTGAAGAAGAAGAGATGGAGCGTGGACTCAGAATTATTATAGACCAGACAGCGGGAAGAGTACCGGTATATATGGGAATTGGCGGGATCAGCACAAAAAAATGCTGCAGGTTAGCCCGCATGGGGGTCGCGTGCGGGGCAGCAGGAATTTCTGTTCTTCAACCGATGTTCCTCAAACCGACGGAAGAAGAATTGTTTGAACACTTTAAAATAATCGCCGCATCAGTGCCGGGGACACCTATGCTATTGTATAATAATCCGGGAAGAGTTAATTATACTCTCTCAGCTGAATTGGTGGAGCGCCTAGCTACGGAAGTGGATAATATCGTAGGTATGAAGGATACCAGCGGCGACATCACGCAGACAGCGGAATTCATACGGCGGACGCGACACCTGGGTTTCCGCGTTTTTGGCGGGAAAGATACGTTGTTGTACGCATCTATGTGTCATGGTGCAGTAGGCGGAATATGTACTGCAGCCAACTTCATGCCGGAGCTGATAGTGGCTATATATGACAAATATATGAGAGGAGATTTGTCAGGAGCTCTGGAAGCACAGTTCAAACTGAATCCGGTAAGACTGGCTATGGATTTAGCCAGCTTTCCGGTAGCAACCAAGGATATGGCAAATTTAAGGGGAAGAGACATTGGTCTGCCTTATCGCCCCAGCTTACCTACCCCGGAAGGCACTTCGCTTGCACGAATAAGAGGAGAGATGCAGACTGCAGGTTTGCTATAGCAATCAGCGGAGAATGAAAGAGTTAAAAAAGTTAAAAAAGGAGAGATGTCAGAATGATACCTGAAGTAGCTGAAATGGAAGTATATCCGGTGGCGGGAAGAGACAGTATGCTGCTGAATTTAAGCGGAGCTCACGCACCCTACTTTACAAGAAATGTTGTAATACTTACTGACACCAACGGAATTCAGGGAGTGGGAGAAGTTCCGGGAGGCAGTAAAATTACAAATGCGTTATTGGAGTGCAGAGATTTGGTGATCGGTACTTCTATCGGAGAATATAAAAATACATTGTTATCCGTAAAAAAACACCTGGAAAGCAAAGGAGAAAAGGATGAACGTGGGAGTCAGACTTTTGATCTGAGAACCGGCGTTCATGTGCAGACGGCAATAGAGGCATCACTTTTAGATTTGCTGGGCAAGCATTTGAATGTGCCGGTGGCCTCTCTTTTGGGAGAAGGGATGCAACGTGATAAGGTGAAAGTTTTAGGCTACTTATTTTATATTGGAGATCGGGAAAAAACCGATTTGCCATACTATTCCGATCCGGGAAATGTATGTGACTGGTATCGTATACGTCATGAAGAAGCACTTACTCCTGAGAGTATTGTCGCATTGGGGAAAGCAGCGAAAGAAAGATATGGATTTGAGGATTTTAAACTAAAGGGAGGTGTTCTGGAAGGAAAAGAAGAGATAAAGGCGGTAAAAGCGCTGAAGGAAGCATTTCCTGAAGCGAGAATTACACTGGATCCTAACGGAGGATGGTCTCTTGCGGAGGCGATTGAGTTATGCGGAGATATGCATGGAATATTAACTTATTGCGAGGATCCATGCGGAGCGGAGGGTGGATTTTCCGGACGGGAAGTATTAGCTGAGTTCAGGCGTGCAACTGGATTACCGACGGCTACGAATATGGTCGCAACGGACTTCAGACAGTTAAGCCATTCAATTGCACTTCAGTCCGTGGATATTCCGCTGGCAGACCCGCATTTCTGGACAATGTCAGGCTCTGTAAGGGTAGGTCAGATGTGTTCAGACTTCGGTATGACGTGGGGATCTCACTCGAATAACCATTTTGATATATCATTGGCGATGTGCGCACATACAGCTGCCGCAGTCCCAGGTGCGATAAATGCAATTGATACGCATTGGATCTGGCAGGAAGGGATAGAAAGGCTTACTGTCGCTCCGCCACAGATTATTGACGGTTGTATTGCAATAACGGACAAACCGGGACTGGGTATTGATGTGGATATGGAACAGATTCACAAAGCAAACAAGCTCTACATAGAACATTGTCTGGGAGCAAGAGATGATTCCATAGGCATGCAGTATCTGATAAAAGATTGGAAGTTTGATGCAAAAAGGCCGTGCCTTGTACGTTAAATCAATTTTTGCAACTATATTATAGACCATAAATACATTATTAAATGTAACGGGAATATTAAATCAAGGAGGATATTATCAATGAAAAAGAGAAGTATTTCAGTATTATTGGCAACATTTTTGGCGTTGGCTTTTCTGCTGTCCGGTTGTAAAAAAACAGAAGTTGACAGGGAACAAAGCAGCGATACAAAAGTAGAAGCAACAACAGAGTCCGTTAAGGAAAACAGAGAAGAGGTAACGGTTCGTCTGGCATATTACAGAGGTACGCAGCCTACTGATGAGGCGGTAAAACAGATCTCTGAGGCACTGACAAAATTGTCATTGGAAAAATTTAATACAAGAATTGAGCTTAAGGTTGTGAGCAAGGCAGATTATCCAAATTATTTAAGCCTTGCGTTGGCGGGGGGAGAAGAACTGGACTGGATTCAGTTTGGTGCAAGCGGAATGACCCTGCCGATGATGTATGGTTCCGACCAGATTTTAGCGCTGGATGATTATATCTCTGAGGATAGTCCTATATGGGATTATACGACGGCGGAGGATTTGGATTGTTGCCGTGTGGGAGGCGCACTTGTCGGAATTCCCGCAGTAAAAAATAAAGCGTTCAGTACTTCCGTGTTTTTTAATGCAGATATAATAGATGAATTAGGACTGAAGGATGAGGTAAGAAACATAAAGTCTCTTGATGATGTAGAGCCGATTCTTGACGCTCTGAAAAAAGCACATCCGGATAAATATCCGTTTTGTACAAACACAGGAAAGATCAACTATAAATATTATGTGGACAATCTCGGGGATTCCACTTATTTGTCCGGTGTGTTAGAAAATCCGATGGAGGATACCAAGGTAGTGGATCTTCATGAGACGCAGGCTTATAAGGAATTTTGTGAAAGAATGCACCATTGGTATGAAAACGGATGGATTGATCCTGATTACGAGACAAGTAGCAACACCGTTAATGCATTAATTCAAAACGGTGATTCGTACGCATGTTTTTCCAATAACAATATTGATATAGCCAATGCATCGGAAGAAGAACGGCTTGCAAGTGAAGCGTCACAGGGCTGGACATGCAGACTGTATCAGAGTGCTGTCACACCGTTTTACTCAACGTCAGCTATTGTAAATAATCATGGATGGTCAATGCCATATACCTGTAAAAATCCAGAACGTGCCATGGAGATTTTTGAGTGGCTGTTCTCTGACAGGGAGGCATCCACGTTAATTACGCAGGGGGTTGAAGGAGTAAACTACGAACTGGATGATGAAGGTTATGCAGTATTGCTTCCTAATACCGGGTATGAACGTTTGAACTGGAACGGACCGAATGGATACATTGCCATTACGACGAAGGCGGAAGGAAATATTAATGAATTAGTACTTGAAGGAAACAAAACCGCTACGCCGACCATCGGGAAAGGTTTCATGTTTGACAGCAGCAGTGTTTCCACACAGGTTGCTGCGGTTTCAAATGTAGATGCAAAATATGCAAAGGGATTGCAGGGAGGTGCGCTTGATCCGGAGGAATATCTGCCTCAATTTATAAAGGAATTAAAGGACGCAGGCATCGATGATATCATAGCAGAAAAACAGAGACAGTTTGACGAATGGTACGCAAATAAGAAGTAATTAACAAACTATCAAAAAGGATTATTTTGTAGAAATATAAGGTAATCCTTTTTGAGATAGCAACCATGCTGGTTATACAATAGTTCGGAGAAAAAAGTATGAGAAAATCAATTGCTGTAAGTACCAAAAAGACGCTGAAAAAACGTCTGATTACATATTTGCCTTTTTATGCCATGATGATTCCGGGAATTATTTACCTGATAATCAATAATTATATTCCCATGGCGGGTCTGGTGATTGCTTTCAAAAAGTACAGCTTTGCGAAAGGAATATGGAAAAGCGCATGGGTTGGCTGGGATAATTTTAAATTCTTTTTGAATACGGATATGGCTGGCGTAATAAAGAACACGCTGCTTTATAATATAGTATTTATTATACTTTCAACAGTCCTTTCATCTTCTGTAGCTATTTTGCTTAATGATATCAGGACAAATAAAGTGAAAAAGACATTTCAGACTGTTTTCCTGGTTCCGCATCTGATTTCGATTATTGTAATTGCGTATCTGGCATACGCCTTTTTAGCGACATCGACAGGATTTATTAACAATTCTATTTTAAAGCTTTTAGGGAAAAATGCGATTTCATGGTATGCTACACCGAAATATTGGCCATTTATTCTTGTATTTGTATATTTATGGAAAAACTTTGGATACAGCGCTATTATATATTATGCGACGATTGCCGGCATTGATCCGACTTATTATGAGGCGGCATCTATGGACGGTGCAAATCATTGGACTAAAATAATACACATAACTTTGCCGGAGCTAAAACCAACGATTATTACGCTGATCTTAATGAATATAGGGCGCATATTTTATTCGGATTTCGGACTGTTCTATCAGGTACCGATGAACAGCGGTTCACTAATTGATGTAACGCAGACGATTGACACTTATATTTATCGCGGATTGCTTAATAATGCTAATATGGGTATGTCTTCCGCAGCATGTTTTGTTCAGTCTGTTCTGGGATTTCTTCTGGTGCTGGCTGCAAATGGAATTGTTCGCAAAATCAGCCGTGACGAAGCACTTTTTTAAGGGAGGGAAAAGATGTCAAAGAAAATCGATTTCTATCAGGCCTTTATATATGTCATTATGTTTTTGCTTCTGATAATTTGTCTTATGCCGTTTGCTCTTATGGTTGTGGCCTCTTTTTCTTCAGAGGCTTCTATTGTGCGAGAGGGATATACTTTTATACCGAGTGGTTATAGCCTAGATGCTTATAAGTATCTGATGTCAGGCAGTTATAATATATTTAAGTCGTATGCCGTTTCCATTGGTGTTACTGCCTTGGGGACAACGTTGGGGTTAATACTGACGATCTCGTTGGCTTATCCACTGTCCAGAGCCGGAATGCCCGGAAAAAATATAATCTCGTTTGTGGTGTTTTTTACGATGCTGTTTAATGGCGGATTAATTCCAACTTACATAATGTGGACAACGGTATTTTCCATCAAAAATACATATGCTGCATATATTCTGCCGAATTTGTTGGCAAGAGCTTTTTACATTATGATGATGAGAACCTATTTCAGTACAAGTATTCCGGAATCTATCATTGAATCTGCCAGAATTGATGGTGCCAGCGAATTCAGGATCCTGCTGAAAATAGTCATGCCTTTGGCAAAGCCGATTCTGGTTACCGTAGGTCTGTTAGTGGGTATCGGATATTGGAATGACTGGCAGAATGGCTTGTACTACATAACCGAAACCGAAAAATACAGCGTGCAGGTTCTTTTGAACAGTATGCTGCGAGCCGCACAGGCTACATCTGAAATGAGTACTGCCGAGTTAGCAGGGACAACGATACCTACGAATGGAGTCAGAATGGCATGTGCAGTTATGGGAATTTTGCCCATTGTAATTATATATCCATTTACGCAGAAATATATCGTAAAAGGAATTACAATCGGCGGCGTGAAAGGATAGGTCAAAATGTTTGATATCAATTATGTAAAAAATCCGGTTATTTTTGAAGAAAACAGATTGCCTGCGCATTCAGATCATATATTTTATGCAGGAGAGGAAGAATTAAAAAGACAGAAAAGTTCATTTTATTTTTCCCTGAACGGAAATTGGAAGTTTCAATGCGCTGACAATGAAAAAAGCCGTGTTCATAATTTTGAAAGGCTGGATTATGATTGCAGGGACTGGAGGGACATTGCAGTTCCCAGACATATACAGTTGCAAGGGTATGATTACCCGCAATATACTCACATTATGTATGCCTGGGCAGGGCATGAAAATGTGATTCCGGGTGAAATTCCACAAAAAAGAAATTGTGTGATGAGTTATGTCAAATATTTTACGCTTCCCGATTACTTTGAAAAAAAGCGAGTACGGATCTCATTTCAGGGAGTAGAATCGGCATTTGCAGTGTGGCTGAACGGTATTTATATCGGTTATAGTGAAGATTCATTTACACCGGCCGACTTTGATATAACAGAAGCTATTTGCAGCGGTGAAAATAAGCTGGCGGTTCTTGTATATCAGTTTTCATCAGGAAGTTGGCTGGAAGATCAGGATTTTTGGCGGTTTTGTGGAATCTTTCGGGATGTATATCTGTATTCTGTACCGAAAATACATATAGAGGATCTGTTTATTAAAACGAAAATTGCAGAGGATTTTTTAACTGCAGAACTGATATTGAACATGAAGATCCGTCAGGAAACGGGAAGCAGATACAAAATCAGGGGAATATTAGAAGAAAAAGAAAATCAAGGTCTGATTTTTGAAAAGCAAACCACTCTTTTTTCGCCGGTAGCGTTTGAACGGAACTCAAATTGCGGAGAAATGGAAATTTGTGTAAAGACCAGAGACTTTTGTATGTGGAGTGCAGAAAATCCATATTTGTATCAACTAAAACTGGAAGTAAGGGACGAAAGCGGACAACTGCAGGAAGTGATTGCTCAGGATGTTGGTTTCCGCAGATTTGAATTAAAGAACGGATTGATGTTGCTGAACGGGAAAAGGATTGTCTTTAAAGGTGTCAATCGTCATGAATTCAGCTGTTGTCACGGACGGGCGATTACGAAAGAGGAAATGCTTCAGGATATCATTAATATGAAGCAGAATAACATCAATGCCGTCAGAACTTCGCATTATCCGAATCAATCGTTGTTTTATGAATTATGTGACAGGTACGGTTTGTATGTAATTGACGAGACAAACCTGGAAACCCATGGGTCGTGGAAACAAAAGGATGAAAGTTTGATTTTACCGGGTGATCATGAGGAATGGAAGCCTGCAGTTTTAGACAGGGCAAATTCAATGCTTCAAAGGGATAAAAATCATGCCTGCATCTTAATATGGTCATGCGGAAATGAGTCCTACGGGGGAAGAGATATCTATGAGATATCACAATTATTCAGACAGAAAGATGAAACCAGATTAGTACATTATGAAGGAATTTTTCATGACAGAAGATATAATGCGTCCAGCGATATGGAAAGTCAGATGTATCAGTCAGTGGATAAAATAAAGGCATTTTTGAAAGATAATCCTGACAAACCGTTTATCAGCTGTGAGTATTCTCATGCCATGGGAAATTCCCTGGGGGCACAGTACAAATATACCGAATTGGCGGAACAGGAAGAAAGATATCAGGGGGGATTTATATGGGATTACATAGACCAGGGTATCCGCTCGACAAATCGTTACGGGCAATCCTGTTTTGCTTATGGCGGTGATTTTGATGACCGCCCGTCGGATTACAATTATTGTTGTAATGGAATTGTCTTTGCGGACAGGAAAAATTCGCCTAAAATGCAGGAGGTGAAATATAATTACCAGAATGTCCGACTGCAGCCGGGAAGAAATTCAGTAACGATAACAAATAATCATTTATTCCTCAATACCAATATTTATGAAGGAAGAATTGTTGTAAGAAAGAATGGCGTTGAGATTTACCGGAAGACAATGGAATTTGATGTGCCGGCGCTGGATAAGAGAAGTTTTGCGTTGCAGCTACCGGAGTTCCCCGGGAACGCAGAGTATGTGAATGAAGTTTCCTTACTCTTGAAGAAAGATATGTTATGGGGAGAAAAAGGGCATGAAATGGCCTTCGGTCAATATTGTTATTTGAATGAAACATCGACTGGAAATTCTGGTTCGGACAAAACAATATCGGTTGTAGATGGAACAAGAGATGTAGCAGTAATCGGCGATTGCTTTAGTGTTATTTTTAATCTGGCAAAGAATGGACTGGTTTCCTATGTATTTCAGGGACGAGAATACATAAAAAGGCCTGCAAGACCCTGTTTTGTCAGAGCTGAAACAGATAATGATAAAGGAAATCATATGATGTTCGACAGTGCACAGTGGAAAGCTGCAGAACTGTATTCCAGAATAACAGGAAGTGATTATGTGTTTACGGAAAATCATTTTACCATTCGGTATTACTATGAACTTCCCACTGAGCCGGTCAGTGAGTGTATTATCAGGTATACGGTTGATGGATACGGAAAAGTCGAAGTGACGATGGATTATGAAAAACCGGACGAAATAAGCGAACTTCCATGCTTTGGATGGACAATGATATTGCCGGCAGAATTGGAATGCTTTTCTTGGTATGGCAATGGCCCTGCGGAAAATTACATTGACCGCAACAGGGGAGCGAAGCTTGCATTTTATCAGGATACTGTAAGAAATAACCTTACGCCTTATTCCGTGCCCCAGGAGTGTGGTAATAGAACGCAGGTGAGAATGGCATCTGTCTTCGATTGCAAAGGGAGCGGATTGGATTTCTTCTGTGATGGAGTACGAAAAGATCCTGTCAATGGAGAGCTGAGAGTAAGACAGACAATGATTCCAATGGAGTTTAGCGCACTACCATTTACAGCTGGCGAATTAGAAGAGGCAGGACATTTATATGAACTTCCCAAGGTGCATAAAACGGTAGTGAGGATATTAATGAAACAAATGGGCGTTGGAGGAGACGACAGTTGGGGCGCCAAAACACATGAGGAATATCGAATCAGAGAGAAAAACTTACACTTTACATTTTCATTTTGCGGAAATATGTGAATGACGAGGAAAAAAAGTGAATTCAAAAATTAGAAAAAATCTGATAGGACAAAATGGAAACTATATTTTCCCTTTTTTCTGGCAGCATGGAGAACCTGAAGAAGTATTACGCCGGTATATGAAAGCAATTTATGACAGCCATATCAGGGCTGTTTGTGTTGAAAGTCGTCCGCATCCGGATTTCGCAGGTCCTGGCTGGTGGAAAGATATGGATGTTATCCTAGATGAAGCCAGAAAACGGGATATGCAGGTGTGGATTCTGGATGACAGCCATTTCCCTACCGGATTTTGCAATGGTATCTTGAATAACGAACCGGCAGAGCTTCTCAGACAAAGTATTACATGCGAAAAGATAGCAGAGGTATTTGAGGGCGACCTTTTTTGTGTTGAGACAGAAAAGTATAGAAAAGCTGCAGATTTTAAGCCAAGCAGGATAGAGCTTATGAAACAGATAGGACCGTTTGCCAAATTTGATGATGATCAGTTGCTGGGCTTTTTTGCAGTACCAAAGGACGGAACAAACCGAAAGGATATTATTTCCCTTGAACCGGAGGAAAACCAACTGTGTTGGCTGGTTCCGAAAGGAGGCTGGAAGGTTTGCGTCTGTCATAAAACAAGAAACAGAGGTCCGCATAGAAATTACATGAATATGATGGACTATGAATCCTGTCACAAATTGATAGAAGCTGTGTATGAGCCTCATTTTCTGCATTATAAGGAAGATTTCGGCAAAACGATAGCAGGTTTTTTTTCGGATGAGCCGGAATTAGGCAATTCTCATCTGTATGAAATGGGGAAGACCATAGAGGAAATGGATGATTTGCCATGGAGCAGGGAATTGGAGAGTTGGCTGCAAAAAGTGTGGGGAGCTGATTTCGCACGTTATCTGCCGCTACTTTGGGAAAAGGAGTTTTCGGATATAGAAAAAGCAAGAGTACGCTATGACTATATGAATGCGGTAACAGAACTTGTGAAAAAGGATTTTTCCTGGCAGATCGGAGAGTGGTGCAGGAACCACGGCGTGGCTTATATTGGTCATTTGATTGAGGATAACAATCAGCATTCGAGAACCGGAAATAGTCTTGGACATTATTTCAGAGGACTTGCAGGACAGGATATGGCCGGAATTGATGATATCGGAGGTCAGGTGTATCCGTATATGGAGGATGTTTATATCCATAATCCGGAGGGAACAGACAGAGATGGGGAATTTTATCATTATGTTCTGGGAAAACTGGCATCGTCCGCTGCCGCCATCGAACCTGTTAAAAAGGGACGCGCCATGTGCGAAATTTTTGGCGCATACGGCTGGGAGGAAGGAGTCAGACTGGAAAAGTATCTGGCAGATCATTTTATGGTCAGAGGAATAAACAGATTTGTGCCACATGCCTTTTCACCTAAAAAATTTCCGGATCCGGATTGCCCGCCACACTTTTATGCCCATGGGAACAATCCGCAATATCGCCATTTTGGGTATTTAATGCAGTATATGAATCGAATCTGCGAATTGATCTCCGGAGGATATCATGTGTCACAAGTGGCACTCCTTTATCATGGGGAGGCAGAATGGTGTGGCCGGTGCATGTTTGTGCAAAAACCGGCTCACATTCTTGCTGACAGGCAGATAGAATATGATATCATTCCATCGGATGTTTTTGCAGATCGAGTATTATATCGTACGAAGACAGGCGCCGAGTTGATTATTGGTACGCAAAAATACAGGACTTTGATTATTCCGGAAATGCAATTTATAACGGCAGAGGTTGCAGATGCGGTTGTGGAATTAGAAAGAAATCATTTCCCGGTTTTTTTTATTAACAGATTGCCGGAGGGAATTTGCAATCAAGGAAGAGATATTCCGGGTGAAATGAAACAATGTAAAATTATCAGGCTCCCGGATTTGATAGAGAAATTGGAAGAACTTGGGATCGGCGAGATACATATTACACCTGAGAACAATCGAATCCGATACATGCATTATGTTAATGAAAACCATGTATTCTATCTCGTGAATGAGGGATCTGTCCGATATGAAGGCGAGGTAACTGTACCGGTAAGGGGAAACATTTATCGATATGATGCCTGGCGGAATAAACTCTGTGCAGTTGAATACAGTACAGAGAATGAAGAAACCGTGATTAAAACGGCAATGGATCCAAGCGAATCGTTTATCATTGTATTTGACAATTCAGAGCCGGAATTCGAACCTCAAAGAAAATCTTATACGGAGCTGAAGTCTGAAAAAATAAGCGGCGGATGGAAACGAAGTCTGTGCAGAGCTATCGACTATCCGTACTTTCGAGATCCGAAAGAAGTGCTTCTGCCGGATTCTCTGGAGACGGAAATGCCGACATTTTCCGGATTCGTCAGGTATGAAAAGGAAATTTATATCCCCCAAAGCGGTTATGTGTACATGGAGATAACCGATGCGGCAGAAGGCGTCGAATTATTTGTCAATGATATAAGTGCAGGCATACAGATAGTACCGGTCTATCGGTATGATATTACTGACCTGGTGAAAGAAGGAAAAAACAATATTAAAATTGAAGTAGCAACAACTTTGGCAAGAGAGGTAAAGACACCAAAAGGACACTCCAGTCGACCCAAAATTCCAATGGTAACGAAAAGCGGAATTTGCGGTGATGTGGTATTAAGGTATCAGCAAACAGGACAGGATTGTCTGAACGCAGGCATGAAGCAGGTATTGAAGGAGTATGATGATGTATAAAGAACTTCTATCTATGCGAGAAGATGCAGAAAAAATTATGAGTGATTCCATAACAGAGGTGCTTCCCGATATTGCAGTGAAAAAAGCATTGGAAGGAATGAAATTTGAGGGAAATCTTTACGTAATTTCATTTGGAAAAGCCGGTTGGCAGATGGCTTATGCAGCATCTCAGATATTGAAAGGAAAAATTAAAAAGGGAGTTATTGTTACAAAATATCATCACATAAAGGGCGATATTCCGGGTTTCCAGATGATAGAGGCAGGACATCCGATTCCGGATCAAAATTCAATATATGGTGCAGAGTGCGTCATGAATTTGATAAAAGAAACGACAGAAAAGGACACGATTCTCATGTTGATCTCGGGGGGAGGATCCGCGTTGCTGGAGAAACCGGAAAAGGGTCTTAGTTTGGAAGAGATTCAGGAAGTAACAAAACAGCTTTTGGATTGCGGCGCCGGAATACAGGAGATAAATACGATCCGCAAAAGGCTTTCGGCAGTGAAGGGAGGGAAACTTGCTGCTTTGGCAGGCGGAAAGGCTATTTATCAGATTGTGCTTTCGGATGTTATTGATAATAATCTGGAAATGGTTGCTTCGGGACCTGCTTGCGCAGATTCTTCGACATGTGCTGATGTTATGAAGATAAAGAAAAAATATGGGTTACATTTTTCAGAGCGGGTGGAAGAAACATTAAGGAAGGAAACGGTGAAATCCCTTTCTAATGTAAGCACTGTAATTACGGGAAGTGTTAAAGAACTATGCCGGGCAGTGGCAAAATATGCTGAAAAACGGGGTTATAAGCCCTATATTCTAACCATATCCATGAATGGAGAGGCAAGAGAGGCAGGAAGATTTCTGGCTTCTATTGCACGTGACATTCACAAAGAAAAGAATATGGGTTTTGTAAAACCCTGTGCACTTATTGCAGGAGGAGAAACGGTTGTCACACTTACGGGAAATGGTATGGGAGGCAGAAATCAGGAACTGGCTTTTAGTGGAGCTGCAGGGATAGCAGATTTGTCAGATACGCTTCTTTTTTCCTTCGGTTCGGATGGTACGGATGGGCCGACGGATGCAGCCGGTGGTATAGTGGACGGAGATACTATGAATCAATTAAGGGAATGCAATCTGGACTATGAAGAAATCCTGAAAAGGAATGATACCTATCATGCACTGAAAAAGATAGGAGGCCTTCTCTTTACGGGCGCGACAGGTACCAATGTAAATGACGTTGCAGTTGTCCTGATCCGGTAGAGGAAGAAGGGATGCTATAAAAAACATTAAAGCGTTTTTCTGAAGAACCTCAGGTAAGAATCGCGGCGGTAAGGAAGATGCTGGCTATAGTTCCGGTCAGAACGGAAAGCAGGGCGCCTTTGATCGTATAACGGGTCTTGGTGACTTTCGCCGCCAGAAAGTAGACACTCATGGTGTAGAACAGAGTTTCCGTGCAACTCATAAGGATAGAGGTCATCAGCCCGGCATAGGAATCCGGACCGTAATTTTTGAAAATGTCCAGAACCAGACCGGTAGCGGCAGAAGAGGAGAAGAGCTTGACAATTAAAAGCGGGAAGAGACAGGAAGGAATGCCGATCGCTTCGGTTGCCGGGGCTAAGAGATTACCGAGAAAGGTAAGAAAACCGGATGCCCGCAGAATTCCCACGGCAATCATCAATCCGATCAGAGTAGGAAGAATTTCCATAACTATTTTCAACCCTTTGGAAGCGCCCTTTAAAAACGTTTCGTATACTTTGACTTTTGCATTCAGACCGTATCCGATGATATAGAAAATAATCACCGGAATAAAAATGTCGGAAAGATGGGTTAGAGCGTTTAACATTATCGGGTCCTTTCTCTTTTTGATCTTCATTATACAAAAAAGCGGTTAAAGCAGACTACCGGGCGAGTACATGCAAATGCCCTGATAAGTTTATCCCGTCTTTTCTTTACTGCGAATTGACATAGGAGCCTGTTTCCTGTACAATGTACTCCGGGATTGCAGGAGTGCCCGGCACGGAACAATCCGGTATCGGAAGGATACTTACAGGAAACAGGATCCCTGTGTTCGTTGCAGCAAACAGGATAAAACAGGAAACAGAATAATTACAATAAATATAGTAAACATAGCAAATACGGCAAATGTACCAAATATAGCAGATATGGCAAATACAGCAAATACAGCAAATACAGTAAATATGGTCAATGCAGGAAATGTGATAAATATAGTAAATACAGTAAACATGTCAGGTATTGTGAAATCTTTGAGTATCGTAGATCAAAACGGCAATCCTGACTGGAAAATCATCGGTCTTACGGCAGCAGTGCTTCTTCTCCTGCTTTTGGCAGTAGCGGGCGGTATCCTTCTGTGGAAAAGCAGGAACCGCAGGCCTCTTACCATGGACGAATGCGATGGACAGGAATTTGAGCATTACTGCGCCGATCTGCTGGAAGGCCTTGGCTTTACCGAGATAGAAGTTACCCGGGAAAGCGGAGATTACGGTGTGGATATTCTGGCATGGAAGGATGGCGTTTCCTATGCTTTTCAATGCAAATGCCATTCTCAGCCGGTGGGAATCAAGGCGGTGCAGGAAATTTATGCCGGAAGAGATTATTACGACTGTATGGTCGGCGTAGTGATGACCAATCAGTACTTTACAGATCCGGCAGTTTCCATGGCGACGAAGTTGAAAATTCTCTTGTGGGACCGGGACTACTTAGAAGAGGCGGGAGCAGAGGAATAGCGCGTCTCTTCCAGCTTTTTTTGCAGAAAAGGAAAACTGCAGGGGCCGGTTTCCAGAAAAAAGGTATGAAAAGCAAGGTCGGAATAATTTTCCTTCCACAGCGCTTCCGCTTTTTCTTTACACTCCAGAATCTCCAGATATCCCAGGTAGTATTTCAGATAGTTACAGGGCTCTTCCGCAATATAAGTATAAATGCGGTCTGCGGCGGCCTCACCGGTAATGCCGAAATTTTTTAACAGACTGCCGATGGAAGCAAGGTCGGCATTTTCATAATGAATCATAATATCCATAAGGGAATAAAGGCACAATTGCAGGCAGCGGTTGTGCTTTTCCAATTGGATGGCCGCTGCAAGCAGAGAGTTTTCCTTAGATTCCATGATAGCGGAAGCATAGTCATAGGAAATGTTTTCTACGTACAAGGCCCAGCCCTCCTGATAGCCTCCGTACCATAAAAGTTCCCGGAGAAGGCAGGAAGGGGCGAAATTTTCTATGTATTTCTGCTTCAGGTTATAATAGACAGACTGATACAGATGTCCGGGATAGCCCTCATGGGCAAGGGTGGTATACAGCTCCAGCCGGGAGGGCGTCTTTTTTTCATTAATATAAATCACATTAGACGAAGTATCGTCTAAAGGCGGCGTTAAGTAAAAGGCAGGCGCTGTAAAATCCTGCAGGCTTGGGGAAACCGGTTTTACGGCTGCTTTCGGGAATCGGCCGGCGAAAGAGACGTTTTCGCCGGAAGCCGGGGCTGCATTTGCGGAAACTTTTGCAACACCGCCCAAGGCAACACTTTCCAAGGCGGGTGGAGAAGTGTTTCTTCCGGGAAGTGCCGGAAAGTCCGCAGCCATTCTTTGCTGCAGATCCGCCAGGATTTCTTCCGGAGAAGTAAAGGGAAATTCTTTTTCCAGTTCCTTTTCGTAATCCAGCTGCAAAAGGGCGGGAGCGTCGGTCAAAATTTCTTTTAAAGCAACGTATTCATCCTGCATTTTGCCGGTAAGCATGGTACGGATTTCGGAAATGGAACGGGCGGAACCGGTAGAGGAGAACAGCAGGTGCTCATAGTAGGTTCGGCCACCCGGATAAGAAGCCAGACCTTTTGGGAGAATTGTCTCGTCTTTTAAGACAAGAAGACCGTCTCCGAGCGCTTCGTAGGCAGGGAGCAGAACGGTTTTCAAAAGCCGGTTGTTCTGCGCAAGGTAGGCCGGAAAATCCGCTGCGGTAATTTCACCTGCCTCTTCCAGTTTTTTTAATCGTTCCAGAAAAGTCGTCTGCAGAAAATGGGTTTCTTCTTCCAGGGCTTCCTTTGTCAGAATCGTATCACACTGTTCTATGACTTTTTCAAGGCTTTTCCCGGATACAGGGCAGCCGGCGCGGGCTTTTTCCTGTTCAAAACAAAGCAGTCCTTCGAAATAGGTATCCGTCTGTTCCAGCAAATGCAGATAATCTTCCACATCCCTGCGGGTGCGGAAGGTATATTCCGCCAAAAGGATGGGAAGCTGGGACTGCATGCCGGAAGAAGGAGAGAGCGGGTCATTCAGATAAGAAAAAGCGCTTAGAGAAAGCGAGTTCTCCATGTATTCCAAAAATAATTCCAGAGCATCCTGCCGGGAGGAGGAAAGCTTTTCGGAAGGGGCGGACTTTTTTTCGGAAAAGGAGTTCTCGGAATCTTCTGAAAAATTCCGGAATTTTGCCAGCAGATTCTCGGTCTGTACGAGAGTTCCCTTCCGGTTGCCCGACCGATATGCCGGAAGAAGCACCCTATAATCCTGAATTCCGAAAGCTTCGGGACAGGCCAGGGAATAATGCATATTCAGGGTATTGGAGGTCATTTCTTCCCGGAACAGATCCTCGCAGGTCTTGTCAAAATTTCGTTCTTTCCGGTTTGCTTGCCGATTTCCCTGAAAAGTCAGAAATAAAATACAGGGGATGGCAGCCAGAAAGAGCAGTCCGGCAGCCAGTACGGCTCTGATGGATCCGGAATGGGGAAAGTGCGGAAAAGACTGCTTGGAAGATTGCATGGGACGGACACCTCTTAATGAATTTGATTCCATGTAACAGTTCTGACGCGCCGTTTTGCTTTATGTCATGGCGCTAAACTCCATACATAAAATACCCAATGGACATTTTTAGGCAGACAGATTTTTATGCCAGCATGAAATCTGTCCACAAGAATGTATGCCTGAACTGTTAATTCAATATATGAGTGGACAAAAAAAGGTATGCGGCGATTCTTGACTTTTCGTTTTAAGGTTGGTATGATGAAATTAAATTAATTATGTGATATCAAATGAGGGGACGAAAATGGCTACCGATTACAGATTGCTTTGTAAGGAATTATTTAAAACGGACGATGTGGAGGAACTGAAAAAAATAGCGCAGTCCATCCATGCGAAAAATATCCGCAATGCCGGAAGAAAGAGAAGACTGTCTGATCTTGATATTGAAGCGATTAAGAAGCAGCTGGCGAACGGAGAAACCATGGCTCATCTTGCCGAAAAATACGGTACTTCAAGACAGGTGATTGCACGGAGCATAAACAGACCATGCGACAGGCAGTTCCCGATGCAGATCCGGTATATGTACGGAAACAAGATATGTACGATCATTTATATCAATTTTCTGGATCAGGTTATTGAAATTGAAAACCGGACAGATGACATGATTCACAGGGCATTTGGCGTGAAGGAAAATCCTACGTGGGAGGATTTTGAAATCTTTTTGGAGGATCGGTGCTTCCCGAAAACGAGATGCGGGATGAAAGAGATTTTAAAGGAATTAAACCTGGATTCCTACGATCCGCTGCAGATTGTGGAAAAAACACAGGGAAGAATGGTTGACGATAATATGCACATGGAGTTCCGATATTATAATGGAAAGGGGATGAAATAATCGACAATGAAAACGTTTAATAGCATCGGAATACAGAGAGTTTCCAACCAGAATCATACATCCAGGGGCGACCAGTTAAAGTGGTATTTCAATGAAGAGTGGTATAAAGCCGATTATATGGGCTATGAAGCCCTTTCGGAAGTGATTGTTTCAGAATTGCTGAAAAAGTCAAATATAACAAACTATGTCCGGTATGAACCGGTAAAAATTCGTACGGATAAGGAAGTTGTAAATGGATGTGTAAGCACGAACTTTAAGAAAGATAACGAGACTGTCATTACGCTGGAAAAGCTCCACCGTTCGTATTTCGGCGTGGGGCTTGCAGATCAATTGTCCAAAATGAAGGATATCGCGGAAAGAGTTAAGTATACCGTAGATTTTACAGAAGCGGTAACGGGTCTGGAAAATTTCGATAAGTATCTGACTGCCATGCTGGAAATGGATGCGTTGTTTCTCAATGAAGACAGACATACCAACAATATCGCAGTCATCAGAGAGGAAAGCACAAAAGCGTACAGATTTTGCCCGTATTTTGACAACGGACTTTCTCTTTTGTCAGACCTGAATGATTATCCGTTGGAGAAAGATATTTATAAACTGATAAATTCTGTAAAAGCAAAGCCATTTTCGATTTCTTTTGATGAACAGGTTGACGCGGCGGAAAGCTTGTATGGAATCGGATTACATCTTGGATACCCCAATTCCGGTATCGAGAACACATTTGCAACGTTAAAAGACTGGTATCCTTCCGATATTCTCAGCAGAGTAAAAACGGTGGTATTAGAAAGAAAAAGAAAGTATGCGTTATATTTTTCATGATGTAATTTTATGATATGAGGGTCAAAAGGTATTTTGCCCATCATTTGATATCACGAATTGCTCCGCTGCAAAGCAGCTCCCGCAATTCTAAAACATTCGGAATCCGCTGATTTACTGCGTAAATCGCTACTTCCTCATGTTTGACGGGTCCCAAGTTCAAAAGCCTAATCGTGCAAGCACGAACGGCTTTTTGACCTTTTGACCCTGATATCATTTTATATTTTACAGGACAATTTTATGCCGGAATATCCGGCAGTTATTTTTAAGTTGCCTTAACATATCGTGTTGATCTGGATTGCCCGATCTTCTTGATTTGTTCTTCTTTCCCCACCCTGCTTAAAACGGTTTCGACAGTTGAAGGACTGACACCCGGCAAGATACTGCAAATATCCGCTTTTGAAATCGGTACTAAGCTATTGAGAACGGTAGCCTCAATTCTTGCGGTCTTTGTAATTTTCCTGCCATGAATCACAGAAAAGCGCTTGTCTAATTCCTTATAGCACATGTAGAGTGTAGAGAGAAAATTCTTGATAACAGGATATTTCTGACATATTTAAAAAACAGCCGAAATATTTGGATAAAGAAAACGGATGATGTCCGCTTGAACACCCCAAGTGCACATTATCGGTTTTTCTTATTCAAGCCAGTGTGAATGGAGTGTCTGAACTGTTACCTGTTTTGAAAGGTCATAAAAATAACTTCTCCCTGCCTATGGACGAAACGCGCCGACTGTGTTAATATAATAACGAAAAAATCATGGAAAAACTGTATGAAAGCAGGATTGGAGGAAGACATGAAGAATTTAGAACTGCGCAAACATGCGAATGAAGTGCGCAAGGGTATTATCAGATCAGTCCACAGTGCAAAAGCAGGACATCCGGGAGGATCCCTGTCGGCAGCTGATGTATTTACTTATCTTTATTTTGAAGAAATGAATATTGATCCGAAGAATCCGGATATGGAAGGAAGAGACCGTTTCGTCTTATCTAAAGGACATACCGCACCGGGTCTTTATGCGGCATTAGCTGAAAGAGGATACTTCCCCAAAGAGGATTTGCTGACCTTAAGAAAATTGGGTTCCTATCTGCAGGGGCATCCCTGTATTCATATTCCCGGTGTGGATATGTCTTCCGGTTCCCTGGGACAGGGAATTTCCGCGGCAGTCGGCATGGCGCTGGGAGCAAAGATGGATCAGAAGGATTTCCGTGTGTATACGCTCCTTGGCGACGGAGAACTGGAAGAAGGCCAGGTTTGGGAGGCCGCTATGTTTGCCGGCCACCGCAAACTGGATAATTTGTGCGTTATTGTAGACAATAATAATCTGCAGATTGACGGAACGCTGGAACAGGTATGCTCTCCCGACCCGATTGATCAGAAATTCGAAGCGTTCCGTTTTCATGTAATCAATGTTAACGCACATGATTTTGATGCACTGCGTGAGGCATTTCATGAGGCAAGACAGATCAAAGGAATGCCGACCTGTATCGTTCTTCACAGCCTGAAAGGAAAGGGAGTTTCCTTTATGGAGAATTCGGTAGACTGGCACGGTAAGGCACCAAATGACGAAGAATTTGTCATTGCAATGGCGGATCTGGAAAAAATAGATGCAGAACTGGCAAAGGAGGATCTGGTATAATGGCAGAGAATACAGTTGTGAAAAAGATAGCGACCAGAGAAAGTTACGGCAACAGTTTAAAAGAACTGGCGGAGGAGTTCCCCCAGCTGGTGGTTCTGGATGCAGACCTTGCTGCAGCTACCAAAACCGGCATCTTCAAAAAAGCTTACCCCGACAGACACATTGACTGCGGAATTGCAGAAGCGAATATGATGGGAATTGCAGCAGGATTATCTTTGGTAGGAAAGATTCCTTTTGTCAGTTCTTTTGCGATGTTCGCAGCAGGACGTGCTTTTGAACAGGTACGGAATTCCATCGGATATCCGCACCTGAATGTAAAAATCGGCGCAACCCATGCCGGAATTACCGTAGGAGAAGACGGTGCAACCCATCAGTGTAATGAAGATATTGCATTAATGCGGACCATTCCGGGAATGGTAGTAATGTGTCCATCCGATGATGTGGAAGCAAGAGCGGCAGTCAGGGCTGCACTGGAATACCAGGGGCCTGTTTACATCCGTTTCGGACGTGCAGCGGTTCCGGTAATCAATGACAGACCGGATTATCACTTTGCAATCGGAAAGGGCAGCGTTGTAAAAGAAGGCACGGAGGTAACTATCGTTGCCACCGGTATCTGTGTGGATTCCGCGCTGGGAGCTGCAAAGCTTCTGGAAGAGGAAGGCATTCATGCGGAGGTGGTTAATATCTGTACCATTAAGCCGCTGGATGAAGAACTGATTTTAAAAAGCGCAAAGAAGACCGGAAAGGTTGTTACCGTGGAGGAACATTCCGTAATCGGCGGTCTGGGAAGCGCTGTATGTGATTGCCTGAGCGAAAACTATCCTGTGCCGGTTAAGAAACTGGGCATGCAGGATGTGTTCGGCGAATCCGGTTCCGCAGCCGCACTGGTAGCCAAGTACGGACTGGACGCTCAGGGCGTCTATAAAGATATTAAGGCATTTCTGAAGTAAGCTGTCTCTTCAGAATTTCTTAAGAAAAAAAGAATGGAAATGCGGCATTTTTATGGTATGATACTAAAGACTGAAGTATACGGAACGGAAGAATCGGTATCCATGCAGAGTATGGGGCGATCCGGGAAGGACGCTTCGCTGTAATCTGAGAAACAAAGGAAAAATGAAAAATGCCGCAAAGTACGCAGAGTAACCAAAGAAATACAACATACCAAAGAAGAAACCGGGCGCCGATTCCCCCGGCCATAAGAAGAAAAAAGAGATATCAGCGCAGGAGAGTGGTGAAGGGTCTCTTTTTCCTTGCAATTGTCTTTGCACTCGTCTGGGGAATCGGTAAGTGGAAAAAAATAAGCGGATCCTCTTATGCTACCTTTTTTATAAAAGATATTAATCCGGATGGTGCCGGAAAGGTTGTCGGAAGCGAAGAAATACAGCCGCAGACACCGGGTTATATCGAAGGAATTCCGGAGGAAATTTACAATCAACACCCGGAATGGACTACGGACTTTCTGACGGTAAATGAATATTCCAGGCCGGGAGATCCTCTGACGGAAGTGAAGAGCATTTTTGTCCACTATACGGCGAATCCCGGGACAAGTGCCAGGCAGAACCGCAGCTATTTTGAACAGCAGAAGGATATGCATGAAGCCAGCGTAAGCGCTCATTTCATTATCGGCTATAACGGCGAGATCCTGCAACTGGTTCCTTTAAATGAGATCGCTTATGCCGTAAAATCCAGAAATGAAGATTCTATTTCCATCGAATGCTGTTACAAAGCGAAAAACGGGCAGTTTACGCAGGAGACTTACGATTCGCTGCTTCGTCTGCTTCGCTGGCTTTTGGATACCTATGATCTGAGTACCGATGACATTTTAAGGCACTATGACTGCGGCGGCAAGAAATGCCCGCTTTATTATGTAGACCATGAGGATGCCTGGAAGCAGTTAAAGAGACATGTGGCAGCGCTTGCCGGATAGCCGGGCGGTAAGACAACAGAATGAATAACAGGAGAAAAAGAAATGAATATTTTATCACCGTCCATGCTTGCGGCGGATTTCGGAAAACTTAAGGAACAATTGGAGAAACTGGAAAAGGCGGGAGTGCCGTACCTGCATATTGATGTAATGGATGGAATTTTTGTGCCGTCCATGTCTTTCGGGATGCCGGTTATTTCCTCTATCCGTAAGGATTCTTCCCTCTTTTTTGACGTTCACCTGATGATTACCAAACCGGAACGTTATATCAACGAATTTGCCGAAAGCGGTGCGGATCTGATCAATTTCCACCTGGAAGCTACCGAAGATGTGGATGGAACCATTGCGAAAATCCGTACCTGTGGAAAAAAGGTCGGAATTACCATCAAGCCGGGAACACCGGCGGAAGCGGTAAAACCATATCTTAAGCTGGTGGATATGGTTCTGGTTATGACGGTCGAGCCAGGATTCGGGGGACAGAAGCTGATTCCCGACTGCGTGCCGAAAGTAACCCGGATCCGGGAAATGGCACAACAGGAAGGTCTTGATCTGGATATTGAGGTAGACGGCGGTGTCAATAAAGAGAATGTCGCTTCGCTGATCAAGGCAGGAGCCAATGTAATCGTGGCCGGTTCCGCCGTATTCGGAAAAGAAATGGAACAGAATGTGAAAAGCTTCTTAGAGCAGATGGAGAATGCATGACCGCTTTGCCCGCCGGATATCAGCGAACAGGATCGAAGGATGCCGAGTGGTGGGATGGCGTTTGCGGGATAACGGAATACGTAGAAAGGAAGAAAAGATGGAATTTGATATTTTATACGCATTGCAGGAAATTCATACACAATGGGCTGACGTGGTGATGGTGACGATTACCCATCTCGGAGACGGCGGCATTTTCTGGATTGTGGTAAGTCTGGTTCTTGCCCTGATTCCCAAGACCAGGCGCTGCGGAGTGACTATGATGGCAGCCATGGCGCTGTCCTTTCTTCTGGGAAATCTGTTCCTAAAAAATGTAATCGCAAGACTTAGACCCTGTACCATCGATTCTTCCGTAAAGCTGCTGATTCCTTTTCCCTCGGAATATTCCTTCCCTTCCGGACATACGCTGAATGGCTTTACCGCAGCAGGCGTGCTGTTTGCCTATTACCGGAAATGGGGTATTGCCGCCCTTTGCCTGGCAGCGATGATTGCCTTTTCCAGAATGTACCTCTTTGTACATTTTCCCACGGATATTCTGGGCGGACTGGTGCTGGGACTCTTCGATGCTTGGATTACGGTATGGATCTCCCGGAAGATTATGAACAGACGTAAGCAAAGCCAATAAAACTAGAAATTTATTCTGCCGTTTAAAAATTCCCGAACCGGTTTGGTCATATACCGGTTCCGCTTATAATAGAAATTCACGTCCCGGCTTGCATAAGGCATGTCCAGCTTGTAATAAAGCAGACTTTGGCTTTCCGGGACGTGGTGAATCAGAATGTCTCCGTTAAAGGAAATTCCCATCCCATAGCTTGCAAGATTATAAGCAGTGATCTGCTGCTCCGGCTCTAAGCGGATTTTCGGTGTAAAATGCCCGCAGTTTAAACAAATCTTTTCCGCCCGCGTCCGAGTATCATTTCCGTTTTTTAATAAAAGAAAAGGATCGTCCTTAAAAACTTCCAAAGGCACCGGCAAAACCCTGTCATCCAGATGCCTGCCCGCACGGATATCAGCGGCGCTTAAAGCATATCCGGCTACCTTTTCATTGGAAGCAAACCGCGCCGGCACGGCTAAAAGCAGATGCTCCTCACAAAGGAATTCACTTCCGTAAACGGCGGAATTCATCATTTGATTATCCACAAGCAGATCCAAAGAACCGGAAAACAATTTTTCACTTAATTCGGCAGTGGAAGCCTCTACCAGATTCACATGAATGGCCGGATACAGCTCCGTAAAACGCGACAAAAGCGGAGGAAGCATAAAGGAAGCAAACAGATTCGTCCCACCTACGGAGATCGAACCGCTTTTACACTCCCGGATATCATTCACATAATTCTCAAATCCGCTTTCCACATTCAGAATCATTTCCACCGTGCGGATATATTCCCTTCCCAGATCCGTAAGCCGGATCGGATTGGAACTACGGTCAAAAACCGGAAAACCGATTTCCGCCTCTTCTTTCTTAACCGCAGCGCTTAAAGACGGCTGACTGATAAAAAGATTCCTGGCGGCTTTTGAGAAACTCATCTCCCGATAGACTTCATATACATAACGCATTCCCTGAAACATAGCGGCCTCCTGCAGGATAAATTTATAAAGTTATGATTTTATTAAGAGCAAGTTGCTGAGGGCAGACTCATGGGGATTCCAATGAGGGGCGCATGTAAAAACGCCGACCCCAAACTGCAAAGGGCGCAGTTGATTGCGTACTTGGCAACCAACTGTGTACTGTACAGTTTTGTGCCGCTGCGTTTTTAATTGAGCGAGAGCGTCCCCCGAATGGAACCCCATGAGCCTGCCCGGGAAGCTGCTCCAATTCCATTTTACATTAATGTAGTTCCACAAGTTTACATATAGATAAAATCATATAACATATATTACATTATAAGTATTTGCAAATATTCTAATCCTTTTCTATACTATAGTCAAGGATAATCCCACATGAACCGGAATAAATTTACTTATCTTGTGGGACTTCACAGTAAAAAGGAAGAAGAGGAAAGAAACCATGAACGAGAGCAAAAATGCAGCAGCAGAAAATACAGAAACCGTAAAGATGCGCCTGGAGCACGATTCCATCGGCGAAAAAGAAGTACCGGCGGATGCCTATTACGGCGTCCAGACCCTTCGGGCCCATGAAAACTTTTACATCACCGGCCTTAAGATGCATCCGGAACTGATCAACAGCGTGGCGCAGATAAAAAAAGCCGCAGCCATTACCAACTTTGAAGTAGGGGAACTGGACAAGAAAAGAGCGGATGCCATCGTAAAAGCCTGTGATGAAATCATTGCCGGCAAGCTGCACGATCAGTTTATTGTCGACCCGATCCAGGGAGGTGCGGGTACTTCCCTGAACATGAATGCCAACGAAGTTATCGCCAACCGCGCCATTGAGATTCTGGGCGGTGAAAAAGGAGACTACACAATTGTAAACCCTAACGACCACGTCAACTTCGGACAGTCCACCAATGACGTTTTCCCTTCCTGCGGAAAGATGGCAGCGTTAAAGTTGCTGGACGGCGCCAGGGAACAGCTTTCCAGACTGGAAGAAGCCCTTATGAAAAAGTCGGCAGAGTTTGATTCCGTCATTAAAATGGGAAGAACCCAGCTGCAGGATGCGGTTCCTATCCGCCTGGGACAGGAATTCCACGCCTATGCTTCTGCTATTAAGAGAGATATCAAGCGGTTCGACCGGGCTAAAGATGAGATTAAGTCTTTGAATCTGGGAGGCACGGCTATCGGAACCGGATTGAATGCCGATGTTTTATACTATCAGAGAGTCGTTAAAAATATGTCCATTTTAACCGGACAGGATCTGGTGCAGTCCTATGATATGATCGATGCCACACAGAATCTGGACAGCTATGCTTCCGTATCCGGCATTGTCAGGAACTGTGCTGTCAACCTGTCCAAGATGTCCAACGATCTGCGGCTGATGTCTTCCGGCCCCAGAACCGGATTCGGAGAAATCAACCTTCCCGCAAGACAGAACGGTTCCTCGATTATGCCCGGCAAGATCAACCCGGTGATTCCGGAAGTGGTCAACCAGGTGGCGTTCAACATCATCGGAAACGATGTGACGATTACCATGGCGGCGGAAGCAGGACAGCTGGAATTAAATGCCTTCGAGCCGATCATCTTCTATAACCTGTTCCAGTCCATCGAGACGCTGACCTTTGCGGTAAAAACGCTGGTAGATAACTGTATCGTGGGAATTACCGCCAATAAGGAACACTGCAGGGAAATGGTGGAAAACAGCATCGGTATCATTACGGCAATCTGCCCTTATGTAGGTTATGAAACGGCTGCCAATATCGCCAAAGAAGCGTTACATACCAATCAGTCCGTCCGGAAACTGATTCTGGAAAAAGGATTAATGAACGAAGAACAGTTAAATACGATCCTGAACCCGGTAACCATGACAGAACCCGGGATTCTGGGAAGGGATCCCATGGCCGTTCTAAGAAATTGATAGGTTCTGTTTCCAAGAAATTGTCAGGAATCCAAAATGTTGTGCATAGACAAAGTTTTCTCTATTCCGTATGCTTAAGGTACCAAAAAATAAAAAATTTAGGAAGCACTTTTAAATTTTTTATTTTTAAGTTTCGAAAGGAGAAAACAATTTATGAAAGTGAAAAGGAACGTAGCAAAGCGCACAGTAGCCGCGGTTCTGTCTGCCGTCCTTTCCATGCAGCCGGTGTTTGTAATGGACGGCATCCGGGTTCGGGCAGAGGAACAGACGGAAGAAGCCTCACAGGGGGCCTGGCTGTTTGGTGATGAAGCACAGGCATGGGCAACGGATCTTGTGTACATCCCTGCGCAGGATCAGGGCAATACAACGGATCAGACCGGCGGCCTGTATGTGACCGGCGGAAAAGGATTCTACACATCTGCGGACGGAATCACGTGGACGGAGTGTGGAAATGACGCAGATGCACAGGCCTTAAAAGAAACCACGTACGGCTTTGCTTACGGCGGAAAAGAAGGCAGCAAGGGCTTTTTAATCCTTCCGGATACGACTGCGGAAAATAAGGTCTATCTGGCAGATGAAAGCCTGACAGCGCTGCAGACGGCAAAAACCGTAACCTCTGCGGGAGAGGATCTGCGGTTAAAAGGCGAGATCGAATGGGACGATTACAGTGGCCTGTTTTATTGCGGTGCGGTTCTTTCGGACGGAACCAAAGCCGGACTGTACTATTCGGATGCTTCCTATACAACGGATGAAGAAAGCCGGGAGCACACAATGGTCTGGACAAAAGCGGACAGCGGAGAGAATGCCCTGATTGCAGAGGACACGGTATGGCCTGCGCAGAAGATGACGGCTGTTATCGGAAGCATTACTTCGGACGGCGCTGGACACCTGGTTGCTGCCGGAATCTGGGCCAATAAATTAAACGGAGATTTCTATTCTACCTGTCAGAGTGCACTGGGGATTCCCACCTGCCAGACAGTTCTTTTACTCACGGCAGATAATACTGCTGCAGACGGCAGCGTGGTTACTGCCAGGTTGTCAAATTTCAGTGGTTATAATACCGGCAACAACGGAGCCGGCTTATCCACTGCGGTCATTGATCAGAAATCCAACGTAATGATTCAGGATACTTCTTCTTATAAAGTTCTCAACTTTATCAGCGGAAGCTTTGCCAACCTGTGGGCTCTCGGCAGCGAAACGAAAGTATCCAAGGCAGTCATGAAAAACAATATCAAGTATGCAGTCAATCCAAACTCCGGGGCAAGCTCCAACTGCATACATACCAATAACATGACCAATGCCTTAAGCAAAATCGTATGCCTGGAGGATAAGATTCTGCTGATTCCCCGCAGCGGTCAGGGAGTGGGAGGCAACAATTATCTGTCAGATCTTTTCGTGGTAACCTACAACGAAGACGGTACGCTGAAAAATCGCTTCCTGCCTTTTATCAATAACAAAGATACGGCAAAGGCAGTAATGGGAGACTATGTCAATGACAAAGACAATCGTTATCTGGCTGGCGCAGCAGCAGGAGAGAACGGGCAGGTAATGCTGATCACCGGCAGAAATACCAAGGAAATCGCCGAAGCAAAGGCTTATCCGACTACGGTAACCGTACTGGAGACAGCAGATACCATTACGGACAGTACGGTATCGGCAGCGGAAATTGCCATGAAAGATCGAACAGACAAACTGATCTGCATCACCAATTCCGCAATTTATGAGCCGCCGGCTGTACCGGATCCCGAAGAGGAAGAAATCCCGGGTCATGCGGTTGACAGCCTGAACGTTACCGGGAAAATGTCCAAAGCAGACGAGGAGTGGCTGAAAAAGAATCAGTCCGATACACTGGTGAAAGCCATGCTGAACGGTAATGTGGCTTTTGTGGCCGGAAGTAAGCGTGTGTGGACCGGATCGGCGGTAGAAGAGTTTGAACGGGAAAGTGTTTATCTGGAAGAAGAGCAAAGCTTCCTGCTTCCGGTGAGTGCGGTAAATAAAGCATTTGAGCTGAATGTACAGGGTCAGGACGGCATGATTTCCCAGGAAGAGGTGCAGAAGCTTACGGGAAAATATGTTTTCCTGGATCCCAGAGGATTTCTCCTGTTTTCCACAGGAAAAGTCGTGAAGGATGAACTTCCCACGGTAGCGGGATGGACGGCTTATGAGGATTTCTTTGTGGTAGCGGATGCCATGGGATATATTACCTGGAAGGATCAGACCATCACCGAAGAACAGCGCTTAAGTTATCTGAAAAAATGGCGCGGCGCCCTGTCCATACCGGAAGGAAGCCAGGTAAGCGATACTTACCGTAACGCTGCCATTCAGACCGGATTAAAGGAGCTGGAGACGGTGACCTATACCATTCAGGACGGAAAGTATACCGTCAGCAAAATCGATACGATTTTGGATAAAAACAAAATTGTATCCGACTTAAAAAAATATAAAACAGAACTGTTCAATTCCTATAAGAGCCTTCAGACCATGGCCATCGGCTATCATTGCATGCCGGATAAGACCACGGAGGATGCGGTCAAGTTGAAAAATATCATTCTGGCGGGACTGGAATATTTGCTGGATTTCTATTCTGAGCAGTGGACCTATAAAGCAGACGGCACATCCAACTGGACCTTAACGCAGTTTTCCCTGCCGATTACGGTTTCCAATACGCTTTGTCTGGTTTATGACGAACTGAATGCCACGGAAGAAGGAAAGAAACTGTTGGCAAAGACCTGCAACCAGATTTTTGACAAGTCGCCGATTCCCAACTTAAGAAGCGGCGAAAGCATAAAAAACTGTGAAACCTATACCAACCGTCTGTGGCGCTGCTACAGTTATTTTAACGCAGCCATGGTGGCAGGAGATACCTATCGTATGAATTACGCCCTGAAATATTCCACGGCGGCTTATTCTTATTCTCCGGCCAACAGCGGATTCGATAATCTTGTCTTTAACCGGGACGGATTTTACGAAGATGGTTCTATGATTTTCCATTCCGGCATTCCTTATAATATGGGATACGGGGTAAGCTACAGCGTTCTGATTTATGAAATGATGGAACTGACCAAAGATACGGTATTTGATATCCGTACGCTTTACGGATTTGACAACGTATATGATTTCTGTCTGAACAACATGCTTCCGTTCTTAAATAACGGACTGATGATGAAGATGACAGTGGGAAGAGGCAATGTTCTGGCGGATACGGCGATGCTTCGGAATATTGCATACATTGCCAACAATGCACTGGATGAGGAGAAAAAAGAAGAACTGACGCGGGGAGTGAAAGAAGTCTTAAACGGCAGAAGCTTTACCCCGGGATCTTTACAGTATCTGATCAACGGCGCCAAGCTCGGGGAAATGTATCAATCCTTTGAAGACTATGCACAGACGCTTGACGTACCCGCGCAGACTGCGGAAGAAAATACAAGCACGGTTTATTACAACCAGGATCAGGTGATTCATAAAACGAACCGTTTCCTGGCAGCGCTTTCCATGTCGTCCCAGCGGATTAAAAAGTATGAAAGCTACAAGACCACCAATGCCACCGGCTGGTATCTGGGAGACGGCATGCTGTATGTGTATACCGATGATCTGCAGTATACAGACAGCTGGTTTGAAAATGCCGATCCTTACTTTATGCCGGGAACTACGGTAGATTCCACCGAAAGAGTGCCTATTCATACGGAAACGGAGACAAACTGGGGCAATCCGGAGAATACCTGGGCAGGCGGCGCAACCGACGGGCGGAATACCGTAGTGGGATATCAGCTGGGCAATCAGTATGTTTCCGGACTGGAAGGCAACAAGTCCTATTTCTTCTTCGGAGATAAAATTATCTGCTTGGGCTCCGGTATTACCGGCGGTGAAGGAGAAGCTTATACCGTTCTGGAAAACAGGGCGCTTTCCAAAAAGAACGGAGAGGAAGAAAATTCGGCGCTTCTGGAAGTAAAGGAGCTTACGGTAAGTGAAGAGGGAAGCCAGAGTACCATTCATCAGGTGATGGACGGCAATCTGTCTACCAACTGCTCGTTAAAATACATCGGAGACGAGATTGTATTCGATTTCGGGGAAAAAGTATCCGTAGGATATGTGGCAATGGCCTTTACTTACGGGAACCAGCGCTATGAGAAGGCAAAGATTCAGGTATCGGATGACGGAAATACCTGGAGTGAGGTGACGGATTTTGCATCCGACGGCAGCGGCAAAGGAATGGTTCTGTATTCCATCCCCTGCAGCGGAAGATACTTTAAGATCATCAACCAGGGCTATGAATATAAATCCGGAACCGTGGGAACAAGATTTGCTTTGGCGGAAATCGAATTCTATGACGGCGCTTACAGTAAGGAAGAGGTAGAGGCATACCGCAGCACCATTCATTCCGGCTTTGAAGAGCTGATCGTGGATGGGAACGCCACAGCCTTACAGTTTAACGAACAGCAGACGCTTACGACTCCCGGTTATCTGTGGCTGGAGGACCAGGAAGGCTTTGTGATGCTGGAGACTTCCGATGTTAAGATGATGCGGGAAGGCAACCCGGGAGCACCGGTTACCATGCGGCTGTGGGTCAGCCACGGAGAAAATCCGGCGAATGCCGGTTATGCTTATCTGCAGCTGCCCAAAGCAACCCTGGAAGAAACCAAAGCGTTTGCGGAAGAACCCGGAATTACCATTCTGGAAAACAGTACCAAAGCGCACATCATTCAGGATCAGACGACCGGACTCATCGGAGCCAATCTGTTTGAGAGCGAAGTGACGGTAGAAGGAATTACCTTCCATACACCCTGCAGTGTTCTGTTGGATAAAGCAGGCGGCAGACTGTATGTGACGGATCCGACCCAGACGAGTTCTGAGATTTCCTTTACAATTCCGCAGACCATGGAAAATCTGCAGGGCAGCGGTCTTAGCGTAAACGGAAAGGATGTTGTTTTACGGGTAAATGCAAAGCGCGGTTCCACCCATGCGCTTACCTTTGAAAATGCTTTGCAGAATACGGTTTCCCTTGCAGGAGACGAAAATCGCATTGCAGTAGGAGAGACCATAGATGTTTCGGTAGAGGTAAAGGAGAAATTCGCTTCCTGCGAAATCGTATTGGAGTATGATTCGGAAAAACTTAAGCTGGAAAAGCTTGAGCCCCTTTCGGGAGAAGCTTCTTTAAAGACCGTAGGATATGAAGATGTGAACGGAACTTTGAAGTTGGCGGATTACGGAGAAACAAAGCAGGGCGGCTACCGCCTTGCTTTCCGGACCGTAGTGGACGGAGAAGCCAAAGTAACACTGAAAAGCGCTTCTTTCAGTACCCAGGAAAAAGCGAAAGAAGAAGATCTTATGCCAGCGATCTTCGGAAACTGTGTAGTTACCGTACCGATTGCAAAAGCCAGATATCAGGTGACGCTCTCGGATATCTTTACCGGTGCAGGAACGGTTTTAGACGGAGACGAATACCGTTTTTATCCCACAGATGCACTGCATTATGATTATGCGGCGGCAAATGTGCAGATGAGCGAGACGCAGATGACCGTTACGGCCAACGCGGACGGAAGCTATACGATTCCGAAAGTAACTTCCGATCCGGTGATTACGGGAAGCAGGACGCCGAAATCTTATGCGGTTGCTTATACCACGGATAGCGGCGTGAAGAATCTGCCGGAGAACGGCACGGCGGTTTACGGTCAGGATTATGTATTTACACTTCCCATGCAGGAGCATTATACGATTACGGTAACCGGCATCTTCAGAGGCGGGGAAGAGATTCCTTATGCCGTCGGAGAAGATGGAAAGGTAACGATTGAAGGTGTTTATATTACCGGCGATCTGACCATAAAGATTGACAGAACGGTAAAGGATCACTCTGTCAGGGCGGAAGGAACCGGTGCTTCCGATGTAGTATATGAAAAGGAATTTACACCGGGAGAAGATTATCAATTTACCTTGAATGCCGATGAAGCATATGATTATACCGTTACGGTAAAGGTCAATGACAGGGAAGTGGAAACACAAAATGAAGGAGCGGTTTATACCATTCCGGCAGCACAGGTAAAAGCCGGAGAAATTGTCATCCTAGTGGAAAAAGTCCTGAAAGAGGGTGAAATTACCGTTACCGAGTATGTAAAGCTGGACGGAACGGTAATGTGGCTGGTAAATAAGAAGCTTCCGAAGTTTGTCGGACGGCGTTTTACATACCGGGAAAATGCCATGTACTGGTCGGATTCTTATCAGGCCTATTGTACTCTTGTAATTGCACCGGAAAGGCCGGAAGTGACAACACAGGATTTTGAGCTGCTTGCAGAGGAAAGCCCATCGGTAGACTATGGCATGGATGTTAATATGTCGGGTAAACTGGATGCGAATGACGCACAATTGGTGTATAATATGTACAATGCCCGGTATGCTGACTATACGCAGGAGGTTTCCATGGAAAAATTCCTGCGGGCGGATGTCAATGGCAGCGGTTGTCTTACGGTAGAAGATGCAGCGGCAATTATCGGCAAATGTCTGGAAAAGAGGTAAAAGAAAAATTAATGAAAAAGAAAAAAGGAAGAGCCCGTTTGCTTCTTGCCATAGTGAGCCTGCTTTTGCTGATGCAGGGTAAAGGAGTCTGTGAGGCGAAAGCCTCACAGACTCCTTATGAAGCAACGGATCGCACCTATCTGTTTGAGCTGACGGCAAATGGGAAAGACACGGTAACTGTACAGCCCGGGGATTTCATAACGATATCGTTACGGCTGAAAAGGACAGATGCAAAAGAAAGTTACCCTATGTATGCCATGCAGGATGAGATTCATTATGACAGTGATTTCTTTACCCTGGAAGAAGGTAACACCATGACGGCATCGGGAATTCAGACCAGGGATCTTGCATTGCGGGGAGAAAAAAGAGCTTTTTATATGAATTTTCTCTCCGTTGGGGGAGGAGAGACCTGGGAAGCGGATACCTTTATCGGAACTTTCACGCTTCGGGTGAAAGCCATGTCCGGAACAACCCGCATTACCAATGAATCCTGTATTGTTTCTTATGCGGACGGACAGGGAAGTTATCTGTGTGAAACGGCCGATCTTACCGTGATCTTATCTTCGGAATGCAGCGTGCGATTTGAAACAGGCGGGGGAAGCCGCGTAGAGGAAGAAAAGGTTTACTACGGGGAATTGCTTCCGAAACCGCAGGATCCGGTTCGGGAAGACTATGTTTTTCTGGGATGGTTCCGGGACATTGACGGCACGAAAGAGTGGAATTTTGATACGGATACCGTACAGGAAAATATGACTTTATACGCAAAGTGGGAAAAGGCACAGGAAGAAGTCCCGGATCAGCCGCAGCCGCCTGCGTATCCTTCCTGGATCCTCTGGATTTTTCTGCTTCTTTTGCTATTTCTGCTGTTGGCATTTTTATTATGGAAGCGCTATCGTCCTCAGAATGCGGGAAAGCGATAAAAGAGAGGGAGAAAGAAAACTATGATCAGCATACATCAGAATTTTACCGGTGGAAATATTCGCGTCAAGAAGCAGGAAGGCTGTGAGATCTGGCTGGAGAATGAGTTACGGGATACGGTCTGCGACTGGTTTTACTGGGCATTTTGTATCGAAGGAGCGCAGGGGCAGACGCTGACATTTCATTTTCAGAAGAACCGTCTCGGTTACTTCGGACCGGCCGTAAGTCATGATTTGGAGAACTGGCAGTGGTTGGAAAATTTGCGTTTCAATCACACGAATCGGGATGGCTCAGAGGAAGAGTATTTTACCTATACTTTCGGGGAAACGGAAAGTAACGTCTATTTTGCACATCATATGCTTTATCATCCCACCCGCTTCCTGCAGTTTGCACAGAGACAGAACCTTCCGGTTAAGACGCTGTGCCTGTCACGGAAAGGAAGGGAAATTCCTTTCACTGTTCTGAAAGGTTCTGCGGATCCGGATGCTTCTGCACACCGGAATGCTTCCTCCGGTCAGAAAAAAATTGTATTGACATCCAGACACCATGCCTGTGAATCTACCGGAAACTATATTATGGAAGGAATCCTGGAAGAGTTGTGCAAAGAGCCGATCCCAGGATTTGACATTTTCTGCGTTCCGTTTGTGGATTATGACGGCGTGGTGGACGGAGATCAGGGAAAAGCAAGAGCGCCCCATGATCCCAATCGGGATTATGAAGAAGATAAAGAAGCCATTTATCCGGCGGTAAAAGCGATTCGAAAGTATATTATGGAAGAAAAGGTGTTGTTTGGCTTTGATTTTCATTCTCCCTGGCACTGCGGTGGAGTAAGGGATCGGTGCTTTATAGTTCAGAAGGCCAAAAAAGTTCTGGATCGATTGAAGCTGTTCGGAACTTTATTGGAAAAAAACATGACGCCCAGGGCATTCGGCTATCGCCATGAAGACGATTATCCCCCTGATTTCGGCTGGAACCACTCCGATGATCCCACTTTCGCCAACTTCGTTATGGATATGGCAGGCACAAAACTGCCGACCGAGACAACAGAACCAATGGCACGTTCCGCAGAGCTTGCTTTTTCGCTGGAAACGGCCTACTTCGGTTCTCCTTCCAACCCGTTTTCTCCGGACGGCGTCATGGAAAACGGTCGTTGCTTTGCCCGGGCTTTGAGAGAATATATAAAAGTCCGGAAAATATAGGTAGTATGGAAGATAAACAATTTTTTGGATGGAAAAGCCTGTAAAAATCTATATTTTTACAAACCGGAATCCAAGAAAAAGAAGTAAAACCAAAAAAATGTATCTTGCGAAAAAGGCGGTATGGGCACTAATATATAGAATATACAAAGTGAGTCGGCCGACCACATGTAAAGAAAACTTAATATGACCATTAATCAATGGAGGGTAAAGTGAAAATGCAAAAAGGATTATGGAAAAAGCTGATGGCCGGTATTTTGACCGGATGTCTGATGGCTGCATGCCTTACCGGATGCCAGGGTAAGAAGGAAGAGGAAAGCAAAGAGAGCACAAGCAGTGTAGCAGAAGCAACTTCTTCCGCAGAGACAAAGACGGAAGAAAGCAAAGAAGAACCCAAGGAACCGGCAGATCTTTCTTATTGGTGTGCATTGGATTCAAACTCACAGTCTACGCTGACAAGCTTCAATGACATGCAGATCCTGAAAGATGCACAGGAAATCGTAAATGTAAACGTTACATATACGCATCCGGCAGCAGGTACGGAGAGTGAACAGTTCAACTTAAAGATGACCAATATGAACCTGGAAGATATTATGGAAAACAGCTGGGGATCTTATCCCGGCGGTCCTTCTCAGGCAATTGCAGACGGAATCATCATTGACCTTGCTCCTTATCTGGAGAAGGGCTGGGCTCCTAATTTTAAGAAGATTCTGGATGAGAATCCGGTTGTTGCAAAACAGATTACTACCGACAAGGGTGAGATTTATGCTTTCCCTGCAATCGGTATCGATGCAGTGGAAGTAACCTGTGGTTACATTGTAAGAGAAGACCTGCTGAACAAAGTGAACCTGGAAGCTCCCGAGACTATTGAAGATTGGGAAAAGATGCTGACAGCATTTCATGATGAACTCGGTATCAAGTCCCCTCTTACCGGACAGTCCGGACAGTTTGTAGGTGAGAATGCTTACCTGGCAGGTGCTTTTGATACGTTCCCCGGATATTATCTGAGAGACGGCAAGGTTCAGTACGGATACATGGATGATAATTTCAAAACTTATCTGGAAACAGTTGCACGTTGGTACAAAGAAGGCCTGATCGATCAGGATGTTTTCGGAAACGATACCAAGACTGTTAACAGCAGAATTTTAAATGATGAATCCGGTGCATTCTTCGGATATATCGGTTCTGCAATCGGCACAATAATGAATTCTGCCAAGGAAACCAATCCGGATCTGTTATTGGAAGGTGTAAAACTTCCGGTAAGCAAGAAGGGAGATACTCCCAGATTCATGAAGAGATCCTGGGAAGTAAAAGCCGGCGGACAGGCTGCCATTACAACTGCATGTGAAGATATCGAAGCAGCTATGGCTTATCTGGATTTCTGGTACAGTGAAGAAGGCAAGATCATGAAGAACTTCGGTGTAGAAGGCGTAAGCTATGAGATGAAAGACGGCCAGCCTTACTATACAGACGAAATTCTGAATAACCCGGACGGACTTTCCATTTCCGCAGCTTTAGGAAAATACACCAGAGCATCTCAGGCATCCGTTGGTCTGATCGACCGCAGATACTATGAGCAGTATTACCAGATTCAGGCTCAGGTAGACGCTATGAATCTTTGGAATGAAAATACCGCTCCCGCACTGGAAGTTCTGCTTCCTGCGGTTGCACCGACCGAAAGCGAAGCGGAAGAACTGGCTACGATTAATGCAGCCTTGAGCACCTACGTAAAAGAAGAATGTACCAAGTTCATCATGGGTCTGAGAGACTTAAACGAATTTGACAGCTTCCGTGACAGCTTAAAGGGAATGAACGTAGAAAGAGCACTGGAAATCCAGCAGGCGGCTTACGACAGATACCAGGCGAGGTAAAACATTTCGCCGCGAGATAAAGGGCATCTCGCCGCGAGGTAAAACATCTCGTTTATAGTGGGTGGCCTTATGCGGAATCGTGTAAGGCCTCCCAAAGTGTAGAACGATTCAGATTTTCTTTTGTGTAAGGGAACCCAAAGTATGGAAGAAAGTATTGAAGGTGTAAGGGCATCCGAAAATAGAAAAGGGTGTTTGGGGCAGAAGAGAGAGTACAAGATAGGAAAGAGTGCAGATGAATAAATGGAACAAGCTCAAAAGTGATATGAAAAAGAGCAGGCAGCTCTATCTGATGATTTTGCCGGTGATAGTATTTTATATCATTTTCCGGTACGGTACGATGTACGGCAGTTTGATTGCTTTTATGGATTTTAAACCGGCAAGCGGATTCTGGGGAAGCAAATGGGTAGGCGCAAAACATTTTATCCGTTTCTTCAAAGATCCTTATTTTTTCAGGTTGCTACGCAATACTTTGTTGATCAGTGTCTATAATATTATTTTCAGCATGCCTGCGGCAATTCTTCTGGCTTTGCTGATTAATGAAATCCGCAGTATGAAGTTTAAACGGCTGGTTCAGACAGTCAGCTATCTTCCGCACTTTGTATCTTTGGTTGTTATTTGCGGTATGCTGAAAGAATTTCTGGATTCAGAAGGAATTATTACCTATTTTCTTCATTTTTTCGGAATTCCGCAGAAAAATCTGTTGATGAATCCGGATTATTATCGTACAATACATGTAGGCAGCGGAATCTGGCAGACAGTGGGATGGAACAGTATTGTTTATCTTTCGGCTCTTGCCAGTATCGATCAGGAACAGTATGAGGCGGCCGAGCTGGATGGAGCAGGACGATTTGCCAAAATACGTTATATTACCTTACCGGGTATTTTGCCTACCATTACCATTATGTTTATCATAAAGCTGGGGCAGGTTTTGAGTGTCGGTTACGAAAAGATCCTGTTGTTGTCCAATACGGCAAATATGGAAAGCGCGGATGTTATTTCCAGTTATGTATACCGTATGGGACTGGCGGCAAACTATCCCCAATACAGTTACTCCACGGCAGTGGGTCTGTTCTCTTCCGTGATTAATCTGATACTGGTTGTGGCGGGTAACAAGATCTGTAAAAAATTAAACGGTAGCGGATTGTGGTAAGGAGGAAACGATGAAGGCAGTTAAAAGGAAAAAAATAAGGCGCGGCGACGTTGCCTTTGAAATTATAAACACCATCTTTATGTTATTTGTTATTGTCATCATGCTTTATCCGTTCTGGTACGTGGCAATGGCATCCTTCAGTAATTCCGACCGTCTTGTGGCGCACCAGGGAATGCTGCTGTTACCGCTTGACTTTAACTGGGATGCATACCGAATGGTAGCAAAGAACCCCAATCTGATCAGCGGATACCTTAATACCATTGTGATTGTGGTTGTGGGAACCTTGTGCAGCACCATGATGACCGCTCTCGGCGCTTACGTTATGTCCAGGAAGCCTTTCCCTTTCCAGAAAGCAATGATGTTTCTGATGATTTTTACAATGTATTTCAGCGGCGGGCTGATCCCGAATTACATCCTTTTAAATAACTGGCTGCATTTGGGAAATAACAGACTGGTGCTGATCCTGCCGGCATTGGTAACAACCTATAATCTGATTGTCATGCGTACGGGATTTGAGGCCATTCCGGATTCTTTGGAGGAATCCGCCAAGATTGACGGGGCCAGGGATCTGACGATCCTTCTGAAAATCATTATTCCGGTGGCGCTGCCTTCCATGGCAGTTATCATCCTGTTCTATGCGGTAAGTTACTGGAATGCCTGGTTTGAAGCAAGTATATATCTGACGGACAGAGCAAAATATCCGCTGCAGGTTATTCTGCGGGAAATCTTAATTATTAACAGTACTTCTGAGATGACGGCAGGTGAGTCCGGCAATGCGGTGGCGATCGGAGAAAGCATCAAATATGCGACAATCATGGTGGCAACAGTTCCCATATTGTTGATTTATCCTTTCGTACAGAAGTATTTTGTAAAAGGCGTCATGGTCGGTGCAGTGAAAGGTTAGGTGCGCCAGAGACGAAAAGCGTCTTTGAACCGGCGCGGGAGTCGGGAGGACTATGGTTCAGAAAAAGCGAAATGGATGGAGTGTACAGGATATTAAGGAATGGTTCGGATCCTATCTGGTGATATTGATCATACCGATAGTGATCTGTTCCGTTTTCTTCCTGTACACTTGTTTTGTCGTATGGACAGAGACCAAAGAAGCCAATACGGCTGCTCTGCAAGTAGTCAACTCGGAACTGGAACGTGTCTATGAAGAGTCTGTTCTGTTGGAATACCGGATACAGAATAATCAGAGCGTGAAAGAAGCCTCCAGAGCAGAAGATCCCTTGGATGCCGAAGGACGTTTCCTCCTGGTAAGAGCGGCACAGGAGGTGTCTGCTTATGTGGGAAGCAGCAACTGGCTGGCTTCCTGGTATGTTTATTTTCCGGGGAATAAGAGACTTATTACAGCAGGCAATGCCTATATGGATTGGGAAAGCGGATATGAGAGGATCGGAAAAGCCTGCGGCTATATGGAGGAAGAATGGAATGTTCTCTTAAACCGGCGAAACGCTTCGATATTTCTTCAGAAGTCAGCTGACGGACCGGTGGCAAAAATCAGTTCTCTGCCGATACGCAGCGGTGCAATGAAGATGAATGTGATCCTGGAATTGAGTCAGGAATATTTGCAAAATACACTCAGCTATCTGGATGATATGAAAAACAGTACCATTCTCCTTACCGATCTGCAGGATCAGGTTCTGGTAAGCCGCGGTCTGGAAGACTTTGACAGGGAAGAGATCATAAGCCGGATGAAAGGAGGAACAGGGTATCAGACGATTACGGCAAATGGGAAGCGCATGATGGCTTCCTGTATCGAATCTACCAGGAGCGGGTTTAAAATAATTTCCCTGATTCCCTACAAAGAATTCTGGAAGAGAGCTTTAAAAAGTCTGTTCCTGTTTTTATTCGCGCTTGCTCTGTGCATTCTTACAGGAATGGCCTTCTGCATCATTTTTGCGATGGCAAAACAGAGAACCTGGGGGAGGATGCAGAAACTTGTCAGTCAGAAGTTGGAGGAGAATCCGCAGAATCAGCGTTTCCGAAATAAAGAAGTAATGGCTGCTGTAGAAAATATCGTACAGGAATATGATGCGATGCAAAAACAGCTGACCAGTGTGGACAGTATGAAGAAGGAACTTCTGATTACGGCTGCGCTGCGGGGAAGGATCCGACCTGAGGACGCGGTAAGGGTCTTTGAAAAAAACGGAGTCTCCTATGCCATCGGCAATTTTGCGGTAATTCTTTTTGCGGCGGATCGCTTTGATCCTTTCTCAGACGAAGAGAGGAAAGAAGATGGCCACCGGAATATCGAACAGATGAAAAAAGCAGTGGTGACGGTGCTTTCCGAGGTTTGTGAACAGGAATTTACCTATGAGATTCTGAATCTGGAAGAAAAGATTGTATGCATTGTGGATTTCGGTAAGCTGGAAAAGGAAACCTGCCGGGAAAAAACGGCAAGACTGGCCAGGATGGAAGCGGAGAAAACCTATCCCAACCGTCCGGTTTTTCAAAGAATTGCCATCAGCGATATCCACAGCCATATTTTTTCCCTGCAGACAGCCTATTCGGAAGCTTCCAGAGTCATGGAGTATCAGCTGTTAAAAGGAAAAGAGCCGGTATTAAGCTACATGGAAATGATCCGGCAGACACGGATGGGATATCTGTATTCCATGGAAAACGAGGCAGCGCTGATCCGCTGGATCTGTGAAGGGAAAAAGGATGCTGCTCAGAAGCTGTTTGAGGAGATCTATGAAAAAAACATTGAGACGGCCAACGGCTCCGAACAGCTACGCAGCTGTCTGATGTGGAATCTGACGGCCAGTGTGCTCCGCGCGGAAAATGAGCTGCGGGAGAAAGTGGAATTTCCGGATATGCAGAAGCTTTTGGAAGAGATGAGTCTGCAGATTGCTTCCAGAGAAGGAAAAGAGCTTTTGAAGGAGCGGATCGGTGTCATTTGTGCGGAAGCAGCCAAGGCCAGAGGCCAGAAGAAAGATTATATTGCGGAGCAGATCAAAGAATACATTGAGCAGCATGCTTCAGATCCCAATTTAAGCAACAGTCAGATTGCAGAGGCTTTTCGGATGAACGTTTCCTATCTGTCCACCTTTTTTAAAGAAAAAACGGGAATGTCCCCGTTGGATTATATCCATAGATTGCGGTTAGCCCGTGCCAAGAAGCTGTTAGATGAGACGAACCTGACCGTGGAGGTTATCAGTGCAAAGGTAGGATGCAATAACAGCATCACGCTGACCCGGTTATTTAAGAAATACGAAGGAATGACAGCAGCGGAATACAAAAAGAAAGCATAATTTCAAGCATAATTTCAGAAAGATTTTCGTAAGAAGAAGCTTCTCTTTTTCCCGATAATGTGTTATAGTTAGTGACATGACATTTACGGGAAACAGGAGGAGCTTTAAATTGTATCGTTTTATGTATTGCGGATATCCGAAAGAGGAACTGAAGATCAGACCGGAAGCGAAGGTCGTTACAGCATCTGTGGCTTATTTTGAAAATATGGCTTTTTTATATTATGAAAGCAGAATGGAGCTTCCTCCGGATGCCGTAGCGGACGGAAGCTTAAAGGAATTTCCGGATGGCAGCATGTGGTTTCGAATGCCGGAGATTTTTCACTATTTTTCCTGCGAAGATGATGAAAAATGGGAGCGGAAGGAACCGAATAAGGAACCTTTCTTCCGGATTAATTTTCTTCATCCGGAAAAAGTCGCCTCTTATGTCTGCTATCATCAGGAGTTTCAGCAAAACAACCCTGTAGGAAGCGATCGATACGGATCGATTTATTTATTCGGCAATCAGCTGATTATGTATACGGAATTTCCGACGGAGAAGGTTGCCTGGACGGAAATCGAAGGAAAGAAATATGCTCCGTGTTTAAGCAACTGGGGAGAGTTGATGAATGAGCATTTTAAAGAATGGGAGGATGGAAGCAAGGGCTGGCGAAAGTGCAGAAATGTGTATTAAGTAAAAGCCCTGCATAAAAGAAGAGATGAAAAAGAAGACAGCTTTGCAATTATCGGATCATTTTACTTATCAAAGGCTGATACGATTTGTATTCCCTTCTGTTATTATGATGATTTTTACATCCATTTACGGCGTGGTGGATGGTTTGTTTGTGTCTAATTTTGTAGGAAAGACATCTTTTGCTGCTATCAATCTGGTAATGCCTTTTATTATGGTCTTAGGCGGCATGGGATTTATGATCGGTACCGGCGGTACCGCTCTGGTGACGATGGTCATGGGAGAAGGCAAAAAGGAACTGGCTAACCGTTATTTTTCCATGATGGTGATCGTAACGCTGCTGCTGGGAGCTTTTCTCACTATAACAGGTGTGATTTTTATCCGCCCTGTGGTGCATTTCCTGGGGGCAACCGATGCCATGATGGACGACTGCGTTCGTTACGGTAGAATCGTCATCGCATTTACCTGCTCCTTTATGCTGCAGAATGTCTTTCAGAGTTTTTTGATTGCAGCGGAAAAACCCAAACTCGGACTGGCGGTTACTGTTGTTGCCGGAGTGACGAATATGGTCTTGGATGCCCTGTTTATTGCCGGATTCCAATGGGGCGTGGCAGGAGCTGCGATTGCTACCGGAATCAGCCAGTGTGTGGGTGGTCTGCTTCCTCTGCTTTATTTTGTAAGACCCAATAAGAGCCTTTTGAGGCTTAAGCTTACCAGACTGGAACTGATACCGATTTTAAAAGCCTGCGCAAATGGCTCTTCCGAGTTGATGAGCAACATTTCTTCTTCCGTTGTCAGCATGCTTTACAATTTTCAGTTGATGAAATATGCGGGAGAAAACGGTGTGTCTGCTTACGGGGTTCTGATGTACGTGCAGTTTATTTTCATTGCCCTTTTTATCGGTTATGCCATCGGAAGCGCGCCCATTACCGGCTATCATTACGGAGCGCAGAATACAGAGGAATTAAAAAGCATTTTAAAGAAAAGCGTCATTTTGATGCTTGGATGCGGTGTGGTGCTGGCTTGCCTGGCCTTCCTGCTTTCGGGAGCTTTTTCAAAGCTTTTCGTAGGATATGATGCGGAGCTTTTTGCATTGACCAAACATGCTTTCCGCCTCTTTTCCGTATCCTTTGTGCTGACAGGCTTTAATATCTTTGCTTCGTCCTTTTTTACGGCATTAAACAACGGGGCTGTGTCGGCGGCGATTTCCTTTTTGCGTACCCTGGTATTTCAGACGGCATCGGTGCTGATACTACCCGTTTTCCTGGATGTGGACGGTATCTGGTGGGCATTGGGAGCTGCGGAAGTTTTCGCATTTCTGCTCTCCGTTACCTTTCTCATCGCGAAGAGGAAGAAATATAATTATTTTTAGTGGGCATCTGCACAAAACGCGGCTGAACTTGACAATATATCGTAAATTGTGTTATCCTGAAGGTAACACAGGCAGTTAAGAAAAGAGAGGACGAACATAGAAAATGGAGAAGGAAAAGTATTATATTACAACGGCGATTGCCTATACGTCAGGCAAGCCTCATATCGGTAATAATTACGAGATTGTGCTGGCAGACAGTATTGCCCGTTTCAAGAGAAAAGAAGGATATGAAGTCTTTTTTCAGACCGGGACGGATGAGCATGGTCAGAAAATAGAGCTGAAGGCGCAGGAAAAAGGTGTCACTCCCAAGGAATTTGTGGATGAAGTGGCGGCGCAGATCAGGAGTCTGTGCGATCAGCTGAATGTTTCTTATGATAAGTTTATCCGGACAACGGATCCGTATCATGAGAGGCAGGTACAGAAGATTTTTAAAAAGCTTTACGAGCAGGGAGACATTTATAAGGGTGCCTATGAAGGTATGTATTGTACCCCCTGTGAGTCGTTCTGGACAGAGTCCCAGTTGGTGGACGGAAAGTGTCCGGACTGCGGCAGGGAAGTAAAGCCGGCCAAAGAAGAGGCTTATTTCTTTAAAATGAGCAAATATGCAAACCGGTTAATTGAGCATATCAATACTCATCCGGAATTTATCCAGCCGGTATCCAGGAAGAATGAGATGATGAACAATTTCCTTCTGCCCGGTCTTCAGGATCTGTGCGTTTCCCGGTCTTCCTTTAAGTGGGGAATTCCCGTAGATTTTGACAAGAAGCATGTCATTTATGTGTGGCTGGATGCGCTGACAAATTATATTACCGGAATCGGATACGATGCCGATGGCAACAGCAGCGAACAGTTCCATCACTACTGGCCTGCAGATCTGCATCTGATCGGTAAGGATATCATCCGTTTCCATACGATTTACTGGCCGATTTTCCTGATGGCATTAGGAGAAGAGCTGCCGAAGCAGGTGTTTGGCCACCCTTGGCTTTTGCAGGGAGACGGCAAGATGAGCAAGTCCAAAGGCAATGTGATCTATGCCGATGATCTGATCCGATTCTTCGGCGTGGATGCCGTACGTTATTTTGTATTGCATGAGATGCCTTTTGAAAATGACGGAACCATAACCTGGGAGCTGATGGTGGAACGGCTTAATTCCGATCTGGCTAACATCTTGGGTAATCTGGTAAACCGTACCATTTCCATGAGCAATAAGTATTTCGGCGGAGTGGTTTCCCGTAAGGAATGTGCGCTTAGTGCAGAAGAAACCGCTATGGATGAAGATTTAAAGAAGACAGCGGTAAATACGCTTGGTAAGGCAAAAGAGAAAATGAAAGAGCTTCGCGTGGCGGACTGCCTTACCGAAATCTTTGCATTGTTTAAACGTTGCAACAAATATATTGATGAAACGCAGCCCTGGGTTTTAGCGAAGGAAGAAGAGAGGAAGGATCGTCTTTCCTGTGTTTTATACAACCTGACGGAAAGCATTGTAATCGGTGCGTCCCTGCTGCAGCCATTTATGCCCGAGACGGCGGAAAAGATTGTACGCCAGTTGAATACCGGTCTGCGTGACTTTGATACGCTGGATCAGTTCGGACTTTATCCGGACGGCAATCAGGTAACGGATACACCGGAAATCCTTTTTGCACGTCTGGATGTAAAGGAAGTTGTAGAAAAAGCCCAGGAAATGTTTGCGGAAAGAAAGAAGCAGGCGGAAGCGGCAGAGGCTCCCAGGAAGCAGGAGAACGAAGCTTCCCAAGAGGCACAAAGCGAAGGAATCGATCTTCCGGCAAAAGAAGAAATTACGTATGATGATTTTGCCAAAATGCAGTTCCAGGTAGGCGAAATTATTGCCTGTGAAGCGGTTCCCAAATCCAAAAAGCTGCTTTGCAGCAAGGTACGGATCGGAAGCCAGGTAAAACAGATTGTCTCCGGAATCAAGGCGCATTATACACCGGAAGAAATGGTGGGAAAGAAGGTTATGGTTCTGGTGAACTTAAAGCCTGCCAAACTGGCCGGAGTCTTAAGCGAGGGAATGCTTTTATGTGCAGAAGATGCACAGGGCAATCTGGCTTTGATGACACCGGAAAAGACCATGCCGTCCGGCGCTGAAATCTGCTAAAAGTGTAAAAAGAGTTTCCGGAGAGTTACAGAGAACGGAAACGATGCGATATCAAAAAGACCCGGAGAGGAAACAAAAGGATCCTTTCCGGGTTTTGTATCAAAGGGGCTATGGCAAGAGCGGAACAGAACTTCGGGAAAGAGAGGGTAAGCGTGAAAAAAACAGAATTCTATTTTGACTCCAGAGATGGAAAAACAAAGATCCATGCGGTAAGATATGAACCGGATTTACCTGTAGGAACCGCACAGGACGCGGCTGTGCTACAACCTGTAGCCGTGCTGCAACCTGTAGCCGTGCTACAACCTGTAGCCGTGCTACAACCTGTAGCCGTGCTACAACCTGTAGCTGTGCTACAGGTTATTCACGGAATGGCGGAGTATGTGGAGCGTTATGAAGAATTTGCTTCTTTTATGACGCAGAATGGTTTTGTTGTAACCGGTGAAGATCATTTAGGGCACGGGAAGAGCATCAGCGAAAACGGAATCCCCGGTTATTTTTGTGAAAACGATCCGGCTACCGTTGTGGTGAGAGACGTGCATAGGCTCAAAAAAATGACCCAGCAGCTTTACCCGGGAGTACCTTATTTTATCTTAGGGCACAGTATGGGTTCCTTTATATTAAGAAATTATCTGTACCGTTACGGAAAGGGAATTGACGGCGCAGTGATTATGGGAACCGGTATGCAGCCGAAAGCATTGGTAAAGGTTTCCAAAGTACTGGCGGGCGTGAACCGCCTCTTCCGAAAAGATACTTCCAGAGCGCAACTTATCAATAAGCTTGCCTTCGGAAACTACAATAAAAAGATTGAAAATCCGCAGTCGCCAAATGCGTGGCTGAGCCGTAATACGGAGAATGTAGGAAAGTACGATGGGGATCCCATGTGCGGTTTTACTTTTACAGTCAACGGGTTCCGTACCTTATTTGAACTGATTTCCCGGATTCAGGACAAGAATAATCTTTCCCAAATCCCTTCCGAACTTCCGGTTTACATGGTATCCGGCAGTGAGGATCCGGTGGGAGAATACGAAAAAGGCGTAAAAAGAGCCTATGATTCTTTAAAGGCTGCGGGATTAAAGAACATTACTCTGAAATTTTATGAGAGCGATCGCCATGAAATTTTGAATGAAGATGACCGGGACCAAATCATGCAGGACATCCTCCGGTGGATCCTGGAACAACGTCCTGCAGATAACCAGACCAAATAACTTGTCTGAATTGTAACGAAAAACTTGACATAGCCCGTGATTTGTCGAATTAATGCTTGCGTAATGAGGGGTTATTTGTTATGATTATGTCAGGTCTTTTGAGGGGATGGGGTATCGGCTGAATCGTTATCTATCTGTAATCATATTTACCAATAAAGAGAAGAAAGGTCGGAGAAGCAGTATGAAGTTATTTAATTTGGACAGTCCGCTGATGCAGTGGCTGGGCAAGATGGCAGATCTGATGTGGCTTAACATTCTGACACTGATCTGCTGCATTCCGATTTTTACTGCCGGTGCAGCGTTTACTGCATTAAACTATATGGCATTGAAAATCGTCAGGGATGAAGAGTGTTATATTACAAAAGGATATTTTAAATCTTTTAAAGAGAATTTCAAACAGGCTACGGGAATCTGGCTGCTGTATCTGCTGGCGATTCTGATCCTGGTGGGTGATTTTTATATCATCCGGAAATCCGGAATTCAGATTCACAAAGCCATTCAGGTTGTTATCTGCATCGTAGGCGTGCTGATTATTTTTACGGGGATGTTCCTATTCCCGACGCTTGCAAAGTTTGAGAATACCTTTACCAGAACCATTAAAAACTCTTTTATTATCAGTATCCTGCAGTTTCCTAAGACGATTCTGATGATTATTTTGTACCTGCTTCCTCCGGTAGCTGCAGCTCTGGCGCCTCAGATTATGCCGGTTACGTTTCTGTTCGGGTTTTCTTTGCCTGCTTTTCTGTCAGCCAAGCTGTACAACAAGTTTTTCAAAAAGCTGGAGGATCAGGTAACGGCAGCAGCCGGAGAAGGACAGGAAGGCGAGGCTCCCGAAAAAGAAGGCGAAGATGAGAGGATTTTCAAGGACGAACTGGACGAAAGCCTCATCGATCAGCAGGAAGATTCCGGGAAAAAGTAAGCTTATCTGCGGTATAAAGGAAGACCTTGAGCAGTTTGCCCTGTATGGGAATGAGTGAGGAGATGACTGTGAAAAGTGTCCAAGTTTCCAAGCCGGGATTGGTTAAAGTGACAAGGTATTTTGGAAAGTTCGGGGAATATGAGCAATTCACTCAAACTCAAAATAAAAGTTTGTGAAAATGTGGTATGGCAAAAATCCGGAATATCCGATATACTATGTTCAGAGTGAAATGACTTAAAGCACTTTTGGGATGTGAAACAGGAAAGGAGTAATTTATTATGGCAAGTTTATCATTAAAGAACGTTACGAAAGTATACCCTAACGGTTTCGAAGCCGTTAAGGACTTTAACCTGGAAATCGAAGATAAAGAGTTTATCATTTTCGTAGGACCTTCAGGATGTGGTAAGTCCACAACCCTTCGTATGATCGCAGGTCTGGAAGATATCTCTTCCGGTGAATTGAAGATCGGTGACAGAGTGGTAAATGACGTTGAACCTAAGGACAGAGATATCGCGATGGTATTCCAGAACTACGCTCTGTATCCTCATATGTCTGTATACGACAACATGGCTTTCGGTCTGAAGTTAAGAAAGGTACCGAAGGACCAGATTGATAAAATGGTAAAAGAAGCAGCTAAGATCCTGGATCTGACTCCGCTGCTTGATCGTAAGCCCAAGGCTCTGTCCGGTGGTCAGAGACAGCGTGTAGCTATGGGACGTGCAATTGTACGTAACCCTAAGGTATTCCTGATGGACGAACCTCTGTCCAACCTGGATGCAAAGCTTCGTGTACAGATGCGTATCGAGATCGCAAAGCTGCATCAGAGACTGGGAACCACCATCATCTACGTTACACATGACCAGACAGAGGCTATGACCCTGGGTACCAGAATCGTTGTTATGAAGGATGGTGTTATTCAGCAGGTAGATACTCCTCAGAATCTGTATGAGAAGCCTCAGAACCTGTTCGTTGCAGGATTCATGGGATCTCCGCAGATGAACTTCTTGGATGCAACCGTTAAAGTAGAAGGCGAAGTTGCTCATCTGGAAGTTGCAGGTCACAGCATTCCTCTGCCTCCTGCAAAGTCCAAGAAGCTGATCGAAGGCGGTTATGACGGAAAGGTTGTTACCTTCGGTATCCGTCCGGAAGATGTATATGATTCCGAGATGTACGTAGAAGCTTCTCCGCAGAGCGTATTCGAAGCAACCATCAAGGTTTATGAGCTGCTTGGTGCAGAAGTATATCTGTATTTCGATCTGGATCAGTATCCGATTACTGCAAGAGTAGATTCCAGAACCAATGCAAGACCCGGCGATACGATTAAGTTTGCTCTGGATGTTGAAAAGATTCACGTATTTGATAAAGAGACTGAGCTGGTTATTACCAACTAGTTGATATTTTAGAAAAACAATGCGGGGCTGTGCTTTCTGTCACAGCCCCTTTTGTAGATGTTACAGATAAAAAGTAAACGGAGGAAGTGTAAGAATGATTTCTAGTCAGACGATTCAGACAAGTATTGACGAATTAAGAGCAATTACCAAAGTGGATTTAAATGTATATGATCTGACCGGAGCTTTAGTTGCATCGACCGCAGATATGGAGGAGATCAGTACCGGACTATTGACCGGGTTCGCCGCATCACCGGCGGACAGTCAGGTAATCGGACATCATCATCTGTTAAAAATAGTGGATGACGGGGAAGTTCTTTATATCCTGGTGGCACGGGGCTTAAGCGATGATGTCTATATGGTAGGAAAGATAGCAGTCTGTCAGCTGCAGAATCTGGTGATTGCCTATAAGGAAAGGTTCGACCGCAACAACTTCTTCCAGAATTTGCTTTTGGATAATCTGCTTCTGGTGGATATTTATAATCGTGCGAAGAAGCTTCATGTGGAAGTTACCCAGCCCAGAGTGGTATTCCTGGTAGAAGCCAGACTGGAAAAGGACGGAATGGTAACAGAGCTCTTAAAGGGCATGTTTTCCAATCAGAACGGAGATTACATCACGGCAGTGGACGAGACCAGCGTGATTCTGATCAAAGCAGTTGAAAATGAGACCACTTACGATGATCTGATGCAGATTGCACAGACGATTGTGGACATGATGAATACAGAAGCCATGCTGAATGTAAAAGTTTCTTTCGGTACGATTGTTCCGGAATTAAAGGATGTTTCCAAATCCTATAAGGAAGCTAAGATGGCTCTGGATGTAGGAAAGATCTTCTATGCGGAAAAGAGTGTGGCAGCTTACAGTACATTGGGAATCGGACGCCTGATTTATCAGCTTCCTGTTAATCTGTGCAAGATTTTCATAGAGGAGATTTTCGGGGACAATGTACCCATGAACCTGGATGAAGAGACATTGACTACTATCAACAAGTTCTTTGAGAATAATCTGAATGTTTCAGAGACATCCCGTCAGCTTTTTGTACATCGGAATACTCTGGTATACCGGATTGAAAAGCTCTATAAGAGCACGGGACTGGATCTGAGGAATTTTGAAGATGCCCTTACCTTTAAGATTGCTCTTATGGTTGTGAATTACATGAAATACCTGGACAACCTGGATTACTAGACGAACTATAACAATGAAGTATTAGCAAAAACAGGGTACAAAGTCGGTGATATACGCCGCTTTTGTACCCTGTTTTGTCGGTGCGCCTGGTGGCGCACCTTTTAAGGGGACAAGTGAACTACAGTCATATCATGATGAACTTTTTTCAGGTACGAGTCGAAAACATCCGCAGTTCTTAATTTCAGGCTGGAAGTGTTCACGCAAGGATGACAGCCCAGAAATTCTCCCTTAAGGACATCTTCATCCACCAGAAGGCGCACATGGTTTTCCGGGTCATTCATTAATCCCATAATACTGACAGAGCCCGGGAGAATATCAAGGTATTCTTCCATATGCTGTGCATCCGCAAAAGACAGCCTGGCGCTGCCAATCTGGGAGGACAGCTCTTTGGTGTGAAAGGTCTTATCTCCGGGAATCATCAGCAGATAAAACTGTGTTTGCTGGCGATTACACAGGAAGAGATTTTTGCAGATTATCGCGTCTAACGCTTCGTCCACTTCTTTACAGGCCTCCATTGTCATCAAAGCTTCATGATCGATGCGTTCATAGGAAAGTCCCAATTCATCTAATAAATCATAAACTCTTTTTTCTTTGGGAAGCCTTCCGGTCATATCGGTTGGACGGCCGGTTTGTAGCGATAAACTCATAACGATTCCTCCTGCTGTTATTTTTTTCCCTTATGACCTTTTCTTTGAAAAGGCATATAATAAATGATAGTTTATTATACACTATTTATCATAGTAGGACAACCTATAGAATCGTTTCCGGTATTTTTTTCGGGGTTAATACCATAAGAAGGTTGCTTTGATGCTCAGGCATTTTTATTAAAGTTGATAAGTCCGGTATAAAGAAAATCCATAGGATTATGTCTGACAATGTAATCGATATATGAATCAATTAATCTTGCCGACAGGATATAGCCCATGGGATTTAAGTGACCATTAAGAAAAAATTCATGTTGAAATTTTTCATCGTATTTTGGACCGTACTTATATAAATCTATCACATATGTATTTTCAAAATGCTTCGCAAGGTCGTAGAGTAAGCCGCACTGTCTTTGCTGCTTATTGTAGTCGCGACGAATGTCGTCGGGAATGGTGACCAAAAAGAACTTGGCATGGGGGCTGATTTCTTTATATCTTGAAATAATTTGGGCATAATAGCCACAGTAAGTGCCTTTATTATTACGATAATCGTTGTCATCAATATCTTGCAGGGATCCTATCTCAATATCTGTATGATACAAATCATTAACACCCAGTGCAATAATATATGCCTGACATGCTTTTTCACGGTCCCAGAGATTATTTTTATCTGCAAAGCTTGTGATATACTCTTTTGCTGTCATTCCGCCACGTGAAAAATTATATACATGAATACCGTTTTTTCTTGCAATAAACTGTCCCCACGAGTAATCGAACACATCGAAAAATTCAGGAGAAGAATTCGGGTGGTGAACCTCAAACTCTCCCGATGCAAGGCTGTCACCGATAACGGCCATATTTCTGAAGATTGATATGTTGCTGTAGCCATCAACGAGACGGTCAAAAGGGCGTTCCTCTGCGAAATAAAATTCTTTGTTCCAGTCCATAAATAAGTACCTCCGTTAAATTCATTTTTCAATTAGTTATCTTTATCCATTATAATGATGACGCTTGTCCCGGCTCCTTCATACGATTCAATATGAACACCGCACTGGTCGCCATACACAAGTCTGATACGTGCATGCGTATTAAGGATACCGATTCCATCGCATGTATTCGCTAAATCCGCGGTGGAAAGCTTATTTTGCAGTTCTGTAAGTTTATCATGAGGAATTCCGATTCCGTTATCACTGATTTTCACGATAAGGAATTTGCCTTCAATGCAAATTGTAATATCTACTTTGAGAGGAGAACTACGTCCTTTCAGCCCATATAAAACAGCATTTTCAATGAACGGCTGTATACAGAACTTCAATGTCTTTATTCCGGATAAATCTTCCGGAATATCCCAATTGAATTCAATCTTGCCAGGGAAACGAAGCTGCAGTATTTTTATGTAGGTTTCAGTGAAATTAACTTCCGTTGACAGATCAACGAAGTAATCATTATTATCCAAACTGTATTTTGCGATTTTTGACAGGTTTTCAATGGAATCGGAGAGCCGAAAGTCATCGGTCTCGTAATCAAGTGCCATCCATTTTAAGGTTTCCAGTGTATTGCAAAGAAAATGCGGATTCATCTGATTCTGATATGCTTTCAGTTGAAATTTATGAACCATTGATAATTTGTGCCCTATTTCCGTTGCTAAATTATCTGCCTGTTCTTCAAACGTAGACAGTATCTGCGTTATAAATGCAGTTTCATCCGCACTTTTCTCGGAAATAAACGGAAGTTTTTGCAAAGAAGAAAGAATCTCGAGAAGCGGATGAGAGTTCCGGGAGGTAATAAACAATGACAGAAGTGTGCCTGCGATAACAATATATATCAGCATGAGCATGACAATTTTAGTCATTTGTTCTTTCAAAACGTCAGATTGATTTGTACCACACAGGTAAACATATTGACCGCCCAGATATGACCTTGTCTGCTCATGAAAATATTTATTCCCGTCAAGTTCGATAATATTGCCTGTATTAAGGCGGGGGATCAGATCCTCCAGTTTTTTACCAAGATAAGAGCTGCGGGATGATGTGATGATTGTGCCGGAAGAATTGACACAAAGCATAAGATCCGTGCTGTTTGAAGGGAGAGGTGCACCGAGTGACTCATAAAAATTGTGGATATTAATCTGAAACAGCAAGTAGCCTAGGGGGGAATTTTGATAGTCACAATATCTATATACAATATTCAGTCTGCTGAGAGAGCCGTTTTCTTCAGGAGACATGGAAAGAACAGGTATGGAACTGTCCTTATAATATTTGTATGCTTTGTTTTTTGATTTATCAATTGCGAAGCAGGAGCTTGCAGATATACTGACATCTTCACGTTCAATATAAAGAGAGATGGAATCCAGGTACTGGTGCCACGTTGAAATAGTGGAAAGATAGTCCATTATGTTGTCATAATTTATAATTTTATTGTCACTGGTGACAGGAACACCGTAAAATGCAGTGTATATATTTTTATTGTTTGCAATTTCATAAACAAGATTGGAAAGTGTTTTGAGAGATGAATCATATGCCTGCGCAACAGTGGCAGCCTTTTCTTTTGCAACTTGTTGTGATGTATACTTGAATTCTTTTAAAGCGTTATAGTAGGTATGGACTGCTATAACGCTGAATGAAAATATAATTGCCAGACATGAAAAAAATATATTTTTGGTGAATATGCTTTTGAAACCGTAGCGTGAAATAGATGTTGTTATTTTATATTTATCAGCCATGAATATCTCATTCCTTTACAGAGTCATTGATCCATATAATTTTGCGGTAGGTTTGAGGGGTATAAGAGGAGTACTTTTTAAATTGTTTCAGAAAGTATCTGTAGTTGCTGTACCCAACAAGCCTGCTGATTTCGTTAATTTTATATTTATTTTCCCTGAGGAGCTTTGTCGCGTTGAGCATACGTACATCAAACAGGTAATCGGAGAAATTAATTCCCGTTTCCTGCTTGAAAAAGTAGGAAAGATATGCAGGGTGCATATATATAACCTTCGAAAGCACCTCAAGTGAAATATTGTTCATGTAATTTTGAGAGATGTACGTTTTTATCTTTATAATAAGGTCATTTTTGCCCTTAGACATAACATAATAATCGTTAATGAAAATTTTAAAGGCTTCAATGCAATCTCCATTGGAATTCTCCGCAATGGACACATATTTGGAAGGTTCTATATGATAGCTGTTACCGATCTTGTCACATAGTAAACTGAATATATCAGAGAGGCTTAAATTGCTTTTGCTGAAAAAAAGTGAAAAAAGAGAAATTGCCTCATCGGTCATGTGATAGCAAATATAGGAAACTATAAGCTTTAAACGCTGCGTCGTGATAACATCATCGCTTAAAAAGACATTTCTGACAGAATCATCAGAGGAATATTGCTTTAGATTGAGAAGTCCTTTGCAACTGTAAATAACGGAAACACGGATATCCATTTTACAGGTATCTATACTCCATGTTTTAAAAGCATCAATGAGAAAGTTGATGTTATCATTATTTGATACAACGACAAATAAGTCGTCATCAAGATAAGTGCAAAAGTTTTCTTCATTATTAAGGGCAAAAAAACTTGAAATAAAAGAAGGTGCACTATTTTCGCTGCACTTAAGATACTTATCAAGCATCGGGGAACGACGTATTTTTAAAATGGAGCAATACTTATCTTCCGGGTTGTTGAATCTGGAAAGAGCCATTTGATGCATCGGCGAAATTTCATTCATGCACTCTCCGAATATCAGGTCAACAAAGAAAATTCGATTCAACTCGTTTACAAGTGAATTATATTTTTCAATCTGTTTTGCGGTATGTACTCTTTCATCAAGTTGTTGCTTGATCTCAGAAAGCGCATCAAGAAGTTTTGTTTTGCCAATCGGTTTTAAAAGATAAAGAGAAACGCCGCTTTTCATCAATTGCTGCGCATAGGCAAAGTCGGAATAACCGCTCAAAACGATTATTTTTGTGTAGGGAAAGTGTTCGTGAATATAGTTGCTTAATTCTATTCCGTCTATATTCGACATTTTTATATCACTGATAACAAGATCTGTATGATGAGTCTCCAAATAATCAATGGCATTTCGACCGTCTTCGAGAACGCCTACAACATCAAAATCGTCTGAGAAACGGTTAATAAACTTGGCGATACCGTTTCTAATTATAACTTCATCATCAACAACAATTACCTTATACGACATAGTTGCTACCTCGCTTATCATACAGATATTTCTTTGCTGATTACAATGTACCGTAAAAGAATTGACCTGTCAAGCGCTGCCCTGAAATGATAAAGATAAGAACATTATTCTTAATTTATTGATACTTAAAAAAAAGAGTGAGTATGTTACAATTAAAATGCAAAATCGCACGCGAAGGAGAAAAAAGTATGATAAGCAGCAAAAATACCGTCTTAAAAATCACAGCGAAAAAGATTGAAAGCGGCTTTTTGGCAGAGATTATTTCCAAAACCGTAATTGAGAGTTGTATATGGCATATACAAGATGCAGATGGTCAAATTATGACAAGCGGAGAAATCGTTGCCGACAGCAAACGAATTGTGATATCGGCAGGAATTCCGGCTGAAATGTGGTCTGTTGAAAGTCCTGTGCTTTATCTGTTTGAAGCATTGCTGATAAGCAAAGAAGGTGAGGAGCGTATTTGCGACAGATTTGGTTTTCGTTATTTCGAAACGGATGAAAACTACATTTACCTTAACGGATCCCCGTTTTATATGCGGGCATATATCAGGGGATGTGCGGCACATGAGCATGGAAACAATTGCGGACTCGATGAAAAAGATTTTTATGTCAAAAATATGCTGATGGCAAAAAGATACGGATTTAATGCAATCAGATTTCATTCTGTTATTCCGTCGGAGGCATGTTTTGAGGCGGCGGATGAGCTTGGAATGCTTCTGCATATAGAAACCAGAGCCGATAATCAGGACTACGAAAATCTAACGGAAATGCTTTATGGCAAAGATAATTTTGTCACCGATGACGAGCTGGCTGCAATCATAAATCGTCTTTACAATCACCCGTCGCTTATGGTTTATTGTGTGGGAAATGAAATCCGTAATCCCGGCAGGAATGAGAGGATAAAGCAAATTCACGACTATATAAAAAAGAATGATCCGACAAGATTGTTTCTGGACACTTGCGCACACGGAGAATATGACCGTAAATATGTTGATTTTGACGTGCAGCACATGGGGTACTTTTTCCCGTATGGAAAACACAGAGACATGTTTGCAAACACCGAAAATCTGCTTTGCTTCGGAAACGTGAGCGGACTTCCGATGACGGAAGAAGATAAGGGAACGATCCTGCACCGCGAAATCAGTTTTAACAGACCGCTTATCGCACACGAAGTCTGCCACTATGTGTCGTGGCGTGATTTTTATACCCTGAAGAAAAAGTTTGCACAGTATGGAAAAGAAGCTCCCTGGTGGGTTGATGAAGAAATTAAGATGCTTGAGGCGAAAGGATATAAGGATAATTTTAAGAAGCTCCTGCAGGTAACGAAGAATTTTCAGTACAGATGTTGGAAAACTGCGCTTGAGGCGATTCGTGCAAGCAATATTCTTTCCGGATTTCATATGTTGCAGTTCGCTGACACCGACAGATACGAAAATTCGAATGGCGTTGTGGACTGTTTTGATGAGGAACAGGGAATATCGGCGGAGAAGTTTCGTTGCTTTAACGGTGACACGGTCATTCTTGCACGCTTGGACAAGCAGGTATATGAAAGCGGTGAAAAATTCAGCGTTCCGGTGTTCTTGTCTCAATACGCAATCCATTCCGAAAAGTACGGTGATTTTCATTATACACTTTCTTATGCTGACGGGATCGTGTATTCGACAGCAGGTTTGAAAAAGATAAATACGGAAAAATTCGGAGTATACAAAATATGTAGCCTTTCTGTTACTGCACCCGAAGTGAAAAAAGCAGCAAAGCTGATTTTGAGTACAAACATCACGTTTGAAAACAGTGTTTGCACAAATTCGTGGGAAATGTGGATTTTTCCTAAGCACGAAAATAAATTGCAGATTCCAGCTGAAAACAAAATGGAAAAAAACTATCTCAATAACCGCTGTTGTTTTGACGAGAAAAGCAGTTTGATTATCACAGATATGTTGAATGACGATATGTTTGATGCACTGGAAAGCGGAGCAAATGTGCTGCTACTTTACAGAACGGACTGGACGAGGCATCTTCTACATAAAAATATGAAAGCACCGAAGTATTCTTTCAGACACACTTGGGAAAGATTCAAAGGAGTTATCTGGGACAGAGGAACCATAAACGGCGGATATGACAATGATGAAATTTTGAATAAATACGGATTTCCGACCGATGGAGAGATAAACTTCCAGTATTATAACCTGATAGAGGACAGTGATAAAATAAACCTTGACGATTTTCCGATAGAGGTCAATTCGCTTGTGAGCGGTATTGATAAATGTAACCGTGACAGATTCGATCCCGGAAAATTTAAACTGCCCGAGCTTATGTATGATAGAACCATGCGTAATTTTACATATGCATTTGAGCTTTGCGTGGGAAAAGGAAAGTTGCTGGTGACGGGAATGAATTTTACCGGAGTTGAAACAGGAGACTGCTCATCGTGCGCAATGCTTAAGGCACTTGCGGATTACTGTGCATCGGAGGAATTTGCGCCGAAAAATTCGATAGAAACGGGGGAACTGAAAAGCTATTTATCGGATATAGCAAAGTCCGGGCCGCAAAAGGAGGGTATGATGACACAGTACTGGCAACTAGATGATGCACCTGTCGAATCGATGGAATATTGGAAGGAAGCGGAAAGATACCTGCTTGATACGGAGAAGAGAGGAGTATAAGGATAATGCTTGATAAATCATGTTGGATAGCGCCACAGACAGATATGGGAGATATTGCACCTGAATTCACAAAAAAGTTTAAAATATCAAAAAAGGTTTTCAGGGCGCAGCTGATGATAACAGCAATGGGAGTTTATGTCGCAAGGCTGAATGAAAAGAGGATCGGAAATTTTATCCTCGCACCCGGATGGACAAATTATGAAAAAAGACTTCAAGTCCAGTGTTATGATGTAACAGATATGCTTGAGAAGGAAAATACCCTTACGGTGCTTGTCGGTAAGGGGTGGTGCCGCGGAGTTATGCCATTGCGCGATTGTAATGTGTGGTCGGATTGTTCTGCAATCATCGGTGAGTTAACGATTGAATATGCTGACGGCAGCATTGACAGCATAGTCACAGATGAGTCATGGCTTGTGAACAAAAGTGCAGTGATTTATTCGGATCTGTACAATGGAGAATACTATGATGCGCGGGGAATTGAATATCCGCCGCAAAAAGTGGGAAAGAGAGATTTACCGAAACAGCAACTGATCCTTCAGGAAGGGGAATATGTCAAGGAACACGAGCGTATAAAGCCCATTGAATATATCATAACGCCACGCGGTGAGCATGTACTTGATTTCGGGAGGAATATGACCGGTTATATTGAATTTGAGCTTGATACCGGTTATGGTGAAAAGGTTACCATCAGTCATGCCGAAACGTTAGATAAGAATGGGAATTTTTATACAGCAAATCTGCGCACGGCAAGAGCAAAAATAGAGTACATTTCAAAAAAGGGACGGCAGATATACAAACCCAATTTCACGTTTATGGGTTTCCGATATATCAGACTTGATGATTATCCGGAAAAAATTGATCCGGATAAATTTACTGCTATAGAAGTGTATTCCGACATAAAGAGAACGGGGCATTTCAGCTGCTCAAACGAGCTTGTGAACCGACTCTATGAAAATGTTATCCAAAGTCAGAAAAGCAATTATCTGGACATTCCGACGGATTGCCCACAGCGTGATGAAAGACTTGGTTGGACAGGGGACGCACAAGTATTTGTCAAAACCGCATCGTACAATTTCGATGTGGAACGCTTTTTCAACAAATGGCTTTCCGATCTTGCATCGGAACAATATGACTTTGGTGGAGTACCGAATATCATCCCGAATGCAATGCGGAAAACGATCCCTCCGGATGACAGTCATTGGTGTCAGGTTGCTGCATGGGGGGATGCTTGTGTTATCTGTCCATGGCAGATATACCTTACATATGGAAGCAAAGAAATACTGGAAAGACAAATACATTCGATGAAAAAATGGGTAGAGGGAATTCGCAGAAGCGGAGAAAATGAATATTTATGGAACAGCGGCAGAATGCTTGGTGACTGGCTCGCAACAGATTCGGAGGATGGCTCATGGAGCGGGGCAAGTGATCCTTATTTTATAGCCTCGGCATTTTATGCAAACTCAGTTAATCTGCTTGCAAAGGTAATGCGTGTAATAGGGGAGAACTCCGGGGAATATGAACTGCTTTATCAAAATATTGTCAGGGAATTTAAAAAAACGTACCATATGCCGAAAACACAAACGGAGTGTTCACTTGCGCTTATGTTTGACTTAACGGACAACAAAGCGGAAATCGCAAAAAAGCTTGTCAGGCTGATTGATGAAAACGACGGAAAGATTGCAACAGGTTTTGTAGGAACACCGTACATACTTTATGCGCTGTCGGATAACGGATATGAGGAGACTGCGTATTCGCTTCTTTTGTCGGAAGAATTTCCATCCTGGTTGTTTTCCGTGCGTATGGGTGCAACAACCATATGGGAACATTGGGACGGTATAAACGAGAACGGAGATATGTGGAGCCCGGAGATGAATTCATTTAACCATTATGCCTATGGTGCCGTTGCAGCATGGATGTATGAGGTTATGGCCGGAATCAATATCGATGAGGCGGCGCCGGGATTTAAGCGTATCGTGATCAGGCCAAAAGTGACAAACAGACTTGAATTTGCGGCGGCCTCGATCGAAACAAGGCACGGGACGGTTAGATCACGGTGGGACAGATGTAACGGGAGGATATTTTATACGGTTCTTTCCCCTGTTGAATTTGATTTTATTGTTGGAGATGCCGGAATAACGCTTCCCAAAGGGAAATATAGGCTGGAACAAAGAAATGGTTATATAGAAATATGCTGAAAACATAAAAAGGTACTACAGATATAAAATTTATACCACTTGGCTAAATCCGGCTTGATGAATATAATGAAATAAAATCACTTGTTTACGAGTGTGATTTTGTGAAATGCATTGAGTGAGCTATGTTCACGATATAATGAATACAAGATATAGAAAAAGGAGCGCCTGTATAATGAAACAAAAGCAGTGCTTTGCTAAAAAAAATGTATTTTATTTCGGTATAAAAAGGGATTGGAGACTGTATGTTTTATTGCTTGTTCCGATGTTGTATTTTATCGTGTTCAAGTACATACCGATGCTGGGAATTGCAGTGGCATTCAAGGATTACAATATCTTTCAGGGAATTATAAAGAGTCCATGGATAGGATTGCGTAATTTTGAAAGACTTTTGGCAATGGAGGATTTCAAACGTGTGCTGTTTAATACAATAAGAATAAATGTTCTTGAGCTTTTCTTCTCGTTCCCAATGCCGATTATTCTTTCACTGTGTTTAAATGAAGTGCTCAATGTCCGTTTCAAGAAGTTTGTTCAAACGTCACTTTATATTCCTTATTTTTTGTCCTGGTCGATTGTCGGCGGAATAATGTATCAGCTGTTCAGTACAAATACAGGTATGGTTAATGCAATGCTTGGAACGAGAATTCCGTTTCTTACAAACATGAATTTATGGCTGATAGTTTATCTGCTTTCCGGCATATGGCAGAGTGCAGGCTGGAATACAATTATCTATCTTGCAGCAATAACCGGTATCGACCCTGCTCTTTACGAGGCTGCTGAGGTTGACGGTGCCGGAATATTCAAAAAGATGATTCATATTACACTGCCGTCTATCAAGCCAACCATTGTAATGCTGCTTATCATGAAGCTTGGCTCAATGGTGTCAATAGGGTTTGAAAGGCCCTTTGCTATGGGAAACACTCTTGTGAAGGAATATAGCGATGTACTAAGTACATTTGTTTACAGACTTGGCTTGCAGGGAGGTAAATTCTCGTTTGCAACCGCTGCGGGAGTGTTTCAGTCCGTGGTGAGTGTATTGCTTTTAGCGATTGCCAATGCTTCTGCAAAGGCAATGGGTGAAAAGGGTATTTGGTAATTTGTCATACTATTTTGAAAGAGGTGATCTACATAATGAAGAATAAAGCGGCTGGTGATAAAATTTTCCATTGGGTGATAATGATTTTGCTTGTTACAGCAGCATCCATAGCAATCATTCCTTTTTTTAATATTATTTCTGTCTCGCTGAGTTCATCAGAGGCAATTACGAAAGGCGAAGTGACACTGTTTCCCATCGGTTTTAATGTTGAAGCATATAAAACGGTACTTAATGATGCAACGATGACTTTTTCACTTGGATATACAATAGCACTTACGTTGATCTATACTTTGCTTGCAATGTTTGTAACTTTGTGCGGAGCATTTGCCCTTGCGCAGCAGCGGCTTTATGGAAGAAAGGTTTTTATGACATTTATTGTGGTTTCCATGTACTTTGACAGTGGTGTTATTCCGCAATATTTGCTGAATAAGGCGCTTGGAATCACGAATACGGTATTGGTGCTCATATTGCCGTGCCTTTTGAGCGCTTATAATTTGATCGTTCTAAAAACCTTTATTGAAGATATTCCGGCAAGTATTGATGAATCGGCCAGACTTGACGGCGCAACAGATTTTACGATTATGTTCAAAATTGCACTGCCGCTTTTAAAACCTGCGATAGCAACAGTAGCATTGTTCTATGCCGTAAGCAGATGGAATACGTTTCAGGATGTAATTTATTATATTCAGAATACGTCTCTGTTCACATTACAATACAAGTTACAGATGATGATTGATATTACGCAGTCAACCGAGCTTACTCAGTTTGAGGGGGCGAACCTTTCAAAGCTGACGCCGGAAAATTTAAAGAGTGCAAGTATTGTCTTTGCTGCTGTTCCGATTATGGCGGCATATCCCTTTGCCCAGAAATATTTTGTAAAAGGAGTAACGTTGGGGTCTATTAAAGGCTAGGTGCGCCATGAAAGAGCGAGGGCACCCCACCGCATGATACAAAAAGAATTTTACACCATGTGGTGTAATTTGCTTAATTTAATAAAAGGAGAGATGAAAATGAAAAAAAGAGAAAAGGTGAAGAAACAAATAGGGTTATTGGCTGCAGGTATTATTGCGGTCAGTGGACTGCTTGCAGGCTGTGGCAGCGGCAAAAACACAGACACGGGCAACAAAGAGGTTTTACGGGTTGAAATCTTTGAACGTGGTGATGTTCCTGAGGGAGCAGGATCCATAACCGACAATGCAATGACAAAGTGGGTGCAGGAAGAATTCGGTGACCCTAATGGCATCAAGGTGGAGTATGTTTCCGTTCCGCGTGCGTCTGAGGCATCGCAGTTGAATATTTTTATGGCAGCGAACGAAGCGCCCGATATCATTTTTACATATGACTATTCCGCACTCTATGATTATTATGCAAAAGGCGGACTTGCAGATCTTTCGAATTATGTTGACAAAGCTCCGCAGCTTGTCGAATTTCTCGGAGAGGATTTGCTGGAGGTAGGCCAGATAGATGGCAAACAAATTCTTATTCCGGCAAAAAGGCTTGTGAGAGGACAAACCGGTCAGCTTATAAGAAAAGACTGGCTTGATGTTCTTGGTATGGAAGTTCCGACCACTACCGAAGAATTTTACAATGTTCTTAAGGCTTTCAAGGAAAAAGATCCCGGAAACAATGGAGATAAAAATATTCCTTTCGGCTTTTCATTTCACACGGCAATGTTTACGGATCTTATCGCCAATTTTATTACTTCGGATATGACGGATAAAGAAGTTACCTGTACGCCGCGTGTTCTTCAGGATGGATTCAAAGAAGGCTTGAGATTCATAAACAAGATGTATAATGAAGGGTTGCTTAGTCCCGACTTTGCACTCGATAAAGACAGAAAGCAGTATGATTCCGATGTGGCGAACGGATATGTCGGGTTTATCAACGATGACCTTGGCAGACCGCTTCAGTCAGGCGGCATATACAGTACTCTTAAAAAATCAAACCCGAATGCCGAGTTTGTTGCACTTGATACTTGGACGAATAAGGACGGAAAACATTTAAAAACCGTCTACTCCATGAATGGCATGTATATTGCAGTTCCTAAGACCAGTGAAAAAAATGTCGAAAACGTGATGAAATATCTCAACTGGATGGCAGATGATGATGTGCTTAAGACGCTGCAGTATGGATTTGAGGGAAAAAATTACAAACTTGACGAGAACGGTATTCCAGAGATAATCGACACAGAGGAAGCAAACAAAACGCATTGGTATAACCTGGGATTTGACCTGGCATTAATTGTGAATGGGAAATATAATCCTGATCCGGAAAAAATAATTGATATGGCTGCAATAGCAACAGTTGCTCCTGATGTGTATAGAGAGAATGCCAAATATAGTATTGAGGATGGCTTCTGCAAAAAGGTGCTTCCGCCGATAAATGAGAATAAAACTCTGCTTGAAACAGCTCTTTATGAAATTGAGGACGAGATATACGTAAAAGGAATCATGGCTTCTGAAGAAACATTCGATTCCGTCGTTGACAAATTGATCGAGGAATATAAGAAGGCCGGCGGCGAAGAACTTAAGAAGATTAATGAGGAACTTTACGAACAGGCATACAAAGAATGAGAAAACGGAAAAAACTATTTTAATCATTCGTTAAAGTGTGCGATGTCATAAGAAAGGAACATATGTCAATTAAAAATATTTATAATAAAAAAACTTATTGCAATCCTTTGTCTATTCCCCAATGTCCGCAAGGGAACGATTACGGACATAAAGCATTGGAATATACCGGAGAGCCATATCTTGATTTCAGAAGTATTTCAGATCCGAGCGTACTCTACTATGATAACAAATGGTATATGTATCCGAGTTATGGGATGTGTTTTGTATCAGAGGATTTTGCAACGTGGAAGCATGTTCGTACAGAGCCATACGATATGATGTATTCTCCATCCGTTATTCCGTATAATGGTAAATTTCTTATGACTTCGCACTCTCACGGCCTTTATATCGGGGAATCGCCGACTGGTCCGTTTGAATATCTTGGCAAGTTCATCATGCCGGATGGAATGGAAATTGAGCCTGTGGATTCAGCTCTTTTTCTTGACGATGACGGGAGAATATACCTATATTGGTTCGCGGACGAAGACTATAAGGAAGATGGTTCTTTTACCAGCATGTCTGTCGGAGTCGAACTGGATGGCAATGATCCAAGAAAGTTCATGACAATGCCGATTGTAATTCATAAGTTTAACCCGGAAAATAACTGGGAACATAACGGTGCCGACAATCAGGATACAAAGTTCGGATGGATTGAAGGACAGTGGATGCTGAAACATAATGGCCGTTACTATATGATTTATGCAACACCGGGAACGCAGTACCCATCGTATTGCATGGCGGCATATTATTCAGATAAGGGGCCGTTAGAAGAATTCAAATGCCAAAAGCATAATCCTGTTGCGGTTCATACAAATGGGCTTGTGAGCGGTGCCGGGCATGGCTGTATTGTGCATGGGCCGGAAAACTCTCTTTGGGCATTTTATACAATAACTTATTGTGCAATACATCCTTATGAGCGTAGAATAGGAATGGATAGAGTGTTTGTTGATGAGAACGGAGAGCTTTATTGTACGGTTACGGATACTCCGCAATTGGCACATGAATCCGGTGGTTGCCCGGCAGAACTTAAGTCCCTCACATTTTTTCACAGAAATCGCATCAGGGCATCCTCATACGTTGAGGGCAGACATCCGATGTATGCATTTGATAAGAGTGCACTCACATGGTGGCAGCCGAAAGAGGATGACGATGAGCCGACATTATACGTTGATATGATGGCTCCGTATTTCTGTGAGGCATCGCGAATTATGTGGCGTGATATAAATATGAATTATGAAAAGGGAATTATTCCCGGACCATATCGTTATATAATTGAGGGAAGAGAAGAAGTTGGTAAAGGGAATTGGAAAGTACTCCTTAATATGTCAGAAAATGATAAGGATTTCAATGTTGATTATAGAAGTTTTAAGCCGGTTTTATGCAGGGAAGCAAGGGTAAGAGTTGTTGGTTATCCCAGGGGAATAACCCCCGGAATAATCAGTTTCACTCTCTTCGGAACAAGGGCATAGATGATTAGGCATATGGATACCTGTTTTCATTTTCTGACAATCGCATTTTTCTTTAAAAACGTATGATAAAAGAAGAATCCCGTGAGGCTTGTCAATACTTCTGTAACCGGGAAGGTCAGCCAGAATCGGTTCAGTCCGAATCTGGAAAATTTGGTCAATGCGTTTTTAAGATGTAATTCATATCCGGACAAGCTGCGGAATACAATACTATATAGAAGGAAAAAGGACAAAGCAGCGGAGGTGGAACAGCGGTATGTCATATGAAGGTAACCGTGAGCGCAGATATGAGCGGAAAATCCGATATGTGGAATATGTGAAAAACGGGGAAAAACAGTTCTGTGCAGGGTTTGTGAAAATAGAACGGATTGAAAATATCTGTAATATCCAGGTCACCATTAACAGAACCGAAAGGCAGGGCGAGTGGGTAAGGGAAGTTGTATTTTGGTGCGGACAAAGTAAAATATATCCCGGAAAGCTCTTTTTTAAAGAAGGAAAAGCAGAGGGAAAATGGAAGAGTGTAGAACTTCCTTATGATGAACTGATACAAATCGAAATCCCATTGGACAAGGAGCGTTGTCTGCAGTGTATCTGGCGGCAGGAGACGGAAGCCAATTCGGATTCCTTTGCAGAGGCTGTGGAAGAAAGGAATCCGCCGCAAAATGTTATATCTCAAAAGAATTTCTATGTGGAGACTGTGACGGTATTGCAGCCGGAGTTTGCGGCGGCTGGAAATGAAACACGGTCAAGTGCAGCAGTGACAGATGGTAAAATCAGGACACAGTCAGACACAGAGGCGGTGATGGAAATAAAAGCACAGCCTGCAGCTGCTGCGGCAGAGAGTGAAAGCAGCTTACCATCGGCTGTCGGAGGGACGGAAACCGAAGTGCATTCATACGCGGCAGTGGAAAAAAATGAATCCGTGATGGAAGCCGGACAATTGAAAAGAGCGGAGAGAGAAGAACAACCGGAGAGACAGGATCGAACAAAAAACTCCAGAAAACGTCCCCGCCCGATCCCGAGATTGTATGAGGATAAATGGCAGCAGCTTGCGGATTTGTACCCGCATAAGTTCCCTTTTCAGGATGAGAGAGATTACCTGTGTATCACACCGGCGGACTTTGTGGTCTTGCAAAAACAGTACCATAAGCTGGTTTCCAACAGCTTCCTGCTACATGGTTTTTATAATTATGAACATCTGATACTGGCCAGAATGATCAAAAACGGGAAAGAGCGGTATTACATAGGCGTACCGGGCAATTTTTATGAAAAGGAACGGCAGGCGGCGATCCTGTTTGGGTTTGAAAGCTTTGAATGCAAAAAAGAACCGGTATCCCCGGGAGAGTTTGGCTACTTTATGATTTCCGTGGAAATCTGAACGTGCCCTGTTTTTACAGCAGTCGGCTTTCGGCCTAAAACAGATTTGGCAGAATTCAATTTCCCAGCAGAAACCCTTCTGCATCAAAGGGCGGAATAAAGCTTTCTTCGGCAGTATCACCATCCTGGATAAAACCGTTGGTAATGCCGATTCGGGAAGCAAAAGTAAGCACTCTTTCATACTCTTCCTTCGTGACGCGGCGGTTTAATTCGGGGATATGAGCAACCTGCGGTAACGGCGTATATTGATTCATAATGCTGATATAAATCCGGTCTCCGTAGGTCTCATGAAGATAACGCAGTATTTTTTTGGAATCCTTTGTCTGACCGGGTAAAACCAAGTGCCGGACGATCAGTCCTTTTTTCATAAGGCCGGTTTGAGGATCAAAAACAGCTGCGCCTGTCTGTGCGAACATTTCCGCAATGGCATCGCAGGCGATCGGAAAATAGTCTGCTGCCCGGGAATAACGCATGCTTAAATCAGAAGCGTAGTATTTAAGATCCGGGAGATAAATATCAATCAGACCATCCAACAGATGAAGCGTTTCGGCATATTCATAGCTGCCCGTATTATAGACAATGGGCAGAGTAAGACCTGATTCTTTGCTGATCAGCAGCGCTTCCCGGATCAGAGGAACAAAATGGGTGGGAGTCACCAGATTAATATTGTGAGCTCCCTTTTCTTGGAGCCGTAAAAAGGTGCCGGCAAGCTGCTTGGGAGAAAGCGCATGCCCTTTCTTCCCAAGGGCAATTTCGTGATTCTGACAGAAAATGCAACGAAGATTACAACCGGAAAAAAATACCGTTCCGGAACCGCAGCAGCCGGAGATATACGGCTCTTCCCACATATGAAGGGAAGCTCTGGCGGCAGTTATATCAGCGCCGGATCTGCAGAACCCCAATTCCCCTTTTAGGCGGTTCGCATGGCACTGCCGTGGGCAAAGACAGCAATCTGACATCCATTCTTCCATAGTTATCTTATTCATCACAACCCTCATTTCTGAGCGACACGAAATTCGCATAGACAATTTCTTATCTGAAGAATATCCCCAAAACGTAACAGTTCAGCCGCGCCATTCACAAAAGCCGCATACCGGAAGCACGAAACGGTACTCCGCCCGGCGCCCCTGCGGCACATGAGAGATTCCGCTTAGTGCTGCTTTGTTCCCAACCTGACACGGTTCACAGATTCTCATTGCGTAGGACCAGACATCAACATACCATTCCGACAACTTCCGATACACGGCACTGTTCATTTTACCTGCTTTTCGAATTCCTGTCAAGGGAAATTTTCCCGGAAAATTTCCCCAAAATTTTTTACTCCTTTGCGGTATGAGGCCGGGGTTACGCCGAACTTGCGTAAGAAGGATTTGTAAAACCAGGACAGGTTTTCAAAGCCGCATTCATAGCAGATGTCCGTTACCGGCAGGTTGCTCATCAGCAGTAGCTTGGCAGCATGCTCCAGCCGCAGCTCATTTACGAAATCCGTTGGTGTGGTATGGTAGTATTGTTTCATAAGCCGTGCCACATGCTCTCTTGTTTTGCCGGATAGTTGAAACATCCTGTCGGTTCCTGCAATAAAATTCTGCGGGTGCTTCATTTTTTCATAAGTGCTTTCCAGCCAGGCGGGAATATGCTTCGCCGGTTCTGTATAATGACAGAGGAAATTGCTGAAAATATGAACAAGCAGACTTCTTGCCTTAAAGCGGATATCGTCCGGATTGGCGTGCCCGCTTAATTCAATAAAATCATAGGCAAGAGCTTCCTCTTCTCCGGCAGAAAGACTGACCATGGGAGGAAACGGGGCGGAAAGCAGCGGTTTAACGGGATATCCCGGCCCTAAAAAAGCAAGCATTTCATCAAAGGTCTCTTTGGAAAAGGCCAGATTCAGAAATTCAAAGTAGCTGCCGTCCGGACTTTTGTAATCATGCAGATCGAAATCACGTATAAACAAAAGCTGTCCTTCTTTCAGAAGCTGTTCCTTCCCATTGACGATATGACAGGCTTTTCCTTTCAGAAACAAAAATAATTCGTAATAATTATGATTGTGAGGACGGAAATACTCCGTGTCGCTTTTGACGTAGCGGCACAGGCAGCCGGCATTCGGCTCTACGTGATATTTGGCATCCAGCATTTTAGACTCCATGATACTTCCTCCCGTAAAAAATTTCTTCTCACTACATATGAAAGGCAACCTGATATCACCATAGCATACAGGAAATATCATGTCAAGAATAATACAAATTTCACTGTTGGAAAGACATACATTTTGTGGTAAGATAAAAAGGTAATGCGGTGAATATTTTGCAGCAAAGAATGTATGAAAAATAAAGAATGTGAGGTGATTTTGGTGGATACAAAGGCAATAAAAAAGATACTGGAAATAGGTGAAACAGTTGCTGTTGAATTTAAACGATGCGGAAATGGTATTGAAAATGATGTTTATGAATCCGTTTGCTCTTTTCTGAATCGTTTTGGCGGAGACCTTTTTATGGGCGTGTTAGATGATGGGACAGTATGTGGGGTTCCTAAAAAATCTGCACCCGATATGGTAAAGAATTTTATTAGTTGTGTCAGCAATCCGGTTTTGTTTTCGCCGACGGTATACCTCACTCCGGAAATTTTATCGTATGAAGGAAAAACAATTATTCATGTTCATATTCTTCCGAGCGCAGAGGTTCACAGCTTTAAAAAGGTCATTTATGATCGTGTGAATGATGCAGATGTCAAGGTAACCGCTACGGGGCAGATTGCACAGATGTATATTCGCAAACAGAATATTTTTACGGAGAGGAAAATTTTTCCCTATGTTAAAATGGAAGATTTGCGTTTGGATTTGCTGCCGAAACTTCGAACAATGGCTGCGAATAACAGCGCCAGGTTGCATCCGTGGAACAGTATGTCAGATGAAGAGCTTCTGAAAAGTACACGGCTGTACAGTACGGATCGCGTAACAGGTGAGTCCGGATATAATTTGGCAGCTGTTATGCTGTTAGGAAAAGATGATGTGATTTCAGATGTTGCACCGGCGTATGTGACAGATGCATTGCTTCGGAAAATTGATATAGACAGGTATGATGACCGTGAGATTATTAAAACGAACCTTATTGAGAGCTATGAGCAGTTAATGGAGTTTGGACGTAAGCATCTTCCGGACAGATTTTATTTAGAGGGAGATCAAAGAAAAAGTCTTCGAAATATCATTACACGTGAAATGATTGCAAATACCCTGATTCATCGGGAATATACAAGCTCTTATCAGGCTAAGTTTGTAATCGAGAAAGATTGTATGTATGTTGAAAATGCTAATCGTGCGGCACAGGAGATGATTTTGACGCCGGATAATGCGGAACCGAATCCTAAGAATCCAATCATTGCTGATTTTTTTCGAAATATTGGATATGCAGATAAACTTGGTTCCGGTGTAAGAAATTTGTTTAAATACTGCAAATTCTATTCCGGACGGGATCCAAAATTAATGGAAGGAGATATATTCAGAATAATTGTACCGTTGGATGAAGATTTGGCTGTAGAATCCGCCACCCAATCCGCCACCCAATCCGCCACCCAATCCACCACCCAGTCTGCCACTGAGGAAACAATTTTAAAATTGCTGAAAAAGGAATCTACACTCACACAAAGAGAAATTGCAGACAGGCTTTCGATGAATCAGAATACAGTAAAATATTATATTCGGAAAATGCAAAGGAATGGAATGATTGTCAGAGAAGGAACGAGCCGTAAGGGAGAATGGATTATAAAGTGAATAAAAAAATTATGCAAATATAAAATCACCATAGCATACAGGAAATATCATGTCAAGAGTAGTTCCTGCAATGCCTCCGATGTATACTATCATTAAGTAACAGCTCAGACAAGCATTTATGAAGGCTGATTTCATGCTTGCATGAAAAGCAGGCAGAAGACCAAGGAGGGAACTATTGTGGATTTTATCAAAGAAAAAATCCGTGTCATGACGGAGAAACTAAACGAGATCAAAACCGTAAAAGCGGATACCGTAACTTATTCTTTTGTGGAATGCCCGGAATATAAGACGACCAATGTGCCGCCGGCAGAGGATGCACCCTGGCAGATGGGCAGGCCGGATCATGTTTTTGACGGGATAGATTATCATTACTGGCTGCACCTTCAGCTGCCGGAGTTAAAAGCGGAAAGAGGACAGGAACTGAGATTATCCGTAAAAACAGGCAGAGAAGGACAATGGGATGCCAGAAACCCGCAGTTTACGGTATTTGTGGACGGTATAACCACGCAGGCGCTGGATACCAACCATACCTGGCTGCCTCTTGGAGAGAAGCAGGGACAGGATATTTATCTGTATCTTTACACCGGAATGCAGGGCGGACATTTTGAAGTAAATATTTCCGTGGAAACAGTGGATCTTGCTACGGAAGCTCTTTTCTATGATCTGCAGGCACCATACCTTTGCATGCTGGAACTTGGAGAAGAATCCTATGATTATATCAGGATCCGTGACTGCCTGGATAAAGCACTTCTTCTGCTGGATCTCAGGGAAGTACATTCTGAGGAGTATCATAAGAGCGTGGATGCTGTAAGAGAGTATCTGAAGGAAGAACTTTACGGAAAACTTTGCGGACAATCAGAGAGCATTGTGAGCTGTATCGGTCATACCCATATTGACGTGGCATGGCTCTGGACGGTAGCCCAGACAAGAGAGAAGGCGCAGAGAAGTTTTTCTACCGTTATTAATATGATGAAACGGTATAAAGACTACATCTTTATGTCCAGTCAGCCTCAGCTTTATCAGCATGTCAAAGAAAGTGATCCGCAGTTATATGGCGAGATCAAAAAAGCAGTTGTCGAAGGACAATGGGAGCCGGAAGGAGCCATGTGGCTGGAAGCGGATACCAACCTGATCCACGGGGAAAGCCTGATCCGTCAGATTCTGTATGGTAAACGCTTTATGAGGGAAGAATTCGGCATAGAGAACAGGATTCTCTGGCTTCCGGATGTATTCGGTTACAGCGGTGCGCTTCCCCAGATCTTGAAAAAGTGCGGTGTAAACCGGTTCTTTACTGCAAAAATGAGCTGGAATGAGACCAATCCCATGCCGAATGATACCTTTATCTGGGAAGGAATTGACGGCAGTCAGGTCTTTACGTCCATCATTAAAAGTTACGTATGCAAACTTGATCCGAATCAGATTTACCGCACCTGGAAGGATTATAAGAATAAATCCATGACCAATGATACGCTGGTTACCTTCGGTTTCGGCGACGGAGGCGGCGGCCCGACTTATGAAATGATGGAAAACTACGAACGCCTGAAATACGGACTTCCCGGTATGCCTGTAGCAAAAGTGGAAAAGGCGGGAGATTTCTTTAATCGCATTGAAGCGAACTTTGAAAAAAATGCCGCAGAACTCCGAAAACGTCCCAAATGGGTGGGAGAAATGTACCTGGAGATGCACAGAGGTACCTATACTTCCATGGCAAAAAACAAGAAAAATAACCGGAAAAGTGAACTTTTGTACCTGATGGCGGAGAGCGCTGCCGCAGCGGATATGGTTCTGAACGGAGGAGTTTATCCTTCCGAAACAATTTACAAAAATACAGTGAACATTCTGCTCAATCAGTTCCATGACATTATTCCGGGGTCTTCTATCAAGGAAGTTTACGATGTGACAGATGTGGAATATGCCCGGATTCTGAAGGACGGTCAGAATATTCTGGATCAGAAGATGGAGGCAATCAAAGCCAACCTGAAGACAGAAGGCGGTATTTTTGTATGGAATCCCACGCCTTTTGAAATCAGCGATTACATCCGTCTGGATGATAACCTGTATTTTGCGGACAGGATTCCTCCTCATGGATTTAAAGTCATTCCCGCCTGCCCGGTGGAGAATCAGGTGACAGTTTCCGAAAAAAGATTGGAAAATGATAAAATCCGGGTGGAATTTAATGAAAAATATCATATCGTATCCGTATTTGACAAAGAAGCCGGAAGAGAAGTTCTTGCAAAAGACGCCGAAGCAAACCGCCTGGAAATCTTTGAGGATTATCCCAGAGAATACGATGCCTGGGAAATTACCGATTATTATAAGCAGAAAATGTGGATTGCAGATGACGTACAGAAAACGGAACAGTTGGAAAACGGTATCCGCATCCTAAGAAAATACCGCCATTCCACGATCCGGCAGGATATTCTTCTGCATAGAGGCTCTAAGAAAATCGACTTTGTAACGGAAGTGGACTGGCATGAGGATCATGTGCTGTTAAAAGCCGCCTTCCCGGTGGATATCCATAACAGCCATGCAACCTATGACATACAGTTCGGTAATCTGGAAAGACCGACTCACCACAATACCAGCTGGGATGCTGCAAAATTTGAAGTATGTGCACACAAATGGGCAGACCTTTCAGAGGGAGATTACGGAGTAAGTATCTTAAATGACTGTAAGTATGGGTATGGCATTGAAGAAAATATTATGAAGATATCCCTGCTGAAATCGGCAACCTACCCGAATCCGGAAGCGGACAGAGGATTAAACCGGTTTACCTATTCCCTGTACCCGCATGAAGGGGATTACCGGAAAGGAAACACGGTCAGAGAAGGCTATCTTTTGAATATGCCTCTGCGGGCATCCTTTGTGGAAGCAACGGACGGTACCCTTTCGGATAACTATACCATGATCCGCTGCGACAAGGAGAATGTATTGATCGAGACCATCAAGAAAGCGGAAGAAGATTCTTCTGTGGTCGTACGCCTTTATGAAACTTATAACCAGAAAGCAGACGTGGTGCTGACAACGGCCTTTGATTTTAAGGAAGTATATCTGTGTGATATGCTGGAACGCAATATCACACCGCTTGAAACAGTGAACGGCCAGGTAAAACTGCCTATAAAGAATTTTGAAATTGTCACTTTAAAATTTGTAAGATAAGTATAAAAAGCCCTCTTTTGCCGGATAGTAAGTACGGTGAAAGGGGGCATTGCCTGCCCGGAGATTTTTTATGGATTGCAAAAAAAGAAAGCTTATGATACACTGAGGAAAAGCAGTTCCTCTGATGCGAAAGTATTTGTGAAAGGAAAGTGTGAGATGAACAAAAAAGTATTCAGACAATTATCTTACGGAGTGTATGTGGTGACTACCTGGGATAAGGGACGTGCCGTAGGATGTACAGCCAACAGTGTGATGCAGATTACATCCGATCCGGCAACGATTGCCGTAAGCATCAATCACGAAAATTATACGAATCAATGCATTAAGGGTACCGGAAGGTTTGCCGTATCTATATTGGGAGAGACAACGGATCCGGCGATTATCGGCATTTTCGGATTCCGCAGCAGCATTGATACGGATAAGTTCGAGGAGGCCAAAAAGCTGGTGAAAGGATTTGAACCGGGCGTAAAAGGATTCCTGCCGGTTGTGCCGGATGCCTGCGGTTATTTGTGTTGTGAAGTGACGGATCAGATGGAAACGCAGACTCACACAATCTTTTTGGGAAAAGTGACAGAGGCAGATATGCTCAAAGAGGACAACCCCATGACCTACGCCTATTATCACAATGTCGTGAAAGGAACCAGCCCTAAAAAGGCGCCTACCTATATCGAAGAGTGAGACGAAGCGGTCTTGCTCTGTTTATTCCGAATCCTTAAGTTGGTAAAAAAAAGTTTCAGCAGATCACTGCACTCCTGTTGCAGAACACCGCTGAAAGCGGCAGCCTGGTGATTAAACTGCGGAGTGTTCAGGATGTTTAAAACAGAACCGGCGCAGCCGGCTTTGGGATTCATACACCCCATAACGACTTCGGGAATACGCGCCTGGATGATGGCTCCGGCACACATCTGACAGGGCTCTAATGTGACATAAAGGGTGCATTCCTCCAGACGCCAGTCCCCGATGATTTTGCTGGCTTTTTTGATGGCGGAAATTTCCGCATGGGCCAGGGCACATTTATCCGTATTTCTGCGGTTATAGCCCCGGCCGATAATTTTGCCCTCATGCACAATAACACAGCCTATGGGGACTTCGCCCAGAGCATAGGCCTTTTTGGCCTGTTTTAAGGCCTCTTTCATATATTTTTCCTGGATATTTTTCAGTGCTGCCATAATAAATGCTTTCCTTCGGACTGTTTTAAAAATGTTGTTTCATTGATTTTATCATATTACGATGCCCGGGTCAATTGCTGTCACTCGTATGCCCGGAAGAAAAGAAAAGTCGATAGAAGTGAGGATTCAAATGAGAAAATTTATCGGAGATAAAAAATTTTATAAGATGATGCTGGCGGTAGCTGTGCCGATCATGGTACAAAACGGAATTACCAACTTTGTAAGCCTGCTGGATAATATTATGGTCGGTCGTGTCGGGACGGAGCCGATGTCCGGTGTGGCAATTGTCAATCAGGTGCTTTTGGTATTTAATTTAAGCATTTTCGGTGCGGTGTCGGGAGCCGGTATTTTCGGCGCCCAGTTTTTCGGTTGTAAAGATCATAAAGGAGTCAGGGATACCTTTCGTTTTAAGGTCTATATCTGTACGGCGCTTACCATTGTAGGAATTGTAATTCTTTCCTGCTTCGGAAAACAGCTAATTGCCCTGTACCTGCATGGAGAAAATAACGCAGGCGAGCTGGAAGCGGCACTGCGTTACGGAAAAGGATATCTGCTTGTTATGCTCACCGGTCTGTTTCCCTTTGCGGTGGAGCAGGTTTATACCAGTACGTTACGGGAATGCGGAGAAACGGTGGTTCCCATGAAAGCCGGCATTGCAGCGGTATTGGTGAATCTGGGATTGAATTATCTGCTGATTTTCGGCAATTTCGGATTCCCGGAGCTGGGAGTAGAGGGGGCAGCGATTGCCACGGTGATTTCCCGGTATGTTCAGGCGGCAATTGTGATCATCTGGACACACAGACATGCAGACAAAATGCCTTTCATTACGGGAGTTTACAGGGATCCAAAGGTTCCCATGAAGCTGACCGGAAATATTATCGTAAAAGGCACACCGCTTATGATCAATGAGATTCTTTGGGCGGCCGGAATTGCTTTTCTGATGCAATGCTATTCCTACCGGGGACTGAATGCAGTTGCCGCTTTGAATATCTCTACCACAATCTCCAATCTTTTTAATGTAGTCTTTCTGGCTCTGGGAAGTGCGATTGCCATTATTGTGGGGCAGCTTCTGGGTGCCGGTAAAATGGAGGAAGCACGGCAGACGGACACGAAGCTGATAGCCTTTTCCGTGGCCTCCTGCCTGGTTCTGGGGAGCATACTTGCCGTCCTGGCACCGCTCTTTCCCATGCTTTATAAGACCACGCAGGAAGTAAAGGATCTGGCGGCGGTTTTCATCCGGATAGCGGCTTTGTGCATGCCGCTTGCCGGTTTTATGCATGCCAGCTATTTTACCTTACGTTCCGGCGGCAAAACCATCGTTACATTCCTTTTTGACAGTGTATTCCTCTGGTGTGTGACGGTACCGCTTGCCTACTGCCTCAGCCGCTTTACCGGACTGCATATCGTTCCGCTGTATCTATGCTGTCAGTTGATCGATATTATCAAATGCATCATCGGATTTGTCTTGTTAAAAAAAGGTGTCTGGATCAACAATATCGTGGCTGCCACGGGAGACTGATTTTTAGATGGCATGCTGGCTCTGGTATTCGCTGGGAGAAATACCCTCTACCTTTTTGAACACCTTACTGAAATAAAAAGCGCTTTCGAAGCCGAGCATATCTGCAATCTCATACACCTTTCGGGTGGGATCCGCAAGAAGTGCTTTGGCTTCTTTGATTTTCAGTGAAGTGACATACTCATTAAAGCCCAGATCATTATACTTTTTAAACAGCTGGCTTAAATAGTTGGGGCTGATGCTGAATACGGCGGCAACTTCATTTAGACTTAAACGTTCCGTTACATGCTCTGTCAGGTAACGTTTCACACTGGATACAATGTGGTTCTTGTGATCCTTTTTCCGCTCTGTAAATACCTGTCCGAGCCGCTCTCCGAATAACGTCAGCCAGTCGGCAATCTGCTCAACGGTTGTCTGACGGTAGACGGAACGGTAGCGCTCCGGATAATCGGCAAAAAGCTCGGTCAACAAAGACTCACCGTCGGGAAGTAAAGAAAGCGCCAGGTATAAGACGTTCACGGTTCCGTCCAGAGCCTGCACATAGTGAGTGGGATTAGAACGGAACAGGGAAGACATCTGTGAGATAACACTTTGCAGAGCTTCCTCATCAAATTCTTCATAAGCACGTTTCAGGGTATCCTTGAACAAAGACAGATTAAACAGATCCGCATGAATCGGAGTACCGGTATTATCTGCATAAGCTAAGAAAGGCTGTGCCGGCGAGGTCTCGGAAAAGGCTTGTCTGGCATACTGAAAAGAATCTCCTGCCTCCCACAGATCCGTTACCACGGAACCGATGCCGCCCCGCAGATTTACGGTAAGATATTTATGCAGCATATTGTCCGCGTCCTTTAAAAGCCGGATCAGCGCATCCGGATCCTTGGAAAAGTCATGATAAAACAAAACTGCGCAATGTTTTAAATCCAGAGAAACGATACGGCATTCCTGGTTTTTTACCAGGAAGTTTTCGAGCATCCGCAAAGCACTTGCAAAAAGTTCCGCCTGCCTGGGAAGGGAAAGCTCTGCCTTGCCGTGTCCCTGCATTTCCAGATAAACCAGCTGGCAGGCGCTGCAGCTGTCGGAAAGACCCAGATCCTTACTCTGCAGAAAAAACTGCTCTCTGTCATCAAATAAATTGTTTAAAAGCCGGATGTAAAACTTATCCTGTAAAGCTTTTACATGTTCGGAGCCGGAGGCGGTATTTTCCTGTTTCGGAGCAAAGGAAGGTTGATTTATAATCCGTAAGATCGATTCTCGCAAAACGTCCGGTGTCAGTTCCAGCTTGACCAGATAATCCGTAACCTGATAACGAAGCGCTTCTTTGGCATAATGAAAATCTTCATAATTGGTCAGGATAATAAAGGCAGGTCTTTGATTGCCGTACTGTTCTCGGCAGATGCGGATTAACTCCATTCCGGATAAAACCGGCATTTTCAAATCCGTAATCACAATATCCGGTTTTGTCCGGGAAATTATATCCAGGGCTTCCTGTCCATTGGAAGCGATACCGCATAGCTCAACCTTTAAGTCGGACCAGTTTAACATGGATTTGATACCGATTTGAATCAGAGGTTCGTCTTCTACAATGAGTAATTGATACATAAGATCCCTTCTTTCTGAGTCGCTGTAACTGTTCGGACATGCTGCCTGCAACGTTTTCCGGCAGCTGTATTTGCTTTATTGTCTTGCCGGTATGGTAAGTATCATCCGGGTATATTCATTTTGCACGGTGTCAATGGAGATCCCGTACTCCGAACCGAATTCATACTGCAGCCGTTTGTGGACACTGCTCACACCCAGATGGCGGAAGAAGTCGGAAGGATGCTCCTGCGTCTCTTCCAGCAGTCGTTTTGCTGTTTCCTGTGTCATACCGATACCGTCGTCTTCTACGGTAATACGGATAAGATCGTCCGGAAGCCGGCAGACATCGATCTTGATGGTTCCGGCATTTTTCTTGGGTTCGATTCCGTGAAAAATGGAGTTTTCCACCAAAGGCTGCAACGTAAATTTGACAATGCTGCACTGATATAAGGAATCGTCTTCCACGGAAATGTGCATTTTTAAGGTACCGCCGTAACGGTACTGCTGAATAGTGAAATAATCCTGCAAAAGATTTAACTCATCCCGTATGGGAATTAAGGTGGAAGTGCCTTTGGAGACACTTTTTAACAGTCTGGAAAGAGCCGTTGTCATTTCCGCAATGCCGTCAGCACCCTGGATGGAAGCCATCCATTTAATGGAATTTAAGGTATTATATAAAAAGTGAGGATTGATCTGGCTTTGCAGCATCCGGTATTCCAGATCCTGTCTTTTCTTTTCATCCTCCAGCCGGTTGTGAAGAAGCTCGCCGATATCGGAAGCCATCCGGTTAATTCCTTTTCCGATGTCTCCCAGTTCATGATTCCATTCAATTGCCGGATTTTCCGAAAAGTCCCCTGTGGAAATCTGTTGAATCTGTTTTCGAAGTTGCAGAACCGGAACACTGATCATGCGGTAGAGCAAATAAAACAGCACAAATCCCAAAAGAAGGAAGAGAACCAATACGGCCAGAACAGATAGGATAAATAAAGTTTTCTGAGCATTTAATTCTTTCGGCGAGATAACCTGGCTGATCGTGCAGCCCGTAAGAGAACGAAAAGGTCGGGTAACAATCAGTCTGGTGTCATCAGACTGCATTTTAATTTCGCTGGCGGAAGTATCGTCATTGAGGAAACGAAACTCTCTGGGAGTGATATCTTCAACGGACCGGGTAATTTCAAAAATTCCCTGTGATGACAGTCGGTAGATATGCTCTCCGAGAGTCAGAAGCAGAAAGCTATCTTCGGACAGATTGTAGTAGGTAAGAATGTTCGTAAACAGATCTTCCGTAATGAAAATCATAACCCAGCCTGTAGAAGCAGCATTGTATCTGGCATAAATAGGTCGGACTAACGGCAGAACTGTTTTGGCATATCTGCCGCTGTAGAGCGGATCTTTTAAAAAACCAATGGAAAAATCGTAGGACGGATATTGGAGGAGCTCATCAAAAAAGGGAAGCTTTTCGGCTTCCAGGGCCATATTTCGGCTGCTGGAATAGACGGCGGAGACCAGCTGAAGATATTGATGCTCTCTGCCGGATACGATAACCCGGTGCAGGTAAGGGTAAGCTTCGTTTGCCCGATATTCCTCCGTTAATCTTTCATAGGCAGTATTGGCATAACTGCTTCCCTCTTCCGTAAAGCGGCTGATTGTAGTATTGCTTTGGCAAAAGCCGGCAAACCGCATAACATCCTCCATACGCTTATCGATGGTATCCACTAAGAGCTGCATATTGACTTCCGCATTTTGCAGAAGCGCCTTCTGCAGGTGATTGCGGTACAAATAAGCAGAAACAGCGATGATCAGCAGGCTGACCAAAGCGGTAAAAGATAGCGTTAAAAGCAGGATCCGGTTCCTTAAATAATGGGAACTGCGGGAAAGCGCAGATTCTTGTTTCATAATTGTCCGAGAAGCCTTTCTTGGTTGATTCCATTCTATTGTACCGCAAAACAGAGAAAAAGTGTATCCTGAAATTGTGCAAAAGAGAAAATTTATAGGTTTTCTACAAAAAAGACAGGGCAGGTTGTGTAAAAATAAAATGAAAAAAGAAAAAAAGTTTATAATATACTAAGATTCTCCATTCAGAAAAAGGGAAAAATAGTCTATACTGGGTTCATAAAGAAAAACTTAACAAAACCTAACATGAACAGGAGGTAAAATAATATGAAAAAGCGGGTAGTTGGTTTGATGCTGGCGGCAGTGATGGTAGTTGCTTCCCTGACCGGGTGCGGAAATAACGACGGAAATAAGGAAAGCAGCGCACAGCCTTCCGGCGGCTCCCAGACCCAGGCTGAGAATGTTACTTTGAAATGGGCCATTTGGGATAAGGAGACAACGGCATACTGGCAGGCTTTGGTAGATGCTTATAAGGAAGTGGCTCCGAATGTTACCGTGGAAATGGTAGACCTGGGATCTACGGATTATATGACGGTTCTGGCAACCGAGCTTTCCGGATCCGGATCCGATTTCGATGTCGTGACGATTAAGGATGTACCAGGTTATGCAACCCTGGTTCAGAAGAATGCAATTCTTCCTTTGGATGACTACATTGCAGCAGATGGTGTGGATTTGAGTCTTTATTCCGGCGTAACGGATCAGGTTACGGTGGACGGAAAGCTTTATGAGCTGCCTTTCCGAAATGATTTCTGGGTACTTTACTACAACAAGGATCTCTTCGATGCGAAAAAGGTAGCGTATCCGACCAATGATATGACGTTCGCAGAGTATGATGAACTGGCAAGAAAGATGACCGATACCACTTTCGGTTCTCAGGTATACGGTGCACATTACCACACCTGGAGAAGTGCAGTGCAGCTGTTCGGCGTTCTGGACGGAGAGCATAGCATTCTGGATGGAAAATATGAATTCTTCAAACCTTACTATGAGATGGTTCTCAATCAGGAAAAAGACGGTGTTACCCGTAAGTATACCGATCTGAAGACAGAAGGTCTTCACTATTCCGCAGCTTTCTCCGGCGGAGATGTTGCAATGATGAATATGGGTTCCTGGTTTATTGCAACCATGCTGACCAACCTGCAGAACGGCGAATATGATGCAGATCTGTGCGGCAACTGGGGCATTGTAAAATATCCTCATGCAGAAGGCGTAGAAGCCGGTTCTACACTGGGTACCATTACCGGTCTGTCTGTCACCACAGCAAGCGATACCCCGGATGAAGCGTGGAAATTTGTAAAATGGGTAAGCGGAACCGAAGGCGCCAAGGTTATGGCTCAGACCGGTAACTTCCCTGCAATCATGACATCGGAAGCAAAAGATATTATTACAAGTCTGGAAGGCTTCCCTCAGGATGATAACAGTAAGGATGCTCTGGAAGTTTCCAACCTGTATCTGGAAGTACCTTATGCAGAAAACGTATCGGAAATCAACTCCATACTGGATTCCATTCATGGTTCCATTATGACCGGCGAGGTTTCCGTTGATGAAGGTATTCAGAAGATGAATACCGAAGTGCAGGCGATTTTAAACCGCTAAATTTGTGGAAAGGAATGCTTGTGCCGCCGTCGGAGGCAAGGGGTTACGTAAAAAGGGAGCCGGCAGTCATGCCGACTCCCTTTTTGGTTCTGCTAAGATTTTATGGCAGCGGGGCAGAGGATGTCACAAAGCCCCGCCCCTTCCGGGCTTAGGCCGGCAGGAAGAGAGGAAATATGAGTAAGACGAAAAAATCTGCAGGGTTAAGCCGCGAGGCCAAGAGAACCCTGGTAGCTTATTCCTTTATTGCACCCAACTTTATCGGATTTATGGTATTTACCCTGATTCCTATTGTTTTCGCTTTTGCACTGGCTTTCATGCAGTGGGACGGCAGCAATGCGGTGCAGTTTGTAGGATTTCAGAATTTTAAACAGCTGGCGGGCGATACGTTCTTCCGCGCAGCCCTTAAAAACACCATTATTTACTGTATCGGCACCGTGCCTTTGACCATGGTAGCGTCTCTGGCTCTGGCAATTGTGCTGAACCAGAAGGTTATCGGGAGAGGATTCTTCAGAACCGTTTCTTTCTTCCCTTACGTAGCCAGCCTGGTAGCGATTACTTCTGTCTGGAAGATGTTGTTCCATCCTTCCAAAGGACCCATCAATACGATTCTTCTGAATGTATTCGGAGTAGCGCAGGAAAATCTTCCCCAGTGGTTCTCCGGTTCCCTGGTCCTGGTAAGTATGATCCTGTTCAGTGTATGGAAATACATGGGCTATTACATGGTTATCTATCTGGCGGGACTGCAGGGCATTTCTTCGGAGCTGTATGAGGCAGCCGGACTGGACGGCGCCAATACCTGGCAGAAATTCCGGTACGTAACCTGGCCGCAGCTTCGTTCCACAACCTTCTTTGTTGTTGTTATGCTGACGATTAACTGCTTTAAGATCTACGATATCGCCATTATGCTGGCAGGCGGCGGAAGCGGAGAACTGACGACCTCCGGAACGGTATTGGTTTACTACATCTATCAAAAAGCGTTTATTGACTGGAAGCTGGGTTACTCCAGTGCGGTTTCCATGGTTCTCTTCCTGATGGTGCTCATCGTGACACTGATTCAGTTCAAGGGGCAGGAAAAGTATAATTAAGGAAAGGGAGGCGATTGGATTGAAAACGAAATCTATGCGCAGAAAAGCGCTGATCGGAAAAATAGTAGTTTATGTAATCCTGATTTTAATTGCGGCAGTAATGATTGTGCCTTTCTTATGGATGCTTTCCGCCTCTATTAAATCAGACAGAGAAGTCTTTCAGATGAATCCCTTTGTATGGATTCCGGCAAAACCCAGATGGGACAATTATATGAAGATCTGGACGAAGATCCCGATGTTTACTTTTGTAAAAAATACCGTATTTCTGACCATTGTGGTAACCTTCCTGCAGCTTTTGACCTCCAGCTTCGCAGCGTATTCCTTTGCCAAACTGGAATTCAAATTTAAAAAGGGTCTGTTTTTAGCTTATATCGCTACCATTGCCATGCCCTGGCAGGTTTACATGGTTCCCCAGTTTTTGATGATGAGAAAGTTCGGCTTGAATGACAAGCTGACAGCAATGGTATGCCTGCAGGCTTTCTCCGCTTTCGGAGTGTTTTTGATGAAGCAGTTCTATGAAGGCATTCCCAATGATCTGTGTGAGGCTGCCAGAATCGACGGCATGAGCGAGTATCGGATTTATGCAAGCATTATGCTGCCGCTTTCCAAACCCGCACTGTCTACCCTGACGATTTTTACCTTTGTAGCCACCTGGAACGACTACCTGGGACCTTTGATTTACTTAAAATCTCCGGAAAAGAAGACCATCCAGCTTGGACTTAAGATGTTTATCAGCCAGTATTCTTCCGACTACGGACTGATTATGGCAGGATCCGTACTTTCCCTGATCCCGGTACTCATCGTATTTCTCTGCCTGCAGAAATACTTCGTGGAAGGCGTGGCTTCCACCGGCTTGAAAGGTTAGTACGCTGTACAAAAAATAACCGAATTTTCATCTGCTGCATCAGCAAAATCTGATGTAACCTGAAATTTGATGCGCAATTCCTCCGACACTAAAGCGTCTGCGGAATGGGGATTAGTACGCTAAAGCATCGGAGGAATTGGGATTAAGACGGGATAAAAGGAGAGGTCAGTCATGAGATTTGAACCCCGAACACTGGATTATATGACAAGCCCCTATACGGGGCTTGTACGGGAAAGCTGGCTGGAAGCCGGCAAATATCTTCTGGAAGGAATCTTTCGGAATCTGAAAAGTATGGATGATCCGGTGATTGTGCCCAGAAAGGAAACACAGGTTACTTACCCGCATCTGAATGCGCCGGAGCAGATTCAGGAACTGCAGAAAAAAGCGGAACGATTTGAAGGACTGGCTCGTTCCCTGTTCATTGCCGCTTTTTTGATCAAGGAAGAGCCGGAAATACAGATGCATGGCTTCGGACTGAAAAGTTACTATAAGAATCAGATCCTGCGTTCCTGTACGCCCGGGGATCCCTTATATGTAGGTTCGTATAAAGAGCTTGCAAAGGAATGGAACAGCACTGATCCGGACAGACCTTTCCAGCAGACCGTGGAAACAGCGGCGCTGGTGATCGGACTGGCGGAGTGCCGGGAAGAGATCTGGAATACCTACACACCCGGGGAGAAGCAGCAGATTGCCGGATTTTTGCTGGAGTATGCTTATGCACCCACGGCACCCAATAACTGGAAGCTTTTTAATATGCTGGATCTGGCCTTCCTTTACCGGGAAGGTTATGATATCGATGAAGAACTGATGCGGGAGCATGCCCAGGCGATGTTAAATTACTATGCCGGGGACGGCTGGTACCGAGACGGGCACTTCTTTGATTATTATTCCTGCTGGGCTTTCCAGCTCTACTGCGGTTACTGGAACGAATGGTACGGGTATGAGAAGGAGCCCTATATTGCCGGCTGCTTTGAAAAAAATTCCAATGTTTTGATGAACACCTATCCGGACTTTTTTGACCGGGACGGACATACCAACATGTGGGGAAGAAGCAGCATTTACCGGAATGCTTCCGTCAGTGCTTTTTACGGCAATCTGATGATGAAACATTCCACAATCCGTCCGGGACTGGCCAGAAGGATTGCTTCCGGCGCCCTGATGCAGTTTTTCGGAAGAGATGATTTTCTGTGGAAGGGAGTACCTACCCTTGGTTTCTACAGGCAATTTTCTCCGTTGGTACAGAGTTATTCCTGTGCAGAGTCTCCCTACTGGATGGGAAAAGCGTTTCTGTGCCTGCATTTTCCTGCCGATCATCCTTTCTGGACCCGGAAAGAAGAAAACGGCACCTGGGAAGAATTGAAACCGGGTCAGGTAAAGACAACGGTTTTAAATGCTCCGGGACTGTGTTTTACCAATCATGAAGAGAACGGGGCTACCATTTTACGAACAGCCAAAGTGGTGCCCCACAAGGAAGGGCATCCGGCTTTGGAAAACTACATGAAGCTGTGCTATCACACCCAATACCCCTGGGAGACGGCACCCCGCTGCGTACCGGAAGGAAGCATCAAATCCATGCAGTATGTGCTGGAATATCTTCCGAAGAAGCAGATATTGGATGCCAATGTGGTTCTCTGGCATGGACAAAAAGAGGATGTGCTTTACCGCAGACAGCTTTTCGGGTATGATTTTGCCGGGGAAATGCACTGGACACCGGCCATTGATCTGGCAGATACCGCCGTGCCGGGAGGCATTTTGAGAACTGACAGAATCAGACTTCCCAGAAAGCCGGTCAACATCACGTTGGGAAGCTACGGATTTGCGGACAACGGAACCTTGATTTTCCGGGAAGAGGAGCGGAATGCAAAAGCCATTATTCTGAAAGGCAGAGATGCTTCGGGACGGGAGAAGCAGATGGCAATGACCATTTATGACGGCTGGAACAGCATTGAGTACCTTTACAGTAAGAACAGCAATCCGGATTCGGAGCGATCCATTATCCTTTATGCGCGGACAAAACGGGAAAAGAAGTACGGCTGCGAACCTGCCATGTTGATTTCCCAGGTGATTACCAAAGAAGGCTGGGAAGATTTTGCCAAAGAGGAATTGTTTCCGATTGAGTGTATTGCCTATACTTCGCCGGAAAACTGCGGCGGCTGCGGCCCGACCGTGATTACCTTAAAAAACGGCAGAGAAATTACGGTGGATTTTGAAGGGATGGATGGGAATCTGCAGCTGTAACTAACGTTATAAGTTTATCATCAAAAATATGCAGGATAAACTCACAAGATTACGTTAATGTATATAAATATGGTTGAAGCAGAGCCCGGGCAGGCTCATGGGGTTCCATTCGGGGGACGCTTTCGCTCAATTAAAAACGCAACGCCACTAAGATTGCACAGTACACAGTCTAAGGGGCGGCGTTTTTACATGACTCCCCTCATTGGAATCCCCATGAGTCTGCCCTTACAAACTTTGTAACAGTTCAGACAAGCATTTATAAGTTATCCTGAAAAACATGTCGGAAGTGTGGACAAAATCATTTTGCTTTGTTATACTGTTTTCAGATAGCAAAAATAAGAAGCAGCGGAGGAAAAGCAGATGATTAAAGGATTTAAAATGAAACTGTATCCGGGAATGGAAGCAGAGTATGAGAAAAGGCACAATGAGTTATGGCCTGAGATGCAGGATATGATTCATGAGCATGGCGGGAAGAATTATACGATCTTTCTGGATAAGGAGACGCTGACACTTTTCGGATATATTGAGATTGAAGATCCGGAATTGTGGGCAAAGGGCAGTGATACTGCCATTAACCGCAAGTGGTGGGATTTCATGGCGGACATTATGGAGACGAATCCCGACAACAGTCCGGTTTCCGTGGACTTAAAGACGGTGTTCCATTTAGACTGAAAGCGCTGCTTTGTGAATGGTGCGTCTGAACTGTTACAAAATAAGAGCTTCAGAAGGGCATTGGCTTGCGCCGGATGCCGATTTCAATCTTATAAGAGAAAAGCTGCAGGCAGATTTTCATGCAATCATGAAATCTGTCTGCAGCTCTTTTAGAAGCTTCAAACATCATTCGGACTTGGTTTCTGCGAAAGGTAATCGCAGGCGTTCTGCAGGGTGGTCCGGGCAATGGCGCTTAACGCTTCCTGCGTAAAGAAGCCCTGATGGGAAGTAATCATGACATTGGGGAAGGAAAGAAGTCTTGCCGTTGTGGAATGTTCCAGAATTTCATCGGAACGATCCTCAAAGACGTTATTGGTCTCTTCTTCATACACGTCCAGTCCTACACCGGCAAATTTGTGCAGCCGAATTCCTTCGATCAGATCTTCGGTTTTAACCAAAGCGCCTCTGGAGGTATTGACCAGGATGACACCGTCCTTCATTTTTTTGATGGTATCAATATTGATCATATGGTACGTGCTGTCCATCAGAGGGCAATGCAGGGAAATCAGATCGCTGGACTTTAAAAGCTGTTCCAGACTGACATATTCCACGAAATCCTTCAGAGAAGGATTTTCATAGATATCGTAAGCTATGACTTTCATACCGAAGCCACGGCAGATACGGCACATGGCCGCACCGATTTTACCGGTACCGATAATCCCGGCCGTCTTTTGGTAAAAGTTAAATCCCATCAGTCCGTTTAGACTGAAATCATTTTCCCGAACCTTATTGTAGGCTTTGTAAAGCCTTCGATTGCAGGCAAGCGCAAGGGCAATGGCATGTTCCGCTACTGCCTCCGGAGAGTAGCCGGGAACACGCATGATGCGGATTCCCAGTTCCTTTGCCACCTGAACGTCTGCGTTGTTAAAACCGGCGCATCTGAGAAGTACCAGACCGACCCCTTCCTTATGAAGAATCTGCAGGGTTGCCTTGCTAACATCGGAACTGACAAAAGCGCAGACAGCGTCAAATCCCGAAGCCAGAGAGGCCGTTCTGGGATCCAGATCCGTTTTCACATATTCAATCTGTATATCCGGATAGTCAGGGAGCTCTTTCCCGAAGGAAAGCGTATCATAGCTTTTTGCATCATAAAACAAAATCTTCACAACAATCACCATACCTTTCAAAATCTGCGGTTTCCGCGAGGATTCTTATCTGTTTTATTTTCCCACGACTATTATAATACAATACATGAAAAATGGCAAAATTAATTTTTGCTATAGAAAATATACGAACCGGCAGGAACGTGATGAACAGCTCCTGCAATTACGATTTCGGCTTCCACGGGAGTGGTGATCTCGTAACGGCGCAGATTGCCTTCCTTTTTCCAGTAGGAGATGATCAGGCCGTGACGGGACTGATATTCTGCCTTCAGCCAGTCAATGCGTCCGTCTGCAAGGGGAGCAATACGAACCTTCTCATATCCGGGAGCTTCCTCCGGAACCTGAATTCCGGCTGCTTTGCCGTAGACCCAGTCCGCTACGGAGCCGTAAGCATAATGGTTATAGGAATTCATATCCTTACTCCAGAAATTGCCGTCTTCCATAATGCCGTCCCAGTGCTCCCATATCGTAGTAGCGCCCCTGGTAACCGAATACAGCCAGGAGGGATACTGCCTGCGAAGCAACAGACTGTAGGCCAGTTCCGTATATCCGTAGTCGCTTAAAACGTGAAGCAGATAAGGAGTGCCGACAAATCCGGTCTGAAGCTGCATGCCGCAGTCGGTAACCATTTTAGCCAGTTGATCCGCTGCAGCCTGGCAGTCCGAAGCCAGTCCGAAGTGCGCTGCAAGGACACATTCTGTCTGCGTATGGTATTCCGGATAGGTACGGCGGAAAGCGTCCACAATGTTTTTATACAAAGTCTCGTATGCGCTGACATCTTCCTTTAAAACTTTGCCGGCTTTTATCACCAGACTGGTAGAATAAGCGTAAAAAGCGGTGGCGATCAGATCCTCATTGCTGGAACCTTTATAGCTTCCGGAGGGAGCATCCAGAGCCAGCCAGTCACCGAAGTGTTTACCGCCGGTCCATAAAAAGGTGTCCTTAGTGGATCCGGTGATATAGTCCACCCATTTTTTCATGCTGTCAAACTGACTTGCCAGAATCTCTGCATTGCCGTAAGCAAGGTATACTTCCCAGGGGCAGACCGTTGCCGCGTCTCCCCAGGCGGAACTGGTTACTTCCGTGTCTAAGACGTCCGGAATTACGTGCCCGATATGCCCGTCTTCATACTGGCTGACAGCCAGATCGGCAAGCCACTTCGTGTAGAATTTCTCCGTATCATAATTCAGGCAGGCGGTGCGGATGAAGACCTGGGCATCGCCGGTCCAGCCGAGACGTTCGTCTCTCTGCGGACAATCGGTAGGCACATCCAGGAAATTGCCTTTCTGTCCCCAGACGATGTTGTCAAACAGCTTGTTCAGTAACGGATCGGAACAGCTTAAATGACCGGTTCTCTTCATATCGGAATGCACCACAACCGCAGTAAAACAGTCCGAAGAGACTGCATCAAGACCGCCGGGGAAAGCATTAATGCGGATATAGCGGAAACCGAAGAAGGTCACCTTCGGTTTATAGGTCTGATAACCGTCTTTACAGATATAATGATACTGCGCCCGAGCGGAACGGTAGTTTTCGGTATAGAAGTTCCCTTCCTTATCCATTACTTCCGCAAAAGAAAGATCCACCAGGTCGTTTCGGGAAGCCGTAACGGTGATTTCCACATATCCGGTGAGATTCTGCCCGAAATCGATAACCACTTCTCCTTTGGGTGTGGTAAACATCTGCGCCGGAGCAAGGCGCTCCTGTTCTCTGATTTCTTCACCCTGCTGGGGAATCAGGAGAGAAAAAGGCTCTTCGTAGATTTCCGGCTGATGGGTCTGCACCGCATCCGGATTCTGCATGGCGGTTACGTCAATATTGGCATCAAAGATTTCACCGTCATAAATTTCCGAAAAACGAACGCCGCTTTCCCGTACCCGGAAGCTTTCATCCGAGACAATCTGCTCTGTAGAACCATCTTTGTAAGTAATCTCCAGCTGCGCCAGAACGGCAATCGGCTTTTCATGAAGCTTCATCTGGGACGGGGACTGTCGATCCGTCCAGCCGAGACGGGAATGATACCAACCCTTGCCCACCAGAATGTTTAAGTGATTTTCCTTTTCCAGCAGGTTGGTGACATCATAGGCCTGGTACTGCAGCCGTTTTTCAAAAAACGTCCAGCCGGGAGCCAGAACATAGTCGCTGACCCTTTTGCCGTTTAAAGAAGCTTCATAGGCGCCCAGTGCCGTAAGGTAAAGAGTTGCATTCCGAAGGTCTCCGGACAGGGAAAAATCCTTTTCGAACAAAGGTGCGACTTCCCCAAAATCGCGGGCTGTTTTCAGCCATTTTGCATTCCATTCCATAATTGTATTTCCTTTCTTTTTATAATCAGTAATCGCCTTGACGCGCCATTCAAAAAAAATTTTTTTATCCTTGACTTCCAGTATAGCAGAGGATACAATGAAGAAAAACCCTTTCTTTTGCCTGGAAAGGGGGGTAAATTTGACGTTGCACTCAATGGCTGCTTTACAGCGCCGGCAGCACGAATGGACGGGTGAAAAGTGCACTTTGGTTCCGGGTGAGAACAAATTGTTTTCCTGCAGATCTGCCCGGAATGGAGGAATTACTATGGTTGTAAAAAAACAGCATAATACGCTGGAAATGTCTTCCGTAAGAAGAGTCAGAGAAGACAAGATGGCAGTTTTTTTTTGCAAACAGGATGATGTAGGGGATCATGACCACCGCTTTTTCGAGTTGGTTTACGTGATGGGGGGGAGCGCAGTCCATACACTGAACGGGGAAAACGGACTTCTGAAAGAGGGCGATTTCTTTATTGTGGATTACGGCAGCATTCACAGCTACCGGCAATGTCGGGATTTTATGCTGATTAATTGCATTTTTCTGCCGGAAATCATTGATGATACCCTTGCAGGCTGCCGTTCCTTTGATGAACTGATGCGGGTGTGCCTGATGCGCTATTATAAAAAATATTTCGGGCAGACGCTGGTGGATCGGATTTTTCAGGATGAGGATGGGAGAGTCCGCAGCCTGATGCTGGGGATGAAGGAGGAGTACCAGCAGAAAAATACCGGCTATGCCGAGATTTTCCGTTGCCGCCTTCTGGAAATTCTGATCCTGATCATGCGCAAAGTGGTGGGTGAAAAGAGAATGGATAATATGGATTCGCCGCAAAGCATCGCCGTACTGGAAGCGGTTCGGTATTTTGACGGGCATTACAGGGAGAAAGCAGTGATTACGGCATTCTGCCAAACCTGCCATTACAGCCTTTCTTATGTCAGCAGACGGTTCAAACAGGAAACCGGACTGACGGCGCAGGAGTATATTCACAAGATCCGGGTGGAAAAGTGCTGCGAAATGTTGGCGGGAAGCAGCATGCCAATCCAGGAGATTGCCAGAGAGGCCGGATATGAAGATCCTAAATTTTTTCAGGAGATTTTCCGGCGGATGCTGGGGATGACTCCGAGAGAATACCGGAAGATGACGAAGTGAGGGACAGAAGCAAGTTGCAGAAGAAGACAACAGAAGAGAGCAACAGAAGCAAACTACAGAAGCAAACAACAAGAGCAAGCAACAGAAGTAAACAACAGAAGTAGACAACAGAAGTAAGCAACAGAAGGCACTGAAAAAGCAGTGTTACGAATGCTGAGGCCAAAACAGTTATAAGGAAAGAAAGGAAAGGGAAAATGAAGATATTACTGATCGGCGGAACCGGGACAATCAGCCTGGCGGTAACCAAAAAACTGGTAGCTATGGGCGAGGAAGTTTTCCTGTTAAACCGAGGCTCCTATCAGACACAGTCTCTGCAGGGAGTCACCCTGCTTCAGGCAGATGTAAACGGAGAGGAACGCCGGATAGAGGAATTGTTAAAGGGACACACCTTTGATGTTGTGGCGGACTTTATTGCATACCGCAGGGAACAGGTAGAAAGAGATTACCGGCTGTTTGGGAATCGGACAGGGCAGTTTGTCTTTGTCAGTTCTGCTTCAGCTTATCATAAACCCGCAGCGGATTATCTTATAAACGAAGGCACTTCTCTGGCCAATCCTTATTGGGAATATTCCCGTAATAAGATTGCCTGTGAGGAATACCTGATGGAACGGTACCGCAAGGAGGGATTCCCGGTTACCATTGTACGCCCCAGCCACACCTATGATGAGCGAAAAATTCCGGTGGGAATCCACGGAAACAAGGGAAGCTGGCAGATCGCGCAGCGGATGCTGGAAGGCAAGCCCGTTATCATACACGGAGACGGTACTTCTTTGTGGACTATGACCCACAGCAGTGATTTCGCCAATGGTTTTGCAGGGCTTTTGGGGAACGGCAAAGCCATCGGCGAAGCCGTACAGATTACTTCCGATGAGGTTCTTACCTGGAATCAGATCTACCAGTCACTGGCGAATGCTTTGGGAGTTCCTTTGAAACCGTATCATGTAGCAAGCGATTTTCTGGCTGCCTGTAGTCCTTACGACCATGAAGGTGCTTTGCTGGGAGATAAGGCCAATACCGTTGTTTTTGACAATTCCAAGCTAAAGCGTCTGGTCCCCGGTTTTCAGGCCGTCAAACGCTTTGAACAGGGGATCCGGGAATCGGTTGCTTTTTACAGAAAAAATCCCGCCCTGCAGGTTCCCGACCCGGAATTTGACGCCTGGTGCGACCGCGTGATTCAGGTTATGGAAGAGGCGAAAGGGAGATGTGCCGTTTAATGTCGGTATTCTCCCAGAATAAACTTACAAGAAACTTGCTATTAACAGATTCGTAACTAAGTCTATTCTGATATTATTTATACAATAGTTGACATGTGTAAACAAATGTAGTGCGATAGTACGGAGGTGAGAGAAAGGAGAATAATCCATTACCGTCAAAGAGAGGAATTGGATTATACGTAATTAAATATAATGGCAGTCCGGACGTGTTTGCATGGAAGTATCCCAGCGAGGAATTGGGAACCTGAACACAGTTGATCGTAAATGAATCACAGGAAGTGGTTCTGGTAAAAGGCGGTAAGGCGCTAGATGTATTTCAAAGCGGGCGGCATACACTGACTACGGCAAATATTCCGCTCTTAAATAGTGTCTGCTGATTTTCTTTTAATCAGCAGACACTAATTATTTCCTGTGATTTTATTAATATGTCCAGCACCTGACCCCAAATTCTCGCCTGTTCCTGAACTGCCAAGTCACTATAATCCGTTTTATACCAATCAGGGGAAGATAGCGGATCACACATCGTTCCATCATCATATATATGTGTAAAATTCAAGGCAAACGACTGCAGTTTTGCAGGGGTATTCCTAACCAATGATATTGACAGAAACAATTGCCTATAGTATAGTAGTAATATCAAAGGCGCGGAAGCGTTACGAATCGTGAAACAAAAACCTATGTAACCAATAACATGCAGGAAAAGGAAAGGGAGAATGAAAATGGCAAAAGAAAAACCGACAACAAAATTGTGTGAGCATTGTAAAACGGAGATTCCATATGAAGCGAAGGTATGTCCGCAATGTGGAAAAAAACTGGAACCGGTTTTTAAAAAATGGTGGTTCTGGCTTATTATAGGGTTTGTTATTGCTCTGATTGTTCTGGGAAATCGACCGGATCCAAAAGAAAAGGAGACATCGCAGTCAACATCTCAATCGGTTGCCCAGAGCCTTTATCAGATTTATCGGAGGGAGAAAAAGGCATCCGAGTCTGTGTCCAGAACAAGTGCAGAAACTTCTGCTGATGAAATAAAGGAAAATACGGGAGAAAATCAACAGAATGATCAGAACAAAGTAGATGAAAACAGTATCGCATTTTCTGAGTCGATCCCTGAATCCGGAAAGTCTGAGGCTTCCGGTGAAGGAAAAAAGGCTACAGAAGAGAAAAAGGAGCAGAATGGGCAAGACAAAGCAGAGAACCAGGATGGCAGGGAATCATCCGAATCTCAACCGGAACCTTCGCAAACCATAACACCCAGCGAACCGGAGAAACCGGAAGAGCCGATCAGTACGGTTCCGGGAGACTACAAGTCTGCTTTGAAAAAAGCAGAAACCTATAGCAATGTATTACATATGTCAAAGCAAGCCGTCTATGACCAACTGGTTTCACAATTTGAAAAATTTTCAGCAGATGCAGCGCAATATGCCATAGACAATGTGGTTGCAGACTGGAATAATAATGCCCTGGAGAAAGCAAAAACCTACAGCAGTACGATGCATATGTCCAGAGCCGGAATTTATGATCAATTAAGCTCTCCGTTTGAAAAGTTTACGGAAAGCGAAGCACAATATGCCGTAGATAACCTGCAGGCGGATTACAAAGCCAATGCATTGGAAAAAGCAAAATCATACCAAAAGTTGGGTATGTCATCAGCAGCGATCTATGATCAATTGGTTTCACCGTTTGAGCAATTTACGGAAGAAGAAGCCCGGTATGCAGTGGATAATTTGAATTAAAAACAATAAGTTTTGCAATGCAGAAGGAGGAAATAAGTTGTCCCGATTGTCATCCGAAAGCCTGCTATAATCAGATTTGAAAAAATAAGATGCATAAGCAGGAGGAGAAGGGATGGACAATGCATGGATATTGGAACTGGAGGAGTACTTTTTTTCACAAATTAAAACAGCGGTTGCTTCCAAACTGCAGACAACTTATTCGGGTATAACATTTGCCAAAACCGCCGGAGATCAGGATTCAGGATATCCGCTTGTTTTGGTGCACGAACTGCCCGGGGAAGAAAGGCAGACAGGACTGAACAGGGAAGAGCTGGATGCAGTACTTTTTCAACTCCGCATCACTGTGATTTCAAAAGCGGCATCTGCAGAAGCTGCCTTTAGTGAAATACGTAAGGTTATGGGGGAAGTAATCAATGCGTTAAAAGCAAGGTGTTTTGAAATCCATCAGACACCGGAAGCGGATGACAGTGGCGGTACTTACAAGATGGTACTTTGCTGCCGCAGACTGATTGATCGAAGAGAATTGCTTTAAAAACAATACGGCTGTCGGAGGAAGACAGTTGCTGACCTAAAAAAATTATAGGAAGAAAGCAGGTGCATTACAGTGGGAGAACAAAAAGAACAGACAAATAATGCAGAACAGGAAAAAAAGACGGAGCAGAAGCAAAAGGCAGAATGGACAAAAAGAATTGCACAGATAAAGAAATCGGTAGGACAAGTAAAAAAGATAATCAAAACCGTTACTGAATATGCTGAAAAGGCATGGGATGCAGCAGAAGAATCCATGGATCTTACCGGTGCGATGAACCATCTGGGCTCTCAGATGGACAAAATCGGGAATACCTTTGCGAAGGATTATAAAAAGTATGGATATGTCAGTGCAGAAGGATATGCAAAATCATTTAAGGAAAGAATAGATAAACTGAATACCCAAATGACCGGATACGGGATGGAGGGGGAAAATGCAACCGGATTGCCCCAGGATGCAGGGCTTGGAATGGATCCTAGGCAATTGGCGGAATTCCAGGTAAAAATCGGTTCAATTGCAGAAGCCTCGGGGATGGCAGGAGAGAATATTCTGACCATGCAGAAAGCCATGTCCATGCTTTCCGTGGATCTGGCTTCTTTCAGTGCGGTTGATACGGATCAGGTTATGACAGATCTTACCAATGCGTTGAACGGACAGTCCGGTGCATTGGAACGGTATGGAATTCAACTTTCGGATGCCATGTTGAATCAATATGCTTATGCGGCAGGTGCAGGCGCTTTGTCGGCATCCATGACGCAACAGCAGCAGATGCAGTTACGTATGCTTGGAATATTGGAACAGTCCTCCTTTGCCTGGGGAGACCAGATCAGTAAAATCAACAGTGCTGCCAGCCAATATCGGATTTTTCAGCAGCAGATGACCGGTCTGACACGGGTAATCGGAAATCTTTTCCTTCCGGTGGCACAGGCGGTTCTGCCGGTATTAAACGGTATGCTGATTGCGCTGAACAGAGTTTTGACGGCAATCGGATTTTCCGCATGGGGTGATAACTGGCTGACAGACATTTCCGCAAGCGTCGGAGGAGGCATCGGAAATGTAGAAAAACTGACCGAAAGCATTGATAAAACCGAGACCGGATTAAAAGATGCTTCTACAGAAGCGAAAAGGCTGAGAAATTATCTGATGGGAATTGACGAATTAAATGTTATGGAGCCGGAAAGAAGTTCAAATGGCAATGGACACGGCAACAATTCATCATCAAGCGGAATAAACTTTGATTTCATAGGAGATTCCTTTGGTAACTATGAAAGTGTCTGGAACACTGCCCTTTCAGGGATGAAAAATAAGGCACAGGTATTTGCAGATGAAGTCGGAAAGATTTTCGCCCCTCTTTCTGCTGTATTTGAGAACCTTTTCAGCGGCAATTTCTTTGGTGCAGGAAAGGAAACATCTAATCTGGTAAGCGGAGTTTTTAATTGGATTGCAGATGCCATTGATAAAGTGGATTGGCAGGGACTTGGGCGTAGAATCGGTGAGTTCCTGGCAGGAATAAACTGGGTTGAGATATTGAGCTCCGCGGGGAAAGTGATTTTAAATGTGATAAAAGGATGGGGAGAGTTGATGGGTGCCATGATGGGAAAGTCACCCGTTATAGGCGGTTATGTGTTCTTTAAAGGAACGTTCGGACTGCTTGAGACAATTTCCAAGAGTAAAACCATGGAGGGGATTGCAGAAAAATGGAGTAAGGCATCAGCTGTATTTAAAGGATTGGGGAAAGGTGTATGGGAAGCGGCAAAGGATGTTGAAAAAGGCAGCGCCAAAATAATACCTTTTACAAAACTAAAAGAGAAGATAGAGGGAAGCTTAGCGAAAGATATAAATGAAGGTGGTGCCAAAATAACCCTTTTTCCGGGCGTGAAGGAGGATATAAAGGAAACATCAGATGCGCTGGAAATATTTGGTGGAAAGCTGAATATTAAAAAGTTTGTCTCCAATTGTAAAGATGCATTGGAAGAATTAAGAAACAATCTGACATTGGTACAGAAGGGGCTGATCAGCGTAGCAACTGTTTTTGCAGAATATAATATGTTAAAGGATCCTTTTAAGGAGCTGGCACTGGGAAGCGGCAATTTGGTGGGTAATATCGGAAAAATTGCGGGTGTAGCTACATTGGCCGGAGGAGCACTTTATGCATTGCTTGGTCCGATAGGAATTGCAATTGCCGGAGTAACGGCATTTATTGCTGCAGTAAATGGCGTGAGGCAGGCTGTGGATGGAATGACAGGACGGTCAATAGCGGAGGTATTGGTAGGAGATGTATCATTAGAAGATTTTACGGAAACCTTTACCAATAGTATGAATGAAATCGCCGGTGGATTTGATCTTATCGTTCAAAAAGGAAAAGAGGTAGAAGAGACAAAAAAACAAGTTTCCGAGCTGGTTTCGGAAACGGATAAAATGATAGGATTTATGTCCAAAGGTGCTTACTCTATTGAGGAGAAAGCAGGGCAAGTTACCCAATCTTTATATTCTGTGATAGAGCAGTCTATGAGTGCAGTCTATGAGGAATATGATCTTTTAATAAATGGCCTGGATAGCAGTAATTTAAGTGAAGGAAATATAGCAGCACTTCGACAGATCAGAGATGAACAAATAGAATCCTATACGCTGTTAAAGGAAAAACTGGATGAACTAAATACACAGTGGGAAGAAAGCAGTATTTCTGCGGAAGAATATCAAAGACGGCTCGGGGAAATAAGCACAGAACTCAAAGTTGCAGGACAAAATACGGATGGCGGAGTTCAGGCTTTGACCGAATTCCAAGAGAAAGCACAGCAAATTGATTTTAGTAGTTTCCTGAAAATTAATGAAGATGGAAGTACATCAACAAATCTTGAACAGCTTACAGCCTCGCTAAAAACGCTCACAGATGTATATGCAGATGGAAGTACTAAAATCAATGAAGCGAACCAGATCTATACAGATTCAATGAATCACTACATGGAGAGTGCACAAGGGGATTCTGCAACAATGAATGAATTGGCATCCGCTTTGGCCAGCCATAATGAAGAAGTAAGAGCTGCTAAAGAAAGCATGGGACAATCGCTAACTGACTATGCGGATGCAATGCAATATCAGCTGGTAGAAAGAATTCCTGATGTCATTGAAGGTGCACAAAAAACTTGGGGTGAAATGAATTGGTTGAGCCAGGCGTTCAGCGGATTTAAAAACGAAGATGACTATGTAAAAAATGCAGTTGAAGAATATTTAAGTAGCTCTGTAAATCCTGCCCTGGAAGAAATGAAAACATACTTTGATGAGATGGGTATGGAAGGGGCTGTATGGGCTTCGGATTTCACAGACACTATTGTTGAGGCTCTTTTTGGAGAAGGTTTGGATGGTAAAGTTTATGGGCAAAAATATTCTTATGGAAAGTTAGCGGAAGATTATGTGACAGTGGTACAAGCGTCACTGGAGGAAGCAAAACCCGGACTAACTGAAAAAATGAGTGAAACAGCAAAAAATACGTTACAAGGATATACGAATGGAATAAGCCAGAATTCAGAAGAGGTTTCTTTGGCTGTGGATAGGCTTGTACAGGTAAATATTAAGGAAAGGATGCAAGAGCGGTTAGAAATACATAGTCCATCTAAAGTCTTTGAGAGCTATGGTGATTATACTATCGCCGGGTTCATTGCAGGGCTTGATAGTCAGCAAGAAAATTTGTCGTTTAAGATAATGAATCTTGTTATGATGATTCAAGGGGCTTTTAGCGGGCTTCGCGATAACTTTTCAGAAATAGGAAGTCAAATTATTTGGGGATTACAAGCGGGATTAGTACAAACAGAGAATGTTGTATATGAAGAAGCTAAGAAAATTGCAACCAATATAAGTGATATAATCAGAGAGGCATTAGCGATTAATAGTCCTTCCAGAGTAATGTATTCACTGGGGAGATATGTTACTCAAGGCCTGAAATGCGGAATGGAAAGTTTATATGGAGAAACAGAGTCTTCATTGATTAATTTTGCCGGTAGATTAAAAACAGATTTTCCGGTTGGTATGGGGGAGAGTACATTAGGAGAACAAAAACTATGGGAAAAAAGTGGAAATATTCCATTACGTTCTCATTATACAGAATATTCAACGCAGACAATTGTTTCGTATTTACAGGAACTGATTTTAGTAAGCCGGGAAACGAATCGCGAGATTACCAGGAAGGAGTTAAATGTAAATATTGGTGATCGTGCAATTGCCAGAGCAAATTTGAAAGGGGAGAAAGGACTTGGTATGAGAATTATAAGTGGATAAAACCGAATTAGCAAAAGGAATATGAAGTTATTTTCATGAATTGCCTTGAACTTTATACATATATATGATATCCTATCTATAACAACAAAAACAGGAGGGGAACTATAGTGAAAAAGTTCAAGGCAATTGCATTATTATTGGCAGCAGCATTGGCATTATCTTGTATGGGCTGCGGAAATTCCGCAGGGGATTCCGAACAGGAGATCAATGGATTTCAGAAGGCAAATTACAAGAAGTACAGTGCAGAGTCTCATGATGAATTAAAAGGGAATTTGATTTATCTTGACGGTATTGTTGACAGCCAAAGTACCATGAAAGAGGAAGAATCCGGAGTGGATGTTCTTTTGCTCCATGTGAAACAGAATAAAAAAGAATGGCTTGTTCTGGTATATGGGACAGACGGTATTGACGGCATTGAGGGAAAAGAGATCCGAGCATTCGGTACGTATTCCGGTATTTCCGGGAAATATGATGCTCCGGTATTGGAGGTCGCTGCAGACGATGAGATGTATCTTTCCTATGCCAGAATTGATTTAAATTCGGATGGTAATTATCAGACCGTATGGAAGTATTCCGATTATCTGGAGCAGTTAGAACTTCTTTCCGCAGGTCAGAAGTTATTGGCTGAAAAAAAGTACGAATTTGACGGAAATCCGGTCAGTGTGAAATTGGCAGAGGGAGAAGATGGCGTTGCATTGTCCTTTTCAGCAACCGTGGCAGATGAAAAATTGGTTCCGTTTTTTACGTACCAAATGTATTTTTCTTATTCCCTTATGAATCAGTTTAATAAGCTGGAAAGACCGGTTGATAGATTGGATCTGCTCTTGCATTATGGAGACAAGTCAGAGTTTTATTCCGGGACGGATAGTTTTAATGTTAAAGTCCGGCTCAATGGACAGGACAGTTCCGAAGAAATGCAGAGTATTGGTCTGGATCGTGAATATGTAAGCAACCTGACAGAAGAGGAAGCTCATCATGTAGCTGTACAGGTAAACGAGATGCTGGAAAAAGCGAAGGAGCTGGTTGCTGAAACAGAGTATACTTCAGAGACGCAGGCTTCCAATAAGGATGCTTTTGCTCAAAAAAGCTTTGAACTTGATGACGGAACTGTTGATGCTATCCTTGTAGAAAACAATGGTAAGGTTAGTATATACATTGAAAATACATTGGATGATACCGATTATATATCCATTTATACATACATAATGTATTATTGGTTTGATACCTATAAAGCTGGCACGAGCAATCCGGTAAAGGATCTGGGACTTTTTGTACTCAGCGAGTACCCTCATCGATCTATCTTATGTAACGGTGAGTCTCTGGATTCCTTCCAAATGATGGGATTTAATGAAGATGGATCTCCGAATAAAACGGGGATTTTCCCGGATTGGTTCGATATAAAGAATCTGTCGGAGGAAGAAAGCAAGGATTATACCTATAAATTGGTTTTACTTACAAAAGAAATCGAACTCTGGATAGACAGCGCAGTAAAAGAATTGAAGTAAAACAGATGAAGGAAAGAACAGCCTTATCCTCAGGGGAGGCTGTTCTTTTTTGGGGGATAAATTCAGTCAGCGGCGAATCGTTTCCTTCGACTACTTTTAATAAATTATAGAGACTGGCAATATTTGTACATTTATGACAAAACGTGTGCATTTGCAACAAAACAATGGACTTTTATGACATATTATGTTACAATATCTTTGCGGTTGTTCGAAAAAAAACTTATAATCAAACTGCATTTGTGGGGATTTGTGCAGTTATATTGCGGAAGATAAGCAATAACGAACAGGCGAAATTCGAGAGGGAAAGGAGGAAGAGAAAATGAAGAAGATTGCATCTATATTTCTTATGGTATTGTTGGTTCTGTCATCTACGGCATGCAGCGGACAGATGCAGCAGCCGAAGACTTCTGAAAGCTCCGAACAGACAGCGCAGCTGACGGAAAGCACTGATACCGGTACTTCGGAAGCCGGGACAGCGGAAGCCACCGGCCAGACCACATCGTCTGAACCGTCTGAATCGTCTGAACCGGTATCGTCTGAGACTCAGTCTTCTGGGGAAGAGAAAGCGGAATTGCTTCCCTTTGAGGAAATCACGGTTGTCGACAATGAACAGTGCGTGATCAAAATCACAGGCATTAATCCTGACGGTCTTTGGGGATATACATTGGAGACTTATCTGGAAAATAAATCTGGCAGTAAAACATATATGTATGCTATCAGTAATGCATCTGTAAACGGCGTGCAGACTGCTACGGGATTTGCCGTTAAGGTAGCTCCCGGTAAGAAATCCAACGAAGGAATCCGCTTCTGGGATGCTGTTACGCCTCAAGATATCGGCGACTTTACGGATATTGAACTTACATTCAGGGTGTATGATTCGGATGACTGGACCGCTGATGATGTGGCGGAAGAGACGGTACATATCTATCCGTATGGTCAGGACAAGGCAGTAACATTTGTTCGTGAGGCACAGGATACAGATATCATTTTGGTTGACAATGAGGAAATCAGCGTGATTGTCACCGGCTGCGAATGGAACAAGATTCAGAGTTATGAAGTCAATCTCTATCTGGTGAATAAGACGGATAAAGAACTGACCTACAGCGCAGATGATGCTTCGGTAAACGGTTTCATGGCAGATCCGTTCTGGGCGGCGTCCGTTGCTCCGGGGAAGGTAGACTTTACTTCAATGTCCTGGTCAAAATCTACTTTGGAGAAGAATAAAATAGCGGATATACAGGATATTGAAATGAATTTAAGAATTTATGATTCAAATGATTGGTTAGCGAATCCGGTTTTCGATGAAACGGTGAAGTTTAACCCATGATACATAGTTTTAACTGGCTTGGCTGGGCATTGAAGGCACGTTGTGCAGCTTTGGTAGCAGGTATAATGTATGTCGTATCTATCTTATGCATGTTTATGTATGCATTATTTGTAATTCTTGAAATGATTTTCTGCTTCGTAGCCTTTGCAAAAATGAAAGCAGTTGAGCCTGCTTCCGGGGAAAAGTTCTCCGAATCGTAAAAGTAGAAAGGCTGCAGAGTATTGATTGCAGAAAAATCAAACTGCCGGAGTGTAAAAGCTCCGGCAGTTTTTTTGAGTAATAAACAAAATAGAAAAGGATCTGGTTCAGAACAGCTTCATCATTTGTATAAGCTGTTCTTTTTTCTGCCCTGAACCAAATCCTCTTAACACGTATTTTAGCACAGTTTGATTCCAAAAGTAAAGCAGTAATTAATTTTTACGAATGTAAATTATAAATGAAATATAAAAAGTATAAACGAATTATAAACCAGTTCTTAATTTTTAAGAAATTGCAAATTTTTTGTGCCTTTTTGGCGAGTTAAAGTCATATAGAGGGTGCAGATATCTTTTTCTGTAAAAATGTCCCGAATGTCCCGATTGTCCCTTTCAGATGAAGTAAAATGAAAGGGAAAAAGGCGGAAAGAAAAATCATATCATTCGGGCGGAAAGGAGGAAGAAAAGTGAAGGAAAAATTGAGGCAGCATCCAAAGTACCAAAGGTCAAACACAAAATTCGAAAGAAAAGGAGAAGAGACAAATGAAAAAAGAACAAGCTGTACAACAGAAACAAAAAAATCAGTCGTCTTTAATGAGTGATTTAAATCAGTACCGTTACCTGAAAAATGAATATGAGATAGTGAAAAGGAGCCATATGGAAGTTGTAGGACAGATACAAAAGGAAAAGAATGAAGAAAGGGGAAATTTACTTCGGATCCGCGAAGTAATGTTAAAAGATTTGGAAACAAAAATTTTAAAAAAGATAAACATAATTGAGCGTTTTATTGCAAGTATCGATGACAGCCAGATAAGAAGAATCGTCCGTCTGCGTATGATTGATGGTTGCAACTGGGTACAGATTGCACATAAGATGAAAGGAAATACGGAAGACAGCGTGAAGAAGGCGTTCTATCGGTATATGAAGCGGATTGACGAAGAGCAACGCAGGATGTTAAGAGAAATAGAAGAAATGGAATAAAGAAAAAGAGTTGTCCCGTTTGTCTCACTGACTTCCGTTATAATGATAATCGAAGCAAAGATCAAGAGAGCAAGTAGAGTAAGAACAGCGATTGAAAAGCTTATGCTTCAAAAAAATACATTATTTTACAGGAGGTAACATATGGCACTAGCAGGAATTTCCAGCTGCGGAGTAAAACTCGGTTACGCAGTCGAGACAACAGCGGGGACTCAGCCCACCAGCTTCAAACAGCTGACAAGAATCAATGCAATCGGAGGAATTGCATTGGAAGCGGAGCAGATTGATGCATCTGCGCTGGAGGATACCATTTCACGGAGTATTGCAGGAAGAGCAGGCAACGGCGGTACCTTTACCGTTACCGTAAACATGACGGATGATACCGTTACAGAGTGGACTACGTTAATTGCGGCAGCCAAGACCGCGAATAGCACTAATCTGTCGGTATGGTGGGAGATCTGGAGCCCTTATCTGACAAAGGCGTTCTTCATCAAGGCGCAGCCGCCTGAACAGATTCCGATGCCGGAATTCAGTCAGAACGGACTGCAGACCGTCGAGATGACATTGACAATCAACGAATATGTGGGATTGTCTACAGCAGTGGAACCGTCTGCTGAATAAAAAGGGTTCCGTCCGGTTTGAACGGATGAAAAGGTCCGGGAGCTATAGCTCCCGGATCATACGGATAGGAAAACGGGAAGCCGGAGAGATTTCATATAAAGATTAAGAAAATATAGATAGAAAATATTTGAAAACAGAAAACATCCGGAAGCGGGAAACAGAACCACTTCCATGAAGAATAAAGGAAAGAGCAGGAGAAAAGCAAATGAGTAAGACAGTTACACGAAATATTACAATTAACGGAAAGACCTATCCGGCAAAGGAATTTGATTTTAATCTGGTATGTGATATGCAGGAAATGGGGATTTCTCTGCAGGATGCCAAAAAGTCCCCCATGCCGCTGGTAAGAGCCTATGCGGCTTTGTGTATGGGAGGGGATAAGGATGCCGCCGGAGCACAGCTGGAGGAGCATTTTGCAAACGGAGGTTCCCTGGAAGAACTGGTTCAGGTAATGGGTGAGAAGATGGAAAATTCGGATTTTTTTCACAGCCTCACCAAGACAGCGAAGAAGGAAGCTGCAGAGGATTAAGGACAGGCACAGCCGCAGAAAAAAAGTATGAATGCCTGCGGGATCTTTTTCGGGAGGAATGGCTGCCCTATGCGTTGATGACCGGGGTTTCACAGGAAGAATTCTGGAGGCTGAATCCCCGGAAGATGCAGCCGTATATCAAAGCTTACCGGATGGAAGCGCAGAACAGACGACAGGAAAGCAATCTTCTCATGTTTTGCATGGGGGTATATGTGAGGGATGCGCTGCTTTGTACGGTAGGCAACATGTTCCGGAAAAAAGGAGCCAAGGAGCTGACTTATCCGGACAGGCCGTATCCTTTTTTCGAAGAAAACGGCGCAGGCAGGGAACTGTCGGAAGAGGAGCAGAGGCAGAAGACGCAGCAGCTGTTTGATTCTCTCAATATCATGAAGAGCAACTATGAACTGAATCACTGACAGAGGAGGGAAATGGATATTACATATGGGGATTAGAAGAGCAAGCGAATTTTTAATTGTAAACGGCGTGCAGTTTCCGTGTCCGGCTCCGGGTATGGAGATTGTGCATAGCCAGAATGTCAGCAGCGGCAGGAATGCAAACGGTGCAGTGGTAGGGCAGCTGGTGGGAAGAAAGATATGGAAAATCAATAATCTGCAGTGGAACGGGCTGGATGCACAGACCTGGGCAGCCATGAAAGAAGCGCTGGAACCGTTTTATGTTCCCGTGACGTTTACGGGAGATGATAATAAGCGGCATACCATTTATATGTATCCGGGAGATGTATCCGGGCAGCCGCTGCGATTGGACGGTATTTTTTACAGAAATTATCAGACGTGTAAGTTTAATTTGATAGATTGCGGGTGGGATTGATGCAGAGAGCAAGCAAAGAATACAAGCAGGCTATGAAAAAGGGGGTCCGGAACCGGTCTTATATTGCCGCAGGAATCGGCATTGTCAACCAGCAGGCACAGGCGGATGCCTCTTTATCCGGAACCTTTAGTGCCTGGAGCAATGCAGCGCTTCCGTTGGAAAACAGAGAACCGGTGGGTGAGTATGCAACGATGGAACAGCATTTTTTTAAGGCGGACGGCAGTCTGCTTTTCCTGCCGGAGATCGGTGTGGATCAATACGTGCTTTGCGGAATCACCACCGCTTCCATAGCCGGGAGCGTACGGGTGGATTTCGGGGCTTCTTATGCCATGAAGGGGCTGATGATTGATTTTGGGGAAAGCTATCCGAGAAGGCTGACACTGAAAACGGAAGCGTATCCGGCCGGCAGAAGCTACAATAACAGCAAACAGATCTTCGTTACGGAGGACTTCCTGGGAGAGACGGATTACCTTATCATTGAGCCGAAAGTAATGTCCGGCGGGCAGCAGAGAACGCGGATCCGGCGGATTACCATGGGTGTGGGCTTTACCTATACCAACAGTGATGTGGAAAGCGTGACATTGTCGGAGGAAATTTCACCGATTTCCGCGGAGCTGCCGGCAATGGATATCGATATCAATATTGTGGATTACAGCAACCGGTATCATGTGGACGATGAAGAGAGTTTTATGGGATACCTGACGACCGGGCAGGAAGTGACGTTGTCTTTCGGTATGGAGCTGGATAACGGAAAAGTGGAGTGGATTCCGGCAGCCAAAGGATATCTGGACAGCTGGAGCTCGCAGAAAGGAAAAGTAAGCTTTAAGGCCAAGGATCTTTTTGCTTTTCTGGAAGGAGAGTATTCCGCCGGCAATACGATTCACAGCCGGACCGCTTACCAAGAAGCGGTAAGCATTCTTACGGATGCCGGACTCAGTGCGGATGCGTATGAGATTGACGAATATTTAAAAAAGATCAATCTGATCAACCCGATGCCGGTGGCACCGCACAAAGAGTGTCTGCAGCTTCTGTGCAATGCCTGCAGATGTATCCTTTATCAGGATGTTTCCGGAAAACTGATCATCCGGACGCATTTCGACGTAATACGGGATCCGGAAGCGATGCAGATCACCACCAAAGGTGAAAGCCGTCTCTGTAAGGCGGAAACCATAAGAAAAGGAAGCGGCGTAGTATATGCCGATTTGTCTGCGGGGCTTTTTGCCATGGACGGCAGTCTGTTCTTTCCGCCGGAAAACGGGGAGACGGGACATGAGACCGGTTTTGTTTCCGGAGTTGCCGATGCACAGGGGGCGTTCGGAGAAACGAATCCGGAAATCGCTCTGCAGCTGGAGACAGGATGCGCCTACAGCGGAGTTCATGTCCGATTTGATGCAACGCCTCCGGAAAGTCTTATCGTACAGACTTCTCTGAACGGACAACAGGCGGAAAGCATCACTTTTACCTATCCGGAGAAAGAAAGCTTCCTGGAGCATGACTTTAAGCGGTTTGATGCCATGAAAATCGTTTTTACAAAGGCAGCTTCTCATGCCAGGGTTCTGGTAAGGCAGGTCGCATTAAAGGAGTTGTCGGATTATAAACTGACCAGAGAACAGATGACGGAGGAACCCACAGGCTGCCTGGAAAAGCGTGTCCGGGATCTGTATGTGAGAATCTATGAGTTTGATACGGATGAAGAGGGGAATCCGACTTATGATACGGAAAATCCGGTCTATTATAAGCTTATGCTGAATTCCTCCGGAGAAGATAAGTACTGTGAAAATCAGCTGGTGGCAAACCGTGAACAGGCGGCAATCCTGGCGCAGTGGCTTGGCAACTATTACGCCAATCACATTACCTATAGCGCAGGCTATCGCGGGGAACCGAGGATCCATGCGTCGGATATCCTGTATCTGGAGAGTGAAGTGATTCCGAATCTGCAGACGGAAGTGGAAAGATGCACCCTTTCTTTTGACGGTGCGTTGAGCGGCTCTCTGGAACTGCGCAGGGCGCTGCCTCTTATCAGCGTCAAACCTGAAATTTGAGGTGCGGTTCCTATGACACCGAATTGTCTGCGCACCGAACTGTGACAATTTTTACAGCAGAAGAGAATTGTCTGTGCAAAATCCTCCTTGTTGCTGCGCAATATGCAAGTTCGGACTTGATGCTTCATGTGAAAAAAAAAGGCCATAAAAAGAAAGGTGGTGAAAAAATGGCATTTATAACACCGAAAACGGACTGGAAAAGCACGGACTATTTTGAACCGGACGACTATGAAAGAATCAAGGAAAATCTGAAAGATCTGCAGGAGCGGGCAGCCCTTCTTTTTTATCCGAAAGAACTTACGGATATGACGGAAGGAAAAACCTATGAGAGCATGATCTATGCAAGTGAATTTAATGTGCTGGAAAACAATATCGCACAGCTAGATACCGATACATACCAGATCGGTTTTGGGATGAAGACCTGGGTGGCCAATGCAGGAACACCGGATTACGAAGACCTGAACCGACTGGAAGGTGCACTTGCGTCAATCGATGCAAAGCTTACGGAGCAGTATGCGAAGGTAAAGAGATTCCCGTTTATATTAGGACAGGCAGGAGCTTAAACGGTAACAAAAAACAGTGCCGTCCGGACACCCTTTAAGGGATGCCGGAGTGGTTACGGAAAAGAAAGGAAAGGTAGCAGGATGTTAAGGGAAAATTATCAGGACGGGGATGCATTCCCGGCAAAAGACATGAATGAAATTACGGCATTAGTAAACGGCCTGTCGGCGGACGGCAGCATCACAGAGGTGAAAATTGTGACAAGCCTGCCGACATCTGCTGACAGTAAGACCTTGTATCTGGTGAAGTAGGAGGCGGCTATGGCGAAAATATATTTGGGCAGCTCCGCCGTGAAAGGAATTTATCTGGGATCCGCTGCCGTAAGAAAGGTCTATTTGGGGTCGGAATTGTTATACAGCGCCGGAAACGTGGTCACCTATGTGATAGATACCGGTAAAAGCTATGAGGAAGAAGTTGCGGACGGCGCAAGTGTCCTGGCACCTGCCACTTTTACCCCGCAGAAGACGGGATATACCTTCCTGGGCTGGCGCACGGATCAGACTGCTTCCGGTGACGTACTGACACAAAAGACCATGGAAGGGGAGTCGTTAACGCTTTATGCGGTATTCGGAAAAGCAATTACGCTGACTTATGATGGCAATCAAAATACCGGAGGAAGCACAGCGGCAGAGACGAAGTATCAGTATTATAACAATGGAAACATAAGCGGCGCACCGGTATATACCGTAAAGACCTGCGGCTTTACCAGAACGGATTATTCCTTTGTATGGTGGTCTTCCGCTACGACTAATTATAATCCGGGAGATACCCTTACACTGACAAGCAGTACAACACTCTATGCCCAGTGGAAAGCCGTACCCTTCACGGTAGCGCTTGACAGCCTGATCTGGACCTTCCGGGATCTGTATAATAATGGTACTCTTGGTCACTCTCAGTCTGCAGCAAAAGTACAGGTTGAGATCCAGGCCAACGGATCCGCCCAGGCAGTCGGACGGGCATCCGCTGTGATTGTGACCAGAGGCTGTAATCTGTGCCGGGTAAAATACGCGACTTATTTTGCTACCGGCGGCACCGGTCTGGCGGCGATCAACGGGCAGACTCTTGAAAACACGAATGGTGTAATACAGGAAGCTTATGTAAGTGTAACGGGATCTTCCTGGGAATTATTTTTTGATGCCAAAGATAGCGATACTTACGGCTCAAACTATATGTTTATTACAGAGATCTTAATGACGCACAGCAGCTAAAAACGGAATAAACTTTACAAGGGCATACAGGTTTATTCCTTAGAATGGAGAGAGACGAAAATGAACAATAAACTATATGATATCTTTAAGTGGGTTGCCATGTATCTGCTGCCTGCCGCCGGCACACTGTACTTTGCGCTGGCTGATATCTGGCAGCTGCCTTACAGCGAGCAGGTAGTAGGAACCATTATGGCGATTGATACCTCCCTGGGAATCCTTCTGGGGATCAGCACCGCCAGCTACAAACGAAAGTGGGGAAAACAGACAGATGAGCAGAATCATAGCAATTGATGCGGGACACGGTCATAATACCCCGGGGAAACGATGTTTAAAAAAACTGGATCCGAAAGAAACCAGAGAACATGACCTGAATGACCGTGTGGCGGATCTGGTGGAAGAACGGATGAAAAAATATGACTGTACGATCCTGCGGACGGATGATACCACAGGTCTGCAGGATATCAGCCTGGCCAACCGGGTTAAGGCGGCAAATGCCGCCGGAGCGGATCTTTTTCTTTCGATTCACCACAATGCCGGAGCCGGTGGAAAGGAAAGCGGAGGAACCGTGGTTTATTATGATTCCTCTAGGGCGGAACGGACGGTGCAGGCAATTTATCTTTACCGGGAGGTGGTAGGCCATACCGGTCTTAAGGGAGACCGCAGTACCCCGGTAGTAAGGCATGGTTTTTATGTATTGAAAAAGACGAAAGCACCGGCCTTTTTGCTGGAGAACGGATTCATGGACAGCAGCCGTGACGTGCCGGTCATTCTGACCGAAGAACATGCGCAGAAGACCGCGGAAGGAATTGAAAAATTCCTGGTCTTCGTTCTGGGACTGAAGGTGAGGAATACGGAGGACAATTCGGAAACGGCACCGGATCCGAACCTGGAACCGAATCCAAATCAAAACCAGAGCCAAAACCCGAACCAAAACTCGACCATTGGCTCAAGAGCCGACCGCTCTGTATACTACCCGGCTTATACCGGCCCCAAGACCACACTGGTCTGTGCCATGAAAAGTATGGGATTTGATTCCGCTTACCGTTTCCGGAAAAAGATCGCCCTGGCAAACGGCATTAACGGTTATCGGGGCAGCGCTGCACAGAATACACGGCTTTATAACCTGCTGACAGCCGGACTGCTGCGCCGCATTAAATCTTAAATATGCTGCTTAATACCAATAAAACAAGAGATTTGATGGCTACAGCGGCATGACACTTGAATTTGTTAAAAGGGTAGGCTCGAAAATAATTTCTCTGTTATTCTGATTAGGAGCAGCGATTCTGCTTAAGATACATTCGGCAGCTTTTTCTCCGATCATGACAGGATTTAGTGTTGTGTGTCCGGAGTTAACAAAAAAAAGATCGCTGTTATCTATGTTTCCGTAAGATAAAACAGAGACATCTTCTGGAATTTTTATATTGGCCAGACGAAGGTAGCGCAGCATACCGATGGCCAAAGTATTATTTGCTGCAATAATTGCCGTTGGTCGATTTTGCATCTGCATGAGGAAACTGCATCCTGAAAAACCATTTTCAATGCTAAAGGAGTCACTTGTAAATAGATAAGGATAATTATTGGAAATGTCGATACCAGCCTCATTCAATGCATTTTTAAAACCTTCATAACGTTCGACTCCGGTACTGATATTAGCCTCGCAATTGATAAAGCCGATTTTGCGGTGACCAAGCGTAAGTAATTTTTTAGCCATTTGATAGATACCGTCCCTGTTGTTAGAACTGATATAATCTCCGCGAAATTCCGGGTGTGATATTTTTCTTTCAATAAGGACGGTAGGCAAATTCTGACTTATCTTAACTATTTTACTGTTATTGTAACCGGTAGTATTGAGAATAATGCCGTCAATTTGTGAACTCATTAAATGATTTATGTAGGACAATTCCTGCTCTTTGTTTTCATCGGTACTACAAATGATCATATTAAAATCGTTTTTGCGCAAAAGAGTTTCTATTCTTTTGGCCATTACGGTAAAATGACTGTTAGAAATATCCGATACTAAAAATCCAATGGTGTGAGAGGAATTGGATTTTAAACCGCGGGCAAGATTATTTGGTACATAGTTGCACTGTTTCATTGCATCTTTGACTTTCTGAACCGTCTGAAGTTTTACGTTTGATTCTTCGTTTAAAACGCGGGAGACAGTGGAGACAGATACATTTGCGATCTTTGCCACATCTTTAATGGTTATACTCATAGAGGGTTCCTCCATATGCTTTTTAAGAGCAGTCTCGGAATTTCTTAATTTATAAATGTTGCTCTGTTTTTTTATTATGACGCAAAATGCAAAAAAAGTCAATTACAATCTCAAAAAATGAGAACGTTTTCCTAAAGAATAAAAATTGCACAAAATGCAAAAACTGGATTTGTAAATAATATACGTATTGACAAGAAAAGAACGGCGTGATATTATTAATAAAAATGAAAACGTTCTCATTTTAGCTTGTGTTCTGATAGGAAGAAGAGAATAAGCCATAAGGCAAGGATTTACCGATCAGAGGAAACTTGACAAGCAACTGTTGTTCAAAGAGGTTATCCGGGCAGTATGTCTGTCAAAGATAACAAGAGTCTCTCATAATCCAAAGGAGGAAAACTATGAGGAAAAAATTATTTGCGGTATTATTGATGACAACAATGATAATTTCATTGTTTGGGTGTGGAAAATCGGGTAAAGGTGAGACTTCAAAAGAAAGCACTTCGGATGTTAAAAGAAGCCAGGAAGAGGAGATAACAGAAGACGAGGCTCCTCTAATTTTAAAAATAATATTCCCATATGTTAATGCAGCTCCTTCCGATACAGAAACAATAGAAGCTGCATTGAGTGAAATTGCGCTGAAAGAAATAAATGCCAAGGTGAAACTGGAACCGATTGCGTATGCTTCCTGGGTGGAACAGTTCAATCTCGTTATGAGTGATAGCAGCGAGTCTGTTGATTTGATCTTTACCGGGATGACGAATCAACCGTTGTCTACTATGGTAAACAAAAATTATTTAATTGAACTTGATGAATTATTGGAAGAATACGGATCGGAATTAAAGGCTGAACTTGGTGACTATATTGTAGGAGGAAAAGTGGCAGGTGTAACTTATGCAGTGCCTACTTTAAGAGACCTTGCAACATCGGCAGGTGTAATGTTTTTGAAATCCTATATTGATAAATATCAAATTGATGTAGAAAGAATTGAAAATTGGGAAGATTTAACGGAAGTTTTGAAGACTATTAAAGAGGGCGAAGGAGAGAATTTTGCACCGATGTTTTTAAATGGCAGTCAATATTCCAGTTTAACAGCCACATTCAGTGATCAACTGGGTGATTCTCTCGGGACTTTATTGGCATTCGATGAAAGCGGCACCGTTGTGAATCAATATGCCACGGATGAGTATAGGGAAAGGGTGGAATTGATCCATTCCTGGTATGAAGCAGGATATATCAATAAGGATGCAGCAACTACTTCCGCACTTTGGCAAGAGGCAGTCCAGGCGGGAACCGTTGCATGCTGGCCTAATAATATGAAACCGGGTCAGGTGAAAAATCAGATGAATATGTGTGGTCAGGAACTGGTGGGAGTACACATAGGGACGGATATTGTTACTACGTACAGCTTACAGACGGCAATGTGGTCAATTCCTTATCAGGCTCAGTATCCCGCAAAATCAATGCAATTACTTAATTTAATGTACACAAATGCAGATTTTTTTAATACATTGAATTGGGGAATTGAAGGAACTCATTATGTAAAAACCGAAGATGGGCATATTACCTTCCCGGATGGGGTGGATGCAAACAGCAGTGGCTGGTACCTGAATCTCGGCTGGGTATTCGGTAATCAGTTTCTCTCTTATTTATGGGAAGGAAACGATCTGGATTTGTGGGAGCAGACAAAAGCATTTAATGATAATGCAGAGCTTTCTATGGCAGCAGGTTTCGTATTTGACAGTTCTAATGTAAAAAATGAGTATGCGGCATGCCAGGCAGTAAAAAAAGAATATGTACGGGCACTTGAAACAGGAAGTGTTGGACTGGACAAGCTGGATGAAATGAATCAAAAATACGAAGCATCCGGTATACAGGCTGTGATTCGTGAAAAGCAGATTCAGCTGGATGCATTTTTGAAAAGTGAGTAGATAGAAGTTTAATGTGGGATCGCTGCATAGGTATGTTACGCCGGGACATGTTATATTGTCCGGCGAACAGGTGCGGCGGATCCTACGAACAGAGCAGGAAAGACAATATGGAAAATAAAAAAATATTTGTTCGAATATGGCGGCATTGGCCAATGTATGTGATGGCGTTGCCCGGGATTTTGTATTTGATCGTCAACAACTACATTCCGATGGTCGGAATTGTTCTGGCCTTTAAGAATTTTAATGTTCGGGACGGCATTTGGAAAAGCCCATGGTCGGGATTCGATAATTTTCAATATCTCTTTAAAACGCAGGATGCGTGGATTATAACCAGAAACACGGTGTTGTATAATGCCGGTTTTATTATTATAGGAACTTCGTTGGCAGTTTTTATTGCCATACTTTTAAATGAAATACGTAAAAAAGCATTTTTAAAAACTTATCAGACTGTTATTCTGTTGCCTTATCTGATTTCAATAGTGGTGGTAAGTTATATTGTATATGCATTTTTAAGTATGGATACCGGTCTTGCAAATCATTTGGTAACTCGGATGGGGGGAAAACCAATTCTCTGGTACAATGAAGCAAAATATTGGCCATTTATTCTGACGTTGGTACATTGCTGGAAGTCTTTTGGTTACAATACCATTATTTATTACGCAGTTATTGTAGGAATTGATACCAGCTTATATGAAGCAGCTATGGTAGATGGTGCATCTACGATACGCCGGATTGTTCATATCACAATTCCGAGTCTTAAGTCAACGGTAATTGTTATGACAATACTGGCGATCGGAAGGATATTTTATTCGGATTTCGGATTGTTTTATCAGGTTCCAATGGATTCGGGAGCAATTTATTCTGCTACGAATGTTATTGACACATATGTTTATAGAGCATTGTTTAATTTGGGCGATTACGGGATGTCGTCAGCGGCAAGCTTATATCAGTCAGTAGTGGGATTTGTTTTGGTAGTGACAGCTAATGCGGTGATTCGTAAAATAGACAGCGATAATGCCTTGTTTTAGGCAGGAGGTTAGATGTGAATAATAAGTACAATAAAAAATTTGAACTTTTTGCCCATATCATTTTGATGATAGTTTCTTTGGCATGCATTTTCCCTTTTCTGCTTTTGTTTATGGCTTCTGTTACGGAGGAGACAACTTTGCTAAAGTATGGATATAGTATCTTACCAAAGCGATTTAGTTTAGAAGCATACAGGTATCTTTTTGAACAGGGAAGGACGATCTTTCGGGCATATGGGATTACATTAGGAGTTACTGCAGTAGGTACGGCAGCAGGACTTCTGATTACAGCTATGCTTTCCTATGTTTTGGCAGAGTCCGATTTGCCGGGGAAAAAGGTCCTTTCCTTCCTCGTTGTATTTTCCATGTTGTTTAATGGCGGGCTTGTATCTACGTACTTATGGTATACCGGAACACTTCATATAAAAAATACAATTTGGGCATTGCTTTTGCCAAGTCTTGTTACGAATGGTTTTTTGATCATGATAGCTACCAATTATTTTAGAGCAAGTGTCCCCCGAGAGGTGATAGAAGCTGCAAGGGTCGACGGTGCCGGAGAGTTTAAGATCTTTTATTCTGTTGTAATTCCTTTTTCCAAGCCTATTTTAGCTTCTATTGGATTGATGCAAGGGATTGCATATTGGAATGACTGGAGAAATGGATTATATTATTTAACGAACCCTAAATTATTTAACATTCAAAATATCTTGAACCGGATGCTTCAACAGATTACATTTCTTTCTACCAGTGATGTTGGTGGATATGCTTCAGATTATGCCAATGCTATTCCAACAACCAGTGTTCGTATGGCCATAGCGGTAGTCGCAGTAATCCCGATTATGGTTATTTATCCATGTTTTCAGGAGCAATTTGCCAAGGGGCTGACAGTTGGATCTATTAAGGGGTAGGTGCACAAAAGACAAGTGCCTTTAGACGAAAAACGTCCCTGAATGGGTACACAGTAAAAGTGTTGCAAAAAATAGAATGATAAGGAGATACTACGATGAAGATCATACATGTATGGGAAACTATTGAGATTGAATTAGTTTCGGAAAAGGTATACAAAAATCCTTATACGGATGTTGTTGTATGGGCAATATTAGAAGGACCTGATTTCAGAAAGAAAGTTTATGGATTCTGGAATGGTGGAAATCGTTATGTAATTCGAGTTACGGCAACGAAGCCGGGAATTTGGAACTATATTACGGAAGCCAGTGTAGAGGACAACGGATTGTGCGGAGTCCGGGGGAGTTATGCAACAATTCCGTGGAGTGAAGAAGAAAAAAAAGAAAATCCTACTAGAAGGGGACTGATTCAGGCAACTGAGGATGGGCATTTCCTTCAATATGCTGACGGCAGCCCCTATATTATGGTAGGTGATACTTGGTGGGCGCTTGCGACAAAGCACTTTGCATGGACAGATGATGAAATACAAAGGGCGGTAGGTCCGGACATGAGTATGAAAGATATGGCACGTATCCGACGTGAACAGGGATATAACACAGTAGGTATGATTGCTGCATTTCCGACTTGGGCCAGAGACGGAAAGCCGAATTTGATTGAGCTGAACGATGGTATGCATACATATCTGCGCTCCGCATGGTCGGACAACGGATGCAGACCACCAAGAGAAGGAGAAGGGCCGCTTCAGGCAAAAGATATGAGCAATGAAGGAGGACGCCCTTTTGAGACCCCGGGGATCATTCCGGGGTACGAGGATGTGGCTCCGGATTTGAATCGCATTAATCCGGAATATTTTAAAGTGTTGGATAAAAAGATCAAATGGCTGAATGATCATGGATTTACAGTGTTTATAGAGGTGACCAGGAGAGATTGTTCTACTGTATTCAAACATTATTATGACTGGCCGATGACTTATACAAGATTTATTCAATATGTTTTTGCCAGATATCAGACGAGTAATATTTTGTTCAGCCCGATTCATTTTGATTGTGTGCTGCAGTCAATTGATGCAAGAGAATACAATGAGGCAATCAATTTATTTGTAGATCTTTATGGTCAGCCGCCTTTCGGAACCCTAATGGGATGCAATTCCCAGCCACATTCTTTGGTGAACTTCGGTGGAGCAGACGAACAGCATTGGATGACCTTCAGCCAACTGGCAAATTATAGAGAACATGATTATTACTGGCATTTGGTAGATGGTTTTTATAGAAGTAAAATGCCTGCAATTAACGGAGAGCCGTATTACTCGGGACATCAATCTTTATATTTGCGCGATGAGGATGGAAATATTATCGGTGCAAAACCGGCTTCTGATCCTTATACAGAAGAAGATAATTTGAATTGCAGAAGCGGATATTTCGGCAGTCTGATATCAGGAGCTTACGGAGGTATTCTGGCAGGATTTACGGCGGGATGGAGCGCAAATACAGAGGAAGGCTGCGATGTGAAACTGTGGCAGATCTTTGATTTTCCGGCTGGCAAACAGTTAAAGAATATCATTCCGTTTTTGACGGTAAAAGGACTGAAATACAGAAATCTTCGACCGGATCCGGAGATTCTTACTCCTAATAAAATGGGAGATCCCATGGGTCTTAGAGGATGGGCTTTTGCCTCGGCAACTGAAAAGAGAGATTTTATTTTAGGATATCTGGAGAAAGATTGCCCGAAACTTTTTGTGAGAAATCTGCATCCTTATGATTTGTATCGGTTGACATGGTTTGAACCGAAAACCGGAGAATGGTTCCATGAGGAAGCAACGGTAGTAGAAGTGGGGGTTTATGGTTTCATCTCCATGCCGCGAGTAGATAATACAAAAGATTGGGGCTTTATGTTGGAAAAGACGAATAAGGAATATAGGTTGAATCCGCCAAGAGAATTTGATGATAAATTTTTGGCAATGCCGGATATTAAGAAGAAAGAGAGTTAAGAGAATGAAAATTGTAATAGGATCGGATCATGCAGGTTTTCCCTTAAAACAGAAGGTATTGGATTATCTGAATAAAAATTATGAAGTAATGGATTGCGGTTGTTATACGGAAGAGTCCGTCGATTTTCCCGATGTTGCCAAAAAAGTTTGCTCTGCAATTCTGGAGGGGCAGGCAGAACGTGGAATTATGTTCTGCGGAACAGGGGTAGGAGCTGCTATCGCATGTAATAAGGTAAAGGGGATCCGAGCCAGCGTTGTTCATGATATTTATTCTGCGCATCAGGCTGTGGAACATGATGATGTTCAAGTCATTACATTGGGAAATCAGGTAGTAGGCTATTCTGTGGCGACTGACTTGATTGAAACGTTTCTTCATGCCCGGTTTTCGGATGAGGAAGATTTTAGAAGAAGAGTCAGCAAATTGGATCGGATGGATGAAGAACGTTAGAGAGTAATAAAAGGAAGGATCAGAAAATCTTATGGATAAGATTTATGCATTAAAAAGTCCGGAAATTTCTGCGATGGAGCGAAAGCATTTGAACTTTGTCCGTTCAAAGGCAGGAGAATGTATGGTACTGTTGAAAAATGATGGCGTGTTGCCATTTAGAAATCCGCGAAAGGTAGCACTTTACGGCAATGGAGCAAGGGAAACCGTAAAAGGAGGGACGGGTTCCGGTGATGTGAATTCTCGCTTTGCAGTATCTATAGAGCAGGGACTGGAAGAATCAGGGTTTGTAATAACAACAAAAAAATGGCTGGATATGCAAAGTGCTTTCGCGTCAGAAGAGCGAAAGGAATTTAGGCGAAAAGTGGAAGAAAAAGCGGCAACCAAAAGGGTAGATCCGATGCTTTTGAGTCTGCTGGAACACTTTATTCCACGAAGATTGGCACCTCTTGACGAGAAGCTCATAGAAGAATCCGACACGGATACAGCGATTTATGTATTGTCACGCAATTCCGGGGAGGGAACCGATCGGGTTAATACAGAGGGAGATTATAAGATTTCTGACGAAGAGATGACCCAATTGAGGATGTTAGGAACTTACTATTCAAAAGTGATTCTGCTTTTGAATGTGGGAGGAGTGATGGAATTGGCTCCGGTGCATTGCCTGCCGCAGATCCGGACGATTGTTCTGATGGGACAATGCGGAAATATAGGAGGGTATGCTGTAGCAGATGTATTACTTGGCAAGACGATCCCCTCCGGGCGGCTGACAGATACATGGGCAATGCATTATGAGGATTATCCATCTTCAAAAGGTTTCAGCCATAATAACGGAAATTGCAATGATGAATATTATACAGAGGGCATCTATGTGGGTTACCGTTACTTCGATACCTTTGGTGTAGAACCACTATATCCTTTCGGTTATGGATTAGATTATACGACATTTTCTATCGATACCAAAACGGTTGAAGTTATAGGCGATAGGGTTTATGTTACAGTGGAAGTTACAAATAGTGGTGAGATTTATTCCGGCAGGGAGGTTGTTCAGATTTACGCATCAGCACCGCCAGGCAGGCTGGAAAAACCCTATCAGGAGTTGGTTGGATTCGGGAAGACGAAAGTTTTGGCACCTGGGGAAAGGCAGACGCTCCGGATCTTTTTCCTGCTGACGAATATGGAGAGCTATAATCCGGAATTGGCTGCATATATCCTGGAATCCGGGTATTATACGCTCCGAGTCGGAAAACATAGCCGGAATAATAAAGTTGTGGCCAGACTTTTATTAAAAGATAATGTAATTACGAAAAAAGTCCATAATATTTGCCGGAACAGGGAAGAGTTTCCGGAACTTCGCAGTGGGAGAAAAGCAAAATCCGGCTGCCAGGAGGAAATGTTGCAGAAAGATCAAGGGCTTACATTGGAGATTAATACAGAACAGATTAAGATGGAAACCGTTAGTTATTCCCGAATGCCTCAGCCGCTTCCCTTTCCTGATGTGGATCATGTGATTACTATGCAAGATGTGAAGCGAGGAGATTATACAGTAGAAGAACTGGTAGCTCAACTGAAGATTCAAGAGATGGCAGATTTATGTGTTGGCATTGCCAGAGATGAGGAAAGCGTTATTGGAATGGGAGCAAAATCTGTTCCGGGAGCTGCCGGGGATACTTCTGTTTTACTGAATAAGAGCAGGGATGTAAGAAGCATGGTGAATGCTGACGGACCGGCAGGCCTGCGGCTGACACCGCATTTCCGTACAGATGCAAAAGGGAATGTTTTGCCCGGTGGAGAAACATTTGGAGATATGAAGAAAGAAATGCCGGATAAAAAAGAGGGCGAGATTGATTATTATCAATATTGTACAGCTATTCCGATTGCCTCTTTGCTGGCCTCTTCGTGGGATATGGAGTTACTATTTGACATGGGAGATCTTGTGGGCAGTGAGATGGAGCGGTTTGGTGTACGTGTCTGGTTGGCACCGGGTATGAATATTCATAGAAATCCTCTATGCGGTCGAAATTTTGAATATTTTTCGGAAGATCCTTTATTATCAGGCATGTGTGCGGCAGCTGAAGTGAAAGGTATTCAAAAGCATGCCGGGATCGGAGCATGTGTTAAACATTTTTGTGCAAATAACCAGGAAGATAACAGAATGTTTTTAAATGTACACATTCGTGAACGGGCTCTGAGAGAGATTTATCTGAGAAATTTTGGTATTGCTATACAAAGTAGTCAGCCAATGACCATAATGACTTCTTATAATCTGATCAATGGTATTCATGCTGCCAATAACTATGATCTCATTACAAGTTATGCGCGGGATGAAAACGGTTTTAAGGGGTATGTTATGACAGACTGGTACACATCGAACAGTAAAGTGGCAAAAAGTATGTCTTCTGAAGATGTCAGATATGGTGTATCGAGTTCGCCGCTTTGCATTTCGGCTGGAAATGATTTACAGATGCCGGGATCTGAAGAAAATGTATTCGATATTATTGAGGCGGTGGAGAAGGGAACATTACCTTTGGAGCTGTTGCAGCAATGCTGTATCAGAATTTTACGTACTGCCCTAAAGTGTGCTTGTTATGAGGATAGCAAACCCTATATGCACGGTATGGTTTTAAAAGAATTCTGTGGTTTTGCCCCAGAGAGTCTGATTTAAGTAAAGAAAGCGTTCTCTTTCATAAAAGTTGAAATAATGGCAATGTCTTCGCCTTCATAATATCTTACCAGCAGGCGTTTGAATTCCGGTACTTCCTTATATCCGGCTGCAGCAAGCTGTTTTTCAATGCTGCGGAGGGATTTCCTTATTTCACGGATTTCTCTGGCATTACGGAGAAGCAGGTTATACAGTTCTTCCGTATAGGCACCGACATAAGTAGATGTCAGTTTGCCTGCCACACGCTTTCTTATATAAAGGTATTTCCCATCAGTGCGCTCCTTGATTTCAGGAGTTCCATCATAAGGCATTAAGTTCAGCCTTGCCTGGAGATCTGCACGACTTCTTAGTAATTCCTGTATTTCATTATAACTTGCGGGCATTGTATTTTCTTCTTTGGGGAACAATTTGTGCTACTATTATAATAAAGATATGAGGGTCAAAAGGTATTTTGCCCCTCATTTGATATCACGAATTGCTCCGCTGCAAAGCAGCTCCCGCAATTCTAAAACATTCGGAATCCGCTGATTTACTGCGTAAATCGCTACTTCCTCATGTTTGACGGGTCCCAAGTTCAAAAGCCTAATCGTGCAAGCACGAACGGCTTTTTGACCTTTTGACCCTGATATCATAATAAAATGTTCCCCAATAGTCAATGTTTATCCAAAGAACATTTCCTAAATTTCAATCAAAAACCTAATCTTCCAACATATCCAATAGCATCTGATAATGTCTCTGCCCAATATGTCGTTCTGCTCTCTGTAAACCGGAAATACACTCTTTCACCTCATCCGAGGTAAGCTCATGTTCCTCATATGCTACCATAAGGACACCTATTGTTCCCATAATTTAAAACCCCATTTTATTAGAAACCGCCCTGCCCTTGGCTTCATCCATAAGTAATAGTTCTGCCTTCACTTCATCAGTAAGAACAATTGCTTCACTTTCGCCCTGATCCAGCCCTGTAGCACGTTTTAGTATACTCACGGATCCCGGATTTTTCACTGATCGGATAGTAATAAACTCTTTTTGCATTAACTGCTCTGCTTCTAATTTAAAACGTTCATCTACTGTCAGTTCTTTATATACTGCCTGCGGAATAAGTACATTTCCGAATAGCTTTCCAGCAAATCAAGTCTTCCTATTTTAAGCAGTGATATTAATGGTGTTGTATCCGATACAACGATCATACCATTGCCCCCTTTTTCAATTGACGATAGGTTTCCAGTTCTGTGTCCAGATCATCCATCGTCATATCAAAATAAGAGTACCCCAGTTTATCGTAGATATCGATAAGTTCTGATTTCCTGATTCCCAGAATTTCTGCTGCTCTTCTGTTCATCAATCATTTTTTGGGACTTTAATTTTTAGGGTTGACTTGGAGCCTACTCCAGGGTGTAGAATAATGTAAAGGAACCCATGGAACGATCCTTTGCAGTAAAATTACCCGGAAATCGGGAGTCTGGTGAGTGAGAGAAGGGAGGAGTCGAAGTGACCATAAAGGAAGTAAGCGAAAAATATGAAATTTCCTGTGATACGCTGCGCTATTATGAACGGATCGGAATGCTTCCGCCGGTTGCCAGAACTCAGGGAGGCATTCGGAATTATACGAAAGAAGATTTAAACTGGATCGAACTGGTCTTATGTATGCGTAATGCGGGACTGCCGATTGAAGCGATTATTGAATACGTCAAATTGTTTCAGATCGGGGATTCCACCCTGCAGGCACGTCTGCAGCTTTTGCAGGAACAGAGGGAAGCGCTGTTAGAGCAGAAAGAGAAGATCGATGTGACGTTAAACCGGCTTAATTACAAGATTTCACGTTACGAAGAGGCGGTACGTACCGGAAAATTGGAGTGGAAGTAACGGGAAACGGCAGCGGCATAGTCGCTCGGAGATGAGGTAAAGAATGAGTGAATTTCAGGAAGTGAAGAAAAATTTCGGATTCGGTTGTATGCGTCTGCCGATGAAAGGCAAGGAAGTGGATTATGAGGAGTTTACCCGGATGGTAGACGAGTATATGGCGCAGGGATTTAATTATTTTGACACAGCCAAAGGATATATAGGGGGTCAGAGCGAGACGGCGATCCGGGAGTGTGTGGTAAAGCGCTATCCAAGAGAGGCCTTTGTACTTACCGATAAGCTTTCTACCAACTTTTTTCAGACAGAAGAAGAAATCCGTCCGCTTTTTGAGAAGCAGCTTGCTTCCTGCGGCGTGGACTATTTTGATTTCTATCTGATGCATGCCCAGAACAGGGATATTTTTGCAAAATATAAGAAATGCCATGCCTATGAGCAGGCAATGAAACTGAAAGAAGAAGGCAAGATTCGTCATTTGGGGATTTCTTTTCATGATAAGGCGGAAGTACTGGATCAGATCTTAACCGAGTATCCTCAGGTGGAAGTGGTTCAGATTCAGTTCAATTATGTAGATTATGACGATCCTGCCGTGCAGTCCAGACTGTGTCATGAGGTCTGCCGGAAGCACGGAAAGCCGGTGATCGTGATGGAGCCGGTAAAGGGCGGCAATCTGGTGAATCTGCCGGAAGATGCGGCCAAAATCCTGCAGGATCTTAAAGGCGGCAGTAATGCAAGCTACGCGATCCGGTTTGCAGCCGATTTTAAAGGGGTCTTCATGGTATTATCCGGTATGAGCAATATGGAACAGATGCAGGATAATCTGTCTTATATGAAAGATTTTAAACATCTGGATGATCGGGAAAAGGAGGCAATTGCCAGGGTCTGCGGTATCTTTCACGGAATAAACCTGATTCCCTGTACAGCCTGCCATTATTGTACGGACGGCTGTCCGAAACAGATTGCTATTCCCAATCTGTTCTCCTGCATGAATGTCAAACGGCTATATCATGACTGGAATGCGGATTATTATTACGGAGAGGTCTATACCAAACCGGGAAGCAGGGCATCGGACTGCATTTCCTGCGGAAAGTGTGAACGGATCTGTCCGCAGCATCTGCCGATCCGAAAGCTGCTTGAGGATGTGGCAAAGGAGTTTGAAAAAGCGTAAAAGCGATTCCGCTGCTTCAGGGCATAATCGCTTAAAAAGAAAGACCGGAGTTCAGAAAGGAGTTTTCGATTATGATTGAAAATGTATTATTGAGAAAGCAGGTGAGCCTGCAGGTAAAAGTTACGGTAAAGGTTATTTTGTCAATGTTGCTTGCCGCTATGGCAGTGATTCTGCCGCAGCTGGCACATCTGGCGGCAGGTTCGGGAGCCGGCATGCGTTATTTGCCGATGTATCTTCCGGTGCTTTTGGGAGGCTGTCTGCTAGGCGCTGCCTGGGGAATCGGTATTGGTATGATTTCTCCTCTTGTCAGCTTCCTGATCACTTCTCTGGCAGGATCTCCTATGCCGGCAGCCCAAAGACTTCCGTTTATGATGGCGGAGCTGGCTGTTTTTGCACTGGTTACGGGATTGTTTTCCCGTAAAATTGTAAACAAACCCTGGATGGCATTCCCCGCTGTTTTCCTTGCCTGCCTGGGAGGAAGAAGCTTCTTTTTACTTTCCGTTTGGGTATTCGGAAAGGCAGCATCCCTTGCCCCTGCGGTTGTATGGGGACAGATCCGCAGCGGCTTTGTCGGCCTTGCCATACAGATGATTCTGGTGCCGCTTCTGGCAATGGGACTGGAATATCTGCTTGACAAACGGGCAGAATAAGGTAGAATCTGTAGTAGGACAAATTTAAGAGCAGTTCAGAGACATAATTTGCGAATGATGCGTCTGAGCTGTTACGATATAATAGAACAGGAGGAGAGAAACTATGAGAAAGAATCTGGGAGCAAAACCTTATACCTATCCGCAGCCGGTATTTATTCTGGCAGCGTATGATGAGAACGGAGTGCCGGATGCCATGAATGCAGCCTGGGGCGGCATCAGCGACAGTACGGAATTGTCCATGTGCATCAGCGCAGGACACAAGACTACGAAAAACATTCTGGCAAAGAAAGCTTTTACGGTGAGTATGGCGGATGCAAAGCATGTGGCAGCCTGTGACTATGTGGGAATCGTCTCCGCTAATTCAGTTCCGGATAAGTTTGAAAAAGCAGGATTCCATGCGGTAAAATCTTCTTTTGTGGATGCACCGCTGATTGAAGAGCTGGCTGTGGCTGTGGAATGCCGCTTAAAGAGCTATGATCCTGCAACCGGGCATATGGTAGGAGAGATTGTAAACGTCAGTGTGGATGAAAGCGTGCTGGATGAATCCGGTAAAGTGGATGTTGCCAAGGTACAGCCCATTACATTTGACCCGTTCCAAAATACTTATGTGGTATTGGGATCGGTGGTCGGAACCGCTTTCCATGACGGAAAAGCATTAAAGTAGGTAGAAAATCACTGGGATAAAGGGATATTGTATCGGATGCACAAAAGTAAATTTTTCTCAAATTCCGTATTTTCGGATAAGCGTTTTAATGGCCAACTGTGGAGGCTGGCCTTGCCTATCATGATTCAAAGCCTGATGCTGGCATCCGTAGCAGCTGCGGATGCTTTTATGCTGGGCGGTGTGGATCAGAATTCCATGGCTGCGGTCTCTTTAGCTTCGCAGATCCAGTTTATTCAGAACATGGCAGTGTCCTCGATTGTATCGTCTACCGCTATTTTAGGAGCACAGTACTTTGGAAAAGGAGACAGGGATACTATAGGAAGATTGTTCTGTATCGCGATTCGTTATTCTTTTTTGGTATCTTTTGTCTTTTTCGCAGGTTGTATCTTTTTTCCGAGGCAGCTGATGCTTTTGTTTACCGATGAGCAGGAACTGATCACTATCGGGATTCGTTACCTTGAGATTGCGGGATGGTCCTATCTTCTTACCGGAATATCCCAGTGTTATTTGGTGATCCTGAAAGTAACGGATCATACGGCGGATGCCGCCAAAATCAGTTCGGCAGCGGTACTTATGAATATTGTACTGAATGCGGTTTTTATTTTCGGTCTGGCGGGAGTGCCGGCTATGGGCGTGGAAGGCGCGGCGATTGCAACCCTGATCGCACGTGTGATCGAATTGATCTGGTGTATTCTGCTTTCTTTTCGTAAAGGCTATCTGCCTTTGCTGCTTGCAGGCATTTTCAGGCGATATCCGGCTCTTACGGGAGATTTTGTCCGCTGCCTTCTGCCGTTATTGGGAGCCTGCATGCTCTGGGGAATCGGGTTTACTTCTTATACTGCCTTTATGGGGCATATGGGAACGGATGCCGCCGCTGCCAATTCCATTGCATCGGTAGTCCGTGATCTTGTCTGCTGCATGTGTAACGGGCTGGCCAGCGGAGGCGGAATTTTAGTGGGAAACGAACTGGGTGCCGGCAAACTGGAGCTTGGAAAAAAGTATGGAGACCGGCTGGTGAAGATTGCATTCCTCTGCGGCTTTGTATCTACGGCAATTATGTTTGCGGTAACGCCGTTACTCCTTAAGGCAGTCAGACTTTCGGATGGGGCGAAAGCGCATCTGATCGGCATGATGTGTATTATGGCGGTTTATATGATCGGGCGGACGGTCAATACGGTTATCATTAACGGGATTTTTTCCGCAGGCGGAGATACCTTGTTTGATATGTACAGCCTGATTGTGACCATGTGGATGCTGGCGGTTCCGCTTGCCGCTTTGGGAACTTTCGTGTTTCACTGGCCGGTGGAGGTGGTATATGCCTGCACCTGCTTAGACGAAGTCGGTAAAATTCCATGGGTGATGTACCATTACAAAAAGTACAAATGGGTCAAAGACCTGACAAGGGAAGCAGAATAAAAAGAGAACAAAGACGTAATAGAAAAGGTATGGAAACTGTACAAAAACAGTTTCCATACCTTTTCTTACGGAGAGCATGGGATTCGAACCCACGGTGCCAATGGCACACGGCTTTTCGAGAGCCGCACCTTAAACCGCTCGGACAACTCTCCCCAATAAAACATATAAACGTATTGTATAGCAAAATTCTTCTTTTGGCAAGGCTAAATCGAAATTTTTTTGCAGCGAAAATTTTTTGCGGCGAAAACTTTTTTGCGGCGAAAATTTTTTTCGCTTGTAGGATGCGGCGGAATCGATTATAATAAAAAGGTAGCTTTAGGAAACGGAGGAATGGACATGAAAAGGATCGGAATGTTGACAAGCGGCGGCGACTGTCAGGCGCTGAATGCCGCAATGCGGGGAGTGGTCAAGACCTTTTCCGCAAGCAGGGAAGAAGTAGAGATCTATGGTTTTCTGGACGGTTACAGAGGGCTGATTTACGGCAATTTCAGGATGCTTTCCGGAAAAGATTTTTCAGGGATTCTGACAAAGGGAGGCACCATTTTAGGAACATCCCGAACCCCTTTTAAAACCATCCGGGAGCCGGATGAAAACGGATTGGACAAGGTAGAAGCCATGAAGCACAATTATCATAAGCTTCGTCTGGACTGTCTGGTCATCTTAGGAGGAAACGGAACGCATAAAACGGCGAATCTGCTCAGGGAAGAGGGATTGAATATTGTAACGCTTCCTAAGACAATCGATAATGATTTGTGGGGAACCGATATGACATTCGGTTTTCAGAGTGCTGTGGACATTGCCACCGATGCCATTGATTGCATCCATACCACGGCGGCTTCCCATGGAAGAGTTTTCATTGTGGAAGTGATGGGACATAAAGTCGGATGGCTGACTTTAAATGCCGGAATTGCCGGAGGCGCAGACATTATTCTGATTCCGGAGATCCCTTATGATATTCAGAAGGTCATCGCCAAGATCGAGGAAAGAGAGAAAAACGGAAGCCGTTTTACGATCATTGCGGTTGCGGAAGGTGCCATTTCCCAAAAAGATGCGGCGCTTTCCAAAAAAGAGTACAAAGATAAAATGAAAAAATACCCATTCCCCTCTGTTTCTTATGAAGTGGCGGCAGCCATTCAGGAAAAGACCGGAAGAGAAGTCAGGGTAACCGTTCCCGGGCATATGCAAAGAGGCGGAAGTCCGTGTCCGTACGACAGAGTATTTGCAAGCCGCCTCGGTTCCGAGGCAGGCAGGATGATCTTGGACGGAGATTACGGCTTTATGGTGGGATACCGCAACCGGGAAATTGTGCGGGTGCCGTTGGAAGAAGTGGCCGGAAAGCTTAAAACGGTTTCACCGGATGCCTCCATCGTGAAAGAAGCCAAACTTCTGGGAATTTCTTTCGGAGATTAGTGCGAAAACAAATTACTTTTATGGCAGAAGTTCGCCTGCTTTCGCAACAAAGTTAGTTTGAAAAAAGATGTAACAGAAAGGGATAGGTGCAAGCATGTCATATACAGCTTTGTATCGGAAATTCAGGCCGGATACGTTTGCTGACGTAAAAGGGCAGGATGCGATCGTAACGACTCTGAAAAATCAGATCAGGGCGGGCCGGATCGGACATGCCTATCTGTTCACCGGTACAAGGGGAACCGGAAAGACAACGGTAGCCAAAATATTCGCCAAAATGGTGAACTGTGAGCATCCTACACCGGACGGCCCCTGCGGCAGCTGCAGGAGCTGCCGCGCCATTGCAGCGGGAGCCAGCATGAATGTGATGGAGATCGATGCCGCTTCCAACAATGGTGTGGACAATGTCAGAGACATTGTAGAGCAGGTATCTTACTCGCCGGCAGAAGGTAAATATAAGGTATATATCATTGACGAAGTGCATATGCTTTCCATCGGCGCATTTAATGCGCTCTTAAAGACGTTAGAAGAACCGCCGTCCTATGTAATCTTTATCCTGGCAACGACAGAAGTGCACAAGTTACCTGTGACGATATTGTCCAGATGCCAGAGGTATGATTTCAAACGGATATCCATCGAAACCATTGCGGACCGGATGAAAGAGTTGACCGATGAGGAAGGCGTGGAAGTGGAAAAAAGGGCGCTGCAGTATATTGCAAAGACAGCCGACGGCTCCATGCGTGACGGTTTAAGTCTCCTGGATCAGTGCATTGCTTTTCATTTCGGTTCCAAGCTGACCTATGACATGGTTCTGGATGTTCTGGGAGCGGTTGATACCCAGGTGTTCAGCAGGCTGCTTCACTACATTTTGGAAAGGGATGTGCCGGGCTGCATTGCTTTATTAGAGGAAATTGTAATGCAGGGGCGGGAACTTAGCCAGTTTGTTTCGGATTTTATCTGGTATCTGAGGAATCTGATGCTGATTCAGGTTTCCGACAGGCTGGAGGATGTCATTGATATGTCATCGGAGAATCTGGCAAGGCTTAAAGAAGAAGCTTCCATGGTCGGACAGGACTCCATCTTGCGTTACATTCGCATTTTCTCGGAATTGTCCGGGCAGATTAAGTATGCGGCGCAGAAGAGAATCCTGATTGAAATTGCACTGATCAAGCTGTGCAGACCGGCGATGGAGACCGGACAGGATGCTGTTTTGGATCGGCTCCGCAGCGTGGAAGAGCAGCTGGAAAAAGGAGTGTTCCTTTCGAAAACGGCTTCGGCAGAGGAAAATGGCATATCCGCGGCAAATGGTGCGGGAAGGCGGGAAGATGTGAAAAATCCTTCCAAGCCGCAGATCCTGCCCCAGGCGGTTCCGGAAGATATTAAAATCATAGTATCCAGGTGGCCTTCCATTGTAAGCGGTATGGAAAATCCCATGAAGGTACATTTAAAAGGCGCCGGACTCAGTCTCGGAGAAGACGGAAAGCTGATGATTGTGCTGGAAGACGGGCCGGCCAGCGACTATTTTAATGCGCATGCGGAGCATAAAGAACGCCTGGAAAAGGCATTGTCGGATTTCCTGCAGAAGAAAGTGGAAGTGACGATTCAGGTCATGAAAGAAAAACAGGAATTTAAGGAAAGCTATATAGATCTGTCTTCCGTGATCCATATGGAAATCGAGCAGGAAGACAGTTAAAGAATAAAAAAAACAGAAAAGAAAGGAAAAACAAAAATGGCAAAACGCGGAGGTTTTCCCGGGGGAGCAATGCCCGGAAATATGAGTAATCTGATGAAGCAGGCGCAGAGAATGCAGCGCCAGATGGAAGAAGGTCAGAAAGAGCTGGAGACGAAGGAATTCAAGGCAACGGCAGGAGGCGGCGCCGTGGAGGTGACTTTAAACGGAAAAAGACAGATTACGGCTGTGAAGCTGGAAAAAGAGGTTGTAGATCCCGATGATATCGAGATGCTGCAGGATTTAATCGTTGCCGCAGTCAATGAAGGACTTAAGCAGGTAGAAGAAGCAAATGGTGCTCTCATGGGCAGGATGACAGGCGGACTGGGAGGATTTCCTTTCTGATGGAACTTTACAGCGGACATATCAACAAATTGATTGAGGAACTTGCCGCGCTGCCGGGAATCGGAAACAAATCCGCTCAAAGACTTGCTTTTCACCTGATTAACCAGCCTAAGGATAAAGTAAACCGGCTGGCGCATGTCATTATGGATGCCAGGGAAAACATATGCTATTGTAAGGAATGCTATACACTGACGGATAAAGAGATCTGTCCGGTATGTGCGAATCCTGCCCGCAACCACAAGATGATTATGGTCGTGGAGAATACCAGGGATCTGGCGGCATATGAAAAAACAGGCAAGTACGAAGGTGTTTATCATGTCCTTCACGGCGCTATTTCACCGATGCTGGGAATCGGGCCGAATGATATCCGGCTTAAGGAACTGATGGAAAGACTGAAAGGGGATGTGGAGGAAGTGATTATCGCCACCAATTCCAGTCTGGAAGGGGAGACGACAGCCATGTATATCAGCAAACTGATTAAGCCTGCTGGAATTAAAGTGACCCGGATTGCCAGCGGCGTGCCGGTGGGAGGAGATCTGGAGTATATTGATGAAGTGACGCTTCTTCGGGCATTGGAAGGAAGAACTCCGCTGTAGCATTGACCGGGTTTGCCGGGAATTTTTAAGGAGAGCCCTTTCATAAGCGAACTTCGGCGGATGCAAAAAAGGTCGAAACTTTTTTTGGATACTGCGACAAAGAATGATAAAAAGCCCTTTCGGTTGGTGCTATGATAAGGAAAAACCGGGAGGTGCATGACATGGAATTACCGAAGAACATTACGCAGATAGGAGAAGCAGACCGGCACTGCAAAATATATGTAGAAGATTATGTAATATCCTACATAAGGCAGATGAATCACCAGGCAGCCGACAAAAAGGAAACACTGGCTTTGTACGGCAGGCGGCAGGAAGAAGGAGAGATTGCCTATCTTTTCATCTATGGCGCCTGCAGGATGACAACGCTTTCCGGCCAGGTCAGGCATCTGTCTCAGGCACAGCTGCAGGAAGCGGAAAAACAAAAAAGACTGTATTTCCCGGAAGATATGTTTTTGGGATACAGCCTGTTAAACGGCGAGATGGTGGAAGGCTTCTACATTCTGGAACAGGGGATCTGCAGATATGTGGCAGGTTATGCCTGCTTTTATGAAAAAAATGACAGCATGCTGGCTTATATGCTGGACTCCAGGAAAGAAGAAGCAAAACCGGAACAGGTCGATAATGAAAAATATGAAAGAGTAAGACAAAGGCAGGAAGAGACCAGGCAGCAGTACCGGCAGCAGACAGGAAAACAGGATGCCGGAAAGCAAACCGACCGGGATAGTACCCAGTGGACAGCCCGGGAAGCAGACCGCCGATGGCAGCCGGCCGAAGAAACCGGACGGGAGCAAAGTGAGCCGAAAAAACAGCAACGGGAAGAGGGCAAGAAAGAACCTTCCGGGTTGCGCAGAATGCGAAGGAATGCGGCGGCAATGTTTGTCCTTCTTTGTGCGGCAGGTGCATTTTCGCTGAATCAGAATGGAGAACTTAAGGAGAAAGTGCAGCAGGTCTGGAATGATTTTACGGAAAAGAAGCTGCAGGATAACATTGTAGACGCAATAACCGGCTCGGTGCAGAATCCGTCACAAAATAATAATACTTTGATCGCAGAGGACAGGCTGACGCAGGCGATTCAGGAAGAAAACCGGGCTGCGAACGGAACACAGTCCACAGAGACATCCCCGCAGGAGATGCAGGAAACACAGCCGTCTGAGATGACGCAGGAGACCCAGGAATCATCCGCTTCAGAAGACGGTTCGCAGCAGGCAGCATCCGGGCCGGCGCAGCCGGAAACAGATAGTTCTCAGCAGTCTGCCTCCTTAGAAGAAGACGGACAGCCGGAAAATCCGGAAGCCGGGCAGCCGGCGTCATCGGAAAGTACTTCGGCGCAGCTGGTTTTACAGCCTGCGGTTCCGGCACAGTATGTGATTCAGAAGGGGGACACTTTGATTGCCATCAGTATCCGTTTTTACGGGAATGACAGGATGGTGAAAGCAATTTGCGAAAAAAACAACATTACCGATCCGGATGATATCTATTTCGGGAAAACCATATGGCTTCCCTGATCGCAAGATATGCTGCCGGTGCAGAAAGATACATAAAGAGAAGGTTTAAAGGCAGAATGGCTGATATCAGGATTTATCAGAGAGAAAGACAGACAGAGGATCCGGCGGATTATCAAAAGAAAATCCGCAGACATAGACTGGGAATGATTGCAAGAATCCTTCTCGTTGTTTTGCTGCTTGCAGGCGCAGGTATCATCTGGCTGGTCCGGCTGCGGGAAAGGACGTATTCCTCTGCGGATTACACAAGTGTAGCACAGGAGCCGGTCGCACCGGGGATAAAAGAAGTGAGGCTTTCGGATACCGTGCTTACCTACAGCAAGGATGGAGCGCACTGTACGGATGCCAGAGGAAATGTAATCTGGAACCAGACTTTCGAAATGCAGGATATTTTACTGGATACCTGTGAAAATGTAGCTGTTTTGGCTGAATATAACGGAAGAAATGTTTATGTGGTAAGTTCACAGGGGATTCTGGGAACATTTACAACCAGTCTTCTGATCCGCAGGGTCGCCGTGGCGGCCAATGGGAATGTGGCGGTGATTATGGCGGATACCGACAGAATTTATCATAATGTGTATTCGGTAAACGGTACGGAACTGTTTGTAGGAGAGGCTACGATGGAACGGAGCGGATATCCGGCAGCGCTTGCTTTGTCGCCGGATGGTACACTGCTGGAAATGGCATATATTTATCTGGACGCCGGAATTCAGAAATCCAATGTGGCTTTTTATAATCTGGGGGATGTGGGGGATAACGTGTCGGATCGCCTGGTCAGCATTTATATCTATGAAGACCAGTTGATTCCCTGCACCGCTTTTTTGCGGAACGATACCGCATTTGCGTTGGGAGACAGCAAACTTCTTTTCTTTAAAGGGTCCCAGAAACCGGTTCTTTTGAAAGAGTATGAATTTACGGAAGAGATTCGCTCGGTTTTTTACAATGAAAATTATGTCGGACTGGTTTTTTATTCGGATAAACAGGAGGCCAGATACCGGATGGATGTCTATACGGCAGGCGGAGAACAGGCAGGATCCTTTTATTTTAACATGGAATATACGGACCTCTTTTTTGAGAAAGATTCTTTTGTATTATATAACGAATCAGAGTGTGTGATTATGACGATGAACGGTAAAGAAAGATACAAAGGGGCTTTCCCGAAGGCAGTTCGAAGAATAGTGCCGCAGAAGAGCAGCACAAGATATCTTCTGGTAATGGAAGGCGAACTGCAGATGATGTCACTGAAATAAATAATAAGATAACGAAAGAGGATGGATGAAAATGAGCTTACAGGTGAATTTGTTGTTGATCGTAGTAATTCTGGTGCTTGCGTGGAATGTTGTACAGGGATACAAGCACGGAATGGTAAAAGAAGTGATTTCCTTTGTTTCCCTGATTGTACTGTGTCTGGTGCTGGGACTGGTGGGAATGGGAATCCAGAGTTATTCCAAGAAGGAGTATCTGGCGGTTATCGCAGCGGTTTTGTTGTTGGCGATTCTGGGAATCGCCCATCATTTGCTGGGGATTGTATTTTTCTCGGCGAAAATGATTGTTAAGCTGCCTTTGGTCAAATGGGCGGATAAACTGTTGGGCGTAGTAACGGGAGCGCTGGAAACCGTATTCTTGCTGTGGATGCTCTATGTCGTGATGCAGATTCTAAGCCTTGGAGCTGTCGGGACTTTTATCCTGGAGTGGACGCAGAAAAGCGAGATTCTTTCCTGGTTCTACACTCATAATTACCTACTGCAGTGGATTCAGAAGCTGCGCCCGTAAAAGGCATCCGGTCAGGGAATCCGCTTTCCTCATGTTTGAACTTTTGCCCCTGATATCTTGCAAATTAAAAAGGACAGAAAGTGTAAGAAGATTGTGAATACGAACAGAAAACCAAATTACCAAAGGACAATGTATGCCTGCTTCATCGGATATATTGTACAGGCGGTTGTAAATAACTTTGTTCCTCTGTTGTTTGTGACTTTTCAAAACGGCTACCGGATACCTTTGTCGCAGATTACAGCGCTGATTACCATTAATTTTACGGTACAGCTGCTGGTGGATATGTTGTCCGCCGGTTTTGTGGACAGAATCGGCTATCGCGCCTCTATCGTATTGGCACACTTATGTGCGGCGGTTGGTCTGATATTATTGACGGTCTTGCCGGAACTGCTTCCGGATGCATTTACCGGAATTTTAATAGCAGTACTTATTTACGGAATCGGCGGCGGTTTAATCGAAGTGCTGATCAGCCCGATTATGGAAGCCTGTCCTACGGATAATAAGGAAAAAGCAATGAGTCTGCTTCACTCTTTTTATTGCTGGGGACATGTGGGAGTGGTATTGATTTCCACCGTTTTTTTTGCGGCATTTGGTACGTCGCAATGGAAAGTACTGACATGGATCTGGAGCGTGATCCCGATACTGAATACGATTCTTTTTCTGAAAGCTCCCATGTATTCGCTGATAGAAGAGGGGGAAAAAGGATATGGAATACGCAAGCTTTTTACACAGAAGGTGTTCTGGCTTTTTATGGTTATGATGCTCTGCGCGGGTGCCAGCGAGCAGGCAGTCAGCCAGTGGGCTTCCGCATTTGCGGAACAGGGACTCGGCGTGAGTAAAACAATAGGTGATCTTGCGGGACCTATGGCTTTTGCGCTGCTTATGGGAATATCCAGGCTGATTTATGGAAAATACGGAGAAAAACTGAATCTGGACCGCTTTATGAAGGGCAGCGTTCTGCTGTGTCTTGCCGCCTATTTTTGTATTGCACTGATTCCGATACCGGCTGTCGGATTGTTAGGCTGTGCCATATGCGGATTTTCCGTGGGAATTCTCTGGCCGGGGACTTTCAGTAAGGCTTCTGCGGCCTTGCCCGGAGGAGGAACCGCTATGTTTGCTTCGCTTGCGCTGGCAGGAGATGCCGGCTGTGCCGCAGGTCCTACATTGGCAGGGCTTGTTTCTGGAGCAGCCGGACAGAATTTCCGGGCAGGTATCCTTGCCGCGACAATTTTTCCGTTGCTGATGTTCGCAAGTTTGTTGGTTCGTAAACGTTCGAAGTAACTGTTTACAGCCAATGTCTTTGCATCCTGGAATTCAAGAACAATCAGCTTATCATGGAAAGAGTTAAATAAAAAATGAATTTTTTGAATTTGCGGAGGTAAGGTAAAATGGATTACACAAATCGCTTTGACGGCAAAGGAGAGATTTATGCAAAGGCAAGACCCAAATATGCCTTGGAACTTTTGATTACCTGAAAAATACTTTAAATATTCCTGCCGGAAGCCTCTTCGCGGATGTTGGCTCCGGAACCGGGATTTTTACCGGACAGTTGCTGAGTTGCAGTTATAAAGTCTTTGCGGTAGAGCCGAACGAGGATATGCGGAAAAAGGCAGAAGAAAAGCTGGCGCGTGACGAGGACTTTATTTCCAGCAACGGAAGTGATGCTAATATGAATCTGCCCGACAGCAGTGTCGATTATATAACTGCTGCACAGGGACTCGTAAAAAAGTAAAAAAATATCTTGACAGCGAAGCGGGGAGTGTGCTATGATAAAATTCCGCTGGGTGATACGACATTGATATCTCACAGCAAAATAAAATAAAAAAGTTGTTGACAAAGACAGAAACCTGTGATAAGATATCAGAGTTGCTGCGAAAGATGTGAACAACAAAGAGCA
>CAKRZO010000002.1 GCA_934433135.1 uncultured Acetatifactor sp. | reverse complement strand
CTCCTGTTCTCGTATTGATTATGATTATATCAAAATCCTTGAGAATGTGGTGTCAACTTTTATGATACAACATCAGTTCTCCGAGAGGAAGTCTGGGAGGAATGACACCTTTTGCTCTTGCTAAAATGATGCTTTCGAAATCGCTTATGAATGCCCTCGGCATTCAGGAAGTGGCTCCTGATAAGGTCTGTCTCACCCCTGATCTGATGAAAAAGTAAAATTTATCACATTCAACTTTGGGGCTGAAGACGGGGAAGCAACCTTGTGATCGCCGAAACGGATCTATACGAAAAAGGCCTGCCAAACGGAACATGGAATCATGGGGCAGAGCCCCTTGTGCCATGAAACACACTTGACAGGCGCATTAGCACTTTATAACCATAGATAAATCTGCGAATCTGAGACAATCAAACTCCATATTTACAGCAGTAGACTTGTGGAACTTAGTCTTACCGGCTCACCTTCCACAGGCCAGCGACTGCATACTCTCTTTTCGTAATCATGGGGCATAAAGTAGCTAAGTTCTACATTACCAGACTTACCAACAGCTGTCAATCCCTTTTAATATAGAACTTAGTCTTCAGTGTGGAATTTAATTTTACATGTGGAATTTACCTTTTCATTCAACCCGCAGATAAATATTTCATTTAATTCCCGCTGCAATTCCTACTCCGGGCAGTAGGATCACAACCAAATAACCATTAATGCGTAATGCAGCCTGACCATCGGTGGAAAGGATGCAAACCGAAACGGATTTTCCGTTCGATTTGTATGCCTTCCACCGATTTTATTTTGCGTACAAATCTATAACGTTCACAGCGACATAGTTCGGACCTTCCGTTTCGGCCCTGGGTCGAAGGAGGGCCCGAATTATGTTTCAGAGTAAAAATTTCTCAAGCAACGAAAACCAGAGTAAATACGGAAACAAGAAACCGTACAACAACATTCCGCCAGCAGCGAACGAAGAGCTTGCACCGATGCTCATGACGAAGGACATGTTCAAAGACAAGTCCATCATCAGAGACAACATCGAGACCTGGAATATCAACGGTCACAGAATCCCCGTAGCTTTCGCTCCTATCCAAGCAGGTACCCTTGATAATTGGATGCGATTCTTCAACGCTCAGGTTCGCACATATATTGCGACCGGCGGCACAGAGGATTTCCTCAAGGAAAATGGTCACGAAGATGATCTGTCTTACAACAAGTTTCAGGACGATGCCGAAGGCGACGAAGATCAGAGTGGCTTTGAACCCGGAGAAACACCTTCTCTCGAAGACACCGTACTTCTCGGTATCATCATCAAGGAACTGATTGCGGAAGTAAAAGGCATCAACCCCAAATACGGCCGAATCCTTGAACTTCTCGGCCAGAATCGTTCAAAAGGACAGATCCTCGAAGAATTAAATCTTGGAAAAAGCCAGGGATACGCCGATATCAAGGCAGCCCAGAAAATGGCACGAGATCTCTACTACAAGGATTGATTCTTCAAGATTGCTGACTGATTAAAATAAAGGAGAGCGGCATGCCCGGATGCTGCTCCCTTTTTTGCTGTGTGCCTCTGTATTCGATTTTATTTCTTAGACGGTCTGCCCTGCATCTGCCACCTGTCGTGACTCTGTATGCTCCGGACAGCCTGCTTCAAACTATTCGCGCGACCGTGCTGGTGATATGGATGTGATGCCTTATGCTTATGGAAAATGATACATGTCCCCGGTGTAGGATACTCTGGATTATGAATAAACCAGAAGTGCCCTGTATTCCGACTCATAATCGTCACATCAAAAGCATCTGTAAAGATAATAGAGAAATACTTTGAATCCAGAACGGAAAGCTCATTCGCATCAAACATAGGCCTTCCCCCTCTCCTGATCCTTAGCATATTCTGCCTGCCGCTCTGCCACAAACTGTGCGTGGAGCTTTTTCTTTTCCTTCAGAAAACGTTCATGCAGCTTTCTGGTTTCTTTTTCCATAAATGCCTTCTCAGCTTCCATCAGCTCCGCTCTTGCAGTGTCCAGGCTGATGACGAGCTTTCCATCCTCACACTTGACCAATACCGGATCTCCGATATGGAAACCGGCAGCTTCCAGCCACTGCCCCATCAACCGGATCGCCGGAACGGATTTGTAGTTGTATCCGCTCATTGCACAAACCTTCAGTTCCCGTTCGTTCTTCTTTGCCATGTGTTTGTCCTCCTTTTTCAATCGTTTGGCTTGAAACAAAACAAGCTGCAGATTTCGGATCACTTCCGCATCTGCAGCTTATCTATTCAAATTCCTATTCGATTGTGAGGCTGAACTTTAGGTAGTAGAATTCTTCCCTTCAGTCTTGATGCGGTAGTAATCTTCCATCTCCACATCAAGCGTAATATAGGATTCTTTTTTTGGTCTTTGGGTGTTGCTCAATAGGCACACAGTCTCCACATTCGCGGTCCAGGGGAACTGATCCACGGCAACGGCTCTTTCCACCCGGTAGCCGTTTGCCAGGAAAACTTCCAGATCTCTTGCCAGGCTGGTGGGCTTGCAGGAAATATAGACGATTCGATCCACCCCATAGCGGATGATCTTGGGAAGCGCCTTCGGATGAATGCCGTCGCGGGGCGGATCCAGAATAATCAAATCCGGCTTCTCCTCAATTTCGTCCAGTACCTTCAGCACATCACCGGCAATGAACTCACAATTGGTAAGCCCGTTAAGCGCGGCATTTTTCCGTGCGGCATCCACCGCCTCTTCCACGATCTCCACACCGATTACTTTGCCGGCTACCGGAGCTGCCAGCTGTGCAATGGTGCCGGTTCCGCTGTAAAGGTCAAAAACCGTCTTGTCCGCTCCTCTGAGATTGCCCACATACTCCCTGACCGTGCGGTACAGTACTTCCGCCCCGTATGAATTGGTCTGAAAAAAAGAAAATACCGATATTTTAAACACCAATCCCAGAAGTTCTTCATAAAAGAAGTCCGCACCGTACAAAATCTCTGTCGTATCACTTTTTACCACATCCGCAAGTGCATCGTTGGTAATATGTAAGATTCCGGCGATTTTCCCGTTCAGTCTTCCTTCCCGATCAAGACAAAGCAAGGCTTCTTTAAACCCGTCGATCAATTCTTCCGAAGAATACCCGGCAACTTCCTGGGAAGTTGTTACCAAAGCTGCCAGAATTTCACCGGTTCTGGAGGCTTTACGCACCAAAAGATGACGCAGATAGCCGATATGGGTTGTGCGATGGTAATAAGGAATCTTCCTCTCTTCAAAATACTGCCAGACTGTTTTTAAAATCGTTCGATAATCCTCATCCACTATCCGACAGTCATCCACCGTTACCACATCATAAAAACTTCCTCTTTTGTGCATTCCCAAAGTAAGAGGACCATCTTTTTGTTCATCTCCGAAAGAAAACTCCATCTTGTTCCGATACTCATATTCCTTCGGGCTTTTCCGGATTCCTTCAAAGATCCACTCCGTTTTCTGCGCTTTTAATGCCTGATCCAGAAGTTTTTTCACCTGTTCTTCTTTAATGCGGAGTTGCTCTTCATAAGGAAGCGGCAGATACGTACAGCCTCCGCAGATTCCGAAATGAGAACATGGATGTCCCGTTTCCAGAAAAGAGTTCTCCACTACCTCCAAAAGTCTTCCTTCTGCTTTTCCGTTTCTTACTTTATTTACCTGAAAACGGATCTTTTGTCCGGGCAGGCTGTTTTTTACGATACAGGTCTCATTTTCCGCCTTTACAATGCCTTTATTCGGGAAATCCACCCGTTCCACTATTCCTTCATAAACCTGTCCTTTTTTCATGACAATAAGCAGTTCACCCGGATACGGCTGATTGCTTCCTTTCCGGGGAACTGCTGTCCTCCTCTCTTTTTCTATGCCTGTTCGGTGGGTATTTCTGCCTGCAAAATCTATTCGGCATTCCTCCCAGCAGTCAAAGCATGCGCAAAGTTTTGCAAACGGTGATATCCGGTATTACTTCCCGCTTTCATCGACAAAGCAGTCTTCGTCCTTTTTCTCTTCCTCTTCTTCGTCATCATCTGCGAATTCATCCTCGAACTCTTTCAGATAATTCGGGGACAGGAAACGATAAACTGCATAGGCAATTCCTGCTGCCGCGGCAACCGCACCGATAATTGCAAGAATACAAAGAAGTACATTACATCCCTTGTCTTTTTCTTTTTTCTGCTTTAACAATTCGTCTGCCTTTACCATTTCTACCAGTTCTTCCAATTTGCTCATCTTTTTTCCTCCTGCCAAAAGATCATTCTCATACAAACAAAATCTTTAAAATTCTATGCAGTACCAAGTTCCTGCTTTCTTATAGCATATCACAATACTGCCCAAATTACCACTATAAATATTCCGAGCGGACACCGTTTCTGAACGGCTGCACCTTTCTTTTGCAAATATTGCTTCCGAACGGCTGCAAATTTGCAACCGTTCAGTCAAGCTTTACCAGTTTCGCAAAGGACGCATACATAATCTTGATCCCTGCCCGGTCAAAATCTACGGTCACCTTGTAATCCCTGACATCTTTCACCAGATCGGCTACCGTTCCTTCTCCGTATTTCGTGTGTCTGACCCGGTCGCCGACCTGATAATCCACTTCTCCCGGCGCCTGATAAGGCATTCCCTTCGTGACACCGGCCAGTTGATTCAGCCCTTCCATCCCTTTTGCCACAAAAGGCTTCTGTACCGTAACGGTCTTTCGCGGTCTTAATACTGCCTTGGGTCTGGGATCGAAAGCTTCCCTTTCCTTCGCCGTCTCTTTAACCGGAATCTCTTCATCAGCACTATTCTGCGGCTTGCTGTCGTCTTCCGCTTCTTTTAAAAGCGGAGCCGGAATCTCCTTTACGAAGCGGCTGACGCGGTTATACTGCACCTCACCCCTGTTCATACGCTTCCAGGCAGCTGTCAGAATCAGTTCTTCTTTGGCTCTGGTGATTCCCACATAAGCAAGTCTCCGCTCTTCTTCCAAATCGGTACTGTCCTCGGAATCCACAGCCATGGAACTGGGAAACAGTCCATCCTCCATACCGGCCATATACACAACCGGGAATTCCAGACCCTTTGCACCGTGAATGGTCATAAGAAGCACCCTGTCCGCTCCGGAGTCCACGTTATCAATATCGGCAACCAGTGCCACTTCCGCCAGAAAGTCGCTCAGCGTAACCTGATCCTTCCCCTCTTCATAGGAAGCTGCCTTGTTAATCAATTCCTCCACATTCCCCATGCGCTCCGCAGCTTCCTCTTCTTCATCCATCCCTTTCAAATAATCTTCATATTCCGTCTTTTCTATAATATCCTTTAACAGATTTTCTATACTGTATACCTTTGCTTTTGCCCGGAAAGTCTGAATCAGTGAAACAAATTTTTCAATCTTGGCACTGCTTTTTTTGATTCCCGCAATATTATCCGCATCCCGCAGGGCATCATAAAAGCTGATATCCCGTCTCTGCGCATAATCTTCCACTTTTTCGACCGTCGCTGCTCCGATTCCTCTTCTGGGAACATTCAGGATTCTTTTTACCGCAACATCATCTCTTCCGTTGTCAATGGTTTTCAGATAAGCCAGGATATCCTTCACTTCTCTTCTGGCATAGAAGTTTACTCCACCTACAATACTGTAAGGAATTCCTTCCATTACCATACGCTCTTCCAGAAGTCTGGACTGTGCATTGGTTCGGTAAAGCACTGCAAAGTCCTTATAACTCCGCCCGTTTTGCGCTTTCTTTGCAATATTCTCCACGATAAAATCTGCTTCATCATAAGCGGAAACAAACTGTTGAAAACAAACCGGTTTACCGCCTTCCTTCTGTGTCCAGAGCGCTTTCTCCTTCCGGTTCCGGTTATTCTTAATCACGCTGTTGGCCGCATCCAGTATCTTCTGCGTGGAACGATAATTCTGTTCCAGCCGGATGACTTTGGCATCGGGATATACTTCCTCAAAATCCAGAATGTTCCGGATATTGGCTCCGCGGAATTTGTAAATGGACTGATCATCATCTCCAACTACACACAGATTCCGATACTTGCCCGCCAATAATCTTAAAAGTTCAAACTGCACCGTGTTCGTATCCTGATACTCATCAACCATGATATAGCGGAAACGTTCCTGGTATCCGTCAAGCACCTCGGGGCACATTCTGAAAAGCTCCACGGTTTTCACCAAAAGATCATCAAAATCCAACGCATCATTTTTCTTAAGCGCCTCCTGATATTCCTGATAAACCTGGGCTATTCTGCGTTTTGTAAAATCCGTGTAGGTTCTCTCCCTGTATTCTTCCGGTCCGATCATGTTATTTTTCGCTGCCGAAATGGCGCTCATCAGACTGCGTTCTCTTATTTTCTTGGTATCGATCTGCAGACGCTTGCAAATCTCCTTGATCAGCGTCTTCTGGTCATCCGTATCATAAATCACAAAATGATTGTCAAATCCAAGCCGGTCAATATATCTGCGCAGAATCCGCAGACAGGTGGAATGGAAAGTAGCAACCCAGATCTGATCTGCACCGTATCCCACAATCTGATTCACCCGGCTACGCATCTCTTCTGCCGCCTTATTGGTAAAGGTGATGGCAAGAATGTTCCAGGGATTTACTCCCATCTCTTCCACCAGGTAAGCTGCTCTGTGCGTCAGCACTCTTGTCTTGCCGCTTCCTGCACCGGCAAGCAATAAAAGCGGGCCTTCCGTTGCAAAAACCGCTTCCTTCTGTTCCTTATTCAAGGTATCGTAAATACTCATAATCCTCTGTTCCCCGCTTTTATGTTTTCTTTTTCGTAAAACTGTTTTTCATTTTATCAAACTTTTCGGATTCTCTCAATATCTTTTTGCAAATATTCGTATAAAAACGTTTTACTGAAGTTTCTTCCGTTCTTTCAGGAAATACTCTTTACAAAATCCCATCTATCCTTTACACTGATATTGTCGGGATCAACGGATACCGACATCATTACCATTCTATAAAGGACAAAAAACATGGGAAAAAAGGCTACAAAAGCTGCTGATAATATGTATTATATGGCACGTTCCGAAGCTGCAGAGCAAAATGGCGCCCTTGCCAGCAGGGAAAGTGCCGCCGAGATTTTAAATATCGACCGGACACGTCTTGCCAGAATCGAACTGGATGCCATCATGCCTTACCCGGAAGAGGTCAAGGCAATGGCCAGTGCCTATCACACACCGGAACTGTGCAATTCCTACTGTGCAAGAGAATGCCCCATCGGTCAGAATACCGTAAAAGAAGTTACCATTGATGATTTCGACCGCCTTGCGCTGAAAGTGCTTGGCTCCTTAAAAGACATCGATTCCCTCAGGGCTTCGCTGATTTCCATTTCCGAAGACGGAATTATCGAAGAATCGGAGCTTCCTGTTTTTCACTCCATTCTGGATTCTTTGGAAAAAATCAGCAACAACGCCAAAGCCTTACGCTTATGGGCTTTAAAAAACATCCGTTTAAAAGATGGAGAAACCTTTTAAAGGAACCTTTTTTCCTTTTTTTCATATCATAAAGAATCAGTAGAACCTGGAGGTCTTTATGAAGAAAAAATTACTTGCCATCACTCTTATTCTGTGTCTTGCAACCGCTTTATTTACCGGCTGCGGCAAATCGAAAAAGGACACGGACGGACTTACCGAAATAACGCTTAACGAAGTGGCTCATTCTATTTTTTACGCCCCTTTATATGTTGCCATAGAAAACGGATACTTTCAGGATACCGGAATCGATCTGGTGCTCGTTACCGGCTTCGGCGCCGATAAAACCATGACTGCGGTTCTCACCGGAGAAGCGGATATCGGCTTTATGGGAAGCGAAAGCACGATCTATACCTATGTGGGCGGCACACAGGACTACGTCATCAATTTTGCCCAGCTTACTCAGCGGGCAGGCAATTTCCTGGTTGCCAGAACTCCCGTGGAAAATTTCACCTGGGATATGTTGAAAGGTCAGGACGTCCTGGGCGGGCGTGCCGGGGGCATGCCGGAAATGGTATTTGAGTATATCTTACGCAAAAATAATATCGATCCTTCCGAATTGCACATCGATCAGAGCATTGATTTCGGTTCTACTGCCGCTGCCTTTTCCGGCGGTCAGGGTAATTTTACCATCGAATTCGAGCCGCATGCCACTTTTTTAGAAAAGAAAGGGGACGGTTATGTAATCGCTTCCCTGGGAAAGGATTCCGGCTATGTTCCCTACACTGCTTTCAGTGCAAAAAAAAGCTACCTGGAATCTCATGCGGATGAAATCCAGGCCTTTACAAACGCCCTGCAGAAAGGCATGGATTACGTGAACTCCCATTCTCCGGAAGAAATCGCAGGCGTTATCGCTCCCCAGTTTGAAGAAACCGACCGGGAAACGCTCACGGCAATTGTGAAACGCTATTATGAACAGGATACCTGGAAGAAAGATCTGATTTTTGAAGAAGAATCTTTCCGGCTTCTGACCAACATTCTGACAGAATCCGGCGTTCTGGATACTCAGGTGCCTTATGAGGATCTGGTAAATACTTCTTTTGCCGAAAAAGCAGCGCATTGAAAACATGCGTCCTAAAGCGTGCATTTTTAAAAGAGCAGAACTTATTTCTGCTCTTTTTTCTCTTTATTGTTTTCAGAATGTGCCGCTTCTTCCGCAGCCAGTCCGTCCACCATTTTTTCAATAATAAGCTTCTTGACATAAACATCGAAACTCATCAGACAGATAAAAGCGAATTTCTGCAAAAAAGCCTTTTCCTCTTCCGGCACTTTTTCAAAAGTCTGCGCCGCTATCTTGTACTTGTCCTTTACATCCGCTTTCATTGCTTCCACCTGTCCCTTTTCCAGAGAAAATACTTCCCGGTAAATCTGCTCCAGGTTCACTTTCCCGTCCTGCTGAAAATACTGTCCTGTAATCGGGCGAAGCAACGTCTGAATATCGTTGATCGACAGAATGTTTTTGTAATAATAAATAAAAATCAGCAAAAGTACATGCTCTTTGGAATACTTCTTCTTAATCGGCGGAGGAAGCAAATCGTTTTTGGCATAATTATTGATCATGGTCTTCGTCAGGATCTTATCATCTCCCGGATTACGTGCGCCTGCACGCAGCCTGCTGTCAATAAAAGTCGTCACCTGATCCATATACAGATCAATATTAGGTATATCCGCCGTCTTTATATAATCCATCTTATCGAGACTGCTTAAAATACTGTCCAGCAACTCCCCTTCATTTAAATTCATACCACTTCACCCTCTCTTTATCTGCTGCAACACTGCTTCTATTATATAGTATTTAAAACTACATGACAAGAGTTTTCTGAAAAATTCAAGAAAAATGTCCGGCATCATAGCTTTACTTTATACTTATATTGTGCTACAATCATGTTAGATTAATTTTTTACAACGTTAAAGCAGAAAAGAGGTTTAAAATGAACAGTAAAATTAGAACAGATGCTGTGGATTCTCTTCTGGATGCTGTTTTATGTCTGAAAGACAGAGAAGAATGCTACCGTTTTTTTGAAGACCTGTGTACCGTTAATGAATTGCTGTCTCTTTCCCAGCGTTTTGAAGTAGCTTCCATGCTGAAAGAGAAACGAACCTACCTGGAGATTGCGGAGAAAACCGGAGCTTCCACTGCTACCATCAGCCGCGTGAATCGTTCCCTGATTTACGGAAATGACGGCTACGATCTGGTTTTCGACCGACTTACACCGAAGTCTTCCGGAACAGAAGAAGCAAAGTAGGCAAAAGCTTTCACTTTGCAGACATTTTTAAGGAGATCAATCGCGGATACTTCCAAGATCGATCTCCTTATTTAGGGTAGCAGTTCAGGCATACATTCATGGAGACAAATTTCATGCTTGCATGAAGGTTTGTAAAAATTTATCCGTTAATCGAAAGCATATCCATAGGGTTGATATAAATACCATCCTTCATGATCTGATATCCGAATTCCGTATTGGAAGGCGATATGATAAAGATCGTAGTTCCCTGTGCTACCACATCATTGAGCTTCACTTTCGCTTCGCCTTTGTTGCGGTATATGGTAATATACCCGTTCCCGTGGTCTACCCACACATTGTGCCCGTACTCTCCGTCATCATTGATCGCTGTCACGGTTCCGCTGGCGGTTGCCACAACAGTATTTCCCTCTGAAGCAGAAAACACTACCAAGGTGTCTGTCTGTGCCTCCTCCTTGATCGTAGCCGACCCGGTGAGCGGATAGGCAGACGGAATACTCTGCTGCTCAATCTGTTCCTTCAAAGAGTTCTCCGACTGCGTCTTCTGATTCACCGTATCACTCAGAATGGCAATCTTATCATTTAACTCTTCTTTCTGCGTCTCCAGATCTCGGATCTGCCGGTTTAAATCCTCTATCTGCTGATTCAGTCCCTGCTTATCCTCTTCAAGCTTCGCTATCGCTTCCTTTTGTACATCCGTCTTTTTGTTTACGGCATCCCAGATTCTTTTCTCATTAATAAAATATCCCAGGATTCCGCCGACCAACACACACACAGCGATTACAATTCCCTGTACCAGTCCCGGTTTTACCTGAAATTGTTTCACATTTGCATCTGCCGCATCAGACGTAAGTATAATAATATGATTTTTCTTTTGCTTCCCTTTCTTCTCTTCCATTTCAATCCTCATTCCTTTATGTCTCATCCGTTTTGTTTCCTTCTTTCTTCCCTGTAAAAAATTTCACAAATGTGAAATTTCACAGGTGCGGAATACCACTCTGCGGATATAACGTGCTATTCAGACGGTTATGATACAGCACTCCTGTTCATTGTACCATAAAGAACAAGGACATTCAATGCCATCTTAATATCTTTGTAATATTTCACCAACAAAATACGATTCTTTTAGACATTCAGCTTCATATCTCCCGCTTTTATCCATCCTTTTTTACGCATAATTTCCGAAATCAGAAATGTAATTACGGCAGGAAGCACAAAATGCATCAGAAGAATCAGCAGAAAGGCCGCTTTGGGATCCATACCGCCTTCTACCATGGAACCGTATGCCGCAAACTGTCCGACAAATCCGGCCGATCCCATGCCGGAGCCCACGCTGGTACTGGTCATTTTAAATACCGCCGAAGCGATCGGTCCCAGCACGGCACTAGATAAAATCGCCGGAAGCCAGATTATCGGTTTCTTGATAATATTAGGCACCTGCAACATGGATGTACCGATTCCCTGTGCAATCAGTCCGCCCATCTTATTCTCCCGGTAGGATGCTACCGCAAATCCCACCATATTGCAGCAACAGCCAATTGTAGCCGCACCGGCTGCCAGTCCTGTGATATTCATGGAAACACCGATGGCCGCCGAACTGATCGGAAGTGTCAGAATCATACCCATCAGCACGGAAATAATCATTCCACCCACAATCGGATGCTGCTCTACATTAATATTCACTAGCATTCCGAGCCAGTTCATAAACTGACTAATCGGCGGTCCGGCTATAAAGCCGGCTACCGCCCCTGTGAGAATGGACAGCAACGGAGTAATAATGATATCTGCCTTCGTCTTTCCGTCGGTCAGTCCTCCTAACTTAATCGCCACCAAAGCCGCCACAAATGCACCTAACGGCTCTCCCGGCCTGCCCAACGCAAAAGCTTCCATAGCGGTTACACCCGGCCAGGCACCGATCATGCCGGCAACAGCAGCAGACACGCTTACCAATGCGCTCTTTTTATATTTGCAGGCCATTCCCACACCGATTCCCGCTCCTGTCAGAGTCTTGGCCACGTTGCTGATTGCTGTCAGATACCCCCCAATGGTTCCCCCTGCCACTTTTCCGATCTGGGCAATAATTGTCCCAATAATCAGTGTGGAAAACAATCCCAGCGCCATACCGCTTAATCCGTCAATAAAAACATCATTCAGCCACTTCTTTATCTTTTTCATCTTACTCCTCACTTCCGAGCGACTATGTCGCGAGGTGGCGAAGAGAAATTCGCGTAGGCGATTTCTCTTCTGCCATAAATGCAATTTGTTTTCACTCAGAAACAAATTGCAGTATGAAAAATCAGCGTTTCAACGTGATTTTTCACACTCCTCGTCCCTTCACTGTCTTGTCAGTTGTATGTACCATAGCATATTTTTTTGTGAAAATCAAGCAAAATCTTCTTTACTTTTTTCAAACTATGTGCTATTCTAAGCTTGTTGCAGCAGTTGTAACGATATATATTTGGGAGGTATCTGACAATGAACAAAGGTACAGTTAAGTGGTTCAATAACCAGAAGGGTTATGGTTTCATTTCTGATGAAGCGGGACATGACGTATTCGTACATTTCTCCGGTCTGAAGATGGAAGGTTACAAGACTCTGGAAGAAGGCGCTAAAGTAGAATACGATGTTGTCAATGGCGAAAAAGGACCTCAGGCTGTCAATGTGACCAAGCTGTAAAGAAAACCCGAACCGCATATGAAAATATGCGGTTCTTTTATTTACATTAACAGTTCAGGCAAACATTCCTGCAAACAGATTTCATTTCTGCGGGAAAACCTATAATAAGCAGACCATCTGCATAACTTCATATAAGCTGAGCATACTAAGACTGACCGGAATGGAACATACTTCCGATCGGTTTTATTTTTGTAAACTTTAAAGGAGGAAATTTATGAAAAACGGTAAAAAGCTTCTTGTCGCAGGCATTCTGGTTCTCTATGTCTGCTTTGCCGCTGCCTGCTCCGGCAACGACAAAAATAATAACAGTGTGACTTCTTCAGGCGCCATGGATAACAGCGGCACCACCGTTGACAGGCAGGACTCTTCCGTTCCTGACGGAAATACCAACGGCACGACCAACGGGAACAACACCGGGAATACCAACAGTTCCATGGACAATTCAAACGGTACGATAAACGGCACGATGGATAACACAAACGGCACCACCAACGGCACAATGGACAATACGACCGGTAATGCCATCGGCAATGCCGTAGATGATGCCGGTAATGCGGTAGGAAATGCAGTAGATGATGTAGCAGACGGCGTATCCGACATAACGGACGATCTGCTAGGCGGCGATCGGACAAATACCGGCACCAACCGCTAAAAAGTCAAAAGCTGCAAGCAGGATTTTTTGCCTGCGGCGGGTCACTTTTGCAATATTGTTCCGATCCGCCGCAGTGCAATCAGCAACCTTCCGTTATGGTTCCGTTCCGGTATGCCTCCAACAATTCTTCCAGATAAGCAATGCTCTCCCGGATCACTTTTCCGTTATCCGTATCCGCCACCAATTTTCGGTTATAAAAATTCTCCACCACGACCGAATCGGAAAAAATATCCGATTCCTTTAATATTGCCGCTTTTGCCGACTCAAAGGGTTCATGCGCCACCAAACGCATGCTTCTGGAATTACATACCAAAGTATATCCCGCAATTCCGGTTTTATTCTGATACGCTCTGGAAAATCCTCCGTCTATAATTAAAAGCTTTCCGCCGCATTTTACGGGAGACTCTCCGTGAATCAGTTCTACCGGCACATGTCCGTTAATGATATGACTCCCTTCCGCGTCCAGGCCGAATTCTTTTAAGATTTTTCCGATTACTTCTCCTTTTTCCAGGAAATTATAATAGGGATTTTTTTCCTCTTCATAAGAATGGGCATCGTCCAAAAAATAGCGTTCAAAAGTCGCCATCTTTTTCTTTCCGAAAACCGGAGATCCCGGACCGGTCCACAAATACCAGAGAATATCCCGTCCCGTTTCTTTCTCGCTTTCTTCCTTGGCGTAGTAAGCTTTCCGGGCATATTGTTCCAGGACATCATATAAGGCTTTTCCACTGTAATTACGTCCCAAAATTTCTACTTCTTTAAACCGGCCGTCTTTTTCCATGGGAATGCAGCCATGATAAAGCAGATTGTTGTTATAAACCTTGTACAGACTGCCTTTCGCATAAAGGAAACGGATATGTCTGCTTAATTTTTCACATCTCATAAAAGCCTGCTGCAGACGCAGCATCACCTGCTGTTCCTCTTCCGTCAGTCGGTATGGATCTTTCGGGTCCACAGTCGGAAAATCCAGATCCTTCATCGGATAAGCTTTTTCTTCTATGATTACGGTGCCCGTCCGGTAATCGATTTTGTCCAAAAGAAGCCTGTCTTCCATGGCAAACCCGGGATTTTGCCGGATCAGCTGCCCTTCCAGCTTAAACTGTATCATGGCAATGGCCTTGTGCATTTTCATGTCCAGGCTTAAATCCTTGGTATTATACTCCTCATTGTATTTGATGGAAAAAGCGCTGCAATCCGTTTTCTCATAAGTTTCCAAAGCAAATGCAGCTAACGGGAGCAGATTGATTCCGTATCCGTCTTCCAGGACATCCAGGTTCCCATAACGGGCGGCGATACGGACGACGCAGGCGATACAGGCAAGACTACCGTTGGCTGCTCCCATCCAGAGCAGATCGTGATTCCCCCATTGGATATCCACCGAATGATAGGCACACAGCGTATCCATGATAACATGCGGTCCCGGCCCTCTGTCGTAAATATCCCCGACAATGTGCAAATGGTCGATCACAAGGCGCTGAATCAGCCTGCTGAGCTGACCGATAAACTGCGGCGCCCTTCCGATCCGGATGATAGTATGTATAATTTCATTATAATAAGCTTCTTTATCCTGCACTTCCTCTTTTTCGGTAATCAGTTCCTCAATTACATAGGCAAAATCCTTCGGCAGTGCTTTCCTTACTTTGGAGCGGGTATATTTCGAAGACACTCTTTTGGTAATCTGTACCAGTCTGTGCAGCGTAATCCGGTACCAGTCCTCCATGTTCTCTTCCTGTTGCTTTACAATTTCCAGCTTTTCTTCCGGATAATAGATCAGCGTGGCAAGACTTCTTTTGTCCCGGCAGCTGATCGTATTACCGAACTCCTCATCGATTTTCCTTCTCACGGAACCGGAACCGTTCTTTAACACATGAATAAATTGCTCATATTCTCCGTGAATATCCGTCAGAAAGTGTTCGGTTCCTTTCGGCAGACTCAAAATTGACTGCAGATTAATAATCTCCGTAGAAGCCGCAGCAACGGTCGGATACTGTTTTGCCAGTCCCTGCAGCACTTTAAGCTTTAATTCCTCCACTCCTGTCTCTTTCCACCCTTTCTTTTCCTGCAACGATTCTTCTTTTGCGCCGGATTCCATACCATAACATAACCGTTCCGATAAGCTGTTTTTACTGCGGTTTTACTCCATCACATCACCCATATCGTACATTCCGGCCGGCTTTCCTGCCAGGAATTTTGCGGCAGCAATTGCGCCTTTTCCGAAAACAGCCCTGGAATAGGCTCTGTGGGAAAACGTAATCACTTCGTCCGTTCCGGCAAAAATCACGTCATGGTCTCCTACAATGGTTCCTCCCCTTACTGCACTGATGCCGATTTCTTTTTCCGGACGCGTCTGTCTCCTTGCGCTTCGGTCATAGACATACTCATATTCGCCCCCAAGCGCTCCATTTACGGCATCTGCTAACGCCAGTGCGGTCCCGCTGGGTGCATCCAGTTTCTGATTGTGATGCTTTTCTACAATTTCCACATCAAATCCTGCCTCTGCAAGCTTCGGCGCCGCTTCTTTTAACAGCTTAAGCAGCAGATTGATGCCTACCGACATATTGGCGGATTTTAAAATCGCTATCTCTTTGGAAGCTTCCCGGACTTTCGTAAGCTGTTCTTCAGAAAGCCCGGTTGTACAAAGCACACAGGGCAGCTTCTTAAAAAGGCAGCCTTCCAGCAAGGCATCGACAGAAAGCGCTGCCGAAAAATCAATCACACAGTCCGCCGATATTTCACATTCCGAAAGATTACGATAAACAGGAAACGGATTCTGCCCGTCATCTTTTATATCTACTCCGGCCACGATCTCCATTCCGGTCTCCTGTGCAATCAGACTGCGCAGTACCTGTCCCATCTTTCCATTGCATCCATGCAATATTACTTTTACTTTTTTTACTTTTTTTTCTTCCATATTAACCTCATTTCTGCCGGGCTTTCCCCAAAGCACAACAACCCCGCCGACGGTTACATTCAGTCCGCCGGCGGGATTTTTTCCTGCTTATATTCCATATCTTTTCATAGCTTCCTGAAGCCTTTTTGCATGCGCCTCTTCCATCGGCGTTAACGGCATCCTCAGACCGCCTACATCCCATCCCATCAGATCCAGTGCTTTCTTTACGGGAATCGGATTTACTTCACAGAACAAAGCCTGTATCAGTTCCATGGCTTCCAGCTGCATCTTCCGGCTTCCTTCCAAATCCTTTTTCAAAAAGCGGCTGCAGATCTCATGTGTCTGTCTCGGAGCAATATTAGCCAGAACGGAAATCACCCCAAGCCCTCCGAGCGCCATAATGGGAAGAATCTGGTCATCGTTTCCGGAATACAGATCCACACACCCCTCCGCGATTGCCGCAAGATGCGCAATCTGACTGATGTTGCCGCTGGCTTCCTTCACGCCAACGATATTTTCCGTATCTTTGCACAGACGTACAATGGTCTCCGGAAGAAGATTACAGCCGGTACGGCTCGGTACATTATACAACAGTACCGGAATATCCACTGTCCCCGCAATTTCCCGGAAATGGCTGTACAGCCCGTTCTGCGTTGCCTTATTGTAATAGGGCGTTACCAGCAAAAGTCCATCCGCTCCGGCCCCAAAAGCTTCTCTGGATGTCTGTTTTGCCGTCTCGGTACAGTTCGAACCGGTTCCGGCGATTACCGGCACCCTTCCTGCTACCGTATGAATGCATTGCCGTATGACTTCCACATGCTCTTCATGGGATAATGTAGCGGACTCGCCTGTCGTTCCGCATACAATAATGGCATCCGTCTGATTTTCTATCTGAAATTCAATCAGCTGTGAAAACTTCTCGAAATCAATTTCTCCATTTTTCTTCATCGGTGTCACGATTGCAACACCGGAACCGGTAAAAATGGCCATAACGCCCTCCTTTTTGTCCAGAGCTTTTTCTTCCGTTTAGATCCTGATGCTTTTCTTTATCGTCTCTATCCTGGAAACTTCATCCGCAAGCGCCAGAATTTCATCGTTTAATTTGGGTCCGGTTAAAATAACATCCGTACTTCCCTGACCTTCCAGAATCCGCCTCAATTCTTCTACCTGAATAATTCCTTTGTCAATCAGCTCCAGCACTTCGTCCAGGATCAAAAGATCACACTCTCCCGTTGTCAGCACTTTCTTTGCAAAATTGAGACCGTTCCGTATATTCATGCATTCTTCCCGCTTTTTTTCTTCCGAAAGCATGGAGTAATTTCCCTCAGATTTTTCGAAACGAAACAGCTTAATCTCCGGTTCCATACGCTTCAAAAAGGCGGACTCCCCAAGACCTTTTTCTTTCAAAAACTGTATAATCACTACAGTTTTCCCTGCAACTGCTGCCTGAACCGCTCTTCCCATCGCTGCAGGCGATTTTCCTCTTCCGTCCCCTGTATAGATATATAGCATGCCTTTTCCCATACACTTCTCCTTTTGCATTCCGAACGATCCGCAAATCACTTTCCATCTTCGGACTTTATGTACTTCCGCATTCGGCATTCTCAGCAGGAACACCCCCGGAAAATGCAGGTAGCTTTTCTATCAATATACCACATTTACCTTTTTTTTGCAACTTTATTCTTTTTCCCCGATCAGTTCCAGCTTGCTTACGGAAACTTCAAAAGCAACTCTGCGCTCCACTTTTTCTTCTTCCAGTTTCTTCATATATTCTCTGCTTTGAATTCTTCCCCAGACACAGCAACGCTCTCCTACCCCGAACTGACTGGCGTACCTTGCATTCCTTCCCCAACAGATACAGGGAATATAATCCGACTTTCCGTAAGGCCTGTTTACTGCAAGAAGAAGATCCGCGATCTCTCTTCCCAGAGGCGTTCTCCGATAAACCGGCTCCTTACAGATATAACCATCCAAATAGATCTGATTTGTTTTTTCATTTTCTTCTATTTTATCCACAAATTCCAGTTCTCTGGCAAAAACGGAAAGCACCAGCCGGTTCTTGCGCTCCTCATGCCTGTTATAAGACCGGAACTGTCCATTTACCATAATAGCCATTCCCTTATAATCCGCATTCACATCCGTGAGACGTTCTGATACCATGACCGGAATAATATCATAGCTTGCACTCAGACGCTGCACTTTGACATCAACCATATAAAATCCTTCCCCGTAAATTTCATGACTATAAGAAAAGTCACTGACCACCTCCCCTATAATCGTTACCTGATTGTTTTCAATTACCTTATCTGTCATTCCAAGTTCTCCCTTCTTACTCTTAAGAATATTCGGCGGAATTTTTCCGCCCGTAATCTGTAATATACTAATATTTATACTACATTTTTCGCCCGAATAGAAGTCTGAAATATCGCGCATATCGTCAAATACCGCGCATTTCTTCTTTTTTTAACAGCAAAACAGGCATAAAAAACTTCCGGAATCCGCAGGAAAATTCATAAAAAACTTGAATAACCCAAACAGAAGTGCTATACTGTAACGGTTTGAAAATAGGCTTGCATGATTTTATCGACAAATCATGACATGACAACCGGATGATGCCGTCTGCATCCGGATATAAAGTCAACATGGAAAGGTAAAACATGTATATCACACAAAAAAGGAATGCATAATACAGATTATGAAACAAGTCAGAGAAGATGTCAGAAATGTTGCTATTATTGCTCATGTAGATCATGGCAAAACCACACTGGTAGACGAGCTCTTAAAGCAAAGCGGAGTCTTTCGCGCCAATCAGGATGTCGCTGAGCGTGTTATGGACTCGAATGATATTGAACGGGAACGCGGTATTACAATCCTGTCCAAGAACACCGCCGTTACTTACAAGGGCACCAAGATCAATATCATCGATACTCCGGGGCATGCGGATTTCGGCGGCGAAGTGGAACGTGTCTTAAAAATGGTAAACGGCGTTATTCTGGTAGTGGACGCTTTTGAAGGCGCCATGCCGCAGACGAAATTCGTTCTTCGCAAAGCATTGGAATTAAAGCTGCCTGTCATTGTGTGCATTAATAAGATTGACCGTCCCGAAGCAAGACCGGATGAAGTCATTGATGAGGTTTTAGAGTTGTTTCTGGAACTGGATGCGGACGATTCCCAGTTGGACTGCCCGTTTGTCTTTGCTTCCGCCAAAGAAGGAGTGGCTTCCCTTGATTCTCACGAGCACGGAACCAGCATGGTACCCCTTTTTGAGACCATTCTGAACTATATCCCCGCTCCCGAGGGCGACCCGGATGCCGGTACCCAGGTATTGATCAGTACCATTGATTATAATGAATATGTAGGACGTATCGGTGTCGGAAAAGTCGATAACGGTACCATCAGTGTCAACCAGGAAGTGGTCATTTGCAACCATCACGAACCGGATAAACAGGTTAAGGTCAAAGTCAGCAAGCTTTACGAATTCGACGGCCTAAATAAAGTGGAAGTAAAGGAAGCCAGCATCGGCTCGATTGTCGCCATTTCCGGTATCAGCGGCATCCATATCGGAGATACTCTCTGCTCTCCCGACCATGTGGAACCGATTCCATTCCAGAAGATCAGCGAGCCCACCATTGCCATGCAATTTATGGTAAATGATTCTCCTCTTGCCGGCCAGGAAGGAAAATATATCACAAGCCGCCACTTGCGCGATCGTCTGATGCGGGAGTTAAATACCGATGTTTCTCTTCGTGTGGAAGAGACCGATTCCACCGACTGCTTTAAGGTTTCCGGAAGAGGTGAGCTGCATCTGTCCGTTTTGATTGAAAATATGCGCAGAGAAGGCTATGAATTTGCTGTAAGCAAAGCGGAAGTGCTTTATCACCATGATGAAAAAGGAAAGCTTCTAGAGCCCATGGAACTTGCCTATATTGATGTTCCCAATGAATTCGCCGGATCCGTCATCGAAAAGCTCGGACAGCGCAAAGGTGAGCTGCGGAATATGGGATCCATCACCGGCGGCACTTACACCCGTCTGGAGTTCTCGATTCCGGCCAGAGGACTGATCGGTTACCGCGGAGAATTTATGACCGATACCAAAGGAAACGGAATCCTAAATACGATTTTCGACGGCTATGGTCCTTATAAGGGAGATATTCAGTATCGTAAGCTCGGTTCTCTGATTGCCTTTGAAGCAGGAGAATCTATTACTTACGGACTGTATAATGCCCAGGAGAGGGGCACTCTTTTCATCGGTCCCGGTGAAAAAGTGTATGCCGGCATGGTAGTCGGTCAGACCGGAAGAAGCGAAGACATTGAATTAAATGTCTGCAAGAGGAAACAGTTAACCAATACCCGTTCTTCCAGTGCAGATGAGGCATTAAGACTGACACCGCCCAAGATTTTAAGCCTGGAACAGGCTCTGGACTTTATTGATACGGATGAACTTTTGGAAGTGACGCCGGTAAGTCTTCGTATCCGTAAGAAAATTCTGGATCCGACCTTAAGAAAGCGGGCTGCCATTGCCAAGAAGTAGGACTGAAACAAGAAGGCTGCCACCCAAATATCCGCTTCGGATGATTGGGTGGCAGCTGTTTTTCAGTATTTCTGTTCTTTTCTGTTTATGCTTTTCTGATTTTCAGAGGGTTCCTTACTTATTTGCCAGAAACCCATCAATGTGCGCCTGTTTGTCCGCAAGAACCTTATCCACTCCTGCAGCACCCAGTTTTGCAATAAATTCGTCATAATATTTCATGGTATCCGCACCATATGCTCCTGCCATGAATACGTCAAAATATTCATTTACCACTGCCTGACAATTGGCAATCTCGGTAGCGCATTTGCTGGTATCATAGTTGAATCCGGGCAATGTGGAGGCTTTTGCATTCGCGCTCCACTCCCGTGTCCTCTCATATCTCTCCGGTTCGTTGGAAGCAGGTACCAAGCCTGTGAATGCTGGTATAATTTTGCTTTTGCTTCAATAATCGCCTTGAATTCATCCGTCAAATACTCATTAAATACTTCCGGATGCTGTGCCGTTGCATCTGCAAGTCCGGGAATCGCCTTACCGCCGATAATTTTCCATCCGCATGTCTGACATAGATCATACAGCCAGTTGGCTTTGCTTGCCTGATATTCCCACTGATTTCCTTTCTCGGCCTCTCCCTTGCTGACACAGATAATATAGTCCGCCAGATCGGTCAGATTCTCTACAGACTCTCCGTCATATTCCTCGTAGTATTTGGCATTAAACAAGAATCCGGCACTTCGTGCCCACTGCTGCATATTCGGAATTCCGTAAATTCTTCCGTTAATTCTGCAGGCATCCCAACTCAAGCTATTCCTGTGTGGCAATCATCAGATTCACATCATATCGGTAACCGAATCCCCTGCAAATACAATACGCTCTTTACTTGAAAATATCATCGCAATCTTCCTGCCTCCTGTCGGAAATGTCAAAGCAAAACAGAAACCATTTCCTTTCTTTTCCGTCGTTATATCTTGTTTCACCGGACCAGGCAAGCCCACAAATTGTAGAAATCTTCCTGAAATTACAGATGGCAGATGAAAATAACATTCCTGGGGTATTTTCTATAATTAATAAACGCCAAATAACTCTATTGGCGTTTATTTGGCGTTAATCTAGTGCAGATTTGATGTTATTTATCTTTACCCACCTTTGGACTTGGTGAATCCCACTCATTCATTACGATACATGAACTTTACTGTTCTTTTTGATACTCCCGTCTTAGCTCTTCTGCCAGGTACAGATCACTCATGCAATGCATATCGGAAACACCATCACGCATTAACTGATAAACTTCGGAATGATAAAATAATCCCAGTGCCTCATCCAGTGAAAGCCCCTGCTGTTTAGCAAAGCACTCAATAACACGGCTGTATTTTTTCTGAAGTAAAATCGGGTTCGCTGTCATAGTGTTTCACTCCCTTCAAAATGCAACAGAGACAATGCTTTCTCTGTGCGGAAACATATTTGCAGGTTCGGCTTTTCATAACGCAGGCGGTTGATAGCTTCCTTTTTATCAATCAGTCCATCAAAAAACAACTCCACGGTATTGAATACCTTATCATTGGCAATGCCACCTGCAACAAGGTCATAGTCTGTTGAATCCTTTCCTCTGCGGCAGTTCAGTATGAAATCTAACCATTCTTCGGAATAAGCTGCAAATTTCAATGTCTTTAATTCAACTTCCCTGCTTTCATCATATTCATACCGGGAGATAATACCATCTTTCCCACGGCGTTTGAACTTGCCGCACCACTTCGCAGCCTGTTCATAGAGCAGTGTGACATAAAAGCCACGCCCGAAATCTACCTCAGGACGAGAATGAACTAAATCTGGCTTAGCAATCTCTAAGAAAGAACCATGATAGAGAATCATACTTCCACCCCTCTCTCTTTCATCACATCAAGGAGGTCAGCAACGATATATTCCCGGCTCTGGGTATGCAGCACTTCATATTCCGGCACAATATAGCCGTTCAGAATATTGCTCTTTTCGGTAAATGCCTGATAGACACGCTCCGCATCCACACCCAGTTTTGCTGCTACATTTTCAATGCAAAACACAGCGAACTCCAACTCATTGGAATTTTTGATTTTTTCATCCTTCATCATAATCCCCTTATAAGATTCTTTATGTAATCTTTTTCCGAGTTTCACTTAATTTTTCTTTATTGTCCTCAAAAGCACAATGCTTGATGCGTCATTACTACTTTTTATTATACCAGAATACCTTTATTTTACAACAAAAAAATATGTACATGAGGCTACGCCGGACTGCAACCAGTAATTTGTCTACGACAAATTACTGGTTGCAGGGCTATCGCCCAATAGAAGGAAACGAAAAGCCACCTGTCTGCAAGCAAGCTTGCACAGGTGGCTTTTCGTTTCCTTCTGCCCGGCTCAATGCGAAAGCATGTTTTCAATAAATATTCCGTAGCCTTTGGCGGGGTCGTTGACGAAGACGTGGGTGACGGCGCCGATGAGTTTTTCGTTTTGAACGATGGGACTGCCGCTCATGCCCTGGACAATGCCACCGGTGAGTTTGAGGAGTTGTTTGTCCGTGACTTTGAGTTCAATTCCTCGGTTAATATTGTCCTGGTTCATGTGGACGGCTGTAATTTCCACATCATAATAAGCAGGGGTGCCGTTGACTGCACAGAGGATCTGGGCTGGGCCTTTTTCAATTTCGGTTTTAAGCCCGATGGGAATGGGCTCTTCATCAGTTAGTCCGATGGCTTTTTCATTGCAGGTTCCGAAAATTCCTTTCTCACTGTTGGACGTAATATCCCCTAAGATACGGTCCGGGGTATATATAATCATTCCGGTCATCTCTCCCGGTTCCCCGGATCGTCCTTTTTTGATCGAAACAATCTCCGTCCGGTACAGGGTTCCGTCGTTGGTATTCATCAGAGTACTGGTATCCACGTCATTGATTCCGTGGCCAAGTGCACCGAAATTGCCGTTTTCATCCATATAAGTCATCGTCCCGACGCCCTGTGCATTATCGCGGATCCAGATTCCCAGTTTGCAAAGGCCTTCTTCGTTTCTTTCCGGTGTAACTTCCAATTCCAGCTGCTCCTCCTCCCGTTTTACGGTAAGGGTCATTTTTTTGCGGCCGTTTGCTTCGATATATTGTATCAGTTCTTTTTTCGTACTTACAGCGGTGCCGTTTACTTTCTGAATATAATCGCCGGACTTCAAAATATATTTCGCCGGAGAATAAGTCACCCCGCCTTCTCCCTGAAATTCTCCGGTTCCGATTACCAGAACGCCGTCCGTTTTCACATAGACGCCGATCGGTACGCCCACCGGAATCAGTTCCTGATCCTGAATGACCTGAATATCGACTTTCTTCAGAGGAAAAAAGCCGAACAGGTTTACTTTCAGAAAGTAATTTTCCAGATTTTCCGCCTTTAGGGTAACTTTTTTCCCGAAATCAACGGTAATCTGTTCTTTGGGAATATTCGAAACATTTCTCCCTGCCACGCTGACAATCGTACCCTTGGCCGGAATTCCAAGGTCAAAGGTCTGTTCCTTTCCCGCACAGATCCTGATCACCGATGGAATACTCTGGCGGATCCGATAATATTCCATCCCTGCAAGTGCAAAAACGGAAAGAAAAATCAGAAGGCAAAGTGTTAACCGGTAACGTTTCCTTCTGTTTCTGATTTCTCTTCTGTCTCTCCATTCCTGAAGGAAAAAATCGATTTCCTGTTTTGATCTTTCTTTTATTTCTTCGTCCATTTCCGGTCTCCATCAAAAAAACGTACATACTACTTCTCTACTTTAGTAGTATGTACGTTTTTTTGCATTTCATAACCGGTATCTTGTAACATTTCAGCCAATCATATGAAATTTGCGGCTTACAGCCGCAGCAAGCAGCTGCGAAGCATGCGAAAAGCTTTGTGAATGGCGCGACTGAACGGTTACGGTATGTTAAAAGAAAAACAGCCTAAAGCCGCAATCTTTTGCCGCTTCTTCAAAAACTTTAAGAATTTTTTGGCAATAAGCGCTTTGTTCTTCCCATGACTGTGCATGTTCCAGCACAATCCGAAGTTTTTCGGCTTCTGTCCCCCTGTCGGTCAGCAGATCATACAGGGCATCCAGATTTTTTCCGTAATAAGCGGGAAAGTGCAGCCTTTTTGCAAGGTAAGCATGGGCAGCCTCCCTCTCCTGCATTCTCCGGCATTTGAAGATCCTACCGCTTCGAAAGACTCCGACTGTGCTGCGGTACTGCTTTCTGCAGTTTCCGCAAAAGTTTCCGCAAAGCTTTCATATCCGCTGTCTTGCTGGGACTCTTCCGGAACATATCCCGCACATGCCGTCTGTAAAAGTATAAAAGCCACTGCAAGCAGAAAAGAAAGAATTCTTCTGCTTCCTGTCTTTGTTTTTTTCATCATTTATTCTCTATTCCGCAAAATCTAAATCTATTCTTCCTCCGTATGGTATGCTCCCTGTAGGGATTCCTATCAGAATTCCCATCAAAATTCCTATTAGAATTTCTATCAAGATTCCTCACAGGGTAATCGACTTCCCGTTCTTTGTTTGTAGTGCTCCGCCTGAGAGCGCATCTCTCCGGCATTGATCAGCGCAGCCTGCGTAAGCTCATCGCTTCCTAACAGTCTGGCCAGTTCCTTAAGACTCTCCTCGTCTCCGGTCTCATGAATCTGCGTTACGGTCGTCCCCTCCGCACTGCTTTTTTCAATTACAAAATGCTTATCCGCCATCGCGGCAATCTGGGGCAGATGGGTAATACAGATGACCTGATGCGCCTGGGAGGCATAATGAAGCTGTTCGGAAACGCGCCATGCGGTTCTTCCGCTGATACCGGTATCAATTTCATCAAAAATCAAAGTATCGATGGCATCCTTATGTGCAAGCACGGTTTTGATTGCCAGCATAATTCTGGACAGTTCTCCTCCGCTGGCTACCTGTCCGAGAGGTTTTAAGCTTTCTCCCGGATTGGTCGAAATCAAGAATTCCACCTCATCCCATCCGGAAGGCGAAACGGCTTGTCCGGGTCTTACCGCGATTTCAAATTCCACGGAAAGGAAATTCAAGTGAATCAACGCTTCTTCCAATAAAACCGTAAGATCCGCCGCGTGCTTTTTACGCACCCCGGAAAGCTTTTCGCAAACTTCAGAAAGCTTCTCCTGCGTTTTCTGAAGATCCTTCTTCAGCCCTTCCATATAATCATCGTAATCTTCCAGTTTTTTAAGCTGCTGCCTCGCTTTTTTTTCATAATCCAGAATGTCTTCAATGGTTCTTCCGTATTTTCCCTTCAGATGGTTGATCTGATTCAGACGCTCCTCCGTCTGCCTATAATCTTCTTCATCAAATTCACAATCTTCCAGATATTCCGCTACATCTCTGTTATAGTCCGCTAACAGACCGTCAATTTCCAAAAGCTGTGTCTCCAGCTTCTCAAGCTCCGGATCATATGCCGTAATGCTGCCCAGATTTTTTAATGCCCGTGAAAGCGCACCGGCCGCCCCTTCCTGCGAGTCCATGGAGGTATACTGATAACTTTCCGCCAGATTTTCCGTGATTTTACGGCTGTTGAGCATTTTTTTATAACGCTGCTCCAGCTCTTCATCCTCTCCTTCATGAAGCCCGGCTGCGGCAATTTCCTCACTTTCAAACTGCGCCAGAGCCTGCTGCCTTCTCTTGGCTTCCTCATCCAGTGCTTCATCCTGCAGCAACTGTGCAATCCTGCGGCTTTCTTTATAAAGTCTTTCTGTCTCTGTCAAAAGATCGGTAATTTCCTCCCCGCAGAAAGCATCCAGAATTTCCATATGTTTCTTTTTATGCAGCAGAGACTGATGTTCATGCTGACCGTGAATATCGATCAGAAGCTCTGCCAGTTCTTTCACCTGTCTGGCGGTTACGGTTTCCCCGTTAATCCGTAAAACACTCCGTCCGGGCTGCATGCGTCTGCTGATAATGATCGTTCCGTCTTCTTCCGAAGCCAGATCCAGCTGCTGCATTTTTTCCTGCACCAGGGAATCCGCGGATCGGAAAATAAGCTCCACAAGAGCATAATCCGCTTCTTTGCGCAGCATATCCTTATCAAATTTCCCGCCGAGCGCAAGGTTTATCGACCCGATCAATATGGATTTCCCCGCTCCGGTCTCTCCGGTAAGGATATTCAGCCCTTCTCCAAACTGAATTTCCGTCTCCCGGATCAATGCCAGGTTTTTTACATGTAAACTTTGTAACATTGTCCTCCCCATTTCCGAGCGATTCTATCATGGAAGCAATTTGTTTTCGCTCAGGAACAAATTGTCCTGTGAAGGATACATTGCAATTTCCCGACTATTTCTGTATCATGGTATGAATCCGATCCATAAGCTTCTTGGTATCTTCCACGGTTCGTACCGCAACCATGATCGTGTCATCCCCTGCAATACATCCCACAACTTCCGGAAACTTCATGGCATCTACGGCGGCTGCCACGGCCATAGCCATTCCCGATACCGTCTTGATCACCAGAATGTTCTGCGCCATATCCATGGAACTGAAGCCATCCTTTAAAATCCGCACATACTTATCGTTCATATGCTGATCATGATGAGAAGAAAGCACCGCATATTTCTGACGTCCGTTGCCCGCCGGCACCTTGGAAAGATGCATCTGCCGGATATCTCTGGAAACCGTCGCCTGCGTCACCTTAAATCCGGCATCCTGCAGACAGGCAGCCAGTTCTTCCTGCGTTTCCACATCCCTTGTACGAATCAGCTCCATGATCTTTTCATGTCTGTCCTTTTTCATCTTCATCCTCGATTCTAATTTTCTCTCAACTTCTGGTGCAAAATATCCAGGAAGCTGATTTTATTCAAACGGATAATCTTGGTTGTTTCCTCTGACTTTGTAACCCGGATCCGGTCTCCCGTATGAAGAAGCAGTGCCGTTTTTCCGTCAAAACTGGCTTCCGCCGTCTGCTCTTTTCCTTCTCTGCCTTTCGGAATTACGATCTCAATTTCATCTTCCGGCGCAAAAATCACGCTTCTCTGATTCAGGGTATGGGGACAGATCGGCGTTACCATAATCAGTTTTGCCGTGGGCTGCACAATAGGTCCGCCTGCCGAAAGATTATACCCGGTAGAGCCGGTTGGGGTTGTAACGATCACACCGTCCGCATGGTAAGAATTTAAAAACTGACCGTTTACATAAATGTGATACTGCATAATCTGAATGGATCCGCTTCTGGCGATTACAATATCATTTAATGCCAGATCCTCCTGCCTTGTTCTGTCTGAAAAAAGCACCTTTCCCTGAAGCATCATTCTGCTTTCTACTTTATAGCTTCCTTCCGTAAGCTGATCCAATGCTTTTCGTAAGCCGGAAATTTCCACCTCCGTCATATAGCCAAGCGTGCCCAGATTCACCCCGATTAACGGGATTCCCGCTCCCTTTGCTTCCCAGGCCGCCTGGAGCATGGTTCCATCTCCTCCCAGAACAATCATACAGTCTGCTCCGACTTCCGGCTCCTGTAAAAAATCAGATGACGGAAAATTTTCCGTCCCCTTTTCTCCACTGACCAGAATGCTGCAGGCAATGCCTTTTTGCTGCAGATATTCTTTAATCTGTCCGGTTATGGCAAATCCTTTATCCTTATGCGGATTGACAAAAATTACAACCTGTTTCATTACGAATCCTCGCTCTTGTCCAGACTTTTGTGCGCTTCTTCCACGACTTCCGTAATCCGTTCTTTTTTAAAGTCTGCATTCTCCCCGCCTTTTCGCAAGTAGATCAGATACTCGATATTGCCTTCCGGTCCTTTGATGGGCGAATAGTCCAGCCCCAGAATCTCAAAGCCAATGCTTCGGGCGAATTCCTCTACTGCCGTAATTACCTCTGCATGCACGGATTTCTCTTTTACTACGCCTTTTTTCCCGACCTTATCTCTTCCGGCTTCAAACTGCGGCTTAATCAGACATACCATCCGGCCTCCGTCTTTTAACAGATCTCTTGCGGGAATCAAAATCTTGGTAAGGGAAATAAAAGAAACATCCACACTGGCAAAATCCAGCACATTTGCAATATCATTTGGGGTTACATATCGGAAGTTGGTTTTTTCCATACAGATAACACGTTCGTCATTTCGTAACTTCCAGGCTAACTGCCCGTGCCCGACATCCACGGCGTAAACCTTCTGCGCACCGTTTTGCAACATACAATCGGTAAAACCGCCGGTAGACGCTCCGATGTCCATGCAGATCTCTCCTTCAAAAGAAAGATTCCAGGTCTGAATTGCCTTTTCCAGCTTCAGGCCGCCACGGCTTACGTATTTTAAGCCGCTGTCTTTTACTTCCAGTTGGATTTTCAAAGGATCGAAACTGCTTCCGGCCTTATCTTCCTTCTGCCCGTTTACATATACCTTGCCGGCCATAATAATGGCTTTGGCCTTTTCTCTGGAAGCCGCATAGCCGCCGTTTACCAGAATCACATCCAATCTTTCTTTCATCCTAACCGTTAACCCTTTCTGCTTCCGCCAAAATCTTCTCTGCGATACTGCCTGTGTCCAAGCCCACTTCTTTTTTCAGAAGTTCCACATTGCCATGTTCGATATAAGCATCAGGAAGCGAAATCCCTAAGAAACGGCTCTTTAGGCCGCTCCGGTTCATATAATCCAATACTTTTTCGCCGTATCCGCCGCAGGCTACATTCTCTTCCATTGTAACAATGAGGGTATGCTTTCCGGCAGCCTCTGCCACCGCTTCCTCATCAATGGGTTTGACGAACCGCGCATTGATTAAGCTTACCGAATACCCTTTTTCCTGAAGCAGCTTTCTTACCTCAAGAGCCGTCTTGACCATGCTTCCTACCGCAAAAAGAGCAACCCCTTCTTCCCGGTAAATCCATTCCGCTTTTCCTAAGATAACAGGCTCCCGGAATTCTTCCAAACCGGCGAACGCTTCTCCCCTGGGATAGCGCACGGCAACCGGAGCCTTTAACTCCAGCGCAAATTTCAGCATATCCGAAAGCTCCCATTTATTCTTCGGTGCACAGACATGCATGTTGGGGATTCCGGATAAATACGTGAAGTCAAAAATTCCCTGATGCGTTTCCCCATCGCTTCCCACCAGTCCGGCTCTGTCAATGGCAAATACCACCGGCAGATTCTGAAGGCACACATCATGAAGAATCTGGTCATAAGCTCTTTGCAGAAAGGAGGAATAAATCGCGACAACCGGATGCATACCTCCTGCTGCCAGACCGGCCGCAAACGTAACCGCATGCTCTTCCGCAATTCCTACATCAAAAAAACGGTTGGGATACAAATTACGGAATCGCTTTAATCCGGTTCCATCCGGCATGGCAGCCGTAATCGCCACCACTTTTTCATCTCTTGCTCCCAATTTGCACATCACAGTGGAAAACACATCCGTATAACTTGCTGTTGTCCTCGGATGCTTGGGCACACCGGTAGCAATATCAAACGGTTCGGCGCCGTGAAATCTGGCCGGATGCTTCTGCGCCGGAAGATAACCTCGCCCTTTTTGGGTCTGTGCATGAATAATAACTGGACCTTTTACTCTTCTGGCTTCCTGAATGACCTGAATCATAGCACTGATATCATGACCGTCCACCGGTCCTAAATATGTTAACCCCATATCTTCAAAAAACATTCCGGGAATCACCAGCTGCTTAAAACTGCTTTTGGCCCTGCGCAGTCTTGCAACCATGCTCTCTCCTCTTGGCGTTCCTTTTAAAGCATTATAAATCCCTTCCTTAAAATCCAGATAACCGGTGGCTGTCCGGATATTATTCAGATATTTGGAAACGCCGCCTACATTTTCGGAAATGGACATGTTGTTATCATTCAGGATAATGATAAAATTACTTTCCAGTTTGGCGGCGTTGTTCATGGCTTCATAGGCCATTCCGCCAGTTAAGGAACCGTCTCCGATTACCGAAACCACCGCATAATTCTGTCCCTGGATATCTCTTGCTTTTACCAGACCGAGCCCTGCCGAAATAGAGGTGGAACTGTGTCCTGTCTCAAAAGCATCGCAGCTGCTTTCCTTTCTTTTGGGGAATCCGCTCATACCGTGAAACTGCCGCAGGCAATCAAATCCGTCCTTTCGTCCGGTAAGAAGCTTGTGGGTGTAAGACTGGTGTCCTACATCCCAGATAATTTTATCCTGCGGCAGGTTCAATGCAAGATGCAGAGCCATTGTCAGTTCAACAGCTCCCAGATTTGATCCCAGATGCCCCCCGGTAATGCTGATCTTTTCAATTAAGAAAGTTCGGATTTCCTGCGCCAGTCTGTCCCAATCTGCCTTATTTACTTTTTTGATATCATTTGCTTTCTCTATCTTTTCCAGAATCATGCGTTTCTCCTTAATTCCTCATCCCCGATTTTACCAATCTTTATTTCTGAGCAACTTTGTTGCGAAGATAGGCCAAGAGAAATTCGCGTAGGCAATTTCTCTTTCTTCTGCCATAAATGCAATTTGTTTTCGCTCAGAAACAAATTGCGGTGTGAAAAAATGCATTTTTTCACACTATTATTTGTCTCGGTTGATCAGCATCAAAATCAAATGTCTGAGAAAATCGCAATCCCGCTTTCTTTCTTCCAGAATCGTAACGGCCTCCTGAGAATAGCGTTCCACATCTTCGGCCGCTTTTTCCATTCCGTAAATCGTGACATACGTCTGCTTATGGTTCCGCTCATCGCTGCCGACCTGCTTGCCGAGCGTAGCACTGTTTCCGGTCACATCCAAGATATCATCCCGGATCTGAAAAGCCAGGCCGATGCACCGGGCACACCGTTCCATTTCTTTTTCTTCCTTCTCATCCGCCCCGGCCAGAATGGCACCGCACATCATGGACGCTTCGATCAGTGCCGATGTCTTATTCTCATGGATAAAAATCAGCTGCTCTCCCGTGAGCTTACTCTTCTTTTTCTCCGCTTCCACATCCACCGTCTGACCACCGATCATCCCATAGATTCCCGCTTTTTTTGCAAGAACTCCCAGTGCATGGGCAATCCGCTCCATCCGCTTAAGAGCCTCTGCCGGATCTATCCCCGCTCCCGGTAAAATTTCCCTGCCGTCTTTTATAAAAAATGCCTTCTGCGCCGTTTCATAGGCATAATTAAGAAGCCCGTCTCCGGCCAGAATGCCCATTGCCTCCCCGTAAACCACATGCGTAGTCTTCCGGCCTCTGCGATATTCATCATTATCCATCGCAGGAAGGTCATCGTGAATCAACGAATATGTATGAATCATTTCAATGGCAGCCGAAAAAGGCTCAATCTCCCTTCCACTGCCTCTGAACATCCGGAAAGTCTCCTGCATCAACAAGGGGCGGATCCGCTTTCCACCGGCCAACATACTGTAATTCATCGCTTCCAACACAGTCTTGGCATAGCCTGTCTCTTCCGGCAGATATTTTTTCAGTAAAGCTTCTATTTCCTGTGTTTTTTCTTTCAGCTGTTTTTCAAAATTCTGTTCATTCATCTTCCGCTTCCTGCCCTTTTTCCATCTCTTCCAGTTCTTCTGTCTCGCCCAGTCCGTTCAGCTTCAAAACTTTCTTTTCCACCCGATCGATCTGCCTGCTGCAATCCTTTAAAAGCTCCATCCCTTTGCTGTAAGCCTCGAATGCCTCTTCCAGTGATATATTTTCCTCTTCCAGCTTGCGGATCAGTTCATCCAGCATGGAAAAATTCTTTTCAATCTCCATATGCTCCTCCTTCCGGTATTTCCCGCCTTCCGCAGATCTTTACCGCATCGGTATTTCTTACCCTTCCGGCACTTCTTCCACAACTACCCGCATCTGTCCGTCTTTCAGATAAACGGTCAGCTTCTCACCTGCAGATACTTCCCAGATACTGCTTATATTCTTCCCGGTTTCATTTTCGATATAAGCATAACCGCTGCTCAATTTCCGAAGCGGGGAAAGCCCGTTCATTCGCTCAGCATACAAACTGAGTAAATGCCTGTACTTTTCCAGAATCCGCCTCATATCCTCCTGCAGTCTTTCCTCCTGTGCCATCAGCAACGTCTTTTTCTCACGAACCCTGCTCTCCGGGCTCAAATAGGAAAGGCGCATTTTGTAATACTGTATTTTTTCCGTAAAAAAACGCAGATTCCGCTGCATATCCCGATTCAGAGCTGCACGATACTCTCTTAAAGTATTTTCAAACTGAAAAAAATCAAAAACAGCCAGTTCTGCCGCAGCCGATGGCGTCGGCGCTCTTAAGTCCGCCACATAATCGATAATCGTGGTGTCGATCTCATGTCCTACGGCAGAAATAATGGGAACACTGCAGTTAAATACGGCTTCCGCTACTTTTCTGTCATTAAAAGCCTGTAAGTCCTCTGCGGAACCGCCGCCTCTTCCCACGATCATCACATCCACACCCCATTCTTCCAGTGCATGAATGCCTTCCACGATACTGTCCGCAGCAGCATCGCCCTGCACAAGAGCCGGATACAGAAGAATCTGTACAAAAGGATTTCTTCTCCCGGTAATCTGTATGATATCCCGGATTGCTGCGCCGGTATCTGCCGTCACTACACCAAGTGTCTGTATATACCGCGGAATCTTACGTTTATACTGCGGATCAAACATTCCCATTTCCTCCAGCTCTTTTTTGAGCTGTTCGAACTTTTCATGCAGAATGCCTGCTCCTGCCAGCACAATCTGCCTGGCATAAAACTGGTACTTTCCGTCTCTGGTATAAACATCTACGCAGCCCCCCGCCACTACCTGCTGTCCAGGACTTAATTTAAAATCCAGACCTTTGCGGTTTCCGGCAAACAGGATACAATTTATCGTTCCGCCGGAATCCTTCAACGTAAAATAAATATGTCCGGAGGCATGATATTTACAGCTGCCGACCTCTCCTTTTACGAAGAGCGCCTGCAGCAGATAATCCTGCGTGAACATATTTTTGATATAATTATTCAATTGGGATACGGTATATGTTCTTTGAATTGCTCTCACCCGGCCTTATAAAAATTTTGCCAGCACGGCATTCACAAAACCGCCGGCACTTTCCTGCCCGTACTTCTTGGCCAGTTCCACAGCCTCATTTATGGCAGCGCCGCCCGGAACCTCTTCATCATACAGAATCTCAAAAATACCCAGCCTCAAAATGGTAAGTTCCACTTTTCCGATCCGGGTCGTGTCCCAGCCCTGCGTCCTTTCATTGATCAGCTTATCCAATTCTGAAAGCCTGTCATAGATTTTCTCAAATTTTCCGGTAATATAGACTCTGTCTTTCTCGGAAATTCCAAGCTGTTCTTCATCTTCAAAAAAAAGTTGCTCCTGTGCAGGCATATCCTGCGGTTCATGAAATTCAACCCGGAATAGCAATCTGAAAATCTGTTCTCTCTGTTCACGTCGTCCCATAGTTTTTCCCTACTTGTTCTTCTTCATATTAATGCCGGCAATACGGATATCCACATCCTTACACTGCAAACCGGTCATATTCTCAATAGCGGACTTTACTTTTGACTGAACCTGCTGGCAGGTAGCCGGAATATTATATCCGTATTCCATCGTCAGCGCCAGATCTACCTTTACCATTCCTTCCGCCACTTCCACTTTCACACCCTTTGTCAGGCTCTTCATACCTACCCGGCTCATCAGCTCATTGGTGAGGTTACCGGCCATGGCACAGACACCCTCTACTTCCGTTGCTGCCAAAGATGCAATAATTGCCACGACATCATCTGCAATACTTACTTCACCGATTTTCTCGTCTTTCATTAATACCACCTTATTCTTCTCTATTTCCCTTTCCATATATCCTAACCTGCCTTTCAGAAAAACAAAAACTTTCACTTGTCAGTATACCATTTTTTTCAAGGTTTGTCATCCCATAAGTTTTATTTTCGTAACAGTTCAGACAGATTTCATGCTTGCATGAAAATCTGTCTGAACTGTTACTTAAACCCAGATTCTCATCGTAAGCAGATCTTCTTCGATACTGTAAGCCATATGGTCTGTTTCCTTCGGAATCTCCGAAAGCCAGTCAAATATAGTCTGATCTTTTAAAAGGCAGCTGCGGATCTGCTCAAAGACTTCCAAAGAACTGCATTTGAAGGAAAATTCCTTCTTTTCTCCGGAAAGAGCGCGTTTGCATTGTTCTTTGAGTTCTCCTTCCTTAAATTCCGTAAAATAGGTTCCTTCCCGGACATAATAATTATCCGCAACAGCGGTACATTCCGGCAGCGGAACCACACTTTCCGGGAAATGGGTTTTCCCGAATTCCTCCGATGTCAGTCCCAGATACTCATAGCTGACAGACTTTTGGTAAAAAAAATCATTCTCCGCTTTCGCCAAATCTGCTTCCTTCCTCCGGAAAGAGGCATCTCCCCAGGTTACATCCAGATAATAGTATTCCCCATCCATTTTTACCAGATTCCAGGCATGGCTTTCGCCTCCCGTCACCGTTCCGGTCACCAGCATACTCTCGATTCCCAGGCGGTTTAACAGATACTGTGCTGCCTTGGCATATCCCTGGCAGACGCTTCTTTTACGGAGAAAAACCGAATAAATATTCTGATTGTCCGGCGCCTGCCTGTCATATTCCGTATTCCGGATAATGGTTTCATAGACATATTTTACCCGCTCATATTCATCCGCATTCTCCGAAAGACCGGAAAGCCACAGATCCGCCTGCTTTGCAATCTGCTTTTCTTTCTCCTCCGCTTCCCGGATATCCATGGAATAATTTGCCGTGAATTCTACTTTGACGGTCTGATTCTGCCTGCAAAGGAAGCTGCAGGTATACCCGTCCGCATAGAAATATTCCGGGTGATCATCCATAACACACTGAAAAATTTTATCAAAGGTCTTCTGTTCTTCTCCGGGTATCAATCCTTGCGGACTAAGCTCCTGCTTTTCCAGCATCCGTCCCAGTGCTTCATTCATTTGCTCATACCACTTTTGCTCTCTTTCCGAAAGCTGATGATAGGCATAACGGTATCTGCCCGGTTCTTCAAACGTATAAGTAAGAACCGTCTCTTTCGCATCCTGACGCAGACCGGTGCAGCCTGCTGCCCACAGTCCGATACAGATAATAACCCACAAACAAATTCCCTTTTTCATTTTTCACACTAATTCCTGCTGAATTCCGTCAGCACCAGCCCTTTGTTCCGATCCAGCGTCATGCCGATACTCCAGGAATTTACAAACAATAACAGCGGATTTCCTTTCATATCCTTCACTTTCTTCATATCGGAGGTCCCGACTATCTTTTCCAGATTCACTTCCTCCTTGTTTTCGATCCAACGGATATGTTCATAAGGAAGATTCTCCAAACGAATTTCCACATTATATTCATTTTCCAGACGGTATTTCAAGACATCGAACTGCAGAACACCTACCACTCCTACAATGATCTCTTCCATACCGGTATTGAATTCCTGGAAAATCTGAATAGCGCCTTCCTGAGCAATCTGCTGGATGCCTTTCACAAACTGCTTTCTCTTCATTGTGTCGATCTGTCTTACTCTTGCAAAATGCTCCGGTGCAAAAGTAGGAATTCCTTCGTAGCAGAATTTCTCCTTGGGCATACACAACGTATCTCCTATGGAAAAAATTCCGGGATCGAATACACCGATGATATCTCCGGCATAGGCTTCCGTCAGAATTTTTCTCTCATCCGCCATGATCTGCTGCGGCTGGGAAAGTCTCATGACACGGTTTCCCTGCACATGGCGTACTTCCATGCTGGCATCAAATTTACCGGAACAGATTCTCATAAATGCCACACGGTCGCGATGTGCTTTGTTCATGTTGGCCTGAATCTTGAAAACGAAAGCGCTGAACTCATTTTTGACAGGATCAATCAGACCGATATCCGATTTTCTGGGAATCGGCTCCGTCGCCATCTCCAGAAAATGCTTTAAAAAGGTCTCCACGCCGAAATTGGTCAGGGCGGATCCGAAAAATACCGGTGTCAGCACTCCCTTTCTGACAGCATCCAGATCAAACTCCGCACTGGCGCCATCCAAAAGTTCAATTTCCTCCAACAGCTTGTCCGCAGCTTCTTTTCCCAGGCAGTCGGAGAGCTTCTCTTTCTGTTGAATGGAAATCTCCAGGGTCTGTCCCTCTTTGGTTCCTTTTTCCGTATCGGAATACGTCATCACGCACTGCCTGTTCCTGTCATAGACTCCCTTAAAACTCTTTCCGGAACCGATGGGCCAGTTTACCGGGCAAGTGGCGATTCCCAGTTCTTTTTCAATCTCATCCAACAGATCAAACGTATCATTGGCATCCCGGTCCATTTTATTAATAAACGTAAAGATCGGAATCCGTCGCATCACACATACTTTAAACAGCTTCCTGGTCTGGGCTTCCACACCCTTGGAAGCATCAATCACCATAACCGCACTGTCTGCGGCCATCAGGGTACGGTACGTATCCTCCGAGAAGTCCTGGTGTCCCGGGGTATCCAGAATGTTAATGCAATATCCGTCATATTCAAACTGCAGTACAGAGGAAGTAACCGAAATACCTCTCTCCTTTTCAATCTCCATCCAGTCGGATACCGCATGTCTGGCGGTTGCTTTTCCTTTGACGCTTCCTGCCAGGTTAATGGCCCCCCCGTACAACAGGAACTTTTCCGTCAAAGTGGTTTTTCCCGCATCGGGGTGAGAGATAATGGCAAAGGTTCTTCGCCTTTTGATTTCTTCTGTATAATCAGACACTCTTGTTTCCTCCTTTGGTCTGTCCGGCAAAAACCGGGGTCATGGAAAAATGCTCCCTCTTCCACAACTCCGGTTGCAGCACGCTTAATTTTTCTACACTTATGCTATTATATCATAGTTTTATGTATTGTACACACTTTTCTTATCGTGTTTTTTCATTCCCACCCCACTACGGTGCTGATTACGATATTTTCCGCCGGGATTCCGGTTTTGCGCTTCACGATGTCCTCAATCTGGGCACGCTGCGCATCCGTCAGTTCCAGTGCATTGACTACCACATCCGCCATTTCTCCGTTGATGCTGACCACGACATCTGCAAAGCCCTTCGCTTCCAGCAAGATTTCCGCAGCGGATTCCTTTTCCGCTATTGCCGTCATCTCGATCATATTATTAACGGCCGCCTGTTTCTGCTCTTCCGTCAATGTGGTGCTGTTAATAATCATCAGAAGCGTTTCTTTATTTTTGGCTCTTGTCTGTTCCTTTAACAATCTGGCTTCCGATAAGACCGCCACTCCGTTTGCGGAAGTAAATACAGCTTCCCCCGGGATTTCATCTTCTTCCGGCTGTGCCTGTGCCGACAGTTCACTGCTTTGCTCTCCCTGGGTCTGCGCCTGCTGCATTCCTTCCTGCAAATAATTTTCCTCAATACCGTTTACTTCGGAATCAAGGCTGGGAATTTCCAGCAGATCGGAAGAGGCAAGATCTTCCTCCGACAGTTCCAATTCGCTTTGTGACAGCACTTCCTGTCCGGAACCTGTCAGATTCCCTGCCTGCAGATTTTCCGTAATGACACCGCTTGATCCCGCCTCACTGATATTGTCTGTCTGGTTCGCAGTCAGATATTTTTCTTCCAGATCGGTCCCCGCAAACTGCAGATAACCGGCTATGGCGATCATCACTGCCAGTGCGGTAATCATAAGCTGATTCTTCTTAAATAGGTTTTTCAATTTTTCTCCCTCTTTCCGGCTGCCGGTTTGCTGCGGCGGCTTCATATTTTACTAATTCATTTTATGAATCCGGCTATGGAAATATTCTATTTGCTTCCTTTTATAATTTTTATTTTATGCGCTTCGATTCCGAAAAGCGCCTCGATCGCTTCCGTTATGTTTTTATTGATATCTCCCTTTCCCGCCCCCTGCACGGCAACTACCACTCCCTCTATTTCCGGTGTCAGCACTTTTACCACATATGGCTCTTTTTCCCCGCTTCCGGTGGAATAGACCGTTTCTTCCTTATTATCCGATTGAAACGTATTGCGGGTTCCGCCCTTGGAATCTTCTTCCGCCGTATTGCTTCTGGCCGCAGTGCGGTCTTTTTCCACAACCAGTTCCTGCGAAGATTTTAAAGTGATCATGACGCTGACCTTTCCGGCTCCCTCCATGGAATTTAAGAGATTTGTAAGCCTCTCTTCCAGCTGTTTTTCATATTCTTCATACTCTTTAGCCGCCTCCTTTGCAAGTTCTCCCTGCGCCTCCTGCATCTTTTGTACGCTTACATCCTGTTGTGTTTTCACACTCTGTTCTGTCTTTCCGGAAGATGTCTTCTTTGTAGGCAGTGCTATGATCATCAGTAGCACTCCGGATAACACCAGAATGATCAGGTTATCTCTCTTAAACCATTTCCGGATGCCCTTTCTTTCTACGAATTTTTTCAACGCATCCATCCCATCGGCATTCCGATTCTCCATCTTCTAATCCCCATTCCGCAGACGCTTTAGCGTCGGAGGAATCGCGCGTCAAATTTCAGATTTGACGCTGCGATAAAAGCTACTTTGTGGCGCCTGCGGCACAAATAGCCATGTGAAAAAATGCATTCTAGAATGCATTTTTTCACACTACCTCCCTGTTACTGATTAAAAGCATCTTAATCGGAAGATTCCCCGATTTGGATTTCTTCCACTTCTGCAGCTGCCTCTTCCTCTCTGAGTGCACTCTCTGTTACCCCTTCCTGCTGCCGGCGAATCCGCTCCCGCACCTCTTCCATCGTCATCTGCTCCAATAACGCATCCGCTTTTTTTACCGCTTCTTCGGAAAGCCGGGAATCCTGCTCCAATTGCCGCTCAAACCGCGCCATCTGCTCCTCAATCGTAATGCCTTCCTTCCCGGCAATCAGATTCAGTACCGGTGTGAAAATCTGAATCAGTATCATAATACTTACCAGAAGCTTCAAATACTTCTCATATTCCGCATTCGTTTTCAGATGAATCAATAGCTGGGAACAGATCATAAAAATTCCGGTTTCGATAATGATTTTTTCCATACTTCCGATCATGACGCCCCTCCAGTCTTTTGCCAGCTTCTCCTATCGTTTTGTGGATGCCGCAATCATAGATAAGGCAATCACAAATAGAAGAAGCGCCGTTCCGGTTGTTTTAAATAACAGCATGCTTCCTTCTCCTGTTTTATCCGTACACGCCGTAATACGTTTGTCGCTGATGATTCCCATAAAAGCGGCAGCGGCTTTCATCAGACAGGCGGATACAAAAAGATACAAAAGCGGCGCCGCACATGCGGCAAGCAACAGTAAAAGCAGCACCACGCCCACACTGTTTTTGATAATCAGCGCCGACCCCATAACCAGTTCCACGATTCCGTCTGCCGCACCGCCGATCCCCGGAATGGCCGAAAGTGCTTTTTGCAATGCCGATGTCTTCACCGAATCCACCGCCGGCGTAATCACTGCCTGGAAAACACTGACACCGGTGACAACTCCCAGGCATCCTTTCAGAACCGCCTTAATCGCCCGCTCCAACAAATCCATCAAAAGCCCCAGTTTTTCCTCCGACCAGATGCCGTTGACGACGGCCAGCATGACATAACTGTAGGTAAGGGGTATAATGGCGCCGATCAGCAGTTTTTCCACACCGTAGATTAACAGAAGCATCAGATGATAGGAAGCACTTACGGTAACCGTTCCGGCAGCAGCGCCTACCATCAGAAGATAGGTGGGGATCAGGAGCCTGATAAAATCCACAATTCCTTCCATTGCATCTTCCGATATTGCCGCCGCTTTGCCAAACCAGATCAGCAGAACCGCCGTCAACAAAAGATACATAAAATAGAAACTTAAATCCGCCACTTGATGCCTGTCGAAAATTTCCGCAAAATGAGACAGTAATGCAGAAACAATCCCCATAACAAGCAGCCAGATCAAGATATTTTTCAAACCTCCCAGCTGACTTCCGATTTCTCCGAACATCCCTTTGAAAAGCTTAAGAATCGCTCCCGGTATATCCCCCTGCAATACGGTATTCCATATTTCTTCAAAGGAAATCTGCCCTCCCGGAAACAGGGTATCCAGTCCTTCTTTCAGCTGATCCATTCCGTACTGTTGCCAGATTTCGTCCATAGACAGATTCACTGCTTCGTTCCTCTCCTTCTCATTTCACAAAAGACTGCATCTGCTCGATAACGGCAAATAAAATAGGAAGTCCCGCAAACATAACCGAAAGCTTTCCAAGGACTTCAATCTGCTGTGCCGCCGCCGCATATCCGGCTTCCTTTAAAATCTGGGAACTGAACTCACAGATATAAGTAATTCCGATGACTTTAAATAAAATTCCGAGATATCCCTGACTCTTTCCCAGATATCCACGGATCTGATCGATTTTCTGGAGAACCGTTCCGACCTGTCCCAGAACAAAGGAGAAAATCAGGATTGCGAGAGCCAGTCCGATATACAAAGCATATTCCGGCTTCTGGCTTTTAAACTGTATGGCAACCATTGCCACCAGAATGCCGAGCATAGCCACTTTTACAATCTCTGTCATCGAAATCTCCTTTCCGGTACTAAATCGCAAATAAATCCTTAATGGTGACAAACAGATCATAGATATAAGGAACGATCCAGCTAAGAACCAGTATCAGACCGGCAAGACTGATCAAAAAAGCATGTTCCTCTCTTCCGCTGTGTTTCAGCACCTGATTTAATATGGTAATTAAAATACCCACTGCCGCTATTTTAAATATCAGACTTACTCCCATCTGTTCCCGTCTCCTTATCCGCCGGCATCATAAGAGAACTATTACCAAAAGCAGGCCGCTCATCACTCCAAGACCCAATGCCATACGTTTCTTTTCCGCCACTTCTTTTTCCAGCTGATCCCTAACCTCTTCCAACTGATCCCGATACTGTTCCATCTGCGTAATCTGCATTCCCGTTTCCGTATACCCGCACTCTCCGGCAAACTGCAGAAACAGCTTTTTTTCCTCTTTTCCCAGAGGGGTCCTCTCAAAAGCTTCTGCCAGTTCCCGGCGCAGAATTTCTCCGAAAGCATCACCTTCATTCCTGCAAATCCTGCGATATGTATTTTCAAAGGCTTCTTTATAAGGATTTTTCAGTCTGCCCACCAGTTTCAGGCAGCACTCCGGCAAAACAGACTTATTATAACGGACCTCGCTGATCATTTGATCCAGGATATAGATCAGAATGCGGATATGCACGATCCTCTGTGCAAACTGCTCCCGGTAGTAAATCCCCAGTCCGACACACCCTGCCGAAATCAAAATCACTCCCGACACTTTCAGTATCATAATACTCCTTTCCGTAAACTGCTTTCACCACACATCTGCCTGCCTGTCTGCCGAGAATCAGAAAGCGTTCAAACAGCCGCTCCTCCATCAGCTTCTCCATGCCTTCTTTCCGACAGATATCCTTCATGCTCTCCCCGTGAATCGTTGCAAGCAGGCTGCAGCCGCAGGACGATGCCATGTGAAGAGCCTGCGCATCCTTTCGCCCTCCCAGTTCGTCAATAGCGATTACTTTCGGTGCCATGGAACGTAGAAGCATCATCATTCCCAATGCTTTCGGACAGGCATCCAGAACAAAGGTTCGGATCCCCACATCATTTTGAGGAATCCCGTGAAAACAGCCTGCAATTTCCGACCTTTCATCCACAACCCCTACCGTTTTTCCCTCTCCGAAGGCATTCCCGTCCGAAATCTGCCTCACCAGATCTCTTAGCAGAGTCGTTTTCCCGCATCCCGGCGGAGAAATAATCAGCGTATTGCAGATCCTGCGATTCTCATATACCAGAGAAAGCACTTTATCCGCTGCGCCTTTTACCTGATGGGCAATCCGGATGTTCATGCCGGAAATGTGTTTGATGGTTCTTACTTTCGCTTCTTCTTCCAGAACCGCCTGCCCGGTCACACCCACACGATGCCCTCCTTCCACCGTTAAAAATCCCTGTGATAATTCATCTTCATAAGCATACAAAGAGTAGTGACATATATGCAGCAAAATCTGTTCGATTTCTTCCATCGTAATCCGGCGGGCATTTTTTCTGCTGTCTGTACAGTACCCGGAAGCATCCAGATACCATTCCCTGCCTTCCTTCCATACAAAAATCGGCTGTCCTGCCTGCAGATGAATTTCCTGCACTCTTCCCTGTTCCGCCGCCAGTTTTGCCCAAAATGTTCTCTGTTCTCCCGGAAATAATTTTAATAACTCCGCCGTCTGAACCACCCCGCCTTTCTGCGATTTTGCAAATGACGCATACATGCCGTCACGTTTCGCCTGCTTTGATACAACCTTATCTCAATATATGAAGCCTTGTCCGGGATATTCCTTTCCCCTGCAAAAAGTTTACAAAAAAAAAATTGCAAATTTTTTGAAAAAGTACTGGACATAATTATAAAGATATGATAAGATTCAAATATAGAAACAGTAATCATTACTATTATTAAACTATTAAGGAGGTCATCATTATGACAACAAATAACACACAGGTAAACAATCTGGTTCAGCTTTTAGACGGTTATGCAGACAAGGGCGGGCATCATCTGAATGTTAATGTATTAAACCGCGACACTCTGCTGGATGCCCAAAAGCATCCCGAAAACTACCCTCAGCTTACCATCCGCGTCAGCGGGTATGCCGTAAATTTCATTAAGCTGACGACAGAACAGCAGAATGACGTTATTAACCGTACGTTCCATCAGGGAATGTAAGTCCGAATAAGCTCGCTGCGTTTTTCATTGAGCGAGAGCGCCCCCCGAATGGAACCCCATGAGCCTGCCCGGAGATTTGCTTTAACCTTATTTTTACATTCACATAGTTTTATAAGTTTATCCCGAATGTAAGTCCGACTCCTTGCTTTTTCTTATGGATATGATATAATGACCTCAAAGAAAAACAAGCGGCTGCGAAGCAGACATTTGTTTTTCTGAGGTCATTAGCGAACGAATATCCTGCGAAGCAGGATGTAGAAATTCGTGAACTTTCGTGAACTTATGGTACACTGAGCGTAAGTAAGACATCAAAGGAGCAGGAACGTATCATGCAAATCATTATAGTAGGCTGCGGAAAAGTGGGCTATACCCTGGTAGAGCAGTTAAGCGGAGAAGAACACGATATCACGGTCATCGATTGCAAGGAAGAAAAAGTATTTTCCATTACGGATGATCTGGATGCCAAAGGAATCGTCGGCAACGGCGTCAGTTATCAGACGCTGTTAGAGGCGGGAATTGCAAAAGCAGATCTTTTGATTGCGGTAACCGGGTCAGATGAGCAGAATCTGCTCTGCTGCGTCATTGCCAGGAAAACGGCAAGGTGTAAGACGATTGCACGAGTGCGCAATCCGATTTACAGCAACGAAATTGAGTTCTTAAGAGAAGAGTTGGGACTTGCCATGGTAATCAATCCGGAACTGGCTGCTGCCGCGGACATTGCAAGAATTTTTCAGTTCCCTTCCGCTGTTAAAATCGATACTTTTTCCAAAGGCCGCATTGAACTGCTCCACTTCCGAATCAGCAAGGACTGTCTTTTAAATAATTATGAATTAGTGCATATCCGTACCACTCTGAAATGTGAAGTCCTGGTCTGCACGGTAAACCGGGATGAAAAAATCATTATTCCCCGCGGTGACTTCGTATTCCGGGAAGGCGACAAGGTAGGTATTGTGGCTGCTCCTGACAAAGCCAGCGCCTTTTTCCGCAAGATCGGTATCAGCGCAGGTTCTGTTCAGGATGCCATGATTGTCGGCGGCGGCACCATTGCCTACTATCTGGCCAAAAGACTTTTAAATGCCGGGATATCCACCAAAATCATTGACAGCGATCCTGCAAGGTGTGAATACTTAAGTGAAATGCTTCCCAAGGCAACCATTATCTGCGGAGAAGGCACAGACAAAAAGCTGCTGCGGCAGGAGGGCATTGAAAAAGCAGAAGGTTTCGCCGCTTTGACCGGTTTTGATGAAGAAAATATTCTGCTGTCCCTGTACGCCAAAAAAACCTCCCATGCAAAGGTGGTAACCAAGATCAATCGTATTAATTTTAATAATGTTATCAACGATCTGAATCTTGACAGCATTACTTTCCCCCGGCTTCTAACTGCCGACACCATTTTAAAATACGCCCGTTCCATGAACGAGTCCATGAACAGTAATGTGGAAAATTTGTATAAACTGGAAGACGGAAAGGCAGAAGCTTTGGAATTCTATATCAAAGAAGAATCCAGTGTAACCAATATTCCGCTGGAAAAGCTGCATCTGAAAAAAAATCTCTTGGTCTGCAGCATTACCCGCGGCAGACTGGTTATCATCCCCGGCGGACAAGATTTCCTGCAGACCGGCGATAATGTCGTTATCGTAACGACATCCAGACTGAATGATATTAAAGATATTCTGGAGAACTGACAGAGCGGGAGGGGAACATGAATCATAAAATAATCTGGTATATTCTGGGATGGATTATGAAATTCGAGGCTGTTTTTTTACTGCTTCCATCCCTTACCGGGTTCCTCTATGGGGAAACCCGGGCTGCTTTTTCTTATCTGGGCATTGCCGGCTTGTGTATGCTTGCCGGTATTTTGTGTAGCTTAAAAAAACCTTCTCATTTTCAACTTTACGCGAAAGAAGGGATCATCAGCGTAGCGTTAGGCTGGGTCGTTCTCAGTATCTGGGGTGCTTTTCCTTTTGTCCTTTCCGGTGATATCCCGAACTATGTGGACGCCCTGTTTGAAACGATCTCCGGCTTTACCACGACCGGAGCCAGCATCCTTACGGATGTGGAAATTCTGACTCATGCCGGCATTTTCTGGCGCAGCTTCACCCATTGGATCGGCGGTATGGGTGTTTTTGTATTTGTTCTGGCGATTTTTCCTATGATGGGCGGTTCCACCATGAATCTGATGCGTGCGGAAAGCCCTGGACCTTCCGTTGGAAAACTGGTTCCCCGCGTAAGAGATACTGCCAAAATTCTCTACGAATTATACCTTGGTCTGACCGTAATCGAAGTCATTCTGCTCTATCTCTTTGGTATGAACCTGTTTGATTCTCTGACTCTCTCCTTCGGCACTACCGGTACCGGAGGCTTCAGTATCCGCAATGACGGCTTTGCTTCTTATCGGCCTGCTGTTCAGAATATCGTAACCCTATTTATGATTTTAAGCGGCATTAACTATTCCTTTTACTTCTGCCTGCTCAGCAAACAATTCAAAGATGCTTTTTCGATTGAAGAAGTCCGCTGGTATCTGGCAATCATTCTGCTCAGCGCCATAGCAATTGCCACCAATATTCGCAATCTCTACGGCAGTATGGAAGAAACGCTCCGGCATGCCTTTTTCCAGGTCGGCTCTATTATTACAACAACCGGTTATTCCACTACCGACTTTGATACCTGGCCGCAGTTCTCCAAAACGATTCTGGTGATTTTGATGTTTATTGGCGCCTGTGCCGGAAGTACCGGCGGCGGCATAAAAGTCTCCCGATTCCTGATTTATTTAAAGAGCCTCGGAAAAGAATTATCCATTTTGATTCACCCGCGCCTGGTCAAGAAAATCAAGATGGATGGCCACAATGTTTCGCAAGAAGTCATTCGATCCACCCATGTTTTTCTGTCTGCTTACTTTATTCTCTTCATGGCCTCCCTGCTTCTTATCAGCCTGGATAACTTGGGCTTTACCAGTAATTTTACGGCAGTGGCGGCCACTTTAAACAACATCGGCCCCGGACTGGATCTGGTAGGCCCTACCCGGAATTTTTCCATATACTCCGGTTTTTCGAAATGCATTCTTATGTTTGATATGCTGGCCGGACGTTTGGAATTGTTTCCGATGCTGATTATCCTCCTGCCGTCCTGTTTCCGGAAAAAATAGAAAGTTTCTGTTACCATTTTCTTCATGACAGAGGCCTTCAGAAATGAGAGGTGAAAAAATGCCTGTAAAATCCTATTCAACCGGCGTGAAAGCGCCGGATTGGTTTTATCTTATCGATGCTTTACGGGGAACCGCCTTGCTTAACATGCTTCTCTTTCACTTTGGCTATGACTACTTTATTATATTTGCTCGACAGCCGGGTTGGTATTCTATGCCGGCTGTACATATCTGGCAACGATTCATCTGCATTACCTTTTTATTTGTCTCCGGCATCTCCTATCATTTCGGTCATAGCAATCTGAAAAAAGGGATTCTCCTTAACCTGTACGGATGCTGTATTACGATTGTTACTCTGCTTTTTATTCCCTCCGAGGCAGTCTGGTTCGGCATTCTGAACTGTATCGGATGCTGTACGCTTTTACTCTGGCTGTTGGAAAAAGCTGGAAATGTCATAGCATTAAAAAAGCACAGGGGCTGCCGACATTCCGTTTTTTTTGCCTTGTGCGGTTTTTTCCTCTTTTTGCTTTTTTTCATCATTACCTTTTCCGTACCTGACGGAAAAATCGTGATTCCCTTTTTGGCTCAGCGGAAGCTTCCCTCTTCCCTTTATCATGTTCTTCCTCTGACGATTCTGGGCTTTCCGATTCCCGGATTTTCCTCCAGTGATTATTTCCCGCTGATACCATGGTTCTTCCTATTTCTTTGCGGCTATTTTTTTTGGAAGTTGGTACTTCTCTTTCCTGCTTTTACCGGAATTTTTCGACTCCGGATACCGATTTTAAGTAAACTTGGCAGATACTCTCTGATCATCTACCTGCTTCATCAGCCGATTCTCTATCTTGCGACTGCCCTGATCGTAAATATTTCCAAACTGTGAACAGATTTTTTCTTCATTCATAATTAATTTACTTTTTTTTAGAAAAGAATACGCACTTTGGACACATTTATCCCATATAATAGAATCATACAAAGGAGCTGCAGATGACGTAAGAGGCATCGAACAGCTCCGCCAAAACTTTTCATTTTCCTCCTTGTTTACATAAGAAAGAGTGGTCGTCTTACCGGCAATTTCCGGATGCCCATAAGACAGTCACTCTTTTCCTTTTGAATAATAGCTTTTCATTAATGTAAAACTAAAGTTGAGATAGAACCTCAGGTAAAACTAACAGTAAAAACAGATCTGATGAAACGTTTCATACCACAAATAAATTTTCTATACAATTCCCTGTGCGGTCATAGCGTCAGCAACCTTCAAAAATCCGGCTATATTAGCGCCTGCCACATAATTGCCTTCCAGTCCGTACTGTTTTGCAGCCTTGTCCAGATTGTGGAAAATGTTAACCATGATTGTCTTAAGCTTCTGATCCACTTCTTCAAATGTCCAGCTGAGTCTTTCACTGTTCTGGCTCATTTCCAGTGCAGAAGTTGCAACGCCGCCGGCATTTGCAGCTTTTCCTGGGCAGAACAGAACACCATTCTCCTGGAAATACTTGGTTGCTTCCAATGTGGTAGGCATGTTAGCACCTTCTGCAACTGCCTTACAGCCGTTGGCAACCAGCATCTTCGCATCTTCCAGATTCAGTTCGTTCTGTGTTGCGCAAGGAAGTGCCACATCACATTTTACGCTCCATACACCTTTTCCTTCATGATATACGGCACTTGGTCTTGCTGCTGCATACTCGGTCAATCTTGCCCTCTTAACTTCTTTTACGTCCTGCAGCAATGCAATATCAATTCCTTCCGGGTCGTAAATCCAGCCGGTAGAATCAGATACCGTAACCACTTTGGCACCGAGCTGCTGTGCCTTCTCACAGGCATAAATAGCAACATTTCCGGCACCGGAAACTGCAACGGTCTTTCCTTTGATATCACTTCCGTTGCACTTTAACATTTCTTCCGTTAAGTACAGAAGTCCGTAACCGGTAGCTTCCTTTCTTGCTAAGGATCCGCCGTAGGACAGTCCCTTTCCGGTCAGAACGCCTTCATAAAGACCTGTCAGGCGCTTATACTGACCATACATGTACCCGATTTCTCTTGCACCGGTACCGATATCTCCTGCAGGCACATCGGTGTCTGCTCCGATATGCTTATATAATTCGTTCATAAAGCTCTGACAGAAAGCCATTACTTCTCTGTCCGATTTTCCCTTGGGATCAAAATCCGATCCGCCTTTGCCGCCGCCGATGGGAAGACTGGTAAGTGAATTCTTAAATACCTGTTCAAAACCAAGGAATTTAATAATTCCCAGATTAACGGAAGGATGCAGTCTTAATCCCCCCTTATAAGGTCCGATTGCGGAATTGAACTGAACACGGAATCCGTTATTTACCTGTACCTGTCCCTTGTCGTCTACCCACGGAACACGGAACAGAATCTGTCTCTCCGGTGTTACCAGTCTCTCCAAAAGAGCATCTCTTCTGTATGCCTCTTCATTAGCTTCAATTACGACACGAAGAGATTCCAGTACTTCCTTTACTGCCTGGTGAAATTCCGGCTGTGCCGGGTTCTTTGCAACCACCAGATCCAATACCTCATCTACATATGACATAAATAAGTCCTCCTGCATAAATAATCAAAAATAATTCTGTTTTATTATATAGCATTTTTTGTTTTTTCACAAGAACTTTTTTAAGTGTTCTATACTTCCCTCCTGCAGTTCAAGGAGTCTATGGGCCAATGCAACAGACGATTCAGCAGCTTCTTCATTATGATTCAGTACCTTGTTCATTGCCACCATTCCGGCACTACTTTCTTTCATCATAAGCTCTGCGATACGGCTTGTGCTGTTATTTAATAATGTATTATAATGCAGACTGCTTTTTAAAGCCATTTCCGATAAGTGATTGGACTGAACCGGTTCCATCCCGCACTCCAACAGCTTTTCCGTCGCCTGGTTCTGCAGTCCGGAATACTCCAGTGACTGCCTGGACAAATATGCAGACAGATCCCTGTCATAAACTTTATCTGCTACGGTGTCAATCACCATAACGGCAGTTCTTGCATTCCTCTGAATCTCCTGGTAAACTCTCATTTCTTCTCTTTTCATACAGCACTTCTTCCTTCCTTTACAAATACAGCCTTTTTGAATTCAGTATGTGCCGTTCTGCTTTCTTTTATACATAATTTGTACAAATGATTACCGTGTCAAAAGATCTGATCCCACCCTGCCTGAGTTTTTCTGTAATCCGTTGGTGAAACCCCATAGTTCTTTTTGAAGCAATGACTGAATGAGTACACATCTGAAAAACCGCATTGAAATGCAATCTCTGAAATCTGTTTTGAAGTATTCAAAATTAACAATTCTGCTTTATTCAAGCGAAAATACTTTAAAAATTCATGCGGATTCTTTTTATATACATCGTAAAAAATGCGTCTGAAATGCTTTTCGCTAATTCCTGTTATTTCTGCCAATTCTTTAATTTTCAAATCGGAACGGCTATAATTTCGGTTTAAATAATCAAGGGCAATTTCAATTTTATTTGCCATTTTATAATTAATATCCTCGAAAACAAGGTCATTGTAAAGCTGACCAATTATCTGGCATAAAATTCCATTGCATATCATTCGGGAGCCGGGCAAACCCAAACTATACTCATTAACCGCTTCCTGAAATAATTTCTCGTAGCGATATGCATTTTTTCCTGAACAAACAGTGTCAAACGGCAGGTTATGGTTTGATGAAGTCGGGCTTGTATCAAAATTAAAATTTACAGCAATATATGAAACTACACCGCATCCGTATGCGCTGCTTTTATCAATAGAACCCTTTGCTATATATGCAACCTGTCCCTTTTTTATCTGAACAATCTTTCCTTGTTTTTCATATCCAAGAATTCCGTCTGTAACAAAAGCAAAACTATCGTGATTTCTGGGTTTATTGGAAAGATAAGGAGTACTGCCTGTCAGTGTATCACAAAAAAACACCGCGTCATGTGTATATACCATTATTTCAGTTTGCATTCTTCTCTTTTCCTTTTTTGATTTTGTTATATCATATATTTTTCAGTATTTCAATAAAAATATCCGTTTCAAACAAATTCATTTTTTTCAAACATTTACAACCTTCAAATCTGTTATATAATTAACATAAAGATATTATAGGAGGTGTGAATAAAATGAGAAAGGCTTTGGTTACAGGTGCAAGCAGGGGAATCGGATATGCCATTGCAAAAAAACTATCTCAAAACGGCTGTACTGTTGTTATAACGGGGCGTAATCTTCAAACGCTTGAGTTCGTTGCACAAGAGCTTGGTAAAAATGTATTCCCTATGGTTTGGGACGCTGCGGAATTCGATAAAGCAAACGAAAAAATAAAGCAAACTGCTGAGATACTTGGTGGACTGGATATTGTGGTAAATAATGCCGGAGTTTTTGCACAGAGAAGCGAATGGGACAGAAACAGTCTTTTAAAAACAACGGTAAAGGAATGGCAGGATGTTATAAATGTTAACTCAAGTGCAGTATTTTTCACTATGCAAGCTGTTGTTAATTATATGCTTAAAAACAATATAAAAGGCAATATATTAAACATTACATCGGTAGCAGGTGAAGAGCCGATTTACGGTGCATACGGAGGTTCTAAAGTCCTCGCAACAGGGCTGACACGCGGCTGGGGCAAAATGTTTGCACCTGATGGGATAACCATAAACGGAATTGCACCGGGACCAGTTGCAACCGAAATGAACAACTGGCACAAAGGAGATTCCATAAAACATGACAGAATACCTTACGGACGTTATGTAACAATAGATGAAATTGCGAATCTTGCAATGTATCTTCTGGATGACAAGGCAAAGATGATCTGTGGGGAAACCGTTATTTTTGACGGTGGATACTCAATCAGGTGATGTGGGAGGACAAACGAAATGAATGAGAGAATCGAAAAATTGGTTAAGAAAACTGTTTTAGGTGAAATGTATGTTTATCCGGTAAAAACAGAATATAACCGGTGTGACTTGTTTTTGCAACCGATAAAAATGTCTGCAAAAAGAGTTTGTGAATATATAAGAAATCAAGAACCTTTGATTGTTGCCGAATCATGCTTTACAGGCTTAATTACCTTTGATGGCAGTGTGGAGGGCGATATTTTCGGGCGACCCGGGCATAAAAACTTCAAAATAGCTTGGGATAATTTCTATAACCAACCTGTCGATAATCTGCTCACATTCGAGTGGCAGCATTCAGCGGGAGATTTTGGAAAACTAATCAACAGTGGTATAGTTGGCATTAAAGCAAAAATAAGAAAATCGATAGAAAATCACAAGGATAATGCCGAAGCAATTCAATTTTTAGAAACTCAATCCGATATATGTGATGCTTTGGTTGATTGGGCGGATAAATGCTCTGAAAAAGCGCTGAGTTTTTCTAAAACCATATCAAATAAAAAGTATAAGAAAAATCTGGAGAAATTGTCTCGATCGCTTAAAATTGTACCGAAAAACCCTGCAAGCAACTTTTATGAGGCAATTTTGTCACTATATGTTTGTTACGGTTTCATTCCGGACAGTATTGGATTAATCGACCGATATTTATATCCGTATTACAAAAAAGACATAGAAAACAGAATTCTCACCAAGGAGGAAGCGACCGAATATTTGCAGGAATTATTCTTAATGCTGCAAGCGAGAATACATATTTCTTCCGACAGATTTTACCGCGGCGGCGAATCGCACTTTTGTGTCGGCGGGTATCTTGAAAATGGCGAAGACGGTTTTAATGAATTATCGAAATTAATCGTTGAATCTCTTATGGAGTTACCAACATGGATACCGCAAATCTCACTCCGCTGGACACCCAAAACACCGCATGAGGTGCTGCATTATATGATGGATTGTGAGAGAAAAGATCCGAACAAGCGCATTGCATTTGTTAATGATGAGCCCCGAATAAACGGCTTAATGAAATATACCGGATTCTCATATAAAAAAGCCGTGAATTACACAATGATCGGCTGCAATGAGATTGCACTTCCCGGCGGTATTGTTTTTGGATTTGACCCGATGAATATTGTTCGATGCATCCAAAATACATTCTTTGGACGAAGTGACGATATTATAACGGTTCAAACATTTGATGCGTTTTATAATATATTCCAGGAAGAACTGTTTAATGATTTACGGAAAGCTGACAAAATCGGCAGGGGATTTCAAACCATACGCAGCCGCGACTGTAATTTGGTGAGTAACATGTTTATTGACGGCTGTACAGAAAATGCAAAAAGTGTTACCCAGGGGGGAACAGACACATATATTGCTGTCGGGCTGCTTATAGGCATATCAAATGTAATAGACTCTCTTTCTGTGACAAAACAGTTGGTTTTTGATGAAAAACAAATTACAATGAAACAATTAATTGATGCACTGAAAAACAATTGGACAGGATTTGAAAATTTGAGAGAATACATTTTAAAAAACGGAATGTTCTTTGGTAATGATGATGATTGCTCGAATGATATAGCGCACAGGTTCTTTAAAAGCCTTGATAAGTGGAATGACGGTAATAATTATTTGAGAAAAAAGCTCCTTTTCGGAAATCTTATCGGTTATAATCAACACCATAAATTTTTCGGTGATCATACAAAAGCCACACCGGACGGAAGATTTGATGGTGATATGATAAGCTTTGGAATCGGACAGTCGGAAGGTAAAGACAGGAATGGGCTTACAGCATTATTGTCCTCGGTTGCAAAATGCGACCCCTACTCCATTTTAACAGGTCCGAGTGTTACAAACATTCTGCTGGATGAGCAACTAGTTAAAAATGATGAAAACTTTGAAAAGTTAGTATGCTTGTTTGAAGCATATTTTAAAATGGGTGGAACACATTTTCAGCTTACATATGTTTCAAAGAAAGATTTAATAAACGCAAAGAGCTCTCCTGATAAATACAGAAACTTACGTGTAAGAGTTTCCGGATTTTCTGACTATTTCGTATTTTTAAATGAAGGGTTGCAGGATGAAATTATACAAAGAACCGCACATACAAGATAGGAGGTGTTTAATCATGGGTACAGCTGTCATTTTTGATATTCAGAGAAATTCGTTTGTCGATGGTCCCGGAATACGAACCACTGTATTTTTCAAAGGGTGTAACTTAAAATGCAAATGGTGTCACAATCCCGAAAGCCAGTCATTAAAGCCTCAGATAATTTTTTATAAAGACAAATGCACCGGATGCGGCAGATGTAAAGGCATAACCGAAAAAGATACCAGTTTTATCTGCTTCAATGACGCAAAACAAATCTGTGGAAAAGAATATACCGTTGAAGAAGTTTTCAGTATTATACAAAAAGACAGACCTTTTTATGAAACATCAAATGGCGGCGTTACTTTTTCGGGTGGCGAATGTATGCTGCAAATTGATTTTCTGTGTGAAATTTTAGAGAAATGTGAAGATGCGGGCATACATACCGCTGTCGACACGGCAGGATTTATTCCATGGGAAAGTTTTGAGCGAACACTTCCACACACTGATTTATTTTTATACGATATCAAAGCATTTAATAACGATGTACATAAGGAATTTACCGGTGTATCAAATAAATTGATTTTAAATAACCTCCGGAAACTCTTAGAATGCAAGGCGAATGTTTCGATAAGAATACCTGTTATTCCAACTGTTAATGATTCAATTGAAGAAATGAATCGTATTAGACATTTTCTTGCGCCGTATAAACTTCCTGCAATTGAACTTTTGCCATATCATAAAATGGGAGAACATAAATATAATGCACTTGGAATGAACATGTCATCATTCAATATTCCATCCAAAGAAAAGATGAAAGAATTAAATGAAATTTTTCAACCTAAACGGTATGAGAAAAGCGGCACAGCTTAAACTGTACCGCTCTTTCTTATCCTCTTTTCCCCTATTTTCGTAAAAACACGTTTACTGCAGATATTCTGATTTTACATACCCTGTAATGCCGTTATAACGAATCTGGCTCCATTCTCCGGACTCTGACAGCACTTCTACGGAATCACCGCCGATTACCATTCCCAGCTGCTCGGACGTAGCACTTGCACTGCTCCGGATTTTGACATTTGTCGTCGCGGATTTTCTGGTTCCGCTCTGACTGCTTTCACCTTCACTTTCCTGACCTGCTATAGCAAGATACTGTGATTTTACATAACCATCCTGACCATTATAGGAAATATGGCTCCATCCGTTAATCCGCTGCTCATAGACCTGTACCTGACTACCGCCGGTCAATTTTCCGATCTTGTCGGATAATTCACTGTCGGATACACGCACGTTCACTGTCGTTGTAACAGTAGCAGTCAGAATACTTTCTCCGGAAGCATCTGCCGGTTGATCTGCGGGCTGCTCTCCGCCGCCTTGCGTATTCTCTCCGCTCTCCTGCGAATTCTCACTACTCTGCGCTTCGCTGTTTCCGGCAACCTGTGCAGCAATTGCCTCCCCCGTAGAGCGACTGATTTCCAGTTGCAATTCATTGATATAATCCGCCAGTTTCGCATGATTCAGACGCACTTCATCATATTCCGCATTTACACGGTTATTCAATTCCACTACATCATCCTGCAAGCTTACTGTTGTAATGTAATTCAAAACCTCTTCCGAGGTCTCTCCTTCGTTCAGATACAATTCTCCATTGGCATCAGTGCATACATAAAATGTCTGCAAACCCGGAACCTCGATATCATATCCGGAAAATTCTACTTTCGTATATACATACGCAATCCAGGAACCGTCAACCGGTCCCGGCTTTTTATAAATCTGAATGACAGGATACAGATCAATATACTTACTCAGTTCCTGGATCCGTATCACATCGGTATCATTCACATAATTGCTGATGGATTGAATCGTCTCTACATCTCCAGTCGCAAGTGCATTATAATACACACACATCAATGTGTACAAAGAACCTTCCTCATTCTCTTCCAGGGGAACTTCCGGAATCTGCCCTGATTCTTCTCCGCTACTGACATCTGTTGCAACGCTTTCGGAAAGCAGGCTCTCCGGCACAAGGGGTTCTGCTCCTTTATCAGACTGACCGCCATCCAGAATCAGAACAACCACAGTTGCCACCACTGCAATCAATACTACAGGGAGTATAATTTTTCCGTACTTCTTAAGAATATCTGCCAGATTTTGCAATTTGTCTTTCCTCATAAACAACACCTTCCTCTGTAAATCCCTTTGCTGAAATCCATCCTACTTGTCTGACTTAAGAAACTTCCCTCCATAAAGAAAATAAAAAAAATCAGGGTAATGTAAAATGCATCCGACAGGAATCGAACCTGCATTAAAGGCGTCGGAGGCCTTCGTTCTATCCATTAGACTACGGATGCAAATGTTACAAACTTATTACATTACCCTGACTATAATATCATAAAATAGCTTATCTGTCTAGACTTTTTTTTAAAACATTTTTTTTCGTTTTTTTGTGCAGTAACAGTTCAGACAATCATTCTTGTGGACAGATTTCATGCTTGCATGAAAATCTGTCTGCAGGAATGATTGAGCTTAGCGCCAAGTTATATGAGCATCGCATCTTACAGATGCGACAAATAGCTGCGAAGCAGCGGAAAAGTGCTGAAAGCGCGGTTTTGCGAATGGCGCGTCTGAACTGTTACTTTGTGCAAATGGCATATTCAAATGCTCATTTACTCTTCCTCTTCCAACTGCGAAGTACAATGCGGACATCTGGTTGCTTCCAGCGCAATCGTACTCTTACAGAACGGACAGATTTTGGTTGTCGGAGCCTTCGGTTCCTCCTTAGGCTTGAATTTGGCATTAATTGTATTGATTCCCTTTACTAGGCAGAAAATAACAAGTGCGGTGATCAGGAAATTAATAACTGCAGTAATAAAATTACCATACCCCAGCACGGGAGCATTCTCTCCGCTTCCCAGCACAAGCTTAAGCTCCGAAAAGTCCACACCGCCGAAAATTCCCAGAATCGGCGTCAGAATATCCTGATTTAAACTGGTTACAATTGTCGTAAACGCACCGCCGACAATCACGCCGACGGCCATATCCATGACATTCCCTTTGGTGATAAATTTCTTAAATTCCGCAATAAAACCACTCTTCTTGCTCATATGTACCTTCCCTCCTCATTAAAGTTTGCAATACTTATACGGAGTTCCGATAAACCCTGTCTGCCGGAAATCGTCAATATGATTTCTTACAAGATAATCAATATAGGATGCCACTATTTTTGCAGTCAAAATATAACCGCAAGGATTCATATGTCCACCCAGAAAAAACTGTTCCCCGAATTCCTTGTTATAATCCGGACCGTACTGCCACAAATCCAATATATAAGAATTGGCAAAAACATTCTTCAGTCCATACAACAACTCTCTCTGTGCCTCTGCTTTGCTGCCGACTCCCGGATTTACGGTATCCCGCGGCATTGTCATAAAGAAAAATTTGGCATCCGGCTGAATCTTTTTGTATTTTTGGACAATTGCCCCGTAGTATCCGGCAAAAGTCGGCGCATTTTTCGTTTCATCGTCCCAGCAGATATCCTTCGTCGTCCCTACTTCCATATTTTGCCCGCATAGATCATTGACGCCCAATGCAATAATATAAGCCTGACACGCCTTATCCGGATTCCAGAAATCATTCTCCTGTGCAAAGCTCTCCACATACTCCTTTGCCGTCATACCGCCTCTGGAAAAATTATAAACCTTACTGCCGCATATTCTTGCCAGATACTGTCCCCAGGAATATTCATAAAGATCATGATAAGATTTCTGTCCTTCCGCCGACATTCCTTCAAACTCACCTGAAGACAAGCTGTCACCGATACATCCGATGGTGCGGAAAATACTGCAGAAGCCACCATCATTTACAATGTGGTCCAACGGCTTCTCGTTTTCGTTCTTCCAAAACTGCCTCATATCCATTTTCTTTTCCTCTTTGGCTCACCAGACGGTACCCGATACTGCCCGGTTCTACTTGCCGGCGGATCAAATCTGCCCCGGCTGTCTTGTCTATTATACTATCTTCTGCCGTTTTCCGCAACCGCTTATGCAACATTTTACTATAAACTTACAACTATATTAAGAGCCGTTTTCTAAGGGCAGACTCCTGAGGATTCCGATGATGGTGCACAAAATTGCAAATTCACTCTTATTTTATGACGTTTCCGCCATTCCGCCGGTGTAAAGCTGATAATACTTTCCTTTCTGTGCAATCAATTCCTCATGGGTTCCTCTTTCAATGATTCTGCCCTGTTCCAGAACCATAATGCAATCACTGTTACGTACGGTGGAAAGCCTGTGTGCAATCACAAAAGTGGTTCTTCCCTTCATCAGTTTATCCATGCCCTCCTGCACGATTTTCTCGGTTCTGGTATCAATGGAAGAAGTTGCCTCGTCCAGAATCAATACCGGCGGATCCGCCACCGCTGCACGGGCAATGGCCAAAAGCTGTCTCTGTCCCTGGCTTAAATTGCCGCCGTCCCCGGTAAGAACTGTGTCATATCCTTTCGGCAATCTTGTGATAAATCCATGGGCATTGGCCAGCTTTGCAGCTGCATAGACTTCCTCATCCGAAGCATCCAGCCTGCCGTAGCGGATATTTTCCATAACCGTTCCGGTAAACAGATGCGTATCCTGCAGAACAATTCCCAAGGAACGCCTTAGATCGGCCTTTTTGATCTTATTGATATTAATACCGTCATACCGTATCTTTCCATCCTGAATATCGTAGAAACGGTTAATCAGGTTCGTAATAGTGGTTTTTCCGGCACCTGTAGATCCGACAAAGGCAATCTTCTGTCCAGGCTGCGCATACAGTTTCACATCATGAAGCACGATTTTTTCCGGAACATATCCGAAATCCACTCCGTCAAATACCACATCGCCCTCTAACGGTGTGTACGTAACGGTTCCGTCCGCTTTATGCGGATGCTTCCATGCCCACATTCCGGTCCGCTCCGATACTTCTACAATCTGACCGTCTTCCTTCTTTGCCTGCACCAGCGTAACATATCCTTCGTCCACTTCCGGTTTTTCATCCAGCAATTTGAAGACCCTGTCCGCGCCTGCCAATGCCATAATGATGCTGTTAAACTGCATGCTGATCTGATTAATCGGCATGTTAAAGCTCTTATTAAAAGTCAGGAAACTGGCAAGTCTCCCAACCGTCAATCCGGTCCAGCCGTTAATCGCCAGAACACCTCCCGCCATAGCACACAATACATAGCTCATATTTCCCAGCTGTGCATTAATCGGTCCCAGTACATTGGCATAGCGGTTTGCCAGCTCTGCGTTCCGAAACAATTCATCATTCCTGTTTTTGAATTCCTCCAGAGTCTTTTCCTCATGACAGAAAACCTTTACCACTTTCTGTCCGTTCATCATCTCTTCAATATATCCGTTCAGATTTCCGATCGCTCTTTGCTGTGCCACGAAATTACTTCCCGACAATCTGGCTACCTTTCCCGTTGTAAAGAGCATCAACGCCACCATAAGAAGCGTAACCACGGTCAACGGAATGCTTAAGCTGACCATGCTGAAGAAAACACTGACAATCGTAATACTGCTGTTTAACAACTGCGGAATAGACTGGCTAATCATCTGGCGCAAAGAATCTACGTCATTGGTATAAATTGACATGATATCCCCATGGGAATGGGTATCAAAATAAGAAATCGGCAGACTTTCCATATGAGTAAAAAGGCGGTCTCTCAGATTTCTCATGGTTCCCTGGGTAATCACGACCATGATCCGGGACTGCAGATAAGCAGCAGCCACACCTGCCGCATAAAAACAGGCCACCCTCACAATTGCCGCAATCAGGCCGGAAAAGTCAGGATTCTGCTTTCCGATCAATGGTGTAATATAATCATCAATCAGGTTCTTCATGAACAATGTTCCCTGTACGCTGGACAATACGGTAATAACAATACAAAGAATGACAACTATTCCCGCAAATGCATAATCTTTTAGAACAAATTTCATCAAACGAAGGAAGATGCCTTTCGGGTTTTCCAGTTTCGGCTTTACGCCTCTGGGTACTCTTCCCATAGGTCCATGTCCTGCCATATCACATCTCTCCCTTCTCATCAAAATCTCCGCCGCCGGATGTCTGCTGCAGATAAATATCCCGATAAATCTTATTTTCTTTTAGAAGATTCTCCGGTGTATCAAAGGCATTTATCTTTCCTTCCTCCATTACAATTACACGATCCGCATGCTCTATACTGGAAATACGCTGTGCAATTATAATTTTGGTAGTTCCCGGAATTTCCTCTGCAAAAGCCCTGCGGATTCTGGCATCTGTAGCCGTATCCACCGCACTCGTGGAATCGTCCAGGATCAGGATCTTCGGCTTTTTTAAAAGCGCTCTGGCAATGCAAAGTCTCTGCTTCTGTCCGCCAGAAACATTGGTGCCTCCCTGTTCAATGTACGTCTCATATCCGTCAGGCATCTTTTCAATAAATTCATCCGCACAGGCAAGCCTGCAGACCCTTTTGCATTCTTCCTCATCTGCATTTTCATTTCCCCAACGCAAATTCTCCAGAATGGTGCCGAAGAACAATACATTCTTCTGCAGAACCACGGCCACCTCATTGCGCAATGTCTCCAGGTCATAAGCGCGTACATCTTTTCCGCCTACCAGAATTCTTCCCTTAGATACATCATACAGACGACTGATCAGATTCACCAAACTGGTCTTAGCGCTTCCCGTACTTCCCAGAATTCCGATGGTCTCTCCGGAAGCAATCCTTAAATTCACATCGGAAAGAACATATTCCTTGCTTTCTTCTTTGTATTTAAAAGAAACATTTTCAAAACAGATACTTCCGTCCGGGATATTATAATCCGGGGTTGCCGGGTTCGTCAGACTGCTTTTTTCATTGATTACTTCGCAGATACGTTCCGCACTGGCTTCACTCATGGTAAGCATAACAAATACCATGGAAAGCATCATCAGGCTCATCAGGATGTTCATGCAATATGTCAGAAGGCTCATCAGATCACCGGTCGTCATGCTCTGCGCCACGATCAGCTTAGCTCCCAGATAGCTGATTCCGAGAATACAGCTGTATACTGTAAACTGCATCAGCGGACTGTTCAGCGCCAGAGTGTTCTCGGCCTTCTTAAACAGTTGATAGACATTTCCGCTGGCATTCTTAAACTTTTTCACTTCATAGTCTTCTCTGACATAAGCCTTTACAACCCGGATGGCAGACACGTTTTCCTGTACACTTTCGTTCAGAGCGTCATATTTCTTAAAGATACGCCGGAAAGTCTTCATGGTCCGGCTCATAATCAGCACCAGGCACCCTCCCAGTACAATGACGGCAACCAGATAAATTCTTGCGACTCTGGCATTAATGAAGAAAGCCATACACATAGCACATATCAGCGAAAAAGGCGCCCTGATGCACATACGCAGCAGCATCTGGTATGCGTTCTGCACATTAGTGACATCCGTTGTCAGCCTAGTTACCAACCCTGCCGTACTGAACTTATCAATATTGGCGAAAGAATATTTCTGAATGTTGGTAAACATGGATTCCCGCAGGTTATGCGCAAATCCGGCCGAAGCCTTTGCTCCGAAATAACCGCCTCCGAAACCGGCTGCAAGCGACACGATCGCCGCAAGGATCATGCAACCTCCCATCAGATAGACATGCGGCAGATTATTTGCCTGTATACCGTCATCCACAATCGATGCCATCATCAGCGGTATAATCATTTCCATAACGACTTCCAACGCCATACACAACGGTGTAATGATGCTGGGGACTTTAAATTCCTTAATCTGAGCTCCAAGAGTTTTCAGCATAATTTCTTCTCCTCTCTCCCTTTTTCATAGTTTTCCAGATTTGTCCTGGCAAGACGCAGCAGGCGAAGAAGCTCATCCGCCTCTGCCTCACTCATCCCTTTGCGAAGCAGCTGCTCGGTCTGTTCCACATTCTGCCGGATCCTCAGGCTGTATTCCCGTGCTTTATCTGTCAATAAAATGCACTTCAGCCTTGCATCCTGTTTCACACTGCAGCGGATAATCAGACCATTTTTCTCCATTACCTGCAAGGTGCAGGAAACGGTCGCCCTGGAGGCCCGGAACTTTTCTTCCAGATCTTTCTGAAAAATTTCTTTATCGGAATTTTCCTCCAGGAAACGAATGATCCAGTGCTGAACAGGGGTCAGACAGGCACCGTCTGCCTCCATAGCTTCCTTCATTCTGGCGCCGATCAGATTATGCAGCAAACGCAGTTCAAAACCGATATGCTTTTTATCCGTCATCCTCCGACTCCTTTCCGCAGCTGTTTCTGCTAATTTGTTAGTTCACAAACTATTTACATAAGATATTATATGCGATTCCGGTTTTCTGTCAAGATTTTTTTTAGTTATCCTATATTACCTAACGGTTCAGACGCGCCATTCACAAAACACGGTACAAAAAGATGCGGTAATAGCTGGTATCGGTTTCGAAAGGCTGTTCTCTCACCAGTTCAAGACCGTTCTCGCCCGCATTAACAATATAAGCCGCCGAAAGGATGTATTCTCCTCCCAGTTTCCGAAAAGCCTCCGTATTCAGCTGATAGTCCGTAAAATAGAACCCGTTTTTTTCAATCGTATAATAAGCCGGGCATTCCGCGCTGAGCAGATAACAGCGGTTTCCCCAGTCATCAAAATAATTCTTTAAATAATCGCTTTTCTCCAATTCCGGTAAAAGAATCTCCCGGAATGCATGTTTATAAGATAATGCATAGTTATTGGAATAGCCGTCCAGGCAGTAAAAACCTGCCTTCAGCGCCGCTGCCGGATCAATTCCAAGGCTTGCCACCCGATAATCGCAACTCTCCTTTCCCGTCTCCTCCCGAATATAGTCTTTCACCTGTGCCATCACATCCGTTGCATAATACTGATTATAGGTGATGGCGGAATAGCCGGAATCCACAAGCTTACGCAGATTGGGAATACTGTTACTTTTCAGGAATACCGTGATACCGTTCATTCCGAGAAGTCCGAAGATCAGAACTTCCGCACTCCAAAATGCCATTTTCCCGCAGACATTTTTCCATGTCTTGTATCGGCCTTCCCTCCACAATAAAACCGCCGCCCATAAAACACAGGCAAACGCCAGATACCAGAATACCGGACAAAGCCATACCACCCGTTCCAGCTGAAAAGCACCCAGAGCATTCAGTTTTTTCCGAAAAGCAATTCCCGGGAAACTGTTCCAGAATGCCGCAGCCGCACAAAGAATCCCGCAGATTCCGAAAAAGCATAGGGTAAGGCGGCACATTTCCCCGGCAGAAGTTTTCCGGCTCATCAAAAAAACACAGAGAAGCAACAGGAAACCGCCCGCCAAAATCAGACTGTGATAATCCTTGCTGTGCTCCGTTCCCTGTAGAAAAGTCTGCAGGAGACCGTTCCAAAAGGGTCTGGATGTCAACACATATTCCGCTTTATGGGAAATATAACCTTCCTGCCCAAACAGGTTGCCGAAAAGCGGCAGATTCTCCGACACATAAACGGCACACAATGAAAGCCATAAGCCGATCAGATAAAAGCACCCGCGCTTATCCATCTGCCTGCGGCATGCAAAAAAGAGAAAGGACAAAGCAAGCAGTCCCAGTACGGCAAAGCCGACCAGCACCAGAGAAGAATTGAACGCATAAAAAATTCCATAGCAAAAACCGGCCGCTGCAATGCGCTTGTCAGTATGCTGCCCCTCTTTTAATTCCAATACAAACCACAAAAGCAAGGGAAGGCCGTACTGGGAAAGACCGTATACCGGAAGAAAAGGAAGATAGGCATACAAAACACCTGCAATCATGGCGATCCACCCTTTTCCAGTAAATTTCCCGGCCAGCAAAAACATGCCCAGATACCCGATAACGCTGCCGAAAATCTGCATCACAACGTAAGCTGCAAAATCATTCCCGAAAAGGAAAAGAAGAACAGCCATGGGCGCGGGCATCGTTAATGCCGCTTTGGAGGCTCCGTTTAAAAACTCCGGAATCTGATTACTTCCGGAAAAAAGATGTCTGGCCTGCAGGATATAAGCAATCATCTCTCCGTCCAGCTGGTCATGATAATTCACAATACTGTCCGTACCCAGTATCAGATAAGGAATCAGCATGGCAAGTACTGCCGCAAACCCCGCTGCAAAACACAGCTTCTCAAAATCTCTTTTTTGTCCTGCCTTTTTCTGTCTCCAGAAGGCACACCATTTCCACATGCCTGACCTCCGTATAAGGGAACATATCCACAGGTACCGCTTTGCTTACCCGGTACCCTTTCTTTTTCAAATAGGTAAGATCCCGCACCAGCGTCTCCGGATTGCAGGATATGTAAACGATCTTTGCCGGATGCAGAAGTGCTGCCGATGCCAGAAAGGCCTCATCGCTTCCCGCTCTGGGCGGATCCATGAATACCACATCCGCTTCTGCTTTCTGTTGTGCCATTTCCGTCAAAAATTTTCCGGCATCGTTCCGGTAAAATGTAATATTCTTTACTCCATTGCACTTTGCATTGATTTTGGCATCCCGTACCGCATCCGGATTCAGCTCCACGCCGATCACCTGTCCTGCTTTTGCGGCGGCAATCAGCCCTATGGTTCCGGTTCCGCAGTAAGCATCGATCACAGTTTCCTTTCCGCTAAGATCGGCATATTCCAACGCTTTTGTGTAAAGAATCTGTGTCTGAACCGGATTTACCTGATAAAAAGATCTGGGGGAAATCCGAAACCGGCAGCCGCACAATTCATCTTCTATATAACCTTTTCCGTAAAGAACCTGCTCTTTTTCCCCCAGAACCATACTGGTTCGGTTACTATTCACATTTACAACAATAGTTGTAATCTCCGGATGCACCTTTAAAAGCGCCTTTACAAAATTGTTTTTGGACGGCATAATGGGGGAAACAAGCACCAATACCACCAATATTTCTCCTGTAGCATGCGCTGTCCGTATCAAAACATGCCGCAAAAGACCGTATCCGGTATCTTCCTGATACGGCCGTATTTTGAAGGATTTGATTAACTGCCTGATGGATACAATAATCTCATCCGCTTTCTGATTTTCAATCAGACAGGAATCGATGGGAACGATCCTGTGGGTTCCTTCTTCATAGGTTCCGGATATGATATTATGTCTTCTGTCCTCTCCGAAAACGGCATGCACCTTATTCCGGTAATGTTCCGGATGTTTCATTCCGATGATAGGTTCCGGACTGCAGAAAGGCTTCATCAGATCCCTCACCCATTTTTCCTTTTGTGCAAGCTGTTCTTCATATGGCCTTCCAATCCACTTGCACCCCCCGCATCTTTTCGCCGCCGGACAAACTTTCTGAATTTTTGCCTCAGTCATTCCTGCGTCTTCCTCCTAAAAGTACCAGAAAGCGCAGAATCTGTGTTAAAGATACTGCTAATGCCGCCACATAGGTCAATGCCGCTGCCGTCAAAACCTTTTTTGCTCCTTCCAGTTCCTCTCCATACAAAAGGTTAGCGCTTTCAATCGACTGCAGTGCCCGTTTGCTGGCATTGATCTCTGTCGGAAGCGTCACCAGCTGGAAAAGTGCACTGAGTGAGAATGCAAAAACGCCGATATAAGCCAACGTAATGAAAAAGGAGCTTACGCCTCCCATAAGAAGTCCTGCAAAAATCAGCGGAACCGCCAGTTTGGAACCGATGTTGGTAACCGGAATAATCGCCGCACGAAAACGAATCGGTGCATACCCTACCGCATATTGAATGGCATGTCCGGCCTCATGACAGGCAACTCCCACAGCTGCCGTTGAAGTGCTTCCGTAAACACCGGAAGAAAGGCGAATCACATTGGCGGAAGGATCATAATGATCCGTAAGCTCTCCTGCTACCTGTTCGATCCTGACCTGATACAAGCCGTTGCTGTCCAAGACCTGCCTTGCAGCTTCGGCACCGGTTATATTTCTGGAATTCCGCTGCTTTTGATATTTCTGAAAGGTGCTGTTTACTTTTGCACTTGCCCAAAGTGAAAAAAGCACTGCGGGCATTACTATCACAATATAAGTCCAATCCATGTTTTCTCTCCTTTTTCGAAATCTTTGCCCTATTTTATCATATTTATTCCGACAGCGCAAGGATGCAGAACTGAATCCGGAATGCACAAATGTAGGAATATTTTTTGAAAAGTTTTAAAAATTTAAAAAATAATAAATTATTAAAAAATGCTTGCTTTTTGTCGGCTGTTCGGTTATAATAGCATTTGTCAACGGGGTGTGGCTCAGTTTGGTTAGAGCGCCGTCTTAGGGAGGCGGAGGCCGCAAGTTCGAATCTTGTCACTCCGATTTATATTTGCAGAAAGCTGTCTCGTGTGAGACAGCTTTTTTGAGTTTTTAACAGGTGAACCTATAACAGTTCAGACGGGCCATTCGCAAAGCTACAAACTTGTCAAAAGCAAGCCAGAATTTTCTAAGGGTGGGTGCGTGCGGAATCCAGCGTGTGGAATCCAATGAGGGGAGTCAAAATTGAGCGAAAGCGTCCCCCGAATGGATCCGCACGTGCCCCACCCGCAACTCTGCACTAACCATATTTATACATTGCCATAGTTGTATAATACTAACCACTGAACTGGCCAGTCAATTTAGCGGTTAGTATTTTAACCACTAAATTGACTGTTGTACAACTGCGCATAAAACCCGTTCGCCGCAAGCAGGGTTTCGTGATTTCCCTGTTCGATAATATTTCCGTCCTTCATCACCAGAATCACATCCGCTTCCCGAATTGTGGAAAGTCTGTGTGCTACAATGAAGCTGGTTCGTCCTTCCATCATCCGCGCAAAGGCTTGCTGAATCTTACATTCTGTTCTGGTATCAATGGAAGAGGTTGCTTCATCCAGAATCAACATCGGCGGAAGACAAAGCATGACTCTTGCAATGCACAAAAGCTGTTTCTGCCCCTGACTCAAACCGCCCCCGTCCTCCGTGATTACGGTTTCATATCCTTCCGGGAGCCGCTTGATAAAGCTGTGCGCGTGAGCGGCTTTTGCCGCCGCAACCACTTCTTCCATAGAAGCCTCCGGCTCTCCCATGCAGATATTATCCCGAATGGTACCGCTTCTTAACCAGGTCTCCTGCAATACCATTCCATAGGAAGTCCGTAAGCTTCCTCTTGTAATGTGGCGGATATCCTCTCCGTCTACCCGTATTTCACCCTGCTGTACATCATAAAAGCGCATCAGCAGATTAATCAAAGTCGTTTTTCCGCAGCCGGTCGGTCCGACAATAGCAATCCTCTGTCCCGGTTTCACACGAAGATTGAAATTTTCAATCAGTTTCTTTTCCGGTACGTAGCTGAAGGAAACCTCTTTCAGAGAAACATTCCCCTGCGCGTTTTCCAATACCAGTGCATCCATTGCATCCGGTACCTGCGCTTCTTCTTCAATCAGCTCAAAAATACGGGATGCACATACAATCGCATTCTGCAGCTCTGTTATTACTCCGGAAATTTCGTTAAACGGTTTGGTATACTGGTTGGCATAGCTTAAAAAACAGGATAATTGTCCAACGCTGATTCCTTTTCGAATGGCAACCAAAGCGCCGAAAATACCCACTCCGGCATAAACCAAGCTGTTTACAAACCGGGTTGCCGGATTGGTAATGGATGAAAAGAAAATCGCTTTTAAGGAGCAGTCTTCCAGTCTGGTATTGATTTCTCCGAACTGCTCTTTTACGGCCTCCTCTCTGGAAAAGCACTTTACCACCTTTTGATTGCCGATGATCTCTTCAATGAAAGCCGTCTGCTCTCCCCTGGTCTCTGATTGTTTCCGGAACATGTTGTAAGTCCTGGAGGCGATAAACTTTGCAACCAGAAACGAAACCGGCGTAATGCAGACCACCACAAGGGTAATCGGTATATTGGTAATCAACATAAAAAGTAAGGTTCCCAAAATGGTCAGTACACCGGTAAAAAGCTGTGTAAATCCCATCAGCAGCCCGTCTGCAAAAGTATCCACATCGGAAATTACCCGGCTTACGATATCGCCGTAAGCATGCGCGTCCAGATATCTAAGCGGCAGTCTTTCCAGCTTATAAAAAGCATCTCTCCGGATATCCTTTACCACATGATACGTAATATAGTTGTTACAGGTATTCATAATCCACTGCGCCAGTGCCGTTACCGCTACCGCAATTCCGATTTTCCGGATAATCCGCAAGATGGCAGGCATATCTACCAGCCCCTTATCCACAATCAGGTCAACTGCATTACCGGTTAAAATCGGAACGTACAACGTCAAAGCCACTGTCAGCGTTGCCAGAATTAAAGAGACGATCACCCACAGCATATATTTTCGGATATATTTTAAAATTTTGCCGATGGTCTGTCTTTGTGTGTCATCCTTCAGCTGCTTTTTTTCTTCGGATGATTTCTTAGGCATTTGCAACCGCCCCCTCTCTGTTTTTCACCTGTTCGGGATATTGGGAATAATAGATTTCCTGATAAACCGAACAATCTGCAAGAAGTTTTTCATGCGTTCCGCATCCAGCCATCCGTCCGTCATCCAGTACAATAATCTTGTCCGCATGCATAATGGAGGAGGCTCTCTGGGATACGATAAACGTAGTCGTTGTCTTTTCAACCTGCTTTAAAGCAAGGCGGAGTTTGGCATCGGTGGCATAATCCAACGCAGACGCACTGTCGTCCAGAATCAGGATATCCGGTTTTCTTACCAGCGCTCTTGCAATCGTAAGACGCTGCTTCTGTCCTCCGGAGAAATTTTTACCGTTCTGAGCCACTTTTGCGTCCAGCTTACCTTCTTTTCCTTCCACCACTTCTTTGGCCTGCGCCGTTTCCAGTGCCTGCCACATATCTTCCTCCGTTGCATCGGGATTGCCCCATTCCAGATTGCTGCGGATGGTTCCCTTAAACAAGACCGCTTTCTGCGGAACGATTCCGATGCGGCTCCTGAGCTTTTCGGTCGGTATCGTACGGATATCGGTTCCCTCCAGGCAGATGCTTCCCTCCGTAGCCGGATAAAATCCCGGAATCAGATTCACTAAAGAAGTCTTTCCGGAACCGGTTCCGCCGATGATTCCGACAGTCTGTCCCTTTTCTACGGAAAAATCAATCTCTTCCAATGTGTTATCGCCGGCATTCCGGTATCGTAAGCCTACCTGATGAAAAGCCAGGAAAGGCACAGATCCCGAAGCTCCTTCTGTTTTTTGCACCTCTTTTGCCTCTTCTTCCGTTTTCGCTCCGCCCGGTTCGTTTTCTCCTGCGGGAATTTCAAATACATCCGCCACTCTTTCTGCACAAGCGAGCGCTTTGGTAACGGTAATAATCAGGTTGGCCAGCTTAATCAGTTCTACCAGAATCTGCGACATATAGTTGATAATGGCCACAACCTCCCCCTGAGTCAGATTGCCGACGTTCACCTGCAAGGCTCCCGTATAAATCAACGCCATAATGGCCGCATTTACAATAATGTAAGTAAGCGGATTCATGCAGGCACTGATCTTTCCTACAAAAACCTGCATGCCTGTCAACGCCTGATTCTGTTCCCGGAAGCGCCTTTCCTCTGTCTCTTCCTGATGGAATGCCCGAATAACTCTCACTCCTGTCAGATTTTCCCTGGTGATTCCCAAAAGCCTGTCCAATCCTCCCTGCACTTTACGGTACATAGGCATGGTAAGAAGCATAATACCGAAAACTACAATGGCCAGAACCGGAATTGCGGCAACAAAGATCAAAGCGCATTTTACATCGATGGTGAATGCCATTATCATCGCGCCGAAAACAATCACAGGAGAACGTAAAAACAAACGCAATACCATATTGATGCCGGACTGTACCTGATTAATGTCACTGGTCATCCGGGTAATCATAGAAGAAGTTCCTACCTGATCAATATTTGTAAAACTAAGACTCTGGATATGGTCAAACAAAGCCTGACGGAGCTTTGCGGAAAATCCCACCGCCGCCTTGGCAGCAAAAAACTGCGCGGTAATGGAACTGACCAAACCGACAATTCCCAAAGCTAACAGACAGAGTCCCATCTTGCCGATATATCTCATATCCTTATCCGCAATCCCCTTATCGATAATCGCAGCCATCACAAGCGGCACCAGAAGTTCAAAAAAGGCTTCCAGCAATTTAAACAAAGGTGCCAGCACGGATTCTTTCTTATACTCCTTTAAATAAACAAGCAGCCTCTTCATATTTCTTTTCCTTTCCTAAAACACAACGCCCCTGCATAGAGTCTTTGTTCCTTTGATCCTACAGCAGCGCTCTTGCATAGAACAATCTCCGCAAACTGTATATTATGTTGTTTTTGCAGCCTTTCGTCCAGCATATTCTGTCTCAATCCTGCTTTCAGCCCCTCACCGGTCATCTTTCCGAAGGCTTCCTTTCCGGTCCAAAGCCGATAAAACCGGTGCCGGTCCTGTTTTACCCAATCATTCTCCTCTTTACAGAATGCATACTCGGCCGCTTTTGTAAAATCCACAGCTTTCATTTCCTGTATATCTGCGCCTATTTCACAATCCGACATTGCACATAAAACATAGCTTCCGGAATGCGAAAGACTGAAAAAAGGCTTTTCGGGACTTTTAAAGTACGGCTTTCCGGACATTTCGGAGACAAGCTTCTCCCCAAAACACGGCTCTTTTTCCATGCTCCTGATTTTCTTCCGGATCTCCTTTGTCGTAACCGGATACCAAACGGCTTCCGATTCTGTTTTCTTCTCCATGCTGCTTGTCTGCTCTGCTTCTTTCTTTACGCTTTCCCATTCTGCAAGAGCATATCGCAACAAAACACCGACTGCAAGGCAGCGTATCCGATCCATTCTTTTTGCATAGCCGGCTGCTTTCCTTCTCCGTTCCGCCCAAACTGCTTCTTCCAACTCCTCTTCCGCCGGGAAATCCGGTTCTTCCAGTTCCCAGTAATATGCTTTTATCATACCCTACTCATCCGCAAAAGACGGACAGACCGCCCGTAAATCTGTTTCCCGGCTGCCTGCCCGCCTTTATTATTCTTCATTTTTTACAGAAAGACTCAATTCTTCCAATTGCTTTTCATCTACTATATCCGGCGCATTTGTCATCAGGCAGGATGCATCTTTCACTTTCGGGAATGCAATCACTTCCCGGATGCTTTCTGCTTTTACCAAAAGCATGACAAAACGATCCAATCCGATCGCAAGACCTGCATGAGGCGGTACTCCGTATTTGAATGCATTCAACAGGAAACCGAAACGATCATAGGCCTGTTCTTTGGTAAAACCTAATACTTCGAACATTTTCTCCTGAATGGCATCCTGGAAAATTCTCACGCTGCCGCCGCCTAACTCAATACCGTTCAATACGATATCATAAGCTTTGGCTCTTACTCTTCCCGGATCGGTATCCAAAAATTCCAGATCCTCATCCATCGGCATGGTAAACGGATGGTGCATTGCCACATAACGATTTTCCTCTTCGCTCCATTCAAGCAGAGGGAATTCTGTTACCCACAGGAAATTGTACTGATTCTTATCAATCAGATCCAGCTGTTTTGCCACTTCACAGCGAAGCGCTCCCAATACGGAAAAAACAATAGTATTCTTACCTGCCGCAAACAAAAGCAGATCTCCTGCCTGTCCGCCCATTGCTTCTACCAGGCTTTGAAGCTGTTCTTCCGTCATAAATTTGGCAAAAGAAGATTTGAAACTGCCGTCCGGCTCGATGCACAAATATGCCAGCCCATTTGCTCCGTATCCTTTTGCAAAATCAATCAGCGCATCAATTTTCTTACGCGGCATTCCGGCCTGTCCTTTTACATTGATACCGCGCACACTTCCGCCGCTTTCAAGCGCCTGTGTGAAAACACCGAATCCGCAGTCTGCCACGGTTCCGGAGACATTAACCAACTCCATTCCGAAACGGGTATCCGGCTTATCGGATCCGAAACGCTCCATTGCCTCCTGCCAGGTCATACGCTTAATCGGAAGAGAGACTTCCAATCCAATGGCTTCCTTACATACCTTCTGAACCATTCTCTCCGTGACATCGATTACGTCGTCTACATCCACAAATGACATTTCCAGGTCAACCTGTGTAAACTCCGGCTGTCTGTCGGCACGTAAATCTTCATCACGGAAACACTTTGCAATCTGGAAATAACGGTCATAACCGGAACACATCAAAAGCTGTTTAAACAACTGCGGAGACTGGGGAAGCGCATAAAATTTTCCGGGATGAATCCGGCTGGGTACCAGATAATCCCTGGCGCCTTCCGGTGTAGATTTCTGAAGAATCGGTGTTTCGATTTCCAGGAATCCCTCCCCGCTCATAAAGGAACGAATCGTTGTTGTAATTTTACTCCGCAGCATCAGATTCTTCTGCAGGTCCGGTCTTCTTAAATCCAAATAACGATATTTCAGACGCAGTTCTTCCTTGGTCTTGGAATCCGCTTCGATGGGGAAAGGCGGCGTTTCTGCCTCGGAAAGAATCCGCAGGCTTTCCGCTCTGACTTCAATCTCTCCGGTTGCCAGGTTTTCATTGACTGCTGCCTGTCTTTTTTCCACGCGGCCTACTACTGCCACTACGTATTCACTGCGAAGCTTCGCTGCTTTTTGGAAGCATTCCTCGCTGCATTCGCCTTCTTCGAACAGAATTTGCAGCAGACCGGAACGATCCCGCAAATCCACAAATATGATACTTCCTTTATTCCTCTGCTTCTGAACCCATCCCATTACCGTCACAGTCTGTCCCACATTACCGACCGACAATTCCGCGCAGCGATGCGTCCTCTTAAGTCCTTTCATTGATTCCGCCATGATGTTTCTTCCTCTCTTTTCCTCTTATTTTTTCAAAGGATCCTTATAAAATTCTTCAAAAGCTTCATATCCTTCTTTTTCCAGTTGTTCTTTCTGGTACTTTTTATTCTTATTCATCCGGGCAACCAATACCTGCATTCCGTTTTCTCTGGCCTTTTGTGCCTTTTTCATAATCTGACACAACGCTTCTGCGCTTACCCCTTTTTCAATCAGGTAAGCAATCCGCTTCGGACGGTTCGGTATCTGAAACCCATTTTCCACCATAAGAAGAATGATCCTTTCAAAACCAATGGAGAAGCCACAGGCCGGAACATCATTCCCGGTAAATTTGCCCACCATCTTATCATATCTTCCGCCTCCGCCGCAGCTTCCGCCGAACTGGGGCATGGCAATTTCAAAAATAGTTCCCGTATAATAGGACATTCCCCTGACCAGCGTTGCATCAAAGACCACTTCAAAATCACCGGACTTTGTTGCACAAACACTGGAAATAATTTCCTTTAAATTCTCTGCAATCTCCGGCTCCAAAAATCCTGCAAGTGTCTGTGCCAGATAAGTTACACCGTCCTGCGTATTCTCAAGGGCCCGGAACAGTTCCAAATATTTTTCTACGGATTCCTCTGCATATCCGTCTTCCAGAAGTTCTTTCCTGACTCCTTCCGCTCCGATCTTATCCATCTTATCCAATGTCACAAAAACACTGTCATAAGCTTCTTCCGGGAATCCACTGTATGCCGCCATCGCTTTCAGGATCCGCCTTTCATTGATCCGGATCTGAAATCCTTTAAATCCCAGTCTGCATAAAGTTGTAGTCGTTGCCAGAATCAGTTCAATCTCCGCTAAATTGGAAGCTTCTCCCAAAATATCAATATCACATTGCATAAACTGACGGTATCTTCCGCGCTGAGGTCTGTCTGCCCTCCAAACATTACCGATCTGAAGCGCCTTAAAAGGAGAAGGCAACTGAGCCGCGTGATTGGAATAATACCGAACCAGAGGAACCGTCAAGTCATAACGCAATCCGCTGTCTGTCAGATCTTCTTCCTGCTTTGCCGTTTCCAGATTCAGCTTTTCTCCTCTTTTCAAAATCTTAAAAATCAGTTTTTCATTGTCTCCGCCCTGCTTACTGGTCAGATTGGCAATACTTTCCACACAGGGAGTCTCAATGGAAGCAAAACCGAACTTTCCATAAGTCTCCTTAATGACACCGATTACATAATCGCGGATCTGCATCTCCTCCGGCAAAATATCTTTCATTCCTGTCACAGGCTTTTTGTTAAGTGCCATAGCTTCTTTTCGTTTCCTTTCCTTTTTCAGACAACAGCCGAAAACAAAGCTTCCTTCTTTGCTATTATCTCATCTATTTTTTCTATGTAAAGAGCTACATCCTTTATGTCATCACAGCGTTCAATCCGGCCGTCCGACAATACCGCCTTGCTGATGCTTCCGGCTCCGCATGCTGCAATCGTCTGCTTCTCTTCCATAATCAGAATATTATACAACCCGAACTTTCCCGGTCTTGCATATCCCACATTTTCAAAATTTCCCGCCATATTCTTCTGACGATACAGATAATAAGGCTCCATTTCCATATCTTTTGCCCCTAAGGCAGCAATCCACATGGTGGAATCTGTATTTTTCAGATCCGATACACCGTTTTCCCGAATCCACTTGCTCAGTGCCGAAGCACGCTTGATTGCCAGGGAATGCACGGTAAGGCTGTCCGGTTTCAGTCTTTTGATCTGCTCTACGGTATTCTTTACATCCTCCGCAGTCTCTCCCAGCAGTCCTAAGATGATATCCATATTAATATTGTCAAAACCGACTTCTCTGGCCAGGTGGTACGCTTCCTTTACCTGTTCCACCGTATGTTTCCTTCCGATCAGATCAAGAGTTTCCTGCTTCATGGTCTGCGGATTGATGGAAATCCTGGTAACCCCCGCCCGATGAAGCACTTCCAGTTTTTCTCTTGTAATGCTGTCCGGCCGCCCGGCTTCCACTGTAAATTCTTTTACATGGGTAAAATCAAACAACTCCCTTACTTTTCCAAGCAGCCGTTCCAGCTGCCCGGCTTCCAGTGTGGTAGGCGTTCCGCCGCCGACATAGATTGTATCCAAAATTTTATTCCGGAGTTTCTCTGCCGTATACTCCATCTCTTTGATCAGACAATCCAGATAGGCATCCACACGCTTTCTGTGTGCACCGATTGCGTAGGATGTAAAGGAACAGTACAGACAGGTTGTCGGGCAGAAGGGAATGCCGATATAAAGACTGTATGTATTACAGCAGTACTCCTCCGGACTGCAATTATCCTGTTGACGGATCTGATTGAGCAGTTCCATTTCCCGCTTCGCGATCCCTATACCGAGTCGAGCCTTTTCTTCACTCACAAAATGCTCCCGCTCTAATTCCTTCACGATCTGCCACTCATTATTTCCTTCTTCCAGCATACTGCAAATCAGCTTTGTGGGACGAATGCCGGTAAGATTCCCCCAAGGGAGTGTCTTTCCCGTCTCCTTTTTTAAAAAGCCATAAAGAAAACGTTTGAATTCTTCTTTAAATTTTCTGTCTCCGGTCGCTTTGAAAGTTTCAATCGTTTCCGCCGGTGTCAAATCGCTGGCAAGCAGCGCTCCGTCTTCTCTGAAATAAATCATCAGCTTCCTGTAAGGCATCCATTCTTCACGCTTTTCGGCACTGGTCATCGGTGTCAGGACTTTTACCTCCTCCTCCGGAAAAAAAGCGCTTACCAACGCATTCACATCATATTCAAAATTTTCTTCACTGATTTCTACTGTCAGCATACTTTCTTCTCTTTCCAATCCCTTATTCTTGCTTCTTCATTCAACTGATTCTGTCCAACCGTCTGCCGCCATTTCCCCTGCCGCTTTTATTTGCGGTTTCTTCATCCGCAAAAAGGATTATAATCCTTTTCGTATTTTATGGTTGTGCTGTCCCCATGGCCGGGGTATACCTTTGTATCCTCCGGAAGTACAAAAAGCTTCTCTTTTACGCTTCGTACAATCTGACTCATGCTTCCGGTAGGCAGATCGGTTCTTCCTACGGACTCCCGGAATAAGGTATCTCCGCTTAAAAGAAAACCCGCTTCTTCTATATAATAGCAACAGCTTCCCTGTGTATGTCCCGGCGTGGCAATCACCTGAAAAACAATATCGCCCACCCTGAACTTCTCACCATCCTCTAAAAGGATGTCCGCTTCCAAGGTGCAAGGGCGTCCGGCACGGGCCGATACATTCTTCTTTGCATCCTGTAAAAGTTCCTGCTCTGCATTAAGGGCATATACTTTTGCACCGGACAGCTCTTTTAATTCTTTTACTCCCCAGATGTGGTCAAAATGTCCATGGGTAAGCAGAATCGCCTCTACACGGAATCCGTTTTTCAAAAGCGTTTCGTAAATTCCCTTTCCCTGATCCGCCGGATCCACAAAAATACAGGAGTGACTTCCCTCTCTATAGACAAAATAACAGTTGGTCTGGCATATTCCCATAACCAGACGTCCGATTTTAATTGCAGCCATCAGCCCGTCGTCCTTTCAATATCCACTACACTCTCAATACTCTTGATTTTATCAATCATCTTATTCAGTTCTTCTCTTCCGGAAATTTCAAATGTTGTCTGCAGCGTTGCCAGTCCTTGTTTGGTTGTCCTGGTATTCATGGAAAGGATATTGATATTTTTCTCCGTCATTGCTTTGGAAATATCCGCCAAAAGTCCGTTTCGGTTATTGGCATATATCTTAATCTCCGCTACATACTTTTCTCCGGGTTCCACACTTTCCGTCTGCCACTCTGCATCGATCAGCCTGGTTCTTTCCATCTCCGGCAGATTCAGAATGTTAATACAATCCGTACGGTGAATGGAAACGCCCCTTCCTCTGGTTACAAAACCGACGATCTCATCTCCCGGAACCGGGGAACAGCACTTGGAAAAACGAACCGACAAATCGGCAATTCCCTTCACAACAATTCCGCCTTTGCTGCGCATGGGAACCGGTTTTGCACCGGTACCCGCTCCGGAGGCGTCAATCTGTGCAAGCACCTCTTCATCCGTAAGTTCCTTTTTCTGATCCCGCTCATACATTTCCTGCATTTTATTGGCAATCTGTCCCTCTTTCAGACCGCCGTGACCGATTGCCGCCAGTACGGCATCCCAATCCCGGAAACCGTATTTACGGATAACGGCATTCATATAATCGGCTTTCAGCAAAGCCGGCAGGTTCAGGTTCTTTCCTTTGCAATAAGTATTCAGAAGTTCCTTACCCTTTGTGATATTATCTTCCTTTAACTCATTCCGGAACCATTGATTGATCTTGTTCTTGGCCTGGGTGCTTTTCACCAGATTCAGCCAATCCCTACTGGGTCCCTTGGAATTCTGGGAAGTGATGATTTCAATCCGGTCCCCGTTCTTGATCTCATAGTCAATCGTAACAAGCTTGCCGTTTACTCTGGCGCCAACCATCTTATTTCCCACTGCCGAATGAATACTATAAGCAAAATCAATCGGTGTGGATCCTGCCGGAAGATTCTTTACTTCTCCCGTAGGGGTAAAGCAATAGACACTGTCGGAAAACAGATCCAGATCACTTTTGAGCAGATTCATAAACTCTCTGTTGTCTGACATGTCCCGCTGCCACTCCAGAATCTGGCGCAGCCAGACCAACTTCTCTTCCTCCTGGGTCTCCACCTTTTTCCCGTCGGAAGCTTCTTTGTACTTCCAATGGGCAGCAATACCATATTCCGCCGCCTTATGCATCTCATAAGTACGGATCTGGATCTCAAAAGGTTGACCGCTGCTGCCGATCAGCGTTGTGTGAAGAGACTGATACATATTCGCCTTCGGCATGGCAATATAGTCTTTAAAACGCCCGGGAATCGGCTTATACATCTCATGAATGACACCAAGAGCTGCATAACAGTCCTTTACGGTATCTACAATAATACGAACCGCAAACAGATCATAAATCTGATCCAGTGTCTTATGCTGATTTTTCATCTTCTTGTAGATACTGAAAAAATGCTTTACTCTTCCGTCTATGGTCGCTTTGATTCCGGCATTCCGAATGTGCTCGCTTACTTCATCCACAATGCTTTGAATGTATTTTTCGCGGACACTTTTGCGAACGGCAATCTTATCCACCAGATCATAATAGACATCCGGCTCCAGATACTTCAAAGACAGGTCATCCAGCTCCACCTTGATCTTACTGATACCCAGTCTTTGGGCAATCGGAGAATAGATTTCCAGCGTCTCTTTTGCAATCCGCTGCTGACTCTCCGGTTTCTGGTACTTTAATGTCCGCATATTATGCAGGCGATCTGCAAGCTTGATCATAATCACACGAATATCCTTGGCCATCGCCAAAAACATTTTTCGCAGATTCTCCGCCTGCATTTCCAGCTTTACATCGGACTGATCACCGCTTCCGGAAAGCGGAATCTTAGCCAGTTTTGTAACACCGTCCACCAGCTGTGCAACCTCTTCCCCGAACTCTCTTACCAGATCCTCTTCCGTCATTACCGTATCTTCCACCACATCATGTAAAAGACCGGCTACCAGCGTCTCCTTATCCATTTCCAGATCAGCAAGAATGATGGCAACGTTCAACGGATGAATAATATAAGGTTCTCCGGACTTACGCAATTGCCCCTGATGTGCTTTGGACGCAACTTCATAAGCCTTGGCAATCATGGAAATATCATCGCTGGGATGGTATTTCTGCACACGGCTGATCAAATCCCGATACAAAGTCTCAGGAGCTACAAAGTCTTCGGATTTACTTATCTTTCCATCATCAAAAATGACCTCATTTTTTGTCATACGAAAGCACCACACCTTTGCTTCAACTCTAAATCTTTCTTGCGCAGACGCTGAATCTTCAAAGGAATCTGTTCTTATTTTCCTTCATAGCAAATTGCGGATTCCAGTCTGTAGCCCGCAATCTTCTCACGGCCTTTCAGTCCTGCCAATTCAATCAATACGACAACACCTACTACAATACCGCCAAGAGACTCGATCAACTTTATCATCGCCTGGGTGGTTCCGCCTGTGGCAATCAGATCATCCACAATCAGTACCTTCTGACCGGGCTTAATGCTGTCTTTATGCATCTCTATGGTCGCCTGACCATACTCCAAATCATAGGATATCTGTACCGTCTCACAAGGCAGCTTGCCTTTTTTTCGAATCAATACAAAGGGCTTCTTATTGTTATAGGCAATCGGAGTTCCGAAAATAAAACCGCGTGATTCCGGTCCTGCCACAACATCATAATCCAAATCCTTTACCTTATCCTGCATACTGTTAATTGCCAGCTGTAACCCGTCTGCATCCTGCAAAACACTGGTTACATCCCGGAAAATAATCCCTTTTTCCGGAAAATCAGGAATGCTTCTTACGTATTCTTCCAGTTTTTTCATTCTTAATACCCTCTTTTCGAGGCAATCTGCCCCCCGTATTTTTCTGATACGTATCATTTTATAATTTTTTACGTGGAAAGTCAACGTTTATTCTGCATATTTTTCGCCTGCTGCCTTTTCTTTGTCTTTTCGCTGCTTTTCTTCTGTCTTTTTACTGCTTTTGCGCTGTCTTTCGGCTGTTTTTTTCAGGACGTTTTCTTCGTATGTCATTTTTTTTGATTTTATCTGAAAATAGAACTGAAGTCTCTGCACCGGGTATCTTAAAGCTCCCGACCTTGTAAAACAGGTAAGATATCGGCGCATTTTTCGCATATCCGGTATCCTTTCTCCGGGTTTTTCCGATAGGCAGCGCTCAAGCAGAACCTTCAGGGATGCCGGAATTTTCTTTTGTTTGCCAAGCATTTCCTGCATCACTTTTGCCAGTGCATACACATCTGCACTCCGGCCCGGAACCTTCCCTTTCTCAAGCTGCTCCGGTGCTGCATATCCCGGGGTTCCGGCCATCCATCCGGGCGGAATCGCAGCAGCCCCCAGATCCACCAGCCTGACTTTTCCATCCGGCTGAATCATAAGGTTAACGGGCTTTAAATCCCGATAGATTCTTCCCGGAAATTTTTCTTCCAGACAGATCAGACCATCCGCTACTTCCAGAAGAATCCGGGCGCTCTCCCTTACGGAAAAGAATTTTCTTCTCTTAAGTATCTGCGCAAGGTTTTCACCCTCCACATATTCCATGATCAGGTATCCTTTCTGTGCCTCCTCCCGGTAAGAAACCCAGGCGGGGAACAGCGGATGATTCAGACACCGAAGCATTTCCGACTCCGCCTTCAAAAAAGGAATTTGGTTACTTTCCTTACAAGCATACAGTCTTTGACTCTTTTCCTCTCTGACACAATAAACATCGGATGTAGCGCCCTGTCCCAGAATCCGTATTTTTCGATACTCTTTTTCCAATTTTTACTTTCCCTGTGCTTTATATGGTTTTTAAATAAACCGCGCTTTTATCGTTTTCTTCCTGTTTACTCTTAAGAACTGCCCGCCGCAGCTCCCGCAATCTCTTCTCAATTTGCAGGTTACCGGAAATATCTCCCGGATTTAAACACTGTCTGACGGCCTCTCTCTTCCTTTCCTTCTCTTCCGCAGAGGTATACTTTCCCCAGAAGCCTTCGGTTGTCAGCAGGATTCCCACTCCTTTTTCCATGGTTCCATAAAGAATCCTTCCGAAAAGGCGGGGATGTTCAAAATCTTCTTCCTCATGCGGCTGCAAAAGGTTTGTTTCCGGGCGACCGTTTTCCAAAAGCGGTTTCATATGCGGGCGATTAAAAGAATTGTTCAAAAGATAAACTCCCGTATTTCCTCTGCCTGTCATCCAGAAGGTATTTCCCCTTGCCAAAAACAGAGCATAGTTTAAATCTTCTTCCTCATACTGCCGTAAAACTCTTTTCAGTCCCCTCTCCGTCCGTGTTCCTTCCGCATCTCCTTTTGCAAGATGTACCCCTTCCCACCAGAGCCACTCCTGCAGCCCTTCCAATAACTCGCCGCTTTCTTTTCCACTGCCGACTCCGGCCAGAAGAAAGCTTTCTTTTCCCGTGGAGATGCGCTGTAGCAATACGGTTTCTTCACTTTTCTCGTCCCAGACATATCCGGTCAGAAAATGTGCCATAAATGTCTCCTCCTTCTTTACTTTTTCTACCTTTTGGGGGATCAAAATGTAAGCGATTGCTCTTTTTGATTTGCCTTTTTGAATGGATTTTGATTCTTTCTTTGCTGTAGTTCTATCTTAGCTTTATCGGGGTTGTTTGTCAAGGGAAAAAATTTTCATACTCTTAATAAGCTCATAATGTGAAAATAACCGTGGAGAGCCTCGGACGGGCTCATGGGGGGCCCATTCAGGGGACGCTCTCGCACAATTTTGCGCCCCTCATTGGAATCCCCATGAGTCCGCCCTTAGTAACTTGCTCTTAATAACTTGTCATTGATGATCTGCCCTTGATAACCTGCTATTACTATAATTATAATTTTGCAAGTTAAGCCAGAATGTGAACGAAAATGATTAGAAACAAAGCAGCGGCACTGCAAAGGGGATGCAGTACCGCTGCTTTCGCGAAATTAATGAAAAATATTTACCAGGTCATTAAAGAAGATGAGAACCATCAGTGCCATAAAGAAAATCAGTCCGGCAAAGTGTACCATTCCTTCTTTTTCCGGAGGAACGGGCTTTCCTCGGATGACTTCCAGGAGCAGGAATACCAGTCTGCCTCCGTCTAAAGCCGGGAGGGGGAGTAAGTTCAGAATTCCCAGGTTGACGGAGAGCATCAGGGTAATATTCATCATATTAACCAGCACGGTCTGCCAGCCGTATTCTTTGGCAGCATCATAGGTTTTTCCCACGACATTGACGGCAATTCCCACCGGTCCTGCCACATCTTTTCTGCTGACTTTTCCGGTAACCAGCATTTTCAGGCTGGCAAAGGTACTTTTTACAAAATAGCGGATTTCATACCAGGCATAGCTGATATGTTGAAAGCCTTTCAGTTCTACCTGCTCTCCCATGGTAATTCCCATCAGATATCGTCCGGTCTCTTCATCGTACTCAGGGGTCAACGCGGTTTTGTATTTCTCTCCTTCTCTTTCATAGAAAACCGTAATCTCATCTCCGCCGGAGGTCATGGTAAACAATACGATATCTGAAGAGAGATGCATTTTTTCTCCGTTTAAAGACAAAATCTTATCGCCTTCCTTCAGCCCCGCCGCTGCCGCCGGGCTTTCCGACTGTACCGTAGAAATTTCTGTACTGCTGATGCTGATAAACTGCACCATGATCAGGGAAATGAGAAATGCCAAAATAAAATTAAAAACCGGTCCCGCCAGGACAGTGGAAATTCTTCCCCAGACAGGAGCATTCGGGAAAGCTCCTTTGCTTTCTTCTCCCTCTTTGACAGCAAGTCCGTCTTCGCCTTCAAACATACAGGCTCCGCCGATTGGAAAAAGTTTCAGGGAATATTTGGTATCTCCTTTGGTAAACCCAAGCAGAGTAGGTCCCATGCCTACTGCAAATTCCACTACATGGATGCCGTTTGCTTTTGCCAAAAGGAAATGTCCCAGTTCATGGGAAATAACCACCACCCCGAAAATCAGAATAAATAGTATAATTGTCACTGCTGCACCTCTTTGTTGATAAATTCATAGGTTTCCTGCTCCGTTGCAAGAATTTCCTCTACCGACGGATTTTCAATCCGGACATGGCGTTTCATTGCTTCTTCAATCAATTCCGGTATCTGAAGGTATCCGATTTTTTCTTTTAAGAACAAATCCACCGCCTTCTCATTGGCTGCATTGTATACCACCGGAAGGCTGCCGCCCCTCTCCATTGCCTGATAGGCAAGTTTAAGTCCCGGAAAGGCTTCTGTATCCGGCTTTTCAAAAGTCAGGCTTCCCAGCTCATAAAAATCCACTCTTTTTCCGGGCATAAAGCGTCTGTCCGGATAGAATAATGCGTATTGGATCGGAAGCTTCATATCCGGCATTCCCAGCTGTGCAATCACGGCACCGTCCACATATTCCACCATGGAATGAATAATGCTCTGGGGATGTATTACCACCTGGATCTGCGGCAGTTCCACGCCGAAAAGCCATTTGGCTTCCATCACTTCCAATCCTTTATTGACCAGTGTAGAAGAATCAATTGTAATTTTTCTGCCCATACTCCAATTCGGATGCTTCAGGGCATCCGCCGGGCGAACCGATGCCAGTTCCTCTTTTCTCTTTCCCCGAAACGGTCCGCCGGAAGCTGTCAGAAGAATCTTTTCGACCCGCCCCGCCGGTTCTCCGTTCAGAGACTGGAAAATAGCACTGTGTTCCGAGTCCACCGGAAGAATCGATACTTTTTTCTGCTTTGCTAACGGCATAATCAGATGTCCCGCCGTCACCAACGTCTCCTTATTGGCCAGCGCAATCGTTTTTCCGGCTTCAATCGCCGCAATGGTCGGTCTGATACCAATCATTCCCACAATTGCCGTTACCAATACGTCCGCTTCCTGCATAACGGCAATTTCCAAAAGTCCTTCCATTCCCCATACCACTTTAACAGCGGTGTCTTTCAGCCGTAGCTTTAACTTTGCTGCAGCTTCCCTGGTTCCGATCCCCGCTATCAGAGGTTTGAATTCTCTGATCTGTCTCTCCAACAGATCGATATTATGTCCGGCTGCCAATGCTGCAACCTGCAGATCCGGATGATTCCTGACAACTTCCAGCGTCTGTGTCCCGATGGAACCGGTAGAGCCTAAGATCGCGATTCTTTTCATCTTTCTGTTCCTGTCTTCCTGTTTTTCTATCTTCCTGTGACTTCTCCGCCTCTCCTGCCCGCTTCCGGTGAAAGAGCCCGTCGCAGGAGCCTGTTTTTTAAAAGTGCAAGAGGAGCGACGAAAGAAAATAAATCATCGGTGCCGTTACAATCACACTGTCAAACCGATCCATAATTCCGCCGTGTCCGGGGATCAGGGTTCCGTAATCCTTAATCTTATGATTTCTCTTGATTGCACTGGCAGCCAGATCTCCTACCTGGCTGGCTGCAGCGCCTACTGCGCAGATAAAGGCAAGCAGCCACTTTACGGTCTGATCCGGGAAAGCCGCTTCCACAAAAAAATGTCCGTAAAGCCCTCCCAGCAAGGCCGCTCCCACAATGCCGCCGATGCATCCTTCCAGAGATTTTTTCGGGCTTAATACCGGAAAAATTTTCTTTTTTCCGATCAGCATTCCTACTACATAAGCACAGGTATCGCATCCCCAGGAGCTGATGAGAATCAGCCATACCATGAAAATCCCTTGTGGATTCATTCTGGTCAGGTAGATGTAGGAAAGCATAAACGGCGCATAAATAAAGGAAAAGAAAGCGCCTGTCACCTGTGACGCATGATATTTCGGAAAACGAACCACATAGATCAGCATAACCGCCATAAACACTGCCACAATACACAGCCATTGCAACGTATCGTTTTTTGCAAAAGTAAGGATAGCATAATAGGCGGTAATCCCCAGCACTCCGGCAATTTCCAGCCCGTTCCACTTTTTAAAATCACACGCGACCTTATTTTCCTGCGCTGCAGCTTCCCCGCTGCCGGCCACATCCAACGCTCCCGTCAGTTCCTTAAATCCAATCAGTGAAATCAAAAAAAGTATCGCTGCAAGCCAATATCCTCCGGCGCGAAATACAAACAACGCTATCAGTACCAAAACAACGCCGCTTAACAACCTGGTCTTAAACATGAGCCGGATCCTCCTTTAAACCGCCGTATCTTCTGTCTCTATGATTATATGCTTCGATTGCTTTTTGCAATTCCTCTTTGTTAAAATCCGGCCAGGGAACCGGTGTGAAATAAAACTCCGTGTAGGCCAGCTGCCAGAGCAGGAAGTTAGATATCCTCTGCTCATTGCAGGTGCGTATCAAAAGATCCGGAGCCGGAATTCCTGCCGTATCCAAATGACTTGCAATACATGCCTCATCAATCTGCTCTGCTGTAAGGCTTCCGTTTTGTATTTCCTGCGCGATTTTTCTGACTGCCCGGACGATTTCATCTCTTCCGCCGTAATTGATTGCAATCTGGAAATGCAGACCATCGTTTTCTTTGGTTGCCTTTTCCAGTTCTTCAATTCTGTTCCGGATATCCTGATCCAGCCCACTTTTATCTCCCAGTACTCTGACACACATCCTGTTTTTGGCGGCGGTTTTCAGACAAGTCTTCAGATAATTGCGCAAAAGCTTCATCAACGCATCCACTTCCTCTTTCGGCCTGTTCCAGTTTTCTGTGGAAAATGCATAGACGGTTAAGTACTGAATTCCCATTTTATAAGCATCCTCACAGATAGTTTCTACTGTCCTCGCTCCCTGCACGTGTCCGTAATTCCTGGGCATTCCCTTGGCTTTTGCCCACCTGCCGTTCCCGTCCAGGATAATCGCCACATGCCTTGGCATGTTATGTGAAGGTATCTTTTCTTCTTTCATACCGAACCTCACTACGTATTTGTAACATTTCGGGCTTTGTGAATAGTGCGTCTGAACTGTTACATTTTTTCAAGAGCCTGCAGTCCACCGGCTGCAGGCACGATTTATTCTCTTCTGTCATACGGAAAAAAGCGGAAAACATCGAATAAATCGGTGCATTCCGGCCTTTTCCAATTTTCGTATTTATGAAATTACACAGTCATAATTTCTTTGGATTTCTTATCAAGCAATCCATCTACTTCTTTAATGTACTTGTCCGTCTGCTTCTGCAGTTCTTCTCCAAGCTGCTTAATCTCATCCTCAGAAACGTCCTGTTTGTTCAGTTTCTTAAAGGCATCATTTCCGTCACGGCGAATATTACGGATTGCAACCTTTGCATCCTCACCTTTTTTCTTTACTTCTTTTACCAGATCTTTTCTTCTCTCTTCAGTAAGCTCCGGAAATACCAGACGAATTACACTGCCGTCATTGGAAGGATTCAGTCCCAGATCCGATGTCAGGATAGCTTTTTCGATTGCCTTAATCAATGATTTCTCCCAAGGAGCGATCTGAATGATTCTGGCTTCCGGAACGGTTATGTTTCCCACTTGCTGAATCGGTGTCGGCGTTCCGTAATAATCCACTTTCAATTTATCCAGTACATGGGGATTGGCACGTCCTGCGCGGATCGTTGCATAATCTGCCTCCAGATACTCTACTGTCTTTTTCATTTTCTCATCATACTGCTGCAGCCTTGCGTCCATACATTTTCCTCCGTTTTCTTTTATATGATTACTTTTGTTCCGGTAAAGTTACCTTTCAGGGTATTCACAATACTGTTTTCCTCATTCAGTCCGAATACCCACATAGGCATTTTATTATCCCTTGCCAGAATGGATGCGGTCATATCCATTACTTTGAGATTTTTCTCAATCACTTCGTCAATGGTAATCTCATCATACTTCTTCGCTTCCGGATGGATAGCCGGATCGGCATCGTAAATGCCGTCAATGGATTTTGCTAACAAAATCACTTCCGCCTCTACTTCAATCGCCCGTAAGACAACACCGGTATCTGTGGAAAAATACGGATGTCCCGTTCCGCCTGCAAAAAAGACCACTCTTCCTTCCGCAAAACATTCATTGGCACGGTCTTTGGAAAAAAGTTCCGTAAAAGCACCGCACACAAAAGGCGTCAGAACCACAGTCTTCATTCCTGTGCTGCGGAAAATTTCCGATACATAAATACAATTCATAACCGTAGCAAGCATACCGATCTGATCCGCTTTGGTTCGATCCATGTTTTTGCTGCTGCAGCCTCTCCAGAAGTTTCCGCCTCCTGTTACAATTCCGACTTCAATTCCGGCATCGGTAAGTTCTTTTACCTGAACGGCTACTTTTCTTACCGTTTCTTCATCAAACCCCATCTTTTTGTCACCGGCAAGCGCTTCACCGCTAAGTTTCAGTAATATTCTCTTCATAATTTGTCCTCTCTGACATTTCTGTAATTGCCCGATTTATTTTCCCCGCCCGGCTGCATTCTTTCAAATGCCCTTCCGGCTGTCTGCCATTCCGGTTCTTTTTTCATTGCTTGCTCTTCAGGCATTTTCTTCCGCTTTCGAATTTTGGTCCGATCCGCTCTCTTCCTTCCTGTCAAACAAAGAAGAGGCATTGACTTCCGCATAGCACTGTGAACACATTCCTTCCACAACTGCTCCGGTCTCTATCTGTACGGACTTTGAACGGATATTTCCCACTACAACTGCTGTCTTTGCCAGAATTACGGGACCTTTCACGTCAATATCTCCCTTCACGGCACCTGCAATTTTAGCTTCAGGAGCAGTAATATTGCCTATAACAACAGCACCTTCTCCTATATAAATGCCTTTCGAGCTCTCGATATCGCCTGTCAGACGAAGCCCCTGTGCCAGAAAAGACACACCTTCCGAAACCATCTCTTCTTCCGGCATACGCTTTCCTTCCGCCTGTAAACTCATCTCCTGCACTGCCTCCTCCGCAAAAGCTCTGCCCTTTCCCGGAATCGGGAGCGGCATCTTTGCATTCTCCATACCGGCCGGAATCTTATGAAATATGATCTTCTCCTTCTTAGGCTCCGGCATCTGTTCCAAAATGCTGGACGGATCCGGCAGATCATCATCTCCCAGAACGGTTCCCATCGGCTCTTCCGGCAGCATCTCATTCACAGCCTGAGATAAATCGGCTTTTAGTTCAGAGAAAAATCCCATTTGTTACAGGCCTCCCGTCATTTGTAGTCAAAACTTAGATTGATCGTAACCGTTCAGACGTGCCATTCACAAAGCCGCGCTTTCAGCACTTATCCGCTGCTTCGCAGCTACTTGTTGCGGCTGCAAGCCGCAATCTTCATAAAAATGATTGTCTGAACTGTTACGATGATTATATCATGTGCAAAATCAGCACATGATCCAATTCGCAAAATCACACTTGCAAGCAAGTGATTTTGCTTCATTATATCATACTTCAGAAGCAGTGGAAAGAGGGAAATTGAAAAAGTTGCCTTCCCGGCGGTAGGCTCCCGGTGATTTTCCGGTTTTCTTTTTGAAAATATTGGAAAAATAATGTTCGTCCGCAAAGCCCAGCTTATCTGAAATCTCCCGAATCATAAGTCCGGTATTCAAAAGCAGAGAGCAGGCGGTAGCCAGCTTCAATTCCAGGAAATACTGATATGGCGTGGTTCCGTATTCTTTATGAAACTGCCTGGTCAACTGGGAAAGCGAAATGTGATATCTGCCGGCAAGTTCTTCCATCTCCACCTTCTCATAAACATGAAGATACAGATACTCTCTTGCCAGCTCGCAGGCCGGCCGCTGTGCAGATAATTCCGTTATTTTTTCTGAAGGGACTCCCGGAACCTTCCGTCCGGACTGCCCCTGCTTTTCCGGTATTTCTTTCTTTTTTCTTACATTATCATGCAGTGCCAGCAGCAGTTCATGAAAAAGCAAGGAACATTCCTGAGCCAGTTCCAGTCCATTCCCGCGATACTTCTCACATATCGTTAAAAATCTCCGAAACAAAGGATAAACCGGACAATTTTTAAAAAGATACTGTCCTTCCAGCCCGTAAATCTGATAAAGGCTGTCACACAAACTTCCGCTCACATTCATCCAGATTTTCTGAAACGGATCTGTTGGAGAGGCGTTGTAATCATGATCCAATCCACCCGGAAGGAAATAGACATCTCCCTCCTGCACTTCGAACTGTGTCTCCCCGCACCGTACCGTTCCACTGCCTTTCATAATGTATTCCAGGACATAAACAGGTGAATTTTTTCTTATAATATGATAACTGCTGTCCGGGTAAGTGATTCCGGTCAACTGAATCTGAAACTGCTCCTTTCCGGGCTGCTGTCCCGGCAGGAAACTGACAATATGTTCCATTTCAATCCTTTCCCGTTATCCTTTCAAGCCACGTGCCTGCCTATCCATATCTTCGATCACAATATCGTAAATTTCGCCAAGCCCCGCACAATATTCCAATACTTTCCATGGCTCATTGGTATGAAAATGAATCTTAATTAATTCATCATCTCCCACCGCAAGCAGACAGTCCCCTTTGAAATGCTCCGTAAAATAATCGCTTATCTTATCCTCATCAAGATTCTTTCCTTCGATTAAAAGCTGCGTATCATACTTAAATTCCAACATAGTCCTCTCTATTTCCTCCCTGTTCGACCTAATATTTTTCAGCGGAATCCAGAATCGTTTAACAGTAACCTTCTCATACGGGTCATACCGTTCATCTTCCAACACACCGCCATTTTTCAGAATTACCTTTTCGGAAGCATAATTGTCCTTGTCACAGACGCAGAGAATACGTTCAAAGCCAAATTCCTTTGCAAGTTCTAACCCCTGCTTCAATATCTGTGTTGCCAGACCACGTTTTCGGTCAGAAGGACGGGTTGCATAGCCGATATGCCCCCCGTAGTTCAGCAAAAACTCTGTCAATTCGAATTTTAAGCTAAATACTCCGATCAAGCGATTTTCTTCGTAACAAAGGTAGAAATTTTCCCTTACAAAGCCCTCCGGTAAATTTCTGCCGGTATGGCGATCCTGCATTCCGCTAAGCCAACGACCATAGTTTTTATAATTTCCGATGCCGATACACTCGCTGCCGATTTCTTCCATTTCGCTGTAAAATGCTAAAACGTCCTCTTTATTCTGCTCGGTCGGCAAAACAAATTGTAACATACACTTCCCTCATTTCCCGGGTTTCATAATTTTTACCAAAAGACACAACCTTTAATAAAGAACAAGTCCGTATTCTCTAAAACCCGGAGATAGCTGCCATGATCATAAAAATACAGATGATACTCCGCTTTGCTTTCTTCTATTCTTTTGAAAAAATTGTATTTTCGGTGCTTTTCCTTGTAAAAAAATACGCCACACCGTTTTCGATGTGACGTGTCATTTCTCTCGTGCAGAGAAAGGGACTTGAACCCTCATGATATTGCTATCACACGGACCTGAACCGTGCGCGTCTGCCAATTCCGCCATCTCTGCAAACCGGATTGACCGGAACATTTCAAATAAAATGTTCCACTGCGGAAGATGGGACTTGAACCCACACGATGTAACCATCACAAGATCCTTAGTCTTGCTCGTCTGCCAGTTCCGACACTTCCGCATATCCGAAGCTTTAGCGCTCCGAACAAAAGCTATTCTATCATAATCGGCAGCGATTGTCAATCACTTTTTTTATTTCCTCAGTTTCCCATTGAATGGCACGTAACAGTTCAGACAATCATTCTTGTGGGCAGATTTCATGCTTGCATGAAAATCTGTCTGAGCTTAAGCGCCATTTACATGAGCATCGCATCCTACAGATGCGGCAAATAGCTGCGAAGCAGCGGGAAAGCGCTGAAAGCACGGTTTTGCGAATGGCGCATCTAAACTGTTACACCATACTTACAGCACTTGTCTGAACTGTTACCGTATGTTATAATAGGTCTATGTTAGCGGCAACTAACCGTTTTACTTAAAAATATGCTATTGTTCGCTCAAGTGACGGGATTCGGCGTTGCCGAAGTCCTCAAAGCAAAAGGAAGGAAGATGGGAAGAATGAAGTACATAGGTATGCCCATGGGTATGTGGGCATTGTTTGCAAAATCATTTCAAAAGCAATTAACTGCCGTATTCGGTTATGATACTGTTACGGCAAAAGCAATTACCAAAAAGGCGAAGCCAAAATACAGGCAGATTATTCATGATTTACCGGAATTTGAAAAACAGGATCGTTTCAAAATGAATATCGTCAATTGCGCCATGATCGGTGCTTTCATCCTTTCCATGCCGCAGCGTCCGGCAGTTGAGCCTCTGACGGAATACTATGCGAACGCCATGATGACAAAACCGATGAAATGGTTCTGCCGCAAAAGCGGAAAGAACAAATACACCGCGAAGGACATTGCCGGCATGAAAGCAACTGCCGATCTGAAAGCCGCCGACCGTAATCCGTACTCCTGGAACATGGAATACATAGAATATCCGGACGGCAGCGGCTATGAAGGACGCTTTACAAAATGCGGCATCTGCACACTGATGAAAAAACTCGGTCTGTATGACCTTACGCCCGCGCTGTGCCACCTTGATTACACCATGAGTGAAGCTGGAGGCGTGACTGAGTTTGTACGGGAATATACACTTGCCTCCGGCGGTTCTTACTGTGACTGCGGATACAAAAAGCTTCATCTCGGGTAGCTGTTCATAAAACAGGTTTTAAGAAACAAATACTATTTTAAATTGTAACTGTTCCGTATTTTGGTTCCTATTTACACAAAGAAAACGCAGGGCGCATATATTCTATAGCTCCGCGTGAAAGCCCGTTTTTCGTTGCAATCTTTTCCCAATTGCACTTCACAGTCTTAACACAGTCGGCAGCAAACTGTTCTGCCTGATCCCTCGTCAGGCCGTAATATCCGGAAGCCCCAATCGCCAATTCCAACGAAATCTCATTGCTATACTCATCAACATTCAGAGCCAGCGTATCACCGTACGCGCAAGGGTTTACATCGTATACCGGTGACAAGCGCCAACCGTTCTTTTGCAAAAGGAACCCGTGATTGCGCAAATGATCATCGGTATTCGTAATCGCCATTGAAAAAACGATCCGCCTCCAAAGCTCTGCAATATCCTCTTTCGGCGAAGCGCCGTTTGCTTTTAAAAACGATACAATGTCTAAATACCCTGAACCATCCTCCGCCGATACCCCATCCGTTTTGCCGAGCATAGTCATTGCAGATGCAAAATGCTTTCTTTGAGATCCTTCACGGTCGAACCGCTTTGTCAAAAAAGTACTGCCGAGCTTTGAAAAATTTTCAAGTTTGGATTCCGGCACATTCAATCCGCAAAGCCGTGCCAGATCATGTGCTGTCTTCTCCCATGCACCCATATTGTATTCATCTTTTCTTGATGGAAATTTAGCGATCCAAAGGGAACTATCCGATGCCTGTACCGTTGCCTTTGGACGTGCTCCGCCAAGAGAAGAACCGGGCTTTATCAGCTGGTTCAACCATTTTTCCTGCAATGTAGTTTCTTCATTTTCAAAATTTCGGGACGCCTCTTCCAATGTACGCAGAGTTGCCCAGGGTGGTGCGGCAGTTTCTTTATCATCTGACAAGAACGCACCGTTTAGATCCATTTTAAAGCGGAGCGCGCCCATACGGGTTTCATCATATACACCGAGTAAATAATCTCCGGCATTCAGCCTGCGTGGTTTTCGTTTTTCTCTGTCCGCCACAAAACGTTCTCTTCTGTCCATAAGGACTCTGCCCCAGCGATCTGGCGATGCATCGGAAAAGATTCCGAATGTCGCCTTTTGCCCTGAAGGATACTGTCGCCCCTGTATCGGTAACAAATCCGGGTCCAAAACAAATGATCTGTGGTGTCCTTTAAGCCATTCTTTTTCAAATTCAAATGAATGATGTTCTGTTCCTCTGGACACATCTACATACAGCCGTCCAATAAGAAATGGTTCTTTTGCGCTGAAATTCTCGTAGACATAAATTGCATTCGACATGTAAATCCCTCATTCTTTCACACTAATTCTTTTTCGGTGCACGCTTGCGTATTGGCAAATTCAGATCTTGCAATGTTCTTCCCAATGGATCATCTTTTGCAACCAATAAAAGGTCTTTATCCATATTATTCAATGCATGCAGCACCGAAGCGTAAATCCCGATAGCAACAGACGGATCGCCATTCTCCACTTTCCACAAAGTAGCCCGACTGACTCCCGCACGTTCTGAAGTCAAATCCACAGATAAATTGCGACGAAGTCTTGCCAGTTTGATCTGCTCACCCATCTTCATCAGTATTTCCAAAGTTGCCGGCAAAACAGTAACAGCTTTCTTTCCCACAGTGTTTACCTCCAATAACGTTTATTATTATAAACTATTAGGTATTGTTAGTCAATATTTACAAGCATTATTTTTGTCCAAAATTTTTTGGCTTTTTCTGAAACGTAACTTCTGTTTTCCATGGCGAAGAAAACTCAGGCTGTGCGACCTCACGCCTGCGCTGCACCGCCTTGATTACATAATAATTGAAATAAAAAACAGCAAGAAAAAGCACCTTTAGAAAGTGATTCTTTCCTTTGGTGCTTTCTTTGCTATACCACGAGTGAATCATGCGGCGTGACTGAGTTTGTACGGGAATATACCCTCGTCGCCGACAATCCTTACTGTGACTGCAGATACAAAAAGAATAAGTAAGTGTTGTCTAAACTACTGTCTCTCCTGTTACAAGCATTGCCTCCTGCGAGATCTCCAGAGGTTTTTCCAAAGAAATTTCCGCCTTTTCTTCTATCAGATTCCCGATATGGTCATAGAAACACAGACGATATTTCGCTTTGCTTTCTCCCTGTAACAGAAGATTCTTTTTCACGGAAGCATTTAATAGCTGGAAATTACCGTCTCCGATCGTAAATCTCTCCGCAGAATTTAACGCAAAATACAGATTTTCATTTTTCCCCGCAATCATCCAATTTTCCAACATTTCGTCCAAGGCTCTGCTCTTGTAGTTTTCTTTTTCCACAATATTTTGGATATACCAGTTATTCAAAAAGCGAACCTGCTGCTTCTTGTCCTCCGCTAATGTTGCCAAATTCATAGAATATGTAGGAATGCCTACTGCCAGCATCTTGATAATGATCCTTGCTGTGGACACTAACGTATCACAATTGGTAATTAGTGTCTGCTGATTAAACCGTTTCCAGTTCAAAATCAGCAGATTGATGCGTTAGTAGTTCCATCAGCCACAAAAGTGTAAAAAGTATCCGTGACTGTATCTTGAACAGATTTGTCACAAATACGGATAACGCGATTGAAGTAAGAGTTGTGTCATAAAGTTTGGTTCTGATTAATCCCATTCCGTAGCAACGTTTGCTTAAGCTGAAGGCTCTTTCTACCTCTATTCGATCTGTGTTATCCTGATATTCCTGTTTTTTCTCTTTCAGTGACTGTTTTTCAACTTTCTGTCAGGATTATATCAACTTTTCAGGACTATTTCTTTCGAAAATCAATTCTTCTTTTTCATTTTTCTGTTTTCCTTTTCTGTTTTTTGAAAAAAAAAAACACGCTACATCAACCAATGATGTAACGTGTCATTTCTCTCATGCAGAGAAATGGACTTGAACCCACACGGTATTGCTACCACAAGATCCTTAATCTTGCTCGTCTGCCAGTTCCGACACTTCCGCATATCCGGAGCTTCAGCGCTCCGAACAAAAGCTGTTTTTTCATAATCGACAGCAATTATCAATCACTTTTTTTATTTTTTGCGAATGGCGCTGGTGAATATCATGCTACTCAGAATTTTCCTCCACCGCCGCCGTGGGATGTTCCGGAAGAGGAAACATGCACGCTGGAACCGCCTGAATGGCTTTCGCTGGGCTGTGGTCTTGCTGTTCTGTCACGTTTTGCATACAAGAAGATATCTTTGCTGTCCGTAAGATGCATACTATCCCTGCGTACATAACTGTCCGCCGTGTTCTGTCTGCGCACGGTCTTTAACTGTCCTTTCATGATGCTGACAACAATCAGGGCAATCACAAAGCCCACCACCAGGGCAAACACAAGATGGCTTCCCCAGGCAAAAGGTTCTTTCGGAAGATTATGTACATCATATGCTCTTCCGTTCCTTGCCTGCGTCACAAAAGCATCACACTGCTCTGCAAATGTCAGGAATGCATCCTCGTAATAGCCTGCACTCAAATCTTCCAGAAAGCAATCGGAGATATAAGAGATTCCGGCATCGGTAAATACCGTAATACCGTAACCGCAGGTACTGATCCACCAATCCCTTTCTCCCATATCCACCAAAAGCAGCACGCCGTCTTTGCCGCTTCCGTATCCATAGCCGTTCTCATCGTAAAAATCATCCGCATAAGCCATAGCTGATTTTCCGTTGGTATCGTCCGTGGTTACAATCACGATATCAAACTGCTGCCTATTACTGATCTCATCCAGTTTTGCAAGTACGTTTTCCGCTTCCCGGTTATCCAGAAGCTGTGCATCATCCACCAGCCGCGGGTAAGATGCCGCCTGCACCTTTGTTACTGTCAACATAGACAAAAACAAGACACAGACTGCCAGGACTGCCGGTACCCGTAAAAACTTTTTTCTTGTTTTTTTCATCACAGTCCCTCCTATCCCAGCCAGCTCAAATACGAAATCAGCAAAACCACGGCTCCGAGAATACCGGTCAGACCAAACAGCCACTTGCAGTAAGCGCCTTTATCTAGCGGCAGATCTCCCACAAATTTGCCGGTCTGTCCGTTCATGGCAAACATATATTGCTTATCCTTCCAGACGGTACGGAGAAGCCATACCGGGTACAACGCATACTGTGTCTTCCCTTTTGTCAGCCGGATATTGCTGTTTTCCGGGATCACACTGGCATATCCCTGCACCGTCCGTGCAAAGGCCTGTTCCGTGCTCTTCCGAATCCGCTGATTGGCACGCTCAATACTGTCCTGGGCACTGACATCGTATTTATCGGCCAGATACCCTGCAAGATAAGCCGTCTGAAAATCCACGGCATCCCCGGCATGAAAAGGTTCCAACGCTTCCATCAGATCATCCACCATCTTGGTGGAACCGTCCACCGGTACCCGGTCAAATCCGATCTCTCCCGCTCTGACTACCGAATAAAAGCTGGTCTCCGTATAGTTATAACGGCTGTCGCTCCAGGTTCGAACCCTGGTTGCCTTATACCGCATCCTGGCATCCGCATCTGCCTGAAACAACCAAAACGGGACATAAACTCCCTTAATCTCTTCCAGATGATTTTCTTCGGAAAAGACTTTCGGCAAGAGTTTTTTACCTTTTAAATATTTCCGGAATCCTTCCTTGGCAGCCTTTTTATCCAGTTTGAACGGAATCACCAGATCCGGCTTCCAGGAACCGGAAAGCTGTTCCATCATAACCACCGGATTGCCGCAGAAAGGGCAGCTGGAAGCAGCAGTGGTTTCCTCTGCGATAATCTCACCGCCGCAGGATTTGCAGACATAAGTGCGCAGTCCCTTCGCATCCTCATCCGCCCACTCTTTTCCGGCGGAGGTCTCCCAGGACATGTCGTCTCCCTGCTCTTTATTCAGTTCCTCATCCATCTCCTGCAATGTCTTTACCTCGAACTCGGTATCGCAGTAAGGGCACTTCATTTTCTGAATGGTACTGTCAAATTCAAGTGCCCCGCCGCAGCAGGGGCACTTATATTCCTGTAAAGCCATAGTTATCCTTTCTACTGTCTGTCACTCTCATCAAAAGGATCGCCGCATTCCGGGCAGAATTTCGGCGGATGTGCCGGATCCTCGGGCTGCCAGCCGCATTTGTCGCAACGATATACCGGTGCTCCCTGCGGTCTTCTGCTTCCGCAGTTTGAACAGAACTTACCCTGGTTAACGGTTCCGCAGTTTGAACACGTCCATCCGGTTTCCTGGGGCTTCTTGGCTCCGCACTCCGGGCAGAAATTACCGGTTGCCGTTGCGCCGCAGCTGCACTTCCAGCTTCCTGCCTTCATCTGCGGTGCCTGCTGCGCTGCCGCCTGCTGCCTCTGCTGCTGTTGCTGCTGTCCCATGGCAAAAAGATTCTGCGCATCAAAACCTCCGGCATTCGCGGCCATTCCCATTCCCATAAATCCGGTCATGGCTCCGGCCTTATTGCCTGCCGCCGTCTTCATGGCATCCGCCTGCGCCCCTACTAAAGTTGCTGCTGCCATGGAGGGATCTCTCATCATAGCGGTACGCTGTGCCTGCTTGATCATTTCGGCATCTTCTTCCGGCAAAGTTACACTGCCCAAAGCCACGCTGACTACCTTAAGTCCTCTTAATTCTCCCCATTTCCGGCTCAGCACTTCGTTCAGTGCATTTTCCAGCTCGGTATTATGTAAAACGATCTGATTCGGCCGCATTTCCAGTGCGGAAAGCTTACCGAAAGCAGGCTGCAGCGCACTGATAAATTCCGTCTTCAGCTGCGGTTCCAGCTCACTGCGCAGATATTCTCTCTCCACATTGCCGCACACATTGGTATAAAACAGCAACGGATCTACGATTTTATAAGAGTAGACACCGTTACACCTTACCGAAACATCTACATCCAGTCCGATTTTGGAATCCACTACCCGGAACGGAATGGGATTCGCCGTACCGAATTTATTGTCGATCAGCTCTTTGATATTGAAGTAATAAACTCTCTGGTCCTTCCCGGTATCTCCCCCGTAGGTAAAACGCTTTCCGATACTTTTAAAGGTAGCGATCACGCTCTGACCCAGGCTTCCGGAAAAAATGCTGGGTTCGGTAGACGCATTGTAGGTAAATTCTCCCGGTTCCGCACAGAACTCCACGATTTTTCCCTGTTCCACAATGATCATACACTGTCCGTCCGCTACTGCGATTCCGGAACCGCTTGTGATGATATTGTCACTTCCTTTGGTATTAGCGGATCTGCCGCTTACACGTTTCTTTCCCTTCGTTACCATAACTTCTTTATCCATTGCTTCACAATAAAAAAACTCTTTCCACTGATCCGCAAGGACACTGCCTGCTGCACCCATTGCCGCTTTTATAAGACCCATATACTTATCTCTCCTTTCCCCTTACAGGGTTGTAATACTGAAACACCTTTTCTCCTATTATACCTTTTTTTCCGGAAAACCGCAACAAAAATAAAATGCGCTTCCGGAACTGCCTTAAAATTTCCGTCTGAACTGTTACAAATTTTCATTTTCTACTTGACAGGAGCCGGAAAACATAGTACAATATTTTTTGCTTGCAGAGATGGCGGAATTGGCAGACGCGCACGGTTCAGGTCCGTGTGATAGCAATATCATGAGGGTTCAAGTCCCTTTCTCTGCACGAAAAAACCCGAACACTTTATCAATCAAGGTGTTCGGGTTTTTCATTATTAATCCTCTTATTTTCTCAAATTTACCGTATATCTGTCGCTTAAAGAAGTTTTTGTTTTCTATAAAAAGAGCCTGTCCTACCCGCAAGTAAGACAAGCTCTTTTTCTTTAGAAGCTTTATATTTTCCTGTTCTTTTTAACGCTGTACACGTCCGGAAGCATCTCCGCCTGCCAGAGTCTCTACTTCTTTTCTGGATACCATGTTAAAGTCTCCCGGAATAGTATGCTTTAATGCAGATGCTGCTACGCCGAACTCCAGCGCTGTCTTGAAGTCTTTTCCGTCCAGCAGTCCGCAGATGACGCCGCCTGCGAAGGAATCGCCGCCGCCTACACGGTCAACAATCGGATGAATGCTGTATTCCTTGGAATGATAGAATTCCTTGGTATCTCTTGCATAAATGCATGCAGACCAGCCGTTATCCGAAGCGGAATGGCTGACACGTAAGGAGGATACACAATATTCAAAGTTGAACTTGTCTACCATCTGTTCAAAAATGGACTTGTAGCCTGCCAGTTCCAATTCACCGCTGGTAACGTCGGTTGCGCCCGGTTTGAATCCGAGAACCAGTTCCGCATCCTCTTCATTTCCGATACATACATCCACGTACTTCATAAGATTGGTCATAACCTTCTGTGCCTTTTCGGAGGTCCACAGTTTCTTACGGAAGTTCAGGTCTACGGACACTTTTACGCCATGCTTCTTCGCTGCAATCAAAGCTTTTTCCGTAAGTTCAGCTGCTGTATCCGAAACAGCCGGTGTAATTCCGGTAAAGTGGAACCAGTCTGCATCCTTGAAAATATCATCAAAATCAAAATCTGCTTCCGTTGCCGTGGAAATGGAAGAATGTGCTCTGTCATATACCACCTTAGACGGTCTCATGGAAGAACCGGACTCTAAGAAGTAAATTCCAAGTCTTTCTCCGCATCTTGCGATATGCTTTGTTCCCACATTGAATTTTCTCAATGCAGCAACGGCACAATCACCGATCTCATTATTCGGAACTGCCGTTACAAATTCCGCATCATGTCCGTAATTTGCCAGAGAAACAGCTACATTAGCTTCTCCTCCGCCGTAACAAACATCAAATTCATCTGCCTGGATAAATCTTTCACTGTTGGGAGTGGAAAGTCTTAACATAATCTCTCCCATGGTAACTACTTTTGCCATTTTTTCAATTCCTTTCTTACTTTTGCACATTTATACTCGTTGGGTTTTTTCTTCACCGGAAATCAGCTTTGAAATGCGCTTTTCCATTTTATTTCTGCAGAAGGTGTACGGCAAATCCGCCGATTTCTTCTTTCAGATAGACAGCCTTATAATCGCCTTTTTCGTCCTTCTTGCACATTTCCCAATTAAATTCCACGCCCAGAACATTTTCCATGTAGTTGACTGCACGTTTGATATAGTTGGTCTTGATAGCAATATGACCATACTTTCCGAGGAAAGGTGTCTTCATGACTTCCACTGCCGTTCCGGCAAATACGGAACTTCCTCCGTTTTTCTCCGGCATACCGAACAGGAAAGCAAATCTCTTGGCTGCTTTTACAGCCTCTTCTTCGTTTTCTGCATTGATTCCTACATGAGCCAATTCAAAACCAAGCATCGTCTGAACGGCTTCTCTGGTCAGCTGTTCGATCTTATCCCATTCTCCGTTATTGATCAAATCCGAGGGAACCATCCAGGATCCGCCGCAGGCAATGATCTTGTTAAAGTCAAGATAAGAAGTCAGGTTCTTGGCATTAATGCCGCCGGTAGGCATAAATTTCATATTCACGTAAGGAGCTGCCATAGCCTTGATCTTGGCAATTCCGCCGGACTGCTCCGCCGGAAAAAACTTTACAACATCCAGTCCCAGTTCAATTGCCTGTTCAATATCGCTCGGGCTTGAAGTTCCGGGAGTAATCGGAATGTTCTTGTCCAGACAGTATTTTACGGTCTTCGGATTTAATCCGGGGCTTACGATAAATTGTGCACCCGCTTCCACTGCAGCGTCTACCTGTGCTGCATTCAAAACGGTTCCGGCACCTACGCACATATCCGGGAAAGCAGTGGTCATCGCTTTGATCGCACCCGCTGCCGCATCGGTACGGAACGTAACTTCTGCACAGGGAAGTCCTCCTGCGCAAAGCGCTTTTGCCAGAGGCAGAGCATCTTCTTCTCTGTCAATCTTCACTACCGGTACAATGCCGATTTTGCTGATTTTCTCTAAAACGGTATTCATAGTTCTCCTCTTTTCTGCGCAGTTTCTACTGCACGACTTTACCGCCCGACAACATTTTCTGCTGCCGGACGGTTCTGTTTTTTATGACAAAACGGTTCCGTATACCTCAATCTGCGTCAATGCCGGAAAAGGCGACGGGTCATCCGCTTTCACCAAGCTACCGAGCTTTACCCAGGAAATCTGCTTCTTGTCAAATTTCAACACATGGGCAAAACGGCTTTTTTCCAATCGGGCGGTCAGAACCGTACCATCGGAAAAGTTGAATGTTACCTGCGTCCACCAGTTATCATGCGGAAAATCCGCTCTGGTAAACAAAATAATCTTATCGGTTTCGATCTTCCTGCCGAAATCAAGCGTAATCTCCGCATCATCCTGTCGATTGATTCCCCAGGATGCATAAGGCCAAAGTCCATGGGAACGATTTTCTATCACACCGTCAATTGCATTCTTGGCAGCAAAGACTGCTTCTCCCCTGGTCTCCACATTTGCGGAAGCATGCGGATAAATACCTACTTTCCCGTGTTGGTCATACACATTGCCTGCCAGGTTCCGGTACTGACCGCTCTCCTCTTCCTGTACCGGACGCAGATACAGATAATGCAGGTCTCCGGAAAATGCTTTCGGTGACAGATTGCTCCGTTTTTCACCGAAAGGAATGGTATAAACCGCGTCTTCCTTCAGATAAACGAAGGAGGCGCCCATGGCATCGTCCAGCTGAAGCCACACATGGATATTTTTCTCGGAAGAAGACACCGCAATTCGGTCTCCTTCTTCGTATTCGCCGCGAAAGACCAGACTTGCCAGTTCTTCCGAAACGTCCTCACATTTTACATTTCCCTGCTTGTCCAGGATTTTTAAGGAAAAAGTTGCCATTATGCCAGAATCTCCTTTACGCAGGCTGCGATCTTATCACATTTACAGTTTGCAAAGAAATACTCTTTAAAGCCCTCACCGGACAAAGCACCCTTTACCAGCTCTCTGTCCAGATTCTTCAAAATCGTAACCATGTCCGTATGGGTTACTTCTTTCACCTGATCCAGGATTTTCTTATTACGCTGTTCCGGTACGACTCTTTCCGGCGGATATCCGCCGCCACCCGGTGCACAGAACAGTTTTTCAAAAGTATATTCCAGATTCAGTTCACCGCCCCAGCCGAAGTTTTCCGCAAAAGGGAGGGCTACACAGTTCCCGTCATTTACCTGAGAGAACAGATAGGCATCCAGCGGGGATTCAATGTGTCCGCAAAGCACCTTCGGGAAGGAGTTGCAGGCTAACATTGCCCCTTCTCCCGTGCCGCAGCCGGTAATCACATAATCCGCTGCTCCTGAATTCAAAAGAACAGCTGCCAGAATTCCGTTCTGTACATAGGTAAGGGAAGCAGGATCTTCCGCTCCGCGCATACCGTAATTAAATACTTCATGTCCCATGGGCTCTACAACCTTCTTAAGAACGTTGCAGATCATTTCATTTTTCGCCGCCTGGCTGTTTTCATTGATCAATGCTATCTTCATTTTTCTGATCTCCTTTTCGAATCTCCATTCGCAAAATCACGCTTTCAGCGCTTACTGCAGCGTTGGAGAAATTGCTTCTGTCCCGGTTTTATTTCGGCTGCTTACCGATGTAAGCGGAAATTCCACCGTCTACATACAGGATCAGACCGTTTACAAAATCAGAAGCTTCGGATGCCAGGAACACTGCAGGTCCCTGCAGATCTTCTGCTACTCCCCAGCGAGCCATCGGGGTCTTTGCAATAATGAACTGATCAAAAGGATGTCTGCTGCCGTCGGGCTGAATCTCACGAAGAGGAGCGGTCTGAGGCGTTGCAATATAACCCGGTCCGATACCGTTACACTGAATATTATATTCACCATATTCCGATGCAATATTCTTGGTTAACATCTTTAACCCGCCCTTTGCTGCCGCATAAGCAGATACGGTCTCTCTTCCGAATTCGGACATCATGGAACAGATGTTGATAATCTTTCCTTTTCTTCTCTCCATCATGGAAGGAAGCACTGCCTTGGATACGATAAACGGTCCGTTTAAGTCAATGTCAATTACCTGTCTGAAATCCTTTGCGGACATTTCATGCATGGGAATTCTCTTGATAATGCCGGCATTGTTTACCAGAATGTCAATCGGTCCTACTTCTGCCGTGATCTTCTCTACCATTTCTTTTACGGCATCTTCATCCGTTACATCGCATACGTAACCGTGAGCCTTAATACCTTTTTCCGCATAAGAAGCCAGTCCCTTATCTACCAGTTCCTGCTTGATATCGTTAAATACAATCGTAGCTCCTGCCTCGGCATATGCCGTAGCAATAGCAAATCCGATTCCGTAAGAAGCTCCCGTTACCAGTGCTACTTTACCTTCCAGTGAAAACTTTTCTGTAAAATTTCCCATATTCGTAGTCTCCTTTTTTTATTTTATATCATATCACGAATTGCTCCGCTGCAAAACAGCTCCCGCAATTCTAAAACATTCGGAATCCGCTTTACCGTAAATCCTTATTATCCACGCCGTCCATATCATCAAAGTCCTGGTTCTCTCCCACCATTCCCCAGATAAAGGTATAAGCTCTGGATCCGCATCCGGAATGAATGGACCAGCTAGGCGAAATAACCGCTTCTTCATTACGCATCACGATATGTCTGGTCTCCTGAGGTTCTCCCATATAATGCATAACAAAGGCATCTTCCGGCATCTCAAAATAAAGGTATACTTCCATACGCCTGTCGTGGGTATGGCACGGCATGGTATTCCATACGCTTCCGGGTTCCAGCTTCGTCATACCCATTTCCAGCTGACAGCTTTCCACCTGTCCGGGAAGGATATACTTACAGATCACTCTGTGGTTGGCATCCTCAAGGCATCCCAGTTCAACCTTATTTTCCGGTTTCACAATGACAACGCCTTCTTCCGGCTCTCCTTCCGGCTTAATCAGCACGGTAGGACAGGTTCTGTGCGCCGGTGCGGAATTCAGATAAAACTTTGCGGGCGAATCCGGATCATCGCTTGCAAAAACAATCTCTTTGGATCCCATTCCGATATACATCGCTTCCTTGTAACCTACATGGTAAACCCGGCCGTCAATGGTAATCGTTCCCGCTTTACCGATATTGATCACGCCAAGTTCCCTTCTCTGGCAAAAATACTCAGCCCGAAGCTCTGCTCCGGCTGTCAGGGCAATCGGCTCTACCGGTACTGCCGCTCCTGTGATAATTCTGTCAATGTGGCTGTATACCAGTTTGATCTGCCCCGGTACGAAAAGATCCTGAATCAGGAACTCCTCTCTGAGCCTGTCCGTGGTATAGTGCTTCACATCTCTTGGAGATACTGCTGTTCTCAGTTCCACTTTGTGCCTCTCTTTCTGCAAAAATAATTTGCCGTTACTTTTTGTGAAAGCGCTTACATAGATTATAACACATCTATGCGTACATTTCCACTTTTATTTTGTTGTTATTTTATATGCTCTCATTATAATTTATTAAATTAACAAAGTCTATTCAAATATAGCTTAAAACTTTGCAAATACTGAACACTTTTGGCTTGCGGCATAAATGTTTTTTTAGTATAATAAAAAAAGCAGACCAATCGATAAGAAGGAGGCACCCGGGCCATGGAAGAATTAACTTCCTGCAAGCAGGCAGTAGCGGACTGTCTGAAAAACAAAACCTTTACGGTAGCTCATTTGTATAAAGAAGAAAAAGCCATGGATATGCATATCCATGACTGTTGTGAACTGTATTATTCCATTTCCGGCGGACGGCAGTTCCTCATCGACAACTGTTTTTACAGTATTGCGCCGGGGGATCTGTTTATTATCAACCAATATGAAAGCCACAAGCTGACAGAAGTGGACAGCTGTATGCACGAACGGATCGTTTTAAGCATCCATCCGGATTACGTCAGAAAGCTCTCTTCCCCACAAACTGACTTAAATTACTGCTTTTCCGATCGTTCTGCAGGCTTTTCCCATAAGCTGTCATTAAACAAGGAACAGCAGAAACGTTTCATGTACTATATCGGCAAGATTACTTCCGCTGCAGGATATGCCCATGATATTATTGAAGAGGCCGCCTTTCTGGAGCTTCTTGTCATGATCAATACCGAGGTGCTTTCCAACCGGGCTGCTCTTTCCCAGGCGCAGGAGGCGCCGGCAGCTGCCCACAGGTTTAAATACAATCATCAGGTGGATGACATTCTGGTCTATCTGAATGCCAACATTTCCCAACCTGTTACCTTAGAGCAGCTTGCCGCCCATTTTTACCTCAGCGAATCCTATATCTGCAAAATTTTCAAAGCAGCTACCGGAACCACAATTAACAAATATGTGACCGCCAGGCGCATCAGCATTGCCAAAGCACACTTAAGTGAAGGTGCCAGCGTTGCCGAAGCCTTTGAACGCAGCGGCTTTACCGATTACAGCAGCTTTTTCAAATCCTTTACCAAAGCCGTTGGAGTCTCTCCCAAGAAATATTCCGGTCTCAGTATATCGTAAAAAAAAGACCCGGACACTGACTATTTCCTGTCCGGGACTTTTTCTATTTTATCTTACGTCTTGTATCTTCTGTCTTTTCTGCTTCGGCTGTACGACCCTACCGATTATCATCGTCTCCATACGATGTGTCGTCTGTGCCGTCCTGTTCATCGTCCACGTATTCATACCCGTATCCGCTCTTTTTCCGGTTCCGTACCAGAACCAGAATCAGGAGTCCGCAGCCGATAATGATCAGACCGACCATAACAATGACTAACGGTGAGATCGAAGACAATTCTTTCACCTTGTCGTTATCCGCAGGAATCACTTCTCCGGAAGAAGGCTCCGAAGAGGACTGTGTGGGCTCCGGCTCCTTGGAAGGTTCCGTAGGTTCTGCCGGTGAACTTCCGTCCATTACGCTGTCACTGATCACAATCAGGTACTCGCCGGTATTTTCAATGGGAAATCCTGCCAGTTTTTCTGCACTCAGCTGACTGCTGTCTACGTAATTAAGCGTACCGCTGTCCTTCTGATAAGCAAACAGATTCGCATACTGCCCCGCCGTTCCTTCACTTAACTTGATTTCCAGACGCATTCCCGTTCCGAAACTCTTTTCTTCCGCCAAGGAAAGCTTTACGGTCTTATTCCCGGATGCTGCCTGGGAAATCAGGTTCTCCGGAATCGCCCCACTGTTCCTGGTTACTTTCAGATTCTTATCCGCCAGTTTCTCTCCCGCCAGTTCTTCGCCGGAGATACTCCATTGAATGTCATCTCCCATATCCAGGATCAGTGTCCTCTTCTTTCCCTGAATCGTCTCCAGGGTTTTGGTCGGAACAATGAAGGAACCGTTCATGTTAATCTGAATTATTGCTCCGTCTGCAGCCTTTAAGATATGGCGGTTAATGTCATTCCAGCCGCTGATTCCCTTATTTCCCTTTACATAAGGCTTCCTGTCTCCGGTATTATCGGAAACCTTATCTCCGGATTCCGTGCTTCCGCCGGAAAGTTTGGCGATTTTTTCTGTATAGGAGTGACCGCATCGGCTGCAGGTGTAGGTCTTGATTCCTTCCGCCTCTGTCGTTGCTTTTTTTGTGATTACCGCTTTGTAATCATGTCCCAGTGCCGGTACTTCCTCAATATAAGAATCTCCGCACTCACAATAATGCTCAATCTCTCCCTTGTTCGTGCAGTCCGCCCACTTTAAAGTCGTAACCCGGTAATAATAGTGGTTGTGCTTGCCGATCGCTTCTTTGTACTGATATCCGCAGACCTGGCAGGTGAAAGTTCTTTCCCCTTCTGCCCATTCGGTAGGTTGCCTGGTAATTTCTTCCCTAAACTGGTGTGCCGTCATAGGATAATCTTTTCCTTTTTCCAGCACCTTTCCGCAGTCTTTACATACCAGATCACCGGTGTATCCCAACTCGGTACAGGTAGAATACTTTACGCCCTGTAAAACTGTCTCCCCGTGATGATTCGGGTCGATTTCGCCATAAGGCTGGCCGCAGATATCACAAATCGCCGGACTGATACAGGTAGCAGTTCCTCCCTGATGCACACAGGCTGCACGCTTTATCACTACATCCACAATGGAATTATCATAATTGGCAGTGTCTTTATAAGCAGCCTTCACCTGGTTTGCTCCGCCGGGAGTCAGTTCCTGTTCAGCATATTCTGCCTGCCATTTCCAACCTTCGGGAAGCGTTACCTGCTTTACGTAAGCGGTCTCAAAAGGAACCGATATTTCTTTTGCCGGAGTGGTCGGCACTGCTGCTTTCTTTACTTTCAAAGTCAGGGTAAGGCTGACTTTGTAATAAGTATCCTCTTTCGCGGGAACAAATTCCGCTTCATACTGTGTCTGTTCGCTGTCTGATACAGACGGTACAATAGAAGAATCCTTCCACCGGAAAGTTCCCGCTACCTCTGCACCGTTATTCTGCACCTTGCCTCCCGTAATCACGGAATCCGCCAGCGACTGACCGTAAGTAATCTCGCCTGCCACAGGCTTCTGTGCCACCTGAGGAGTTCTTTTCGTATCCACCTCTATGGAAATCGCATTGCCCAGAGCACAGGCATAGTCTGTTTCTTTCGTTCCATGAATTTCCTCGGCAAAAATGTAAAGCTGATACATTCCGGCCTTCATATCCTCGGGAATCGCAAAAGAAGACACCGTTGCTTTCGTATCTGCATTCAGCTTTCCGTAATAAACCGGTTCCCCTGCTTCATTCAGAATCAGAGCCGATACCTGGGTTGCCGCCGCAAGCCTGCTCTTAGCATAGTTATGCTTAATTTTTACAGTTGCTCCCTGTTCATAAAGGGAACTTCCATCATTTTCCGTAAGCGCTGCTTTCAGGGAATTATTCACCGTATCCGTACCGCTTAAGAGTGTCATCTTCCAGACACTGTCCTGCCCTGACGTTACCGGCAGGATTTTATCCGCTTTTTTCTGATCGGAAGACGTTAAAAACAGAACCCTTGATGCATCCAGATACAATGCCGGCACCAGTCCTGCTTTTGCAGCTTCAAAGCCCCCGTCAGCTTTCTGCTCATAAGCATCCTTTGCCACAAGGCTCCCCTGCTTATCCACAACTGCAATCTGATCCTCTCCGTCTTTTACGGAAGACCGAAGCCACCAGTCCGAAACGGTCTGTGTTCCTCCATTGCCGTCTGAAACCGTAAGAGAAGACATCTTGCGGGCACTGTCCCTGCCATACCCATATTCCGCTTTCATAACTTCAGCGGCACTCAGCAAAAAGACTTTATCGCCGGAAGAAGCCGGATTGGTAAATGTCCATTCTCCCGCCGCAAGATCCTTCTGTTCCGCTGTGTTGCTTTTCTTTACTGCATCCAGCTCCTGCGAATCAAATCCATACAAAAATCCGCTCTTTCCGCTCCGATTTAAGTAATCTTGCACGGCACTGCCGCTCCACTGTACCTCGCCGGTATCACCAGAGTCGGTTCCGGCAAAGTCTACAGCCTTTATCATCTCATCTGCCTGCAGCAGAATGGTCTCGTTCCCCTTGCTTCCCGGATCCAAAACCCTCCATACAATGGGAACCGAACCGCTTTTATCCGAAAGTCCACCCAGATAAACCCTGCTTCCCGACCAGCTTGCCGACGTTTTCGACGGAGCCGTGAGGATATCCGTACCCAGATTGATGCTTCGTATACTTTCCTTTTCCGGAATTACGGCTGACGCACTTACCCTTCCCGGCAGCATTCCCAAAGAAAGACAAATGCCGGTTAACAACGCAATTGATTTCCTGAATTTTCCGTTCATAAGTGTTACCCTCCTTCTGCCCTCATTTTACCATTTCCCCGGGAAAATAGCAACTCATGAATTCTTAGGAATTATTAAGAAATACCTTACACCTCCATGTTTCTTCCGTCATAGGACACCCCTCAAAACCGTATCCTGCAGCAAACACAAAAAACATGGAAGTTACCTTTTCACATAACTTTTGAATTTTTGAAATTTTCGAACCTTTAAATTTTTGAAATTTTTCGGAGGACACAATGTACTATACAATAAAGCAAATGGCAAAGATGTTCAATGTGACGGAGCATACTCTGCGTTTTTATACGGATGAGGGGCTTTTGCCCTGTGAGCGGGACGGCGGCAACCGCCGGGTATTCAATGAGAACTCCGTCAACTGGATGCAGGGAATCAAATGTTTAAAAGGCTGCAGTGCGTCCATAGAGGATATTCGGGAGTATTGCCGTCTTTGTCTGCAGGAGGAATCGGAAGAAAATCTGCGGGCAAGGTATGCAATCATTTTGAAACAGCGAAAGGAATCCTATAAACGAGTGGAAGAAGCCAAGGCTACCGCAAAATATATGGATGATAAGGTTGTACACTACGAGGCTATTCTTGCAGGGCTTGCCCCGGATGATACCAACCCGAAAAACTGGACGGCAGCAAATCGTCCGAAGCATGAAACGGAGGAACTGTGATGGATACTTCATGCCATCTGTGTAGATAACTTTAGCGTTGATGATATCCAGTCCGCCTCTACCTTCAATGGGTTTTCACAATGCAGTACATTTGCACAGCTAAGAAGATGATATAAGCCATCTCGTCCGATTGTGTTTACGACATACTTATTTTTCTGCTTAATTTATCTTGCACACGTTCTATCATATAACATACAAAACAAAGATCATCCATATCCATATCTATATCTTCATCTGGGAAGTATTTATTCTTCATAATGTTTCGCTCCCTTCAAAAGTCAATGTTGTCATCCTTCCGGAATTTCTTCATCTCATTTTACCATTTCCACAGAAAAATAGCAACTCATGAACTCTTAGGAATTTTATATTTTCAATCCTGTTTTGATGTTGCTTTTATATTCTCTGGGTGATTGGCCGGTAAAGGCTTTAAAGGTGCGTCTGAAATAGGCAGAAGAATTAAAACCGAGTTTTTCCGCTATTTCTTCAATGGATAAATCGGATGTAAGCAACATCTTCTCTGCATTTTTGATACAAATACGATTTTTGTATTCAATCGGAGTGATGCCCGTTTCTTCTTTAAATACCGTAAAAAATCTTGATGCCGACAGATTTGCAATTGCTGCAAGCTCTTGTATTGCTATGTTTTCTTTATAGTGAAAAGTTATATAATCAATCGCCTTTTTTACAGATGTACGAATCTGCTTTTCAGAGTTTCTTTGGATTTTGGGAATGACTTCATCCAAAAGGTTATAAAAAATACTGAGTACTTTAAACGGCCTTTGTGCTGTTGAAAAATTATCATAAGCAAATACAAAATCCTTTGTTAAATGTTCCAACCCGCATACCTTCTGAATAGAAATACTACCGCCAAAGCTTTTTTCCAGAATAAAATGAAATGTTATATAGGATATCACCGGAGAACCGGACCAATGCGATAGATACCTTGCTGCGTCAGGAACAATAATCATGTCACCCGGATCCACATGAACCGGATCCGATTTTTGTTCACAAAAGTCTCCCTTCCCATTTAATATCATTCCTATACTGAAAAACGGACGGGGATTATCGGAAAAATCCGCCGTATCCGTGTACATGCCTCCGTACTTTCCAATATTTAAAAATTTCAGTTCCCCGTTTGGCTGTATATTCATACTCTCATGCACCTCGTTTGTAATAGTATTGTTCCTGTATACAGTGTTATAATGCATTTCATTTTATTTGTCAATACGGTATGATGATCTGAGAAAGGAAGGGATATTGTTATGAATTTCAAGAAAAAAACAGCGGTAGTAAGCGGCGCCGCATCGGGAATGGGATTATTATTTTCGCAAAATTTCGCTGCGCTTGGCGGAAACGTTGTGATGTGTGATGTGAATGAAAAAGTTCTGCATGAGAAAGTAAATGAAATTGACTTAAAAGAGCAAGGCAGAGCGATTGGCGTGATTTGCGATGTGCGTGATTACAAGCAGGTCTGCAGTGCTCGCGATAAGGCGGTTGAAACGTTTGGTTCCATTGATCTTTTAACAAACTTCGCCGGAGGGACAGCGGTACGCATGCTGAACGTTGATCCGGCTTTGGAATTTCCCGATATCCCCATTGATGTCTATGATTGGGGAATCGACGTGAATTTAAAAGGACAATTTTACTTTGCACATGCCTGTATGAAGCAAATGAGAGAGCAAAAAAGCGGACTTATTATCAATATCGGCTCCATAACGGGCAAAGAGGGTGATGGACGTGGAATGGATTACCCGACAGCCAAAAGCGGAGTGATGTACGGTCTTACCAAATCCCTTGCACAATATGGTTCCAAATACCATGTTCGCTGTGTGTGCGTATCCCCCGGACCGGTTCTCACAAGAGCGGCAATGGCAGGTATGCGGACGCTCCTCGGCAGAGCGGCAGAACCTCAGGAGATTATCGATTTGATTTTGTTTATCGCTTCCGATAAAGGTCAGTTTATAAACGGTGAAAATATTATGATTGACGGCGGAAGAAATGCCATGGGCAGGGGATAGAAAATAAATATGAATCTTGTCTTTTTAACCGATTATCGTCCGGCGGTAACTGTTATGATACAGTCGAGAACTGCCCGAAATGCAATAAATACCATCAGAAATGCCGTATATGAAGGTGCTGACGCTTTTGGGATTCAGATTTGCCAGCTTGCCCATGAAGAAAGAAAGTATTTAAAGGAAATCTATTCCTCCGGTGCAGGCAGACCTTTTTATATCGCGAATTACCGCAGCGGATGCAATGAGGGATGGTCGGACGAAGAATGTATGCAGGGACTTCTTGACGGATTGAAGCTCGGTGGGACACTCGGAGATATCATGGGGAAATCCGTTCTGATGTCATCGCACCTATACCGATATGCCGGGGCAGACGAGGTTCTTGAAATTGCATATGAGCACCAGAGACGGGGCGCTGATATTGCCAAGATCGTAACAGCCGCTGATAACGAAGCGGAAGAAGCGGAAAATATCAGAATAACAGGCCTTTTAAAAAAGGAGCTTAAAATACCGTTTCTATTTCTATCGGGTGGAACGCATTATAAAATTCACAGACTCGTTTCACCGATGCTCGGCAGTTGTATGAGTCTTTGCGTACAGCAATATGACGAACTTGCGACCAAAGTACAGCCGCCTTTAAAGTTCGTGCGATACGTTACGGATCATATGGACTGGACACCGGATAAATAAAGCAAAAGCAGGTAACGTTATGAAATTGGAATATGAACAAATACAGCCTCTCGTTTTCGGGGTTGAATATACTGACACGGATCATAACAAAATCCTATTTTCAAGATTTTCCAAAGAAGAGCTGGGCGAAACAAACCATGAAAAGGATAACCGGCTGGCAACAGCAGGGGTAAGAATAGAATTTGAAACCGACAGTCGTTATATCCGGATTGCGACAAGTGTGAAAGAGTCCAATCCGGACAGAAGAAATTTTTACTCCTTCGACATATCCTGTAATGGCAGTATAGTCGGACAAATAAAGAATTTCAACCGCTTACCTCAATATCCGTACAAGAAATACAATCTTGCCGACAGACAAAAAACTTTTTACTTAAAATCAGGATTAAAGCACATTTGTATCTATTTCCCCTGGTCGGTTCAGGGAATGATAAGGGAAATCGAACTTGACGACGGGGCGGTTATCACTCCGGTGCAAAAGAAAAGAAAGCTCATTATGTACGGCGATTCCATAACGCAAGGATATGACGCAGCTCAATCTTCGCTTTCCTATGCATCCATATTAGCCGACAAGCTGAATGCTAATATAATGAATAAGGGAATAGGCGGCTCGTTTTTTTTGCCTGAGCTTACAAAATGCGAAAGAAAAATTTTGCCGGACTTTATAACGGTGGCATACGGCACAAATGATTGGAAAGGTGCTGATTTTGAAGATTTTAAAAAGCGTAGCTATGTTTTTTTTGAAAACCTGGTAAGCAATTATCCGAATGTTCCGATCTTTGTAATTGCCCCGATTTGGCGTGCAGACCATAATGAAAAGCATAAACTCGGCAGTTTTTCTACAATAGCCAATACCTTAAAACAAATCTCAAATGATTGTAAAGACCTGTACTTTATTGACGGTATTGATTTTATCCCAAAAGACCGAACTTATTATCGTGACGGGTATCTTCATCCGAATGAAAACGGATTTAAATTGTATGCCGATGCGCTGTTAAACGAATTGTATCAAACGATTTTATAGAGAGAGGAAAAGATATGAACCTGGAAAAAACAGAACTTTTACTAAACAGGAAATTACAGGAAAAAGGTTTTGATTCTTACGGAGTACTGGTTTCCGTCGGCAATGAGAAAAAATTTTTGCACTCCGTAAATGTGAATGCCGATACTTATTTTGATATAGCAAGCATGGGCAAGGTACTTGTGACATCAACACTGATTTTGAAAAGCATAGATGAAAAAGTTCTATCTCTTGACGATACCTTACAGAAGTTTTTTGACAATGTGCCAAGTGAAAAGAAAACGATAACAGTTGGGCAACTGCTTACACACACATCAGGAATCATAAGATACAGTATTCCACAGGAAGCAGCAGATAAGGGAAGTGATGCTGTTGCAAACTTTATACTCAGCTGTCCGTTAGCCTATGCCCCAGGAACTTGTTATACTTATTCTTGTAACGGGATGATTCTTCTCGGATATATTTTAGAGAAGATTTATAATATGCCGTTGGAAAAGATCTTTGACGAAAAGGTCAAAAAAACTCTTGGCTATACAAGAAGTAAATTCAACATTTCCATAAAAGAACCGAATGCAGCCGTTTGCTACAGAACCGACGGTCTGAACGGATTGGAACACCCGTGGGATGATGAAAATATACGGATTCTTAAAACAAGTGCCGGATCGGGCGGGCAGTTTTTTACCATGGCAGACATTGAGAAATTTGCCGACGCTGTTATGTGCAGAAGTAACTCACTTTACTCGGAAACTATATTCGATAATGCAGAAAGGAATCATGTAACGAACTTCGGCGAAGCTTGGGGACTTGGGTGGCTTTATGTTGACGAAAAATACCATCAGACGGGTAAACTCTTTCCTGCAGGCAGTTTTGGACATACCGGCCATACCGGAACATCCATGTTTTTCAACCGCAGGATGGATATGTATGTTATTATCCTGACAAATGCAACAAGATTTTTGAATATGAAAAATAATTTCAATGGCTACGATTACGGTTCCATTGAGAAAATGCGTGAAGAAATACACAATGAAATATTTGAAGATTTAAAGATGCAGAGCATGATTTTCAGATGAGAACTGCCCGGAGACTTAAAACAGAGAATTTCTTCATTTGACTGGTAACCGGTTATTTAATAATCGGTTACCAGTCGCGCTATTTGCCTGAACTGTTATCTCATTTACCACTTTACCGGGAAAATAGCAACTCATGAATTCTTAGGAATTATTAAGAAATACCTCATACTTCCACTATTTTCCCATCATATGACACGTCAAAACCGTACTTTGCAGCAATTTTTGTAAATTCCTCGTATATCACATGCCTTCCGTTATGAGAAAAGTGATTTAAGACAAAAACGGTATTCTTATCTGCTGCACCGACATCCAGAAGGTTTTCTTTCAATTTGATACACCTGTTTAATGTTAAGTGTCCGATATAGGTTGCGTCATTGCAAGCTTCCGTACAGTCGAGAGAAATCAGATCTATGGGTCTTGTCAATTTTTTTAAATAAGCCATGCTCTCATCCGGATATTCACTGGTATCATTGGAATAAAATATGGATTTCCCGTCTTTCTCAATCAGATAAACAACCGGTGAAGACGCCGGATCGTGCGCAGCCCGCAGTGCGGTTATTTGATACCCCTCCACCGTAAACGGCTCAAATACCTTAATCTTCCTGACCGCTATTTCATCATCAGCGATATTTTTCGTAACTTTCACATGATAAATGCTGTCGTATCCCGCCACATCTGCAAAGAAGGTCAATGGAGTTTGATTATTGATGTGAGAAAACCCTCTTTTCCTCATTTCCAATTCCTGCGGATACAGATGATCCAAATGCGAGTGCGTAATCAGGCAGGTTTTCACTGTTGCAAGCGGTATATCATATTTTAAAAAGTGCATATAGGTGTCTGCCGGGAAATCGATCAGAATCTTATCATCTATCAATGCCTGACTGCGTGTTCGTATCTCCTTTCCTCCCGCCTTTTTTGCCCTCTTGCAGATCTCACATTCACAGAATAACGCCGGAATTCCTTCCGCTGCTGCAGTTCCCAGATACTGAAGTTTCATAATAATCTCCTTTCCGAGCAATTTTACAGCGAAAACGGCAAAGTGAAATTTGCCGCAGATAAACGTAATGCAGATTATGCTATTGCTCCCTCAATACTTCAAGTACGTTTTTATCCATAAGAAGCTCTTTGGAAACCAGGGAACTTTTCCCTATCGTTTTTCCATTAAGGATTACACTCTTTATTTTTCTGCCGCTCCCACGCATATAAATATCCACTGTTTTTCCGCAATAATGCAGATTTCTAAGTGTCACTTCCTCACCGCTGTAAGGGTAAATATGAATACCATCCAGATCCGTATCTATGCCGACGATACTGTGTATTGCCGCCTCATACCAGGCACGCATGGAATAAGACTGCCACACTCCGTTTTCCGTTGTCCAGAAATCCGTCTCGGGTGTTTCGGTATCAATGTAGCAATTAATTCCTTCCGGGCAGGTAAGCATATCCGTCCAGTAACCTATCCTTTCGGCAAACTCATCCACAAGATCTTTGCGGTTTTCGAGATTAATAAGACGGGCATAGAACTCATCATTACAGGGCCAATTACAATGTGCCTGGTTAGCATCCGAGTCATAACTTTGCGCCCAAACCGGCATAGGACTGATACCTGCTTTACACAGGAAATTCTCTTCAAAAAAGCGAAGTGACTGTGCTGTCTTTTCCTTTACCAGATCGTAACAGAACAAATTATCCCACTTTATAGACATGGATGTAAAACAATTTCTTTTTTCAAGAGTCCTTGAATCGGCAGACGAACGAAAAAATCCAGCCTCTTCATCAAATAATATCGACTGAAAACGATCGCGGGTTCTTTGGGAAAGATCCGAAGCTCTTTTTGCCGTTTTTTCATCCTTCACGGATTCTGCAAGTTTAATCATTGCGGCAACAGCACAATACAGGCTGCTGTTATTAAATGTGCTGATATCCTTTCCGTCTTCCAAAATACTTTCTCTGAAATCCGGAAAAAGAGAAAAGCCTTCACAGAGTCCTGTTTTGCCCACTTCATGATCTGCTATTTTTTGAAATATCTTTTTTGCAAAATCATAATATGGTGCAATATCTCCGCCATTGATATAATACTGATAAAGCACACTTATATAAAATCCCTGTGCGGCATACGGGCTTGTTATGATATGGGACATATCGCGTGCATAGCAATGAGCAATTCCGCCCTCTTTGTCTGCCGTTTCCATATACATACGTAAAAGATCTTTCAGGAATTTCATATCTCCCCAATAGGTATAAGCAAAACTGCTGCTCATCCCATCCCAGCCCCAGACCCAGTAGCAATTGGTTTTGGCTCTTATAGCTCCGGGAACAGACGTAACTTTACAGGATTCATGATACAACGGTGCCAACTCAAAAAAGCGGTTCAGCCCTTCATAAGGACTCTCCAGGACAGGAGCTTTTTCTATCACCTCGTTATACCGTTGCTCCTGCATTTTCCTGTATTCCTTTTCCATCCTCATTGTCTGTTCAAAACGCTCTTGTGCTCCCTTTTCGCTATGATCAAATACCAGGAAATACGTATAACGCCTATTCGGTACAAGCACAGGACTTTCCAGGATGTGTTTCGGATTGATCGGTCTTTTGTTATAATGAATGTCAACATTACTGCCGATCACAATATAGGTTCCGGCACCATTCACGGGTTCCGTATAATGAGTTGTCATACGATTATTTTTAAATTCCCAGGTGACCCATTTGCGTTCCGTATTATCCGTGAATCTGAAGTCTCCCCTGTCAAACGGCGTAAACGACAAAAAATCATAAAATTCCAAATCAAAAGTCATGTCTTGCGGAACACTGTCCGATGTTTCCAAGGTAATGCAAATCGTATTATTCAGAATACGCTGGCTATATTGCATTTTTACACCATTATGTTCCCAGATGCCTTCAAATCCATACGGCATAACCGTACACTCCGTTATCTTTTCCGCATAGCGGAAGCCATTCTTCTTGTGCAAATAAAATGCAAAACCGCCAAACATATCATCAACAAACACTTTTGCCGATCCTTTTGTTGTCTGATTAAAGTATTCCACCTTGGCAATTCCATGCTTATCCTTTTCGAATACAAGCAAATCATCGCAAAACCAGCGGTTTAAGTAAGGAATGCCATTCTGTGATTTAATTTTTCCTTTTTCCGTTATATACTCATTCATAGCCCTCTCCATTTCCTTTCCGTTCTATTGTCAGGATCACTTTCCCTTTTATGCCGGAGCAGTCTGCGACAGAATAATGATCGTGCTTCACGACATCGATTTTCACCCCATTGGCTCTTACCTGCAACAGCCCATCTGCTGCGAAAGCAAACTGTCCTCCCTCTTTTAAATCAAGCATAACCAGGTCATCGCAGTATACGACATTTTCGATCACTGCTGATGGAACATACTTATCGATGTTCCCTATCAGTGCAATGTCGTTTCTGTATGGTGTTGCAACATACATTTTGGCATCGTAAGGTTCAACGGAAACTTCATGCCTTGTCTCTTTATCCGACAGAAACGATTTTCTTTGAAACCAGTCATAAACAAGGAATTTATCCCCTGCTATTCCATGTATATCATCAACCGCAAACCGACCGTTAATCGTTTTTTCTCCCTCATAGAGATTAAAAATTCCCAGATACCCTGCATTGCCTTGCTTATTCCACGCTTTCAAAACGTCCTCGTGACGGATCGGGTCGGCAAACAGGGAATCCTCTGCCGGCATAATTGCATTGTCACATTTTAACAATTGTCCGTCAGACAAGCAGAACGGCATAATATTTTCTCGTTTGCTTCTCCCGGCCGGTTCTGAAAGGTAGACACATCCGCCGCTTAAGCTATGCATTACAATATTAAGCTTCGTTGTCGGGCTGTCGCTCCACATCATATCCCAGTCCAGGTCGCAGAACCGGCTATGATAATAGGAATTAAAAATATTGTCACATACAAATTGTTTCATACTTTTTACATCCGCCGGATTAAAATCAACCGAATTCCGATTTACCATTCCGACGGTTCTGCTCCAGAGGAATTCCGGTCCCATTGCCGTGCAATGTATGCATGCGCCGTCAAAGTACATTCCGACTGAACCCTCAAGTCCCCGGAAAGCCTCTTTTAACGTACGTCCCACCGGTTTTAAATCATTCGTAACTCCGGAAATACTGCATTCAACGTCTACTTTGGAAAAATCAAACCCGCATTTGGCAAGATATTCATTCCTGGCATTCCAATATCGAAAACTTCCGCCTTCGTCCGTTCTGGGGACTATGATTCCCATATCATTTTTCTCTATGATATCCGCCATATTCTGTGTAATCGGACTGTCCGGAGCAATTCCGTTCCATCCTCCCACATAACACTGCCAGATTCCGACATATTTCATACCGTAACGATTTTTCAGCTCGGAGGTCAGCTTCTTAAAACCTTCCGGAAACTGTTCTTTTTTTTCTTTAAAGTCCAGGATTCTGCGCTTTTTGTCTTCCGGATACCAACCGTCATCAATCAGAATCCACCTTACCGGAATATTCTTTTCCCTGAATTCTTCTGCTTTTTCCAGAATTCCAGCAGAATTAACCTGTAATGTCATTGAGTCCCAACTGCACCAGCCAAGATAATCAAAGACCTCCGAAAGCCGGGTGTTTTTCCTCGCGGCATTGACAATGTCCAGTATTTCATAGCCTTTATTCACGTTTTTCTCAGCAGTTTCATAAGGATCTTCTCCCCAGGTTATAACCGCAGACTTCGCTTTTATTTTCGTAAAGCCTCCCGAACATGGAGAAACGCTTATCGCAAAGTCTCCGTCAACATTTCTTATTTCGCTTTTAAAATCCCCATCAACCAGCGGAAGAATGTGATAATACTGATCTGACTTCCAAACCATGGATGCTATATTCTGCGGAATTTCTGAAAAACTACCTGCAAAAAATGCCCCTGACCAGCAGTCGGAACCTTTCAGTCTTGATTGTGAGCCGAATATTTTATCGCAATCTTCCACCGGTTTCAGTCTTAAAAGAATGCTGTCATACGGATGAAAGGTATACCGGCGCTGCCATCCGCTGTCCGGGTCAACCTCGCAGGACAGTTCTATATATCCGCTGTTGTTTTCCGTTACAACCTTTACGGATGCACAGAAATCCTTTTCATCGTGCAGACAAGTGAATTTTCCCTGAAACTTCAAATCGTTTTCTGTACTTTCCTCTTCCATCCACTTAATCGGTAAAGCATTCCCCAAATAGTCCTTGATCTCAAGTTCAACATGAAATTCCATCTTCCCTATCTGGATTCTTTTGCCTTTTGCTTTATGGCTCTCCATCCCAATAATACCTCCCCGTGTAATGATTCTCCTTTATGACGAGCTGCTTTTTGGCTTCAGGCGAAATCCGGTCATATATCGCCTTTCCAAACGGTGCATCTCCGAACGTATTGTTCGTAATCCATATTCTGCCGTTTTGAGCAGGATTGTCGATTCTCCATAAGAAAATGTGATGTCCCATCGGTTCCGGCCATATTTCGGATCTTCTGGGCATAACTTCCCCGAGCCTGGAAAACCCTTCTCCGGCATCTTTACAGATATTGTCACAAAACTCCGCATATCGCGGCATCAAATCTCTTTGCTCATAAGCAGCCATGCCGCACTTTTCAAAAAAGTTATTCCGGATATCAAAGCGATCCGCGCATTTGCAATCTTTCCCGCCCTGATGTGTTACCGCGGAATCATATATATTGTAAAATCTGCAATTTTCTACCGTCACGTTTTCACAGACATCCCAACATTCAATCGCATTCCCAAACCGGATTTTCAGCTGTTTGTCCCAGACACAGCCGCCGATAAAACGAAAACGGCAATTCTTTATCACAACGTTTTTCGGAGCGTTGGTACCGGCAATTGCATGAACACCGTTATTGATAAAATCAATATCGGAAATAACTGTATTGCTTACCATATTGGCAAGGAATCGGGAATCCCTGGTTACGCACTCGATCTTTTCATAATAAAGCGCCGGGTTCCCCTTGGAATAAAGAAGCGGCATATGGTTTTGGTACGCCGCATGGTTCTCCTCTTTTGCTTCATCCAGACCGAAGCAATTATCCCAAAAATCCCCCTGTTCGATGAGCTGCTGTCTGTCCCACCGCAATGTCCCGCACAATTCTCCATCATTAAAAATATAATTGCATACTTCGGTTTTCAAGGGTTTTACACATTTCCAGATATTCGGCTCTGTTTCCTGCCAGAAGTTTTTGTCCGATAAATCATGTGACCCGCAGAAAGTCGGATTTTCTCCTTCTCCGTAGGCTCCGTAATCTACTCCTTCGACATTTTCCAGTTTGCCCCTTACAAACATCCCTCTTTGAAAAAGGACGGTATCCCCTGCGTGTAAATTCAATTTCTTGTAATTATTGTAATTACTTATATAATGAATCATTTTTGTCCTACCACTTTTCCTTTGCATTATGATAAGGTGTATTAATAAATCCAACCTGCTTAAAATCTTCGAAATTATTCCTGATAATGTAATCAATGTAGGATTCGATCATCAAGGCTGTTAATCTGTACCCGGAAGGATTCAGATGATCATCAAGGTAAAATTTCTCCTTGAAATTATGATCATAGGAAGGTGCATACTTCCTAAGATCTATAACATAGCTGTTATCGAAGATTTCCGTAAGCTTATATAAAAATTCAGCATGCTTTTCATAAAGCATTTCTCTTCTTTCTTCATCGGTATCGCTGGACATGGTTACAAAGAAAAATTTTGCTTTTGGCGCAATTGTCTTGTATCTGGACAGGATACTCGCATAATATCCGACAAATGTAGGTTTATTTTTCGCGTAATCCGCTATATTAATATCCGAAACATCTCCGAATTCAAGTTCACCTGCCAGAACCTGTGACATATCATTTACACCCAGCGCCATAATATAAGCTTTGCTTTTATACTTATCGTCATAAAATCCCCTTTCACGTGCGAATTCGTCATAGCATTTTGCGCACATGGCTCCTTTTGAAAAATTGTATACCGTACATCCCGTATCTCTTGCCAAAAACTGTCCCCAGGAATATTCATACATATCGTGCCAGCTCTTACTGCCATTTTCATAAGCGACAAGTTCTCCCGAAGACAGACTGTCTCCTATACAGGCAATGGTCCTGAAGATGCTGCAAAACCCTCCGTTTGAAACTACTCTGTCAAGCGGCTTTTCATTTTTCTCATTTATAAATTCTTCTATATTCATGTTATATCAATCGCTCCGTTCTGTTGAAAAGTTGCTTTTCATAAAACAGTAATCGGGAGATTACCGTTTTAATCTCCCGATTACCAATCGGCTTACCACTTACCATGAAGTAATATTATTCTCTTTGATGTAAGCATCCAGCTGTTTCTGATATTCTGCAATCAGGGTATCCACACCGGCAGCCTTGCGTTCCGCAATCCACTTATCCAGTGTAGCTTCCCATTCATCTCCTGTATATCCCATGTAAACCATATCATAGTATTCTTTGTCAATGGCTGTTAAGGAAGAAACAATATCACTTACGTTGCTCTGATCAAATGCAAAATTAAGGAAAGGATTTATATATGCTGTTTTTTCCGCTTCTGCTACCTGATTGTAATAATCAGGATCACTTCCTTCTTCCGTAAGTCCGTTTCTGCAGGTTCCGATAATCCAATTGTCGATTCCGTAAGTTTTTTCTCCTGAATCGCTCTTAATAAGCGTAATGGTTCCATCGCTGTTTTTGGTATAATTCTCTCCTTCCATTCCCCAGATAAGTAGCTGATACAAATCCGGCTGAGAATAGATTGCATTCAATACCATCATTCCTCTTTCCGGTTCATCCGCGCAGTAAGGAATGGACATCGCGGTTGCATCTCCTTTTCCCAGGGTTCCCTTTTCTTCAATAAAGACATCTGAAATTTCAGTTCCCATCCGAAAAGACTGCAGTTCCGCATCATTATCCAAGAGAGCGCCTCCGCATCCCATAATCCAGGTATTCGGTGTATATTCATTGTTTTTCGGTAACGATGCTGCGCTTCTGTCAAAAGAACCGATATCGGAACGGATATATCCTTTTTTATAGAAATCAGCCATATTCTTGGCAAACAGACGGAAATAATCGGTTGCAATTGCATCCGTTACCGTAAAGGTGTTATCACCGGTAACTAAACCTACATGCTCAATACCGCTCGGTACTCCGTCCGTACGGAGTCTTGTCCCATAATTCCAGCCAAAGTGATCGGTCGGAGAAATACCTCCGTATAATTTACCATTCTCTTTTAACGCTTCACAATAAATTGCGATCTGATCCAGAACGGCCTGGAAATCCTCCAGAGAAGAATCGGTGTTCCACCACTTCGTCACCAGTTCCTGTGTCTTTTCCAGCCATCCTTCTCCGGCCAGCTTCGTTAACTCTGTCGGAAAAGTATAGGCTCTTCTATTGTTGTAAAGCCCCTGCCAGCTGAAGAGGTAATACAGTTTACCATCTGCGGTACGATGCAAATCCAGTGCCTGGTCACCCAAAGCTTCTTTGATACCGGAACCGTATTCTTCCAGCAGATCATCCAAAGGCATCATGTTCCCGTTGGCAATGCCCTCATCCATATTCCCGGTCACCCAGCTTGCGACCCAGGCCAGATCCACTGTTTCCCCGGAGGCTAGCATCTGCTTATACTTCTCACCATAATCTGAAAATGAGATTAAAGAAATCTCCACAGTCGTATTCGGTACATATTCCTGCAATTTCTCATTGAATGCTTCCCACACTTTTTCGGAATCCTGCTTTTTATCTCCCGGCAGCCACAGCTGAATGGTCTTGGCTTCCAAATCCGTATCCTTCGTTTCAACGTTTTCGCTTTTCTGTGTGCTGCTCTGCTCCACAGAGGCATCTTTCCCGCTTTCCGACGGCTGCGTTTCCTTATTATTACCGCATCCGGTCAATAAAGCTGACACTGTTAATGTTGCTGCAAGCAACACTCCCAACACTTTTCTTTTCATACAAAATCCTCCTGATTTTTTTATCTAAAAAACTCTTCCGTTGCGCACCGGAATCGATTTTTATTCAAGTTTATCAAAGTACCATGCACCCTTTCAAGGCGCATTTATGGCGCACTCACTCTTTTACACCGCCGATTGTCAGACCCTGTGCAAAATACTTTTGAAAGAAAGGAAATACAACAAGCATCGGGCCTGCGGCAATAATGCACAGTGCATATTTCAAAGTCTCGCTCGGCATTGCCTGCATATCTACCTGCACATTCCCCATCATATAAGCTTTTTCCGACAGACTCTTTAAGAAATTGGCTTCATCCATCAATCTCTGCAGCAAATACTGCAACGTATATAATTTTTCATCCCGGATATAGATCATGGATGTCGTATAGTCGTTCCATTTACCCACCAGGGTCATAAATCCGATGGAAGCAAAAACCGGGGTTGACAACGGTACGACGATCTCAAAGAATACTTTCAGTTCCCTTGCCCCGTCCAGATGCGCCGCTTCAAACAAGGATTCCGGCAGGCTCTTAAAAAATGTCCGGAATACCATGGTATTCCATGCGCCCCCTGTAATTCCCGGCAAAATGTAGATCAAAAAATTATTGCTGATATGATATACTTTTGCAAAAATGATGTAAGACGGTATCATTCCGGCAGAAAAAAGCATGGTAAAAAATACGAAAAAAACAATTCCCTTCTTAAAGCGAAAATTACTTCGCGAAAGCGGATAAGCAATCATTCCGGAGATAATACAGGAAAGAACGGTTCCGATCACGGCCTGTGCAATGGTCACTGCATATGCCCGTAACATTTGTCCTGCATTGCTGAATGCTGCACGATACGCTGCCACCGTAAACTGCCTGGGCAACAGACTGAATCCGTTCCCCGACGTCAGCCAGCTCTCACTGGTAAAGGATGCGGATATCACCAAAAGCAAAGGGATTATAAAACTCATGCACATCAGAAAAAAAACGGCATGCAATATAACGTCAAATGCACTGATTTTCTTTTTCATTTTCATGTTCTCCTTTAAAACAAGGAATTTTCATCCGATATTTTTTTGACGATTAAATTCGTCAGAACAATCATAATCATTCCCACAACACCCTGCAGGAATCCGACAGTAGCTCCCGTTGAGTAATTTCCATCCTGCAAAGCTCTGTAAACATAAGTATTCAAAACATCCGTAGTTGCATACAATATTTTGGTATCTCTCGGAATGATGTAAAATAGATCGAAATTTCCCCCGAAAATACCTCCTGCACTCAGAATTGTGAAAATGCAGACCAGCGGAACCAGGTGCGGCAGCGAAATATACCGCATCTTCTGGAATCGATTGGCTCCGTCGATTTCCGCAGCCTCATACAAGGCAGTGTCAATTCCTGTCAGGGAAGCGAAGTACATCATGGATCCCATGCCGACCCCTTTCCACAGATTGACAATCGTCAGAATCATCGGCCAGGCTCCCGGTTTCATATAGACGTCCGTCTTTCCCATTCCCAGAAACTGCCTTAAATAATTTAAGGCTCCCGTTGTCGGACTTAAGATCGCATACGTTACATATCCCACCACAACCATAGACATGAAATTCGGAAACGTAATAATCGTTTGATAAGTTTTCAGCATCCTCCTGCTGCGTACTTCAAACAGCATAAGTGCCACAATCATATTAAGAATCGGACCGATCACCATAAACCAAATTCCATATCCAAGCGTATTTCTGAGCACTCTTCCCATAGATCTGGCAGACAGAATCCAGCCGAAGTTTTTAAGTCCTACCCATTCACTTCCTAGAATGCCCTGGCTGAACTTATAATTTTTAAACGGCAAAGTAATGGATGCCGCTATCGGTATGTAGCTAAACAGAATGTATCCCGCAATTGCCGGGATACACAGCAAAAACAATTCCCAGTTTCCTGCATCTTTCCATATGCTTTTTTTTCTGTATTTTTCTTTTTTCATCTAATTCCTCACTTCGCAGACGCTTTCGTATCTGAAGAATCTTCGCGTAAAATCCTACATACATTTTTGCTCATCTGCTCTCTTTTTCTTGTTAAATTGTATAGCAATATCTTTTTTTCTTCAACCTGTTATGATGACATTTGCAGTGACAATGATGACTACCTTTTTCCTTTCCGCACATCCATATTACCTGTCTGTTCTCCGGTTCCCTGCATACAAAAAACGGACTTACTTTTATCAAAGTATCGTCCGCTTTTTGTTTACATCTTGTGATTCCATTCTTCCATAATCTCATGGAAATGAATTGTGACGCACATTCCGCCTTCTTTTGCATGATCGATCAACAGTCCGTACTCATTTCCGAAGATCAGCTTCAGTCTCTGGTTCACATTCCGAAGACCGATATGCTTCGTTCCGATTTCAATGGGTTCTTCTATCTGTGCACGCAGCTTATGAAGCTTCTCCGCTGTCATACCAACTCCGTTGTCCGTTACACTGACATAGATTTCCCGACCGATTTTATAACACTTTACCCAGATTTCTCCGTTTTCCCTTTTTGACGCCAACCCATGTTCAATGGCATTTTCAATCAAAGGCTGCAAGGTAAGTTTGACAATTCTCTCCCAGATCAGGTCCTTGGGAATATCCAGATGAATTTTAATTCTTCCTTTCACCTGAAATTCCATAATCTTCATATAAAGTTTGACATGCTCCATCTCCTCCCCCAAAGGAACCAGATAGTTTTCTCCGTTTAAGCTGATATAAAGCAACCGGCCCAGAATAAAGAGCATATCGGAAACTTCATTTTCTTTGTTGGTCAAAAAAACCGCTGCATTGCCGATGGACTCCAACGTATTGTACATAAAATGGGGATTGATCTGCGTCTGCAAGGCACAGATCTGCGCATTATGCAGACTGACCATTCGTTCTTCTATTTTTTCATTTAAAGACTGATTTTCTTTCTGCGCAGTAAGAATTCCGTACTGAATGGCTTTGATTTCGTCAATATTCTGCTTTTTATCCCAGGCTGTCAACAAAGACATGCCTTCCATCAGACGAACGGTCTTCTGAATCGGCCGATAAACCCAAACTGCCAAGAAGAAGGCAATTGCCGCACACAAAAGCATCGATATCCCCAGAACAACCATTTGCAGACAATCCGACTGCTGCTGTTTGCTCTCATATGCCTCCATATTTGTCAAATACAGGTACCACAGCTTATCTTTCCCGGAATGCATTCCGGATACACAATAACTTTTTCCCCATAAATCCAGAATTTCCGAATACCTTTCCTGCTTTCCGGACAACCGGGAAAGCTGCTCCAGATCCTCCTGCTCATCCTCATAAAGACGGTATTCATCACTGTAAATCAGCTTTCCCATGGTTTCGTCAAAAATCAAAAGCATAGGTGCATAATTCCTGTTCCGATAACTTCCGCTTCCTAAATATTTGCCCAGTTCTTCCACGTTCAGATTCACCACAACCGCCCCGATCGGGTCATTTCCGCTGTTGGTAACCGGATAAATCAGAGTAATCAGATAAGGATACCTTCCCTCTTTACGGCGAACTTCCAGAATGGTTTTGTTTCCTTTCTGTTCCCGGTAAGTATCCAGCCATTCGATATCACTGAGATTCTCTTTTTCGTATACACCGCTCTGTGTTACTATTTCTCCGGATAGCTGAAAATAGATATAAATCGAATCGATATAGCGATTGGCCGCTTTCACAACCGATGCATTTTCCATCAGAGCCTTTAAATTTGCACGGCTTCCGCTCACCGACTGTAATGTTGCCAGATAACGCAGGGAATCCATCTGCCCGATACTGTATGTCACATCTTTCATAGATGTCAAAACTACATTGACATTATTATAGGCCTTTTCCAAAGCGGATTCATTGCCGAAAATCATTTCCTGCCGGATCATCTCCCGGTTCTTTCTGGAATAATATACATTTAACAATGTTACCGGAAGTACCAGTCCCACAAAGAGCACCAGAAAATATTTGCCTAAAATGCTTTTAAAACGATAATCCTTAAAATAATGTATCATTTTCATCCTAATCCTCATTTCCGAGTGAAAACAAATTGCGGTACTATTTTTCAACGGATTCTCTTTTTTTGCGCGACATATATTCCACGAGTGTACAGCCTACCCGCTTTTTAAACAGATTCTGAAAGTATTTTTCATCTTTGTAACCTACCAGACGGCAGATATCTTCTGTCTGAATGGTCTCATCTTCCAAAAGCTTCATTGCACTGCAAATCCGCATCCGGATCATGTATTCCGTAAAGCTTTCTTTGGTTTCCGCGCTGAAACGACGCAGGAAATGTCTGGGGCTTAAATGCACAAAGTCCGCCACATCTTTATAAGAAATATCTTCGCTGAGATGATTGCTGATATAACGGCAGGCTTTAAGCATTTCCTCATCATGTCCGGTCTTACCGGTAGCTGCCAGTCCCTCTTGCGTCAGCCGGTCATTCAGCTTCTGCAGCAACAAAGAAATCTGTTCCGCAGCTTCCTGTTCCCTGGAAATATCAATATTACGCATCCGGGAAGTAAACTCTTCCGCCAATTTCCTGTCTTTACCGGAAAGTTCATCCTGCAGACACTCCAAAAGTCTCTTTACGGCAATCTCTCTTACTTTAAGCGGAGCGTTATGGATGAACGGTTTGAGTCTGGCATAGGCAAGCCAGGTATCTTCTCCTTCTCCCAGCATCGAATCCGGCACCAACTTCAAAAGTTCCAGCAGCTGACCGTATTCCTCTTCTCCGAAGCTTCGTAACACCTGTTCTTCATGCACCGCCTCATCGAATTCCTTCTTAAGTTTTATAAAAATCTCTTTCAGTCTTGCATAGTCAATGGGCTTCAGTAAATAGTCATATACTCCGCAGCGCAGCGCCTGTTGCGCATATTCGAACTCCCGATACCCGCTTAAAAGCACCACTTTCATCCAGGGATATTTTTCCGAAATCACACGGGCAACCTCCAGACCGGATACTTCAAACATGCAGATATCGGTCAACAGCACATCCGCCTTTTCCTTTTCCAGCAATTTGAGGACATCGCTTCCATCCTCAAACACCCCTGCCACTTCATAGCCCCAGGCATTCCAGTCATTTCGTTTCAGAAGCCCCTCCCGGATAAACGGTTTGTCATCTGCGATTATTACCCGATACATCTTGTCTGCTCCCTTCCCTGCTTTGCGCCGCCGCGTTTTCTACCTGCCTCTTATAAATTCAGCGTTTTGTCATTCCTTTTCCTTATCTTATTCTATTTTTGGGCAAAAGTAAAGCAGATTCCCGCCATGCGTCATCTGCTTCGCTTTTCTGTCATCATTCTCCCCTTCCGCTACCAGGGCTCGTTTTTGTTTTTATTATATAGTTTAATTCTTAGGAATTATTCAGAAATTGCATGTAATCCGGCACTTAAAATCCGCCGTTCTGACACGCTCTCGCAATCACATAGGATGGCTCATAGAATCCCCAGCTTTTCCGCCCTGTCCACAAGACGGGCAAAAGATTCCTTGCCGCATACACACTCGGTTTTAAATCAACACCCTCCTTGCTGCATATTCCGCATATTGCTCAAACAACCCCTTATCCCGCAGATAAAAAAGAATGGTGTAGCGGTCACGCAGTCCGAGTGCGCGTCTGATGCCACGTAATATCGTATCATAGTCCTCTGTCACGTTGGGCATTTTCATCTCCAGGCAGAATTTTTCCACCTTGTCAAAATACGGCAAATACTTTTCAATCAGGCTCTTTAAATGCAAATCTTCTGTCTGCTCATAAAGACGCTTATACATATATGCCACAATGCGGGTTGCTTCGCACACTTCAAGACCGTGAAAACGAGGCTCCTCTCCCTTCTCCACACATTCCAGCTCCCAGGCATGTGCAATAATATGTTCCGATCCGGAAGCCGGTCTGGAATTCCCGGTAAAAGCCATGCCGAGTCCGGTTACCAGAAAACCTTCCATAATGTTCCGGATGCTTTCCGGATCTCTCTTTTTCAATTCATATCCATTCTTCAGGCATAAATCGGTTGCCCGTAACACCTCCTGCGCAATCTCATTGCAGTAATAATCCCCGTGATAATCCCTGGCAAGTTCCCAGTCCAAAATTCCGGTATACTTTCCGAACATATCACCGATTCCGGAAAGGAGCATATCAAACGGAGCTTCCTTCATCACATCCAAATCCGCAAGGATATATCGGGGCGTTGTTGCTTTTATGGTAGCCTTCGATCCGTCAAACAAAATCGGGGATCCGGCAGAGGCATAACCATCCATGGAAGGCGCTGTCCCGGCAATTCCATAAGGAATCCCCACCCGGTAAGACACCAGTCTGCAGACATCGTTGATGACTCCGGAGCCCACTGCCAGAATAAAATCCGGCTTGGGAGAATACTGAAAAATATCGGAATCCGCTTTGGGATCCTGCAGGTGAATCAAAACATTCCCTACCGCTGTTGCATCGGGCAGAACTCTTCCTTTCAGGATATACTTATGAGAAAATTTCCCCGCTTTCGTCAAAATCTGCTCCGCGCACTCTCCCAATATCGGATAAGTATTCTCATCACAGACCATATAAACCTTATGATACTTTTCCAGCAAACGGGGCAATTGATAAATGGCTCCACGTTCGATTACACATTCTTCAAGCGGTGCACGATGAATCCCCATCTCACAGCTGCATGTTCTTTCGATCATTTTCGTTCCTCCTGTATTTTGCCAGTTTTTTCGTAACAGTTTTTCGTTTCCTTTTCTATTTCAAACGGCATCTTATATTTGACACTTCTTTCAGCCTTGCTTTTTTCACTCTTCGTTGCTTTACTTTCCTATTTTTGCGATTACAGAAACGGCTCCATAATCTGCGGAAGCTTCCGGTAATCGTCCACTTGAATAAAATGAAAGTCCGAATGATAAACCGATTCGTCATTGCCTCCGGTTCCGTAATCGTCCCCCACAAAAAAGACCCGGTCATGGGCATAGCCTCGCTCCCGGCAGTACCGGTCCAACGCATAATATTTGTCATACGGCCTTGGCGCCATGTCAAAGGAAGAAGAACCGCCTACAAATACGGTATATTCCGGAAAAGTATCCCTTACCTCTTCATAGATTGCACGCCGTTTTGTGCGATCCGGGTCAAAGGAAAGCTTGCTTTCCTGCTTCGCTTTCGTTCCCAGCAACGGAAAGGTAATGCAGCCGGAAGCATGATACTCCACGTTTTCTCCCTCATATTCCGTATATCCGTACTTTTGCCGCAGTCTGTTGACCCTTTCCTCCACCGACTTACGATCAACCGGCTTTCTGATATCTTCCACCAGTTCAAGATCCCTTTTTTCTTTGTTATAAACAGCAACTTGCATGCCGTAATTGCCGATAATATCAATGGGGAACTGCCCCATTTGCTCAAAAATCCTCCTGCACATTCCGGCACCTACCATACAAAGCCCGGCTTTCTTTGACAGCTTCTCCAATACCGCCCGATTTTCCGCAGACAATGGCGTTTTATGCTGCGTCAACGTACCGTCCAGATCAAACGCAAAGAGTTTTGCGGCAAATAAATTTGCGGCAAATAGTTGTTGTTTTTCATTATCCATTTGAATTCTTATTTCCTCATTTCCGGCAACAGTTCCCTTGACAGGTAACGTTTCCTTGACCATTTCCTCTTTTTCTGTTATCATTGTAGCAAATGAGCAGAAAAGTGCAAGATATGGCGCTAAAAATGCAGAATCACCACTTTTGCTTTGTGTAACGAGCAATTTACAGCATATTTTTGCTCATTTGTACAAATCAATTTTACAAGTCATGGAAGATGGACAGAAGCTGCAGAAAGGGAGGGTTTCTTCGATGAGAAATGAACAGATGGACGAACTTTTAGCAATTATCGAAAGAACCGGTTTTGCTACCGTCAAAGCAATCGCCACAGAGACGTATCAAAGTCCGTCAACCATACGAAGGCGGCTTGATGAACTGGAAAAAGCAGGGCTGGTAAAGCGCAGCTACGGCGGAGCGGAATTAAGAAAGAATAACAGCAATACTCCTATTGGTCTGCGTCTGCAGAAAAACCATAAAGCTAAGGATGTGATTGCCGGGAAAGCCTCCGCTCTTGTGGCGGATCATTCAGTTCTTTTTATCGATGCCTCTTCCTCTTGCCTCCACATGGCTCCTTATCTGGCATCCAAAAAGGGCCTCACGGTCTATACCTACGGTATCGAACTATGTGACGCCCTGGCGCAATACGATATGAAAGTTTACTGTCTGGGCGGTCTTTATGACCATGTTTCCAGAGCGTTTTCCGGAGAATATGCCATCCGGATGGCGCAAAGTGTTTATTATGACGCTTTTTTCTTTTCCTCCAGCGCTTACTGTGAGGGTACTGTTTATGATTATGCTGAGGCGGAAACCCATCTGCGGCGTGCCATTCTGGCAAACAGCGCGAAAAGCTACTTTTTATGTGATCATGAAAAATTCGGCAAACGCTCTTCTTATGTATTATGCCGGGAAACGGAGCTGACCGGTATCCTGACAGAGTAAGCCGTTCTTTTAACGGTTGTTCTCTGCAGCCATTGTTCCCGATGTTTTCCCATACGCCCAGATACATTTGATCTGCTTTCCGATTTCCGCAAAAGTCCACTGTCTTCTGCTCCTGGCTACGCAGTTGGAATCATTTACATAGAAACCGCTTTTATCATATCCGTAAATAACAATAAAGTGACCGCCTGCCGTAAAATCTCCTTCCCGCATGGCGCAAATCAGCATTTTTCCCTGATCCAACGCTTTCTCCATGACTTCCTTGGTCATTTGCGGCTTCTGCACCGTAATTCCGTATTCCGGCGCCGCTTCTTCCATAAGCGCCCACGCCGTTCCCACGTCTTCTACATAGTATCCGTTTTTCATGCTGTAAGAAGCGAAATAGTCCGGTGTCAGATTCTCTTTCCTGGTCAGTGTAAAAAGAACCATGGAGAGGCAGGTAGGTCCGCAGCCGGAGACTCCGATGTTAGCGCCATTGCCGTATTCTTCATATCCCCATCTGGGATCCCATTGCAGAAATAAGGGGAACGCTTCCTCTTTCTCCTTTTCGGTAAGAAGCGATCCCGTCTTCCCCCCACCTGCATGATCCTTTTCAGAATCCTTTTCGGCATCCCTTTTCAGCTCTGACTCTGCTTTATGCGCTTCCATATGCGAAAGATAGCCCGCTGCAAAATCCGTCATCTCCGGGTTGTTTGCCAATGCCAGCAAGAGGGCATCCGGATAACTGTCATGGTTTTTATAAATCTGCAGAATCGTTTCATTCGCCTTTCCCAGTTCTTTTAATTTGGCAAGCGTCTCTTTCGGTGTCCATTTCACCGGTTTCCCTACATCCAGCACCGGAATTGTGGAAATATAATCCACTTCCCGGGAAGAATCCCGTTTTTCCGAATATTCCTTATCCGATCCTTTTCCGTTTTTTTCACCGGATTCATCGTCCTCCCCTGGTCTTAAATCCTCTCCTATGCCCGCCGTTCCTTCCATTCTCAGGTCTTCGGCGCTCTGCCGTTCCGCAATCTGTTCTTCCTGCACATTGGCCAGCACCGAGCGAATCTCCTTTAACTGACTGTTCAAATCCCACAGGTAAAAAAAGATTCCGCCCATAAGCACGATAACCACCAGGTTAAAACACCTGATCCACCTTCTTCTTCGCTCTGCCTTGATTCTTCTTTCGTACTCTCTGTTTCTGATCTCTTCCCGGTTGTTCATTCTAATCCTCACTTCTGAGCGACTTTCTGTCTTTTATCTTTTTATTTATTTCAGAACCCACTGCTGCATTTTGCAGGCACTTATCCTACAGCCCATTCTCTTTTTCCGTACACCCCTTCTCGTGCAGCATACAACAAGTTGTACTAATACAACGTATCGTGTATCAAAAGCTCGGATCCATCCCTGTTTTCCGGTTTCATCTGTACTTTCCGTATATTTTGTTCATCATACGTCCTGTAATAGTAAATTCCCTGATCTGCATTCATGCAGCTGGAATAAATCGTATATTCATATTTTCCGTTTTCCAGTTCGCAGCAGCCTTTCTGCTGTTCTACGGAAGCCAGAATATGGAAAAGCTGACCTGCGCTTTCTTTCTCTGTACTTCCGGTTCTGGAATTGGCTCTCACAAAAGAGGCACGGACAAATCTAGACTGGGAAGATAAATCTCCCGGAAGTCCTATGGCTCCCATTCCCCTGCTGTAGGAAGCAAGCGGAATACCAAACCGATTCTGCACCGGCTTTGCACTCAGTCCGGCATAATTGTTTAAGTGAAAAAGCTGCATGGGAAAGGTTGGATTATTGGTCAACACTCCGGCGGGATTGTCATAGATATGCATACCGTCTTCCATAATCTCCAGTACAATGCAGGATGTGCGGTCTGCAATCATCCAGTGCAGCTGCGCTGCAGGCATTCCCGGTTCAAACTCCTCTCCCGTTACCGTTGTCCCTTCCAAAGCTTTCCTTGCTTCCTCCACGGAAGCACACACCGAAAGCAGCCAGGGAATCAGTTCAAACTGCGCCACACTTCCCGGTTTGCGGATTTCTTTTTCATAGGAAGCATTTCCCACAAAATTAAGACCCGCGATGCAAAGCCCTTTTTCATTCATACCGTCATAGTAAAGCGGATAGCCATTTCTCACATGCGCCATACCGATTACTGCATAATGCTCTTTTATCGTCCTTCCGTTACGCAGATGCAACACAAAATGCCTGGGCATAATGGTTACGCTTTCTCCATAGGTAGATTCATAATCCAGATTTCTTCCGAAGTAAAAATCCTTCGTCTGATAGGTTGCTGCTGTACACATCTTTTCTCTCCTGACATAAAAAACTTCGGTTATCCTTGTTTGCCGTTCAAGAAACAATTATAACCGAAGCCCTGTACTTTTACAATTTAGATTTTCTTAATTTTTCATCATTTTTTCCATGTCTGAACCGCTGCTCTATAAGTTTTCCCGCTCCAACAATCCTTTATAACTTGCATCCATTCCGAACGCGCCGAGCGGCGCGGTAAAAGAATCGCAAGCACGACAACCGACAAAACCAACTTACCACAGGGCAGTCCCAGACCAAGGGGAACCGAACCGATTGCCGCCTGTACGGTGGCTTTGGGCAGATACGCTATGATGCAAAAAAGTCGCTCCTTCAAAAAATAATTTTACACCCATCTGCCATACGGGCAGACATTCCTGTTGACTGCGGCTCTTACTTCCACAAAGCAGCCGCAGGCTCCGCACAGACCTTCCTTCAGGTAATCGCAGCTTTTACAAACGGCAAGGCGGTTCTCATAAACCGCCTGATCCGTTTTCAAATTCTCCTCAATCCTGTCTATATAAGTGGACAAAGTCTTCCGGTAAGCCTCTATGTCCATCTCCCGCAGCAGGCATTTCCGGCAGGGGTATTTTCTGATTTCTTCTTCCATCATTTCCCTTATCCTGTTACTCTGTTTTTAATCTCCAACACGGAACATCACTACACTGGCTCCCGGAATGCTAAAACGGATCTTTCCATCCTCTATCCGGTAATCCGTAAATTCCGCTTCGCATACCTTATCCGGATCCTCGAAAGTGTTATAGGCATGTATGTCATTGTGCAGAATCGCAGCACTCACCCGGTTCGGATCCGGTATGCACTCTGCAAAAGCAACCTCCACTTCCTGCGGCCGGTCAATGGACAGATTATTCAGTGTAACCGTAATAACCCCGTCCGCATCCACGGAAGCAGATTCCTGCAGATTCGGAATTCGGTACTTCTCCTCTTCTCCGATCGGTTCCACACCATCCATATAGCTCTCTACCAGATCTGCATCCTGATGATGCCGATACATATGAAATACATGATACGTAGGCGTCCGCAGCATTCGTGATCCTTCCGTCAAAATCACCGCCTGCAGTACATTGATTAACTGTGCGATATTCGCCATCTTCACACGGTCGCAGTGCTTGTTGAAAATATTCAGAGACAGTCCTGCCACAAGCGCATCCCGCATGGTGCTCTGCTGGTATAAAAATCCCGGATTGGTACCCGGCTCCACATCATACCAGGTTCCCCACTCATCGCAGATCAGCCCGATCTTTTTCTCCGGATCATACCGATCCATAACAGTGGAATGCTTTCCGATGATTTCATCGATCTTCATTGCTTTTGCCAGTGTCTTATACCATTCCTTTTCATCGTATTCCAACGCACTGCCCTTATTCTGCCACTCGTCTCCCGGAAGTGTGTAGTAATGCAGGGAAAGCCCGTCCATATAACCGTGCAGCCATTCCGGTGCGTTTTCAAAACAGGTCATTAATACTTCTTCCGTCCAGTAAGTATCTTCCGCATTCGGTCCGCAGCACACCTTAAAAACCGGCTGCTTCGGGTCATAATTCCTTACATAGGTCTGGTACCGGCGATAGAGGTTGCCATAGTAGGACGGGGTCATATTGCCGCCGCATCCCCAGTTCTCGTTACCGACACCGAAGTAATCCACCTTCCATGCCTTTTCCCGTCCGTTTTTGCGGCGCAGATCCGCCATGGGAGAGACACCGTCAAAGGTCATATATTCTACCCACTCGGACATCTCCTGTACGCTTCCGCTCCCGACATTGCCGTTGATATAGGTTTTACAGCCGATCTGCTCGCACAAGTCGAAGAACTCATGGGTTCCGAAACTGTTATCCTCTGTCACACCGCCCCAATGGGTATTGATCATCTTCTTACGATTCTCCTTCGGACCGATTCCGTCTTTCCAGTGATATTCGTCCGCAAAACACCCGCCCGGCCACCGAAGAACCGGCAGCTTCATCTCTTTTAACGCTTCCACAACATCCTTTCTCATGCCTCTGGTATTGGGGATCTCGGAATTTTCTCCCACATACACTCCTTCATAGATGCACCTGCCCAGATGCTCTGAAAAATTGCCGTAGAGTTCCGGACGGATATGTCCTTTTTTGTTTTTCTCATTAATATATAATTTTGCCATAATAAGCTCCATTCCATAACCTTATAAAATTACGACTGTACTAAACTACAAGTTCTGCGATCCCACACATTTTTTCACCCTACTTCCACAAACGTCGTATCATAAGGCGCCAGCGTCACGGTATAATCCCCATACGCCGTGGCAATGTCAGTGATCTGCTGTGTATCGCTGTTATTGATCACCACAAGCTTTCCGCTTTCCGGGTAATAAGCACATTCTGTATACAGATTATCCGTCATATACTCTCCGGAAATTCCCTCTCCGCCACCATAACGGATCAGCTGATACAGCATTCTCGTATTCTGCAGGTTTACCTGAAAAGAAGACAAATAGATGCCCAGACCCTTTCCGAAACGGTTCAGGGTAACTAACGGCTCCGTACCATCCGCCAAAAGCACCTGTGCCCTGCCGTCTGTCAGATACCGGTTCCTACCGGCCTGCACACTTGCTCCCTCCGGAATAAGTCCTTCTGGATCCGCCGCCTCAAACGTCCATTTGCCGTGGCAGACTCTTGCACCGGTATCTTCATCAATTCCCAGTACATGCGCCATACGGAAATACGTATCATATCCTTCAACTGCGGAAGGCTCATTGACGCCGATAAAGCAGCCGCCCCCATGCACCCACTCAGTCAGTCCGGTAACGACTTCCTCTTCCTTCCAGCTATCGCCGCCGCTCCAGGCGCTTCCGGCTCTGCCTGCATTGATTACGACATCGATATCCTTTAACGCACCGTTTTTGACATCCCCGAAGGAAAGGAATCGAACCTCCACTGGAAGTCCGGCCAGTGCTTCGTTGATATGGATCAGGTCATGCATATAAGTCTCATGAAAATGTCCGGATAACGTCCAGGAACGAAGCGCCCCCCAATAGTGCAACACCGCTACCCGGGTCTTGATCTTCCATGGCTCTCCTTTTTCGTGAAAACTGCGGATCAGCCGGAACTCATCCGCCACCTTCTCTATATAATCGCAAAAATCCGGAAAGCCTTCCACCAGATGGAGGTATCCGCCCAGACCGATACGATCAATCTTTGCCCGAAGCAATGCACGGCGGACGCTGTTCCAGTATTTTTTTGCATCCAGTGTGGGATCTCCGCCCTCCGTAAAGGTTGGTGCACCGCCCAGTCCCACCGGGAACAGATACGGATGAAGACGCAGTTCATGCACCGGCACATCCACACCGGCACACAGTCTTGCTTCATAGCCGGAAAAAACGCATTTGATCAGTCCGTCGAAGCCGAACTCCTGAAACCTTCCGTTATAAGGTTCAATTCCTACCCAGCTGTCATCGTAAAAGACATACGCCTTTTTACCGTAGGCATGAACGATGTCAATGAGCTTTTTGCCGAAAAAAACAACAAAATCATTGACAAATGCCATCCAGTCTGCCTTTTTGGCATTGCCGGGCATATGGGTCACATGCAACTTTCCTTTATGAATAAAGTCCTCCGCCGTCATGCGGTAACCATATTTTCTTTCAAATTCCAGCAGTGCGGGAACACTCACGGTAAAATCATAAGATCCCCAGTCAGAGAACAGATACCGGTTCCTCTCGCTGCTTCCCCAGATCCATACGAAGTTATAAAACATGGACGTAAAACGCACCACTGTAGTATCCGGATGGCTCTCACACCAGTTTTTCATCCAGTCAAGCAGATATTCCTGCACCTGCGGATACCTGGGATCGATCTGCATCAGGTGTTCCTTGTCCCAATGATTCGTGATATGATTGTACATGGAGATCTCTTCCCAGATGCGATAAGCCAGGAAGCTTACCGTATACTTATGAAAAGGAGTAAGCTGATGCAGCGTAACACATCCCTTTTCCCTGTCATACTCCCATTTTGCCCCTTCGAGCCGTTCGTTCGTCGTCCTGTCATAGACTTCCCAGTATTCCAGGCTCTGCGCACTGTCATTGATCCGGAACTGCTCTGCAAAAAAGCTGTCCATCAGACCAATGGTAACGGTATCTCTCTCTGCCACATGCGGCGGAGTACACAGAAACGTCTGCTGCAGCTTATCCGGATTCTCCTTTGCCCAGGCATTGTGATCTCTGATCATGCAGATGGTGGAATAAATGCCGTAACCGGCATGCGTGATTTCATCGGACAAAACGGTTCCGTCGCTGTCACGGATCACGTCCGCCCCCCATTTCTGCGCCATCTGCAGCGTCAGCTCTTCATATCCCGATTCTCCCGGTAGCGTAAAACCACCATTTTCCATTCTGCATTCCTCCTCATATCATCCTTTTTGCAATAATCCTTCTTCGCAATAATCCCTTTTCACAATATTCTTTTTTGCAATAATTCCTTTTCACAATATTCTTTTTTTCACAATAACTCTTCCTTCAGGCACAGCCGTACCACACGTTCCAACTGCTCCGCCTCAGACAATAATACCGTATCCCCAGCAGGATCCGGAATGTCCTGATAAATCTTCGGTTTCTTCGGAAGAATATTTTCTCCTTCCGGTTCCCATGCGCCGAAACCGCCTGTTACGCACTCCGCCAGAAAGGTATAGGCCTTGCCGATGTGTCCCCGACATTTCTTGCGAATCTCTTCCGCCACATAACCGGCCATCCGGTAAGCTCCGAAGTCATTGGTATGGGTATAATCCCCCGGAAAGAAGATGGGCTTGACACCCTGCAATCCTTTTTCAAGGATATATTCTTTGCTGTACGCATGAAGATCCAGCACGGGAATCCCGTACTGTGCTCCCAGTTCCAGACATACATCCGCAAATTCTTCCAAAAGATCCAGATAGGTCTGATCCCGCAGTCTCCAGGTATTTCTTGCAATAGGTGTCACCAGTACCGGATAGACTCCCTTGGCCTGATTTTCCTTAAGATATCTGCGCAGCTTCGCCTGATAGCCTCCCCTTGCCTGCAGCCCGGGAAGCTTCTGGTCATTGTGTCCGAACTGGAAAAAGATATAATCTCCTGGTCTGCTGTACTGGTCGATCACCGCATAATGCCCTTCCTTACGGAACGTATCCGTAGTCAACCCGGAATGGGCATGATTCGACACCGTCAGGCGCTTATCCTGATAAGCCGGAAGCATCTGTCCCCAACCGCTGTAGCACGTGCCGGGATAGTAGGGATACTCTCCCATCTGATCCGTCACCGTGGAATCTCCTGCCAGATAAATCGTCGGGCAGTTCATCTCTTCGATGGTGAGAGCACTGATTCGCGGACGATCTGCCAGTACTGCGATATCCAATGTCTTATCGGCAAAAATATGCGTTTGCCCGGCCGGTACAATATCACAGACATTAACCGCCATCGTACAGGTGAATTCTCCGACGCCCACTCTGCCGCGGAAAGCCAGCCTTCTCCTTCCGGTAAAAAGCAGTACTTCTCCCATCTCTTCTCCGGAACGGATGGTCAGACTGACCCGGTAATTTCCTTGTCTGGGCACATCCACTTTGAAGATTAACGGGATTTTTCTGGATTTCCCCGGCAGCTTTTCTCCGGACTGCCTTTCGAGCGCTTCCACTTCCCGTGCGGAATCCAGATAGCAGCCGTTTTCGTCTTCCTTAAGAAAAATCAACTTCTCATTCCGATACCAGTACATCGGTACAAACGAAGAATTCAATTCCCGGATCTGCAACAGCGGCTGCTCGCCGGTATTTTCCTCTGTCACAAAACCATAACCCTTGCCCGGCTGGTAGAGATCTGTGCTGCTCACATCAATGAGATTAGCGGTTCCTCCATCCTTTCCAAACAAAAAGCTTCTGCGAAACACTTATAAAGCACCGTCCTTCTCGATCTTATCGGATACTAACAGGGTTGCAAAGAAGGAAAGCGCCAGTCCCTGTCCCCAGCCCTGAATGTAAGCCTTCGGAATTCTGCGATACCCTTCCTTATCTCTCATTACTGCAGTTCCTCCGGATACATTCATGACCTTGCCGTCTTCACTGACATTGGCAAGCAGTCCTTTTATCGATTTATTGATATATTTGCTGTGCAGAGGATTGCCTCTGTTCAGCATAGCCGCTGCAATTCCGGCGGATGCGGAAATTTCCTCATAAGACTGCGGATCATCTACCACAGTTCTCCACAGTCCGTTTTCCGTCTGATAGACCTTTAAAGCAGCCAACTGCTCGTTTAAAGAGCCTGCTACATCGATGTACTTAGGGTACAGATAACACTGAGGCAGGATGCCTCCTACCTGCGCCATGGTAAATGCCGCCCAGGCATTGGCTCTTCCCCAATAGATGCCGGACATATGGTCTTTGGCAAGATTGTCATAGCCGTGGTACCAGAGTCCGCTGCTGGGATTCTGTAAATATTTGATATGCCAGTAATACTGGTTCAGGGCATCGTCAATCAACTCCTCATCCTGCTCCATAACCCCGACACGCAGCATCAGAAACGCTGCCATAAATAAAGTATCGCACCAGCACTGTTCCGGGAAATCGTTATTGGCGGATACTGTATGTTGCAGCACATGATCGCCGAATCGCAACGCATCCTTTCGAAGATAGTCAATCTTACTCATCAGGATGTCATGATACTGTTTCTCTCCGGTAGCCTGATACAAAGTAATCAAACAATGTCCCATGGCACAGGCATTCACCGTCCACACTATGGGAAGTCCCAGGTCAATCAGCTCATCAATACGATCTTTCAACAGATCCAGGTATTCCTTTTTCCCTGTTTTCTCATACGCATCACTGATTCCGTAATAGGCCACACCGCAGGGCCAGTCCCAGGTCAGATCCATATTCATGGTCTTTTTGACGATTTTGTCAATAACTTCTTCTATCTCTTTTTTATTGTATTCCAGCTTCAGCATAACTCCTCCAACGAAAGAAATGTAATCTTTTCCGATATAAGTGATCTTTTCTAATATAGCCCCCAAGCCGGTTGTGCCTGGGGGCTGTATCTGTTTTCTGTAACTGCTTCCTGCTTACTGCAGTCTGGTGGTCTGACCGTTGTCAAGCGCTTCCTGTCTGCCGTCGATTACTTCCTGATAACCGGCTTCCAGATACTTCTGGCTTAACTCGTCATACAGTGCATCGAACTGCTCCTTGGAACACATGGTCAGTTTATCGCGATACTCTGTATACAGGTCATACAGTGTCTGATTATACTCGGTTACGGCGCCGATGGATGTTGCAAACAGACAGTCGGAATTGGCCTTGCCTGCTTCGTAAATTGCAACCTGTCCGTTATAGTTTGCCAGGATCTGATCATAGAAGTCCTGCGGAATTCCGCTTGGTGTAATGGCTCTGATGTCCTTCTCGATGGAACCGAGTGTCTTAACAGCCGTTACTGCACACCAGTAGTCTACATTGTTGTTATGTCCCTGCTGTTCTGCCAGACCGGTCTGGTCGGATACGGCTACAGGATCGCCGTTTTCATCGTAGGTAAAGTTCACACCTTCGATACCCCACTGCATAGTGAAAAGGTTCTCCGGCTGATTCAGCCATTCAAGGTACATCATGGCTGCTTTTACTTCGTCCTCGGTAGCGTCATTGGCAAAACCGATCATCATACCGAAGTTGGTTCCAGGTCTGTAAGAAGGAGAAGATCCCCATGTCGCATCCTGTGTCCAAGTAGAAGGCGTTACCGCTACTCCCAGAACGGCATCCGGATTGGCTTCATAGAAAGACTTTAATACGTTCACGTTGGAAGATATATAACCGGTCCAGGTAAATGCTTCGCCGTTGATGAAGTCAGCTTCTGCCTCGGAAGAATCTCTCAGATAATATTCTGGATTGTAGTAGCCATCGTTATACAGTTCGTTCTCCCACTTTAAGAATCTCTTCTGTGCCTCGGTGGACAGTGCGGGAATCTGGTAATCGCCGGTGGTAGCCCATGCAGCCTCATCCTGCGGATAATCTCTGTAGCCGTAGTTCTGGTCGATACCTGCACCGCTTACTTTCTTACCGCTTAAGGGATATTTATGTCCGTTTTCTACCAGCTTTGCATACAGCTCGAGCAACTTGGTATTGTCGCCGTACGGATACTCCTTGAAGCCTGCCTCTTCCAACCAGTCCTGACGATAGAAAGTACACCAGGTATATGTGGTATTTCCGTAAGGTCTGTAGCCAAGTACCAGATAATCTTCATCAGCCAGTTTGGTATAAGCATCGTTGCCATGTTCTACCATATTTTCCCAGTATGTAGGTGCGATCTGCTTGAACTGCTCCACATCGTAAGTCTGCAGATATCCGTCCGCCTGCCAGGAAGCCAGCTTGTCATAGTCATATTCCATACAAATCGTAGGAAGATCCTTGCCTGCTGCCAGCATTGCATAATCGGTCATAACATCGCTTCTGGTGATTCCCACATATTCTACCGTAATATTATATTTGTCACCGAAATTTTCCTGTACCCACTTGGTCCAGTAATTGTTCACAACGTCAGAGCAGCCGTTTGTGGAAGAACCGCGGTCATATACCGGAATTTGCAATGTAACTTTTTCCGCAAAAGGTTCCCATCCGTCAATCCCTGCTACGGTATCGACAGTCCCCGCGTCCGTGCTTGCTGCAGCGCTGCTTTTCGTTGTACTTTCTTTCACGGAAGAGCTTGCCTCTCCATCGTTCTTGCTGCCGCATCCGGTCAGAGCGCCCATTGTCATAACGCCGATCAATGCTGCTGCCATTACCTTGTAAAGAGTATTCTTCTTCATAACTTAATCCTCCTTGTTTTTGTGCATAGTTTTATGTGTACCCCCGTTTTCGGGGAAAACTAACCTGGTTTACCGTGTGTAATCATCTAAAGACGCTTGTCTTTTGCACACTCAGCCCTTCACTGCTCCGACCATGGTACCCTGTACGAAATACTTCTGCAGGAACGGGTAAATAATGATAATCGGAATGGTTACAAACATGATACTGGCTGCCTGCAATACTTCGGGAGTCGACTGAATCGCGCTTCCGGTATCCGCCAGGGAAGAAGTCTGCGCTTCCGCTGCGGAGGCCACCAGCTGGTATAACTTATACTGGATCAGCTTCAGATCGGCACTTTTGGTATAGTACATATTGTCTGCGTAGGAATTCCAACGTCCCACTGCATAGAACAAAGACAAAGTTGCCAGAATCGGTTTTGACAGCGGCAATACAATCTTGCTTAAGATCTGGAAATTGCTTGCCCCGTCCAGGAATGCGGATTCCTCCAGGCTGTCGGGAATCGTACTTCCGAAGTAATTCTTCATAATCAGCATGTTATACGGAGAGTAGATTAACGGCAGAATCAGTACCCACATGGTATCCAGCACATGCAGCTTCTGATACAGCAGATAGCTTGGAATGATGCCGGCGCTGAAGTACATCGGTACCATCAGCAGGAAAGTAAGCATCTTCTTACCTTTTAACCGCTTCTTGGAGAGCGGATAAGCGGCACAGGTACATACCACCATTCCGAGTGCCGTGAAGATCACGGTAACGATCACCGAAAAGATCATGGAGTAGGTCATGGAACTGTCCCCGAACACCTTCTTGTAGGCATCGACGGTGATGTCTTTAGGCCAGAAGTAAACGCTCTTGGACATGACTGCGGTATTACCGGAAATGGACTTTACCGCTACGTGCAGGAAAGGTAATACACAGGTGGCGCAAAGGATCACGATTACCGCCATCATGAGAAAATCACTGACGCGGAACTTATTTACCGCATGAGCTCCTCCTGCAGAAACAGACTCTTCCTTGATAAAGGCTTCCTTTTTCTTCATCACACGCACCTCCTAAAGTAATCCGTCTTCGCCGAGCTTCTTGGCAAACCGGTCGGACAACAGAACCAGGATCAGACCGATCAGCGACTGGAACAGTCCGACTGCGGTCGCCGCACTGAACTTACCGGCTCCGATACCTTTATTATATATGTAGACAGCCAGCTGATACTGGAAGTCCTTAACCTGGGAATTCTCCAGTGCGGTCAGCCGCTCCAAATTACTTCCCATGACACGTCCCAGATTCAGGATCAGCAGTGTCACTACCGTGCTTCTGATACCTGGAAGGGTAATATGCCACATCCTCTTCCAGCGGTTCGCTCCGTCGATCATGGCCGCCTCGTACAGCTCCCCGTTGATACCGGTAATCGCTGCCAGATAGAGGATCGTTCCCCATCCCATCGTCTGCCATACGCCGATCAGCAGATAAGTCACTGCCCAGTGCCACTTCTCATTCAGGAAAGGAATTCCTTCCGAGATCACTCCCAGATTCGTTAACAAGATGTTTACCAGGCCGGAATTCGGACGGAACATGGTCATGGCAACGCTTCCGATAATCGCCCAGGAAAGGAAGTGCGGCAGATACAAGATCGTCTGGGATACCTTCTTGAATTTCGGATACCGCAGTTCATTCAGGATCAGTGCCAGAATAATCGGCATCGGGAACCCCACAACCAGATCCGCCAGGTTAAACACTACGGAGTTGCGGAGTGCTCTCATGAAATCGGCATCCTTGAATATTTTAACGAACGTCTTCATTCCCACCCATTCGCTGCCTTCATATCCTTTCGCCGGTTTGTAATCCATAAAGGCCATCCGCAGTCCGGGGTATGCACCATAACTGAACAAGATTACCATGACCAGTGGCAACAATAACAGCAGATACAGCTGCCAGTCTCTTTTAATGGCTTGTTTCCAGGTGGTCTTCGTTTTGACTTGCGCCACATTGGCTTCCTTTTTCATCGCCATGTTGAACCTCCTCAGATTTCAGTATGTTTTCATTGTGATTTTGTATGTTTTCCGTAACTTTGTAAGCTTATTATTACACAAGATGCCAGTTTTTGTCTAAGCATTATTTTCTTAATATTGTGCAAAAACGACCATTATCGAAAATGGTCGTTTTTCATATGTTCATCTTTTTGCATAAATATGGAATTTGATTTTATGCTTTTACAGTCATTTTTCAGTATCAATCCTCATTTTTACAAATAAACTATGCAATATTGAACACTATTTATGGAGTACTTCCATATTTTGGAGTTTTATAAATTTTTGTTTTTCGCTCTTTTATTTTCCTATACCGATCTGATATAATGATATTAGGTTTCCAAGGTCAAACATGAGGAAGTAGCGATTTACGTAGTAAATCAGCAGATTCCGAATGTTTTCGAATTGCGGGAGCTGCTTTGCAGCGGAGCAATTCGTAATATCATATCAACTTCAAAAGATCAAACATAAGGAAAGCAAATTCCGAATCCAGGAGGTTATCCTATGGCTAAGCCTAAGCGTACTGTTACCGAATATCGAAGTTACTATCTGCCCATGCAGTTCCCGGTACTGCTTCTGTCCGGAGATTACTGGAAGATCTCCGACATTCCCAGCGGAAGTCTGCATTTTCACAACTGCCTGGAGATCGGACTGTGCCATTCCGACAGTGGCACTTTGGAGATCAACGGGGAAAAGCATTTTTTCCAGGCAGGCGATGTTACCATTCTGCCCCGTAATGTCCCGCATACCACCTACAGCACCCCCGGGACGAAAAGCCACTGGTCTTATTTGTTCCTGGATCCCAGGGAATTGTTTCACAATCTTCTTCCTGCCTCCTGGAAAAATTACGATCTGACAACGGATGGTTTCCCCGGCTTTCGCTATATTTTCAATCAGGCCGATTTTCCGCATATCCACTATCTGGTATCCCATATTATCCGGGAACTGGAAGTGCAGAATCCCTGTTATCAGATCAGCGCCAGGGGACTGCTCTGCTCTTTGTATATCGAACTGTACCGCATCGAAAGCCTGGGCGGCCTGAACCCAGACTGCAGGGAACCGGCATCTGCGGAATTAAACGCTTTAATGGAACGCAAAAAAGAAGGTGAGATTGCCGAGAACTCTCTGGTCATCTCACCCGCCCTGGATTATATTGAAGAAAATTATATGCAGCAGTTTACCATGGAATACTTGGCTGACTTATGCCATTGGAGCCCGACCCATTTTCGCCGTGTTTTTCATGATATCATGGGAACCTCTCCCTTAGACTATGTGAACAATACCCGGATCTTAAAATCCTGTATCCTGTTACGCAGTACGGAGCATTCCATTCTCGATATCTCCGAGATGGTCGGCTTCCATTCCATATCCAGCTTCAACCGTTCCTTCATCAAGCTGATGCAGCTGTCTCCCAGAGAATACAGAAAACAGATGAAGCTAAGTGAGAAAAAGGCTGAGAATCTGTCCATACTGGAATTCGCCGGGTGGATGATGCCGGAATAAGACAGCCTGCATCACGCCAGCTTCTTATGTTTCCACTTCCCGGAATAATACCGAATCACGGGAATGATGCATCCGCAACTCCAGGATAAGGGTGTGGCGATCCAGATCCCCGTTGCGCCCAGAATCCCGGACAAAAGATACGCAAATACAATCCTGCCGGCCAGTTCTGTCAGTCCTGCCACCATACAGGTATTTACATCCCCGGCTCCCCGGATCACATTCTGATAACTCTGCATGATCCCGGCGATCACATAGGCAACACCGATTACCGACAGGTAAGTACAGCCTGCACCGATTGCCTCTGCAGACTCTCCCGCATCCAGGAACAGGCTCATCAGCTGTACCCGGAAAAGCAGCACCATAGCCGCAATGAAAGCAGCAGCGCCCACCATTACCGACAAGGTCTTATAGAGTGCCTCCCGAATCCGGGCATATCGATTTTTCGCAATATTCTGTCCTGTAAATACGGACAGCGCCGTTCCCATGGAAAGGATGACCTGAATGGCTACACTGTCGACCCGATTGGCCGCCGCATAAGCTGCCATGACAGAAGAACCGAAGGAATTGACCAGCCGCTGAACGCTCATTCCGCCCAAGCCGATCATGCAGGACTGGAATGCCGTCGGAAATCCGGTTTTTACCACCAGCCGCATATACTTCTTCTCCGGTTTTCCTTTCATCAAAGACAGTCCGATTTCTTCTCTTACCTTTAACAGCTTTACCAGACAGATCACCGCCGAAGTACATTGTGCAAGAATCGTTGCATACGCTGCACCTGCCACGCCCAGATTGCATTTTTCAATGAAAAACAGATCCAGTCCGATATTCACCGCCGAGGAAGCAATTACGGCATATAACGGCGTCCGGGAATCTCCCGTGCTGTTTAAGATCGCCGCACATCCGTTATATACCACACTGCCCAATACCAGGGAATAAATGATGTGCAGATAAGTTACAGAATAAGGCATCACATCTTCCGGCACGCTTAAAAGCCTAAGAAAAAATTCCGCACCGAAAAGACCGGCACCTGCCATGATACAGGTGAGTGCTCCTGCTACCCAGATCAGTGCCGTCACCGTCTTTGCCAGTCTTTCCTTATTTCCGCAACCGAAACACTGCGCCACCACAAGTCCCGCGCCATTGCACATACCGCTTACCAGCGCCAGCAGAAAATAGGTCAGACTGCCGGTACTTCCCACCCCCGCCAGCGCCTGTTCTCCCAGAAACCGTCCCACGATCACCGTATCCGCCACATTGTAGATCTGCTGGAAAATATTGCCGATCAACATCGGTACGGCAAAGCCGATAATCCATTTCAGAGGTTTTCCTTCTGTCATATTTTTCATGTCCCTGCCCTCTTTCGCCTTCCATCCGATTATCCGGTTTCCTGTCTTTCTTTCCGGAAACCGTACTTATTCTACCGCTGATTTCTTTTCCCGAAAATAGATTATAGTGACTATCCTTTTATACTTTAGCGATTTTTTCTTGCATTTTTTTCCGAATATGCGTATGATACAGATGTAACAAAGCGTCTGCCAAACAAATGAGTTTTTTGAATGATTATGAACACGAATCTTTTTTATATGGTAACACCTTCTGCAGTGCCCGTGATCTTACTGTGCGACACCGCACATATCCGTCCTCCTTATATTCATTTCAGACGGCAGGTACCGGAATATATTCTGTACTATATCCACTCCGGCGAACTTGCCCTCCGGGAAGATAATCGGGAATACTTCTTAACGGAAGGAGACTATATTCTCTTAGATCCTTCCTGCGAACAGGAGGGGCTGCGCCCCACTGCCTGCGACTTTACCTATGTCCATTTTACAATACCGGGAATCCGTCTGTCCGCCGAACCTCTTCCGGAAGCGATCTGTTTTCCGAAATGCGGATCTCTTGACACAGAGGATCTTTCTGAGGCTTTTAACGGCACGCTCTTAAGACTGTTATCCCCTGCGGAAAACTGCGCCGCCGAAACCTGGCTGCAAGGCAGCCTTCTCGGTGAACTGTTGGCGATTTTGGCACTTCAGTACCGACGCCACAATCTCCATACCGGAGTTAATGCATCCGGCATCAGCAATTATATACCCGGTCTGAACCGCTATCTTGCCGTCCATTATGCCAGTGATATCAGCAGCAATTCATTAGAAGAGCTGTTCCATTGCAACTTCGATCACTTAAACCGCATCTTCAAAAAAGCGACCGGCAGCACCATTTTTTCGACACTGAACCGCATCCGCATCGAAAATGCCAAAAAGCACCTCGCCACAGGCTTTTATACCTGCAGCGAGGTCGCTGCCAAATGCGGATTTCATGATGTTTACTACTTTTCCAGAGTTTTTAGGAAAGCAACAGGAATCTCTCCTGCCGGGTACCGGAGTTACACCTTGCAAAAATAGCCGTGAAGCAGCTGAAAGCGCGGTTTTGCGAATAGTGCATCTGAACTGTTACTTATGAAAAACGAAATCCGTAAAAATATGCGCCGCCAGGCGCACAAGAAAAGGAAGCTTTATAAGCTTCCTTTTCAACTATCTATTACTATCTATTACTTTCCTGCATTGTTCAGGGCAGCCTGTGCTGCAGCCAGTCTTGCGATCGGCACACGGAACGGTGAACAGGATACATAGTTCAGACCGATCTTGTGGCAGAACTCGATGGAAGAAGGATCTCCGCCATGCTCTCCGCAGATACCAAGCTTGATATCAGGGCGAACAGAACGTCCTTTTTCTGCAGCCATCTTTACTAACTGACCTACGCCGACCTGATCCAGTCTTGCGAACGGATCGGACTCGTAAATCTTAGCCTGATAGTAAGCATCTAAGAACTTACCTGCGTCATCACGGGAGAATCCGAAAGTCATCTGTGTCAAGTCGTTGGTTCCGAAGGAGAAGAACTCAGCTTCTTCTGCGATTGCATCAGCAGTCAGAGCAGCACGAGGAATTTCAATCATGGTACCGATGTGGTACTGGATATCGGATCCTTTTTCTGCCTTAACTTTTTCTGCGGTCTCAACAACGATATTCTTAACATAAGCCAGCTCTTTCTTCTCTCCTACCAACGGAATCATGATCTCGGGAACGATATCATATCCCTTTTCTTCGGAAACTTCAATAGCAGCTTCGATAACGGCTCTGGTCTGCATTCTTGCAATTTCCGGATAGGTTACGGCAAGACGGCATCCTCTGTGACCCATCATCGGGTTAAATTCATGAAGAGCGTTACATTTTGCTTTTACTTCTTCTACGGTAAGACCCATATCTTCGGCAAGAGCTTTAATATCGTCTTCTTCCGTAGGAACAAACTCATGAAGAGGCGGATCCAGATAACGAACGGTCATAGGCTTTCCTTCCAGAGCTTCATACATAGCCTTGAAGTCAGCTTTCTGGAATTCACCGATGGATTTCAGTGCTTCTTCTCTTGCTTCAACCGTATCAGACAGAATCATTCTTCTGAACTTAGGAATTCTGTCCTCACCGAAGAACATATGCTCTGTACGGCACAGGCCGATACCTTCTGCACCCAGCTTTACAGCATTCAAAGTATCTGCAGGAGTATCTGCATTGGTACGTACTCTTAAAGTTCTGAACTGATCTGCCCAATCCATAATACGGCCGAAGTTGCCGCCTACAGAAGCTTCTACTGTCTTGATGTCTCCCTTGTAAATCTTACCTGTGGTTCCATCCAGAGAGATATAATCTCCTTCATGGAATTCATATCCGCCGAGGCTGAATACCTTAGCTTCTTCATCAATCTTGATATCTCCGCATCCGGATACACAGCAGGTACCCATACCACGTGCTACTACGGCTGCATGAGAGGTCATACCGCCACGTACGGTAAGAATACCTTCGGAAGCATGCATACCTTCGATATCTTCAGGAGAGGTCTCCAGACGAACCAGGATAACTCTTTCTCCTCTTCCGCCCTTGCCGGCTGCCTTTGCTTCGTCAGCGGTAAAGTATACCTTACCTGCTGCAGCTCCGGGAGATGCAGGAAGTGCGGAACCGATTACTTCGCCTGCCTTCAATGCAGCTGCATCAAAGGTAGGATGCAGAAGCTGATCCAGGGATTTTGCTTCAATACGGCAAACAGCTTCCTGAGGAGTGATCTTTCCTTCATCTACCAGATCACATGCAATAGTGATTGCTGCAGGAGCGGTTCTCTTTCCGTTACGTGTCTGCAGGAAGTAAAGCTTTCCTTCTTCAATTGTGAATTCCATATCCTGCATATCACGATAGTGATCTTCCAGCTTGTTGGCGATTGCCATGAACTCTTTGTAGCACTCAGGCAGATCTTCTGCCAGCTTGGAAATCGGCTGCGGTGTACGTACACCGGCAACAACGTCTTCACCCTGTGCATTGATCAGATACTCACCGTAAATGCCCTTTTCACCGGTGGAAGGGTTTCTTGTAAATGCAACACCGGTACCGGAAGTATTTCCTTTGTTACCGAATACCATGCACTGTACGTTTACTGCGGTACCCCAGTCGCCCGGAATATCATTCATACGTCTGTAAACGATTGCACGAGGGTTGTCCCAAGAACGGAAAACGGCCTTTACGGCACCCATCAGCTGTTCCTTAGGATCCTGCGGGAATTCTTCTCCATGCATAGCTTCCTTATATACATCCTTGAACTTGCCTGCCAGAGTCTTCAGATCATCTGCTGTCAGTTCGGTATCGTAATGAACGCCTTTTTCAGCCTTCATTTCGTCGATGATCTTCTCAAAGAAGGACTTCGGAACTTCCATAACGACGTCGGAATACATCTGGATGAAACGACGATAAGAATCGTATGCGAATCTGGGATTGCCGGTCTTCTTTGCGAAGCCTTCTACTGCAACATCGTTAAGACCCAGGTTCAGGATGGTATCCATCATACCGGGCATGGATGCACGCGCACCGGAACGAACGGAAACCAACAGGGGATCTTCCGTATCGCCGAATGTCTTTCCCATTAATTCTTCCAGATCTTTCAGATTTGCAAAAATCTGCTCTTTGATCTCATCGGAAATCTGCTTGCCATTCTCGTAGTAGTCTGTACAAGCTTCTGTTGTTACAGTAAAACCCTGAGGAATGGGAAGTCCCAGATTGGTCATCTCTGCAAGGTTGGCACCCTTTCCACCCAGCAGATTTCTCATATCTGCGCTTCCTTCTTTAAATTTGTAGACCCATTTCTTCATTCTTTTTGTCTCCCTTTAAAAAATGATATTAACCACACAAAAGAATGCCTGTAGCATACGGTTACCCCGACCGCATGATTACACTGCATCCTTCCCGTTGCTGTACAAGAATTCTCTGCGCCGGTCTACGCACCCGAACAGAACACTCCGGTCAGCCTTCTACCATTGTACCAACCTGCGGAAAGAATAGCAAGCATAATTTGATAATTTTTTATCACACTTTGCATTTTCGTCATTTTTACCAGTTCTATTTTATTTTTTCATCTTTCCGTTTATAATTTGGTACATTTTTCTTTTCCTGTTTTCTCCCTGTTTTATTTTATTTTACTTTTCTTTGCCATTATCCGGAAGGAAATTTTCAAAGATAAATAAATCAAAATATTTTCTTGCCTTTTCCAACTCCTCTTCGGAGCGAATCGTCCAGGCTACTGCCGTATTCCGATAGAATCCCCTGCACAGTCTGCGGGAAAGATTACCGGCGCATTCATGATTATAGGCAATAAAATCCGGCTTGGTCAAAAAGTTAAACAAAAGATTCTCAAGCAAAAAATAAAGCGGTCCTCTGTACTGTGTTGCATGAAATCCATCAGAGAGCTGTCCTCGCATCACCTGCGGATGGTTCTTCCGATACCAGCGAACCGCCAGCGGATTAAAAGATTCCATACAGAAAGGTCCCTTGTAAGCCCTTAACAATTTGTCTGCAACAGGACACAACGTAAGATCCGTTCTTTCTACTTTAAATTCCACAATGATGGGTACTCTTCCATCGACCAGCTTAAGCACTTCGGAAAACAGAGGAATTTTCTGCTCCGAGCCGCAAAGAGAAAATTCCTGCAGCTGCTGATAGGTATAATCACTTACTTTTCCTTTCACGCCGCAGACACGATCCAATGTAAAGTCATGAAAAACCACCGGAATCTTGTCTGACGTAAGCTGAATATCCAGTTCTATTCCATACCCCTTGTCCGCTGCCAGTCCGAAAGCCGCCAAAGAGTTTTCCGGCGCATCGGTTTTATTATCGTGAAGTCCTCTGTGTGCATACAGAAACCCGGAAAACAAAGCATCCTCCTTCCTTTTTCGAAGTCCCGGCATAATCAACCATAAATACAGCAAAATGAAAAGAAGCAAAACTGCTGCCAATACTCCTGCAACTGTCATCTTTTGTCACCTCATCAATCTTCTACATCAAAATTTTCCAGAATGCTTTCCTTTTTCTGCGGCTTAACATCGCCGTGGCGAACCTGCGTCATGGTTAAAAATGCCATCAAAGAAAAGAAAACCGCATAAGGGAACAACGTCTGGTAAGACACTTTTTCCAATAAAAAACCGGAAAGGATCGGCGTCACAATCTGCGCCGTCATAGAGAACGTATAGTAGGTTCCGGTAAACTTTCCGATGTCGCTTCCCTGGCTCATTGCTACAATCATGGGATAGGAGTTTACATTGATAGCCGCCCAGGCGATACCGATTAATGCAAAAGCAATATTCACCGCGGGATGATAGCTCTGTGCAAATATCGCGCCGCCGTAGCAGGCCGCCATAAGCACTACACCTCCCATAATGGTCTTTTTCCGTCCGATTCTGGCGGAAATGTTTCCGATCGGTATGTAACTCAAAATAGCGGCAACCGTTGCAACCATGAGGCAGTCCGCAAAATTGCCTCCCTCCATCTTCCATACCACTCTGGTATATCTGGAAAATGCGGTAGTCACGGCATTATAAGCCATAAACCAGAAGAAAATGCTGGCAAGCATAAAGTACATACTTCTCTTTACTTCTTTGGGAAGCACGGTCTTCCCGGCCTTTTCCTTCTTTTCCGGCGCTGCCTGCTCTTTTGCAACGTTGACCGCTGTCTGCCTTTTTGCAGCTTCCACTGCTGCTTTCTCCATTCCTTCCTCTGCTGCTTCTGCAGCAGCCTCTTTGGCTTCCTCCTGCTCCACCTGGGCTCTGATCTTATTTTCCTTAATCGTCAGAACCAGAATACCCACGGCAATTACCATAATCGCCGCAATGGATAAGAATAACGGCATATAGTCCGGTCTCTCTCCAGGAGATACCAGAAACTTAATCATAATCAGTGCATAAACACCGCCTACGGCCCCCATCAGATTAATCACCGCATTGGCACGGCTCCTTAACCGGTTAGGCGTCAGATCCGGCATCAATGCAACCGCCGGAGAACGATACAGTCCCATTGCAAGAAGTGTTGCAAACAAAGCGATAATAAACCAGACCAGGTTCTTCCCCTGCTCCGCCGCCGGCAGCATCAGCATAAAAAGGACCGCCAGTACCGTACCCCCTACAATAAACGGCGTTCTCTTTCCGAACCGGGTATCCACCTTATCGGACAGCGTTCCGAACAACGGCAAAAGCAGCACTGCCAGGACATTATCCATTGCCATTAACGCGCCGGTAACCGTCTCTCCGAGCCCAAACGTATTCTGCAGCATCAACGGTATGATATTATCATACATCTGCCAGAAAGCACAGATACTTAAAAAAGCCATGCCGATGAAAAAAGTTCGTTTGTAATTCAATTTGTTTTGCATATCCTCATCTTCCCTTCTGTTGTTACTTTTTTCCGAGCTTTTTCAACAAACACCCCTATTGTAACAGACACATGGGTATCGTGCAAGCATGAAATCAGTCCACAAGAATGGATATCTGAACTGTTGTCAAAAAAAACTCTTGCAAAATCCGGCATTTTCAGTACAATAGAAATGTCGGGTTTTTCCGGCTTAAAAGGCTTAAAGCAGAATCATTTTATAAAAGAAAGGTATCCACCATGATCAGTGCAAATAATGTCACCTTGCGTCTCGGCAAAAAAGCTTTGTTCGAAGACGTGAATATCAAATTTACCGAAGGCAACTGTTACGGTCTGATCGGTGCAAACGGCGCCGGAAAATCCACTTTTTTGAAAATACTTTCCGGCAGTCTCGAAACCACCAAGGGAGATGTTACCATTACTCCCGGGCAGCGTCTGTCCGTACTGGAACAGGATCATTTCAAATATGATGATTGTGTCGTTATGGACACTGTCATTATGGGAAATTCCCGCCTGTATGAAATTATGAAGGAAAAAGACGACATCTATGCCAAAGAGGATTTCACCGATGAAGACGGCATCCGCGCCAGCGAACTGGAGGCGGAGTTTGCGGAAATGGACGGTTGGGAAGCAGAGTCCAATGCCGCCATGCTGTTAAACGGACTGGGCATCGATACGGAATTTCATTACAGCCTGTTAAAGGATCTGGACGGCAGCCAGAAAGTGAAGGTCCTTCTTGCCAAGGCTCTGTTCGGCAACCCGGACATTCTTCTCCTGGATGAGCCGACCAACCATCTGGATTTGGACGCCATCGCCTGGCTGGAAGAATTTCTGATTAACTTTGAAAATACGGTCATTGTCGTATCCCACGACCGTTATTTCCTGAACAAAGTATGCACCCATATCGCGGATATTGACTACGGCAAAATCCAGCTGTATGCCGGCAACTACGATTTCTGGTATGAATCCAGCCAGCTTTTAATCAAACAAATGAAGGAAGCCAATAAGAAGAAGGAAGAAAAAATCAAGGAACTGCAGGAATTCATTTCCCGTTTCTCCGCCAACGCTTCCAAGTCCAAGCAGGCGACCTCCAGAAAACGTGCCCTGGAAAAAATCGAGCTTGACGAAATCAAGCCTTCCAGCCGTAAATATCCCTATATTGATTTCCGTCCCGACCGTGAAATCGGCAATGAAGTTTTGTATGTGGAGCATCTTTCCAAGACGATTAACGGGGAAAAGGTTCTGAATGATATTTCTTTCATTATGAATCATGAAGACAAAATCGCTTTTGTAGGCGGTAATGAGCTGGCTAAGACCACACTTTTCCAGATTCTGGCCGGTGAAATGGAACCGGACGAGGGGACCTACAAATGGGGTGTTACCACATCCCAGGCATATTTTCCTAAGGACAGCACTGCAGAATTTGACAACGACTTAACCATTGCCGACTGGCTGACCGGTTACTCTCCCATTAAGGACGCCACTTACGTAAGAGGCTTCCTGGGTCGTATGCTTTTTGCCGGAGAGGACGGTGTGAAAAAAGTCCGTGTTCTTTCCGGAGGTGAAAAGGTTCGTTGTCTCTTATCCAAAATGATGATCAGCGGTGCCAACTGTCTGATTCTGGATGAGCCTACCAACCACCTGGATATGGAATCCATCACCGCTTTAAATAACGGTCTGATTAAATTCCCCGGTGTCGCACTTTTTTCCTGCCATGATCATCAGTTTGTCCAGACAACAGCCAATCGTATTATGGAGATTCTGCCGGACGGCTCCTTAATCGATAAGATCACAACTTACGATGAGTACCTGGCAAGCGATGAAATGGCCAGAAAACGTACTGTATTTACTGCCAACAAGGAAGAGGATGAAAATTGAATTCTGAAAATACCGTAACTGCTGTTGTAGACCTGCATGTCCACTCCACTCGTTCGGATGGCACATACTCCCCCGAGCAGCTGGTAAATTACGCCATGGAAAAGGGGCTTTTCGCCTTTGCCCTGACGGATCATGACACCATAGCGGGGATTGATGAAGCCTTGCAGCAGGCTGCTCTTTTAAAAACACAGGGACTGATTCCTCCCCGTATTATTCCGGGGATCGAATTATCCACCGAGTATCTGGGAAGAGACGTGCATATTGTGGGTCTTGCCATTCATCACAAGGATCCTGCCTTCGTAAAAAAGCTGGAGGAATTTGTGGATTCCAGGGAAACAAGAAACCGCAAAATGTGTGCTCTCCTGAATCATGCCGGAGTTGCCATCTCCTATGAAGAGCTTCTGGCTTCCTATCTGGACAGTGTCATTACCAGAGCTCACTTTGCAGATTTTTTATGGAAGCATCATTATGTCAAAAGTCTTCCAGAAGCCTTTGACCGTTATGTTGGGGATCGAGCGCCCTGCTTTGTTCCCAGGCAGAAAGTCACTCCCGTACAGGCAATTGCGTTGATCCGGGACGCAGGCGGTATCGCCGTTCTGGCGCATCCTGTCCTGTACCGTATGAGCGATGCGGCTTTGGAGACCTTAACTGCCGAATGCGCAGCTGCCGGTCTGACCGGTCTGGAGGTGCTGTATTCCTCTTACAGTGCTTCCGAAACCAGACAAATGGCTGCTTTAGCGGCAAGACATGGTCTTCTTCCTTCCGGCGGATCGGATTTCCACGGTGCCAACAAGCCCGGACTTGACTTAGGCTGCGGCTACGGGAAATTAGCGGTGCCGCGAAAAGTCCTGGAGGATCTCCTTGCCGAGCGGGATTTATGATGCCGGGATATAAATGGGCTGCCGAAGATTCTCAGGCTGTACCACACACAATCCAAGCATGAATGCGCAAATCATGAAAAAGGGATATCGCCTTCTTACGAACTTGTTTCGTCCAAAGGCAATATCCCTTTTTATCATCTTTTTATTTTGTGGATGACGTGTCTGAACCGCTGCGTATCCGATCGTTCTTCTACGCCGCCCCTGCTTCTTAACCTTCTACAATCAGATATCTGCCGTCACCGATATCAAATACTTCCTCTGCTTCCAGAATCTCGTCCTCATCGGCGCCTTCCATGTCAATTCCTTCTTCTTCAAAGAAAGCAATTACTTCTTCCACGGAATCCACTACCACTGCCATGCAATCTTCCAGAAAACTTTCAGCGGCTTCCGGATTCTCAGCTACTTTCTCCGGAAAGAGCTGCAATTGGTTTTCCAGAAAACAGTTCAGCACCGCTTCATCATACTCGTGCATCGTTCTTCCTCCTTTTTCTTATGATTTTTGTCCGTATCTATCATAGTAACATTGCCCTCATTCGTCAAGGGGTTACGTGCCATTTCTTTCCTGAAATTTGGCACAAAATCCCGGAGATTTTCAGGCAGTATGCACAGTATTCCCCCAAATACCCTCACCGTTCGGCTGCACCCGCCTTGAAACATCATTCCGCAAACGCAAGCAGCTCTGTGGGGTGCGCAATGATTGGTTGCACCTGCATAAACGTTATCCTACAAACTCCAAGAGCTCTAAAGGATGCGCAATGATTGCATCCGCATGATTTTCCTCAAGTTCCTGTCGGGTCCGGAATCCCCAGAGCGCTCCTACGGTAAAAGCACCCAGGCTCTTTCCGGTCTTCATATCGGTTGCCGTATCTCCCAGATAGAGCGTATCCTTTGCTTCCACGGCAAACGCTTTCAGAATCCTTCGTGCTCCCTCCGGATCCGGTTTGATGGGAACACCTTCTATCTGCCCCTGTACGATATCAAAGCAGCCTTCTCCGAAAAGCGTATGAATTACCATCTTCGTCTCTTCATGAGGCTTGTTGGACAGAACCGCGATTTTAATCCCCATGTCCTTCAGCTGTTTTAAAAGTTCCGGTATTCCTTCATAAGGCTTTACCTGGTACATACAATGTTCTCTGAAAATTCCCTGGTAAAGAGCAAACGCCTCTTTAAAATGCACCAATCCGGTATCTCCTCCTGCCCGAAGGCATCTTTCAATCAGCTTTGCGGCTCCTTCTCCTACAAAATACTTGTATTCTTCCGCGGAAAACGGTCCGCATCCAAAGGGCGCTACCGCCATATCCGCACAATATTTAATACTGGCCAGGGAATCGGAAAGTGTTCCGTCCAGGTCAAATATAACTGCTTTTTTCATACCTATCCTCTTTTCTGTTCTCGTGCACAGTGGTCAGTCATTGCCTGCAATTCCTGATAAAGTCTTCCCACGGGAAGTCCGACTACCGTATTATAGTCTCCTTCGATCCGTTCGATATATCTGGCGCCCAGTCCCTGAATTCCGTAAGCGCCTGCCTTATCCATAGGTTCTTCGGAATCTACATACCACTGAATTTCTTCCTGCGTCATAGGATAGAAAGTCACTTTTGACTTTTCGTGAAAAGTCTTTCCTTTTCCGTCGTCTTCCTCCGTGCAGATCGCTACTCCGGTATAGACTTCATGTGTCTTTCCCTGCAGCATGGTAAGCATACGGACAGCGTTTTCCCTGCTTTTGGGTTTTCCCAGAATCTGTCCTTCATAAACCACTACCGTATCCGCGCCGATAACGATTTCCATTCCTTCCTCTTTCGCTCTTTCTTCCGGTCTTTCCTTTTTTCTTTGCTCCCTTACCTGCAAAGCCTTTTGCAAAGCAAGCTCTTCCACCGCTTTTCCCGGATCCTTTTCGGTTATTTTTTCTTCGCCTGTACTGACCTTAACCTGAAAAGAGAAACCGATCTGTTCAAGAAGCTCTTTTCGCCTGGGAGAAGCCGATGCCAGAATCATTTTCATAGCTTTCCTCTTTTCCTGTTTCCTTGTATCGTTATATTTTTCCTTGTGTTATTGCAGCTTCCTTTTGGTAAACCTTATCGTTTACTCTCCTTCATGATGGATTTCCGGTGTAAACACCCGGCTTTTTTCCGGTGTATCCTCCTGCTGCCTGCCGAACAGTTCCTTTGCCTCCCTGCAGAAAGCTTCCTGAGAATTAAAGATTTCTTTTCCCCGCTTATCAACTTTCCGGTAACTGCCCTCCGCGGTCAGAAGATGCGCTTTTACCGTATCTTTCAACTGATTCTGCAGAATATGAAGCAGTTCTTCCTTTAACTCTTCTTTTTCCACCGGGAACAGAATCTCTACTCTTCGTTCCAGATTTCTCGGCATCCAGTCTGCGCTGCTGCAATAAATTTCATAATGTTCGTCGTTTTCAAAATAAAAAATACGGCTGTGCTCCAGGAAATTTCCCACAATGGAACGCACGCGGATATTTTCGCTGACTCCCGGGATTCCCACTTTCAGGCAGCAGATGCCTCTTACAATCAGGTCAATGGACACTCCGGCGCTGCTTGCTTCATACAAAGCGGCAATAATATCCGGATCGCAAAGGGAGTTCATCTTGGCAATGATCCTGCCTTTCTTTCCCTCCAAAGCATATTTGGCTTCCCGCCTGATCAGATACAGGAAACGATCCTTCAGCCATAACGGTGCCAAAGAAAGCTTGTTCCACTTAAGCGGTTCCGAATATCCGGACAACATATTAAAGACTGCCGTGGCATCCTCACCAATGGTTTCCGAACAGGTCATCATACCGATATCCGTATAAATTCTGGCCGTGGCATCGTTATAGTTACCGGTAGCCAGATGCACATACCGCCGGATTCCATCCTCTTCCCTGCGCACCACCAGGGTAATCTTACTGTGGGTCTTTAATCCCACCAGACCGTAAATCACGTGGCAGCCCGCCTTTTCCAGCATGCGTGCCCAGACAATATTGTTTTCTTCATCAAAACGTGCCTTTAATTCCACCAGTACCGACACCTGTTTGCCGTTTTCCGCTGCCTGCGCCAGCGCTGCGATAATCGGGGAATTGCCGCTTACCCGGTAAAGCGTCTGCTTAATCGCCAGTACCTGCGGGTCTTTGGACGCCTGTCTTACCAGTTCCACCACCGGATCAAAGCTTTGGTACGGATGATGAAGAAGAATGTCTCCTTTCCGGATCTGTTCAAAAACATCGCAACCTGCCGGAAGCGCCGGAACCTGACAGGGTTCATAACCCGGAGTCTTCAAATGGGAAAAGCCTTTCAGACCGTAAATCTTCATCAGAAACGAAAGATCCAGCGGTCCGTTGATCTCATAAATTCCCTGTTCTTCCAGTCCGAACTCCTTTTTGATCCTCTTTAAGAGGTTCTTGTTCATTCCCGCTTCCACTTCCAGACGAATGACTTCTCCCCATTGACGCTTTTTTAACTGCTTCTGGATTTCTTTCAGCAGATCTTCCGCTTCATCCTCCTCAATGGTCAGATCCGCGTTCCGCATAATCCGGAACGGACAGGCACAAATGATCTCATAATTCAGGAAAAGCTTCTGAATATTTCTTTCAATCACTTCTTCCAGTAATATGACCTTACGAAGGTTTCCTTCCTCCGGCAGTTCCACGACCCTGGAAAGTACACTGGGAACCTGCACGGTAGCAAAGTCTAAATCTTTTCCGTTCTTTTTACGCATCAGAGCGCCGATATTCAGTGTTTTATTCCGGATTAACGGAAATGGCCTGGAAGAATCCACTGCCATAGGCGTCAGCACCGGATAAACGTTTTCCTCAAAATACCGGTCCACATAAAGAGCTTCCCGGTCAGTAAGTTCTTCATGTTTTGTAACCACGTACAAACCATTTTTCTTCAGCTGCCCCAATAAGGACTGGTAGGTATGATACTGCAGATCGGTCAGCTCGTGAATCGCTCCGTCCAAAAGCTTCAACTGCTGGGCAGCCGTCAATCCGGCAATGTCCTTTTTATGATATCCCGCATTCACCATATCCTTTAAAGAAGCGACTCTGACCATAAAAAATTCATCCAGATTGGAAGAAGTAATGCTTAAAAATTTCAGTCTTTCCATTAAAGGGATGGACTTATCCATAGCCTCGCTTAATACTCTGTGATTAAACAAAACCCAGCTTAATTCCCGATTGGTATAATACTGTGGGTTTCTGTAATCTTTCTGTTCCATACAACTCTCCATTCCGAAAAAATTTTTTAAAAACTCTTACGCTGTTTTAAAACCGGCCGAATCCCGAATACTTCCTGGAAGAAATCTGCCCGCTCCTCAAAAAATCCTTTTTCCAGAGTGATATCCTCCATGGTCTCTGCGGTAAGAATCAGGCAATGTTCCTCTAATCTTGCCTTCACACCCTTCATTTTCTGCTTATGACTGCGGTCCAGGCTGTTAGTAAGGCGTAAGATCGCCGTCAGCTTTGCCACTGTCAGATAAGCCGCCTGATCCGTCATCCGCAGCTGCTCCTCGTACGCAAACTCGCTGTGATTATAACGAACGATATTGGCAACTATCTCCCTCTCCCGGTGGGACAGTCCGATCATTTCCGTAGCCATGATGATATTATAGGAAGTCTCTCCCATATTTACCATGCTGATGTATTTTCCGCAGTCATGCAGAACAGTGGCCAGCTGCAGATACAGCCTTTCTCTTTTTCCCAGTCCGTGAACCTTCTTCATGCTGTCAAAAATAGTAAGCGCTATCTTTTCCAGCGTCTCAGCCCTTCTACGGCTTCCCATATACCGCTTGCTGATATTTAGGGCACAAGCAAGAATGTCTTTTTCAAAATCATGCTCTCCGGTTAAAAGCTTCTGCTGCTGGGCGTATTCATAAGCAATGCCGTCGCACAGCGTCACACCCGGCGCCCAGATTCTCTCCGCACCGGTTTCTTCCACAATCCGCCTCAAAATGACGGCGCTGATACGGGCAAGAGCTGCTTTTTCCTCCGGAATATCCATCAGCTGCGCCACTTCATAATTGGAACTGGTATGCAGTCTGGCCATCAGCTCTTCGTACCTTTCCTTGGCGGCCACTGCCTTGTGGGCATCTGAGTCTGCCATCTTTACCGCCCAGGGCGACAGATAATCATCTACCACAATGATATTTTTAATGGTATGATCCTTCAGGTACATTTTCTTAAAAACAGACAACTGGGCTGTGGTCATTTCATCCACCAGCTCATCCATCTTCATGCTTCCCACGTTCAGATGATTCAGCCGCTCCTGCACTCTCAACACACCAAGGCGCAGATTCTGCGTGGCTGCCAGCGTATCATTTTCGAATAAAGAAATCTGAATGCTTCCCCCGCCGATATCTACGATTGCCGTCTTGTCTTCGATAATTTTGCCGAAAATCTCTCCCCTGGAAGCGATAGATTTATAATCCAGAAATCTTTGCTCCGAGTTACTTAATACTTCCAGCTTTATTCCTGTCCTTTGCGCAATCTGATCCAGAATGATCTCCGTATTGCTGACTTCCCGAATGGCACTTGTGCCGTAAGCCTTATAGGCATCTGCCTTATACATTTTCATAATGGCGGCAAACTCTTTTAAGGTTCTGCACAGCTCGTCAAATTTTAACGGACTGATTTTACCTCCGCCGTAGGTATCGCTTCCCAAATCCAGCCGTCTGGTAATCGTATCGATTTCCCTGATTTTATTCTTTCCGGCAAATTCAAAAACCTTCATGACAAGCTCAAAGCTTCCCACATCGATTGCCGCAAACGTTTTGACTCCCATTTCTTACTCCGTTCCTTTTTCTTAGTTTTGTGTAATGATTCAGACCTTTCCCGGCTGTTTTCCCAGAAGATCATCGATAAACTGCTGTGCACATCGCCCCGACAGGCCGCCGTGAGTAAGTTCCCACCGATTCGCCTGTTGTAAAAGCAGCGTTTTTTCCTCCTGAATCTGATGTCTGTCTGCCAGCTCTTCCACAATTTGCTGAAACTGTTTTTTATCCGGTGCACCGAAATAAATTGTCACACCGAACCTGGCAACCAATGACAGTTTTTCCTGAACGGTATCTCCTGTATGCATATCTTCCCGGATTTCTTCCTTATCGCTGTAATTTTCCCGGATCAGGTGTCTTCTGTTGGAAGTGGCATAAATCAGGACGTTTTCCGGCTTTTTTTCCAGACCGCCTTCAATCACCGCTTTCAGATATTTATATTCAATCTCAAACTCTTCAAAGCTTAAGTCATCCATATAGATAATAAAACGGTAATTCCGGTTCTTAATCTGACTGATTACATCATTCAGATCCTGAAACTGGTGCTTATAGACCTCAATGATTCTGAGCCCTCTGTCATAATATTCATTGGCAATTGCCTTGATGCAGGAAGATTTACCGGTTCCGGCGTCCCCGTACAGAAGACAGTTATTGGCTCTTCTTCCGCTTACAAAAGCATCCGTATTGGCCTTCAGCAGACTCTTCTGCAGCTCATATCCCACCAAATCATCAAAGTGAACATGTGCAATGTTTAAAATCGGCCGGATATGGACTCCTTCCGAATCACGGGACACCCGGAAAGACTTATGCAGACCGAATTTCCCCACACCGTAATCCCGGTAAAATGCTGCCAGCGTCTGCAGCATTCCCTCCGGTGTGGTATCTTCCCGGAACGTTTCCGCCAATTCACAGATTCTCTCGCAGATCCGTTCATTATACACCTTGCTCTCCCGGCTGGCTCTGCGATAGCAAAGCACCAGTGCAAACTCCGGTACATCCAGCTGCTTCATCACCGGTCCAAAATCAAAATCATACAGCTCTTTGAAAATTCCGATATCATGCAGCGCGGCATCCTGAATGGTTCCGCCGGCCCGGCCTGTCATCTCGCAGCAACAGGAATAGCTGTTTTCATTGTTTACCAACAGATCCGCCAGGTAGCAATGCCAGAGATTCCCGTAAAATCCGTACTTCCCGGCCATCTCGATCAGCTGATGAATGCAGACATAAAACCGATCCCTTGCCTGTGTCCTTGTTTCTTTTTCTTCATAATTTCTCATCAGCCATGCCATATTCTGCAAAAGCTGTCCTTCTTCAAAATCGCGATATACAATCAGTTCCTCTGTTCTCATTCCACTGTTTCCGTTCTTCTCTTCTTATTCTTCCACTCCGGAGCATTTCCTTTTCTCCGAAGATCGCTTCCCCGATACCATTCTCTCACAGATTAATAATTCCCCAGTATTTTCATATTTCTGGTCTCTTCCCTGAGTCCGCGCAAAGCATTTCTGACTGCCGTATCTGCAAGATTTCCTTCAAAATCAATAAAAAAGCGGTATTCCCAGGTTCGGTCCTCTATCGGGCGGCTTTCGATTTTCGTCATATTCAAATCATTATAAATAAAATGCGATAAAATACGATACAGGGAACCGCTCTTATGCGGTACTTCAAAACAGATGCTGATCTTCTTTGCATCCTTTTGAAAAATCTTCTGCCCGGTTACTATGATAAAACGGGTGGAATTATTCTCTTCCTGGTTAATCCCCTTCTCAAGAATCTCCAGTCCGTAAATTTCCGCCGCATGTTCTCCTGCAATGGCGGCCTGGGTCTTATCTTTTTCCTGCGCTACTTTTTTGGCTGCAAACGCATTGTTCTGCATCCCGATCTGCTTCCAGTCATGATTTCTCAAATACCGGGCGCTCTGCATCAGGGACTGGGGATGGGAATAAACAGTACGAATCTCTTCCATCTTCGTACCCGGCAGCCCAAGCAGACAATGTTCAATCCGGATAATCTGTTCTCCTACAATATAATTTTCGAATTCCACCAGCAGATCATAGATTTCGCTCACAATTCCTGCCGTGGAATTTTCAATGGGAAGAACCGCGAAATCCGCCCGTCCGTCCTCTAACGCCTCCATCGCCTGCCGAAACGTATCTACGGCAAAGCTGTCTGCTTTCCTTAAAAAGAACCGTTCCACTGCCGCATGAGAATATGCGCCTTCCGCTCCCTGGTAGACCACTTTTGCATTTTCCTTCTTAAGCCTGTCCACGCCGATAAAAGGAAGTTTCATCCCTTCTCCATGCTGCTCCAAAAGCTGATATTGCCGCTTGCGGCTCATGGACATGATCTGCTCAAACAGTTCTTCTACCCCTCTTTTATTAAACTCATCATGGGCAAGAGCGCTTATCGCGGCCAGCTTATTCGCCTCTCGCTGTCTGTCAAGAACCTGCTTCCCGGTTTCGATTTTGTATTCCGCTACTTTTTCACAGATTCCCATTCGTTTCTCATACAAATCCACAATTGCCGCATCAATCTCGTCAATCTGCCCTCTTAATTCCTGTAAATCCATGCTGCTTCCTCATTTTCCCCGGCTTATTCTACCTTTTTTATGCCGTATGTTTTTGTTGTAACAGTTCAGACATACGTTCTTGTGGGCAGATTTCATGCTTGCATGAGAATCTGTCTGCATGAACGTATGAGCTTAGCGCCGGATCCATTAGTAAAAATAGCTGCGCAGCAGCGGAGAGCGCTGAAAGCGCGATTTTACGAATAGGCGCGTCTGAACTTTTACTTTTTATAAAACTTCTTACTCTTCAATATGATCCTGTCCCTGACTTAAAATCGTCACAATATGCGAATCCGCCAGAGAGTAAAATATCGTCTTTCCTTCCCTGCGGTTTTTCACCAGATCCATCTGCTTTAAAATCCTCAGCTGGTGGGAAATCGCCGACTGGGAAATTCCCAGAATCCCCGCAATATCCAGGACGCACAATTCCGAGCACCAGAGCAGATACAATATTTTCAGTCTGGTTGCATCTCCGAATACCTTGTAAAATTCAGCCAGATCCTGCAATTCTTCTTCCGGAGGCATCTTTTCGTCAATCTTCTGTAAAGTTTTTTCTTTTACATGCAAAAACTCATTCTGTTCCTGTTCCATCTTCCTTTGCCTTCCTTATTCTGCTGTTATATTCTTTTTGCTGCCTTTTTCGGTATTCTTTCTTTCATTTGGGAAATACTGTTGATATGAGGGTCACTCTCATTTGGTATCGTAAGTCCGAATCTGCTGAGTCATCCGATTCCTTAAAAACAGAAAGGGGAATGATTTTATGTCGACACACTCCACACATTTTTTCCAAACCTTCGGAAAAGATTTCCTCAAATGCGGTCTCACCGGCTGGTGCATGGAAATCTGCTTCACTGCCCTTGCCTCTTTAAGACGCCGGGACATGCAGTTAAAGGGAACCACCTCTCTTTGGATGTTCCCCATCTATGGCTGCGCTGCCGTTTTTCGTCCTCTGGCCGCACTGCTCAAAAAAACGCCTGCATGGCTGAGAGGCCTTACCTATATGTCCATGATCTTTTCCACGGAATACGCTTCCGGCAGACTGCTTTCAAAGCACGCTTTATGCCCCTGGAATTACAGACGCTCCCGTTGGAATATTCACCAGGTCGTCCGCCTGGACTATGCGCCCTTCTGGTTTTTAGCCGGTCTGTTCTTCGAATCCCTTCTGCAAAAGAACTCCTCTTCCTAATCCGCCTCGTCCATATCCTGAGAACCGATATCCAGCATATTTACGGTTCTCCTTTTCATTCTGGCCTCCTCGGATTCTTTTAAGATAAACTCCTTAATGCTGCGGGCATTCTTGATATGTTCCATCTTCAACAACGGATGCGTGGTGTCACCGGTATAACAAACTACGGTTGCCAATCCGAACAGCTTCTCTCCTAAAGTGGCCGTCAGCTGCACATCCTGCACCTTATACATATAACAGTCATTTTCCACCGACTTCAAGAAACCACTGTTAATGGTAATCATATCTTCTCTGATCCGATACTTTGTAAAGGTAAACGGCAGTCCCAAAAACAGCCATCTCTTTCTTTCCGCAAAACTCATTTCCGGCATCCTCCTTCCTGCTTTCCGGCGGCTTTTCAGTCTCTTTGGACTTTTAAAAAAACAATCGCCGCTTCAAACTCCGGTAAGCTCTATTATAAGATAAAACCGGGAGATCTGTAAAGCATTTCCGTGAAAAAAAGATTGCACATCCTCTCATTACATGCTATGATAGGAAGGCAAACGGCTGAAAAATACTTTGCAAGGTCAAGAAAGGTATGGTGATTGATATGACAGCAAATGAATGTATTACAGGACGCAGAAGCATCCGTAAGTTTACGGATCAGACGGTCTCACATGAATTGTTGACCCGGATTGTCGCTGCTGCTTCTTATGCTCCCAGCTGGAAAAATACACAGATTGTCCGTTATATTGCGGTGGAGGGCGAGCAAAAAGAAAAACTTTCCCACTGCACAAGCGCTTATCCGGGAAACGGTGCCATTATGGCACAGGCGCCTATGGTAATTGCCGTTACGGTAATCAAAGGACGTTGCGGTTTCGAACGCGATGGGTCCTATACTACTTTTCGTAAGGATTCCTGGCAGATGTTCGATGCCGGGGTTGCAAGCGAAGCTTTCTGCCTTGCCGCTTATGAGCAGGGTCTCGGAACCGTTATCATGGGAATCTTTGATCAGGACAAAGCTTCCGAAGTACTTTCCGTTCCCGAGAATCAGGATCTGGTTGCACTGATCCCGATCGGATATCCTGCAGAATCTCCCGTTGCTCCCAGACGTAAGAGTACGGATGATCTTTTATCTTTTCAGTAAATTCCAAAGTCGAAGAGTTTTTCTCTTCGGCTTTTCTAATAAATATCTTATGATTATGGAGGTTTTATGAGACATTTAATGAGTCCTCTGGACTTTTCAACAGACGAACTGGAACAGTTATTTACCCTTGCCGGGGACATTGAAAAAAATCCGGCTTCCTATGCCCATGCCTGTGACGGCAAAATTCTCGCCACCTGCTTCTACGAGCCCAGCACCCGTACCCGTTTAAGCTTTGAATCCGCCATGACAAGACTGGGCGGCAGGGTCATCGGTTTCTCCGATGCTGCATCTTCCTCCGCATCCAAGGGAGAAAGCGTCTCGGATACCATACGGGTCATCTCCTGTTATGCCGATATCTGCGCCATGCGCCATCCCAAAGAAGGCGCTCCCATGGTCGCCGCGGTAAAATCCGGCATCCCCGTTATCAATGCCGGAGACGGCGGACACCAACACCCCACCCAGACACTGACGGATCTTTTCACCATAAGGAGCCTTAAGGGACGTCTGAATGATTTCACCATCGGTCTGTGCGGCGATCTGAAATTCGGACGTACCGTTCATTCCCTGATCCATGCGCTGTCCCGTTATGAAAATATCCGCTTCCTCTTCATCTCTCCGGAAGAGCTTCGAGTTCCGGACTACATCACGGATATGCTTAAAAGCAAAAACATTCCCTACGAAGAATCCATCCGTCTGGAAGACGTCATCGGACGCCTGGATCTGCTTTACATGACCAGAGTGCAGAAGGAGCGTTTCTTTAACGAAGAAGATTACGTACGCCTGAAAGATTTCTACATTCTGGATACCGCAAAGATGGCTCTTGCCAAAAAAGATATGCTGGTGCTTCATCCCCTGCCCAGAGTCAATGAAATCTCCGTGGAAATCGATGATGATCCCAGAGCCGCTTATTTCAAGCAGGTGCAGTACGGCGTTTATACCCGGATGGCCTTAATCTTAACCCTTTTAGGTCTTGCTTAAACTCTTTCGGAAAGGAATGGTGCTTTATATGTTAAACGTAGGTAAAATCGAAGAAGGTTTCGTTCTGGATCATATCAAGGCCGGCAAAAGTCTGGCGATTTACGAGCAGCTCCAGTTGGACAAACTGGACTGCACGGTGGCAATCATCAAAAATGCCAGAAGCGAAAAATTAGGAAAAAAAGACATTCTGAAGGTCGAATGTGACATCAATACCCTGAATCTGGATGTCCTGGCTTTTATTGACCATAACATCACCGTAAACGTGATTAAGGACGGAAACATCGTTGCCAAAAAGGAACTGACTCTGCCCAAACAGATCAAAAATATTATCCGATGCCGCAATCCCAGATGTATCACTTCCATCGAGCAGGGACTTCCCCATGTCTTTTATCTTGCCGATGAAAAAAAGGAAATTTACCGTTGCAAATACTGTGATGAAAAATACACCGAAAGGCAGCCGAAGTAAGAAAAAAGAATCCTGCTTGCAGGATTCTTTTTTTATATCAGGCCGTACTTTATTTTTACCCGATCCAGTTTTTCCAGCATGGGACGTGCACCTGCCAAAAGGAAAATGACTGTTGCCGCCCCCTGGATGCAATCCATCGGAAAACCGGAGATATAATAGGTCAGAAGCATTTTCCCGTTTAAGGATCCGCTTCCCCAGATCAGGGCGGACGCCGGATTCATCAGTCCACCGTAAATTAAGATTGCAGACAGCATACCGAAAATGCACAAAGAGTCCACTCTCGGGCGAAGCCAGCCTTTCTGAAAAAAGACGCCGGCCAGATACCCTATGATTCCCATGGAAAACATCTGCCAGGGCGTCCAGGGCCCCTGAGAAAAAAGCATATTGGAGGCCAGCATGGTAACCGCGCCTACCAAAAAACCGGTTTCCCCGCCCAGTGCAACGCCGCTGATAATCGTTAAGGCCATTACCGGCTTAAACTGCGGCAGCATAAAGAAAGCTCCCCGTCCTGCCACACCGATGGCACACAGAACCGCCACCAGCACCAGTTCCCGCGCTTTGGGCTTTCTTCCCTCAAAAACCAGGAAAAAAGGAAGCATACACTCAATTAACACCAGAAGCGATGTAATATAATACTGCTTATTGCTCAGGTAAAAAACACCCGCAAAAAGCGTTACCGGAGCCAGCAGAAGAATCATCACAGATGCGGCTACGGTTCTTTTCGGTAATTTCCCCTTCTTCCGGGTATTCTCCAACTCAATGGGTTTGCTCAAAGATCCCAGAGACAAAAACATGACCAGAAGGCAGGCAATAAAGAAAACGCAAAGATATAACTGCGCCTTTCCCTTATCCGTAATGCCGGATGCGGTAATACTTCCGGAAAGGCTGGTAACTCCCATGGTTTTTAAGAAAATGAGAAAAGCCCCTGTGCCTGCCAGCACAGAAAGAAGTTTCCGCCACAGAGGGAGTTTTCCCGGGTTCCGTTCTCCGCCACCAGCCTGCTTTCTTTCTGTTTTTCCTGCATCCGCCTTGGTGCCCGCTTGTTCTGTACCCGCTTTTAAGTCCGCTTTCTTCGTATCCGCCGTTGTTTCGGCTTTTCCTGCATCCGCTGTATCTGCCTTGGCATTTGCTCTCTCCACATCCGCCTTGGTCCCTGCTTGCTCTGTACCTATCTTTGCCCCAAAAGCGGCAAGGACATCCGCCACCGTAACCGCTTCCGGCAGGAATTCCCGTGTCATTCGGTTGGCAGCTGTTGTGTAGAAATGGTTTCCGGCGAAAAAAGGTCTCGTGCGGTCTGCGGCAATGATGCTTCCGTCAAAGAAAAGAGCGCATTTGGGCACATTCTCCGCACAGAATTCGATATCGTGACTGACCATGAGAATCGTCTTTCCCCGGCTTTGCAGCCCCTTTAGAATGGCAGCCAGCATTTTTTTGCACTCTCCGTCCAGTCCCTTCGTGGGTTCATCCAGAAAAAGAATGTCCGGATCCGTCAGCAGAACCTTGGCAAGCGCCGCTCTTTGCTGCTCCCCGCCGGACAAATCATAAGGGTGCCGCTCTTCCAGGCCTTCCAGTACGCAGGCTTTCAGCATTGCATTTACTCGTTCCGGTGCATCCCCTTTTTTTCCGGTAATCTCAAACAAATCTTCCCGAACCGTTTTTTTCACAAACAAAGTCTGGGGATTCTGGGCAAGCATGGCAACTTTGCCATCCACGGTAATCCGTCCGCGGTAAGGCCTGATGCTCTCCGCCAACAGTTTTAAGGAAGTTGTCTTGCCGGTTCCGTTTCCTCCCAGAATGGCCAGGAAATCTCCTTCTCTAAGCGTAAGATCCAATCCCTTTACCACATCGGGCAGATCCTTTTCGTACCGGAACCAGACTTCCTTTGCTTCGATCACTTTCTTCCCGTCCCCGGCCGGAATCTCTTCTTCCGGCAATGGGTAAACCGGGTGATTCTCCCGGTACTGCATCAAATAACGTTTCCCCTCTCCTACCGTTACCGGTGTTACCGGACAAAACGGCTCCGTATGTTCTCCGTCCCTGATCCCGTTAAAGTCATTAAGGCCGTCCCCAATCCCGTTAAATCCGTTGAGACCGACCCAGATCCGTACAGCGGCAGGCATGGCCGACAGCATGGGATGTTTTCGTTCCAGAAGGCGCAACCCTATGGCCGAAGGAATATCCTCTGTCAGGAGGCTTCCCTGATCCAGTACAATCACTCTGTCCGCCAGAGCAAAAGCCTCTTCCAGACGATGCTCCGTCAAAAGAATGGTAATGCCTAATTCCCGGTTGATTTTTCCGAGATTGGAGAGAAATTCCGATGCGGCAATGGGATCCAGCTGGCTGGTGGGTTCATCCAGAATCAGAATCTGCGGCTGCATGACCATAACCGAAGCCAGATTCAAAAGCTGCTTCTGCCCTCCCGACAATTCCGCCACTTTCTTATAAAACCAGGATTCCATTCCGAAAAAGGAAGCCGTCTCCGCAACACGCCTGCGGATAACGGAGTTTTTAAACCCAAGACTTTCCAGACCGAAGGCAAGTTCATGCCATACCTTATCCGTCACAAGCTGATTTTCCACAGACTGCTGCACAAAGCCGATCTCCGATGCCTGCACCCGTTCCGTTACGGTTTCCAGAAGGCAGCCCTTGTAAAGAATGCTCCCTTCTTTTTTGCCGAAAGGCGCAAGCACCGTTTTGAGCTGTCTTAACAAAGTAGACTTTCCGCAGCCGGAAGGACCGCACAGAACCAGAAACTCTCCTTTTTTTATGGAAAAAGAAAGGTCTTTAATCGCTTTTTTTTCCTGTTCCGGATAGGAAAAGCTTAAATTTTGTATGGTAAATAGGTCCATGTTTCACCTCACTTCCGACGATTCCTTATCGTAACGGTTCAGACACGCCATTCGCATTTTTTTACATGCTTCGCAGCTATTTGCTGCATCTGTAAGATACGTTATTCATCCTTCGATTCTGCAGCCATGAAAGAGCAATCGGCATCAGGCACAAGAGCAGATAAATCGCCTCGCAGACAACCGTCCAGGCATCCGTTTTCCCGTAACGTATCCCCGGAAAAAAACGAAAGCTTAACCGCCCCTTCATTCCTCCGCTCATAACGCATAGTCCGCTTCCTACAAGAAAGCAAAGTGCTGCCAGGTCTCTTTTTGTAAAGCGATAAATGGAAAAAGCGGTTCTTCCCTTCAGACCGTAACCTCTGCTGTGCATACTATCCGCCGTTTCGATTCCGTTTTCCATCGCCCAGGTAATCAGAATCGACAGAATTTTAACACCGTTTCGCGCTCTCTGCAGAATACTGCCTTCTGAGAAATCCCGCCCGATTCCCTTTTGCGCTTCCCGGATCCGGTCTAACTGCTCCTTAAATCGCGGGACAAAACGCAGTGTCATACTCAACACCAACGATAAGGACGGCAAGACCCTCCCGAAAAGATACACAAACTTATCGGTGGTAAATACCTCTGTCAGGCAAAGGAACCACATCATAACCGCCGCCAGCATCATCCCTGCCGCCAGCCCGTACAAAATACTTTCCAGGGTAAGCGGATTTCCCCCCGGCAGATACCGCAGTAACGTAACTCCCTGATGATTAAATGCCGGATTAATCAATGCCGTAAGCAACAAAACCGGCAGCATGCCTTTTATTGCAAAAGCTGCTGCCTTTCTTCCTTTCAGAACCATTCCATAACTGACCGCTCCCGTCAGTGAAATAAGCAGACAGACAGGATGCATAAAAAACATGGAAAAAGTAAGTACCAATATGAAATACAGTAAATTCACCAGCGGGTGATACGCGGCAAACGCATCCCTCTCACCCATCGGTATTTCCGACCGTTTCTTCACTCTTTTTTCTCCCTGACATCCTGTCTGAAATTTACAGTTTACATACTCCATCCGCAAAACCGCACTTAAGAATCCGCCAGCCAGTCGCATCCCACATCTTTGCCCAGGTCACAGGTATAACGCCATTCCACCACATCGCCGGCCTCCAGCTGATAACGGCTGCAACCGTAGTTGGGGTACCAGCCGTTGACACGGTACATCCACCCGGACAAATTTCCGCAGTCAAATTCATACAGATTATGAATTCCTTCCACATAAGCACTGTTATAGATCGGTGTCCAGGAAGCCTCCATATGAATTCCTTTTTCCCGACACAGCCTCTGCAGAACATCAAATACGGATTCTCCCTGATAAAAAGTCACCGTCTGGCTTGCCAGAATGATTCCGTCTGCAGGCACCATTTCCAGCTTTGCCGGATCCAGATCTTCCAGATTGTTGATAATCGTAGAGCATTCTATGGAAAAAGTACAGGTATATGTGATCCGGCTGTCCACATTCCCGGCATCCGGCTCTACGGGCATCGGTTTTCCTTCCGGAACGGGATCCGTCAGGTACTGATCCTTTTCCGTGGCGGAACCATCGGAATAAATCCTGCCTGTCTGGGCACCTGCCTGCGACAGGTACGGATCCTGTGCGCTCTGCCCGGATGATGTATTTCCCTGCCCGGAAACTGCTCCGTTCGAAATGTTTCCGACATTTTTCGTCCCGTTTTCTGCCGCACCTTCTTCCGAGACATAGACCTTCGCCACATCAACACTGCTCTGCCCTGCTGCAATCACAATTTCTCCGCCCGGTACAGAAGTTGCGAAATTTAAGATAGCATTTTTGCTTCCTGTCACGCTGGCACTGCACAAGGGTAGAAGTTCTGTACCTTCTTTACGATATACAACCGCATCCTGCGCCTCCCAGGCACGATTTAAGTAAATCGAAAGAACCGGCATGAAATCAAATTCGTTTTCCGCACAAAAGGTGAACCTGACATCCTCTCCGGAATCCGGTTTTTCAAATGTAAGACCGAGGTTCAGTCTTTCGGGTTCCCGGATGTCACTGCCGAATACGGTCCATTCATATCGGTAATCCCCGTTTTCTCCACGGAAGGTAGCTACAGCGTTTTCCTCTTTGAGTTTCTCAAAGACTTCCTTTTCAACATACCCGTCCTGTCCGATTTCATAATAGCCTTCCAGCTTTACGTCATTTACTTTTGAAGAAAATGCTCCGCAGCCGGTAAAAAAAGAGCACAGCAGGACAAAGATTCCCAGAATCGCTGCCATTCCCGGCCTGATAAATTTCCCCGGCCTTTTTATAAAGCTTTTATTCATCTGTCTCTCTCCCTTTTTCATCATACCGTGCGCACATTACGGGGCGCACTTAGCCCTTTCCACATTAATCCCCACTTCTGGGCGACTTCGCCGCGAAGGTAGGCCAAGAGAAATTCACGCAGGCGATTTCTCTTTCTTCTGCCATCAAAGCAATTTGTTTTCGCTCAGAGACAAATTGCGATTTTTCACACTAATCTTACTCTACCACAATACGTCCGTCCCGTACGGTTAAGGTTCCGGACAGACTTGCCAGGCTTTTTGCACTGTCCATGGCAGCAAAAACAGCATCTGACACGGTAAGTTCATAGATATCTCCGGCTTTTGCACTTCCCCTGAGGCGAAAAGCAAGCCGCAGCAGCACATTGTCTTCCCCTTCCAGCAAATCCTGTGAAAAAGCATACTTTCCACCTGTCATATCCAGATACAGAACCGCAATCTCCCCTGTCCGGTTGCAATGTTCCACATCCACCTGCCACTCGGGAAGCTGTCTTTTTCCTCCGTCTGCCATTTCTTCACAGGGTATCATGACATTTCCTTCTTCAACCCCCATAAATTCCAATCTGGAAGCATCAAAAATTACATTCAGACTGGCTGCCGGATAAACTTCTTCCCCCAAAGCGGATATGGTTACATCCACAAGAAAGGTTTCCCGATCCCCGGCACTTTTTTTCGGCGGTGTCTCGATTGTCAGAACGGCCGGTACGGCCTTTCCCGAAACCGGATTCCGGCTCTTAAAATATTTCCACAGACCAAACAGAAGGAAAAGCAACAGCAGCAGAATAACTCCTGCTGCTATCAGCTTTTTTTTCTGCAGGCCTTTTTTTTCTTTTTCCTGCTTCACTTTTCAAGCACCCCGTCTTACTGTGCAATCTGCTCATTGACAGCCATAACCGCTCTTGTGACAATTGCAAATTCGTATCCCTTTACAAAATATTCCACAATACCCAGCGCATCAAAAGTATTGATTCTGGAATCTCCGTTTACGTTCAGGATCAGAATCTTCTCTTCCGCAGGCGCCTGGCCTTTTCTGAGCCATGCGCTGACTTCTGCCAGAGCATCCTGCGCATTAATCACTCCGTTTTTGTCCGTATCACCAAAGAGCAGGGTCTTGCTCTCCTTCTCCGAATCAATTGTATAGAATTCCTTTTTCGTAAAGGCTTCCATGTCCATGGAGACGTCCACCAATGCAACATAAGCAGAAATTCCGGATTTTTCGGAAATTGCCTGGTTGTACAGGAAATCCACGGTATTGGTTCCGTCCTGATAAAGCAAAGATGCCTGTGCCTTGATTCCGGTTACAAATACCGCCACTGCCTTTTTGTTTTCCGGAATCAGATCAATTCCGTCACCCTGATACAGGCAGACAGCGCTGAAGGAAATTCCCTGCACCACATCAATGGATGCATTCGCTTTTGCCGTATCCACAACGGCGATGGACGCTTCATCTGCAGAATCGGAATTGCGCTTGAAGGACATTCCCGTAATGGCAAGTCCCAGATTCGGATTTTCCTTAATATTGATCTTTTCTTTTACTTCAAAGGTTACCGTAAACAGCTCTGCCGGGAACTGGGTTCCGGAAATCTGTATGGTCTCATAGGTCTTGGGATTGAAATATACCATACGAAGCTTGCCGGTATCTTCCTCCAGATTATAATCCACCTGTCCGCCGCTTACCCTGTCGGACATGGCAACCTTCGTTACTTTCAGGAAAGACGGTACAGCCATAATGCAGTCCATCAACCGGTAATCAGACTGTGCGTCCCAGCCTGCGATCGTTACAGTTATCGCAAAGGAAGTTCCCACGGTATTGGTAATCTCCTTCGGCGCTCCCATATAAGCCGTCAGATGATCCACTTCTTCCTGGGTATCGTCAAATTCCACATCGGTCATATCATAAAGACGGTTTTTGCCGTCAACAAGCCGTTTATAAGCAACCAGTGCATAAGTTGCCTGATCCGTTGCCATGGCATTTCCGCCGTCTCCCGCTACATGAGAAAACTTGCGGCTGCTTTCGTTATAGAAAGTAAGTAAGGCATCCACAGCGGAATGGCCGTTCTTGATAAAACGTTCATCCGTATCCGGGTTGATTCCCAGAGCAGCGCAGGCTGTAATAACCTGAGAAATACTTTCGGAATTGATGCTTCCCCAGGATGCATATCCGCCTTCTTCCTGCTGCAATCCGGATAATGCTTTAATTCCGCCTTCGATTGCAGCAGCTACATCCGTGTTCGTGCGATAAGGTGCAAGCGCCTGCAAAGTCATTGCTGTCATATCCGGATCCGCACTGCTTCCGCTGAGCGCCCATCCGCCGTCTGCAAGCTGTTTTTCCAAAAGGTAAGCAACACACTGTTCACGAATGGTGGTATCCTGTGTTTCGTAAGCATGGCTGTCCAGTGCAATCAGTGCAAATACCGGCCCGTTGATTCCCTGTTTGGTAATCCAGCTGAAATCCTCAAACGGAAGAACCAGATTCCATCCGCCTACACTGCGGGCATCCTTTCCGATTGCGGAAAGAGCCAGTATCAGTCTGGAATTCTCCGTAGATTTTACTTTATGCAGCGCTCCGTTTAAGTTTACGCTCTCTGCCTTTGTATGTACGGTTTCCTCGATTCTCTTATAATAATCTTCAAAATAGGCATTGCCTTTTTCGTAGTATCCTCCTCTTGCCAGACCAAGGACACTCCATTCTCCTGCCAAGGTACCGAACTGCGGTTCCTGCACATCCAAAGCAAGCTGTGCCATTGTACTGTTGAGTACTGCACTGACATCCTGCGGCGTTCTTTCTTCAAGTCCTGCATAGGCCTCTTCCAGAATTGCCTGCGCCTGATCCACATCTGCCTGGGCAGCCGTCAGATCTTCCATGACTGCCAGAACCTGCTGCTTTACATCTTCATGAGAAGCAAAGAAGCCTTTTGCATTCAATTTTGCATACAACGTATACAGGGCATCTTTATTGGCTGCCTCATAGAATGCATCCATTCCCCAACCGGTTCCGAACCCAAGATCTGCGCCGTATCCCCAAAGAGTGAAATGCCAACGGATCACGGAGTTATCATCCAGCACATACTGGCTGCAGCCTACATTGATCATGGAATGGTTAACGGTAATCATCCAGCCGGACATGGAGGAATAGTCAAATTCTCCCAGATACTCATCGTCATTCCCATCGTTCTCTTCATTGGACGGTCCGCCGTTCTCGGTAATGATTGCCGGAATATTAAGGACACCGGTATCGATTCCCTTTACACCGGAAAGATAAGCAGTATCCTCCCAGTTTCCCGTCTTGGTATACTCCAGGTTGTGATCCAGAAGGAACGCAAGGGTAGCCATACCTGCGGTCAGGTCTCCCTCTTCATAAGGGCCGTATCCTTCCGTTGCCAGCAAGTTATTGATCTGGCTTAAGGTATATTCCTTGGGCTCTGCATACAGACCCTGTCCCAAAGTCAGACCTTCCATGGAAATCACCACACTGAACTCGGAATCATCCGGTGCAGCCGACACCTTCTGTGTCATGGCGACATTCTGCATCTGCAGCATAAGAACCACTGCCAATACAAGTGCTACTAATCTCTTTTTCATCTCTTTCTCTCTTCCTCTTTTCTGTGTTTCTTTCAGAACACTTTTGAGGATTGAATGTTTCCCGCACTTTATCTGCTGTCGCGACAAAACAAACGCCTGCGGCGGTCGCTTGCGACATCTTCCTTGTATGCCGCAGTGCGCATCACTGCGGCGCGTTTTAAAAAAGCGGCACCCCAAAAGGATGCCGCACCGTTTTTTGCATAGCAAATAAAGCCTGTTCGAATATTCATCCGTATTCTTAACAGGAAGCAGTCTGAGCAGTTCTTCTGACTTGTGCCTCATCAGTACCCGCGCAGCCTTCTCAGTCTCCCAATGACCGGCTTTCACCGCACGCGAGCCCTCCGCACATACAGCGGCGGTACCGTCCGGGATTCTCACCCGGTTCCCTATTCTCTCCTGTTCTCCATACAAAAACAGAAGCACTCAATCCTTTTCTTAAACTTACGAATACTACTATACTAAAAAATGGAATTGCTGTCTATAGCTAAAATCAACTATTTTTTCTACTTTTCAAAGATCGTGTAACAGTGAATGTTTGCAAAATCAGTTTTTCAAGCAACCGATCGGAACGACACATACATCGTCCTGGCGACGATATGCGTAATCACCGGTTCCGGTCAAAACCATAAGAAAAGACGGAGCGTTCATCTTATCGGTATCAATTTTGGCTGCCATTGCTTTAAGACTTTTCGCACCTTCCTCTACGAGTTTATCTCCACCTAGTTTGATTTCAATAAGACCATATTTTCCGTTTCTCAAATGGATAACTGCATCACATTCCTGTCCGTCTTTGTCCCGGTAGTGGTAAACCTCACCATTCAACGCATCCGCAAAGACGCGAAGATCTCTAATGCATAAAGTTTCAAAGAGAAAACCGAAAGTCTTTAAATCATTTATCAAGTCATTCGGTCCGATCCCCAATGCCGCAGCAGCAATCGATGGGTCAACATAGTAGCGTGTGTCGGAAGAACGAATAGCAGTCTTAGACCGCAGATTCGGGTTCCACGCTGGCATATCTTCTACAACGAAGATTTTTCGGAGCGCATTGACATAAGATGCAACCGTTTCTTCACTAACCGGGGTTTCATCGTTTGCCGCAATATCTTGCGCAAGCACCGTATTAGGGACTTGACCGCCTTGATTTCTTGCATAAGAACGCATAAACCTGCGTACTTTTTCCGGATTCTTTTGTATATTGTCTACCCGGTTAATATCGGAGTGTACAACCGCATCGTAGTAATCAACTGCCTGATCCAGAGCAATTTCATCACGCATATCCACCGCTTGCGGCCATCCGCCTCGACACACAAGGAAAGCCAGACGATCAATGCTCAAAGTGGAGTTGCCATCAATTTCCGTATTCCCTTCAAATAGATCCTTTATACTGACTTCACCTGTAGAATCCCCGGATTCATATAAACTCATCGTTCGCATTGTGAGCCAGGTAAATCGTCCTGTGCCGGAATGCATAATTTCCTTGGTATCGGCAGGAACAGCAGAACCGGTGAGAACAAACTGACCAAGCTCACCACGATGGTCAACCTCAAAACGGATAGCATCCCAAAGTTTCGGAGCGAGCTGCCATTCATCAATCAGTCTCGGAGTCGCACCCTTTAACAGTCGTTTCGGGTTCAACTCGGACATGGTAACGTTCTGTTCTTTCTTTTCCGGGTCATCCATATACAAAATGCTGGCTGCGAGTTGTTCGGCAGTTGTAGTTTTGCCGCACCACTTGGGTCCCTCAATCAGCACCGCACCTTTGCCCTCCAGCTTTCGTTTCAGAATATCATCGGCAATTCTTTTTCTGTAGTTTTTCATTCAGAACACCTCTTTTCCATTCACGCTACCCCTATTATGCACCATAATTATAAATTTTACAATAGTTTTCCGATGATTGGCGGTAATTTTTCCGACGATTGGCGGTATATCACTCCGACGATTGGCAGTATATCACTCCGACGTTTGGCGGTATATCGCTCCGACGTTTGGCGGTATATCGCTCCGATGGTTGGCAGCAAATCGCTCCGACGGTTGGCGGTAAATCACTCCGACGGTTGCGCTGATCAAGAGAAGTAGTTGCTTCCGTCATAAGGCGTAGGTTCTTCTGCGACTCTGCTCAATTCCTGCTCTTGTGAAAAGGTATACACACTTGTTCGCTTCTGTTCCGGTTCCATATCCCTGTAGTCTGTCCACAGTTCACACTGTGTCATAACGGTCTGCACCGCATCATCCATACCTTCCGGAGGATAACGATGTTTCTTGAGCAATCGCCTTATCATGATACGCATCTTTGCTCTTGCCGAATCACGCTTCTGCCAGTCTATTGTCCTGTTTTTACGTAACGTATCCGCCAGTTCTTTTGTAATGGCAATAAGTTCGGCATTTTCGTAAAAATCTTTGATTGCCTGCGGTTTTGTAAGTGCATCATAGAATGCCAACTCATCCGCTGTAAGCCCAAGCTGCTCTCCCTCTTTATTCGCCGCTGCAATCTGCTTTGCCAGATTCAAAAGTTCCTCAATGACCTGCTCATTGGTCAGCATACCATTCAGATAAGCATTCATTGCACGCTGAATAATCTCACTGAATTTCTGTGATTTTACAACATTAGTATGTCGATAAATCTGCACCTGTTCGGCGATTAGTTTTTTCAGAAGTTCTACTGCAAGGTTTTTCTCCTTCATCTTAGAGATTTCCTCCAAAAACTTCGGATCAAAAAGCGAAAACTCCTTATCGATGTCAGAAAAAAGGTTAATGACACCCTCACTCTGTATACTGGCCTTTAAAAGTTCGTTAATACGGGCATTCATTTCCGGTAGGGATATTTTCCTGCCCTCTCCCTGATTCATCAGCCGTGTTACGAGCACACGTACTGACTCAAAGAATGCAGCTTCAACACGCATATCTTTTTCTGCCAAAGAGGAACAGAGCGATAATGCCTGTCTGAGAAGAAGCCCTTCCTTCAGGAAATCTTCCCGTTCCCGCTCCTTATCTACACCGACAATAAAGTTCACGGCACCGCTGATCGCTCTGGAACGTTCCAGATTTGTGCCGTTCATAAATCCTGAATAATCATATCCGTGAAACAGATCCCGACAAACAGATAACTTTTCGAGAAATTTCGGGTAAGCTACCTTCGCTATGTCGGTATCTCCATAGTTTTTCTTATCACGGGCAGTATAATCGTTCATCGCCTGCTTCAAGGCTGACGCAATTCCCACATAGTCAACAACCAAACCGCCTTCTTTGTTGCCGAATACACGATTTACTCTTGCAATTGCCTGCATAAGATTATATCCCTGCATCGGCTTATAGACATACATGGTTGCAAGAGAAGGGACATCAAATCCCGTCAGCCACATATCCACGACAATAGCAATTTTAAGCGGACTTTCATTATCCTTAAACTGCTTTGCCAGCTCATCCTTACGATGTTTATTCCCGATTATCTTATTCCATTCTTCCGGATCTTTATTACTACTTGTCATAACAACAGCAACCTTCTCCGTCCACGATGGACGCAGCTGTAAAATACGCTCATATATTTTCATGGCTATCGGTCTGGAATAAGCCACGATCATTGCTTTGCCTGTCAGCAGACTGGCACGATAATTTTCATAGTGATCGAGAATATCATCCACCAAAGAATGAATGGTCTTATCATTGCCGAGGATAGCTTCCATCTGCCCGAGTTCTTTCTTACTCTTCTCAATTACCTCCGGATCCGCATTGTTCGCCATAACATCGTATTCCTGATCGATCAGCTTCAGCGTCTGCTCATCCAGTTTCAGCTTAATAACCCGACTTTCATAGTATACCGGACGGGTGGCGCCGTCCTCCACCGCCTGCGTCATATCATAAATATCGATGTAATCACCGAACACTTCCCTGGTATTGCGATCCTTCATGGAAATAGGCGTACCGGTAAAACCGATGAAAGTTGCATTCGGCAGTGTATTTCGGATAATACGGGCAGAACCGATTTTCATTTCTCCGGTCTTGGCATCAACTTTTTCTTTTAAGCCATATTGCCCGCGATGTGCTTCGTCCGCCATAACAACTATATTTCTACGCTCGGAAAGACAGTCAAACGACTCTTCGAACTTCTGCATGGTCGTAAAAATAATACCATTGGCTTTTCTGCCATCCAACAACTCTTTCAAATGTACGCGGCTTTGCGCATGAACCGGCTCCTGACGCAGGAAATCCTTGCATTTTGCAAACTGTCCGTAAAGCTGGTCATCTAGGTCATTCCGGTCAGTGATAACTACAATGGTCGGACTGTCCAATGCGTCCTGCAGGCGATGTGCATAGAAAACCATCGACAAGGACTTCCCACTGCCTTGCGTATGCCAGAATACCCCTCCTTTACCGTCTGTCTCGGTCGCACGCTTTGTGGAAACTACTGCTTTATTGACTGCAAAATCCTGGTGGTATCCCGCCAGGATCTTGAACTGTTTTGTTCCTTCATTGGAAAAACAAATAAAGTTCTTTATGATGTCAAGCAAACGCTCTTTTTCAAAGAGGCCTTCAAAAAATGTATCAAACTGGGCATATTGTGTATTCTCATAGCTTCCGTCTTTTGTTTTCCATTCCATGAAACGATCTTCACCGGAAGTAATCGTACCTGCTTTTGATGTCATAAGATCACTCATTACGCAGATACAGTTATAAATAAACATGGAGGGTATCTCATGCATATAATTGCGAATCTGCGAGTATGCTTCCGATGCATCTGTTTCTTCACGGGATGGCGATTTCAGTTCCACCAGAACCACAGGCATGCCATTCAAAAACAACAGGATATCCGGACGCTTGTTGCTGTTTTCAATGAACGTCCATTGATTTGCCACGATAAAGGAGTTGTTGTAAGGATTGCTGTAATCCACAAGATAAACCAGTCCGGAACGCTCTTCACCCCTGACAAAACTTTTATGTCCTAAAAGCTTCTGCAACTGTTCTATCGGCATGCCTTTATCTATCGCCATCGTAGCCAGTGTCCTTCGAAACTTATGCGGATGAACTTTTTCTATTCTCAAATTTCTGCCCATTTGACGCAACCGCGATTCTATACCACCGATTTTAATCCTGTCAAAAGGAGCTTTCAATGTAACAAAAAGTGCGGGATTATCATCTCCTCTACCTTCAATATAGTTCTGTAAATGAATCTTGGTTCTGGCATCAAAGTAAACCACTCTTTCTTTGTCGCCTTTACCAAACACAACACATTCTCTCTCGTTGAAATCAATGTCTGCTTTATTAAGTAACACCATTTCCCCGATACGCATCCCGGTTGATGCCAACATGTCGACCATAGCTAAATCTCGTAGTTCACAACAATTATCCCGCATTTTTTCCAAGTCTTCATCCGTGTATGTCTCTTTGATATTTGTTGCTGTTTTTACCTTATGAATCCGTCTCACCGGACTTTTTAAAATATAGTCTTCATCTTCTAACCATGAAAAGAAGCTCGACAAAATTCTTCGAATGTTATCTATTGTCACCCGACTTGAATTATTTTTCCCCTGATATTCTGTCAAATAAGAGCGTAAATCCTCTGTTTGTATATGCCGGATTCCTTTTCCTATTGCAGATACCATTGCTTCAATTGTAGTGCGGTAATATTTCAACGTTTTCTCCGAGCAACCCTCTATTCTTTTCGCTGCGACAAAAGCATCCACCAATTTGGGATTTTCATTTGTTGTTTCCTTTTCTTCCTGCTTTGTAATTTCGCAGCCAAACAATGTACACTCCAACATCTTCTGCAATTGTTTCAGTTGTGCATTGTCAAGATGTGCTAGCATCTGCTGCACTACATCGGTAATAATCTGCTGTTTCATGAATCGTTCTCCTTCAATTTTGTTTTCCAGAGAACAAATCAACGGCAGTTCTATTGGCTTATCTCTCCCGCCGTTGATAGGAGATTATTCTTAATTGCCTTGATAAAAGCCATTTTGGCTATATTCAGCCCATTTCATGTACATTTCTTTATAATGACATTTGATATATTCCTGAATCTTACTTATCTCTCTGTCGTTTAAAATTCCACGTTTTTGTAATACTGTGCTTCCGTCCTCTTTCACAAAAAATTTACCCGACCCTTCTTCTGTCAGTTTTCGGTCACTTGCATGAACATGCATACATTCAACTGTACAAAATGAAGTAAAATACAAGTAATATCCACATATTTTATCCTGATAATATTTAGGCATCCTCATTCTCCATAAATTTACGGTCTTTATCCCAATAATCTAAAACAATCCGAATTTCGATGTCATCCATGGTGGTTTCCAACACCCTGCCATCCTCGGATATTACTAATGCTCTATCCAAATTATTCAAATTCAATATTCTGATTTGGTTATTCTCTCTTGTAAATGCGTAGCCATTCACAATCATATCCGCCCGATCCGCAATTTCTTTAATATTATTCATACGCTAGCCTCACTTCCTTTATTGGTTTCAAAAAACTCACAGGCTCAATATATAAGTTTTTTAAAATAGGAATCAAATCAATATACTCTTCCTCTGACTCTTTATTATGTCGATACTTTGCCATAACTACTAAATACCCATCATCCCACTCCTTCACAGATGTAAATCGTTCTAAGGAATATGGTCCACGAAAACGGATAACTCTTTCTCCATATTGAAATTTTATCATATCTTTTTCATTGCTAAGGTACGCCTTTTCGGTATCCATTATAGCACCCCCTGTACTATGGTTTTGTAAATGTAAATAAGAATTTACTTCAACAAGCAATTGCTCTGTACGATCATCTTCTCCAAGAGACCGAGTGGCCGACAGCTACAATTCTTGATGTAGCAAAGAAAGTGGCGATGGGACCCTTTGGCTCAAATATCAGTTTCTACCTTTGTACCAGATGGTGTGCCTATCATCAGCGGAAATCACCTGCGCGGGTACTTTCTGGAAGAGCCTGAATTCAATTACATAACAGAGGAACACGCAGAACGCTTGAAAAATTCCATTGTATTTCCTCATGATCTTATTTTTACCCATGCTGGAAATATTGGACAAGTAGCCATGATTCCAGATGGATGTAAATATGATCGATATGTTTTATCACAACGCCAGTTTTATCTGCAGTGCGACGAGACAAAGGTTGTCCCGGAGTTTCTTCTTTTGTTCTTCCATAGTGCTTCTGGACAGCATGAGTTACTTTCTTATGCTAACCAGACAGGAGTTCCGTCGATAGCTCAACCAGCCTCGAACCTGAAAAAGATACCGTTCAAGTGTCCACCGATGCAAGAACAATTGATGTGGCAAGAACAAGTGCATCCGCTATTAGGTCATTATTTGAACAAACGCCTCGAAAATGAAAGATTATCATCGTTACGAGATACTCTCTTGCCAAAGTTGATGTCTGGTGAGCTCGATGTCTCCGACCTTGACCTTTAAGCCGCTAAATTCTTATTTATCTCTGTATTCTGGACTATTTTCCTGTCCAAGTTACCAAGAATATTTGCAATCTTTTTCTGTGTAGAAAGATCTGGAACTTTTATTTCCAAATTTTCTATATCAGAGGGCTTGATAGATGGATACGCTGATGTGCTCTGTTCTGCGATAACATGAAGTGTCTCAACAAGAGTAGGCTGCGTCAGCAGATAATAAAAAAAATCTGCATCCAATACATCTTTATTCACATCAATTACTGCAAAGCCTGTAGAAACGAGAAAATTTTCTGGCTGTATTTTGATGATTCCAAAGTGACGTTGATTCGGACGCACCGTTGAATAAATGATACTGTTGCTTTTGACTTTCCTTCTTGCCCTTCTTGGCAGCTTATCATCCTCCACCTCTATGTATTGAATAGAATCAATTCTATTGTCCGTGATGTTTCCCGTATCCAAATAGTTCACAAATTTCCATCCCTCTTTTGGAGAGTAGGAATCTGCATTGGTAAAGCAGGCATCACCCAATCTGATTTTTCTCCATGGTTCCATCATTCCACCGTCCTAACCTATATATTTCCTATATGCAGTTTCCTCATCACTCTATTTGAGATCTGCTATTAGCCTCTGTTTGATGTCGTTTCTTCTTCAATTCTATCTCCAGAGAACGACAGTTCCGTTGGTTTGGCTCTCTCTATTAGTGAAAGTTTTGTTCTTAATCAAGGTCTATATCATCATGATCTTCACCGTCATAGTGGTTATAATAATGAAATCCATCTTCGATCGGCTTGCCACACTTACAACAGACATCCCAGTATCCACATTCATCAATTTCTGATGTGATAGACTTTCTGGATGAACATTTGCAGTAACCTATTTTCTCAATTGGTATTCCTTTAAAATACATCATTCTTTTTCCTCCTCATTGTTGTCCACTCAAATCTCATACCCAATCGCCCCCAGTTTCTTTCTGATCTCATCTTCCAGTTCATGAGACTTTGCGAACATATCCGATAATTCCGATGTCAGGCGTGCCATCTTCTCTTCAAACGGCTCCCCGTCATCTTCCTGTTCTTCGATACCGACATAACGTCCGGGAGTCAGGATATAATCCTGTTTTGCAATATCCTCTAAGGTTGCAACCTTGCAGAATCCCTGAATATCTTCTAAACTACCGTTCTGGAAAGCTTCAAAGGTATCTGCCAGCTTCTGAATATCTTCCTCTGTAAAATCCCGATGCTTGCGGTCAACCATGTGCCCCATCTTGCGGGCATCAATGAACAGTGTTTTACCTGACTGCTTTTTGCCTTTGGTGATAAACCACAGCGTAACCGGAATCGTAACACTGTAGAAAAGCTGTGTCGGCATGGCAATAATCCCTTCAATAAGATCATCTTCGATTATATTCTTTCTGATCGTTCCCTCGCCACTGCTCTGCGTAGATAATGCACCATTTGCAAGCACCAGCCCGATTTTTCCGTTTGGTGCAAGGTGATGAATCATATGCTGAATCCACGCATAGTTGGCATTGCCGGAAGGAGGTGTGCCGTATTTCCAGCGTTTATCATCTAACAATTTCTCCTGATTCCACGGATGGTAGTTAAACGGAGGATTTGCAAGGATAAAATCTGCCTTCAAGGTCGGATGCAGATCGTTCGTAAATGTATCCGCATTGTACGATCCTAAGTCGGCATCAATACCTCTGATCGCCATATTCATTTTCGCCATCTTCCAGGTATCCGGGTTTGCTTCCTGACCGTATACGGAAATCGTTCCCCGCTTATGTCCATGTGCCTCAATGAACTTTTCACTCTGCACGAACATACCGCCGCTTCCGCAACAGCAATCATATACACGACAGTTATCAAACGGACGGAGAATGGAGACCAGAGTTTTAACCACGCTGGACGGTGTATAGAATTCGCCGCCTCCGACACCCTCTTTTTCAGCGAACTGAGCAATGCAGTATTCATAAGTACGTCCGAGCAGGTCTTCACTTGCCATGGTGTCGCTCATGTCAATATTATTTGTAAAAATATCAACAACATCTCCCAGAACACGTTTGTCCAGATCAGGACTTGCATAATTCTTTGGCAATACGTTTTTCAGTTTCTTATTCTCGCCTTCAATGGCTCTCATTGCGTTGTCAATAACTGTACCGATTTCGGGAGTATGCGCTTTGGACGCAATATTACTTCACCTTGCTTCTTCCGGGACAAAAAACACATTGTCCATCTCATAGGCATCACGATCATCCTCAAAGCCATCGCCCTCTTCAACAAGCTTCTGATATTGTTTATCAAACGCCGCTGAAATATAGCGCAGGAAAATCAGACCGATAATTACTTTTCTGTATTCTGCAGCAGGAATATGTCCCCACAGAACACAGGCTGCATCCCATAGTTGTTTTTCAAAGCCAATATTGGCGTTCGTCTTTTCTGCCATTCTAATCTCCATTCCGTATTAAGTATTTAACTACTTTTTATTATTCTACCATAAACAGCCACATCAAACAATATTATCTGCAAAAATGTCACGAGAAAAAGAGCATCCCCTTTCCTGACGCCGTATTACCGGCATATCATCGGGGATGCTCTGTAAAATTCTTGAATGTTAAATATCACGCTTAAGCTGCTGCGGATCTTTTCAGGTTTGCAAGTAGAAGTAATGGTTTTTAATCCACCCTCTTGTCTCCCCAGAAGAACAGGGCAACGGTTCCGGGACCGGTATGGCTTCCGATGGTAGTACCGATATGGTTGATCTCCACTTTTCCGTTAAGCTTCGGGAACGCAGCTTCTACCAATTCCGCCACTGCTTTGGCATCTTCGTAGCAGGCTGACTGGGAAATGTAACACTTTCCGGAATAATCCTTTCCATCCTGTGCATGTTCTTCCATCTTTGCCACGATTTCCCTGATGACCTTTTTCTTGGTGCGGATCTTGGCTCTCGGAATCAGCCTTCCCAAATTGTCCATATTTAACAGCGGACAGATATTCAGAATCGTTCCTACAAATCCTGACGTTTTGGAAACTCTTCCGCCCTTGATATAAAAAGTCAGATCCGTTGAAAAGAACCAATGATGTACATATAATTTATTTTCTTCCAGCCATCCGGCCAGTTCCTCTATACCCATGCCCTGATCTCTTAAATCCGCCGCTTTATCCATCAACAGGCCATAACCGGAAGAAGCGCACAGAGAATCGATCACATAAATTTTTCTGTCCGGGTACTTTTCCTGCAGTTCCTTGGCTGCTACCATGGCGGAATTGCTGACTCCGGAGATTCCGCTGGAAAGCGAAACGTGCAGAATGTCTTTCCCTTCTTCCAAAAAAGGAGTAAAATATCTCTCGAATTCATCTGCATTGATCTGAGAGGTCTTGGTCTCCGCACCGTTTGCCATCTCCTGGTAAAACGTATTGAAATCCATTGTCTTACCAAGATCGTCCAAATACTGCACACCGTTCAGTTCATAATGAAAACAGATGTAATGAATATCTCTTTCTTTAAAATGTTCCTCTGTAAGATCCGCCGTAGAACAGCAGCTGAGAATATAATTCTGATCACACTTACTCATATCGCCAACCATGCCTTTCCCTTTTATTGATACATTGTAATATGGTACATTATAGCAAATTATGTGTGGGATTGCAATAGTTTCACCATATAGTTTTTTAAACCACGTCCTATACCTCTTCCATCTCTTCCATCAGGCGCATTCCTGCCGTCTGTGTAACCGGCAGAGAAAAGACAACGCTTCTTGCCTTGGATTCCAGACCGGCTTCCTGCATAATCGCATTCATGATATCGTTTTTCTGATCCTTCTTTACAACAATCAGAATCAGCTCCTTTTCGGGAACCAGAGTCACTCCCAGAAACTTCTGGGCATTCTCCGAGCCGGTTCCTCTGGCATGAATTACGGTTCCTCCCGCAGCATGCACCTTTCTGGCAGCATCCATAACAAGCTCTGTATATCCCTGATTGGCAATCACTATCAGCAGTTCATACTTTGTCTCTTTCAATGATGACTCTTCTCCTTTCCTAAACTCCTGTCCGCTGATCAGGTAGCAGAGCGCCTTTTTCCCTCCGATACTGGAAAGCGGTACAATAAAGGCAATCCCGATGCCGGGAACATCTATTTTCATTTTTCTCTGCAGGCCGACCTTTACTTCCTTCCATTTCTGTCCGGTAATCAGCTGCAGCATAATGCTTTTCTCCGTTCCTTCCAGACCGAAATAATCCAGAATCTCACTGGCTGCTGTCCCGTATCCCACCGTGACCATAATCACCTCCAGGCCGTTTTCTTTATAAAAATCCAGAAACCTTCCCGTCAGATTCCGATTGGTAATCGTAATCATCATATATAATTCCATATCCGTATTCTCCACAGGCTGCCTCCCTTCTACAATTCAATAATTGCATCGTCATCAAGCTCTGCAAGTACCATTGCACTTCCTTCTGCAGACATACCCGGCTGCAAGGTCTGTACGCTCTGCTGCTTCATGCGGTATACAAGGCCGAGGATCTGTATGGTAATTAACGGTGTCATGGCAACCATGGCTACCACACCGAATGCATCCTCCACCAGATTGCCCCCTACGGCAACACAGGCCCCCTGCGCCAGGGGCAGCAGGAAGGTCGCTGCCATAGGACCGGAAGCCACTCCGCCGGAGTCAAAAGCAATTGCCGTAAATATCTTCGGTACCAGGAACGACAATCCAATGGCAAGCGTATAACCCGGAATCAGGAACCAGACAATGGAAATTCCGGTCAGAACCCGAATCATGGCAAGCGCAATGGATACTGCCACACCGACGGAAAGACTGATCCCCATAGCCTTTGCGGAAATGGCTCCGTCCGTAATTTCTTCTACCTGATATTTTAGCACGTACACCGCAGGCTCCGCCTTTACGATGAAATATCCGATCACGGCGCCGATCGGCACCAGCAAAAGCGGCATCTTACCGCCTGCAAGAACCTGCCCCAAGTAATTCCCGGCAGGCATAAATCCCACATTGGCACCGGTCAGGAATAATACCAGACCGATATAAGTATAAACCAGACCGATCAGAATTTTCCCGAGACTTCTTCCCGAAAGCTTTAAAGAAAAAATCTGGAAAATTCCGAAGAAGACAACAATCGGAAGCAAAGAGACCATGATTTCTTTCAGATAAGCCGGAAAAGCTTTATGAAAAAGCTGCCACAAATCAACGGAATCCATAATTTCCGGTATCTCCTGGAGGATAAAGCTGCTCTCCGACGGCTGGTAAGTAACCCCCAAAAGCATTATCGCCAGAATCGGGCCGATGGAACATAAGGCTACCAGACCGAAACTGTCATTTGCCGCTTGACGGTCGTCACGAATGGAAGAAATTCCCACCCCAAGCGCCATAATGAAAGGCACCGTCATCGGTCCGGTGGTAACACCGCCGGAATCAAAGGCAATTGCCCGAAAGCTCTCCGGAACAAAGAAAAGCAAAACAAAAACCATGAGGTAAAAAAGAACCAGTAAATGGGAAAGCGCAATTCCGAACAGCATACGCAGAAGCGCAATAACCAAAAACAGCCCCACGCCGCACGCCACTGCAAGAATCAGAATTCTATTCGGCACGGACGGAACCTGATTGGCCAGAACCTGCAAATCCGGTTCCGAAATCGTGATTATAACCCCCAGAAGAAATGACAGGCAGACAATCACCCAGACCTTTTTGCTCTGCGTCATCTTCGCGCCGACCTTCTCTCCCATGGGTGTCATGGAGATTTCGGCCCCCAGCGTAAAAAACATCATTCCTGCCATAACCAGTACCGCTCCGGTTAAAAAACACAACAGAATACTGGGGGTAATCGGTGCAATGGTAAAAGATAAAAACAGTACAATCGCAACCACCGGCAGCACCGCTTTGAGCGCCTCTTCCAGTTTTTTCTGCAGTTTCGCATTCATTTTTTTCAAGCAAGTACCTCCTATGTTTCTTTATGTAAACTATAGTGGTATTCTAACATAAAAAAAATAATTATTCCAGCCATTTTTCCCCGAAAGGAAAATGACCGGAATAATTTTAACACCGTTTTTACAACCTGCTCTCCGATATCGAAAATTCCAATATCACTTTAAAGAGATCCCCATCTACAATCAGTTCCATTCTGCCTTCCATCAGTTTCGTCAGGCTCTGGGCAATCGACAGTCCCAGGCCGCTTCCTTCCGTATTTCTGGAATCATCGCCTCTTACAAACCGTTCCATCAGTTCGTCTGCGGAAATATCCAGCCGGCAGGCGGAAATGTTTTTAAAAGTGATCTGCACGATGCTTTCTTTTTCTTCCACAACCAGATAAACTCTGGTGTTACTCTGGGCATATTTATAAATATTGTTTAAGAGATTATCAAAAACTCTCCATAACAGCCTGCCGTCCGCTATAATGACAATCGGCTCTTCCGGCTGTTTTACAATCCATTCCAGCTTCTTTTCTTCAAATCTCTTCGTGTATTCCCCCACGGCCTGCGATAACAGAACTCCGACCTCACAGGGCGCTTTCTGCACTTCGATATTGCCTGTGGATGCCTTGGAAGCTTCCACCAGATCTTCGATCAGCTTTTTCAACCTTGCCGACTGCCTTAAAAGGACTTCTCCGTATTCCTGTATTCGCGGGTTTTCCGAAGGTTCCCGCCCGATCAACTCTGCATAATTGATGATGGAAGTCAATGGTGTCTTGATATCATGGGAAACATTGGTAATCAGTTCCGTCTTAAGCCTCTCACTTTTCATCCGCTCTTCCACGGCATGATTCATTCCCATGGCAATACTGTTCAGATTCTGTGCATGCTCCTTACATTCCCCGAACAGCTGCTGTGTGGAAACCTGGTAATTCAGTTCTCCTGCCGCAAGTCTTCTGCTGCCTTCCTGCAGTCTGTGAAAAACCAGTGCAAAATAAGGAACCGCCGCCAACAGCAAAAGTTTTTCCAAAAACCAGATGATCGCAAATCCCTGTTCGCTTCCTCCCACAAGAAGGACTAAGAGAATTTCTCCGAAAACAACTGCTGCCAGAAGAAGCAGACACTTCCACAGAATCGGCAGATTCCGAATAACGGTTCCGATCCCATGTACCATCCATTTTACAAATCTTGCCAATGCCGTACCGATCCTGCAAAGAATCGTTCTCTTCCACCACATTCCGGATTTAAACTGCGCGGCGCAGATCATACAGTATCCCAGAAGAAGTGCAAGTCCTGCCATTACCAGCAAAAGAATTAAAATCACGCCTCCCCAGAACCGTCCTCCCTTAAAAGAGAGATTCTGAATCAGTTCCTCACTTCCCGCAACCACTGTGGCAACTCCGCAAACCGTCACAATCGTCATAAAATCCAACGGCACGCACCCTTTTTTCGGATTCGGCTCCTCTTCGTATTTGTGACCGGCACTCATCATCAGAAATACAAAACCGGTAATCCCCAATGCTGCAGCAAGAACTCCCCACAAAATCAACCCATAGCGGATTCGGAAGCCGAACCGTACCCACTCAGCCGTTCTCCGGAAACTGTCGTATGCAGGAAACTCTGAATCAACGTAGAGCTTTACCTCGTATATGTGCTCTGCATCCTTCTCCATCCTCTTCGCTTCCTGGTAACCGGAAACATACAGATAAGTCCAGTAATCAGCTTCCTGTGCCGCGAACAGATGATACGAATAAGTTGACTGTGTCTTCCCTGCATTCCAGAATACCGGCTGACCGTTATCCACACAGATTTCAAACTTCACATTGGTATCCTTACAGAAATCAAGAATCTCCTGTTTATCGTCGCCATATACCCACTGCCACAGAATCTGTCTCCCCCAGTCCTGCGCCAGCGAGGTTAGTTTTTCTTCTTCCAGTGTTTGTTCGGTACTGTGATATTCGTAGAACCCTTCATTTGCCAGAACCAAGCCCGTCAAAAGACTTCCTGCGGCAAAGCAGATCGTCACCACCGTCACAAAAAACATAGCGACTTTCAATGGAACCATTTCGATCAGTTTCTTTTTCTTCATTCCCTTGCCCCCTTTTCAATTTTGTACCCCTGCCCCCATACGACCTTGATATAACGCGGATCCGCAGGATTAATTTCCAGTTTTTCCCGGATATGCCGGATATGTACCGCTACCGTGTTCTCACTTCCGTAAGGCAGATCATCCCAGATCTTCCGATAGATCTCCGTCGGCGAAAATACCTGTCCGGGATTTTGCATCAGAAGCTTTAAAATATCATATTCCGTGGGCGTCAGCATGACCGCTTCTCCGTCCAGCGTAACGCTTTTGGCTTTGTCATCCAACTCGATCCCCCCGATCCGGAGTACATCCCTTCGTACATTACCGCCGCCTAAAAGCATATAACGTCTGAGTTGGGATTTCACTCTTGCCGCCACCTCTACCGGATGAAAAGGCTTGGTAATGTAATCATCTGCACCTAAATTCAATCCCAGAATCTTATCGGTATCCTCGCTTTTAGCTGTCAGAAGAATCACAGGGACGTTGCTGATCTCCCGGATTTTCACCATAGCCGTAATCCCGTCCATTTCCGGCATCATGATATCCATAAGCACCAGATGAATTTCCTGTTCCCGGATGATCCTAAGTGCCTCTTTTCCGGTATAGGCCTCAAACAACTGATAATCGGCATCCGAAAGATAAATTTTCAACGCATTTACAATGTCCTTTTCATCATCGCAGATTAATATATGATACATCTATTTTTTCCTCCCTCATGGATTCATTATAGCGGATTTCTCTTTTAAATATAAAGGGGCTAAATGTTTAAGGTTTTATTAAGAAAACCCCTGATTTTCTCAGGGGTTTTTATGTTTTCTGTTAACTTTTTTTTTCAGTTCGTCCAATGCTTCATGGAATTTTGAGGAATTCATCGTCGGATTGGAACGAAGCAGATCTCTCTGGAAGAAATCTTTAATACTGCTTAAGCGGCTTCTTTCATCCACATTTCTACGGTATTTATAGCGCAGCTCCTGCAGTTCTTCCTTCAAAGCTTCGGAGTAAGCCGAAGGCTTTTCTTTGATACCATTCTTAAGTCCGTCCAGTTTTTCCTCAATTCCGGTTTTCAGATCATCCATCTTCAGACTGATATTCTCCGAAATCTTATCTTTACGGTTCTGCAGATCTTCCTGGGTAACTGCAACAATCACATCCAGGCGCTTCTGAATCCGCAAAAGTTCCGCTTTTGCATTTTCCATCTTGACAAGAACATCCTTCAGATCCAGAGCCGCCTTGAAGGAAAGTGCAAAATCGATACCGATCAAAACCGTCAGTACCATCGTAACCGGTGTCAGAATCTGATTCGGAATGGAAAGTACAAAATGCTCTATTGGTTTATGTACAAACCTGGTTACCAGAATTGTCAAACCCCCCCAGGCAAGTGTGGACCCCAGACAGATATGTCCCTGGAACTGAAATTTCTGATTGGAATAATCCCAGTAACGCACTTTAAACAAAGCTTCCATCAAAACTCCGGTAACATATTCCAACGCGGTAGCTCCCACACACCCTGCCAGATACACCAGGAAAAGGTTATCCTGAAAAGGACTGGACACAACCAGCATCATAATGGCTCCGCTTCCGTAAATCGGAAGGAACGGACCTCTCATAAACCCTCTGTTCACTAATTTTTTGGACTTAATGGAAACATAAGTGGATTCAAAACACCACCCGAAAAAACTGTAAAAATAGAAGAAAAATAGCCACTGTACAAAAGTATAATGATACATTTTCCGAATTCCTCTCTCAGCGGTACACCGCTGCCTGCATAACGTATTTTCCCTTTTTGGTTTCTTTCTGTATTCCGTAGTACTTAAATTTGCCGAAACCTCTGACATTCACACTTTCGCCGCTTTTTAAAATCCGTGCACCGGACTCGCACAGCCTGCCGTCTACATACACCTTTCCGGATGTTAAATAAGGCTGAACCTGACTTCTGGACATATGATAGATTTTGGCAATGCACACATCCAGCCTTTCCGAAGGAACCTGAAAACTTTCCGTTGCCGGCTCTGCACCCAATATCTTCAAAGCATTCTCACTGTAAGGTTCCGCCTGACATCGGACACGGGTATGTCTGACAAGCGTCAGATTCCCGCAGATAAATTCTTCCATGTTCTTTAAACAGAAAAACCAGGCTTCCTTACTTCCCGCCGTAATATCCCCTATGGCTGCCCGGTCAATTCCAAGATGCATCAAAGCGCCCAGATAATCTCTGTGGGAAAGTTCCTCTGCAAACTTTTCCTGCAGAGGAACAACATGGATTGCTGCAATCGGAAATTCTTCCTCATACCCGAATTCTTCCGGATCGCCGAAGCGTAAGACAACACGATCTGCATCCGGCTTCCCGCCCCACAAAACCGGATGGGCATACTTCACCTCCGGCTCGATCCTGCGATACAGATCCTGCATCGCAAGATCCAGGAAACCGGTAAAAGTAAAAATCCCCTGTGCGAAAGATTTTTCCGCAAGATCTCTTAAGCGGTTTTTCTGCTGCTGTAATTCCTTTTCTTCCGAATAAGACATTTTAATCTCACATTCCGCAGTCGCTTTCACGTCGGAGAATCAGAGAATCCATCAGCTGAAGCTGATTACCGGCTCCTTGGGCGCTCTGCACTTAATCACACTCTGTGCATGAAGGATGGGACCCTCTCCGTCATAATCTTTCCAGAGTTCCTTTCTTACCACAGCGGTCACTTCCACCCAGTCCTTTTGCTTGAGCTGATCCGCTTTATCATACTTGCATGCATATCCCAGAAAAGCCATATCCTCTGCACAACAGGTCATCGCCATACGTCCCGGTACAAAATAGCCTTTCGGGAAATTCTCCGGCTTTAATACCATAGCCGTAAACCGGATTGTCTTTCCTACATAGCGATCCAGATGATCCATGCAATCCAGATACCAGATGCCGTATCCGTTATTATCCAGTATAATCGGATCCGCATTCAGATCGTAAGGCAGATCCTCCTCCAGAATCTCATCGATCTCGCCGTTCGCATCCTCGAACACAACATCCGCTGTGGGATTGACCGCCTTGATATTTCTCTTATACGTGTTCAGATCCGTAATTCCGTCACAGCGATTAAAAATAATCAGCTCGGATTTCCGTATCATTTCCGCCAGAAGAGAACGCATATTGGTATAATACATGGGGAAAGTGGATCCGTCTATCATCGTAATCTGCTGCTCAATGCTCCAATAGCGGGGCAGCTTCATATTTTTATAATTCCACATACCGTTATATTCGATGATAATACGCTCCGGCTTGTGCTTCTTTTCCAACTCCGTTAAATTTTCCGGTGTAAAAGCTCCTTCCTCTTCAATCACTTCCACCACGGAACGACTCTTTTGCAGCAGTTCCGCATCATACTCCTGCTCGCCTTCCTCGCACAAAATAATCAAGGTCTTTCCTTTGATCCTAAAGTAAGGCTGCTGCAGTGTAAACGTGATAAAACCGGTCTTTCCGCTTTCCAGAAAACCATTAATCACATATACAGGCTTCATCTCTTAACCCGCCTTTCCAAACTCTTTGTCCTCACGTAACCGCAATTCTAAGCCAATCACATTAATTCCCACTTCTGAGCGACTTCGTCGCGAAGAGGCGAAGAGAAATTCGCGTAGGCGATTTCTCTTCTGCCATCAAAGCAATTTGTTTCTGAGCGAAAACAAATTACCATGTGAAAAATCAGCGTTTCAACGTAATTTTTCACATTACTTCCGGAACAGTTCCGCAAGTTTTTCTTCTTTCAATCCGGATCCGATTACGCAAATCTTTCCGGTTACTTCCGGACTGCCCGTACGAATTTCATGCTCCATAGGTACATAATCGTAATGAAGCCAGATACCGTCTCCGGAACCCACCATGCCTTTCGCACGAAGGATCTGTCCGTATTCTCCGCTGTCCAAAGCCGTCAGGATGCTTTCCAGTTCTTCCTTGCTATAACGGTTGGGCGTCTCCATACCCCAGCTTGAGAACACTTCATCCGCATGATGATGGTGATGGTGGTGGTCATGATCATGACAGCCGCAGCAGCAGTTCTCGCCGTGGTCGTGGTGGTGATCATGGTCATGATCCTTGTCTTCGTCCTCATCGTGATGATGGTGGCAGTGGTCATGCTCATCTACGTCGTCATCGTCATCATCATGGTGATGGTGGCAGTGGTCATGCTCATCTTCGTCGTCATCGTCATCATCATGGTGATGATGGCAGTGGTCATGCTCATCTTCGTCGTCATCGTCATCATCATGGTGATGATGGCAATGCTCATGCTCGTCTTCTTCGTCATTATCATGGTGATGATGGGCATGCTCCAGCATTTCCTTCATCATATCCTCCAGACTGTCCGCTCCTTCAATAGTCTCAAGAACAGCCTTCCCGTCAAGCTGCGTAAGCGGTGTCGTGATAATAACGGCTTTCGCATTATGCTCCCGGATCATTTCCACACATTCATGAAGCTTTTCTTCCGACACCTTGTCCGTTCTGCTTAAAATAATGGTTCCTGCGTAAGCAATCTGGTTGATGAAAAATTCACCGAAATTCTTCATATACATCTTACACTTGGAAGCATCTACCACAGCCACAGCACTGTTTACCTTAACATCCAGATCCTTTGCCACATTCTCCACAGCCTTCAAAACATCAGACAGCTTTCCCACGCCGGACGGCTCAATAAGAACCCTCTCCGGATGGTAAGTGGCAAGAACCTCTTTTAAGGAAGCCCCGAAATCCCCTACCAGGGAGCAACAGATACAGCCGGAATTCATCTCTTTGATCTCAATCCCGGAATCCTTTAAAAAACCGCCGTCAATTCCGATTTCACCGAATTCATTCTCAATCAGAACAACTTTGGATCCGTCAAGAGCTTCTTTTAAAAGTTTCTTTATTAAAGTTGTCTTACCGGCTCCTAAGAAACCGGATACCACATCAATTTTTGTCATATAAATCACCACACCTTTCTATCCTTTCCGTCATATTTTCCCCCAATTTGAAGCCTTTGTCAATAGCTACTTTCTAAAAGTTTTGTAATCAAGACAAACATATCTGCTATATATTTATTTTCTAAGGGCAGCCCATGCAGCCGCCCTTAGCTCTCTTCAATCATATTTTTATACTAATGTAGCTATTGACAGTCCTCATTCGCTGTGCTAAAATAACTCCACGTGAGCAGAACAAGTGATCGCGGCTGTCCGGAAACGGTACAGGTGAGGAAAGTCCGGGCTTCACAGGGCAGGATGCCGGATAACGTCCGGTGGAGGCAACTCTAAGGAAAGTGCAACAGAAATATACCGCCGCGAATTTTTCGCGGTAAGGGTGGAAAGGCAGTGTAAGAGACTACCGTCCGCCTGGTAACAGGCGGAGCCATGTAAACCCCATCCGAAGCAAGACCAAGCAGAAAGCAACAGACCGGCCCGGTCTGCTTTCAGGTAGGTCGCTTGAGGTATCCGGCAACGGATATCCTAGATAGATGATCACTCACGACAGAACCCGGCTTATCGTTCTGCTCACTTTTTTACCTCTTCTTTAACCGTTCAGACCCTAAAACAGCTCCCCCCGATAAATTCTCGGCAGATAGAATTATTCGGCAGCTTATCAGCACTGACTCCCAGAAAATAATCCAGGAATTTCAAAAGTCTTTTGGCTTCATAATATTCCGGCTCTTCCTTGCGGATCCGGAACAGAAGCGGTTCTGCATACTGCTTTAAGACAGCCAGTTCATAAATGAGCACCGAATTAAACATGGCATCCGCCTGCTCCTGAAACGGAAAAATATTTTCTTCTTCTCCTCTGCGTACGGAAGGCCACATCTGAATGGTCCTTTTGGCATCCGCTCCGCGCGTTCTCGCGTCCCGCACCATTCTGCGCAGCAGTCTTCCGTCCGTGGTTGGAATCCGATTGTGTTCATCGATATTGATATTAGTCAGCGCACTGATATAAATCTTAAATTTGCTTTCTTCCGGCAGCGCATACGATGTTTTAGGATTCAATCCGTGGATTCCTTCGATAACCAGAATATCCTCTGCCCCCAACGTAATCTGTCTGCCGTGATATTCTCTTTTACCGGTTTTAAAGTTAAAAGACGGAATCTCTACGTTCTCTCCTGCCAGAAGCTTTGTCATGTCCTCATTAAATTTCCGGATATCAATGGCTTCCAGACATTCAAAATTGTAATCACCGTTTTCATCCCGGGGCGTCTGTTCTCTGTCCACAAAATAATCATCCAAGGCAATAGGGTGCGGAACCAGCCCTTTGGTGCGCAGCTGGATGGTAAGTCTATGGGAAAAAGTCGTTTTTCCGGAAGAAGACGGACCGGCGATCATGACGAATTTCACATTCTGTCTTGCTGCAATTTTTTCCGCAATCTCTCCGATCTTACTTTCCTGCCTTGCCTCCTGAACCAAAATCATATCCTCGATATTTCCCATGCAAATGGTGTCATTTAAGTCTCCTACCGTCTCTATACCGATAGCCTTATCCCAACTTTCCGATTCCCGCAAAGTCCGGAATAATTTTTTCTGCTCGACAAAAGGCTCCACCGCATCCGGATTCTTTTTGTCCGGAAGAAGCAGCATAAACCCCTCGTCATAACAAATAACATCAAACCATTTTACATACCCTGTGTGCGGCAGCATATAGCCGTAATGATAGTCATAATAACCGTCCAACTCATAAATATTGACAAAGGAACTTCTCCGGTAATAGAACAATTTCTCTTTGTCTTCCATCCCCTGCTCTTTAAAAAGCTTCATGGCTTCTTCCAAAGAATAGGACTTTTTCCGAAAAAAAATCTGCCCGGCCACCAGTTCACGCATCTTCTGTGCAATCCGGACCGCATTTTCGGAAGATGCCTCAATCTTTCCCTGCGGCCAGATATATTGTCCGTTCCCGATTGCACATTCCACGCGGCAGTTCTGCGCGGCTTTTGTCCCGAATAAGTCACTTACCGCCTTTAAAAAGAGCATCGTTGCAGTTCTGACATAGGTTTTATAGCCGATGTCATCCCGAAAGGTAAAAAAATCCAGGTTGCAGTCTTCTTTCAGCGGCTTAAACAATTCCCGGATTTTTCCGTTTTCCGCTGCCAATGCAATAAATCCGCCGTATTCCGGCTGATATTCCTTTGCAATATCCTCATAGGAAATCCCTTCCGGATATTGTTTTTTTCTGCCGTTTATCGTTACTGTAACCATTTTATCTGCTCCTTTTACGTTTCATTTCGCACACATTTTCTCCAGCGCCGCACAGATATCTTCCTTTTCCGCTTTCAGGTCCGCAAGGCGAACTTTTACCGCCCCGCTTTTTTCTGCACCTTCCTTCAGAATCCTGTTCTCAATCTCCATTAAAACAGGAAGCCTCTGCAAAAGATACTCCTTAAGCACCGGATTGGCGTTCTTTATATTTTTTTCGCCAAACCGATCTGCAGGCGAACCCGGATCCGGCTGTCTTTCTCCGAGATAAACTGCTTTGATCATCGGATAATACTTGCCGTCTTCCTTTATCATATTCTCATCTGCAATCCGATATCCTTCTTCCCGCAAATATTTCCGGAATGCCATGATTTCCGACTGCGGCTGCAAAATCAGTTCATTCATTTCATGACAGAGAGTACGCCCTGCCGTAAGGATCTCCTGCATCAGCCGTCCGCCCATACCGGCACAGACCAAAGTCTGCGCTTCCCCCGGGTGCAATGCCTTTGTCCCATCGGACAGCCTGGTCTCTATGTAAGCATCCAGCCCATAATATGCCACATGCTCTCTGGCCCGCGAAAGAGGACCCCCTCTGACATCCATAGCAATCACAGCAGGCGAAATCTGCTCCTGCACCAGATAAATGGATAGAAATCCATGATCACAGCCAATGTCACAGACACGATTCCCAGGAGTCACCATACAGGCAAGCGCCGTAAGTCTTTGGGAAAGTACTACTCTCTTTTCTCTGTCCATTTTCATCCCTTGTCCCGGATCCGGATCGATTCCGACCTTCCGGTCTCTTTCTTAATTTTAATCCAGGTAATCTTTCAGCTTGCGGCTGCGGCTGGGGTGACGCAGCTTTCTTAACGCCTTTGCCTCAATCTGGCGGATACGCTCCCTGGTTACATTAAATTCTTTGCCTACCTCTTCCAAAGTACGTGCTCTTCCGTCATCTAAGCCGAAACGCAGACGAAGTACCTTCTGTTCCCGTTCGGTCAAAGTTCCCAGCACTTCGCCCAGCTGTTCTTTCAGCAGGGTAAAGGAAGCCGCATCCGCCGGTACCGGCATATTGTCATCCTGAATAAAATCTCCCAGATGACTGTCTTCCTCTTCACCGATAGGCGTTTCCAGGGAAACCGGTTCCTGGCTGATCTTTAAGATTTCACGCACTCTGTCAACAGGCATGTCCATCTCTGCGGAAATCTCCTCCGGAGTAGGTTCTCTCCCGAGCTCCTGCAGCAACTGACGGCTGACACGAATCAGCTTGTTGATTGTCTCTACCATATGGACCGGAATCCGGATCGTTCTTGCCTGATCCGCAATGGCTCTGGTAATTGCCTGGCGGATCCACCAGGTAGCATAGGTGGAGAATTTATATCCTTTCCGGTAGTCGAACTTTTCCACTGCTTTGATCAACCCAAGATTTCCTTCCTGAATCAGATCCAAGAACAACATCCCTCTGCCCACATATCTCTTTGCAATGCTGACAACCAGACGTAAATTGGCCTCTGCCAGTCTTTTCTTGGCTTCCTGGTCTCCATTCTCCATTCTCTGCGCAAGCTCAATCTCTTCCTCTGCACTGAGCAACGGTACTTTTCCGATTTCTTTTAAATACATACGCACCGGATCCTCCAGACTGATTCCCTCCGGAATACTTAAGTCCAGATTATCCACGTCAAAATCCTCTTCCTCGCCCAGAATAAGCGGTTCTTCACCCAGATCATCGTCTGAATCCGTCATCCTCAGTACATCCACATTGCTTGCTTCCAAAGCATCCAGCACTCTGTCAAACTGTTCCTCTTCCAATGGCATACCGGCAAAAAAGTCAATGACTTCCTGATATTCCAAAACATTTTTCTTTTTCCTGGCCAGTGCCAGAAGATCTTTCACCTTCTGCTCAAATTGTGCCCGCAAGTTTTCATCCATCTTTGTAATTCCATCCTTCCTGTTGTATCAAATATATGAAACCATGGTCAGATATTTCACTAACCATTGTAACCTCAATCCAGCGAAATATGCGCTTTTGCCAGCTCTTCCAATGCTTTTTTGCCGTCAATGGCACGTTTCAGTGCGCTGACATCCGTCCCCAGTTTCGCCATACTCTGCTCGTAACTGTCTCTTTTTACGGAAAGCAAAATATCCCGAAAAGCTTTTTCCCGTTCCTGCCTGCTCTCTAACTGCGGCAGACTGCTGTAAAACAAACCGGCCACTTCATTTTGCTGTTCTTCCTCAAACATGCTGATGATACCGGCAGATCGGAAATCTCCTTTTTCCAGTCCTTCAAAAAGCTTCTCCGCCACTTGCCTGTATAGCTCCACCGTAAAATCCTCCGGGGAAATATACTTCTTTACCTTCTCGTACAAACCCGGTTCTTCCGAAAGCCAGGTAATCAGCAGACTCTGCGGTCTTTTTTTGTTCTCCTGCAAACTGTTTTTGGGCGGAGCCCCGCTTTTAACCGCCGGCAACGGCTTTGCAAGTCCGGTCCGGTAAGCAGTCTCTCCTACCAACTTCTTTAAGCTTTCCACACCGATACCATACTTTGCAGCCACGGCCTCCAAATAGTTTTCTCTTTCCACATCCTCGGAAAACTCACACAGTTTTTTTGCAATTTCCCTGTGAAACCGGGTTTTTTCTTCCGGATCCTCCAGATTATAGTTTCCGGAAAGAATTCTCAGTTCGAAGAAAAAGCTGTTCTCTGCCCCTGCAATTCTTTCTTCAAAAGCCTCTTTCCCCAGATTCTTGATAAACTCATCCGGATCCTTATAAGGCTTCATATTAATCACCTTAGCCGTTAACCCCGCTTGTCTTAAAATGCCGATTCCGCGAAGCGCCGCCTTGATACCTGGGCCGTCACTGTCATATGCCAGCAATACATTCGGAACATACCGCTTTAAAAGTGCAGCCTGTTCCTGGGTAAATGCCGTCCCAAGCGAAGCAACCGCCTGGGTAAAACCAGCCTGATGCATGGCAATGACATCCATATAGCCTTCACACAGAATAATATTTCCGCTTCTGGCCGTCCGGGCAAAATTCAGCCCGTAGAGATTCCGTCTCTTATCAAATACCGGTGTCTCCGGGGAATTTAAGTACTTCGGTTCACCGTCTCCCATAACCCGGCCGCCGAAACCGATTACCCGGTGATTCAAATCCTGGATCGGGAACATTACCCGATTCCAGAACTGACTTACCAGTCCTCTTTTTTCCGAATAAACGGCAATCCCCGCCTCCCGGATCAGATCATCCTCAAAGCCTTTCCCCCGCAGATACTCTACCAGCTGTTCTCCTTTTCCGGCATATCCCAGACCGAACTTATGCATCGTCTCATCCGATAGGGCCCGCCTTGTTAAATACTCATAACCGGTTTTCCCCTGGGGAGTACGCAGAAGATAGTAAAAAAAAGTAGCTGCCTGTTTATTGACCTCCAGAAGCCTCGCCTTCCGGCTCTCCCTTTTTCGCACCTCTTCCGAATATTCCTCTTCCGGCAGATCCACACCGGCTCTCTGCGCCAGAACCTTTACTGCCTCCGGAAAGGTATAGTTTTCATAGTTCATCAGAAAAGTATAGACATTGCCGGAAGCGCCGCAACCAAAACAATGATACATCTGCCTGTCTGACTGCACATGAAAAGACGGTGATTTCTCATTATGAAAAGGACACAATCCCCAGTGGGAATTTCCTTTTCTTGTCAGCTTCACATACCCGGAGATAACATCCACAATATCGTTTTTCTGCCTGATTTCTTCAACCAAATCATCCGGATAATACATCCAAATACTTCCTTTCTCTTATACCTACTTAATCGTAACAGTTCAGACGCGCCATTCGCAAAATTTTTCGCATGCTTCGCAGCGACTTTTGCTTATTAACTCGGCGCTAAGTCCAAATATTCACGCAGGCAGCTTTTCATGCGAGCATGAAATCTGCCTGCATGAATGTTTGGCTGAACTGTTACTTAATATTGCCAGGATTTGGGTATGTAGATTTCTTCATATTTTGCGATGGCAAAACGGTCACTCATGGCTCCCACGTAATCACATACCACTTTTTCTCTCGGTTCCCCTTCGCTTAAAAGTTTTAAAAATTCATCCGGCAAAGTGTCGATGTGTTTCAGATAATAGTGGTACAAAGTTTCCATCAACATCTCTGCTTTTCCTTCTTCGCTTTTTGCTTCCGGATTCAGATAAACTCTTTCAAACATAAACTGCCGCAGCTTCATCATTGCCTGCGCCACCGGCTCAGACATCTGAATGTCATTTTTGCCCATACTGTTGGTAACAATATCGTGAATGAAACAGTTTAACCGCTCATTCGGCGATGCGCCCAGAACATCCCGTATCTCTCCCGGAACATCCGCTTCCGTCAGAATTCCTCCCCGGACAGAATCATCCATGTCATGGTGAATGTAGGCAATCTTATCCGAAAGCCGTACCACTTTGCCTTCCAGCGTGTGCGGTTTTCCAATCGTCTGATGATTCAGAATACCGTCCCGGACTTCATACGTCAGATTCAGTCCGTTTCCATGCTTTTCCAACTTATCCACGGTACGTACACTCTGCTCGCTGTGTTCAAAACCAAACGGGCAGACCCGGTTTAAAGCTCTCTCCCCGGCATGTCCGAAAGGAGTATGTCCAAGATCATGTCCCAACGCGATTGCCTCCGCCAGTTCCTCGTTTAAACGCAGCGCCTTGGCTATGGTGCGGGCATTCTGGGACACTTCCAGAGTATGAGTCAATCTGGTCCGGTAGTGATCCCCCTCCGGTGTCAGAAAGACCTGCGTCTTGTCCTTCAGTCTTCGGAACGCCTTGCAGTGAATAATCCGATCCCTGTCTCTTTGAAAAACCGGCCGGATATCACATTGCGGTTCCGGCCTCTGCCGTCCTTTGGAATTTACGCTCAACATTGCGTAAGGACTTAAATATTCCTTCTCCCATTGTTCCACATTTTCTCTTATCGTCATGTATCCCCCGTTTCCGTAAAATCCCGACAAAACACTTTACCACGCTTCCTTATATATATTCTGCGTCGCTTTCCCAATTCCTCTTTTTTTTTACTTCTTTCTGCAGTTCTAAAACATCCTTACAAAGTTGCAACTACAGTAAGGCGTACTTTCTAAGGGCAAGGTCATGGGGATTCCAATGAGGGGTGTAAAATTGAGCAAAAGCGTCCCCCGAATGGAACCCAATGACCTTGCTCGGAGATTTCCTCTACTGCTCTTCCTCCTCCGGAATTTCTTCCGGTTCCCAGGCCTGGCCGAATTTCACATCTTTAAAAAGGGCTGCCAATCCTGTAATCTGCTTAAGCCTCAGGATTTCATCCTTATCCATTCCCAGGTGTTTGGAAATCCAGGCATCGGACCTGCCGATCTCATGCAGTTCTTTTATGATATTGCTCATCAGATCCACATTGTGAGAACCTCTTGCCCGGTTATGCCTTACCGTGCTTGCCATCCGGTTGGAAATCGGTTTATCAATTACCGTAACCGGCAGCATTCCTTTTTCTCTCTCATAAATATCGGGATATTCCTTCATCACACGATACCGGTGGAATCCATCTACAATGATATACCTGTCCTTTTCCCGGGAATAATAGCAAACGATCGGCATGGTATAACCGTCCTCTTTGATACTGTCATACAAAAGACGCATCTCCGGCGGCGCCACGGAATTCGGATTATAGGTATTCGGCACGATTTTTTCAATCGGAACCGCAATCACCCGGTAAGCCGGACTGATATAAAGGTCATTTCTCATTGATCATATCTCCATATTTTATCTTCATCATCTGTATGTTTTTCTGCTCCTGTCTTGTCAGGCCGAATCCCATAAACCGACAGGTATGGTCATTTTTCAGGATACAGTAACACATCCTCTTCCAGCTGGGAACATCCTTGGATGTCTTAATGTCATCCGTATCATCCGGAATTTTTCCCGGAAAGATGACCCTCGTTTTCTTATCCAGTGTATAATTGGAGACACCGTTTCTCTGAATCGGATAACCATTCCGGATCAGTTCCTCAATCGTCTCCTCTGACAATCCGCCGCCTGTTTCATGCCAGAAACGAATGGAAGCATTAAATTTTTTCTGATAATTCTCCTTTAATCTCGGCGGAAGGGTGTCCAGGAGAAATTTGGTATAAGACTCCCAGGTATGTCCTTTGGGCAAAGTTACTTTCCGATATCCCAACGCTTTTGTTTTTCCGTAAATTGCTCCGAAGTTCGCTCCTCTGACACGTCCAACCAGTCTTGTCCAGATTTCCGGATCAATTACCCGATACAGGTTCAGGCTGTCCTTGGAATAGTCGTTAAAAGGAGAGGCTACTCTCATCTGATCCGGCTTCAGGCCGGCCTTATAATAAAGATCATACAATCCATTATAATCATAGCCAAACCGGTAATTAGCCGCCCAGACATCCTTATAACTCCAGTCATAAATCGGAGAGGCGCACCACACATCCTTAAACTGCTGTGTAATCCAGCAGCGCCCCTTATATCCATATCTGCTGTTGACAAAACCACTGTAACGTTGCAGCGATTCCTGTGCCCGCATACCCAGAAGGCACACCGTTTTCCCATTGCCGTGTTTTTCTTTGTAAAACCGACCGAACTGCTTTGCCAGATCCTCCTGATGCATCTTATAACGATAATGGGTAAATGGCCTCCGGATATTGATGACATAGGGGAAGTCCGGCATCGGTCTCACCCACAGTTCCTTTTTCCGGTCATCCCAGGGATACCAGAACATCTCATAGTTGCTCAGAGCCGTCCGGGTTGCCATCGGCAGGCACACCCAATACGGCTCTACTTCTTTTTCCACACGTTTAAAGGTTCTGGTGATATATTCCGTAGTCAGCGTATACTGCGCCTCAAAGTCCTGATGAAATACCCCGATGGTTCTTCCCGGGTCGTGTTTATTCCGGTAATCCAGCAGAAGATTCAGCAAAAGCCCGCTGTCCTTTCCTCCGCTGAAAGAAATGTAAATATTTTCAAACTCCCGAAACAGGAACTCAAAGCGTTCCGTCAGCGCTTCATATACATTCATCTGCAGATACTTCTTCTTCACTTTCCAGCTCTGTCCTTCTTTCCGTTTCTTCTTCCGTATATTCTCTTTCGGTTCCGCTTTCTTCGGCCTTCTTACCGTTTGCGGAATCTTTTCTCCTTCCTTCGGACTTCCGGTTAAAAAGCTGAATGCCTGCAAAGATCACAATACTGAAAATACTGATGCAGATTCCGGCCGTCTTTCCGTGAGGAACGTAATGCATGGTCAAGCTGTGCTGCCCTTCCTCCAGGTCAAATGCCATAAGAGTGCCTCCGAAAAGCTCCGGCGTTACTTTTTTCCCGTCTATTTCCACCTGCCATCCTTTTTCATAAGGTACGGACAATATCAATCTTTTCGCCTCTGTAAGCGTAATCTCTCCGCTGATATTTGTACTGTCATAAGCCACATTAGTAAGATGGGTTTCCGAAAGCTTTTCAAGCACTGCCTTAAGCACCTCTTCATCCATCCGGTAAATGTCTGCGGAGATCTCCGGCGTCTCATCCGCCCCATCTCCGTTCTTTAAGGAAACGCTCTGCCCTTCCTTGAAATATCCCAGATACAGAACCGCTCCGTTTTTCAAATCGTTCAAAGACCGGCTTACACTTCCCTCTACTTTGATCTGCCTGGTCCCGGATGCTGTCAGAATCCCGTAATAATATCCTGTTTGTGAAATATCGGTTTTTATGGTTTCCTGTCTGGAAGCGCCGGATACTTTGGTAAAAAGATTGCCTTCCACGCCCAGTTCCTTTACCAGCGCATTCTGAAGCCTTAATCCGTTTCCGCCGTATCCGTTCGGCAGATCGAAGCCAACAGGCGCCGTATAACCGAAAGGCAGCGTCTCTTCGGCACGGTACAGACTGATCTGTCCGCTTTCTTCCAGGAATGTATAAAAAGGACCTTCCTCCTGTCTGTCCGTACCGAACATATATTGCACGTTGAGCATGCCTGCCGTCAGGAAGGTTGCTCCGTCAAATCCATAGTACACTTTGCTGTGGCGCATCCCCAGCTTCTGATACAGATCCATTACATAAGAATTCAGGGTAGAGGAAAATACCGACGCCGTAGGATAGCCTGCAAGGGTTCCGTCATTTTTCGTCTTCCTGGAGAACTTCTCCACCCGGAAAAAGACTGCTCCTTCTTCCTCTCCGTTCTGAGCATCCGTCTTTGCTGCCTCATACAAGGACGCATAATCCGGGAGCTGATTCAGATATTGGGATCGGCTGGTGGTTCCCACACTGGTATTGAACGTATTGATGCCGCTTTCCGCAACCACTGCGCAGAAAGCAATTGCCGCAAGAATTTCTTTTTTCCACAGATATTTTCCGGCCTTTTCTTCTCCTCTTGTCCGGTACAAATAAAGCAAAACAGCATATAACGTCACAAAGCCCAGGGTAAGCGCCTTGATCCCCAATTCAAAATCTTCATGATCCACGAATTTTTCACAATAAAGCAAAAACACCACAGCTGCCAGATAACCGTATACAATATGGGAAGCCGGCACTTCCTTTACTTTTTGAAAAGCGGCATAGCACATGATGAGCACAATAAAAATATAAATAAAGGACTGCCTTGCCGGAAGAGAATCCGGATAATTCAAACCGTGCCAGATAAAATCCAGCATATTGGTTGCAAAACCAAGCAGAAAAATTCCCGCCAACGCAAGATAGCCGAAACGCTTCCTTGCCGGAATCTTTCCGTTTATGACATACATGGGAATCAGCATCATCACCGCAGCGCCGCAGTAAATGTTCGGCCAGTGATCCAGCCCCCTTTCACAGGAAACGCACATGCAGTGTCTTGCCAGCATATCCAACACCGAAAAGTAGGATTCCAGCTTTTTGGGAAAATCCATATCTCCGAAATCCGTCTCCAGAATCGCAAGCACCTCCGGCACCAGCAGAGCGGCCGCCATGCCGCCTGCAAGAAGGGAATACAGGATGAAATTGCGGATAATGCGGAAGGAGCATTTTTCCAGAAAGAGCAGTACCAGAAAGTAAAGCACCAGGAAAATGCAGATCATAATCGATATATAATAATTACTGAGAATGGAAAGCCCCAGTGTAATGCAATACAGGCTGCAGCGCCCTTCCTTTACTAACTGTTCCAGTCCCAGCATAATAAGCGGCAGCAGAACCACGCAGTCAATCCACATAATATCCCAGTTATAAGCCGCCATAAAGCCGGACAAAGCATAAAAAACAGAGAAAAACACCATAGAAAGACGCCTCTGTCCGAAATGCTTTTCCAGATAAATGCAGGACGTCAGCCCGCACAGCCCGATCTTGACAATCACCAGATAGCTCATAAATTCCATCAGGTGATTTTCCGGAAACAGAAATGCCAGCCAGTGCAAAGGACTGGCCAGATAATAAACATACAATGCCAGGAAATTGGAACCGATCCCTACCTGATAAGAATAGGAGAGCCCCTCTCCCGCCTTTATTTTCCGCAAAAACTCACTGAAGAACGGCATATACTGATGGTACATATCCGAAAACAGAAAGCTTCTGTCTCCGAAGGGATAAATGCCGTTGATGATAAAAATGGCAAACATGATAAGAAAGGGGACAGCAAATGCTGCCGTTAAAATTACTGCATTCTGCTTTTTTTCCCCATAAGATCCGGATTGTGCCTTCATAGATTCCTCGTTTCCGCTTTTTTGGGCTTTTTGTTTTCCTCTCCGATCTTCAGTTTATTCCTCTGCTCCATCTGCAAAATCGCCGTCAAACAGCATATAATACTGCAGGCTCTGATAGGTTACATCCTCTGCAGGCCGCAGCGCCGAAATCACGGGATAACTCTCCCGAAGCGTCTTTAAATAAGTCTGCAGAGGAGGAAGCGGCAATCCGCAGGCCTCCAGCAGATCAATTGCCAGATAATTTAAGCTGGTTTCTTCTCTTGATTCCAAAGCCGTATCATAATTGCTGAAAATCATGTAAGGTACTTTATATTTTAACAGATTTTGTTCCTCATTTAAAGAGTTTGGATCAATATTCTGTATTTTAAAAACAGGATTGCTCACATAGGATGCCGGCTGATGGTCCCCGAAAAACAAAATCACGGTATCCTCATCCGCTTCCTTAAAGTAATTCACCAGCTTTTCCAGGGCTCCATCGGTTTTCTTAACCAAAGAAAGATATTTCGGCAATGCCCTGGATGTGGTATTTTCCACCGCAACATCCGGCTTAAAATTCGTAAATTCCTCATCATAGCCACCGTGGTTCTGCATGGTTACGGCAAAAACAAAAAGAGGCTCCTGTTCTTCCTTTTCCTCATACAACTGTATAATTTTGTCGAAACAGCTTTCATCGGAAATGTATTTACGGATTTTCCGGGGTCTGAAAAAATCATTTTTATCAAGGAAGCGGTCAAATCCCAGTAAAGGGTAAACCCGGCTTCTCTCCCAGCCGTCCGCATAGTAGGGATGCACTGCCTGCGCCGAATAACCGAGATCTTTCAAATAAGATACCAATGTTGGCATTTTTTTCTTTACGTATTGTTGATAAGCCACGCTCCCCTGCGGCAGATAGGCCATGGTATGTCCCGAAAGGAATTCATACTCACTGTTGGCAGTATTCCCTCCCAGCACCGAAACATTCGCATAACCTGTTATGGTATTCTCAGCCCCTTCCTGCATAATCCGGTGAAGAAAAGGCATGTAGTCCTGTGAGACCTCAAATTTTCCCAGTACAGACAGGTCGGAAAAGCTTTCATCCATAATCACAATAATGTTCGGACGGCTCAAAGACCCCGGATCGGAAACAGCCGCTATGTATTCTTCCCCTTTCAGTTCTTCATAAAGCCCGGCTGTTTCTTTTTCGGAATATCCTTCCGGCTTTTCCACATCCAGATACTTCATTTCCATAATGAAAGCGACAATATTGCCATCCAGCCTTGTCATGGCGGTCGGTGTAAAAAGCTTATCATACAGCCCGAAAGAGGCTACGAAAGAATCGCTTTGTATTAAGTCGGTGTAACCGATCAGACACAGGAATGGAAGCAGCATAAGTCCCAGTCTTGCGGAAATCTTTCCTGGCGTTTTTACCTTAATTCGGCTTTCCGCAAACAAAAGGAGCAGAAAACCGATAATCACAAGTACGGTTTTTCCTTCCAGAGCATAATTGTAATTACCGGCTACGCTGGCTGCCGTGGATAAAGAAAAAATATCCCATGGCATAATCGGTGCGGAGCGGAAACTCAGCACGTAATAGTTGATCAGACCTGCGATCATAAACAGGGCGCTCTGCAACATCAGTGCCAAGCGTAGATATTTTAAAATTCCAAACAACATAAGCCCGGTAAATTCATAAAACAGGATATTTAAAATCCGTGTCTTGCCGTCCATACTGGTAAAGGGATTGTGTGTATAAAGATCAAACAGATAAAACGTAAGGATCGGGCAGATCACCAGTGCCGCATAGGACGCTGCCTTACGTATTCTTTCTTTATCACTTTTCAATTTTTTGTGCAGGTATTTCATAAACTCTTCATTTCCTTTGTGTTAATTTATCCAATATTGTACACGGTTTTGTCCAAAAACGTAAGATACATTTTGACGTTTTTCTTTGGTCATTTCCGGACTGTTATGGCATATATATATAAGAACCGATCTTTCTTAATAAAGAAAGGAGCAACTTATGAAAATTGCCATTCTGGGCCGGAAAAAGGATACCGGCAATTACGAATCCTTCTTTTCCCGTCTTCCCGCCGCCGTTTTCACCACGCTTTCGCAGACCCGGCTTTCCTCCTGCAGCGGACTGGTTCTGCCCGGAGGAGGCGATATTACACCGGCCTTTTTCGGAGAACACAACAACGGCTCCCGCAATATTGATACCGAGCTGGACATTCTCCAGTTTCAGGCGCTTGAATACTGCATCCGCCGTGGTATTCCTGTCTTCGGTATCTGCAAAGGGATGCAGTTAATCAATATTGCTTTCGGAGGCACCATTTTTCAAAATCTGGAACAGGCCGATCTGCATTGCCAAAAAGCAGGCTCTGACCGATACCATACTACCGTAATTGCGCCTTCTTCGCCCCTTTTTTCTCTCTACGGAAGTCATATGACCGTAAACAGCGCTCATCATCAGGGAATCAAAAAAGTCGGGAAAAATCTCAGGCCGATTCAATGGAGTGAACCGGATGGCTGCATGGAAGCCATTCTTCACGAAACTCTACCCATTATCGGCCTGCAATGGCATCCGGAAAGACTCGATCCGGCTCTTTGCGGACAATCCGGTGAAAAACTGCTTTCCTATTTTGCCTCTCTCCTATAATCCTGCCGGTGAGCATACCCTTTAACAGTGTTTCTACCCTGCTCCGTTAAAACCACCTTCATATGTTCTGCCAATGCCTCCAAAAGCAGCCTGCATATCCTTTTAAACAGCTTTATTTTTTCTTCGTCCATGCCCTTCCACTCGGCAATCATGGCATTCATACTCTTTTTCCAATCAGCAGACAGTTCGATCAGATCTTTCGCATTGCAGGCGCTGACGATCTGATAAATACTGTCCACAAACAGCTCCTTCTCTTCTTCTGTCATACTTAAGATCCAGTCGTTTAAGGAATCATCCATAAAACGTCTGCCCTGATAAAGATCCCTTGCCGGCACAAAAGCACCGTCTTTGATCAGCCAGGTAAAAGGGTCATGCTGCAGAATGCCGAAAGACTTGCTCTTTACCGTTTTATAAGTATTTTCCTTTTCAAACAGCATTCCGATAATAGAGGACTGAGGAAGAATCTTCACTATTTTTTCTTCCACGGCTGCATATTCCTCTTTTGTCAGAACATCCGTCCTAAGCCCCGGTCCATCCATACTATAGACCTTCAGAATACGTTCCCTGACGGAAGGAATGCATTTTGCCGCCGCATAAACCGCAAGATTTCCCCCTTTGGAGTGCCCTCCCACATACAATTTGTTTTCCAGTCCGGAAGTGATCATATTCAGATACTTGGCTGCATAGGACTGCCCAGGTACCGGATTCATAAAAGCCAGATTAAAATCTTCCTTCCAGCCCACAATCGTCTCATCGGTTCCCCGGTAAGCGACATAAATCCCACCGTTCTCCAAAAGGTATGTTACGGCACAAAACTGTGTTTCATACTCTTCTTCCACCAGATTGATATAGCAGTTAAGCTTAAGCCCGGCAAACCTCCTGCTATGGTACATTCCTTCAAAAAGAGCCCGGTTATTTTTTTCAAATCGGGTATCTGCATACAGCTTTTCGTACCCGGAATGCTCTCTGATATCCCGCAAAGTCACGGAAGGAAGATTTTCATAAGCTCCCGGTACCATTCCGTCAAATTTCAGATAAGAAAGCTGACACAATGCCAGAGAATCCACATCCGAAAAAGGCATTTCCTCAAAGCTTTTCTCTCCGTACTCCTCCAGATAATCCAAAATTGTTCCTGCCATGAAATCCTTCCTTTCTACGATACCAGCCGATTTTTCTATCTTCTGTTTTGATTACACGAATCACTTCATTCTTCGCACTCTCCCAATCATACTACCATATTTTCCCTGCCTCAAATCTTAATCTTTGCTAAAATGGATAAAAATATTATAAAAATTCCCGTCTTGCTTTTTTCTCCGGATAAGGTTATACTAAATCTTGTACTATGATATCACGAATTGCTCCGCTGCAAAGCAGCTCCCGTAATTCTAAAACATTCGGAATCCGCTTTCCCCATGTTTGGCGGGTCCCAAGTTCAAAAGCCTAATCGTGCAAGCACGAACGGCTTTTTGACCTTTTGACCCTGATATCATCATAAACCGAAAGAAATGAGGAACAACCTTTATGGGAAAAATCAGCATTGTAGCAGATTCCACCTGTGATTTATCGCAAGAATTAAAAGAGCAGTATCATATAGCTACCATTCCCCTTTGCATTATCCTGGATGATACCAGCTATTTTGACGGAGAAAATATTACGCCGGAGGAAATCTATGCCTGGTCGGATGCTAATAAGACCACGCCCCGTACTTCTGCCATTGCGTATGAAAAGGCTCTTTCCGTTTTAGAACCCATGATGGAGCGCGGAGATGATATTCTCTTTTTCGGCATTTCAGAACAAATGAGCACTACCTGCAATATTGCCAGACTGATTGCAACGGACCGGAACTATCCCAAGCTTCATGTCATTAATTCCATGAATCTGTCTACGGGAATCGGTCTTCAGGTTCTTTATGCCGCCCGCCTTGCCGCAGAAGGAAAAAGCGCGGAAGAGATCCTTTCTCTGGTGGAAGACCGCAGAAGCAAAGTGCGTGCAAGCTTTGTTGTGGAGACTCTGACTTATCTTGCCAGAGGCGGAAGATGCAAGCCGGTTACCGCACTTTTGGGAAATACCTTAAAGCTCAAGCCCATGATCGTAGTGGAAAAGGGCGCTATGGGTGTGTCCAGGAAATACCGCGGACGCCTGTCCATGGTTCTTATGAAATATGCCAGAGATCTGGAGCCGTCTTTACTTTGTGCAGACCCTTTCTGTGTGTTTATTACACACTCCGGCTGTGATGATGCAACCGTTGCAGAGGTCTCTCATTATCTGGAAAATCTGCATTATTTTGAAAACATCTTTATTACCAGGGCCGGCGGTGTTGTCTCCAGTCATTGTGGGCCCGGCACTCTGGGGATTTTGTTCTATGTCAAATAGATTGCCAAATGCCGCAAGATAAGCTTATAACCTGGAAAAATGGTAAGAAAGAAAATTCAGGGCTGTGAAAATGAAACTTTTTCACAGCCCTTTTTGCCAGCCAGACTCTTTCTTTTTTATTCTTTCGTTTCTTCCTGTGTTTCTTTCTTTACATCTTCTGTCTTCTTTTTCGGTCTTCCCCGCCTTTTCTTTGCAGGCTCTTTTCTGTCTGCTTCTGCTTCCGGGACGGCTTCTTCCTTCAAAACAGGTTCCTGCTTTTCGGCAGCCTGCTCTGTCTTCGGAGCAGTTTTTTTTGCTTTTTTCGCTTCGGTTTTTGCAGGTTTTGCAGTTTTTACAGGTTTTGCAGCTTTTGCAGTCTTGGCAGACGTTCCTTCGGCTTTCTCTGTTTCGGAAGCTGTTTTTTCATTCTTCTTCGCCATAGGTTCCGCAGGCATTACCGACTGTACCACTGTCTGCTCCGTTTGGGAAACGGACTTTTCTGCCTTTGTCTGGGACTGCGTACCCCGGATCACTTCTTCCGCCTCTATTACAGCAGACTGTCCTGCTATCGCAGCATCATGCCGCACAGTCGGACGTCTTCTGCGGCTGCGCGGACGCTTTCTGCGCTCCTGTGTTCTGGGCTGCTGGTTATGCTCTCCTTCCGGCAGTTCTGCTGCAGACTTTCCATCTGTTTTTTCCTCTGCTTCCGTAACCGGCTCCGGAACAGCTTCTTCCGCTGCTTTCACAACCGGCTCCGGGGCAGCTTCTTCCTCTGCTTTCACAACCGGCTTCGGAGCAGCTTCTTCCTTTGCTTTCACAACCGGCTCTGAGGCAGCTTCCTTCTCCGCTTTCACAACCGGCCCCGGAATAGCTTCTTTCTCTGCTTTCACAACCGGCTCCGGAATAGCTTCTTCCTCTGCTTTCACAACCGGCTTCGGAACGGCTTCTTCGATCGGTTCCACCGCCTTGACCGATACTGCCGGCACCGGCTCATTATCCTGCTCTATAGCTGCCTTCGGCATTACCTCCTCAAGCGTTTCCGCCGTTTGCTCCGATACAGACGCTTCTTTCCGGTTTTCCGTTCCGGCAGGCATACCTTTTCCGATCTCTTCTTCTGATCGGATTGATTCAGCAGCAACTTCAAACTTACGCGGCTGCATCAGTTCCTTTTGTGAATTTTCCTGCAGACTCTGCGGGTTCCTGCGATTCTGTCGCGGATCAGGCTGGGGTCTGCATCCCTTTTTATTAATTCTGTGGATAGCATACTGCCTGTCTGTCCAATACTTCACAACTGCATCAAACCCATAATCATCGGTTACAATCACAAATTCCTTTTCCGGATTCTTTGCAACCATAAATCCCAGCTCCGTCACCAGCTGAAAATCCAGCGCGTTCCTTCCCTCATAACACTTCACAAATACCGGTATACTACTGTGTGCAATGACCTGAAGAAGACTCTCATAACTGATGTACGGACTCTTATTGGTATAAAAGACAAACATTTTATCTTCCGGTTCTACTACAGACAGCAGCTGTATCCAGCTGTCTCCCACATTCTCACTGTCAATCAAATATATCTTAGCCATTTTTACCTCGCAAAATATGGCTGGCTTTTTTATTATACCGTATTTTTCTCCTGCTGCCTAGTGGCAATTTACATCTTGTCTTATGAATTACTGCCTTCCGTTACGGTTTCTTCCAAAAGCCCCTTGATATATTCCTCCGCACACTCCTTGTCCATCTCCAGGGCAGAAGCAAATTCACCGCAAAGGTAATCCAATGCCGTCTTATAATAGCGGCTGTCTACCGATGTCAGTTTCCGCCCCTGTACCAGACGCTTCTTCTGCCTTTCCAGTACGGTTTTTACAATCCGGACCCATTCCTCACACCGGTCGGTACGCAGATAATTCTTGTATTCCTGCTCCAAAAACTTTTCATTGGCAATCGGAATCGGATCCAGTGCCGGCAATTTTTCAATCAGCTGCTCCACTTCCTCCCGTTCCAGCGCCCTGCGCATTACATTATCTGCATTATCCAGCGGAATATAGACTGTGCTGGATGCCATATACAGTGGTTTGAGAATATAATACCTTCTTCCTTTGTCCACTCCCGGAATATTCAAAGTTGTAATCTGTTCCACGCTGCATACGCCTTTGTTTCCACATATGACTCTTTCACCTATCTGATACACGGTCTTCTTCCTTTCTGTCAATCCATGACGGTTGTTTGAAACGTCTTCGCAATAATTTACTTATTAATGTTATATCCTTATTTTACCAGACCTAAACGTGAAATGTCAGTATTTTTTCGCAAAAAAAAGTAATTTCGTGATAATGCACAATAAACATCAATCAAAAAGGATCTCATCTACTGTCACAAATGTATATCCCTGCTCTAAAAGATTGTCTATTATTTTCAACGCCGCCGTGACAGACGATTCATAATAATCATGCAAAAGAATAATATCGTTTTCCTCCGTTTTTTCCAACACCTTGCGGGCAATGCAGGGAGCACTGCTGCAGCACCAGTCCATGGGATCCACTGTCCACAATACCGGAAACATATTTAATTCCTTTTCAAAACTTTTATCCCAGGAACCATACGGCGGACGCACATACTCCACTTCTTCTCCCGTGATCTGCTCAATCACTTCGTTCGTGGCTACCAGCTCTTCCTTAAACTTCTCCCGATTGTTCTTTTGCAGCTGCATGTGACTGTAAGTATGATTTCCGATCAAATGCCCTTCTTCCTTCATCCGCCGGATAATATCCGGATTGGCCTGTGCATGTTCTCCCGTGACAAAAAAAGTAGCATGCACATTCCGCTCCTTCAATCCGTCTAAAAGCTGCACGGTATAACTCGGATGCGGTCCGTCATCAAAAGTAATGCTGACCTTGCGCTCTGTTTCTTCTGACTGCACCTCTCCTGCCGGAACTTTTTCTGTCAAAGCATCTTCCGTCTGCTCTTTTAAAACCTTTCCGGAAGCCGATGTCCGCGCCTCTCTTCCTTGTTTTTCTCCTGTCCATACCAAAAGAAGCAGCAACCCGATCCCGATATCCAAGATCATGATTGCTGCTCTTATTTTATTCTGCATATTGAATCTCCATTTCCGAGCGGCTCTGCCGCGAAGAGACGAAGCAAAATTCGCGAAGCGGCCCACCCCCACAAGCCTTGCTTCAATATATGCCGCGGGACGGCTGCTTATGATTTTCCTTAAATATACCGGGGATATATGAAGTTTAGCCGCTTTGCTGCCGCCTTGCCTAACAAATGCTCCTGTCCCTTAAGCCGGACAGAACCGGTTTGCGGCACGGTCATAGACATACCCAGCCTTTTCCATTTTCTGCAAAATATCCTCTTTCCCTACATCCAGATCCTCACACAACTTCTCCAAAGAATCATAATAATCCCGCAATTTCAAATTCAAAAAACTATAAAGCATCACCGGATCACTCGGTATCATCCTTCTTTTCCTTCTTTCTCTTCTTTCTCTTCTTATAGAAAACACTTCCTGCCATCATACTACCACACCCTCCCTCTCTCTGCAAGTATGATTTACGCAAACTTTTAAGGGTGCTTTTAATGGTGGGCTCATGTGGAATCCAATGAGCCCACCAGTTTTCTTGCGTCACAGTTCCTTTTTTCTCCGAAACGCACTGAAGCAGCAAAAATAGAGAATAAACAGGCTTCCGGTCACAACCCAGGTCACGGGATAGCAGAAGCCGATCACCAGAATGGAGGGATGCGCCGGCACAACAGTTGCCATCCAAACCACCCGTAACACGCAGATTCCCGCAAAGCAGATCAGCATCGGGATCCAGGTATCTCCGATTCCCCGCAGGGCTCCGGACAAAATTTCAATTGCCACATATAGAATTTTCATAGGCACCAGCCAGTGCAGAACCCTTAATCCGATATCCATCACCGTCTGATCTTTGGTAAAAAGATGAAACAGACTGCCGCCGAAAAGATATAAAAGTCCGGAAAGGCACAAGGTAAAGACAACAGACAACAGGATACATTTCCGAATGATGCGCACCGCCTCCTCTTTCTTTCCGGCTCCCCAACTCTGCCCTACAAATGCCGTTACAGTAATCCCAAAGGCATTGATCATCATCCAGAAAAAATTTTCCACTTTACCGAATACCGTCCAGGCGGCAATCACATCCGTTCCCAGTCCGTTTACCCCTTTCTGCACCGCAATATTGGAAACAGCATACATAACGGACTGCAGTCCGGCCGGCATCCCGATTAAAAGCAAACGCTTTAACACCGTAGGATCGATCCTAAGCTGCCGTATCTTCATCCCGTAAATGTCTTTCGTCCGCATCAGGGTACACACAACAAGAAGTGCGCTGAGAAGCTGCGACAAAATCGTAGCAGCCGCAGCTCCCGCTGCGCCGAAAGGAAATACCGCCACCAAAATAAGATCCAGTACAATATTGCAGACACAGCCTGTTGCCAGAAACAGAAAAGGATGCCCGGAATCTCCCACTGCCTGCAGCATCCCCGCACCGGTATTATATAATAGGTTAAAGGGCATTCCCAGAAAATAGATGCGTAGGTAAGACAGTGCCGCCTTTTTTACCTCCGCCGGTACATCGGACCATGTTAAGTACCAGGGAGACACTCCCATGCCGCCCAGCATGAAAACGATTCCCAACATCAAGGAAAAAAGCATCCCGGTATGTACGGTTTTTCCGGCTCCTTCCTGATTCCGTGCTCCGTAATACTGGGAAAGCAGCACGGTTCCTCCGCTGGCAATTCCTACGCAGAGACCCACTAAGAGATTAATCATGCTTGCGGTGGTTCCTCCCACCGCCGCAAGCGCTTCCTTTCCTTCGAAGCGCCCGATAATCACAGCATCTACGGAATTATACAACTGCTGGAAAAAACTTCCGAACCAGATCGGACCGAAAAACCTTAGTATTTTTTTCATACTACCTCCAATACCGTATATCCTTCCGTCATGCAGGAAGAACCCGCATACAGGCGGAACTCTCCGGGCTCCGCCGTAAAGCTTTGCTGCGGATAATAGCCAAGCTGCTCATAGCCGATTGCAAAGCTGACCGTCTTCGTCTCTCCCGGGTTAAGCTCCACCCTGAAAATTCCCTTCAATTCCTTTACCGGACGAACTTTTCTTGCAACTTCATCCCCGACGTACAGCTGACAGACCTCTACGGCACGTTCCTTTCCCACATTGGTGATTTCCACGCTTAGGCTTACTTTTCCCCCTGTTTCCAACTCTTTCAGGGTAATGTCAGTCCGGGAAAGAGTAAGATTCCGATAAACCAGCTCGGTATAGTGCAGCCCGAACCCGAAAGGATAAAGCGGTGTCGCCTGCTCATCATCGTAAGCGGCTACAACCCCGTTTCCGTAATAGTGGTTTTCTCCTTCCACCCGAACCGGCAGCGGCTGTGCGTTATAATACAACGGAATCTGCCCGGTGCTTCGAAGAAAACTCATGGGACATTTCCCCTGCGGCACTTCTTTTCCGGAAAGCAAAGCACTGGCTGCTCGGGAAGCGCCTGCACCTGTATGCCATGCATACAGGATTGCCTCCGTATAGGGCTCCAGATCCGACAATAGTAACGGCCTTCCCGCAAAAATAACGGCAATTACCTTTTTCCCCAGTGCGAAAGCTCTTTTTGCCAAAAGGACCTGCATCGGATCCAACACCGGATTGGCCATGCTGTTACGCTCTCCGGTTAAGCCTGCCGCTTCTCCTAAGGCAAGCACCACGCTATCCACCTGCCCAAGCACCGGAGCGGAAAGTGAATACAGCCCCTCATCCATACAGACATTCTCTTCCCCCAGCTCCTCCTTCAGCGCTTCGTAAAAGGACGGCTCTTTCTCAAAAATTCCTCCGCCGCACCAGCTTCCGTAGAGATTTCGCTTTTCCCTTGCAAAGGGTCCTGCAACCAATACTTTTTTTCCCTTTTCAACAGGCAGAATTCTGTTACGATTCTTCAGAAGAACCATGCATTCCAAAGCCGCTTTCCTTGCAAGCTTAAGATCCTCTCTTTCGTAAATACCGCCCTCCGGGACAGGTGTCCGTCCGAATTTTTCCTTTATGGACAGGATCCGTCCGACTGCCTCATCAATCCATTCCGCCGAAACTTCTCCTTTTTCCAGCAATCCCTTCAAATGGCTGCGGTAGCAGTCCGTTACCATCTCCATATCGATTCCGGCCTCCAATGCGTTTTTGGCACACTCCGCTTTGTCTTTTGCCGTTTTATCCTTAAGCTGCCACTCGATACTGCCCCAGTCGCTGATGACAAATCCTTCAAATCCCAGTTCTTTCTTTAAAAGCGTACGGAAAAGATAGGGATTGGCCACACAGGGTGTCCCGCCGATCTGTCCGAAATTATTCATTACGGTTGCCACACCGCTTTGCACGGCTTTCCGGAAGGGTTCCAGATAGGTATTGCGCAAGGTATAATCGGTCAGTTCCGCTTTGTTGTAATCCCTGCCGCCTTCCGCAGCTCCGTAACCGATAAAATGCTTCGCACACGCCACAACGTTCTGTTCCTGGATTCCTTCTACAAAAGCGGCGCCGAATGCTCCTGCCAGGTACGGATCTTCCCCGAAGCCCTCTATCACACGCCCCCATCTGGGATCTCTTACAATATCCAGCATCGGTGCAAACGTCCAGTTGACGCCTTCCTTCGCGGCCTCCCTTACCATACGCCCGGCACATTCTCTTCCCAGATCCGGATCAAAGGACGCTGCCAGTGCCAGCGGAATCGGGAAAATGGTCCGAGATCCGTGAATGACATCCCTTCCCAGCAGAAGCGGTATTCCCAGACGGCTTTCCCGGGCTGCCTTTTTCGCTTCCTGCGCGATGTTGCTGTCAAATCCCTCATCCACGTTTCCCGCCATAGCGCTTCCGGTGAGAATACAGGAACCCACTTTTCCTTCCCGGATCAGCGGATAAACCTCCGAAGCGTTCTCCTTTGTCAGTGCAACCTGGCACATCTGCCCGATTTTTTCTTCCAATGTCATCTGTTCCAGCGTTTCCTGTATCCATTTACTCATACTTTTCTCCTGCTTTTCACTTTCTTCTGTTTTTCCCATTCTTTTGCTTTTTGCACTTATTTTGCTTTCCTTTTCTCCGCAGCCTCTGTTTTGCCTTATTCTGCTTTCCTTTCTCCGCTATCCCTGCTTCGCCTTATTTTCCCGGTATTCTCCCGGTGTTAGATTGGTATAGTTCTTAAATTTGCGGATAAAACTGCTCACATCAACATAGCCGATTTTTTCCACAATCTCCTGAATCTTCATATCGGTCTGCTCTAAAAGCTGCATGGCATAATTACAGCGCATCGCCGATATATATTCCGAATAGGTAAGCCCCACCGTTTCTTTAATGATCCGGTTGACGTTTTTTCTGGAAGTGTCAAACACATCGGCAACCCGCTCCTGCGTCAGGGATTCCTCGGTATAATGGTCATTGATATAACTAAGCAGCTGCTCTCCGGAGACCTTATTCTCCTGCGGAGACTCCGGCTGCATGAATTTTAACAGAAGGCGTCTTACCGTCTCCAATACCTCTTTTTCAAAACAGTCCTCTTCCACCAGAAACAGTCTGGAAAAATCCGCATGGATCTCTTCGTCCCCATAAAGGGATTCGGGCAGATTTCCCAGGATCGTCTGTATGACCACATAGCGGCTGAAATGTTGTTTTTCCTCATCGTATCCGGCATCCCACACGGTTTCCAACAGCTTCTTTACTTCCTTCATGACCAGTGAGGTATCTTTTTTCTGCATGGCATGATACAGTTCGATTCCTTTTCTGGAAATATCCACATAACCCTCACTGATCCGCCCGATCTTCTGTTCAAAGATAACTGCTTCTCCGCTGCGGCTCCCTCCGGCATGTTCCATCAGAAAGCAGACTTCCCGGTAAGACATATGCATTTCCCGCAGCGTTCCGTACACAGTCCCTGCAAAAACACCTTTTAAACCAATCCCGTAATCTGCTGCCATTTCCCGGATTTCTCTTCCGATTTCTTCCCTTTTGGCGCAGTCTTCATCTTTTCCGGGCAAAACAGCCAGCAGAACGATCCCTCTTTTTCCCTGCATCCAGGCAGTCGTGCTCAACCGCAGATTCTCCTTCGTGGCCAGAATGCTGCATAAGAACTCTTCCTTCTGATCCGTTAAAATGCCGAATACCGCATACTGTTTTCCCATAATATGCAGGTCGCAGACTTCCAAAATGGCGGATAATCTTTTTTCCTCCCGGACAATACCGCTGCAAAGTACCAGCAGGGCATAATTTTTCATATCCCTTTGCAGCTTCAATACATTGCTTATCTGCTGCTTTGCATCCTGTCTGCTCTGAATCAGAACCTGCCTTATCACATCGCATTCATTGACAAAACCCTTTTCTTCCGCCGAAAAAGCCGGATGCTCCACCGCCAGATCGGTAATCTGGGAAATAGGCCTGTAAAAGCGGTAATTCACGCCGGCGATAACCGCCATCAGAAGAACATACAGAATCAGGCTGACGATCAGAATTCCTTTCTGCGCCTGCCTCTGCTGGGACCATAGCTGCTCGGAGCTGACCGCCACATACACCGAATAGCCCCCGTAGACGGAATCGCACCGGATTGTTGTTACCGAAGCGGGCGGCATCCCCTGAATAACTGCCTGCATCAGCTGCCCCTGCTCTTCTTTCGGCATAATTTCTTCAAAGGAATCGCTGCCCGCCCAGGTCACAATCTGACCGTCCTGCAACGTCATGGCTACCAGACAGTCATAGCCTCCGGTCATCTCCAAAAGCCGTTTCTGCAGATTTTCTCCCGATATATAAATTCCGACCATCATTTTTTCCAGTCTGGTGGATTCGGGGCTTGCAAAAAAAAGCAGCAAACCCTGGTTTTCCTTCCATCCGCCGGCCGCAATTTTTATCTTGTCTTCCCGGTCCTGCAAAATCTGCTGCACCCGTAAGAGTGTTTCCTGTGACATTTTCTGTTTTTCCGTCAGATAGACCCAGGTACGTACATAGCCTTCCGGCGTCTGCAGACTGTCCGGTTCGAAACTGACAAAAAGATCCGCTGCAAGCGGTATGGCATCCCGATATAGGCTTAAATTCTTAAAAGCGGCCAGCGCCTCATTTCCGCTGCCTTCCAGCATTACTCTCTTCAATGCCGGGTCCGTAAACAAGTCCTCCATCTTCAGCGAAGCATGGTGAAATTCCTCATCCAAAGAGCGTACCGTCTGCTCAAACCGCTCCTGCAAAGATCCCAGTATATCTTTACGGTAAGTGGCAACCAGGCCGCGGAATACCAGAGAAACCGCCAGGATAACAATTCCCAGTATTCCCAGATAACACAGGGTCACTCTTATAAAAAGCATTCGGAACTTTCTTGCCTTTTTTGCTCTTTTACTCCACATAAATTTCTCTCCTCGGCCGGTTATTTGCAGGACGTTGTACTGACATGGCAGGACTCCGGCAAAATAAACATTCCGCCGGAGTTTTGCACTTTTTCTATTCCCGGATCCGGGTGTTAAAACACTCAAATCCTGATTACGCAGATTGCTTCGTGCTTCGCACTCTCACAATCCTTAAACTTACTCCGCATAGAAGCGGTCATAAGCAGCCTGATAAATTTCCGTCAGTTCATCCGCTCTTAAGGATTTTACCAGATCCACATATTCCTGCCAGGAAGCATCATCGATTCCGTTGGTGATAAACTGTACAAATGCCTCATCACATACAGAACTTAAATCCGTAGCAATTTCGGAAATGATATCATTTTCCTCCTGGGTAAATACCAGATAGTTCTGGAAAGCTGTCTTACAGTATTTTGCTGCAATTTCATCATTTTTACGTAGCTTCTCATCTTCCTTTTGCTGCTTCCATTCCGTTCTGGTCCAGTTGTTGACAAAAAGTTTATTTCCGCTGTCACCGATATAATCTACCTGATAATGATCTTTATCCTTCCAGGTAAAGTCCACGCCTTCTTCTCCGTATACCAGATACCAGGAAGCTTCTTCACTGTAGATATAATCGCCCAGAAGGAAGCATACTTCCGGATATTTTGTCAAAGCAGAAATGGCAAACAGGTTCGGGTTATAGGGCATGCTTCCTCCCAGTACCGGCACATCCGGATTTACCTGGCTTGTCAGAGCCATTTCCGTGTAGTAAATTCCCTGTTCCAGCAGAGTAGAGTTATTGTTTCCGTTGGTATAAACACCGATCTGGTTTGCCAGAAGCTTTGCTTTATGTTCTTCGGAAGTCTGGGTAAATGCATTCTTATCCAGCAGTCCTTCGTTATACAGCTTATTTAAGTATTCCAAAACATAACGATACTGATCGGTTGTCTGATTCAGGGCAACTTTGCCGTTTGCATCCGCATCAAAGGTCGCGCCGGTAGCAGGCCAGTACTGGCTGAAGCCGCACCATGCCATTACCATGGCTCTCATCGCCATATGGGAAGAACCCGGGAAAGACATGGGAATTTCATCATTGGGGTCACCGTTTCCGTTGGCATCCTGATCTCTGAAAGCAACCAGAGTATCATACAGTTCATCCAACGTTTCCGGTACCGGAAGATTCAGATTATCCAGCCAGTTCTGGTTGATCATATAACCCAGAGCGGATTTGCCCGTAACCTGCGGCATGGAATACTTATGTCCGTCGGATGCCGTCATAGCGCCCTTTACCGTGCTTTCCGCCTCGATTACCTGCTTGGTATAATAACCGTATTTCTCGATCAGGTCATCCAGCTGCATGATTTTACCTACGCCTGCATAAGATTCCAGCATGGCATAATCAAAAGGACATCTCCAGAAGATATCCGGCAGATCATTGCCTGCCAGGATTAACGGAAGCTTGGTTGCCATTTCTTCTGCCGTAAGGGTCTGCACTTCAAATTCGATTCCGGTTTTTTCCGTCAGCCATTTCCATGCTTTCCGGTTAGCTACATCTTCGCCGTCATCAATCATCAGCACTTTCAGTGTAACAGGTTCGTTCACAATAGGCAATACTCCATCGGTATTAAAGAGCTTACTTTCTTCTTCCGCAGCGGTTGTGCCCTGCTCTGCAGACGCCTTCTTCGTTACATCGGCACTGCTGCTTTCCTGTTTTCCGGAATTGCCGCATCCTGCCAGACCGCATACCATGGCTGCTGCCAGCAATAATGCTGTTAGTCTTGTTTTCTTTTTCATTCTCTTTTCTCCTTTTCTTTTTTTGAAATACTTATCTTTTATGGAAACAGGAACGCTTTTGAAAACGTTTCCCGTTTGCTCCGCATTCATCCTTTCACTGCTCCGATCATTACCCCTTTTGCAAAATATTTTTGTAGATAAGGATAAATTAACAGCATGGGAACCGTGGATAACAGAATAATACAATACTGCATAACCGATGCCAGATCCGCTTTTTCCTGCATTCCGGCGATTACATCCTGGGAAAGGTTTTCCGCACCCTGCGCATTACCCTCCAGCTGCGCCTGAATATAAGTAATGGACCAAAGCAGTCTTTTTAATACCAGCGCCAGCGGGTATTTCTTTTCATCCGACAAATAAATCATCTCGGTCATATAAGAATTCCACTTTGCCACTCCCAGATACAGCGCTTCCACCGCGATAATGGGTTTGGACAGGGGAATTACAATAGAAAGGAAAAATCTTCCGTCCTTACAGCCGTCCAAAAGCGAAGCCTCATACAGTTCCTCCGGAATTGTGGAACGAAAAAACGTACGGGCAACAATGACATTATAGGTGGAAACCGCACCGGCGATCAGAATGTAGAACCGGCTTCCCACAAGCCCCAGCTGCATAACCGTCAGATACGTAGGGATCAGTCCGCCGCTTACAAACATGGGAATCATGACCAGGATGGTAATCAGTTTACCCCCCACAAAATAATTCCGGGAAATGGCATATGCCAGCAAAAGGGTACAGAACAATCCGATGAGCACACCGCCGACGGTATAAAACAGGGTGTTGGCATAACCGCTCCATAAGGGCTTATAGCGGAAGGTCTCCAGATACCCTTTTACGGTAAAACCGTTGGGCCAAAAATAGGTACCTACCGTGGTCTTACTGAAGGAAGCGATCACTATGTAGTAAAGCGGGTAAAGGATAACAAGGAGCATCAGGACGATCAGGGTATGATTTACCAGATCGAAAATTTTGTCTTCCCGGCTCTGCATGCTCCATTTCTTTTTTCTTTTCAAGGCTCTTTCCTCCTTTAAAACAGACTGTTCTCTTTGCTCAGCCACCTAGTAATCTGGTTGGCACAAAGCAAAAGAAAGGCATTGACTGCGGAATTGAGTAAACCGACCGCTGCGCTGAAGCTGTACTGTGCTCCTCCGATACCGGAACGGTATACATAGGTATTAATGGTTTCCGATACCGATAAGATACTGTCGTTCTGCAACAGGTAGACTTTATCAAAACTGGTGTTAAGCAATCCTCCGAAATGCAGAATCAGACAAGTAACAATCGTAGGCACCAGCACCGGCAGATTGATGTACCAGATTTTCTGCAGCTTGCTTGCTCCGTCTATCTCTGCAGCTTCCAGAATCTCTGCATCCGATCCCGCCAGAGCCGCAAAATAAATCACACTGCTCCAGCCGGTCCCCTGCCAGGTTCCTGACAACACATAAATCCACTTAAAAGCGCCGGGTGTGGTTAAAAGGTTGATCTGATCCTTCCCCAGCAATTCCCGCAAGGCATTCAGACCAATTCCCATAATACCGCTTTCCGGGGACAAAAACAGCTGAATGGCTCCGCATAATACTACAAGTGAGATAAAATGCGGAATATAGGTCACGGTCTGCACAAACTTTTTGTAACGGGCATTCCGCACCTCATTTAACATCAATGCTAGGATAATCGGCAGCGGAAAGTTAATGATTGTGGAAAGCATGCTTAAGACCAACGTGTTTTTGACAACGGTTCCGAACCAGTAGGATTTGAAAAAACGAAGAAAATGCTTTGCGCCTACCCAGGTACTCTGTCCGAAAATTTCTCCTACCCGATATTGCTGAAAAGCGATCTGCACTCCGTATAAAGGATAGTAATTGAAAATCAGCAGATAAATCAGTCCCGGTAAAACAAATAAATAGAGAATCTTATGGTTTCGAATATTTTTACGCCGCTCTTTTCTTTTCTGAATAGCCGCCAGCTGCCTTGGCGAAACGTGTCTTGTTTCTGTCTCCCTCATACGGCTCTTGCCTCCCTGCCTTTTGTTTTTCTGACAACGTCATCATAACAGCAAAAGTAAAACGGGGCAATATGCGAAAAAATCTTCCCTGCAGGCTCATTTTGCACATAAGCGAAGGCGCTTTTACAAGAACAAAGAATCTTCCTTGGCACTTTTCTATAAAATGTGCGCCGCCGGGCGCACTTAAAAAGGCTGCCGTTTTTACACGACAGCCTTTTTAAGTTGCATCTTTGTTATTTCCTATTTTATTTCTGATTTTGACTCTTATCTTGTACCGTTTTTTACGACTGCATCCAGTTTGCCGTCCTCCACGGTAATCTGAATGGTATCGCCTTCCGATACAGCATCCGAAAGAATCAGTTTCGCAGCCAGAGTCTCCACATACTTCTGAATATATCTCTTCAGAGGTCTTGCACCATACACCGGATCATAAGCATTATCCACGATAAAGCTCTGAGCCTGCGGTGTCAGCTCAATGGTCAACTCCTTATCCTCCAACCGTTTGTTGAGGTCATCGATGATCAGCTTAATGATACCGCCGATATTCTCTCTGGTCAAAGGCTTGAACAAAATGGTCTCATCCAGACGGTTCAGGAATTCCGGACGGAAATGATTTCTCAAATCATTCATGACCAGATCCTCCGCCTCCGGACGAATGTTGCCTTCCTCATCGATGCCGTCCAGCAGATACTGGGCACCGATGTTGGAAGTCATAATCAGAATCGTATTCTTAAAGTCTACGGTTCTTCCCTGGGAGTCCGTAATCCGTCCGTCATCCAGAACCTGCAAAAGAACATTGAATACATCCGGATGCGCCTTTTCGATTTCATCGAACAGAACCACACTGTAAGGTTTTCTGCGCACTGCCTCTGTCAGCTGACCGCCTTCTTCATATCCTACATATCCGGGAGGCGCTCCGATCAGTCTGGATACGGAATACTTCTCCATATACTCACTCATATCAATACGAACCATGTTATTTTCGTCATCGAACAAAGCGGCTGCCAGGGATTTGGCAAGTTCTGTCTTACCGACACCGGTAGGTCCCAAGAACAGGAATGATCCGATGGGTTTGCTGGGATCCTTGATACCGGCTTTGGAACGGATAATGGCTTCTGTTACCTTCGTAACGCCTTCATCCTGACCGATGACTCTCTTATGAAGCTCTTCATCCAAATGAAGCGTCTTATTCCGCTCGCTTTCCGTCAGCTTTGCTACCGGAATACCGGTCCAGCGGGAAATAATCCTTGCGATCTCATCTTCCGATACTTTTTCATGTACCAATGACAGGTCTCCGGCATTGACCTTCTCTTCCTCCTGCTCCAGCTGCTTCTTCAAAGCAGGAAGTTTGCCATAACTTAATTCCGCCGCTTTTTCCAGATTGCCTTCTCTTTGTGCAATCTGAATCTGGCTGTTGGTTTCATCAATTTCCTCACGCAGTTTGGAAAGCTTCTCCACGGAACTCTTTTCATTGTCCCACTGCAGCTTCCGATTGGCAAATTCTGCTTTCAGCTCTGCCAGTTCTTTCTGCAGATCCTCCAGTCTTTCCTGGCTCAAATGATCCTCTTCCTTTTTCAGAGCGGCTTCTTCGATTTCCATCTGGACAATCTTACGCTGCAGCTCATCCAGTTCCGTAGGCATGCTGTCCAGCTCCGTCTTAATCAGAGCGCAGGCTTCATCCACTAGGTCGATTGCCTTATCCGGCAGGAAACGATCCGAAATATACCGGTTGGATAATACGGCTGCACTTACCAGCGCATTGTCCATGATCTTGACACCGTGATAGACTTCATAACGCTCCTTCAGACCACGCAGGATGGATATGGTGTCTTCCACCGTCGGCTCGTTGACCATAACCGGCTGGAAACGTCTCTCCAGTGCAGGATCCTTTTCAATATATTGACGGTACTCATCCAGTGTGGTCGCACCGATACAGTGCAATTCCCCTCTGGCAAGCATGGGTTTGAGCATATTGCCGGCATCCAATGCGCCGTCCGTCTTACCGGCTCCCACAATGGTATGCAGTTCATCAATGAACAGAATGATCTGTCCGTTGCTACTCTTAACATCTTCCAGAACGGCTTTCAGTCGTTCCTCAAATTCGCCTCTGTATTTTGCACCGGCAACCAGCGCACCCATATCCAGGGAAAAGATCTTTTTATCCTTTAATCCCTGGGGAACATCTCCTCTGACAATTCTCTGGGCAAGTCCTTCCACCACTGCCGTTTTACCGACACCGGGTTCCCCGATCAGCACCGGGTTGTTTTTGGTTTTACGGGACAAAATCCGGATAATATTACGGATCTCACTGTCTCTGCCGATAACCGGATCCAGTTTCTGGTTTCTGGCTTTTTCCACCAACTCCTGTCCGTACTTCTCCAGGGTATCATAAGTTGCTTCCGGATTATCACTGGTCACTCTCTGATTCCCCCGCACCGTGGAAAGTGCCTGCAGGAAACGTTCTCTGGTAATTCCGTATTCCTTAAAAATCTGGGCAATTTCCCTATTGGGGTAACGAAGCATCGCCAGGAAAAGATGCTCCACCGAAACATACTCGTCTCCAAGCTGCTTTGCCTCTTCTTCCGCGGTAATCAATACCTTATTCAGGGACTGCCCTACGAAAACCTGACCACCCTGTACTCTGGTACGCTTTTCAACTGCTTCCCTTGCCCGATTCAGAAAATGTTCTTTCTGTATCTCCATCTTCTCAATCAGCTTCAGTATCAGACTATCCTCTATGGTTAAAAGGCTGTACAACAAATGTTCCTGTTCGATTTCCTGGTTTCCATATTCGTATGCCAGCTTTTCACAGCCGTTCACAGCTTCCATGGATTTCTGGGTAAATTTCTGAATATTCATAATCTTAGCCCTCCCTTTTTCTTTGTTGTACTAGTACTATAACACATGAAACAGGAAAATCAAGAAAAAAAATATAAACTCTTTCTAAAATTGTTATGTATTTTCTTTCTTGCTTCTTTATTTTACCCTGACAGCGGTTATTCTGTCAATACGATTCTCAGATAAGACAGAAGGATTTTATACAACTACATTAATACAAAATAGAGTTGACGCAGATCCCCGGGCAGGCTCATGGAGTTCCATTCGGGGGACGCTCTCGCTCAATTTTGCGCCCCTCATTGGAATCCCCATGAGTCTGCCCTCAGAAACTTGCTATTAATAAACTTGTATCTTTACAAGTTTACCTTGGTCGAAAGATGCAGTTTGGATGCTGTCAGGAAGTGCGTGTATAACTTTCACAGTCATGCGTAAGCCACATAATTTCCTGTCCGGTTTTGACATAGGGTGCAGAGGTAACTTCTACTTCCTGCATCTTTTGGGTGTCTGCCATGCTTACAAATACCGCATTGTCTCCGCCTTGTTCTTCTATGGCCTGTATATCGTATTCCAAAAGGAGTTTTCCCTTGTCCACTACTTCATTCTGCACGATTCTGGAGCGATACCAGTCTGCATCGGCTTCCTCGATGTTGCTTCCCGCTTCAATCAGGATTTCCGTTCCTCCGTCGGTTCTTAAGCACATACGGCTTCCCATAGGGTAGAGCTTTACAATTTTACCGGATGCCGGAGCATAAATTTTGCCGCTGTCCGGAAGGATCCGTATTCCCTTTTTCCCATTTTCCTGAAAAGCACTCACCTTTCCGCTTGCAGGACTTCCGATTCCGCTTCCGGCCAGGATTCTCTTTTCTCCGGGATGCTTCCTTTCATGTCTTTCCCATCTCTCGTGCCTGCTGTATCGATTATTCCTGTCGCTTCTGTCTCCTTCTCTGTCGCCAAATTTATCATTGTTGCGCTCTTTACCGTCATGGAACAGATCGTTTCTGTCATATCCGTAATACCCACCCTGTCGGCCGCTTTCTCCCACATTTTCCTGTTCCTTTGCAAAGGCTGCTTCTCTGACTGCAATCTTACCTGCCCAGAATCCGATGCATCCGCCCGCTGTAAAGGCAGTCAATATTAATCCGAACATTTGCATTCCTTCCAACCCCATAATTTCCCTCCTTCTATAATGAATGCTTCCTATCTTCTCCATTTTTCTGTAAAATATTCCAAGGTAACAGTTCAGACAAGCATTCTATGCTTGGAACTTAGCGCCATTTATATAAAAATTGTGGCTTGCAGCCACAACAAACAGCTGCGAAGCAGCGAGAAAGCGCTGAAAGCGCGGTTTTGCGAATGGCGCGCCTGAACTGCTACATTCCAAGCCCCAAAATCTTTGAAAAAAGGGATTGACATTTTGCAAGAGGTGATGGTATACTCATGCTGTATTCTAAATGAAAGTCATTGATCTCACATATTTTTGTAAGGCATTGTTCTTTTAATGATGGTTTACAAAAATATGTGATTTTTTTGTCCTACGTTCTAGAATTACAAAATAAGCGGGCAATCGCCCGGATTTAAAAAAGGAGGTACTTTATCATGAATAAAGGTACTGTTAAGTGGTTCAACGCTTCCAAGGGTTATGGATTTATCACCAACGATGCAACCGGTGAAGAAGTATTCGTACATTTCTCCGCTATCAATGCACAGGGATTCAAGTCTTTGGAAGAAGGCCAGAAGGTTACTTTCGATACCGAATGTGATCCTCAGAACAGCAGCAAGGTTCGTGCTACCAACGTTACTGTTGTAGCTTAATAGACAGTTGCTAATGAAAACCCGGGGTTATGAACCCCGGGTTTCTTAATTTAAACTAAAAGCTAAAAAATCAGTGAGTGCATGGGCATATGCGCCATAAAAAAAACCGCACTTTCTTACCAGAATCGCATGAATTAACGTATTCACTGCAACTGTATAACATCGTCTGATCGTTTCTGAGACTTCATTTGCTGCAAGCAATTCTGTGCAATGCAGCAATGCAAAAGGAATCGTTAATATAATAAATACCCACACCCTATTTCCTATATTGTCTTCAAGTTTAAATAACCTGAATATCTTTGCAGGAAGAAAAACTCTAAATATCAGTTCTTCGGAAAGAGCCGGTGCCCATGCAGTAAGTATAAAGATGGGGTAAAATCCAAACGTTCCTCTAGGCTGTGTAAAAAAGATAAAAACATAAAACAGTGAAATACTTCCCAGTATTATTAAATTCGATTTAATGTCTGTTCTTACCCATACAAAAGAACACTGCTGCTCTCGAAAAATATCTCTGCAAGCCCAAAAAATGCAGGCAATAGATAAACCGACAACAATACCAATGTAATTCACCGGTATCGTATTAGTCACTGCAACAGCTCCTATAACTAATGCAAGCAACAAATCCCTATGGTTGAGCTTTTTTTCCAAAGATAACGCAAACACCATAAAGCTAAGAGCGGATATAGTATAAGAACAAACAAATCCGCAGAATCAGCATTGGGCAGAAGCCTTTTTGTAACAGAACAAAAAACAGGAACAACTAAGACAGCAAATAAAGAAAAAGTAACTTTTTCATAAATAACTATCACCCTTAAAACCTTTCTGCCTGTTTCACCAAATCACAATTAAAATAAGTGATCTTCTTGCAATCAGTACAGCTGCATCCTGCTTCCGAGCCACCATAGAAGCAACAGATGAAGAGGATAAAAGAGATAGGCAAAGTACTTTCCGGTCTTTCCTCCGAATCCTTTTCTTCCATGGTAGAAGCTGATCGGAATAAGGGACAGCAGCGCCATAAACTGGTTGCCGTGCATTCCCCACAAAAAGTCTCCGGCCACCATGGCAACGCCTGCTGCAAGCATCTGGTACTTTTTATCCTGTTGAAAAAGATAAAATGCCAGGATCAGGCAGATACCGTATCCGCCGTAGTCCGTTCGTAAAAACTGCGCTGCTGCGATAAAAAATGCCGAAGCAGCCGTCATAGCTTCTATTTTCAGCCACTTTGTCTTTACCGTACCGGATATCTTCTGCAAAACCGTCATCATCAACAGCCCCAGAAATAGTGTAAAGAAAACATTCTGGCCTTTCGGCTCCCATACTTTCAGATGCACTGCCAGATCAAACGGAACCTCGGATACCAATGCAAAGATTCCCATCCTCAAAAGATACTTTCCAAGATCGGAAGTTCGTAAAAATCCTTCTGTCAGCAAAAAACAAAAGATCGGGAATGCAATCCGCCCTATAATCAGGCGCATAATACAATAGGCGTCATACTGTTCTCCGGAAAAGCTATGTACCGAAATGCAGTAGCGATAATAAAGGATCAATGCAAAATGATCCACAAACATGGAAGAAATGGCTATCAGCTTCAGTGTACTGTTGCTGATACCCATTCTGCTTTTTCCATTCACTTTTTATCCTCTTTTCTCATTAACCTACCTTATATCCAGTTCCCCATACCACTTTCAGGTAATGAGGATCCTTGGGATTCCTTTCTATCTTTTCCCGAATGTGCCTGATATGAACCGCAATGGTATTATCGGCGCCAATCGCCTGCATATGCCAGATGGATTCATAAATCTGGGTAATGGACAATACCTTTCCTCTTTCCTGTACCAGCAGTCTGAGTATCTTATACTCAATAGGCGTCAGTTTTACATCTTTTCCGTCTACGGAAACTTTCCGGCGGGTATCATCAATAATCAGCTCTCCCACCCGGTAAATCCGGTCAATATTGGCACATACGCTTACTAACTGTGTATATCTGCGCAGCTGGGACTTGATTCTTGCCAGGATTTCCAGCGGACTGCAGCCAATGGTCACATAATCATCTGCTCCTGCATTCAAAGCCATGATTTTTGCGTTTTCCCCCCCATTGGCCGAAACCACCATAATCGGCACGCTGCTTTGTTTCCTGATCTGCGCTATAATCTCTATTCCTTTTACCAGACCTTTTCCGGCAATATTCACATCGGTAAGAAGCAGATGGATATTCTGCGTTTTCAGCTTATTCAGCATTTCCTCAAACTCCTCTGCCACCATAACATGGAATCCTTCCCCCGCAAATAAAGGTTCCATAGTCTTCACGATTCCGGTATGGTTGTTGTATACCAGAATGTTCTTCTCCGTGGTATTGTTCATTATGCTCTCTCCTCTCTGTTAAAATATCTTATCCCTTATGATAATTCACTCTTTCAAGCAAATGATACAACGAATTTGTTTCAGATTTGCATCAATTTCATATTTTTTTCACTATCTACCCTAATAGTCTGCATTCCTCCTGAAAATGTTTCATTTTCCCTAAAAATTATTTTAAAATAAGAATCCTGCTTGCAGGATTCAATTCCCTGTGTCATAGAATACTTTTTCCAGCATCAGTCCTTTGGCCGGTACGAGATAGCCTGCCTTCTGACGATCCTTTGCCCGAAGGATTTCCAAAACAGACTGCGGATCACGCTTTCCGGTTCCCACCTCCAGAAGCGTTCCCATCATAATCCGTACCATATGGTACAAAAAACCGTTCCCATGAAACGTAAAAGTAACCAGATTCTCTTTTTTTTCAATCCGGATTGCGTCCACCCGGCGCACAGTCGATTTTTTGACTCTTCCTGCAGAAGTAAAAGAACGGAAGTCATGTTCCCCGCACAGCAGATCCGCAGCTTCCCTCATGGCTTCCAGGTCAAGTTTCTCCGGAAATTCCAATGCAAACCGTCTCCAAAACACATCCGGACAGGAGCTGTTTATCACACGATAAACGTAACACTTTCCTTTTGCATGCAGTCGGCTGTGGAAGCGTTCCCCCACTTCCTCAATTCCGATGACCGCAATGTCCTTAGGCAGATATTCGTTGATATAGGAAAGCATCTCTTCTTTGGTCATCGTCGAATTGGTATAAAAATTGGCGACCTGACCGGCAGCATGCACTCCTGCATCGGTTCTTCCGCTGCCCTGCAGCTCGATTTTTTCCCCGCACATCATGCTTAACAGCTTTTCCATCTTTCCCTGTATGGTATTATCTGAATTTTCCTGTCTCTGCCACCCCTGATACCGGGTTCCTTCATATTGTATCAGCAGTTTGATATTCCGCATGTTCTCTCCTTTTCTATAATTTTTCGTAACAGTTCAGACAATCATTCATACAGACAGATTTCATGCTTGCATGAAAATCTGTCTGAGCTTAAGCGCCAAGTTATATGAGCATCGCATCCTACAGATGCGACAAATAGCTGCAAAGCATGCAGAAAATTTTGCGAATGGCGCGTCTGAACTGTTACGTTTTTCCTGATCCATCGCTTTCCGGCTCCTCCGGTTCCAGCTTTCGGAAGCGGTTAATGCCCTCCGCAAGAATGCGAATGCTCCTTGTAGTCGTTATAAAAGCACCTTCCGTATAAAGCGCGTACACGATCAAGCTTATAGGAACCGCTAATACCATGCCGAGCACACCGCCCGTTTTATAACCGATGTAAAGTAAAAACAATGTGGGCAGCGGTTCCATTCCTACGGAATCTCCTACAATTTTCGGCTGAATCAACTGTCTTCCCAGCTGTCCTATCCCCCATAGGATCAAAAGGCCGATTGCCATCTTATAGTCTGCACTCAGAATTTTGATAACCGCCCAGGGCACCATGATTGTCCCTGTTCCGAAGAAAGGCAGGAAATCCAGCACCGCAATTCCGAGGGCAATCAGCAAAGCATAATTAACCTTTAGAACGCTTAACCCGATCACCAGAAATAAGTACATCCAGAATTCGATTTTCAGCTGTGCCTTCAGATAGCCTCCTACCGCCATCATAAAACTTCCCCGGATCATGGAAAACCATTTCTGAAATACTCCCGGGGTATGGTTTTGAAGCCATTTTTGAATATTCTTTTTATCGGCAACGAAAAAATAGGCGGACAAAAGCGCCATAATCACTCCGACGATCACGGACGGCAGTCTTTTTGCAAAACTGCCCACTGCCGCAATGGTAGGAGAACTCAATTTACCGAGAAGGTCACCGACATACGTATTCATATCGTTGCCGATACCGTCTATCGTATTCTGCATCCCGCCCGGCAGCTTCTTTAAAATGACGCTCAGCCTCTGTCCGATCTGCTCAAAATCGTCCTCTGCACTTTCCCACATGTCCGGAAGTGCTTCAATAAGGCTTGCCGTTTCCTGTACCAGCACCACACAGATCAAATAGAGAATTAAAACCACGAAAGCAATTACCGCTACAATCACAAAGGCACTGCCTGCTTTTCTCTTAATCTTTACCTTCTCTTCAAAAAAACGAACAAAAGGACTGGCAATTGCTGCAATGATCCACCCGACGACAAATGGCAGAAAATATACCAGTAATCTTGGCAAAAGAAGCAATGCCAGTAAAACACCAATCAGTGCAATCCCTAAATTCAGAAGAGCTTTCCCGTATTTTCTGTTCATTTTCCTCCCCATTCCTTCCGGATTAACAGTTCAGAATATCATCCAGGATCTGATATATTTCGTCTCTTCCCTGTCTGGTCTGCGCCGAAAAAGGAATGACAACCGTCTCTTTCGGAGTACCCAGGACTTCCCGGATCATTTTGACCTGCTTTGCAATCTGGCTGCGGTTGATCTTATCCAGCTTGGTTGCGATAATAATCGGAGCGTATCCCTGATTTACAATCCAGTCATACATCAGTCTGTCATCCTTAGAAGGTTCATGCCGGATATCAATCAACAAAAACACCTGTTTCAGCTGCTTCGAACCATGCAGATACCGCTCAATCATTTTTCCCCACTTGGCTTTGATCTCTTCGTTAGCTCTGGCATAGCCATACCCCGGAAGATCCACCAGATAAAGTTCGTCGTTCACATTATAAAAATTAATTGTCTGGGTTTTTCCGGGCTGTGCGCTGGTACGCGCCAGTGATTTACGGTTCATTAAAACATTGATCAAGGAAGATTTCCCCACATTGCTCTTACCGGCAAATGCCACTTCCGGATGCGCGGACTGCGGAAGTTTGCTGGTAATCCCGCATACAGTCTCCAGACTCACCTGTTTGATAATCATGCTAATCTCCATTCCAAGTTATTACTCTTTACCAGAGCGTGTTCCAGTACCTGTTCCATGTCTTTTACAAAGACAATTTCCATACCGCCCTTGATTTCCCGGGAGATCTCTTCCACATCTTTTCGGTTCTCCTCCGGCACCAACACTTTACGCATTCCTGCCATCCGGGCAGCCAAAAGCTTCTCTTTCAGTCCGCCGATCGGCAATACCCGTCCTCTGAGGGTATTTTCCCCCGTCATGGCAACATCTGCATGAACCGGAATTCCCGTAATGGCGGAAATCAATGCCGTTGCCATGGTAATCCCGGCGCTGGGACCGTCTTTGGGAACCGCACCCTCCGGAATATGAATATGAAAATCATTTTTGGCAAAAATTTCTTCATCTATATGGTATTTCGGTCCCACCGAACGGACATAACTCATGCCGATCAAAGCCGATTCCTTCATGACATCGCCCATTTGTCCGGTCAACTCGATTTCTCCCTTTCCGGGCATCATATTGACCTCCACCTGAAGAGTTTCACCGCCGACGCTGGTCCAGGCAAGTCCTCTGACAATGCCCACCTGATCGGTTTCATTCTTTTTGTCTCTGGTATATTTTACATTTCCCAGATAGTCCGGCAGATTTTTTTCCGTAATCTGAATCGGTCTGCCCTGCTTTCCCGGCTTTAAGAACTCTCTGGCTGCCTTTCTGCAGATCTCGCCGAGCTTTCGTTCCAGATCCCTGACGCCTGCCTCTCTGGTATAACCGTCAATCAGTTTACGCAAAGCATTGTCACTGATCGTCAGCTGCTCTTCACTTAACCCGTTCTTTTCCCATTGTTTGGCAATCAGATGTCTTCTGGCAATATGAAACTTCTCATTTTCCGTATAGCTGTTGACTTCAATCAGCTCCATACGATCCAGCAGCGGTCCCGGGATCGTTGCCGTGGAATTGGCGGTTGCAATGAATAACACTTCCGATAAATCAATGGGTATTTCGATGTAATGATCCCGGAAATGATGATTCTGCTCCCCATCCAGCACTTCCAGAAGGGCGGAAGCCGTATCGGACTTATAATCATTGCTTACCTTATCGATCTCATCTAAGAGCATCAGCGGATTCTTTACCCCGGCCTGCCTGAGTGCGGTGGCAATTCTTCCCGGCATGGCTCCGATATAGGTTTTGCGGTGTCCCCTTATTTCTGCTTCGTCTCTTACGCCTCCTAAGCTGATACGAATGTACTTTTTATGCAGGGCCTCCGCCACACTGGCTGCAATAGAGGTTTTACCGGTTCCGGGAGGTCCTACCAGGCAGATAATGGGACTTTGTCCATGTCGGTTTAAGATCCTTACCGCGAGAAATTCCAGAATTCTTTCTTTGACCTGTTCCAGCCCGTAATGCTCTTTCTCCAGAATCTGCTCCGCTCTCTCCAGATCCAGCGTATCCCTGGAAGCCTTATCCCAGGGCATTTCCAGCAAGGTTTCCAGATGCGCCCTTTCCACGGAATACTCGCTGCTTCCGGGATTCAGATTCTTAAGCCTTGTAATTTCCTTTTGAATCCGCTCCTTTACCTCTTTTCCAGCTTTCAGCTTCTGGAGCTGCTCTTCAAACTGTTCTGCATCGGAATACTCGCCGTCTTCTCCCAATTCATGCCGGATATAAGCAAGCTGTTCTCTGAGTACATACTCCTTCTGATGTTTATCAACCCTCTCCCTTACTTTCTGGGACAGTTCCATCTTGATTCCTGCAATCTCCGTCTCCTTACGCAACACTTCCGTCAGATAATCATATCTTTCCTGCACGGTGCAAAGCCCTAGAATTCTTTGTCTGACCTGATAATCCACAGGCATATTCATGGCAATCAGGTCAATCAGCTTTTCTAAGTTTTTCTGTACCTGGAACTGTCTTACCACATTTTGCCCCACCTTGGGATAATACTTTCCGTATTCTCCAAACATTTCGGCAAGCTGACGGATCATGGCTTCCTTCCGAATCTGTTCATTCTCTGTCTGCAGACCATCCCCGTGGAATTCTTCTTCCGGCATTTCTTCCACCCGTACCTTCAGCATTTCGTCATCCGTAAGCAGATCTAAAAGCAAAGCCCTGGACACGCCTTCTACCAAAACCCGGATAATGTTATTCGGCAGCTTGCTGACCTGCTTAACCTTCGCCACACATCCTGCCCGGAATAAATCCTCAAGCTGTGGTTCTTCTTCATCCGGATTTTTCTGCGTTACCAGAAAAACCAATCCGTCCTCCTGCAATGCCTTCTGCACGGCTGCAATGGACTTGCTTCGGTTTAAATCAAAATGAATCACCGTTCCCGGTAAAATCGTAAGTCCGCGCAGTGCAACCGCCGACATCTCTTTCTCTTCTGCATTGCTTTCTTCTCTCTTATCTACTTCTCTGTTGTTTGCTTCTATATTATTTATTTCTCTGTTTTTCTCTTCCATTCTTTTCTCTTTCAATTCTTTTTCCGGCGACCGGTTGCTTTAACGAAATCATTCTTAGTTGAAAAAATGCCGCTGGTTCTCACCAGCGGCATTTCTATCATCCTCATTTCGCTTTTCTCTTCACCGGTTCCCGATGAATCACTAGCGGTTCGCTGGTCCCATCTACAGCGCCTTTCGTTATCACGCAGGCTTCCACTGTTTCGTCTGACGGAATCTGATACATCACATCCATCAAAATAGTTTCCATAATGGAACGCAATCCCCTTGCTCCCGTCTTTCTCTCTAATGCCTTATCCGCAATCGCCTGGATTGCTTCTTCATCAAAGCTCAAGTTTACATGATCCAGCTCCAAAAGCTTCTGATACTGCTTGATCAATGCATTTTTCGGCTCTTTTAAGATTCGGATCAGTGCTTCCCTGTCCAGCCCTTCCAGGGACACTGTAATCGGCACACGTCCTACAAATTCCGGAATCAGACCGAATTTAACAAGATCCTGCGGTGTTACTTCCGCCAGAAGCTCACCGATTTCTTTTGTGCTCTTCTGTGCCAGTTCCGTATTGAATCCAATGGACTTTCTATCCAGTCTGGACTCCACGATCTTCTCCAACCCGTCAAATGCGCCTCCGCAGATAAATAAAATATTTGTTGTATCAATGCTCAAAAGCTCCTGATGCGGATGCTTTCTTCCGCCCTGGGGCGGTACGCTTGCAACAGTTCCTTCTATAATTTTTAAAAGCGCCTGCTGAACGCCTTCACCGGATACATCTCTGGTAATAGAAACGTTTTCACTTTTCTTGGTAATCTTATCAATTTCATCAATATAGATTATCCCAAACTGTGCTCTTTTGATATCACCATCTGCCGCCTGAATCAACTTTAAAAGAATATTTTCTACATCCTCTCCCACATATCCCGCTTCGGTCAATGTGGTTGCATCAGCTATCGCAAATGGAACATTAATCACCTTTGCAAGTGTCTGTGCCAGATAAGTTTTTCCGGAGCCGGTAGGCCCTATCATGATAATATTACTTTTCTGTAATTCTACACCGTCATTTTCCTTCGGTGCCATAACTCTTTTATAATGATTATACACAGAAACCGCCAGAACCTTTTTCGCATCCTCCTGACCAATTACATAATCATCCAGAAATGCTTTTATTTCCCTCGGCTTCAGCAGATTAATCTCAGAACGAGCCTCCTGCTGCACTTCCTCTTCTTCCAGTTCTTCATCCAGTATATCCGCGCAGATTTCAACACACTCATCACATATATAAATCCCGTTAGGGCCCGCAATCATCTTGCGTACTTGACTTTCGGGCTTATTACAAAAGGAACACCTGACATCTCTCATATCCATGCCGGAATTCTTTCCTGCCATTCTAATCCTCATTTCCGAGCGACTCGTGCACACGGCGGAGAAAAATTTTACCGGTCCAATGCGCCATTCGCACAGACAATTTTTCTCCGCCGTAAGAGCAATTTGCTTTCGCTCAGGAACAAATTGCCATGAAGCTTACTTACACAGGCTCAGGTTCAGATTTTTACGCCTCCTGCATCCCGTGAGATGCAATTACCTTATCAATCAGCCCGTATTCACAGGCTTCTGCAGCACTCTTCCAGTTATCTCTTTCCGTGTCTGCACAGATCGTTTCATAATCTTTTCCGGTATTCTCTGCCAGCATATGATTCAATTTTTCTTTCGTCTTAAGAATATGCTTTGCAGCGATTTCAATTTCCGTTGCCTGACCCTGGGTTCCTCCCAAAGGCTGGTGAATCATAATCTCCGCATTCGGAAGGGCAAATCTCTTTCCTTTCGCTCCTCCTGCTAAGAGGAAAGCCCCCATACTTGCTGCCATTCCGATACATACGGTAGACACATCACATTTGATATAATGCATTGTATCATAAATTGCAAGACCTGCTGTCACACTTCCGCCCGGACTGTTGATGTACAGATGAATATCCTTATCCGGATCCTCTGCCTCCAGGAACAGAAGCTGTGCAACTACCAGACTGGCAGTTACTTCATTTACTTCCTCTCCCAGGAAAATGATTCTGTCTTTGAGAAGTCTTGAATAAATATCATAAGATCTCTCACCCTTACTCGTCTGTTCAATGACATATGGTACCAAACTCATCTATTTCACTCTCCCTTTCTTCTTTTCAGGAAGTATATCCTGTTGTTACTCTTCTATAGCATTATCGGTAACAAAATCTACTGCCTTACGGACACAAAGATCTTCCATAATCTGCTTCTTACCGTTCTCACCCAGAAGTTCTTTTACTTTATCTGCTTCCATCTTATAGCTTTCTGCCATCTTTGCTACTTCTTCTTCAAACTCTTCTTCGCTTGCCTGCAGATTTTCCGCTGCAGCTACTGCTTCCAGAACCAGACGGGACTGGATTCTCTTAAGCGCCTGAGGCTTTACTTCTTCCAGAAGCTTATCCGCATTGGATCCCGTAAACTGCAGATACTGTTCCATGGTAAGACCCTGTGATCTGAGTCTTTGCGCAAAATCATCCACGATCTGTCTCTGCTGTGTGGACACCATAGCATCCGGAATCTCCATCTGCGCATTTGCGATAACCGCATCCACTGCGGCATCTTCTTTTGCGTTCTTTGCTGCTGCTTCCTTCTTTTCCAAAAGCTTCATCTTAACGTCTGCCTTGTATTCTTCCAATGTCTCGAACTCAGATACTTCACCGGCAAACTCATCATCCAACTCCGGAAGTTCCTTCACCTTAATCTCTTTTACAACACACTTAAATACAGCAGGCTTTCCTGCAAGTTCCTTGGCATGATAATCTTCCGGGAAAGTTACTTCCACGTCCCTCTCTTCTCCGATTACCGCACCGATCAGCTGCTCTTCAAATCCGGGAATAAAAGCGCCGGATCCGATAGTAAGCGGATGATCTTCTCCCTTGCCGCCTTCAAAAGGCACGCCGTCAACAAAGCCTTCGAAATCGATCACCGTCATATCACCGTCCTGCACCGGTCTGTCTTCTACGTTGATGGTTCTGGCATTATTTTCTCTCTCTTTATTGATCTCGGCATCTACTTCTTCTTCCGTCACTTCCACTTCCTGCTTCGGTACCTTGACTCCTTTATATTCTCCGAGAGTCACACCGGGCTTTAAAGCTACCAGAGCGGTAAAGCAGAAAGGCTTTCCTGCCTCCAGGGTAACAACATCGATCTCAGGAGAAGATACAATTTCTTCCGTACATTCTTCCAGCGCCTTCTCATATGCTGTGGGAATCAATGCATTGGCAGCTCCTTCATAAAATACACCCTTACCGTACATCTGCTCGATCAGCTTACGGGGAGCTTTTCCCTTACGGAAACCGGGAACGGTAATTCTTCCCTTTTCCTTATTATAAGTATCCTGAAGTGCCTTCTCCAGCTCTTCTGCAGATACTTCTATGGTCAGCTTCGCCATATTCTTCTCCAATTTTTCTACCTGTAAGCTCATTTTTCTATTTCCTCCTTCAAATTGCCTCTGTTAAAATTGGTCCGTGCCCCGAAAATGGACACACTCACAGTCATTTTACGATTATATCACAAAGCTGCGAAAAAGACAAATATTTTTTATAAGAGCACTTTAACCGCCTCCTGCACGGATCTTACCCCTACAAGGCGCATATTCGTTTTCATTTTCAGATTCTCCAGGCAGACCGCCGGAAGCACACAGATTTCAAATCCCAACTTTTCCGCCTCTGCCACACGATTGGCCGCCATGCTCACGGAACGCACCTCCCCGCTTAATCCTACTTCTCCGAAAGCTACCAGTTTCGGATGAATGGTACGGTTACGTACGCTGGAAACAATGGCCAGCACGATCGCCAGATCAATTGCCGGTTCCTGCACTTTCAACCCGCCTGTAATATTTACATAAGCATCGCAGCCCGCAAGCTGGATTCCCGATCTTTTTTCCAGTACCGCCATCAAAAGGTTTACCCGGTTAAAATCAGTTCCGATACTCTGCCTTCTGGGAATTCCGAAGTTACTCTGACATACCAACGCCTGAATTTCGATTAATAAGGGTCTGGTACCTTCCATGGAGCAGGCCACAATGGAACCGCTTGCATCCACCGGCCGTCCCTCCAACATATATTCCGATGGGTTGGCAACTTCTTTAAGACCCGCTTCCTGCATTTCAAAAACACCGATTTCATTGGTGGAACCGAAACGGTTTTTTACGCTTCTTAAAATACGGTAAGAGGCATGCCTGTCTCCTTCAAAATACAATACCGTGTCTACCATGTGTTCTAAAACCCGGGGACCTGCAACCGTTCCTTCTTTGGTGACATGTCCGACAATAAAGATACTGATACCCAGTCCTTTGGCAAGCTGCAGCAGAATACCGGTGGCCTCCCGCACCTGAGAAACGCTCCCCGGCGCTGAAGAAATCTCTTCCTGGTACATCGTCTGAATGGAATCAATTACCACAATCTGAGGCACCTGTTGCCTGATAATACTTTCTATCGTGCCGAGACCGGTTTCACACAAAAGCAGCATTTCTTTCGGGAATGTTCCGATCCGATCCGCCCGCATTTTAATCTGCACAAGTGATTCTTCACCTGAAATATACAAAACTTTTCTGCCGTCTCCGGCTAACTGCCTGCACATCTGCAAAAGCAGAGTGGACTTTCCGATACCGGGGTCTCCTCCCACCAGTACCAGACTTCCCTGCACAATTCCGCCTCCCAGCACTCTGTCCAGCTCTTTCATCCGGGTCGAGGTTCTGCTTTCTTCCTGCACCTTAATATCTGCCAATACACTGGGATGGATATCTGTTTCTTTTTTTATACCGCCTGCAGAAGCAGTGCTTTTGGAACGTACCACTTCTTCCGTCAGTGTATTCCATTCACGGCAGCCCGGACATTGCCCCATCCATTTGGTGGACTCATACCCGCAGTTTTTACAGAAATACATGGTCGCCATTTTGCCTTTTGCCATTTTTTCTCCGTTTCCGACACGAACCGGTTTATGCCTGTACTACTTTCACTGCAACTTCTTTTCCTTCTGACAGTTCGATGCTTATAATCAGCTTGCCGCCCAGTCCGGTTTTTACCATGCCTACGATTTCTCCGTCCATCATGATCTCGTATGCGGTATCGTCTTTCATGCCAAGGGTAATCTGTGCATCTTCGCTGCCTTCCACGACAAATTCTACGCTGTCTTCCTGCTCCTTAAAATGAAGCACGCCGGTTCCCGGTACCGATTCATACAAAAACATTCCGTTCTTTTCCAGTTTGGTCATCTCACGGTAGGTTTTTACTTTATAAAGATCCCCGCAATGTTCAAAATCCTCAACCTTAGCCTTCTGCTCCAATGCATAGTTTCCAAAACTTAAACTTCCGTCTGCCTCGCTGCGGATTAATTCTTTTATCACTGCCATCTCTTTTCTCCTCTGTTAAATTATTTTTTTATACTCTTTTTTGTTTGACGGTAAATACCACTTCATTTTTGCGATAACCTGCCGTGACTTTGTCTCCGGCTTTTACATTGCCTTGTAAAATTTCTTCAGCCAGCCTGTCTTCCACAACGGTTTGCATAGCCCTGCGCAAAGGTCTGGCACCCATTTTTCTGTCGGAATACTTTTCCACCAGATGTTCCTTAAGGCTTTCGGATATCGTCAGGTGAATGTCCATCTGTTTCTCGCATCGCTTGTTCAGCCTTGCAGCAAGCATATCTACAATTTCCTTCATATTCTCCCGACTCAGCTGATGGAAGACAATGATTTCATCAATCCGGTTGATAAATTCCGGTTTGAAATTCCTTTTTATTTCTTCCATGACACTGCTCTTCATCTTTTCATAATCCCGTGAAGGACTGTCAGATGCGGAAAATCCCAGATTCTTCGGATCTACAATTCTCTGGGCACCGGCATTGGAAGTCATGATCAGAATCGTATTTTTAAAACTTACCTTCCTTCCTTTGGAATCCGTGATGTGACCGTCATCCAGTACCTGCAGCAAAATATTGAAAACATCCGGGTGGGCTTTTTCAATTTCATCGAAAAGCACAACCGAATAAGGATTTCTTCTGACCTTTTCACTTAATTGCCCGCCTTCATCAAAACCCACATATCCGGGCGGCGATCCAATCATTTTGGAAACAGAGTGCCCTTCCATATATTCCGACATATCTACCCGGATCATGGCATCCTCCGAGCCGAACATGGCCTCTGCCAATGCTTTGCTTAATTCGGTCTTTCCGACACCGGTAGGCCCTAAAAATAAGAATGATCCGATCGGTCTTGCAGGATCCTTAAGCCCCACACGACCTCTGCGCATTGCCCTGGCCACGGCAACCACCGCTTCTTCCTGGCCCACTACCCGTTTGTGCAGCAACTTCTCCAGCTTTAAAAGCTTTTCACTTTCCTTCTGCTTAAGTTTCTGTACCGGAATTTTGGTCCACATTGCCACAACTTCAGCAATTTCTTCCTCACCGATACGGATTTTCCGTTCTTCGCCGGAGTTTTCCTTTTTTTCGGAGAGTTTTTCCGCCTTTCGGATCAACGCCTCCTGGCTGTTGCGTATTTCCTTAATCTGTTCAAATGCCTCTCTGCGAATGGCATCCTCTATTTCCAGATCCTTCTGTCGAATCTGTTCTTCCAACTCCTTTTGTCTGTCGGGGCTGCCATGATACTTAAGTCCGGCGCTGGCCGCCGCTTCATCAATCAGATCAATGGCCTTATCCGGCAGATTTCTGTCACTGATATAACGGGAAGACAGACGCACCGCCGCTTCACATGCCTGCGGAAGAATTTCCACGTTATGGTACTCTTCATACTTTCCTTTGATTCCCTCCAGAATCTGTATCGCTTCCTCTTCTGTAGGTTCTTCTACATCAACAGGCTGAAATCTTCTTTCCAGTGCAGCATCCTTCTCTACATATTTTCGGTATTCCGCAATCGTTGTCGCGCCGACTAACTGGATTTCTCCTCTTGCCAGCGAAGGCTTTAAAATATTGGAAGCATCAATAGCCCCTTCCGCACCGCCTGCCCCGATCAATGTATGAATCTCATCCAGGAAAAGAATGATATTCCCATCTTCAATCACTTCCCGGATCACTCTTTTGATTCTTTCTTCAAATTCCCCGCGGTATTTGCTTCCGGCAACCATCCCGGACAAATCCAGCATCAGGACACGCTTATTTTGCACGGTAAAAGGGACCTGCCCATTCACAATCCGCATTGCCAGCCCCTCTACCACAGCCGTTTTCCCCACACCCGGTTCTCCAATCAGGCAGGGATTGTTTTTGGTTCTCCTGCTCAATATCTGGATGACTCTCTGAATTTCTTTTTCTCTCCCGATCACCGGATCCAGTTTACCCTGTGCGGCAAGCGCCGTCAGGTCTCTGCTGTAAAGCTCCAATACGGAATTTCTGGATCTGGAAGCATTTTTCGAAGCCAGATCCTCCTTATACAGATTCTTATCCTCTCCCATGGCATTTAAGGTGTCTGCATAAATTTTAGCGGTAGAAACATTCAGCGTATTCAAAAGGCGCAGCGCCACATTCTCTCCCTCTTTGATAATTGCCAGAAGAATGTGTTCGGTTCCGATTGCCTTCTGTCCGAAACGAACTGCCTGGTTCTGCGCTTCTTCCAGTACTTTTTCCGCCCTTGGCGACAAACCGCCTCTTTCGCTGACGGCCACTCCCTTTTCGAAAGCAATCAATTCCCGGATCAGTTCTTCCACCTGTTCCTTTTTAATTCCATTCTGTGCCAGCACCTTTCCTGCTACACAATCTTCTTTTGCAAGAAGCCCTGCCAGAATATGCTCAGTCCCGATATATCCCTGTTTCAGCTGTGCTGCACATTTTTTCGCATAAGCAAGAACAGCCTGTGCTTTACCGGTAAATGGTAGCTGCATTATTTTTCTCCTCCATAATCTTCATATATTTCATCAATCAGCTCATGTATTTCCTCTCTTGTAATATTTTTACAGCTGCCTTTGGCAAGAATCACCTGCAGTTCCTTTTTCAATTCCTCCAGCGTTCTTAACCGATCTGCATCAATCGCAATCACAGCGCCTTTCCTTCTGTCTACCTTTACAAACCCTTCCTGCTTCAGTACAGAATATGCTTTGTTCACCGTATGCATATTAATGCCGATGGTATCGGCAAGCTGCCTTACACTGGGAAGGGAGTCGCCTTCCCGGAATCTGGATGTAGCGATTCCTAAGATAATCTGATTGCGCAACTGCAGATAAATCGCTTCATCGCTGTTAAAATCAATCTCAATTATCATAACGTTTCCCTCCTGTGCTCTTTCTGTTATACAGTCATTATAACAGAGGAATAAAAAATGTCAACAAAAAAATAGGAAAGGATCTGGGAATCCCATTTCTTTCCTATTCTTCTTTTACTTCTGCACGTTTCCTATGAAGGAAATCTCTTATTTATTCTCTTCGCCATCCCAGTTCAGAAACTCGAATTCAAATTCATCATCGTCCTGAACCTGGTTCTGCTGTCTCGGCTGCGTTTTTTCCGCTTCCCGCGATGCTGCAGGACGTGCTGTACTTTGTGCAGCCTGAGCCGGTCTTACACTTCCAACGGGCCTTTGTACCGTCTGACCCCCGCCCTGGGTCGGTCTTTGTGCGGTCTGACTACTTCCCTGTATCGGTCTTGCTCCTGCCTGACCGCTGTTCTGAGCAGGTCTTACGCTTCCTGCAGGTCTTTGTACCGTCTGGCCACCGCCCTGTACCGGTCTTGCTCCTGCCGACCTTTGCGCGTTCTGACCGCCGCCCTGTACCGGTCTTGCTCCTGCCGGCCTTTGCGCGTTCTGGCTGCCTCCCTGTACCGGTCTTGTACTTCCTGCGGATCTCTGTGCAGGCTGGCTGCTTCCCTGCACCGGTCTTGCTCCTGCCGGTCTGGATCCTGCCGGTGCACTCTGTGTTCCTCTTTCCTGCCGTCCGGTGCTTCCTACCGTCTGCATCACTCTGTCAGAAGACGTTCTGCCGCCCTGCGCCTTTGCCGCATTGCGATCCCGGATAGTCTGCTTCTCTACTGCCGCATAATAAGCATCATCGGCATCTCTTAACTTGAAATACAGCAAAGTAACCGCCAGTGCCGCAGCGATAATAATTACTACCAGAACCAGAATGATAATCTTCTGGGTTGTCACTTTGGATTCCATTTTTTGCAGGTAAGCTGCATTGCCGGTTCCGGCTGCAATCAGGTCTGCGATCGGATACTGCTTGTTATTGGCATAATCCAGAAGATACCAGGTATCTTCTCCGGTAGAAGAATTTGCTTTTAACTGGGTATCGTATTCTTTACTGTCATTTCCGGCAGGTTGCTGACTCTCCTCTCCGGTGTCTGTTCCGTTTTCTTCCGAAGGAGTCTCCGTGGAAGGATCTGCTGCCGGTTCATTATCCTGGGGAGTTAACGCTGCGCCATCCGGGAGCTTTACGTAATCATTCCGGATAAAGCCCTGGGTTTCCGCGCCATTCAAAGAAAAGCTTACTTGATACCAGACATTCCCGTCTGCACCGGTAGCCTGTCCCAGTATGGTAATGGCAGCATTATTCTGAAGGCTGGTAATAATAGAACTTGCGGTAGATGCATCCGTGCGAACTCTGACCCCTGCAGTTCCCGTGGCAACGGTTGCAGTCTGAGGCGTAAGAGCCGTTACGGCAACGGTTGGATTCATCACCGGTGTACTTGTATTGCCTCCGGCATTACTGCCGACATTGCTGTTGTCCCCATCCGCCCGGAGCAGATCGGAACGAATGTATCCGGTCATACCGTTTACGGTTACCTGATACCAGGTCTTACCATCGCTTCCCTGGATAGTGGAATTGATCGTAACCTTCTGTCCGGACAGTGCACTTCCGATGGCTTCACTGGACGTACTTGCTTCCCTGCGGATCTTCGCAGAACTTGCCGTAATCGTTCCCTCCTGGGCAAAGCTTGTAAAGGTGCCTGCCAGAACCCATACCGACACCAGGCAGAAAGCAAGCAGTGTCGTTATGCCTCTTTTCCAAAGTTTTCTTCTTCGGCTTTCTAATGATTTTCTCATCTGTTCCTCCAATCTGCACAGAATCCCTTCTCTGTGCCAACCCCTTATATAATTTTCTCCAGTTCACTCGTACATTCATACAGACAGATTCCATGCTTGCGTGAGAAGCTGCCTGCGTAAATGTACGAAGGGAGCGCCATGTATATGAGCAAAAATGAGTTACAAAGCAACGGAGAGCGCTGAAAGCGCGTTTTTGCGAATGGCGCATGTGAACTGGTAACTATGTTCCGCGGTATCAATCGACCTTTACGCTTCGTCGATTGCCTTTCCGATATCGTGGCGCATATATTTATTTTCAAAAGAAACCCATTCTGTCGCCTTATAGGCATTTGCCCGGGCCTCTTTCAAATTTTTCCCTTTGGCGGTAATTCCTAATACTCTTCCGCCGTTTGTCACAATACCCTGCGGTGTCTTTTTCGTTCCTGCATGGAAACAATAATACCCTTTTTCTGCATCAAATTTGTCAAGTCCTTCTATTAAAAATCCTTTTTCATAAGAAACCGGGTATCCTTTGCTTGCCAGTACCACACACACTGCTGCATTGTCCTCAAATTCCAGCTCGATCTGATCCAGCGTGCCGTCTGCGCAGGCCTCACAGACATCCAGAATATCATTTTTCATTCTCGGCAGAACCACCTGTGCTTCCGGATCTCCGAACCTGGCATTATACTCCAACACCTTCGGTCCTTCCGGAGTCAGCATCAACCCGAAGAAAATGACTCCTTGAAACGGTCTTCCTTCCTTTGCCATGGCATCCACCGTCGGTTGATAAATGTACTTTCTGCAGAAAGCATCCACTTCCGGTGTGTAAAAAGGGCTGGGTGAAAACGTTCCCATTCCGCCGGTATTCAGTCCCCGGTCGCCGTCCATTGCTCTCTTATGATCCTGAGCGGATGTCATAATCCGTATGGTCTTTCCGTCTACAAAAGAAAGCACACTGACTTCTCTGCCTGTCATAAACTCTTCGATTACCATACGATTTCCGGCCGTTCCGAACTTTTTGTCCTGCATAATGGACTTCACGCCTTCTTTGGCTTCTTCAAGCGTATTGCAGATTAAAACGCCTTTTCCGAGAGCCAGCCCGTCCGCTTTTAATACAATCGGAAACTTCGCCTTTTCCAGGTAAGCATAAGCATCCTGCGCATTTTCAAAATTTTCATAAGCAGCCGTAGGGATGTGGTACTTCTTCATCAAATCCTTGGCAAAGGCCTTGCTGCCTTCCAGGATTGCCGCATTCTTCTTCGGTCCGAATACTTTAATTCCTTCTGCCTCCAAGACATCCGCCAGCCCGCCTACCAGGGGATCATCCATCCCGATAATGGTAAGATCGATCTTCTTTTCCCTGGCAAAGGCTGCCAGTTTTTCAAACTCCATGGCGCCGATGTCCACGCATTCGGCTATCTGGGCGATTCCCGCATTTCCCGGTGCACAATAGATCTTATCCGCCCGCGGACTTTTTGCTACGCAATGGGCAATTGCATGCTCTCTTCCGCCACTTCCTACAATCAATACGTTCATGTCGTTTCTACCTGCCTTTCCGGACTTTACCGTCTTGTATCGTAATTCTGTTATGTGCGATATCATCAATCGCCTGAGGAAGAAGGATCCATTCCGCCTGCTCCATGACTCTCTTCTGCAGGCTCTCCGGCGTATCCTCATCAAGTACCTCAACCGCTTTCTGCGCAATGATCGGGCCTTCATCCATTCCTTCGTTGACAAAATGAACCGTTGCCCCTGTCACCTTCACGCCGCGTTCAAGCGCCTTTTGATGCACCTTCAACCCGTAATAACCCACCCCGCAGAAAGAAGGAATTAACGAAGGATGGACATTGATGATGCGTCCGCTGTATCTTCGCACCATCTCTTCCGGTATTTTTACTAAGAAACCGGCAAGAACCACCAGATCCGGCTCCCATTCCTCCGCCTTGGAAAGAAGTGCTTTTTCAAAATCTTCTCTCTTCTCATAATCCTTCGGTGAAACACACACCGCAGGAATGCCGGCTTTTTCGGCACGACCCAACGCACCTGCTCCTTTATTATTGCTGATGACACCTACAAGCTTTGTCTGCGTAATACCGCCGTCCCGGATTCTGTCGATGATTGCCTGCAGGTTGGTTCCCCCCCCGGAGACCATCACCACCACTTTTAACATAAGACAACTCCTTTTTTGCCGGCTCTTGCATTTCCCACAAGATAAGGCGTTTCTCCGCTTAAGCGGATCGCTTCCATTGCTTTGTCTGCATCGGCAGGATCCACGGCAAGCACCATGCCAAGTCCCATATTATAGGTATTGTACATCATCTCTTCTTCTATTTTTCCTTCTTTCTGAAGGAGTCGGAACAACGCCGGCACTTCATAGCTGTCCTTCTTCACGTAAGCGCAGATTCCGTCAGGCAGCATACGGGGAATGTTCTCATAAAATCCTCCGCCTGTAATGTGGCTGCATCCCTTTATCACAACGCCGGCATCTTTTATCGCCTTCAGGGCTTTTACGTAGATTTTGGTAGGCTCAATCAAAGCTTCTCCCAGTGTCTTACCCAATTCTTCGTGATACGTATCCAGGTTCTGTCTTGTCATCTCAAATACTTTCCGAACCAGAGAAAAGCCGTTGGAATGGACACCTGAGGAAGCAATGCCGATCAGCACATCTCCGTCTTTAATGTCTGCACCGGTGATCAGATTCTTTTCATCCACAATTCCGACTGCAAAGCCTGCCAGATCATATTCCTCTTCCGGATAAAATCCCGGCATCTCCGCTGTCTCTCCGCCGATCAAAGCCGCACCTGCCTGGATACAGCCGTCTGCAACGCCCTTTACAATGGATGCAATCTTTTCCGGATAGTTTTTGCCGCAGGCAATGTAATCCAGGAAAAAGAGCGGCTCTCCTCCGGCGCAGGCAATATCGTTCACGCACATTGCCACACAGTCGATTCCCACCGTATCATGACGATCCATCAAAAAAGCCAGCTTCAGCTTCGTTCCCACGCCATCCGTTCCGGACACCAGCGTAGGCTTTTCCATCTTCTGAAAAGCCGCCATGGAAAAGGCTCCCGAAAATCCTCCCAGGCCTCCCAGCACTTCCGGACGCATGGTCTTCTTTACATGCTCTTTCATCAATTCCACTGCCTTATAACCGGCTTCAATGTCTACACCTGCATTCTTGTAATCCATTCTTTTTCTCCCTTGTCTGTTCGTTAATATGCGCGATATCCTACGTTCTGCAGCCTTGCATCTTTTTCCTGTACCTGCTTCTTTAACTGTGCGCTGTACTCTTTCAGCTTTTCCAAAAGCTGCTTATCCGAGACAGCAAGCATTTTCACTGCCAAAAGTCCTGCGTTGGCTCCGCCGTTAATCGCCACCGTTGCTACCGGAATACCGGACGGCATCTGTACGATGGAGTACAGGGAGTCTCTGCCTCCGAGGGACGAAGTGTGCATGGGAATGCCGATTACCGGCAGCGGAAAAATCGCCGCGCACATTCCCGGCAGATGCGCCGCCATGCCCGCGCCTGCAATAATCACCTTAAGTCCTCTTTCTTCCGCAGTCGATGCATACTCATAAAAAACATCCGGCTCTCTGTGAGCGCTGATAATATTCATTTCATAAGAAATTCCGAAACGATCCAGGATTTCCGCCGCTTTTGCCATAACCGGCATATCGGAATCACTTCCCATCACAATACCAACTTCTGCCATTTGAATCACCATGCCTTTCCGTAGCCTGTAAATGGATGCTACCCTATTAGTTTACTAAACTTGTGACAAACCTGCAACATTTTTTTCCAAAGATTCCAAAGGTTTGTTCAGTTCCTCACATCCGGGCAATACAAAACGGCCGTTTTCAATAATGGGAATCTTCTTTCCTTCCTCCGTAACCGCTCCGAGATAAGCCAGCTCATCATAAGGAATGGTAATATCCGTATGGCAATGGAAGTAAGCCTTTGAAGGATCGTTTTTGCGAAGCAGGGATACTTCATTGTCCCTTGCCGCGATTTCCTTTCCGTCCGGATTGTAGACAACGATCTCCTCTGCGTTGGAATAGCAGGTATCGCCTACCGCAAAATGAGGCCCTGTTTTTTCTGCAATCAGAATCGGCAGCTTCGCTTCAATTCCGTACTTTCTTGCGGCGGCATAAGCCGTTGTATTGGTTCCGATGGCAAATTCTCCCATGGGAAGCGTTTCCTGATTGAATAATATATTTTCCTTGATAAACTGTCTGTTGTCTTCTTCCTTTTCAAAGTTTGCACAATGATAGTCCGTTATCATGCCGTCCTTAAAGGTAATGGCAAGATCGTGGTATTCCAGACCGTTCAAAAAAACTCTGCTGACATGAAGAATTCCATTGGTTCCCTTTAAAACCGGAGATGTAAAGACTTCTCCTACCGGAATATTCACATCTGCCACGCAGTTTTCAAAAATGGTCTGTCTCGCGGGATCCGTCAATTGAAACAGGCTGACCACAAGATCCGTTCTGTTGGCTCCGGCTCCCTTAATTTCACAGTAATGAGCCTGATCCAGCATATCAATCATCCTTTGCTGTATTTCCTGATATTCCCTGGCATCCAGGGTGTTGATTTTAATGGTCTCTTCAAAAATCTCCTCAAATTTATCGCCGATCGCAGGTATCGGGAAGGCGATAATCGTAAAGCTGCGTTCTTCCTCCGGAATGTATTCCATCTGGATTTCCTGTGCACGGCTCCGGTATTCCACCCACAAAGCCGCCTGCTTCGGAGTCATATCCACAGCCTCTTTCTTTTTGACCGGTGCAAATTCCTCTTCCCCGAAAATCTCCAGTACGGCAGGACCTGCATATCCTCCTGCCTGCTCTTTTTGTTCTTCAAAAGCATTTTTCCACACTTCCAGCTTCCGGTTGATGTAATTCCGGTCTAAGAAAAGTCCACGGTCGTTTTTGTGATCCATATCATACTGCCTGTTGGGACAGGCTCCGAAAAAGCCGGATTTATACGGCTGCGGATTATATAAGAAGCTGACCGGAGCTCTGTATATAACCGGTTCCAATCCCATCTTGCGGAAATTGTCGATCGCTTTTTTGATCATGCGTTCAAAGCCAAGTGCGTACCGGATTTCCACCGTTTTCTTTTTGGAAAGATCCTTTTTCCCCAGAACAAATCCCATCCGGTATCCTTCGGTGTATGTATCCGCCATGAGTGCGATCTTTTCCTCGGAAAGCCCCGCCAGGAAACGCGCGGTTTTTAATTCATTGTCCGTGATATATTCTCCATAGGCATACAGATATCTTTCATCCGAAAAATCCGCCTTTTCCATAATCTGCACGGCAAAATTGTTCTCCGCACAGGTTAACTCATGCACTCTCCATCTCGCCGCTTCATCCGCATAATCCGATACAAACCAATACAAAATTCCGCGGATACTCTCATAAGAAGGAAGCGTGCCGTTTTCCTGCCACTCTCCGGCAAACGCTCCGTAGACTTCCGCAAACAGTTCCATGCGGATCGTCATTTCCTCTCTTCGCTTTTCACTTGCAAAAGCAATCAGGCTGCGCATCTCATAATACAAAAAGGACAGAATACGTCCGAAATCCTCTCCCAGTTTCCTCACACAGGCCTCCGGATTCGCATAACTGTCCTCATAATTTTCCGGAAGAATGTCCTCATACAGACTTTTATTCCATGCCTTGCATTCCTCCAAATCCGCCTTCTGATAAAAAGAACTCTCCGAAAGTTCAAGTGCCTTTACGGTTTTTTGTATAAAAGCCGCCACAAAGGAAAAATACTGCTCGAATTCCTCTTTTCCGAAATGCTCCTTTTCAATCTCTTTGATTCTGTCAAGCACCAGCTGATAGCGCTCTTCCCGGATATCTTCTCTTAATTCTTCCGCCATATTTTATTTCATCCTTTCCGTTCATTCATTCCTGTTCTGCAGACGCTTTAGCGTGTACCTGCCTCACATCCCGACATAAACCACCAGGCTGATTCCCGCCAGAGCAAGCCCGTTTAATACCATTCCCAGCCAGGCAAAAAAATGGTACTTCTCCGGTTCTCTTACAGTGCGCAACCCCAGAATCAGACCGATTACCGAAAACAGAGCAATCAAAATCCCCGTTACCCCATATCCGTTCGGAACCTCTCCGCCTCTTTTATAAGCCAGAAACAAAACCGCCGCAAAAGAAAGCAGACTGATTCCGCCCAGAATTGCTGACATAATTGCCTTATCAGAATGCTTTCTATTGGTAAAAATATAACTTTTTCTTTTTTTATGCGCCATAGCTTTCCCGTTCCTTTAAAGCAGGATACGTGTCTTTGCCGCATGCAATTTTGCACCGCTGATAATCAGCAGCACACCGAAGGCGGTTCCTATGGCGATACTCACGATTCCGAGCACTACATTCATAATTCCCGTATGATTCATTGTCTTGTAAACTTTTTCATCCATATTTTTATGATATCCTTTCCTGTTTTCTATTTTTATTTTCTGCTTCCTTTTTTCCGCTATGCTTTTATCTTCATCCTGCTGCTTTCTGTCTTCCGCTGCGCTTTTGTCTTCATCCCGCTGCCTTATGTTCAGGCTCCGTAAATTTCATAATAAGCATCTATTTTCTTCTTCAGTTCCTCATCGATCAGCACTTTTCCGCCGCAGGGCTTATTATACAGATACTCTGTCACTTCCGCCATCGTTACAATGGCGCGGGCTCCAAATCCGTATTTCTGCCGGATCTCCTCCAATGCGCTGACTTTTCCGTCAATTCCTTTTTCCATACGGTTTAAAGATACCATCAGTCCTATGATCTCCACATCCGCCTGGCTTTTCAGAATCGGGAAGGTTTCTTCAATAGACTTTCCGGATGTCGTCACATCTTCTATGATTACTACGCGATCCCCATCCTTCAGTTTACTTCCAAGCAAAATACCGGTATCTCCGTGATCCTTTACTTCCTTGCGGTTCGAACAGTAACGAATCTCTTTTCCATATAGTTCACTGTAGGCAATGGCCGTTGCCACGCTTAAAGGAATTCCTTTATAGGCGGGTCCGAAAAGGACATCAAAATCATCCCCGAACTGTTCATGGATCGCTTTCGCGTAATATTCACCCAGCTTCTTTAACTGTGCCCCTGTTACATAGGCTCCGGCATTCATAAAAAAGGGCGACTTGCGACCGCTCTTTAAGGTAAATTCACCGAATTTCAGTACATCACATTCCACCATAAAATTTATAAAGTCCTGTTTATAAGCTTCCATTTTGTCTTTCCTCCCTGTTTTTCCCCTGTTTGCTATACCTTTTCAAATTATTTCAATGGTTTAAATATTAAATTCTCAAAACCTTGCGAAATAAAAATCAAGTATAAATACGCTTATTTAGTATACCATTTTACTCTTGCTTTTTCAACTAACAAATTTTCATATTCCAGGATAAACCCGCAAGACTATGTTAATGTAAAAATAGAGTCAAAATAGATTCCCGGGAAGGATCATGGAGACCATAAGAAAAAGCCCCGCTAAAAAGATGTAACTCTTTTCATCGGGGCTTCCATCATTCGATAATAAAAGCATAATCATTCAGGATGGGCGGTGTATCCATCATCTCATACTATCTATTTTCCTTATTGCCAATTCCCGCCTATCTGCTTTCCAGCGCCCGGGCGATATCCTCGCGCATGGCTCTGCAGGCAGCGGCCGCTGCTTCGGCATAGCCTCTTTCCCCGTACTGTGCATACTCTTCCTGCTGCCAGGCTGCAATAATGCCTCTGGAGGAATTTACAATTGCACCAAGTCCGTCTTCGTTAAAGAAATGCACCAGATCAGCGCCCTTTCCGCCCTGGGCACCGTACCCTGGTACCAGAATATAGGCTTTCGGCATAATTTTTCGCAACACTTTCCCCATTTCCGGATAGGTTGCTCCTACTACGGCACCAATATTGCTGTAATCTCCGGACATGCATTCACTGCCCCACTGTGCCACTTTTTCTCCCACGATTTCATACAACGGTCTTCCGCCTACCAACTGATCCTGGAACTCTCCGCTGCTGGGATTGGATGTTTTGACCAGAATAAACAATCCCTTATCTTCTTCCTGACAGACTTTGATAAACGGCTTAATCCCATCGGACCCCAGATAAGGATTTACCGTAGTAAAATCTTCTCCGAATGCGCTGCACATCCGGCTTCCGATTTTCACTTTTCCCAGATGTCCCACCGCATATGCTTCCGATGTAGAGCCGATGTCCCCTCTTTTAATATCACCGATCACGATCAGTCCTTTGCTTTTACAATAGTCTACCGTCTTCTGAAAGGCTTCCAATCCGGGGATTCCGAACTGCTCATACATGGCAATCTGCGGTTTTACCGCCGGAACCAGATCACAGAATGCATCCACCAGCCCCTTATTGTACTGCCAGATGGCTTCCCCTGCGCCGGCAAGCGTTTCCCCGTATTCCCGGTAAGCCGCTTCCTTAATAAATTCCGGAATATACTTTAACATAGGATCCAGCCCCACTACAATGGGAGCATTGGTTTTCTTAATTTGAGTAATTAATCGCTGAATCATTTTTCCTCTTTTCCGCGCCGCTTCCGTGCGGGCCATTTTTATTCTATAAAGCAGTGATATGAGGTTCAAAAGGTATTCTGTCCCTCATTTGATGTAACAGTTCAGACAAGCATTCATGAGCAAAAATAGCTGCAAAGCAGCGAAAAAGCGCTGAAAGCGCGGTTTTGCGAATGGCGCGTCTGAACTGTTACCATTCGGCATGAATTCCCTACCTGGTTGACAGAAAATCGTATTCCCGTTTGGCTTTTTCGTCATCCGGATAATTTTTCAGATAAGCTTCCATCAGCACCGCCGCTTTTCGGAAATCTCCCAGATATTCATAAGCAACCACTTCGTTAAAGGAAAGGCTCTGCTGCATGGCGCTGTCATTCAGATTTAAACCTGCTTCAAAAGCCTCCAGTGCCTTATCATAATTTTTCCGGGTCATTTCGCAAAGGCCCAGCTGATTATAGATTTCGGCATTCTGCGTATCTTTTGCAAGGTATGCCTGATAAACATTGGCTGCATAGTTATAATCTCCGGTTGCCTCATAGGAACGCCCCAGATACAGGCTTGCAAGGGCTCCCCCTTTTTTGCTGGCTTCCTCCAGGTAGGTATAGGCCTTCTCATAATCTTCCAGATAATAGAAAATTCTTCCCTTATCATAATCGGACATTTTGGCAAAGGAAGACGATTTTTCATAGGAAGAGGCATCTATTTTACCCTGCCCGTCTTCCTGCGGCGATGTCACTCCGAGGGCAGCATACAGGTATTCTTTTCCTTCTGTAAAATAGCCGTAATTTGCAAGCACTTCATAAATCTGAATCAGCCTGTCATAATCTTCCGGTGTCATGGACTGCACTTTGTCAAAATCCTCAATCGCCGCTTCCTTTTCGGAAAGCGCCAGTCTGACATTGCCTCTTAAAAAATAGGCATCCGTCTCCTGGGGGCGCATTGCAAGAATGGCATTGTAGATTTCATCCGCATCCTCATACAAACCGCACTTGGCACTGGCAGCTGCCAGATAATAATTCAAATCATAATCCAAAGGCTGCACCCATCCGTCGGAAAGCTGCAAAGCTTCCCGGAAGCAGGCAAGCGCTTCCTCATATTGCGTCAGTCCCATATAGGCAATTCCTTTGCCCCTGGCAACAAGCCGTTTCTGTTCCCCGGCGCTTTCCGCTGCCGCGAAATCCGACAGCGCCTGGGCATAATCCAGCTGTGCTATCGCCTGCATCCCTTTTTCCAGATTCTCATTTTTCTTTCCGCATCCGGCAAGCAGCGCGCACAGTAACACGATGGCGATTATTGTACCGAATTTTCGTTTCTTCATACCCACTTCCTCCTTCCGTATCTTTATTCCGTCTCCAGCAAAAGCAAGATCCCGCTGAAAGGTGCCAGAGTAATCGGCAAAGCTTTCCCTGTAATGGTAAATTTCTGTTTTTCGCAAATTCCTTGCCCGCCGTAGCAGACCGCATCGCTATCCAAAAGCACGGATACCTTTTTCGCCTCTCCTACATTCAGAAGATAATTTTCCTGACATTGATCGGAAAAGTTAAAAACCGCAGCAATTCTCTCCGGTACCTTTCCCTTTATGCTTCTTCTCTCGTAAGCATAAATAACTCTTTCTTCCTGGTGGCAGTCAATCCACTGAAAACCGGACGGATCATAATCTCCCTCCCACAAAGAAGGCCTCTCCATATAAATCTCATTTAATTTCCGGATATATCTGTGGAAACTGTCGTGAAGCGGGTATCTTAAAATATCCCAGTCCTGCTCCCGTCTTTCGTCCCACTCCCTTAACTGCCCGATCTCATTTCCCATAAAATTCAGCTTCTTCCCGGGATGGGTCATCATATACAAATACAAGGCTCTGGCCTGCGGAAATTTATCTTCATACTGACCGTTCATTTTCTGCAGGATCGTTGCCTTTCCGTGAACGGACTCATCATGTGAAAACGGCAGAAGATATTTTTCATTGTAAAAATACATCATGGAAAAGGTCAGCTTATGATACCGCTCTTTTCTAAGGTAAGGCGGCGACTGAAAATAAGATAAGGTATCGTTCATCCACCCCATATCCCATTTGTAATCAAAGCCAAGGCCTCCCGCCCAGACAGGCTTTGTCACATTGGGATAGTCCGTGGAATCCTCTGCAATTAAAATAACGGAAGGAACCCTACGCTTCAATCCCTCATTCAAACCTTTCAAGAACCGGATTGCCTCAATATTTTCTCCCCGGTTCCGATCGCCCTGCCAGTAAATCAGATTGCTGATGGCATCCATCCTAAGCCCGTCAAAATGCAGCTGGGACAGCCAATAGCAGGCAGCCGATTTTAAAAAACTCCGCACTTCCCCTTTCGAATGCATAAAATTACAGCTTCCCCATTCGCTTCTTCCGGCCGGGGCATCCGGATACTCATACAGGCAGCTTCCGTCATAGGAAGCCAGTGCGTAATCATCAACCGCGAAATGAACCGGCACAAAGTCCACCAGCACGCAGATTCCGTTCTTATGACAGGCCTTAACCAGATATTTTAAATCATCCGGGGTCCCGTATCGGGAGGTAACGCTGAAAAACCCGGTTCCCTGATACCCCCAGGATTCATCGCAGGGGTATTCTTCCAACGGCATCAATTCCAGGCAGTTATAATAATTTTCTTTCATATACGGGATCAGATACTCCGCCAGATCGCGATAATGATACCAGCGCTTGGTTACCTCCTCTCCCGCTTCTGTCTTCTGCTTCCAGGAACCGGCATGCACTTCGTAAATATTGAGCGGTTTTTCCATCAGGGTATCTCTGTCCGCAACCCATTGCCGGTCTTCAAAGTCATAATCCGACAGTCCGTAAATAATAGAGGCGGTATCCGGACGCAGCTGCGCATAAAAACCGTAAGGGTCACAATGATCTTTGACCGTTCCCCCTGCTTCGCGGATCCGGAACTTATACATCTGTCCTTTCCGGGCATTTTCAATAAAAACCTCCCAGAATCTGCCGTCATGAATCCGCTCCATGGGGCATTCCCGCCAATCGGAAAATTCTCCTATTACCGCGACATCTGCAGCCGCCGGGGCATACGTCCGAAAACGAACGCCGTTTTTCTCCACATGAGCACCCAAAAAAAGATATGCTTCAAACTCATCTCCGTAATAGAAGGCATTGTAGTCCACCCGATCTCCTCCTTTGTCTTACCGCAACCATTCAGATATGCATTTCATCTAGTACAACGTATAAGAAATAACTGGACCAATAACGCAGAATGAATTTTTAATCTACAAAGAAGAAAAACGCAGGCGTAGCGGGCTACGTCAAGTTTTTCTGATGCAGTAGATGAAAATTCAGGCAAGTTATTTGGTCTGGTTATTTGCAGGACGGTGTGCTAGTTTTAACTTTCGTTCATCTTGGCCAGCTTTGCCGCCTGGTCGGCAGCGATGCAGGCATCCAGTATCTCGTCAATATCTCCGTTCATAATCCGGTCCAGCTTAAACAATGTAAGCCCGATCCGGTGATCCGTCACTCTTCCCTGCGGGAAGTTGTATGTCCTTATCTTCTCGGAACGGTCTCCGGTTCCGATCTGGCTGCGGCGCAGCTGTGCCTCGGCATCATGCTGCTTTTGCTGTTCGATATCATACAGCTTTGCCCGTAACAGAGCAAATGCTTTTGCCTTGTTCTGCAGCTGGGATTTTTCCGTCTGGCTGTAAACCACAATTCCCGTAGGATAGTGGGTCAGTCTGACTGCGGAGTCCGTAGTATTGACACACTGCCCGCCGTTTCCGGAAGCCCTCATTACGTCAATCCGGATGTCCTTATCATCGATTACGACATCCACATCTTCCACTTCCGGCATAACCGCTACCGTTACCGTGGAAGTATGAATCCGCCCGCCGGACTCGGTCTCCGGTACACGCTGTACACGATGCACACCGCTCTCATATTTTAACCTGGAATAAGCGCCCTGGCCGCTGATCATGAAGTTTACCTCCTTCATGCCGCCGATACCGGTCTCATCCACATTCAGGGTTTCCACCTTCCAGTGCTGTTTCTCTGCATAATGCACATAAAGGCGGTACATTTCCGCAGCAAACAACGCTGCCTCTTCTCCGCCTGCTCCCGCCCGGATCTCCACAATAACATTCTTATCATCATTCGGATCCTTGGGAAGCAGAAGAATTTTCATCTGCTGCTCCAGTTCTTCTATTCTCTTGCGGTTCTCATTTAAGGTCTCCTTAATCATTTCCCGCATTTCTTCATCGTTTTCTTCTTCCAGCATGGCAAGAGAGTCCTCCACCTCCTGCCGGCACTTCTTATATTCTTTATACGCTTCCACGATCGGTGTCAGATCGCTTTGCTCCTTCATTAACTGACGGAACCTCTTCTGATTCTCTGTCACAGTCGGTTCATGAAGTTCTCCCATAATCTCTTCAAAACGGATCAAAAGATCCTCCAGTTTATCAAACATCTTCTTCCTCATTCCTGCCTTGCGGCATCTTCTTTTTCATCCATTCTGCTAAAAGGCGGCGCATTTAAGCCTGTTAATCCCCATTCCGCAGGCGCTTTCGTTTCAAAGGGATCCCTGATAAATCCCGTAAACAACTCTGTCAAGACCGGCGTAGTCCTTTACGACTTCCACCGCAACAAACCCGGCCTCCTCCATCAGATCTCTTACTTCGCCGGCCTGGTCATACCCGATCTCAAAGTAAAGGCTCCCTCCGCGGCTTAAATTTTTCCCGCAGTTTTTGAGGATTTCCCGGTAAAAATACAATCCGTCTTCCTTTCCGTCCAGAGCAGTCAACGGCTCGTGCTCCTTTACTTCCGGCATCAGCGTGTCAATCACCGCTGTCCGGATATAAGGGGGGTTGGATACAATAATGTCGAATTTCTCTTCCAGACCTTCCAGCAGATTTTCCTGTCGAAACGCAATCTCCTGTCCTCTGTCAAGGATTGTCCGTGCATTCCTCTCGGCCACTTCAAGCGCTTCGGCGGAAATGTCAACTCCCACGCCGCTACAGGCATTGGAATACTGCAGCAAACTGATCAAAATACAGCCGGATCCGGTGCCGATATCCAGAATACGCATGCCGTCATGCAGATCGCGTAAGACTTCCTCCACCAGGATCTCCGTATCCTGCCTCGGAATCAACACCTTATCATTTACCCAGAAAGACAGCCCCATAAATTCCTGGGTTCCGAGAATCTGCTGAAGCGGAATGCGCTGTGCTCTGCGGATAATCTTCTCTTCATATTGCTCTGCTTCCTCATCGGAAACTTCTCTGTCCGGATGTGCCAGAAGGGTATTACGATCCGTGCCGCAGACCCATTCCAGCAAAAGTCTCGCATCCTGCTTTGCCTCTTCTATGCCTGCATCGGCAAGCTTAGCTTCTCCCCACTGACAAAACTCTTTATAATTCTTCATAGATTTCTTCCACGTCACTGTCCCGCTCTGTTTCCTCTTCCGCCTCATATCCGAAGTTTTCCCGTAAATAGGCTTTCCAGTCAAATACAGATTCCACAGCGGCAATCGCAACCTGTACCATTTCCGCATCCGGTTCCTTTGTGGTCATACGCTGAATCAACATACCGGGTGCAGACAGGATCCGCACAAAAAGATTATCGCTTCTTCCCGCAAGACGGATGATTTCGTAGGAAATTCCGGCCACAACCGGCATCAGCAGTATCCGGATCAGAATTCTGGCAAGCGGACTTTCCACACGAATAAAGAAGAACAAAATAATGCTGACAAAAAAAACAAAGAAAATGAAACTGGTTCCGCAGCGCTTATGAAGTCTGGAACTTCTCATTACATTTTCAACAGTCAATGTACGCCCTCTTTCGATGCAATTGATACATTTATGTTCGGCGCCGTGATAACGATACAGCCTTTTGATATCCTTCATGGCGCTGATTAACCAGATATAAAGGATAAAAATCAGAATACGGATCAATCCCTCCACAATCGCCATCAGGGATGCATTCCGGATAAATCCGCGGAACAAAGAAGCAATGTAATAAGGAAGCACCACAAAAATCCCCAATGCCAGTACTACAGCAATAATTGTCACCAACGTTGTAAGAGCCTTTTCCTTCCGCTCGGAAGTCTCCTTGCTTTGTGTCTTCTTCCTTGCCTTCTTCTCTTTAACCTCTTCTTCCTGCGTCTTGTCCTCCTCTTCCTCATAAAAAGAAGCGGAATAATTCAGCGCCCTGTTTCCCAAAATCAAAGAATCTATAAAATTAAAAATTCCTCTTATAAAAGGAATGCTTTTTACTTTCTTTCCATGACAAATCCCCGGATAGCGGTCTTTTTTCACTTCAATACTGCCATCGGGTTTTCTGACTGCAACCGAATAGTCGTCTCCGTTTTTCATCATGATGCCTTCCAGCACCGCCTGCCCGCCGATACCCGAATATCTGCATCTTCTTTTTCTTGCCATACCTTTCTCCTTCTTAAACGAAAAATGGGTTGAGGTATCACTACCTCAACCCTTACTGACACCTTATTTGTTAGCCATGCCGTATTTCTTATTGAACTTGTCGATACGCCCGTCAGTTCTTGCATTCTTCTGCTGACCGGTATAGAACGAATGGCACTTGGAACAAACTTCCACGTGAATCTCCTTCTTGGTAGATCCCGTAACAAATGTGTTGCCGCAGTTGCAGGTTACAGTTGCCTGATAGTACTGGGGATGGATTCCTTCCTTCATTTCATTCACCTCTCTATAATAAACTTACCTGGTTCGTCGTTCTCATCCTCACTGCTTATGGAACCACAAACAGCTTTTTTATTGTAGCATAAGAAGCGAAATCATGCAATACTTTTTTTAAATAAATCTGTTCTTCTTTACCAAATTCACAAAATCCCTGTTATTCTTGGTGTGTGTAAAGAGATCCAGTATCCTATCCGTTGCTTCATCCGGCTTCAGACCGTTTAAGGCACGGCGCATGATATTGATCGCTTCCAGTTCTTCCGGCTCCAGGAGAAGATCTTCTCTTCTGGTACCGGACTTCTGCAGATCAATCGCGGGGAAAATACGTCTCTCGGATAATCTGCGGTCAAGAACCATTTCCATGTTGCCGGTTCCCTTGAATTCTTCATAAACCACATCGTCCATTTTACTGCCGGTATCTACAAGCGCAGTTGCCAGAATGGTCAGACTTCCGCCCTGACGCATATTCCGTGCCGCGCCGAAAAACCGCTTCGGCATATGCAGAGCTGCAGGATCCAGTCCTCCGGAAAGTGTTCTTCCGCTGGGCGGCACGATCAGATTGTAGGCTCTGGTCAGTCTGGTAATGCTGTCTAACAGGATTACCACATCCTGTCTGTGCTCCACAAGCCTTTTTGCTCTTTCAATTACCATTTCGGCAACTCTCTTATGATGCTCCGGCTGCTCATCAAACGTAGAATAGATAACCTCCACGTTTTTTCCGTGAATGGCTTCTTTGATATCCGTAACTTCCTCGGGACGTTCGTCAATCAGAAGAATCAACATATGCATATCCGGGCTGCCGCTTAAAATAGAAGATGCCACTTCCTTTAAAAGCGTCGTCTTACCGGCCTTCGGCGGAGACACAATCATCCCCCTTTGCCCCTTGCCTACCGGACATACCAGATCCATAGCCCGCATGGCGATACTGCATCCCGGCGTTTCCAGACGAATTCTCTCGTTCGGGAAAATCGGTGTCATATCCTCAAAATTCGCCCGTTTCATGGTATCCTCCACAGAAAAACCATTTACAGACCGGATAAACAACAGTGCGCTGAATTTCTCCTGCTGCGTTTTAATCTTCTTATTGCCCCTTAAGATATCTCCTGTTTTTAATCCGAATCTCCTGATCTGGCTGGGCGCCACATAGACATCGTTATCTCCCGGCAGGAAATTTTCGCAGCGGATGAACCCATATCCGTCTCCCATAACTTCCAAAATACCGTACGCTTCCTGACCACTGTCTAATTCCTTCGGAAACTGTGCCTCATCATATATCTCCTGCGTCGTTCTGATCCCTCTGCCGGGTGCTGCTTCCTGCCCCATCGGTCGATTCTCCGTCATACGGTTTTCCGCCATACGGTTTTCCGTCATACGGTTCTCGGCCGGGCGGCTCTCGGCCATACGGTTTTCGGTCTGGCGATATTCCGATGATCTGCTTTCGCTCCTGCCGCTTCCCTCATTTCCGGTTTCCGAAGCCTGTCCTTCCCGGCTTTCCGCACCGTTATAACTGCTGTTATTACTATTGTAAGAACTGTTATAGGAATTGATATTGTTGTTATAAGAACTGTTACTACTGTTATAAGAACTGTTATTGCCATTATAGCCGCCGGCATTACCGGTTCCCGTGTTGTAAGCATTATAATTGCTGCGGTTTTCGTTGACACGAATGTAATTCTCCTGACGCTTCGTGTAAATGCTGGATCTTCCGTAACCGCTGTTGTTATTATAGCCTGCATTACTGCCGTAATTTCCGTTATAAACACTGCGTCCGTAACTGTCGCTTCTGGGGGCTTCATACCTTGAGCCCCCGTTCTCTACTCTGGACGGATTCTGACTCTCATTCCGTACATAAGTGATTCTGGAATCCCTTCCCGGGTAAGGCTCTCTGTTATTTACTTTAATAACGGTTCTGGAATTTACTCCGAGATCCTGTCCTCTGTTCTTCTCGGAATTGTTCTGTTGTACCGGTAGTGAATCCTGTTCCGGCTTTCTCCTGCCTGTTCTGGTATTTAACGGACGTCTGTTTTCTGTTTTGGGACTTTCCGCCCGTCTGCCGTTTCCTTCGGAGTTTTCGGGCTGTTTACCGTCCGTTCCGGAACTTTCCGGTTGTCTGCTGTCCGTTTCGGTGTCTGCCTGCTGTTTTGCATCTGCTTTAGAATTTTCCGGCTGTTTCATCTCTGCGTTAGAGTTCTCCGGCTGTTTATCGGCTGCCTCCCGGTCTTCGGATTGTCTGCCTGCCGCTTTCGGACTGTCTGACCGTTTACCGGCTGTTTTGGAATGAACTGTTTTCTTTTTTCGTGCAGCGGCGGGTGCTTCTGTACTGCTGACAGACTCTTTCTGTGCTGCCTGTGCCTGCTTTTCATCTTCGGCCAGCATCAGTTCGATCAGATCTGCCTTTCTCATAACGGAAATTCCTTTTAATCCCCGTGCTTTGGCAAGCTCTTTCAACTGCGCCAGCTGCAATGATTCATATTTTTCTCTCATGAGAGACCTCCTGAATAAAGTTAGAATGGAAAAAAGAGTCGGAATCTCGATGTGTGCCCATGACTTCATGACTCGATTATCACGCTGTGACTATTATAATACACTTTCCTATAAATAGGAAGCTTTTTTTCAGATTTTTGTAACCGCTTATAAAATCAACCGTATATTTCCTTGCTATTTCCCGCAAATTGTGCTATTTTTGTGTTATCTTATTTTCAAAAAGAAAGGCAGAACCAAAATGGATTTGTTTGAATATATGCGGAATACTTCCATGGAAAAGGAATCTCCACTTGCCGCCCGCATGCGCCCGCGGACACTTGATGAAGTCATCGGTCAGGAGCATATCATCGGAAAGGACAAGCTGCTTTACCGCGCCATCGCTGCAGACAAGATCAGTTCCGTTATTTTTTACGGTCCTCCCGGAACCGGAAAAACCACGCTTGCCAAAGTAATCGCCAATACTACCAGTGCGGAATTTATGCAGATCAATGCCACATCCGCCGGAAAAAAAGATATGGAAGAAGTGACGGCAAAAGCCAAAGATCTGAAAGGCATGTACGGAAAACGCAGCATTTTATTCATTGACGAAATTCACCGTTTCAATAAAAGCCAGCAGGATTATCTCCTTCCTTTTGTAGAAGACGGTACGATTATCTTAATCGGCGCCACCACGGAAAACCCGTATTTTGAGGTAAACTCGGCTTTGCTCTCCCGCTCCGTTATTTTTGAATTAAAACCTCTCAGCGCCGATGACATTAAGACGCTTTTAAAAAAAGCTGTCTATGATGAAGAGCGGGGAATGGGAGCATATCATGCCGTTATAGAAGACGATGCTCTTTCTTTTCTCGCCCAGGCAGCAGACGGAGATGCCAGACATGCCTTAAATGCCATAGAACTGGGTATTATGACAACCGATCGTTCCCCGGACGGGTATATACACATCACGCTCGCAGTTGCATCCGAATGTATCCAAAAGCGTGCTGTCCGCTATGATAAAAACGGCGACAGTCATTATGATACGATTTCCGCTTTTATTAAAAGCATGCGTGGTTCCGATCCGGATGCTGCCGTTTATTATCTTGCCAGAATGCTCTATGCCGGAGAAGATGTCACTTTTATCGCCCGCCGCATTATGATCTGTGCCGCCGAAGATGTCGGCAATGCGGATCCCAATGCCTTAAATGTTGCAGTCAATGCTTCCCTTGCTTCCGAACGGGTAGGCATGCCGGAAGCGCAGATCATTCTGTCCCAGGCAGCTGCCTACGTGGCCTGTGCCCCCAAAAGCAACTCCGCCTGTGTTGCAATCTCCGAGGCGATGCAGACCGTAGAGCAAACCGGAAGCCTGCCGGTTCCGGGGCATTTGCAGGATGCCCACTACAAAGGTGCTTCCAAACTCGGCCGCGGAACAGGGTATCTCTATGCTCACGACTATCCGGAGCACTACGTAAAACAACAATACCTTCCCTATGAATTAAACGGCAAAGAATTCTACCGCCCTTCCGGCAACGGATATGAGAATAAAATCAGAGAACACATGAAGCACCTGAGAGAACGTGAGAAATAAACATTTTTGCTTTAAAAAAGCTGTTCAATCAGATATTTATAAATCACCTGGTTTTTCTCCTGCCACTTGTCGCAGATAGAAGCAGCCATCTCTTCCAACGGAACGGACAGAGTGATATCCACCAGTGAGACCTCTCTGTCCTTCGCTACCAGATGCGCTTCATATTCTCCCGATGTGGATTTGTAATAATCCGCCAGAACAGAAACTTCATTCCGGAAGGTCAGCTCATTTTCTTTCAGATAGTTGTCAATTTCTTCCTTGATGGTATCGCTGATCCGGTTTTCAAAAAAACTCAAAGTCTCCATTCCTTCCTGCGTAATGACAAGCCGTGTCCGGTTATGGCTCTTCTGGGACTGAATCATTCCGCTATCGGTCAATTCAAAAATAACCTGCTGCAGCGTCAGAAAATTCGTGTACTCTTTTGCCAGAATAAAATCACTGATCTGTGCCTTGGTAAGCGGAAAAGAGACTCTGTTTAACATATAAAGAACAATCAGTTTGTATAAAGTAAGCGGATCCTGCAACATCTACACCCTTCCTTTCCGTATTGAACCCAAATGAAATTGCATTCATGCAATTCCATTTATACACTTTGCTTCCATACAACATGCGTCACTGCATCTATTTCGCTATATTATTTGCGCCAAACAGGCTTCCCTGGTAAACCCCCCGGCGGTTCATTTCCTGATGCAGGCGGTTTAAAACCCTTCTCTTGTTAAGGCTCCATAATGGCGCTAACGTCAATTCTTTCGGCCCGTCCCCCGTCACACGGTGGATTACAATTTCCGGTCTTAACAGGGCAATGCCGTGCATCAGGATTTCCAGATATTCTTCTTCCGATAAAACAGCAAATTTTCCGGCCTGATAGTCTTTCGCCAGATCGGTTCCCGCAAGCACATGCAAAAGCTGCAATTTTACACCGAAAGGAACGATCCGGTTTAAAAACGCAATCGTCTGATACATGTCTTCCCTGCTCTCTCCTGGGAGTCCCAGAATAACATGCACGATCACGGGAATTTGCACCTGTTTTAATTTCCGGTAGGTTTCCTCGAAGCAGGGAAGCGGATATCCTCTGCGGATATAGCGGGCGGTTTCCTCCCGAATCGTCTGAAGCCCCAGCTCTACCCAAATGAATTTTTGCGGAAACTGCTTTTTCAATCTCATAAGCAGCTCTAGAATCTCATCCGGTATACAATCCGGCCTGGTCGCAATGGAAATTCCGCAGATATCCGGATGGGCAAGAGCCTGCGTATAAATTTTTTCCAGATAATCCGTAGACCCGTAAGTATTGCTGTATGCCTGAAAATAAGCAATAAACCGCTCTCCCGTTACCTTATTTCCGAAGCGGGAAATGCCTTCTTTTAACTGCTCTTCCATGCTTTTCCCCGAAATGTCTACCGCAAATTCGCCGCTTCCGCCCATGCTGCAGAAAATGCAGCCCCCGGTTCCGATGGTTCCATCTCTGTTCGGACAACCAAGGCCTGCATTTAATGCAATCTTATAACACTTTCCGCCAAGCATATCCTTGCAGTAAGCATCCAGAGAATAGTACGGCTTTCCATACCATAATTTCTCATTCACTGATTTCATTATCTTTCTATCTTAATTCCCACTTTTTCGCCTCTTCGCGACAAAGTAGCCCTGATCGCAGCGTCAAATTTCAGATGTGACTCTTGACTGCTTCCGCTACCAGCTCTGCCACACGGGGATCAAACGGTTCGGGCATAATATTATCCTCATTCAGTTCGTTCTCCGGTACCAGACCTGCAATTGCCTGCGCCGCAGCAAGCTTCATCTCTTCCGTAATCTGCTTTGCCCTGCCTTCCAGCGCACCTTTAAAAATACCGGGGAAAGCCACCACATTATTCACCTGATTCGGGAAATCGCTTCTGCCGGTTCCTACGACCTTTGCTCCTGCTGCTTTTGCAACATCCGGCATGATTTCCGGAACCGGATTGGCCATGGCAAACAGAATCGCATCCCGGTTCATCGACTCTACCATCTGCGGCGTTACGATATTCGGTGCGGATACTCCTACAAAAATATCTGCGCCCTTCATTGCATCCGCAAGGCTGCCTGTTTTATTTTCCAGGTTGGTAACTTCTGTCATCTTCTTCTGCATCCAGTTTAACCCTTCGGTATCCCTAGACACAATTCCGACCTTATCACACATGATAATATCCGGGAATCCGTAACGAAGCAAGAGTTTGGTAATCGCCACCCCTGCGCTTCCGGCACCGTTTACTACCACTCTGCACTCTTCTTTCTTCTTGCCGACTACCTTTAACGCATTGATTACACCTGCCAAAACAACAATGGCCGTTCCATGCTGATCATCATGGAAAACCGGAATATCCAGTGTCTGTTTGAGTCTTTCTTCGATTTCAAAACAGCGCGGCGCACTGATGTCCTCTAAGTTGATTCCGCCGAATCCGGGTGCCAGATAGGTTACTGCCTTGATAATTTCCTCGGTGTCCTGTGTATCCAGGCAGATGGGAATTGCATTCACTCCGCCGAATTCTTTAAAAAGAACCGCCTTGCCTTCCATAACCGGCATCGCTGCATAAGGACCGATGTTCCCGAGTCCGAGAACGGCGCTGCCATCCGACACAACGGCAACGGTATTGGCTTTCATGGTATATTTATATGCGGCTTCTTTGTCCCCTGCGATCACTTTACAGGGTTCAGCAACTCCCGGTGTATAAGCTAATGCCAGATCCTCTCTGGACTTTACTTTTGCCTTGGAAATAATCTCCAGTTTGCCGTTCCACTCTTCATGAAGCTTAAGAGCCTTTTCGCCGATTGTCATCTTTTCTTCACTCATCTTCTCCACATTCCTCTCTTCTCCCGATTTTCCGATCCTGCACCGGCCGCTTCTGCCCGGCCGGCTTCCCATCGGTACAGCTTTTTTCATGATACCATATTTCCCGGCAATGTTCAAGGTCGCAATTTTTGCATAGCAGTTCCCACTTACCGTTACGTTTTTCCTCAGTATTGTAACTTTCCACCCTGTTTTTGTAAAGTTTTCGCCGGGAAAGTTACTGTACAGTAAACTTGTCTAATTTGCTGAGATAAGTTTGCAATGATAAGGCTTTACAAAATAAGGCCGGAAAGCTACAATAGGTGAGAGGAAGAAACAGGACGGTGAATGTGACCGCAGAACGAAAGCGAAAGGCAGAAAAAGAAGATGGAAATCAGAGAGGAATTATATAAGCTACAGGATACGGAATATGGCGATTTTCAGAGTAAACTGACACCCGGTATACCGAGAGAGCGGTTTATCGGCGTTCGTATGCCGGAGCTTCGAAAGCTGGCAAAGGCGTATGCAAAGGAGAAAGAGGCCGCTGCCTTTTTAAAGGAACTGCCGCATTTCTATTATGAGGAAAATCTGCTTCATGGGCTTCTCATTGCCGGAATAAAAGACTTCCGAACTTGTATGGAAGCGATAGAAGCGTTTTTGCCATATGTGGACAACTGGGCGGTATGTGACGGGATCTCTCCGAAAGTATTTGCAAAGCAGAAACAAGAGCTGCTTGCTAAGATAAAGGAGTGGTCATCTTCGAAGCATGTTTATACCTGCCGGTTCGGCATAGGAATGTTGATGCGCCACTTCCTGGAGGGAGACTTTCTGCCGGAATATCTGGAAATTCCGGCAGATGTCTGTTCCGAGGAGTATTATGTGAATATGATGCTTGCCTGGTTCTTTGCAACCGCTCTGGCCAAACAATGGGAAAGCACGATCCCTTATCTGGAACAGCACAGACTCGGCGTGTGGGTGCATAACAAGACCATTCAGAAGGCTGTGGAAAGCTTCCGGATTACGAAAGAACAGAAAGCCTATCTGCGGACATTAAAAAGGCAGAGATAGGCTTTCTGTTCCACGGGAAATTGCATTGATACCTACTCCAGGTTTAACTTCTTACGAATAATATAGGCGGACAGAAAATAAAGGATAAGAGCCACCGTCGTCTGTACCAGAACGGTAAAGACTCTGGTCAGGGAATAGGAAACATACAACGTCTGTCCGAGAGAAACCACCATCTTATTATAGTCCATAAACGGTGTCAGCTGATTTTTCACAGGCTGTACCGGCAGCAGTGCCGAAAGGTTTCCCAGCAAGGTATTGACTATCAGAATTACAAAGTACCAGACAACTGCCATCAGTCCTTTATGCTTTCGGGAAAGCTGTCCCAGCGTGACTGCGCTGTACAGAATCGTAACAAAAGCAAATTTTTCCAAAAGCGTGACCAGAACAAATTGCAGGATAACCTCACATCCCCGGACATCCAGTTGTTTCAGTATCTCTTCCCAGATTTCTCCGATCCGGGAGGCAAATTGGCGCACATCCTGCGGTGAGGCAGCCTGATACAAAACAGCGCCGATCAGGCAGGCAATGGAAAGGATGGCTGTCAGAAACAGTAAGAAGTACCATGCCGCTCCCGCAAGGATTTTGCTGTTCCATAACTTCCAGGAAGAAACCGGAAGCGTATGCGTCAGATATCCTCTCCGGGAATACATACTGTTATAAAAACTGCAGGCAAGATAAATAACACCGCCCCAAATCAGACCGATCAGGGCAACGGCATATAAAAAGAAGGTCAAAACTCCTGCCAGGGCAAGAGGGGTTACACCGACAGATGTGCTGTTTCCGGATGCGTCCATCCGGACAAACAACCGCAAAGATAAAATTGCCAGTATCGTCATCCCCAAAGCCACCGCTATCAGGATCAGGCATCCCTTTGCATTTTCTTTCCAATCATATCGAAATAATTTTCCTAACATGCGAACACCTCCCTGAAATAGGCATCAACCGTTTTTCCCTGTTCGTTCCTTATATTTTCTGCGGAATTATATAAAACCAGCTGCCCGTAACGTAAAAAAATCACTTCATCCAGAATATTCTCAATATCTCCGATCAAATGTGTAGACAGCAAAATGGTGGAACCCGGATGGTAATTGCTGATGATCGTACGTAAAATATAGTCCCTTGCAGCCGGGTCTACTCCGGCAATAGGCTCATCCAGCACATACAAATCGGCCTGTCTGCTCATAACCAGGATCAGCTGCACTTTCTCCAGGCTTCCCTTTGACAATGTTTTTAGTCGGGCGTCCGGTTCGATTTCCAAATTCCGAAGCATTTCCAATGCTCTCTCCACTGAAAAATCTTCGTAAAAATCCTTAAAATATTTCAGTACCGCACTTACTTTCCAATTGCCGTTCAGATAGGATTTATCCGGCAGGTATGCCACATGCGCTTTGGTCTGCGGCCCTACGGCACAGCCGTCGATCCGGATCTGTCCCTTGTCCGGGAGAAGAAGTCCGTTCAGCATCTTGATCAGGGTTGTCTTTCCGCTTCCGTTAGGTCCCAGTAATCCGATGATTTTTCCTGTCGGCAAAATCAGATTCAGGTCTTTTACCGCCTGATATTTTCCGTCATAGGACTTTGACAGATTTTCAATTTCTACCAGTTTTTCCATTTTTCCTCGTTTCCGCAATGAGTCATTGCATTGCTATTTCTATGCTTTTGTCTGCATTTTCCTTTAACCAGGCCAGAATTTTCTTTGGGAAATAGTATAGCATTTTCGGAAATGTACGCAATGGCATTTCCGATTATTTCTCTGAAATTTTCTTTCCACATGGAAAACTTTACAAAAACAAAAAGCTTTCCCGGCTTATTTTGTAAAGCCTTATCATCGCAGACTTATCTCAGCAAATCAGACAAGCTGTATTCTCCTCTGGGGATATTTGCTGTTCAGCGATATTCTTTTATGGCCATCACCAAGGTCTGTGGGTTACTGAAATACTGCTTCACAAAATCATACGACTTTACATCATGCATCCGAAGATTTGCTTTACAGAATTCGCTCGGTTTTTTCCCGGAATGTTTAAATTGATCGTATGCGCCTTCTGCATGAATAATCAGCATTTCAATTTCCGGAGCTGTAATAACATTTATCATATCAATTTTTTGTTCGTATGCCTTACTCAGCCGAAACTCTTCTCTGCGGGAATCCAAAATCCGTATCACTGAAATCTGCTGATCGAACCTTTTCCGTAAGAATCTCTCTTCAAATCGCTTAGCGTTTCTGCATCGAATGACACGTTCTTCTAGCATTTCTTCTCTTGTAAAAATCAATAGACCATTATCAACCAGTATGTCGATAACAGCTTCTTCGGCAGAGCCTTCACATATGCATGCCTTGTATTTTGCCAATTTCATTCTGCTGCCCCCTTAGTTGACAGAAGCAGCCAAACTTTTCTTTAGACGCATATACGCTTCATATGCCGGTGTTGTTCCTTCAAGAAAGCCACTCTGATATGCATCACTCTTTTTAATGTCATTACGTTTCAGTATACAGCTCAAATTTTCTGCTGTAATGCCATTGCGGTTTCTTACAATATGAATTCCGTCATTTCTGTCATATTCATCCAACAACTCCGGATAATGCGTAGTGAAAATAAGTGTTCCGCCATTTTTATTAAGCCTGCTGTCCATAAAGAAGCGCATCAAGGTCGTTACAATTTCTTTATTGAAATGATTCTCAATTTCATCCACCAGAAGATAACCGCCCGACCGAAGGACTTCTTTTACCATGGAGAATGTAATAATACCCTTAATCGTACCGGAGGATAGATACTGTTCGAGATCTGCTGCATTGTTCAGAACAATCTCTTCCTCGTCCTTGAACTTCAAATGGATGAATGTTTTTCCTTCTGTCTGCTCAAAACACAATTTCTCAATGGTATGGTCGAGAAATGCAATTACTTCCAATGGAATGTTCTCCGTAAACGGAAGCACATTCACATTCGTATAGGAAAGTAAACTGAATATTTCCACGGTATCATTCACTTTTTTATTGTGTGCAATGATAAAGCTGACATCATCGGGCAGATATGCTTCATCGCTATTGCGCTGTTCTACAGGCTTCATTCCGTTAAAATCCGTCAGATACTTTTTCGACTTAACGGTTGCTATCGGCTTTTCCCAAAGGCTTTCAGACAGAATCGAATATATACATTCTCCTGTCTTTGCCTTTTTCGCCGCAATTACAGTTTCCAGACAGCAGACATATTTGCGCTTATCATAGAAATAAGTTCGGATTGTTGCTTTCTTTGTTCCTCCGAGAATGCTATTTGCCTCTACATGATTGATAGGTTCATTTTTTACAATATTCAGAGCCAGACTAAAGACCTTTAACACGGAAGTTTTTCCGGATGCGTTAATGCCAATGAAAGCACAGGCCGAGTGGAGATAGTAGTTATCCGTCATATAGTAAAGGCTATCTCTGTCCTCTTCACAAACTCGTTGCTGCGTATAAAAGCAAATATCCAGGTCTTTTTTGAATAACGGAAGTCCTTGTGCGGTAATGTGAAGTATCTTCATCAATTACTCTCCTCTAAAAACAGATTTTTCGTTTTTATTTTCTGATAGACTTATTATATACCATAAGGCAGAAAATATCAACGTGATTTTCGTTTTTATTTTTGTGCCGTTTATCTCATCGTAACAATACCTTTCTCGGCGAAAAGCTTTACAAAAACAAAAAGAAGGGGAAAACCATCCCCTCCTCTTTCATGCCTTATTCTGTAAAGCTTTACTTATGGTTAATTACCTCCAATATCCGCGCAGTTCCTGTTTCCGGCAGGTAAACTCTGATCACACCTGCTTCGCTATCCCAGACTGTCCTGCATTTCCTATCCTCTTTGGGAAATGCTGTTTTTACGGAAAGTTCCTTGCCTTTATAAGCCGGAATCGGCAGATCACAGCATTCCTTTCCTTTGATTCTCCAGACAGCGATTAGCTTTCTTTCCCCGAAATCAAGCCCAAGTGCCATCCAGTCATCTCCGTCTTTTGCCAGTCCAAGCGGCCAGAATGGCAGTGCTTCCGGAATTTTTTCCCGGATTTTTTTATAAAATTCAAGCGCTTCTTTTACCGTATTTCTGTTTTCTTCCGTAAGGACCTCCATATTGCCGCTTTGATGAATACGCATCAGACAGGAATTGACACAATTAAAAATAATCTGTTCTTTCGAAGAATCCTTCAACGGATAAGACCAGATAGCGGCTTGTTCCGGTGTTACTGCCGTTGGGGCATTTGCAGCGATGGAAGCATATTTTAAATAATCTGTCTGGTCACTGGTAGACTGAATGCTGTGGCGTGCCAGCATGGCATAATCCATCCGCATGCCGCCGCTGCTACAGTTCTCTACCACAAGTTCCGGATAATCCGTAAAAATGTCATCCAACCACTTAAGATAAGCACGATTATGTTCCAGAAGCCCATCCCCGAAACTGTCGGAATCGTACCCGGTTCCCATAAAAGCATTGGTATTGTAATCAATCTTAAAATAGCCGATTCCATACTCCTTTATAAGCCTGTCTACCACGCCGCGCGTATAGGAACGTACCTGCGGATTCCTGAAATCCAGCTGATAGCGGTCTTTGTCGATTACGACTTTTCCATGTCTTTGAAAAAACCAGGACGGATCCACCTTCTCTGCCATCGGGCACCGTATTCCCATAAATTCGATTTCCAGCCAAATCCCCGGGATCATGCCTTTGCTGCGGATTGCATCCGTCACTTCCTTTAATCCATTGGGAAATCTCCTTTCGGAAGGCTCCCACTTTCCTACATTGAGCCACCAGTTATCATCCGTATACCAGCCGGCATCTATACAATAATATTCACAGCCTGCTGCCGCTGCCGCATCAATCATCGGCAGTTCTTTTTCCGTTGTAGGATCCGCCCAAAGACAATTCATATAATCGTTAAAAATAACGGGAAGCTTTCTGTTATCCGCATTCTCCCGCCGGATTGAACGTCTGTATTTTGTCAGCACAGTAAAAGCTTCATCTATACCTCCCTTTACAACTCCCGCTGCCGCCGGAACGGTTTCGAAAGTTTCACCCTGTTTCAGGCATTTCCACCAATGGTGTTCCATCTCATTCGGTCCGGTCAGGATCAAAGAGAGTTTCCCCTTATTTCCCTGAAGTTCCCAATCCCACGGGCCGTTATGTTCAATCTGCCAGAACTGCATTGTTTCCTTTGTCACATTACGCATGCATGCCATTGGCAGATATTCTCCCGTAGACCAGGAGCCTGTACTGCGAACCTGAATTCTTTTATTGGTACCATCATTTGTAAAAATGCGGCCTCCTAACCGGCTTATTTCATTTTCTTCCCATTGCACCTCTTCCGTCCAGGTATTGTGCGGAACAAGCAAACGGATCTTATCTTTTACCGGATCCGCCGCCCCCGGCCAGACAAAGGTACTTGCCAGCTCCAGCCCAAGTTCCGTCTTTCCTTCATTTTTCAAAAGATTCCGACACCTTATGATCGAAAGTCCGTCATAAAACTGATAACTCATGGTTCCCGAGAGCCCTGTTTTTTCATCTTTGGTATGAATTTTTAAAATTCTTCCCTTCTCATTCCTCTCATCCGTATGTCCTGTATAATACATTCTGTTTCCCGGAAGCGTCCCAATGATACTGACACCTACATGATAAGCACGATTTTCCCCTGTAACCTGAATCTCCTGAATAGAACAGCCATCCTTCCATGACAGCTCCGGTTTTGCCGCCATGGGGTCCAGCCCCATGTGCAGCAGATAAACCGGCTGTTCTTTTTCCATTTCAAAGACCAGATAAAGTCCGTTCTCCTGAATCTGATACAACATCTCTTTACTCTTTCTGTTCCTTTCTCCTTCGATAAGCGAACCGTCCCAAAACAACACAAGCCAAAAGGATCGGACAAAGAATTAAGCAGGCATTTTTCCCCAAATCCCCTGTCGCAGGCGATAATGCATCAGAAGGCGGGTTGCCCGGTTCCGTAGGGTTGCCAGGTTCTGCTGATTTGTCCGGGGAACGCAGAATAGCCAGTTCCGTAATGGAATTCCACTTGTTGTAGCTGTTCCCTCTGCCGGAATATTTTACATATCTCGCATTTACAATACCGCCCGGAAAATCATAAATTCCGATCTCCTCCCCGTAAGCGGTATCCGTTGTACGTTCCGCAATGACTTCCGTCCAGTTTTCCCCATCCTCGGAGACTTCAATTCGGAAAGTATAAGCTCTCTCTGCCCCTTTCCAGACAGCGATTCCCACGGCATCGATTTTTTCCGTTCTTCCCATGTCCAGTATCAGCCAGACATCGTTTTCCGCTGCCCATCTGGATTCCGGGTTCGTGTTGTTATCCGATACCATTTCTGCCGGGTGATCCGCCTCCGGCTCATCGGATGCCTTATGCCCCGTTACCTGCATTCTGGTATACTCCCCGACATTTTCCAGTTTTGTAAGAACCGTCGTTGTATAATAATACTCCCGGTACAGTCCGGTAATCTCATCCGATACCCGGATCCTTATGGTATCCTTATACGTCTCTCCGTAAAGAACATCCACCTTCAGGCCTGCCGCAGCCGTTGCCGTAATCTCGGGAACCGAAGTGTCATCGTACCGGATATATCTTCCGTACTGAACTTTCGTCGGCTCAAATCCTTCCATTACCGCTCCGTCAACATAGATCCCGGAAAGCACCGGCAGTTCCTGCAGCTCTCCTTCCGGAATGTTCCACTGTGCAATGGGTGTATTCAAAAGTTCTTCTGCGCAGGGATCCTGTGCAAGAATCATTTTGCAGACAACATAATTCGTCTTTCCTGCCGTTCCCTTCAGATAGAGCTTCCGTATTCCCTCATTCTGCAGCTGTCCCGCGGGATTGGGCGAGGTAGCGAGAGGCTTGGCATCCATTACACCGAACTCGTAATCCGCAATATCCGAATCTATCATAAACTTCAAAGTCGTGCCGTCTTTGGTGATATAAGCCGTATGCTGATCCGCAATCTCAATTTCGGCATTCTGCGGAGTATGCATAAACCACCAGTATTCACTGCCTTCTTCTTTAAAGGTAATCTCATCCCGGACAATACCGCTTCTTCGGTCATCTGCAAGCATATAGCCGCGGCTTGCCTTTTCCACCCAGTCTGCATAAGCCGGTGTCATATCCAATACGGAATATGCTCCTCTTGCAGACGATACTAGCGACTGGACCGTTGCAAAATGATCCGTTGTCTGTCCCGGATTCTGATCCGGATTGATGACATACAGATTGTGTCCCTCCGGACGAAGTCTGTAATAAACATGCTTTTTTGTGCCGTCAAAATAGCCGTCCATATCATAATTGTCGCTGCCAAGATCCTGTGCCCAGCGAATTCCCGCCAGATCGAAAACAAAGGTTCCGGTATCCAGATGAGAATGATTTTCCACTGCAATACCGCCATGATAAGAGAGAAAAGCGCCATTATCATCAACCCAGGAATACCGCATTGAGACAAGTTCCACACCCTTAATATAAGCATCCGGATCCATCTCAAAATCCGTGCCTTTAATGCCGGTATCATACCACAGCAGGTCAAAGGCCGTGGGCTTTACAATTCCTTTGGCAAAATGGTTCAGACGTACATTGGTTACTCCCGGCAGATGATACTGATCGGACAGCCAGAAATAAGTATTTACACTGCCATGGGTCACATGCGTATCGTGGAAATTATTCAGTCCGCAGCTTCCGTCTCCTGCCATATGGAAGTAAATGGTTCGTGCAAGCCCCGGAGTTGCCGAAAGATTAAAATCCGTGCCAAAGCAGGCTTTCAGAGTGGAAAGCATATTGACGGTATAAGAAAGCGTGTACTCCCAGTAGCTGATACCCTCAAACCAGGCGCCGTCCGGATAGAAACTGTTCATCATCGTTTCCACATCCCGAACCTGCATCGCTATCATATCGGAACACATTTCCGGATGCCGTTCAAAGACAGCAACCGCACCCATAAGAATACCACCGTTACATACCACATTCCAATTCGTATGGTTTCCCGGCGTCCACCATCCGTAACTTCCGAGATTCCCATAATATGCTTCATATGCAGGTACCAGGCCATACTGATAAATCTTATCCGCCAGGAATTCCTTCTGTTCCTCTGACCAATAGTCATAAAGCCAGTCATAGCCGATGGCAAATGCACAGGTCATCTCTCCTACATCCAGGAAATGCTGCGGGTTCCAGTCCGGGAAATTGCCTACTGCTTCGAACACCTTATAAAGTCCTTCTGCATATCCGGAATCCTTTGTTAACAGATAAGCCATGGAAATCGTCTGGGCTCTCTGATAGACATCCCGGCAGGTTGCAAGCAACCGGTAATTATCCGGAAGACTGTAGGTCGGCATTGCTTTTTTCAACAATTGATCCGCTTCCTGTATGATTTCCTTTCCCCAGGCTCCTACATCGGGATCATTTGCATAATTATAGAGTACTCTGTCATAAATCTCCTGATTCATCATAACTCTGGGATGCCGTATTCCCTGGTTATTCTCTGTAAAAAGTTCCTGAATCCGCTCTTTTGACGGCCTGTCATACAGCAAATAATTATTGATAACATTCGCATTCTTTTCCGTCAGTTCAAATTCACCGTCCGCCCAAAGAACAATTCCCCTGATATCATCCGTGGTTAACGTTTTTCCTGTAACTGCCGCCAGATCTTTTGCAGAAATAAACAGACTTCCTCCCGTTTCGGTCACAGGATAACCGGCATACCACTCGCCGCTTAACGAAAAGGCCTCTGGCGCAGCCTCAACGGGAATCATTTGTCTGCCATCCTGTTCTGCATAGGCCGGTACTCGGATCTCGTGCTTTTCACCGTCATAATAGATCCCGTTCCCGCCGACGGAAAGCGCCACAACCTCTTTTCCCAGGGCATTTTTAGCCTCTACGTTATTCATAACAATTTTCGATGTCTGGTTCAGCATCGGGTCATTTCCGATATCTCTCGGTGCTGCCCCTTCATATACCTTCAGATTATCCAACATTATATTGGTGCCGACTGCATTATTGGCTCCGAAATGAATACGCATCATGGAAATGGCTCCCGGACCTGCATACGAGTACCCATTCAGGATCGGCTGCGCACCCTCTTTATAAACCGCCTCCCCTGTATAAACATCACAGGTACTCTCCGGAATATTACATACGACCACAACATGCAACCACTCATCCTGCGGCGCCTGCACAGTCACACTTCCGCCCCCGAATGCAACGGTATTTCCTTCAAAGGTCATCAGCTGCGCTCCGTTTTTATCAGCGTCCCGATAATAAATATTGCCGACAGGGAGTGTACTTTTGGTAGATACTTCAAAATCAAATACCATATAGTCCGCTATATCCTCAAATTCCAGATCCCAATGATAGTCATTGGCTGCGCCTTCCGCCGTTGTTTCGCAATACAGATAATGGTTTCCTGTTGCACTGTCCCGGTCGATTGCAATTGTATTGTTTTTGGCGTTTCCTCCGGGTCTTTGACCTTCTTTTTCAAATCCGCCGGAATTGTAAAAAACAGCGGTACCGACAACCGGCTCTTGTGTGCCTCCCTGTCCTTCGCCTTCTTCATAGATCTTCAGGTTGTCTATCATCATATCCGTATCCGGTGCATTCCCGCTGTTAAATGCCAGACGGATCAGATTGACTTCTCCTGCAGGTGCGTTATTTCCGTAGACGGGCACCCCGTCCGCAGCTTTTTCTCCATCCACATAAACAGCATAGGTTTTGTCGGCGATATTGCAGACGAACTTCATATGCAGCCACTTGTCGGGACTTACGCTTGTCGTCTGACCGTTTTCGAACGTGATGACATTCCCGGCAAACGTCATCAGCCTGGCCGTCTCTGTCATGGACTTACGATAATACAGATTTCCTCCCGGCAGACTGCCCGTTGTGGATAAATCCGCTTCGATTACCAGCTGTTCCGTAATATTTTTCATGGCATTGTCTTCAAATGTCCAGTTATAATCATTCGTACCGTTTAAGGTTCTGCAAAGCAGATACGAATTCTCCGAATCACCGGCACATTCTACGATACCGCTGCCGTTTCCGTTTCCTTTTCCCACCATACCGTTCTCAAAACCGGCAGAATCGCAGAATACTTTTTTCACTTCCTGCTGCGCCGATATCCGTAAAGACGGCAGTGCCGCAAATACCATACAGAATACAAGCAGCCATGCCGTCAAGCTTTTCCTTCTCTTCTTTCCGTTCATTCTTTTCTCCTCTCCCAGGGACGGATCCCGTCTCTTGCGCACCGGCTATCCTTTGACCGCCCCGATCATAACCCCTTTGGTAAAATATTTTTGTAAAAACGGATAAATACACAAAATCGGGAATGTACTGATAACAATTGCCGCATATTTAATTGTCTCCGCATAAGCATTGTAGGTATCAGAAGCTCCGCTCCCCGATAATTCCTGATTTGCCAGCAGAACGCTCCGAAGGATATTCTGAACCGGCAGCTTCGTATTATCCTTGATATAAATCGATGCCTGAAACCAGCTGTTCCAATGTCCTACTCCGTAATAAAGCAAAAGCACCGCCATGGTTGCCTTAATTAACGGAAGAAGGATCTTAAAAATGACCTGAAAATCGTTGGCTCCGTCTATATAAGCGGATTCCTTCAGGCTTTCCGGTACTGCCTCAATCGCGGTCTTGCAGATAATGGCATTGTACACACTTAAGGCTCCCGGCAGCACCAATGCCCAAATGGTATTGTATAATCCGAGAGATTTGATATTCAAATATCCCGGAATCAGTCCGCCGCCGAAGAACATGGTAAACATAATCAGAAAATTGATCGGTTTTTTCCACATCATCCCCGTACAGGACATGAAATAACCGCATAAAAGCGTAATAACCACATTTATAGGCAGCCCCAGAGCCAGTATTTTAAAACTGTTCAGAAAAGAAATGGTGAACAGGGGATTTTCAAATACCAGACGATACGCAGATCCCACAAATTCCGTTGGCCAGAGCAAAAATCCCGGATTCCTGACCAATTCCGTGCTGTCCGTAAAAGAAGCAATCAGCACATACCAGACCGGATAGAAACAAAGTACGGTTACCAGAAACAGAATCAGATTGATTGCTGCGTCAAGTATCCGATCTTTCGCTTTTTTCTTTTTCCTCTTCACTGTCTTTACTCTCCATTCCTAGAATAACCCGCTTTGCCCCATCTTCTTGCTGACACGATTTGAAAGCATCAGAAAAATGATGTTAATAACCGAGTTAAATAAATTTACGGCCGTGCTGAAACTGTAATCTGCATCTACCAGTCCCTTCCGGTATACGTAAGTGGAGATGACATCCGCCACTTCGTAAGTAAGAGGCTGATAAAGCAAAAGGATTTTTTCATATCCCACACTTAATATACTTCCCATATTCAGGACCAGCAGCATGGATATCGTCGACAGAAGTCCCGGGAACGTTACATGTACCATCTGCTGAAATCTCCCGGCTCCGTCAATTCTGGCCGCTTCGTACTGTTCCTGATCAATCCCGGAAAGCGCAGCCAGATAAATGATGGAGTTCCAGCCCACATCCTGCCAAATTCCGGAAATCACATAAATGGGGTAAAACAGACTTTTTTGCGCCAGCAGATTGCTCCTTTCTCCCCCGAAAAAAGCGATGATGTCATTAAACAGACCTTTGGACTGACAATAGGTGTTAATCAGACCGCATACCACTACCATGGCAATAAAATGAGGCATATACGTAATGGTCTGAACGGTTCTTTTATACCAGCTCGTCTTGACCTCATTTAACAATAAAGCAAGCAAAACAGCCGCCGGAAAGCTGAAAAGTATCATCCGAAAACTAATGGAAAACGTATTCCGGATCAGCCTGAAACACCAGGGATCCTTAAAAAAGCGAACAAAATTATCCAATCCGACCCAGGGGCTTCCCATGATCTTAAGACTCGGACGATACTTTTTGAATGCAATAACAATGCCGTACATGGGCTTATAACAGAAGAGAATTAAATAAACAAGAACCGGCAATACAATGAAATATTTATATTTGTGCCGTCTCCAGTCCTGTACTGCCCTTTCTTTGAAAGATTTCTTCATACATACCTCCTGAAAAAAGAGGATCGCATGTTAAAAGAAACAAACGATCCTCATAGAACTCGTACACCGTCCTGCAAATAACCAGACCAAATAACTAGTTCCTGCTGCGATTGTATGCCGTCTGTTCACTTTCCAGCAATTTCTGCAGACCGTATTCGTTCATCTGCTCCACGAATTTATCAAAGTTATCCAGAGATTCTTCACCCGTTATGAATTTAAGCGCCATTTCCGTAACATAGGTGGACAGCTGTGTGCTGGCATCATTATAAAGTACCTGTTCCTCTTCTGTTCTCGCATAAGGAGGAAGCATATAAGATCCTGCAACGGTATTTTCCGTCCAGGCAGCTACTGCCTCCGCTGATGTTTTGCTGTTTTTGGCTTTTACCATATCCGCCATCTGAATTCCCACACCGATGGCGTACATACCGGTATAGTCTTTTAATGCCTCGGAAAGTCCGCGTTCATCCGACTTAATCCGATCGTTAAACTCCGGATGACCGTCTGCCGCGATATCATAGCTGACCCCTTCTTCTCCGAAGTTCCAGTACAACATTCCTTCCTTACTGTATCCGTAATTCAAAAACTCAATTGCGGCAATCAGCTCTTCTTCGGAACCGGAAGTGGTAATCATAGCGCCCATATAAGGCACAAAAGTCTGGCTGTCTGTCTGAATGTAAGTCGTTGCAGCCCCTTTCTGTGTTCTCGGATAAGAGAAGCCGACCCATTCCGCACCGGTTCCTTCCTTTTCTGCATCCGCAATAAAATTCGTCAGCTGGGACATTGCCGTATATACGACTCCGGTTTCGCCATTCAGTGCCCTGGAACGCACAGAAGTATCATCCGCAGTGGTAAAATCCGGATCCAGAAGTCCGGAATCATACCAACGATTCATGATCGTCAGGAAATTCTTCCATTCTTCCTGGGTATTGGCACATTTTACCTCATTGTTGTCCAGGTAAAGCCTGAAAATATGAGGTGCAAACGCGCCGGCACCGCCGCCGATTCCCGCCGATGCAAATCTGTGGAGTGCAAAACTGAAATAGGCATTGTACTTTTCCTTAAATGCCGTAAGTACGGTTTCCCAGTCTTCCAATGTAACCGGCGCTTCCAGATTCAGTTCCTCCAGCCAATCCTTACGAATGACCGGTCCGGTGTAAGTAATGTTGAAATCACTCTCACGAATAAACGGGAAATACAGGAATCTGCCATCTGCCGTGGTAATGGCTTTACGATTGGCCTCATTTTCCGGCCGGTTAATATATTCCCAGAAATCCGGTGCATATTCCGGAAGATACTCCGTCAGATCATACACCAGACCATCTTCGCATAGAGTTGCCGCATCGTTGCAGCGATCACCGAAGATAATGTTAGGGAGTTTTTCCTCCTGCAGCATCAGATTGTATGCGGCATCCTGATCCGCCCCTGCCGCATAAGTCTGCCAGTCAATCTTAACTCCCGTACGCTCGGACAATCCGGCATAAAATGGCACATCACTGTAATTAACATATGCAGAACTCTTATCCAGTCCGCCATTCTTGATATAAAAGCTTAACTCGACATCCGTGCTCACAGGATAAGTAAGCGTCTTTTCTCCCTCTGCAGTCTGTGTCTGCACCGGTTCGGATTCTGTACTGCCTGCCGTCTCTGCGGAAGTACTCTCTGTTGATACCTTTGTATTCTCTTCCCTGCCCGCACAACCTGCAAGCGAACTGACAGCCATAACTGCGCAAAACGCAACTGCCGCGACGCGTGATAACCGTTTTCTTCTCATAATCTTGTTACCTCTTTTTCTTTTCCTTTTTCTTTTCCTTTTTCTTTTTACTTCTCTTGCGTTGTTCTGCATTTACCGGTAATGCACAGAAGTCCGTTCCCTTTCAAAGTTCACGTTCTTCCTTACAACCGGCATTATACACGCAGAAATTCTTTTTGTATATTTTCAATCTGAAAACGATATGCAAAACGAAAAAATGCCTGTTTTACGAGGTTTTATGCCGCTTTAGGAAATACTCGCGGTACACATTCGGCGTAATTCCTTCCTGCCTTTTAAAAGTACGGATAAAAGAAGCGCTGTTGACAAACCCGTTTTCCTGCGCGATCTCCGAAACGTTTTTCTCCGTATTTCTAAGCTGCTGTTTGGCGTGGTCAATCCGTGTCCCTGCTATGTATTCCGGTATGGTAAACTGGTATTTCTCTTTAAACATTTTAGACAGATATCCCGGCGCCACCCCGAACAGGTCGCTTAAGAGCACCCGGGAGAGCTGTTCTTCCCCGTAATGCTGCTCGATATACTCTTTTACTTCGGCACAGACATCCTGTTCTCCCGCCTTTTCCTGCTTCTTAGCTTTTAACTGCCTTAACAGATCTGCGAAATACACCTGAAACATTTCCAGGGTAGGTTCGTCCAAAAGATGCATGATCTTTTCCCTCCACCGTTCCGTCCACAGCCCTTCCTGCATCAGACAACGGTGAAACATGCTGACCGCTTCAAAGGCAAAACACTCCACGGTCTCCAAAGATGCCTCTTCATCAATTTCGTAATCCGCAAGCAGTCCTTCCACCAGCTTAAGAGTATCCTTCTCTTCTTCCCCGGCCAGATATTCGGAAACAATATGCTGCATTTTCAGTTCCGGTGCCCGCAAATACCGGAAAGATCTTTTCTCAATCTCCGAATAGGCAATCACTCTTTTCTTACCCAGCAGATAGCTGTAGCGCAAAGCTCTGCGGGCCTCTTCGCTGGCAATATGAATTCCATGCAGCCCTTCCCGGACATTGCTGAGCCCTATTGTCAGGTTCATATTCCGGTAACGCCCCAAAATGGCGATACCTTTTTCCAGCACAGATAAAAGCCTGTCTTTATCCGCCTCTGTATCCGGGTTCACCAGAATCACGAATTCTTTGTTATTTAATTCCACCACATACCCTTTTCCCATATTACTGCAAAGCTCTTCAAATACATTGGTTACGACAAAAGCAGTCAGCCTGCTCTCCATAGACTGCTCCTGCTCCAGGCAAAGCAGGGCTACGCAAAAACAGTCCGAACACAGCTCGATACCATTTTCCACAAAAATGTCATCCGCGGTCTCGGAAACTTCATTGCTTCCGTTTAATATCGATAAAATAAAATTGGTTCTTCGCGCTCTTTCTCCCTGCCGGATCGTCCTGTTCATATCCAGTTTTTCCCGTTTTTCTTTGTCAAAAGTATTTTTGATAAACTCAAATTCCGTGTTGATTCCGGCATCGTAGGTAAGAGAAACCTGTTTTTGCAGCTCCTTGACGATTCCGTCTACCGGCTGATACATTTTATCCGCTTGCCGGAAAATCACCAGAATACCCAGGATAAGAGAAACCGCAATACCGACACCGCATATAATATAGAGTGTAAACAATTTACTCCAGAAATAGGAATAAGGCACCACATAGACATAACTGACATCCGTCACCTTCGACTGCTGTCTTTGCATCTTGTACTGTTCTTCTTCAAACGCCTCTTCATATACCGCCTGATCGGTGGAAAAGATTTTTCCCCCATCGGAATTCAGTATCATGGATATGCCGTTTTGTTCTCCATCCATCACATTTTCAAGCAGCTCCGAGACATATTCCGGGCGCAGTACCGCAACCAGTACATAATCGTATTTCTCATCCTGGTAACTTACCTGTTTCATGGAAAGGCACAGATAAGATCTGCTGCCTTTTGTATTCATGCCGAAAAGAACCGGCTTTTTGCGGGATGTCTTTACCGCCCTTTCAAATTCCTCCGGAAAATCGGTCTCTTCATCGGCATAATACAGTTTATAATAAGCTTCCAGATTCACTGCTGCATAGTTAGCCGAAATCACATAATCCTTTTCCGGATAGTATTCGAAAATATCCTGATATTTTTCGCCGATATAACTTTTAAGCTGCTGCTGGATTTCTCTTGTGCAGAAGGCTCTCTTGTCAAACTGGTCAATCAGCTTTTTAGAGTAAGTCTTACTGTCGTTACTGTTTACAATCGTGATGCAGACCTCCTGCGCCTCATTCAACACATCATCCACCCGTCTGAAAAACTGGTTCAGCGTATTTTCACTTGCCTTCAGGATCTGCCCACGGATAATTCTCTGTGAAGAAATAAAAATCAATGCAATCGTGAGCATAGGAACAAAAAGCACCATAATAAAACTCAGGAAAAATTTATAATAGTAACTCTTTTTCCCCTTCTTTTTTCTTCTCTCTTTCGTCTTTTCCATAAATATCCCGTCTCCATTCCGCAGATCTTTTTTTACAGATCCCCACTTTTATTATAAATGCCCCGGAAAAGAAAGTAAATTTTCATTTTAAAACCGATTTTCATTTTAAAACAGTAACAGTTCAGCCAATCATTCGCAAAAAAGGCCGTCTCTTCACGAACAAACATTCGCAAAGAGGCAGCCTCTTTTCTATTTTTTTATTTTACTTTCTTATTTCCCGTTCCGTATTGTGCAAACAAAACCGTTCAGACGCACCCTGCGTTTAAACCACAACACCTTTCTGCAGCATTACATTCGCATAAAGAGCGTTTTCGCCGGTTGCGATGATCGCATAGGCCTTCTTAGCTTCTTCATAGAATGCAAAACGTTCGATCTGTCCGATGGCATCTGCGCCCCGCTTGTCGTTTGCTGCCACAATTTTCTCATATTCCGCCCAGATAGGAGTCTCCACGGTATCACCCGGCATGACCTGCATAAGATTTACCGGCTTCTCCACATAAGTATCCAACGGGAAAACTTCCAGAATTGCTTTCAGTACATCGCAGGCACTGTGACCATCCATACGGATTACAATGGCATTCTTTCCCATCGTTTCCGCCGGGAAGTTGCCGTCCCCGATGACAAGGCGGTCGCTATGGCCCATCTCACACAGAACCTTCAACAATTCCGGAGATAAAATCTTAGGAATTCCTTTTAACATAGGTGCCTCCTGTTATTTTTTATACATCGGTCCGTAAGCTGCGCATGCACGATAGTCCTGGCCTTCTTTATCCATACCGAAAGCGTTCCATGCTGCGGGACGGAAAATCTTATCAGCCGGTACATTGTGCATACTTACCGGGATACGAAGCATAGAGCACATGGTAATCAGATCGGCGCCGATATGTCCGTAACTGATTGCACCATGGTTAGCCCCCCAGTTGTTCATCACATCATAAGCGGACTTGAACGGTCCTTCTTTGCCGTCACATCTGGGAGCGAACCAGGTGCAGGGCCATGTATAGTCGGTACGTTTCCAGAGAATGTCATTCACTTCATCCGGAAGTTTTACAGTCCAACCTTCTGCGATCTGCAGCATGGGGCCTAAGCCTTTTACCAGATTCAGACGGATCATGGTAGCCGGCATCTGCGCATCCGTTACAAAACGGGAAGAATATCCGCCTCCGCGGAAGTATCCGAAGTCCGCTGCATTCCAGGTAGTAGCGCCCATAATGGCATCCATATCTTTTTCGGTAATGTCATACCAGGGCTTCATCACATGGTTGCCGTTCTCATCCAGAGCCTGACCGCTTGCATCCAGACAGGCTGCACCGGAGTTGATCAGATGGATAAAGCCGCCTGCTTCCTTGGCTGCGCCTTCCAGTTCATAACCGCCGGTTGCTTTTCTGACTGCTTCCGGACTCCAATAAGTACGAACATCTGCAAAGATCTGTGCCCGGTTGGTCAAAAGCTTCATGAACATCATGCCCAGTCCGTTTAAGACATCGTTCTCTGTTGCCAGCACATACGGCTCTCTTGCACCGTTCCAGTCAAAGGAAGTATTTAACATTGCTTCCGCAAAGTCACAGTTGGGATAGAAGTCTGTCCACTGTCTCTGTCCCTGGAATCCGGCTGCCAGCGCATTGTGGCCTACCATTTCTTCTTCACAGCCCTTAGGCAGGTTGGGGTTGCCGTTCATCAGATCCTTGATAATACACATCATCTTTACGACAAACTTCCAGTCTTCTTCGGTCTGTTCCGGAGTCTTTTGTACTTCCGGCGGGTTCTTGTCAAATCCTCTGATACATTTTTCTTTGGTCCATGCATAAGCTTTTTCAAATTCCGCTTCGTCATAGATGCCTTCGGTCATACGGCGGATAATTTCCACTTCATCTACGGATTCCACACGCATTCCAAGATAATCTTCGATAAAAGCAGGATCAATAATGGATCCGCCGATACCCATACAAATGGAACCGATCTGCAGATAGGACTTGCCTCGCATGGTTGCTACCGCTACTGCGGCGCGTCCGAAACGAAGAAGCTTTTCCTTTACGTCTTCGGGAATCTCCGTTGCGTCTGCTTCCTGTACATCATGTCCGTAAATACCGAAAGCCGGAAGTCCCTTCTGTGCATGAGTAGCCAGTACGGATGCCAGATATACGGCGCCGGGACGTTCGGTTCCGTTAAATCCCCACACACCTTTGATGGTATTGCGATCCATATCCATGGTCTCTGCTCCGTAACACCAGCAGGGAGTAACTGTCAGCGTAATATCCACGCCTTCCTTCGCAAAATAATCCGCACATACGGCAGCTTCTGCCACACGTCCGATTGTGGTCGGGGAAATTACTACTTTTACGGGTTCTCCGTTGGTATAACGCAAATTCTCCTCAAATAATTTCTTGGCAGATTTTGCCATATTCATCGTCTGCTCTTCCAGAGAGCCTCTTACATTCAGATAACCTCTGCGGCCGTCAATGGTAGGACGGATGCCGATTACAGGATATCTTCCGATCAGTCTGCTTTCAGCCATAACTTAAATACCTTCCTTTCTCCGGTTCTTCTCCGGACTACCCTTATCATAGCATTGATTTTTTTCCGTGTCTTGTGTTATAATCTCTTTAAATGGTAAAATATTCACCCCAGTTCACACGTACGTTTATACAGGCAGATTCCATGCTTGCATGAGAAGCTGCCTGTGTAAATGTACGAAGGGAGCGCCATTCTCATAAGCATCGCATCTTACAGATGCGACAAGTAGACGCGAAGCGTCGGAGAGCGCTAAAAGCGCGGTTTTGCGAATGGCGCGTGTGAACTGTAAACCTTACTCTGCAAAGAAAGGATCCTCCGCCATGTACTCAATCGCTTTTCATGAGGAACGTCCCCACGGGACTTTGGATTTTCCGGTGGAATATCACTATATTGATAAAGATCATCCCCGCTATATCATGCCCTATCACTGGCATAAAGAATGGGAATTGATCCGGATTTTAAAAGGAAGTTTTCTGTTCCGCCTGGACGAAACGGAATACCGGGCTGGGGAAGGCGACATTTTCCTGGTTCCGGACGGCATGCTCCACGGCGGTGTTCCGCACAACTGCATTTATGAATGCCTGCTCTTTGATCTGCACGGACTCTTCCGGGATGTGTCTTTTGTAAAAAAGTATCTTCGTCCCTTTTACCGCAATCATTTTCTTCCCCTGGTATACTACCCTTTTTCAGGCGCAGGAAACGCCCCGGAACTGGTCACCGAAACGCGGGAAGAAGCACTTTCGGCGGACTTTTCGGAAATCGCTTCCGTCACCGCTCGTCTGATGAGTGTTTTTTATCCTGAAAACGCCGCCCTTCCTCTGGAGCTTTCTGTCTTAAACGGCATCAGCGGACTTTACTGTCTGATTCTTAAAAATGGCTATTATACGGAAAATCCGCGGGAGCTTGCGGGTGGGAGCCAAAAGCTGCAGGACAGTTCCCGGAAAATGATTCAGATCCGTCAGGTTTTCGAATACATTGAAAACCATTATGCCGCGCCTGTCAGCCTGGAAATGCTTGCCAATGCAGCCGGAATGAGCCCCAAGTACTTTTGCCGTTTTTTCCGTTCCATTACCCACCAGACCCCCATGGAATACGTCAACTCCTACCGGGTCGGACAAGCGGCCGGTATGCTGGCGGATCCGGATCTTTCCATAACGGATATCAGTTTAAACTGCGGCTTTAACGACAGCAGTTACTTTGTAAAAGTTTTTAAAAAATACAAAGGGATGACTCCCGGGCAGTACCGAAGTTTGTAAGCATGGTATCTTTTTTGGTTCTTCGGCATATAGTATCATGATAAAAGCATTGCAAAAGGAATTCTTATGCCAACATCCAACGATACCACTCCGGATATGACTCCGGATACCATTCCCGATACTTCTTCGGAGGCCACTCCGGATACTGCTCCCGCCACCGCTCCTGATACTTCTTCAGGCACCGATACTGCTCCCGGCACAGTCTCTTTTCCCGGAACGGGAGGCACTGACAGCGGCTACCGCGGAACCTTAAAAATCAGCGTTGTCTCGGCACTCGGGCTGGTTCCCATTGAAGGCGCAGAAGTTTCTGTCACCTATACCGGCGATCCGGATTCTCCCATTTTGAATCTGACCACGGACTCTTCCGGTCAAACGCGGATTATCACCCTTCCCGCTCCGCCGTTAGCGCTTTCCTTAGATTCGGATGCCGAAGCGCAGCCCTATGCCGAATATACGATCAATGTCTCGGCGCCGGGATATGAACCTGTCCTGGTATCCGGCTCCGAAATCTTTGCCAATGAACTGTCTCTTCAACCCATCCGCATGAATCCGCTGGAAATGACGGAAGAAGAAAAAAAGATTGTAGTCATCGGGGCACATACCCTTTTCGGGGACTATCCTCCCAAAATTCCGGAAGAGGAAATCAAACCGTTGGCCGAAACCGGCGAAATCGTTTTAAACAGAGTGGTCATTCCGGAATATATTATCGTCCATGACGGAGTTCCGTCCGACAGCACCGCTTCCGATTACTGGGTTCGTTATAAGGACTATATTAAAAATGTCGCTTCCTGCGAAATCTATTCGACCTGGCCGGAGGCTACGATTTATGCCAATATCCTGGCCATTATGTCGTTTACCTTAAACAGGGTATATACGGAATGGTACCGGAATCAGGGCTACAATTTTACGATTACTTCTTCCACTGCCTATGATCACAAATGGATTTACGGAAGAAATATTTTTGAAAATATTGATTATCTGGTAGATACCATTTTTGCCAACTACCTGTCCCGTCCCGGTGTCCGGCAGCCGATCTTTACCTCCTACTGCGACGGCAGGCGGGTGACCTGCAACGGCTTAAGTCAGTGGGGTTCCAAATATCTGGGAGACGAAGGCTACTCCGCCATCGAAATCATTCGTTACTACTTCGGGGACGATATGTATATTAATACGGCGGATGTGATCTCCGGTGTTCCTTCCTCCTATCCGGGCTACAGTCTTTCCAACGGTTCCGCCGGAGAAAAGGTCAGACAGCTCCAGATTCAATTAAACCGCATTGCCAGGAACTATCCTGCCATCCCTGCCATTACACCGGACGGGATTTACGGTCCGGCTACCGCATCAGCGGTACGCACCTTCCAATCCATCTTTAATCTGCCCCAGACCGGTGTCACAGACTACGCTACCTGGTATGAAATCTCCGATATCTACGTAGGTGTCACCAGGATTGCCGAACTGGGCTAAGTTATTGATTCAGTTGTAAAAGTCCCTGTATTTTCCCGGGGCGACTCCGAAGGCTTTCTGAAAATTCCGCAGAAAAGAGGAATATTCACTAAAACCGGTTTCCTGATATACCCGGGTTACGCTTTTTCCTTCTTTTAAACCCTCGCAGGCTCTGATTAAACGCTTGTTAATCAAAAAAGCATGAACCGTCATGCCGGTCAGTTCCTTGAAGCGGCGCAGGAAATGGTATTTGCTCATGTGCACCTCGGATGCCAGTTCGTCCAGGGTTACCTTTTCCTGCAGATGCGCTTCGATGTATTCCGATACCGTTTCCACCAGCGGATACGTCATTCTCTCTCCTGCCGGCAGCCGGAAATCCTCTTTGGCGGACCATGCCTCATCGCACAGCACATTCAGGTATCCGAAAAAGAGGGTCAGATATCCCCTGTCCAAAACTTTTTTGGCTCCCGGAACCGCCACATCCGGCAAGGTATCCATGGCCAGCTTTAAAAGGTACCCCCTGAGCATTTCTTCATAGTAAATAGGGAAGTGATACGCACAGGAGATTCCGCTTGCCCCTTCCCCGTGTTCTTTTCCTTTCCCGTGTTCTTTAAAGCAGCTTTTCAGATCCCATTCCCCGGACAGCGCCTCCAGCATTCCTTCCGTAATCCATAAAATAATGCGTCTGGAGGTATCGTGTTTTTTTTCCACATAATGATATTTGTGCATGATATTAGAATCAATCAGCAGAAAATCGCCTTTTTTCAGGTTATAAGTGCGCTCCTCTATCATGGAAGAAAACTCCCCTTCCAAAATGTAAATGATTTCATAAAAATTGTGATAATGGAAGGAAAGCGCCCCCACTGGGCTTCCTGCCTTTTCATAGACCTCATAGTCTTCCCGGATCATATACTGTCTCTCATCCGCTGCATCCACCGTCCGGATGCTCCGGTTTAAATTCCGCCTGTTTTGTTCGCCTCTCATGCCGCTCCGTTTCCGCACGAATCTCCATTCCGCAGACGCTTTTGCGTCGGAGGAATCTGAGCAAGGCTGCTTTGTCCTGCCCGCCTTTTTATAATCAGTTCCGTTCTCTGTTTTAGAATAGCGCAATTTTTGCATGATTGCAAGCAATTTTTTATCTTTTCATGCATTTTAAATACCATTATACTAACTACAGATACTCACAGTATGATATTTGAAAGGAATGGTGATTTCCATGCAAATGACTCTGCGCTGGTACGGCAGCAAATACGATACCGTAACCTTAAAACAAATCCGACAGATTCCCGGCGTTACCGGTGTTATTTCCACGCTTTACGGCACAGCTCCCGGAGAAGTCTGGAAAATGGAAGATATCCTCACTTTAAAACAGGAAATCGAAGCGGCAGGCTTAAAGCTTGCAGGAATTGAGAGCGTCAATGTTCATGATGCCATCAAAGTCGGAACCCCGGATCGGGACAAGTATATCGACAACTACATTACAACCTTAGAGCGCCTCGGCAAGGCCGGTATCCACATGGTATGCTACAACTTCATGCCGGTATTCGACTGGACCAGGACAGAGCTTGCAAGAGTCAGACCGGACGGTTCTACGGTTCTTGCTTACACCCAGGAAGCAGTTGACCGACTGAAGCCGGAAGAAATGTTTGATTCCATTGCCTCCGATTCCAACGGCACCATCCTTCCCGGCTGGGAACCGGAACGAATGGCACACATCAAAGAACTCTTTGCCCTTTACAAGGATGTGGATGATGAAAAACTCTTTGCCAATCTGAAATATTTCCTGGAGCGGATTATGCCGGTCTGCGATCAGTACGATATCAACATGGCCATTCATCCGGATGATCCCGCCTGGAGCGTATTCGGACTTCCCAGAATCATCATTAATAAGGAAAACATTCTGCGGATGATGAAAATGGTAGATAACCATCACAACGGAGTTACTTTCTGTTCCGGCTCCTACGGTACCAATTTACAGAATGACCTTCCGGATATGATCCGCTCTCTGAAAGGAAGAATTCACTTTGCCCATGTCCGCAACCTGAAATTCAACTCTCCTACCGACTTCGAAGAATCCGCCCACCTTTCCAGTGACGGTACCTTTGATATGTACGAAATCATGCTTGCCTTGTACGACATCGGCTTTACTGGTCCGATCCGTCCGGATCACGGCCGCATGATCTGGGGCGAAGTCGCCATGCCCGGCTACGGTCTCTACGACAGAGCCCTGGGCGCGACCTATTTGAACGGCCTGTGGGAAGCCATTGAAAAACAGCATCGCAAATAAAAAACGGAGGAATCTTTTTATGGAACTGATTTTACAAAGCCTTAAAGAGGATAAAGAATCCTTTTTAAAAGCCGGTTATCATCTGCCCGATTTTGACTATGAGACCGTGAAAAAAAATACCGCCCGCCGTCCGGCCTGGATTCACTTCGGTGCCGGCAATATTTTCCGGGCGTTTCAATGCAACGTGGTTCAGAATCTTTTAAATGCCGGCGCTATGGATACCGGTCTGATTGCCGCAGAGGGTTTTGACTATGAAATCATTGAAAAAATGTACCGCCCCCATGACAACCTTTCCATTCTTGCCACGTTGAAGGCGGATTGTACCGTAGAAAAGACCATCGTGGGAAGCATTATGGAATCCCTGCTTTTGGACAGTGCGCGGCCGGAAGAATACAATCGTCTGAAAGAAATCTTTGCTTCCCCCTCCCTGCAGATGGCAAGCTTTACCATTACCGAAAAAGGCTACAGCCTTACCGATGCCAAAGGGAATTACCTTGCTGCTGTGGCCGCTGATTTTGCAGGCGGTCCCGGAGAATCGATCACAGAATCCAAACCGGTAAGCTATCTTGGGAAAGTCGTCTCGTTACTGTATCACCGTTACCTTGCCGGGAAGTATCCTCTTGCCCTCGTCAGCATGGATAACTGCTCCCATAACGGTGACAAATTAAAAGCGGCCGTAACGGCCTTTGCAGATGCCTGGTGCGCCAACGGTCTTGTCGAAAAAGGGTTTGCCGACTATGTAAAGAACCCGGCCCTGATCTCCTTCCCTTTAAGTATGATTGATAAAATCACTCCCAGACCGGATGCCAAAGTAGAAGAAATGCTTAACCGCGACGGCATTGACGGCTTAACTCCGATAGTTACTTCCCGGAATACTTACATAGCACCTTTTGTCAATGCAGAAGAATGTGAATATCTGGTAATCGAGGATCTCTTCCCCAACGGCAGACCTCCTCTGGAAAAGGGCGGTCTCATTTTTACCGACAGAACCACGGTAGACAAAGTCGAAAAAATGAAAGTATGTACTTGCTTAAATCCCCTGCACACTGCTTTAGCCATCTACGGGTGTCTGCTGGATTATCATTTAATTTGTGACGAAATGAAGGATCCGCTTCTTCACAAACTCGTAGAAATCATCGGTTATCGGGAAGGTCTTCCGGTTGTAACCGATCCCGGCATTCTTCATCCGAAGGACTTTATCGATGCCGTTGTTACCATGCGGCTTCCCAATCCTTTTATGCCGGATACTCCCCAGAGAATTGCCACCGATACTTCCCAGAAGCTGGCGATCCGTTTCGGCGAGACCATAAAAGCATATCTTGCGCGTCCGGATCTTGATCTGTCCGATTTAAAACTGATTCCGCTTGTTTTTGCCGGCTGGCTCCGCTATCTGATGGGTATCGATGATAAAGGAAATGCGTTCCCGTTAAGTCCGGATCCGCTGCTGGATACGGTCTGTGCCTATGTTGCTCCCTACCGGTTGGGCAACGGCTCAAAAGATGAGGAAGCGTCTTTTGATCTTTCTTCACTGGATGAGCTTCTTTCCAATGAAAAGATCTTCGGTGTGAACCTGCTTGCCATCGGTATGGCGGATATGGTAAAAAAATATTTTGCCGAGCTTGCTTCCGGCATCGGAGCAGTCCGCGCTACCCTTGAAAAATATGTAAAATAACACTGCTCTTGTTTTTTCACCTCCCCCATGATATAATGAAGATACATTTCTTCCTGGGGGAGGTATTTTTTTTGCATACTTTTCAATTTATTTCCAAATATTTAAAAAAACACCGCTTTCAATATGCCGCCGGCATCCTGACTCTTTTTGTGGTGGATTTTGCCAATCTATTCATTCCGCGGCTGACCGGAACCATTACAGACGGTCTTACGGAACACCGCTTTGTCATGACCGATGTGGAAAAATGTCTTGCAGCGATCTTTTTTCTCGGACTTACCCTGGCTCTCGGCCGGTTTTTGTGGCGGTTTTTCCTGTTCGGCGCCGCCAGATCCATCGAAAAAGAAATCCGGAATGACATGTTTTCCCATCTGGAGAAAATGAGTGTGGAATATTATAACGAGCACAAAACCGGAGATCTGATGACCCGTTTTACCAGTGACTTGAATGCCGTAAGAATGTCCATCGGCCCTGCCGTAATCTGTCTGTTTGATGCCGTAGTCATGACCGTGATGGTGTTAATCCAGATGATGCGCTATGTTAATGTCCGCCTTACCCTGCTTGTGCTGATTCCCATGATTCTCATCTGTATCGGGGAACTTTATTACGGAAAGATTCTGCACAACCGCTATAAAGAAAGACAGGAAGCCGTCTCGGATCTGACGGACTTTGTTCAGGAAAGCTTCTCCGGCGTGCGTGTGATTAAGGCCTTCGTCAGACAGCAGGCACAAATCCGCGCTTTTGCCAAAGTAAATCAAAATGCCAGGAACAAGAACCTGAAAGTGGTCCGGCTGCAAGCCGTCATTATGCCGCTTTTGGACGTCATCATCGGGTGCAGCAGTCTGATTACCCTGATTTACGGCGGTTATCTTGCGCTGACAGGTTCCATTACGTTAGGCCGCTTTGTGGCATTTCATCAATACATCAATATGCTGGTCTGGCCGATGTTAGCCTGCGGAGAAGCCATCAATATGTTTTCCCAGGGCGGCGCCTCCCTGCAGCGTATTAAACGCGTTTTCGAAGAAGTTCCGGAGATTCAGGACACGCAGGAGACCAAAAACATCAACTGTCTGCGGGGGAATATCACACTTTCGCACCTGACTTTCATCCATAAAGGAATGACCGAACCGACTTTAAAGGATATCTGTCTGGATATCCCGGCCGGCACCACACTTGCCATTGTGGGACGCACCGGCAACGGCAAATCCACTCTGGTCAATCTCCTGCTGCACCTGTACCAGACCAGACCGGGAATGATCCTCTTAGACGGTCAGGATATCAATTCCATTCCCTTAAAAGTACTGCGGGAAAATATTGCTTATGTTCCTCAGGATAATTTTCTTTTCTCCGATACTTTAAAATCCAATATCGCCTTCGGAAGCAGCACCGGATATCACGCCGGTTCTCTTTCTCCAAGTTCCGCTTCCGATCCGTCACCGGATGAGGATATGGATCAGATCATACGGGCCACACAGGCTGCCTGCATCCATGACAATATCATTGCTTTTCCGGACGGCTACGAGACCATTGTAGGAGAGCGCGGTGTTACGCTTTCCGGAGGACAGAAGCAGCGAAGCAGCATCGCAAGAGCCCTGATGAAAGATGCTCCGATCTTAATCTTAGACGATGCCCTTTCTGCGGTAGATACCGACACCGAAGAGCATATCCTGCAAAACTTGAAGAAAAATCGTGCCGGCAAAACCACGATCTTCATTGCCCACCGGATTACCACGATCCAGAACGCCGATGTCATTATGGTTCTGGATAACGGTCAGGCCAAAGAAGTGGGGAATCACCATGAACTCATGGCTTTGAACGGTATTTATCATGATATGTATGAACAACAACAGCTGGAAGCCGCCATCGACAACCGGGAAGATTCCTTCCGTGCCGGCTCTTGTGCAGAAAGGAGTTAAAAAATGAAGCGCCTTCTTTCTTATTTAAAACCTCATAAGTGGACAATGACTGCCGCAGCCATTCTGGTACTGCTTATTATTGCCGTGGAACTTTACCGTCCCATTATCATCGGAGATGCCATTGACCAATATATCAATAATTACGAACAACCTTATGTCGTAACTACGAAAGACGCTCCGGGAGCGGTGGCGTATCAAGATCTTTTTTTAAGTAAAGATCCCTCTGTTCTTCCTTCCGCTCCGGATGATTCCTTTGCCGGTTATTATCAGCTTTTTCTGTATGAGGATTCCTACTACATGGCCGAGCGGATTACTCCGGAAGAATCCCGCCTTTTTAAAGAAGCCGACAAAGACCTTTTGGAATCGTATCTTCAAAAGGGCGCTCCTAAGCTTAACGCAAAAGAGCTTTCCGCTCTGAGGCATACGGATTTTACCGGCATTTTAAAAGCGGCGCTCCTCTACCTTATCATGCTCCTTTCCGGATTTGTATTGAATGCGGTCAATACCTGGATGCTTCAGAAAATGGGACAGAATATCATCTATCGGATGCGGGAACAGGTTTTTGCACACATACACAGCCTGTCTTTAAGCTTTTTTAATACAACGCCGGTAGGGAAGCTGGTAACCCGGGTCAGTAATGATACCGAAGCCGTAAATGAACTGTTTACCGATATTCTGATCAAGCTGTTTAAAAACTCTGTTAAAATCATCGGCTATGCCGTTGTCATGATTTCCATTAATGCGCGGATGGCCTTTGTCTCCTTTCTGCTGTTGCCGGTTGTGGCCGTATTGACTTTTGTATTCCGCTTTCTTTCCAGGAAAGCCTATCAGATTACCAGAAACCGGATTACGGAATTAAACACGTTCCTCTCGGAACACATTTCCGGCATGCGGCTGATTCAGATCTTTGCAAGGGAAAAGGAAAAATATGCAGAATTCGAAAACCGGTCAGAGCTACTTTTCCGTGCGAACTGGCGGGAAGTTATGACGTTCGCCGTCTTCCGTCCTTCCATTTACCTGTTATCCATTATTGCCATGATCCTGGTTATTGGAACCGGCAGCTTTCATGTTCTGGACGGAAGCCTTTCTCTGGGAACCCTTTTTATTTTCATCACTTATATCAGTTCGTTCTTTGAACCGATTCAGGAGCTGGCGGAGCAGTTCGGTACCCTGCAGTCTTCCTTAGCTTCCGCTCAGAAGCTCTTCACCGTTCTGGATATCCGGCCGGAAATTGTAAATCCGCCCCATCCTGCTGAGATTTCCATTCGGGGAAAGATAGAGTTTAAGCATGTCTGGTTTGCTTATGAAAAAGAAGATTATATTCTGAAAGATGTCAGCTTTACCATAAATCCGGGAGAAAAGGTTGCCTTTGTAGGCGCCACCGGCGCCGGTAAATCTTCCATCTTAAATTTGATCGGAAGATATTATGACATTCAAAAGGGAGAAATTCTCATTGACGATGTAAATATTAAGGATCTTGACATTTCCCGGTTGCGAAGAGCAATCGGACAAGTCCAACAGGATGTTTTCCTTTTTACCGGAGATATCAAAAACAATATCTGTCTGGGTGAGGAATCCATCACCATGGAAGATATCAAAAGAGCCGCTCAGACAGTTCATGCGGATTCCTTTATCGAAAAACTGCCGGAGGGCTACGATACCCCCGTTACGGAACGGGGAAGCACGCTTTCCGCCGGGCAGCGTCAGCTGATCTCTTTTGCCAGGACATTAGCTTTTAACCCTGCTATTCTGGTGCTGGATGAAGCAACTGCCAATATCGATACCGAAACCGAAAGCCTGATTACCAAGGCCCTGTCCAACCTCATGGAAGGCCGGACAACCATCATGGTGGCTCACAGACTTTCCACCATTCAGCATGCGGATCATATCATTGTCATGCATAAAGGCAAAATCCGGGAAAGCGGAACCCATCAGGAACTCCTTTCCCGGAACGGGCTTTACCGAAAATTATACGACCTGCAGCTGGCGGAATAAAGAAAAAAATCGCATCTAAGATGCGATTTTTTTCTTTATTATTTTGCCAGAAGCATCATAATGTCATTACTGCGTGCGATAAAGCGGGTCATTGCTTCCGGTGCAAGCGGTGCCTGCTGCAGCTTAGCCAGATCATACAGCTGTTCGCAAATCATCTCTACGTTCTCGCCGTCCTGATGCTCTATTACATACTGAACCAGCGGATGGTTGGCATTCAGAATCAGAGTCTCGCCTTCTCCGCCGAAGGCACCCATATCCATACCGGGCATGGAGTACATCTTCATCATATCCTGCATACGTCGGCTTTCTTCAGACAGGGTCAGAACCGAAGATACTTTCTTATTCTTCAGCTTTTGTACCTTTACATTCAGCTTATCATTCTTTAATGCTTTCTTCATGATTTTGCCGATGGCTTCTGCCTGTTCTTCCAGCTCTTTTTCCGCCTTCTTGGATGTCTTGCTCTTCATGGCATCGGTTACATCCGCATCAATTCTCTTGAATTTAATGCCCTCATTCTTAGCTTCCAGCTGAGAGATAAACGGCTGGTCGATATTATGAGTCAGGATAACCGCATCCATCTTTGCTGCTTTGAACATATTGATATACTGGCTTTGCTGCTGTTCATCGGTTACATAGTAGATAACCTTTTCTTTCTTTTCGTCTTCTGCAGCCTCATCCGTTTTTTCTTCGGACTCATCTGCGGAATTCTTTGCGGATTCCTCATCGGAAACCACTTCGGCTTCTACCTTTTCACCGTTTTCATCTACGGCATTTTCCGTCTTTGTTTCTGCTTCCGGATCTACCGGTTTTACTTCCAGACACTCCGGAAGGGTCAGATACTTGCCATTCAGGTCCTTAAAGAGAATGTAATCTGTCATCTTCTCGCAGAACTTATCATCTTTCAGGCAGCCGTACTTAATAAACGGACTGATATCATCCCAATACTTGTCATATTCTTCTTTCTCTGTCTTGCACATCCCGGCCAGTTTATCTGCAACCTTCTTGGAAATGTATTCGGAAATCTTCTTCACAAATCCATCATTCTGCAGAGCACTTCTGGATACGTTCAGAGGAAGATCCGGGCAATCGATTACACCCTTTAACAAAAGTAAAAATTCAGGAATCACTTCCTTGATGTTGTCTGCAATAAATACCTGGTTGTTGTACAGCTTAATCGTTCCTTCAATGGATTCATATTCCATATTGATTTTCGGGAAATAAAGGATACCTTTCAGGTTAAAAGGATAATCCATATTCAAATGGATCCAGAACAACGGCTCCTTATAATCCTGGAATACTTTTCTGTAAAAGTCCAGATATTCCTCCCTGGTACACTCATTGGGATGCTTTGTCCACAGAGGATGCGTATCATTCATCAGTTCCGGGCGCTTGCGAATCTTAAGCTTTCTGGGCTCTTCCTTTTCTGCTTCCTTCTGTGCATCTTCCGCTTTCTTTTCGCCGTCTTCCGACGTTTCCTCTTTCTTCTCTTCCTTCTTCTCCGGTTCAATCACTTCCAGAACCACATCATCATCCCGTTTCTCATCCTCCTTGATGATCTGGGTCTCTGTGGTATTGGCCTTGGATAAATAAATCTCCGCAGGCATGAAGGAACAGTATTTCTTAATGACTTCTCTTGCCTTATATTCATTGCAGAATTCCACACAGTCCTCATTTAAAAACAGGGTAATTGTGGTTCCTACCTGCGTCTTATCGCCTTCCTCCATGGAGAATTCCGTTCCGCCGTCGCACTCCCAATGCACCGGCTTTGCATCCTTCTGATAGGAAAGGGTATCAATATGCACTTCATCTGCAACCATAAATGCCGAATAAAATCCCAGACCGAAATGCCCGATAATCTGGTCTGCATTGCTCTTATCCTTGTACTTTTCAATAAAATCGGTTGCGCCGGAAAAAGCAATCTGATTAATATATTCTTCTACTTCATCCGCCGTCATTCCCAGGCCGTTATCGGAAAAGACAAGTGTCTTCTTCTCCGGATCCACTATAATATCTATTCTGGGCTTGTATCCTTCTGGAAGTTCGTACTCCCCCATCATGCTCAGTTTCTTTAACTTGGTAATGGCATCACAGCCATTGGAAACCAATTCTCTGTAGAAAATATCATGGTCGGAATACAGCCATTTTTTAATAATCGGGAAAATATTCTCGCTGTTAATTGATAAACTGCCGCTCTTTGCTGTCATCTGTAACACATCCTTTTCTCTTATTTGCTGTTTTGCTTTTTGATAATGAAGATTCATTACCAAAATTAAGTGTAGTACTTTCCTTTGCAAATGTCAAGACAAAATTAGCACTCATTTTGAATGAGTGCTAATAATTCTTTTGAAAGCGGCTTAACATCGGGCTTTCCACGCTTTTGTTGAAATCTAAAATTTTTATGAACAGAATGAAAAGCCAAAATCCGGCACAACTTTTTACCTCCATGGGAGGCTCTATGGGAAGAATTTTGCATAAATTTCAAAGAAATTCTTTGTGGTAACCTGACCGTTATGAATCAATTCCACCTGCTGCCAGAGGGATTCGTTCAACTGCCTCTTTAACGTACCCACAAAAGCATCGTAGACTTCCCCGAATGCTTCTTTTTTGCGCTCCTCGGCAATTCTTACTTTATTGGCATCGGTTTCCTCCCGATTGAAAGTGGAAATGCATTTCAAAATAGTATAGGTATCACCGGTATCAATGATATCACTGACTTGCCCGGTCTCCAGCAAAAAGGCCGCATCCTCCAGCGCCTTTGCTTTCTCTCCTTTTCCGAATGAGATCGTAATAGTCGGCTCATCACTGTATTGCACCGCCAGTTCTTCAAAATCCTGACCGCCTTCCGCAATCGCTTTGTTCCTGGCTTCCTGCGCTTTTTCATATATCAGGGCGGCAGTATCATCATTTGCCGGATTTCCTGCGTCCGCAGATGTTTTATTGTGATCCGATGTTTTATAAAGAACAATCTGCTGCACCGTAATCTTGCGTGCCTCGTCGTCACTGATTTCCGGATTCACATCCTGAATAATCTGACGATACACTTTATCTGCCAAAGCATATTCCCGATACATTTTAAGAATGGTATCCTGATCTGCTCCGATTGCCTCTTTTTCCGTATCGCTTAAGCTGTTAAAATACTCGGCGGAAGCTTCCTGTACCCGCTTTTCCTCTTCTTCGGAAATCTCTGTCCCTCTTTCTTTTGCAAGAAGATACATCGTCTTTACCTGAGCCAGCTGGGCAAGCACCATTTCCTTTATATTTTCTTCCAAAGTGACGCCATCCAAACTTGCATTCCAGATCTCGGAACCATAAACGGATTCGTATTGATTCTGAATGGTTGTCAGGTATATCATCAGTTCTTCCTTTTTGCAGGCTTCGGATCCGATTTTAAAAACCTCATCGGCACCGGGTCCCCGCAGAAAGACAGAGCCGGTGCCTGCTCTGTTCTTCCCGCAGGCACCAAGCAGAAGGCAGCACAGCAGACACACTGCCGCCGCCCAATAATTCTTGCCTCTTTTCATTTCAGTCCTCTTTATTTACACAATTACATGAAGCCAGCCTTCCGGTGCGGGAATTCTTCCCATCTGGATTCCGGTAAGGGTATCATACAGTTTCTGTGTCACCGGTCCCATATGAGTCATGCCGCTTGGCAGGCAAATCTCTTTGCCGTGATCCATAATCTTCCCTACCGGGGAGATGACCGCAGCTGTTCCGCACAGTCCGCATTCCGCAAAATCGGAAAGCTCCTCTGCGTAGACTTCTCTTTCCTGCGCTTCCAATCCCAGATATTCCTTTGCCACAAACATCAGGGATCTTCTGGTAATGGACGGAAGAATGCTGTCCGACTTCGGCGTTACCACTTTTCCGTCTTTTGTCACAAACAGGAAGTTTGCCCCGCCGGTCTCCTCTACTTTGGTTCTGGTCGCAGCATCCAGATACATATTTTCATCATAGCCTTCTTCATGAGCACTGACAATAGCATGAAGACTCATGGCATAATTAAGACCTGCCTTAATATGACCGGTACCGTGAGGCGCTGCTCTGTCAAAGTCACTGACACGGATGGTTAACGGCTTTACGCCGCCCTTAAAATAGGGACCGACAGGGGTACAGAATAAACGAAACTGATACTCACTGGCCGGTTTTACACCGATTACCGGGTTGGTGCCGAACATATACGGACGCAGATACAGTGTTGCACCGCTTCCGTAAGGCGGTACATAGGCAGCGTTCGCCTCTACCACTTTCGTTACGGCATCCAGAAAACGTTCCTTGGGAAATACCGGCATTTCCAGCCTGGTAGCGGAATTCATCATTCTTTCCGCATTCAGATCCGGACGGAATGTTACGATATGACCGTCCTGAGTGGTATAAGCCTTTAATCCTTCAAATACGGTCTGTGCATACTGCAGGACACCTGCACACTCGTTCAATACAACATTTGCATCTTCTGTAAGCTTTCCTTCATCCCATGCACCGTTTTTATAATCGGATACATATCTTTCCTTCGTCTGCATATAAGCAAATCCCAGATTGTTCCAGTCAATATTCATCTTTTCCATGGCGGATCCTTCTTTCCTTCGTTTTTTATTTTCCCATTATGATACTTCTTCGCAGGAATGTCAAGAAGTTCATTCTTTCTTTCAGGATAAACTTACAAAACCACGTTATTGTACAAATGATGTTGAAACAAAGTCCCAGGCAGGCACATGGGGTTCCATTCGGGGGACGCTCTCGCTCAATTAAAAACGCGCCTTTCATACTTTACGAAACGGTAAATCAGGTCAAAATAAGTCTGCTCTTCACTTTCCGCGGTCACATGCCACTGCGGATCTTTATCCAGATTCGGAAAATACGTATCCGCATCATAGCTTTTTTCAATTCTGGTCACATGTGCCGTTCCGCAATACGGCAGCATCTGGCGGTATACGCTTTCTCCGCCGATAATATAAACCTGTTCCTGGGGATATTTTTCCAGTTCTTTCAAAAGCTCCGGAATAGAATGAACGATTACGGCATCCTTTCTCTGAAAACTTTTATCTTTCGTTAAAATAATGTTCACACGATTTTTTAAGGGCTGTCCCTGGGGAAAGGTTTCCAATGTCTTTCTTCCTAATACGACTACTTTTCCCGTGGTCTCTTCCCGGAAATGCTTGTGGTCATTCGGAATTCTTACTAAAAGATCGTTTTTATTTCCGATCGCCCAGTTTTCGTCAACTGCCACGATCATATTCAGGTGATTGATCTGACTCATCGTTTCGTTTCCTTTCTTTTTTCTATAACTTGATGATATCACGAATTGCTTCGCTGCAAAGCAGCTCCCGCAATTCTAAAACATTCGGAATCCGCTGATTTACTGCGTAAATCGCTACTTCCTCATGTTTGGCGGGTTCCAAGTTCAAAAGCCTAATCGTGCAAGCACGAACGGCTTTTTGACCTTGGAACCCTGATATCATCATATCGCAATGGGGATGTTCTGGATCTGGGGTGAGGGATCGTAATTGTCCACTCTGACATCATTTCTGGTAAACTGATAAAAATCATGAATATCGGGATTCAGCCAGAATGTGGGCGCCGGTTTGGGCTGTCTGGTAATCAGCTCCTTTACGATCGGAATATGTCTGTCATAAATGTGAGCATCTGCAATGACATGAACCAGTTCACCGGGATTCATATCACAGACCTGCGCCAACATATGCACTAAAACGGCATACTGCACCACATTCCAGTTATTGGCGGCCAATACATCCTGGGAGCGCTGGTTTAAAACGGCATTCAGTGTCAGCTTTTCTTCTCCCTTCTTCTGCGTTACATTAAAGGTCATACTGTAGGCGCAAGGGTACAGGTTCATTTCGTGAAGATCCTGATGCACATAGATATTCGTCATGATTCTTCTGCTGAAGGGATTGTTTTTCAGATCATAAATCACTCTGTCAACCTGATCCATCATCCCTTCCTTATATTGGTGCTTGATTCCCAGCTGGTAACCGTATGCTTTTCCGATGGAACCATCCGGATCCGCCCATTCATCCCAGATATGGCTGTGCAGGTCGTGCACATTATTGGATTTGAGCTGCCAGATCCAGAGCAGTTCATCTGTAGCCGATTTTAAAGCCGTTCTGCGCAGCGTTAAGATCGGAAACTCCTTTGACAGATCGTATCGGTTCACCACACCGAATTTCTTAATGGTATAGGCCGGAGTTCCGTCCTCCCAGTGCGGACGCACCTTTTCTCCTTCCGTACTGGTTCCGTTCTCCAGAATATCCTTGCACATGTCAATAAAAACCTTATCCGCGTAACTCATCTCATTTTCTCCCGTCTTAGATTTTTCCCGTTTTTTTATTCGTATCAGTTCAGACGCGCTATTCGCAAAATTTTCTGCATGCTTCGCAGCTATTTTTGCTCATGAACTGTTACTAATTTTCCATCTTATCGCAAATGGCATGGATCTGGTCTGCAAATCTGGCCATATCTTTATTGGCCAGTCCATCACTTTTCTTAATCACCGCAAGCAGCCTCTGCCCTGCAGAAAACAGGCGGGCATACACACCGTTTATCGCCTTCTCTTTCTTCTGCAGCGGAATCGGCTCCGCCTCATATTCCAGCTTTCCGCTCTGCAGATTAAATACGGTTCCGCTGTAAGGCGCATAAGCCCTTAAGCCATGCTCTATTTTCAGACATTCCGCAAAGGAAGAACATACCGAGTCTTCTCCGTGTACCACAAATACTTTCCTAGGTTTCTCCGAAAAAGCAGTAATCCATTCGATCAAGCCGTCCTTGTCCGCATGGCCGCTTAACCCGGTCAGCTGTCTGATCTGCGCCCGTACTTCAATAGTCTCACCGAACAGCCTGACTTCCTGCACTCCTTCTACAAGCGCCCTTCCTAAGGTTCCCACTGACTGAAATCCCACAAAAAGGATCGTACATTCCGGCCGCCACAGATTATGTTTCAGGTGATGACGGATTCTTCCCGCATCACACATTCCGGAAGCGGAAATAATGACTTTCGGTGTCTCATCAAAATTAATCTCCTTGGATTCTTCACTGGTAATCGCAAGTTTCAGCCCGCCGAAGGAAATCGGATTGATATTCTGGCTGACCAACTCCATTGCTTCCTCGTCAAAACAATCCATACGGTTTTCCTGAAAAATTCCGGTAGCTTCCACTGCCATAGGGCTGTCTACATAGACTGGGAAACGATCATGCCCCTGAACCATATGTCCTATTTTTATTTTTCGTAAGAAATACAGAATCTCCTGGGTTCTTCCCACTGCAAAAGAGGGAAGAACCACATTTCCGCCCCGGTCAAAAGTTTCCTGTATGATCTGCGCCAGTTCTTTTACATAGTCGCCTTTTACCGGCGGATGCAGTCTGTCGCCGTATGTAGACTCCATAATGACATAATCTGCTTCCCTTGTAGGACTTGGGTCTTTTAAAAGCGGCTGATTTTTATTTCCGATATCTCCGGAAAAAACAAGCTTTCTCTGTGTATCTCCTTCCGTAAGCCATACTTCAATGCTGGCGGAACCTAAGAGATGTCCGATATCGGTAAAACGGATTTTTACGCCTTCACACACTTCCACCATCTCATTGTAACGACAGGGTACAATCCGTTTCAAAAGCCCCTGAGTATCTTCCATGGTATAAAGGGGCAGAACCGTCTCTCCGTTGCTTCTTTTGGCTTTGCGATTCTTCCACTCCGCTTCCATTTCCTGAATGTGTGCACAGTCCTGAAGCATAATGCTGCACAGATCCGCCGTGGCATCCGTCATATAGACCTGCCCTCTGAATCCTTTTGCATACAAAAGCGGCAGCATTCCGGAATGATCCACATGCGCATGGGTCAGAAAACAGTAATCAATCATGGACTCATTTACCGGAAGAGGCGCATTTTCAAAAGGATTGACTCCCTGCTCCATTCCATAATCCACCAGGATATGCTTCCCGTTCACTTCCAGATAATGACAGCTTCCCGTTACTTCATGATCCGCACCGATAAAAACAAGCTTCATACACAACCCTCCATTTTCTTTTTTCGCTATTTTGCGGCAGTTTGGACGCGCCATTTACAAAACCGCACTTTCAGCGCCTTCTTACTTCCGGACTATTTCAACCGGTTGGCTGTTTCATAAAAATGATAATAAATCCCTTTCTTCTCCATCAGTTGCTCATGATTTCCTTCTTCTGCAATTCCCTCCTCCGTCAACACCAGAATACGGTCGGAATTCTTAATGCTGGAAAGACGATGGGCAATGGTAAGCGTAGTTCTTCCCTGGGACAGGCGGCCCAGGGACTGGGCAACGGCAAATTCACTTTCGTTGTCCAGAGCGGAAGTCGCTTCGTCCAGAATAATAATCGGCGGATTTTTTAAGAATACTCTGGCAATACTGATACGCTGCTTCTGCCCTCCGGAAAGCTTCACACCTCTCTCACCTACATAAGTACCATATCCGTCCTTTAACTCCATAATAAAATCATGCGCACCGGCTCTCTTTGCTGCTTCTTCTACTTCTTCCACGGATGCTCCGGGTCTTCCGTAAGCAATGTTGTCATAAACCGTGCCGGAAAAAAGGTACACATCCTGCTGCACCATGCCGATATTGCTTCTTAAGCTTTTTAACGTAAAATCTTTAATATTCCTGCCGTCTATAAGAATCTGCCCGGAAGATACATCATAGAATCTGGGAATCAGGTTGCATAATGTGGTCTTTCCGCCGCCTGACGGTCCTACAATCGCCACTTTTTCCCCTGCCTTTATTTCCAGATTCAAATTGCTGAATACTTTGTTATGATCGTCCGGATATTCAAAACTAACCTCTCTAAATACAATATTCCCTTTCGGGTTCTTTAATTCCACTGCTCCCGGCTCATCAAAAATTTCTATGTCCGCATCCATAATCTGCAAGAAACGTTCAATTCCGGTCATTCCCCGCTGGAATTGCTCTGCGAATTCAATGATCCGCCGAATCGTTGCAATCAGTGTCGTAACATACAGCATATAGGCTACCAGATCTCCCGGTTCAATCAGCCCTTTTACCATAAAGGCACCGCCGGCCACTACTACCACAAGGTACATCAGCCCGTCAAAGATTTTAACGGAAGTCTGGAACTGAGCCATATATTTGTAAGTCTCTTTTTTTATGGAAAAGAAACGCCCGTTGTCTGTTTCGAACTTCTCCGTCTCCATCTCCTCGTTGGTAAAAGCCTTTACTACTTTATGCCCCAAAAGGCTGTCTTCAATCCGTGCATTCAGTTCTCCGATCTGATTACGCTGCTTGCGGAATGCCCCCCGCATGCGCAGATTCATGGGCATACATACACCGACCATCAACGGTACACAGACAAATAACAGAAGGGTCAGCCACAGGTTAATCCGGGAAAGAATGAGAAAGGAAATCACAATCTTAAGTCCTGCAATAAAAAACTCTTCCGGACAATGATGGGCAAATTCCGTAACATCAAACAGATCGTTGGTAATCCGCCCCATAATCTGCCCCACTTTGGTGTTGTTATAATACGTATTGGAAAGCTGCTGCAGATGATGATAAGCATCCCGCCTCATATCCGTCTCGATTCTGGCTCCCATCACGTGCCCCATATCCGCCATATAATAACCCGCAATACAGTCCAGCACCCGCAAAGCCAGATATAAAAGGCCGAGACCTCCGATGGTCTTCATGGAAAGAGATGCCAGATCCCTAAGCCCCTCGTTGGTAATATATCGCATAATCAACGGCAGAACCATCTCACAGACACAGGTAAGAGAGGCACAGAACAGATCCATAAACATGGTTTTTCTGTACTTTTTTAAATAAGGCAGGAACCTTTTAAACAGTTCCATTGCCGTGTATTGCTTTTGTTCTGCTTCTTTTTTCATTTTACTCCTCGGTCCTCTCTCTTCTTATTTTTATCCATTCTATGATTACGCGGACTGCTTCGTGCTTCCTCAATCTTTACAGGTAACAGTTCAGACGCACCTTGTTACCATTGTATTATGTTTCCGGGAATTTCGCAAGAGGGAAGTTATTCACAAGAATACTTGCCTGAACTGTTACAAATATGATACAATGGCACCAGTACACTACGGGAGATTATCTTATGCAGCCAACGAATACTTTGACACAGCAAACCAATTTTGCTTCTTTACACTTTGACGGGATCCAGGTTTTAAGAGGGCTTGCGGCTCTTTTGATTATCTGCGAGCATATCCGTTTTTTAAACTGCGGCGCTTTCGGCGTAGACATTTTTTTCATCATCAGCGGTTTTATGATTATGTTCACAACGCAAAAAAATACGAAATATTTTTTAAGGAAACGCCTGATCCGCATTCTGCCGTTTTATGATCTTATGACCATACTGACGTTTCTTTTGCTCCTCCTTTTCCCGTCCATGTTCCGGGAATCCGGGGCCGATATCTCCCAGTTGATCAAAAGCCTTCTCTTTATCCCTTTTGACATCGGTGATTCTGTTTATCAGCCGATTCTGCGTATCGGCTGGACCATAAACTGCGAAATGTTTTTTTATGTCCTTTTTGCTGTCTGCAGCAAGCTTTCCCACAAATACCGCGGGCTGCTCACCGGTCTGCTTATCCTCTTCGTTTTTGTTCTTAATACGGTACTGGATGCGTTCGGATATACCAACCCTTTTCTTCAATTTTACGGTGCTGCGGTGATGTTAGACTTTATCCTGGGCATTTTATGCTTTTATACTGTTAAGGCAATCTTTTGTAAAACGAAAGTTTGCAAGTCGGAAATTTGCAGTGCAAAGAATTCTGAATCAAAAGTCTCCGAGACAAAGCAAAAACGCCCCATGGGCGCAAATCGCCCTGCGGGCGATCTGGCTTTATCCATGCTTATGCTTTCGTTTGTGCTTATCGTCATTCTTATGCTGACCAAGCAGACTACCAATATTCTGGGATTCCGCAGATTTTTCTACTGGGGAATTCCTTCCTTTTTCATTGTTTTCAGCTTCTGCCTTGCAGGACTTTGTTTTCCTATGCCAAAACCCCTGGTGCAGCTTGGAAATATCAGCTTTTCTGTCTATTTGCTGCATTACTATCCGATTCTTTTTATCGACCGGAAACTCTGTGACTTGGGTTCTTTCGGGCTCCGCCCTACGCTCTTTGCCCTGGCAGGCACCGCTCTTATCCTGGCAGCCTCCTACCTTGCCTGGTATCTCATCGAAGTCCGGTTCAGCGCATTTTTAAAGAAGCATCTGCTGCCACGGTAACAGAAACCATAATCCTGACAAAGCACCTTCAGAAAGATATCCTTCTTTCCTCCGGTGCTTTGTTTAGTATAAATCTTGCATTGTCATACAAGGAATTTCCTTTTCCTGTCTTAACTGCTTATCATTAGTGAAAAATATGTCACATCCGGATGCAATCGCTGATGATAATTGCAACGCATCCATTGCCTTGAACCCCTTATACTGTCCCCTAAGTTTAGATGCCTGCTCTGCAATATCTGCATTTATATCTATGATCTTAACATTCATATAATCTAAGAATCGTTTAAAATTATCTGCAAAATCCATTTGACCGCTTAAATACGGATATACAAGATACTCCTCTACTGTTATGGCAGACGTAACAACCTGTATATTTTGTTCTATGCATGTTGTAAAAAATCTCTTTATAACCTCTGAATATAAAGGATTGTTTTCAAGATAGTATATGATAGGTGCTGTATCAACAAACACTTTTTTAAAGCCTGTCATTATCTCTCATCTCCCTTATATATTCATCCGCATTTCTGCCACGCTCTGTTGTAGGCATAACAAACTGGTCTAAATCAATTCTCTTTGTCCGTCTCTCCGTTATGCTTATCAAACCATCAATACCACTTAAAATCTGAACAACATACGTCAACTTATCTTCCGGCACTCTTTCCAATAATTCAATAGCCTCTCTTCTGGTTGCTGTCATAGGCCATACCTCCTTTAAACCTTTTCTTTCCGCCATTACACTACATTACTATTTTCACTTTCTCTGAATTTAATTATACTTGATTGCTCCTCTTTTTTCAAGATATGAATTTTACCCGGACGTTTGACACATCCATCGCTCCAAAAGTGCCGCACTTATCATCAAAGTACCTCCATTTGCAATATTTCAAGCACTTTATTACTCTTTGGTGCCAGCAATGCATAATCCTGAATTTTCTGTACATTCAACTTCGGAAGTAATTTTCGATAATTCAAGATAATTTCCTTATAATAATCAAATGGTAACTTACTTTTATATCTTACAAGTTCAATCAGCATACGTTCTCTGTTGTAAATGCGTACGTCATAGCCTTTATAATCGGCAGTTTCGATTCCTTCCCCGAAAAAGTCATCTGACACGAAATACTGTTTTACTCTTTCATCCCTGATTTTCGCTGCATCACGTGTTGTTGCCAAATCACACTCATCCGGTATCACATTGGTTAATCCATGAAAGAAAAAAGCACTTTTCATCGTCACAACCGCATTGGGATATTTATATGCAAACATCGCAATTTCCGGAACATATTCCGTTTCCGAATAGATTCCCTTTCCTACTTTAAATAACTCGCCTTCTTCTACTTTTTTCTCAATAAAATAATCTGACCCATATTCCTTAAGACATTCCGCACGTGTTTTCATCATTCCCTCCGTTCTAATATAATCCGCATTTTTTATTATTTTGCGGATCTTTTTCTAAATTATACTATAGAAGAAAAATAACGTCAACACCGTTTTTTTGAAAACAATCCGCATTTTTGAAGTTTTGCGGATTGTTTTCGAAATAAAAATCCATTTTTACAGCAGTGCCACTCTTTCTCCCGTTTTGGCGCAGACTGCAATCTCTGTACCATTTGCAACTACCGTTAGTTTTTCTGCATACCCGAATATAACTTCCAGTTTCGTTACTGTTCCACTCCTCCAGTCTATATAAGCGGTATGTCCGCCCGGAATCCGCAGACCATACATATGTCCGTCTTCCCATCCTTTCGGCAGATTATAAAGCAGATAAAGCTTATTTCCTCTATAAGAGGCAATGGCTTCCGTAACAGCTGCCGCTGCCCCGAAATTACCATCTATCTGAAATATGATATCCGAATGAATATGTCTGTAAAAATTCGGATGCAGATCAAGCAGATTGTCCGTAAAACAATTTTGCAAAATGTGTTGCATATGTTCGGAAAATCTCTCATTATCACTGGTTCGTGCCAGCATACAAGCCGCCCACATTTCTCCCCAGCCGGTCTTGATGCCGGTATTGTCCAGACGTGTATAAAGCGATTTTACTGCCGCACGGAACAGCTCCTCCCCCTTATCCATTGTAAACTGTTCAGATGGATATAGACCATACAGATGGGACAAATGCCTGTGCCCGACTTCTACTTCCTGCCGTGTCTGAGTATCCCACTCAACAATTCTTCCGTCGGATGAAATTTTTACCTTCGGCAACCGTTCTTTCAAGTTTTTCCAGATTACGATCCGTTCCGGATCAAGCCTCAAAATTTCAGCCGACCTTATCGCATAATACAATGCATCATTTGCAAGCTCGATATCCATTGCCGAGGATTTACAGATACTCACTCTGAAATCCATAGCACCATCTATCTCACCACATATTTCTCTTTCATGCTCCCTAAACCGGTTTTCCGGAGACTGGCTCGGCATGATTTGCAGCTCTCCATCTTCATCTTCACACAGATAGTCTTCGTAAAATACAGCTACCTCCCTGAAAAATCGGTATGCCGTATTTTTCAGGAATTCTTTATCTCCCGTATACAGATAGTGCCACCACAAATGCTGTTCTATCCAGGGTGCAGCACCAATCCAGACACCGTAATAAGCCGATTCCGGTGTACATTGCCCCCATACATCATCCGCAAGCGGGAACCAGATTCCACGGCAGCCGTAAATATTTTTTGCCGATTTTTTCGCTGCCGGCATACGCCGGATCAAATAATCCGCCAAAACACTCGTACACTCTCCCAATGCTGCAGATTCTGCAATCCAGTAGCACATCTGCAGATTAATGTCATAGTGATAATCGCTGTTCCACGGTGCTTCATCATAACAGTTCCACTTTCCCTGAAGATTCATAGGCAGTTCTGCCGTAATTGAGCAGGAAAGCATAAGATAACGGGCAAAATCATATAAGATCTTATACAGCTGCGGATCCTTTTTTCCTTCTCTTACAGCTGCCATTCTGTCTTCAAGAAATTCTTCGTTTTTTGCATGTTCCCCTATCTGAAAATCCACACGCTTCATTATGGCTGTAAATCTGTTACTGTGTGCCTGTTGAATAACATTGTAATCGTTAAGATCCACTTTATATTTCTCAATTTCCTTTTCCTGTCCTATTGATGAAGCCGAGCAGCCGACATTGCAAAACGCTTTGATATAAGTTGCATTTTCTATGCTCCATCCTTTATCACATATTGTAGCTTTTCCATCTGTGATAAATTGCACTCTTACGATAAAAGAAGTTCCCTTATCAAATTTTCCCCGATAAATAAGACGGTTGTTTTCTACCTCATATGAAAAAAATTCCGACTGGGTAATATCCTTAAAATAGGTCAGTTTTCCGGAAAACGGTCTTTCTGCATACCATTGTGTAACCAAAACATCATGAACACAATCACAGAAAGCTTCCAAAAACCGTTTTTGACCATGCACTTCCCTTTCCGCATATGCTATCGCATTCTCAATATTCAGTTCTCTTTTTACAAAACGGCATTCCTCACTGTATTCAAATTTTAAATTACCTGCATACTGATAGCCATCCAAATTGTTCCTGATGCCGGAACCGGAACCATATCCTCCGAAAAGGATCCCCGCAATTCCCGTTGCTCTGTAATTATCCCCTTCGTTGAGAAGTTTCCTGACCATAGGAAGAAATTCCGCTGAGTGATATGCTTCCCTCGGCACATCTGTATCTCCTCTCCATAGCCATTCATGATTCAAAGTCATCACGTCGCAACGTTCCCCGGATCTTATCATAGCAGCAATTCTTCCGCTGCCTATCGGGAATCCGCTGATCCAGTCCCCGGATGCAGTTGACATTTTTAAGCGTTCTATCATAATTCTTTTCCTTCCTTTTCAGTCAGTCTGCCTTTTTCTCCGCACTGCTGTTTTATCATTCGGGTTAAATGCAAAATTGGTATTGGCTGCTGCTCGTACGGCCTGACTGCCTGTAAGCTTTAACAGATCTGTTTCATCAATGCAGTCTTCGGGTTCAAATTCATCACCTGACAGGTAGGTAAGGATCTGTTCCAAAAGCCACTGCGCAGCAGGATCCTCCTTTTTGAAATGCAAAGAACATACAAAAAGCTTCCCTTTGCCTACACGAAACTCAAACATAGCTGCCTGGCGTATCACATATTTATGGGTAGATACCACTTCAATGATCGGATCAAAGATCACAGAATCTGCTTCAAAGCAGACAGCCGCAGCCCCTTCCAGAAGCTCTGCAAACTGCCAGCCGCAAAATCCGTCCTGAGGCATATCCCGTAAAACCGGATGATCTTGGATCACCGTGGCAAGATTACCGGAGGTTCTTCCGGCCAGGGCAATCCGAAACGAAGTCGGAAGCTGACAAAACGGCTGCGAACCCAGAAGCAGTACCCTTTTGCCCTCTCTTAACAGGGCGGTCAGTTCTTCCGTCTGCATCCCCTGGGAAATTACAAGGTCTCCTGTCTTCTTCCTGTCCGGCTCTGCCTTCGGAAACAGATACAGTTCCCACTCATTTTCCGCAAACACCTCGCCGCCGTCTAACATGACAGACAGCTTCATTTCCGATGGCTTTTCTATTTCGGGCAGTATAAAGCAGATGTGATAAAGGTTGGAAACTGCCCCGTTTTTTACCCTGTCAATCGATACCTCGCTGCGTTTCAGAACTTTTTCTCCAAGATAGAGTCTTATGGTCAGCAAAGCATTCCGGAGATCTTCCTTTCCGTAATGAGATACCAGAATATCACATTCCAGACTTTCTCCACAGGCAAAATTCGTTCTTCTGAAAAGGTTATTCAGAAGAACGGTGGCACTGTTATACATCCGGACATTCCGTACGGTTTCTCCCGGTTTCAGTTCATAGAACTCGTTCATCATTCCCACATCATAGCCAAAGGTATGCCAATGGGTGTCAATGGGACCCAGAAAGTCAAATCCCGCCATATTACGGCATCTGCGTACTGCTTCAAAACAGTATTTCCGCACACGGCGCTGCCACTCGGAAGAATTTTTAAAATAAAGCGGAGCTTTTTTCAGGACCCCTTTCTCTTCCAGATGATGCTCTATGGAGGAAAACATTTCCGTTTTGCCCACGCGCAGCCCTCTGTACCTGTCCTTCAGGTCAAGATTGGTATAGGTTCCGTCAATACAAATCTCATGACTGACACGGGGTTTTTTGTAACATGTGCTCCAGCTGTCGATTTTTTCCGGATCGGTATCCAGAGAAAAATAGCTGTGATAACCGTTTGTGTAGCTGGAAAACATGTCGGAAAATGCACCTGCTGCTTCCAACCTGCGCGGGTGATGGCGGAATGGCTTTTCCTGCAGCTCACATTCCTGACTGGGCTCTACAAAGAAATATTCCAGCCCCCTTAACGCACTCATGGGAGAGAACAGGGCGTCCGTATTTTCATGCACGATTTCCGCACATTCTTTCAAGTATTCGATAAATGTCTCATCCATCAAAAGTTCATTGCCGCAACAGTAGATCACCACAGACGAATGTCTGCGGCAGAAATTCACAATCTGTTTCCACTCGGAAACGGTTGTATTGTTAGGACATTCCACATGGAGAAGCATACCCAGTTCATCCGCTGCCTGCATATATTCTTCTTCCGGAATGCAGGTGTGAAAGCGGATAAAGTTAAAGCCGAGATTTTTCACTTTTCTTATTACCTTGCGATAATAGCTGCCATCGTGGTTCGGATGAATGGTTTCCGGGTAATAACCATGTTCACAGATTCCACGCAGATAATACGGAAGATTATTTAATCTGAAATGGACTCCATCCGCCTTCAGTTTTCTGATTCCCAGCTGTCTGAAAAAGCCTGCCTTTCCGCATTCTATTTTTAAACGATACAGCTTCGGGTTTTCAGGACTCCAGAATTCCAGTCCTTCTGTTTCAAATGTAAAATCCCTGCCATTTTTACAGATGCCGTCTTTCCGAATTTTATCTCCGTCATACAAAGCCCAGGAGCATACCGGTACCTTACACGACTCTTGCTGCGGTTTCATATAAATCCGGACATCCACTCTGCTGCAATCGTCTGCTATCCGGATGGAAACATCACGGAGCGGAGAACAATAGGTTCTTAACTCCACATCTCCGGTAATTCCGCCGGTACCTTCATTGGCCGCACGTGAAGTCAGTCCGGAAACGATCTCTCCTCCGTATCCATACAAACGATGATTGGATACGGAAAGGGTAATTTCATTTTCCCCGTCCTGCAGCATTCCCTCCGGAATTTCCATCTCAAACGGAGTGCTGTATCCCTCATGAATTCCCAAAAATAAATCATTGATCCACACGAAAACCGTATTCTGCACTCCTGTAAAAAAGAGTGCTGTCTGCAGTTTCGTACTCTCCCAGGTAAATCTGCGTCGGTAAAAAAAGGTGCCGATGATGTTCGGAAGCGCCATATCCGGTGCACAGCCTGCCATAGGATAACGTTGAATGCCGTATTCCGGGTTGATTTTTAATTTCCCGTAAAAAGATGTAAGCTGGAATGCCTCTGTCATATCCTCCCAGTACCCGGGAACCGCTTTCTCAATCCGATTATTGCCGCGATCCTCCGGTTCCGTCCCTGCAGCATCTTCCTGTCTGTGAATCCTGTGAAAGGGCGATTCCGTATCGGTATATCTCTCTTCCTGATACTCCATCTCCCAGGCGCCGTTTAATGAAAAAGATGTATAGATCATTCCTTTATTCCTTTCCTTTTTTCTGATTTACTGCACTGCATGCCACACATTTATACCACTTTTCTGCAAGAATTCCGTGTCCTGCATAGGAAATCATCCTTTTTCTCCTCTTATCAAGATCTGGTCGTTTTGCTATCCAAACGATAAAATCTGTACAGTTTATATCTCTCATATCCTGTGTCACTTACAGGCAAATCATAAGCATCAAACATAGTCGGATAAGTAAATTCTTCCTTTCGCGAAGTATGAAACGGTCCCAGTAAATTTCGATTGCCGATGGTAAATTCCACTTCAATGTGATTCTTTCCTTCTTTTGCATACTGAGAAACATCAACCTGCTTCTCAAATAACAGTTCTTCTGCCATATTTCCATTTACCCATACTTTCGCAGTCAGATAACGTCCTCGTATATCCAGATTTATGTTCGAAGTCTTCCAAAATACATCTTCGGAAAGAATCAACTTCCCTCTGAAAAACGGCAATCCATCCATTGTCGGTTCCTTCATGCTCTCCGGAACTGCCCCGATATAAAAGTGACTTCCTCCCACCGTCTCTTCATCATAACTTTCAAACTTCTCATGACTGTAAACACCGAATTTTCCAGCCAGATAGATACTTTCTATTTCACTGTCATAAGCAATAATGTTTTTTAGACTTTCCGTTACATCTTCACCGAAAAGAGCATAATAAGTATCCTGACTCTGATGCCACGTAAGCATCATACTACAGGAATTCATTCCTTTCTGCACATAATCTGAAATATCTGCCATCCAAAGAGCCCGCTCTTCCTCGCATGGCTTCTGAAAATAAACGCTCTGACCATTAACGGAAAATTCATGCTTATCGCCTTTTTCCGCCAGCAACATAAGTTTCTCCGGAACTTCCTGAATCTCAAAATCATATGCCACCCAAAGTTTCCCTTCATATCTTTCCTCCAGCAATTGATCAAACAACTGATTTCGAAGCATCGGCTTGGAAAAATTAATTCCATCCAGCGAAAACCGTACAACATCCACCGGCAGAAAATTGTTCTCAAAGCTGACTGCAGCATCTTGAAACTGCAACTTAAAAATCTCCTTTTTTTGCTGCATGCTTTCACACTTGTTCTCGCAAAACGCCTCCTGAGATGGCCACAACAATAAGGAACCATTTGCTGGAACAGTTACCGTTAACGGCATTTTTCTCTTTTTTCCTTTCAACAGATCTACTGCTTCAAACGATTTTATGTTTTCTCCCAAAACAAAGGTCTGAGAAAATGTCTCTTCCGCCGATGCATTCATAACAAAAAGGAAAGCTTTTTCTTCCAGCTGATGATACGTGTAATAAAGACGGTTATGAATATCCTTTACGGTAAACGGTTGGGCATCTGCTATCTCCTGTAAGGTACAATTCGTTTCCAGATAATCATACGAATAGGAGCTTCCTTCCAAATAGGACGGTTTTTCATCCAGAAGAAGAACTTTCCCCCCCTGCTTTAGGAACCAGAAAATCAGCTTCTCGGTTGCTGATCCCATTGTCTCCATCTTCGGCAGGATCAAATATGTATAGCTACATTTTCCGCAACCTATTTTGCCCTGTTTTACAAATCCATGCTTTTCCAATAGTGTCTCATCCAAAAAATGATAAGCGATTCCCCTGGTTGAAAGCATCCTGCAGGCTTCTTTCAACTTCTCGTCCAGGTCTGAAATCCCAAATCCGCTTTCTTCCTGACCGCGCTGATAATCCAGATACGCACTTCTGATTGGATGAAGCATAGCTACGTTAACTACCTCTTTTGTCTCACTAAGCAGACAACCAAGTCTGTTAAAATAGGTATTAAACTCTTCGAAATGCTCTTTTACCCAGGGATTCATCGTTGCAAAGTGCGCGGGAAAATCACGTTTACGCTGTCCATGTTCCGAATACGGCACCAGATGTTGGCACATCAGATTCACTCCGTTCACGAACTGAAATTCTGCAACGCGCTTCAGATCCCCCGGAGTAATATCCCACCCACAACAGCCGAAGGTTTCCGTAAGCACTTGTTTTTTTCCCAGCTGGCATGCAACACTGCCAAGCTGACGCACAGACAGTTCATTCTCCGTGTATTTCCCAAGCCAGTCAATACCGGGAATATGTTCATATTCATAAAAGGGCATCACACCGGCGCAGCACATCATCTGCATTCCCATGGATACTTCCTCTACGTAATGCCCCGTCAGCTTTACACCTTGCTTATCGCACCACTCATAAATCTTTTTTGCATAATTCTCCAACATCAACCTCTGCATTCCCAGCCAGTAGCGATAGCGGAATGTACGATAGCCTTTCCTTTTCACAAAGAGTAATCCCAGTCTGTCATAAATTTCCTCTTGGTATTGCTGTGCAAAATAGCTTCGAATCATCGGAGTATACGGTGTTTTATCACGATAATACTGCGGTTCGTCTGTAAAAAAGCCTTTTAATTTTTTAGCGAAATCATCCCCAAAGTAACTTTTGTATTGTTCATGCGTAGATTTCAGGAATTGATCCGTTACATGCGGATTCAAAATATCCACTGTCGATACCGATCGACAAAGATATAAATTCAGATATTTTTTCTTATCATCTCCCTTATTCACCCGTATAAGAGATTCCCCTTCCAGATCATAAGAGATATCTGCATCCGGATTGTATTTTCCGATCTCCTGTCGAATGTAACAATCATGATTCTTTTCATCCTCAAGCAATTTTCCGCCGCAAAAGCCGCTTGGCCAGCCGTTTTCGTCATAGACCCATGCATCCATTCCGAGTTTTTGTGCTTCCTCACAGCAAATTTTAATACACCGCATCCATTCTTCCGAAAGGTACGGGGTTTTTAAACCGCCTCTTGCGTGCATAAAAAAACCACCGATTCCATTTTCTTTCATCCAATGAATCTGATTCCTTAATTCTTCCGGTTCCAACTTATCATTCCATGACCAGAACGGAATCGGACGATAAAACATTTCCCTGTCCTTTATAAAATCCGCCAATTCACTCATAATCACCACGATGCCCCTCTGAATTCTTTTTTACAATTGATAGTGAAACTGATGGTTTAACCACTGAATACTCCACTCAACCCATCGCCCGTTATAATCACTTTTCCGACCCGTTTCACAGGTACATACACTCATTCCGTGTTCTCCCTCCGGCATTATATGCAATTCAAACGGAACTTTAAACCTGGACAAAGCACTGGCAAATCGCAGACTATTCTCCGCAGGAACATTCGTATCCGCTGCCGTATGCCAGATAAAAGCTGGTGGAGTCAGCCCGTCCACTCTTTTGTCCAGTCCGAACCATTGGTATTCCGCGCTTCCTGCTCTTGCACCGCTGACATGTTCAATAGATGAAACATGAGCAAATTCATCTGCCGTAATAACCGGATATCCGAGAATCATGGCATTGGGTCTTATATCCGCTTTTTCCCCATATACTTTCAGAAATTTTTCCTCGTTAAAGAGTGTTCCCGCACTTGCTGCCAAATGCCCTCCTGCCGAAAATCCACAGACCGCAATTTTCCGGGGATCCACCAGCCATTCGGCACTTTTCTTCCGGATCTGTAAAATTGTTTCTGCAAGCTGGCACAGCGGCCTAAAGCCTTTTGCTTCCTCACCTACAGAGTAATACAAAATAAATGTATGATATCCTGCTGCCAGAAAAGGCTTGGCCACCGGTTCCGCCTCCTGAGCACACAGATAGCGATATCCGCCTCCCGGACAAATGATTACTGCAGGATATCTGGTATTCTCGGTAATTTCCATATCAATCCCCGGCTGAAGCCATGCCGATACGGTACAATCCGGGGCTTCATCGGGCGTGAATCGAAACCACTTCATTTTCTTCTTTCTCCTTTTGTTTCTCTCCTTTGCCGGGTCATGCGCAGGATTCCGATTGCTGTTAAAACAATCAACATCAATCGTGTCAATATGGTCGTATATGCTCCCGTTGCGAAGTCATAAAAGATCCAGAAGAATGGGTTGAAAATGGAAATCACTTTATATTTCAGCACATCCTTCTGGCATAAAGAAACTGCATAAATCAATGCACAGATACAGGGAAAGACATCCTTCGGCCTCTCATAAGTTACAATACTCCCTGTTATAAAAACAACTCCGAACAACACCATTAACAGGATCCTCTTTCTGTCACAATCCTTTTCCTGCACTTTCGCATTTAAATGATTCATTACCATCCCCTGTACCATCGCTACAATACAGACCCACATGCCGGAATAACTCCCTAACAAAACATAAGTAAGTGCAGTCATCAGATTGGTAATAATCTCCATCATCAGAACCGCCTTAATCGAACGCAGCTGTGTACCGATTGCCGCATAGATTGTTACTGCGATTCCGATAATCTGAGCTAGTATAAAATTCATGCCCTATTCCTCTCAAAAACCTGCATATTCACTGATTGCTGCAAGGACAATTCCGGTTCCATGATCATCATTTTTTACTGTCCCCAGTTTTGCATAGTCTCTCCAGTCTTTGCTGAAACCCGATCCCTTACATACACCCCGAACATTTCCCTGTTCATCAATCGCCTGGTTACAAAGTGCCTGATAGGCTTTACGAATTACCGGAGCCGTTTTCTCCTTTAAAAGAATTCCCATCTTCACTCCTCGAATCATGGAATAAAGAAACATAGCTGTACATGAGGTTTCCTCATAAGTATCGAAACGATTCAGTACCTGATGCCACATTCCGGACTCACCCTGCAGTGCACATACCCCTTCCACAAAATCCCGGTACATTGCAATCACCGTTTTACGATTTTCATCAGCAGCAGGTGCATAATCCAAATATTCACACATTGCTAACATTACCCAGCCGTTCCCGCGTCCCCAAGGTATATTATTTTTCTCATAGTCCCGTACATAAAAAATATGGGAAAATATTTTTTCCTCTTTTATATAGAGTTTATCGGAATAGCCCTGAATCTGCAAAAATGCATCCCTGATATAATCCATATCTCTAAACATTACTCCAAGTCTCACCAGAAAGGGCACTGACATAAACAAATCATCTGCCCATATGGTCACTTTTCTGTTAATAATACCTTTTTCCATCCTTGGAACCTGGTGATATAAAGCATCTCTCAAACTATACACCGTATTTTTTACCCTTGTATCTCCTGTCAAGAAGTATAAATCTGATAAGTTCATTCCCATTGTCCCCAGCGGATCCATATGATCTAAGGTAAGAGAACGTTGTAAAAACGGTGTCATCACTTTCAGCTGCTCATAATCATATTCCATATATTCAAACCAATGCCCCAGAATTCCGATACTGTCCACAAAATACTTTTGCCACTGCGGTTCATCCATTACGTTTGCCGCTTTTAAAATCCCCCAGTGTCCAAGCATCAGAGCATAAAACCATTGCCCGAAGAAAAAACTGTCCAGGTAGGGTCTGACATAGCTTCCATCCGCCAGTCTCCAAAAAATCTTTTCTCCTGCTGCATCGAAATATACCTTTTCAAAAGAAAGATCAAACTCAGGCCCATATGCTAATGATATAGCGGGTGTTGTCCCAAATGCTCCCAGTAAAAGCCACCGATCGCCCTGTATCCTGTCCGAAAGAATAACCGGAACCTTCAATAATTCATCCGTACATGAAAATCCCCACTTATCTTTCCGTCGAACCGTTTTCAACAGCAGACGATCCTCTGCTGCTACCTCCAGTACAAACTCTCCTTCTTCCTGTTTCTCCAATATCGCTTTTCCATTCACAAATACTTTGATAGGCGAATGATTCCGTATCCTGAGAGTCCCCGTCTTTTCAACTTCCGTATAGGCATACCCTATGTATCCTTTACTCGCGGTACATATCATATAAAAGTCTTTTTTATAGCTGCCTTTTGTACTCTCCGGAAATACATACTTTATATCGTCTCCGGGTTCTGTCCAAGCCGGATAAAGCTGTGAGACCGCAAGTCCTTCTTCCTCCTTATATTCAGCAATAGGTAATGTTCGCCTGATATGAAGCAGATAATCAACCGCCCACATTGTCCGATATACCTTACTGGAAAGCATATATTCAAAGAAAAATCCATCTTTCCTGCAATAACATTTTATATCCACCTTCTGACGATTTTCGCTCACATGAATGGGAATCATGGCATACTCTTCTTCACTTTGTAAACAGGAATATACCCTCTTTCCATTAAGATAAACATCTACGTCCCGGGATATTCTGATATACCCATCATCCTCTGTTGCAGAAGAAATGTAGAAACTTACAAAACATATCATTCCCTCTTCAGCCGCCGGAAATATCTTCCGTAAATTCACCTGCTCAGGGGACGCAAAAAAACTGCGCTCCATGTATTGGCTTCTGTTTTTCATATAAGGACGCATTACTATTTCCGCTCTTGGCCTTGTTTTAAAGAGTCTTTCAGAAATTATTCTGATTTTCTCTCTTGGATCATACTTACTAGAAAGCTCATTCATCTCATTTCTCCACTATGAATAATCAACCTTTAATTGCTCCTACCATCACCCCTTTTACAAAATATTTTTGCAAAAACGGATATAATACCATAATCGGTACTGTTGTCACCACAATAAGTGCATATTTAATTAAATTTGCCACCTGGGATGCCTCATCCATTCCAACTCCATCCAGCATACTTTGTGTTGTCGTCTCTAGAATATTACGCATCACCAGCTGTAACGGATAGAGTTCACTGGAACGCAGATAAATGGATGCACTAAACCAAGCATTCCAATGTCCTACTGCATAATAAAGCACCAATACTGACAAAGTTGCCTTTGACAATGGAACCATAATTCTGGTCATAACCTGCATATAACTCGCTCCTTCCAGTTTTGCCGACTCAGTAAGACTGTCCGGTATTGATTGAAATGCACTTTTTAATATAATTAAATTAGTCGTATTAATCGCTCCGGGAATAACCAGCGCCCATAAAGTATTCAACAACCCCAAATCCTTTACATTTAAATAGGCCGGAACCATTCCTCCGGAAAAGTACATAGTAAAAATAATCATAAAAGTAATAGGAGTTCTTAATATCGGTCCTTTTACCACCAGAAAATAAGCTCCCAATACCGTCATCACCATATTGACAACAAGTCCCATTACCAGCACGAATAATGTATTTCGAAACCCACTGATAATTAATGTATTTTTAAATACCATTTTGTACGCAGATAAAGTATAAGGTTTAAGAGGGGCTAGCAAAATTCCTGTATACCTCGACAAAGCGCCCGGATCGCTGAAAGACGCAATAACTACATAGTATATAGGATATGCAGTTACAAAAATAATGAACAACATAAAAATAACATTAAAGCTGTCAAAGATCTGACTTCCTCTTGATTTTTTCATAACTTCTCACCTCTCACCAAAGACTGACATCTGTAAAACGCTTGCTAAGCTTATTAAACAGGACAACAATAATAAAGTTTATCACAGAATTAAAGATGCCTACTGCTGCACTATAACTCCATTGATATTCAAGAAGCCCCTTCCGATATACAAAAGAAGATATAACATCTGCAGTCTCGTATATGCCGGCATTGTACAATAAAATGATTTTTTCATATCCAACATTCATAATGTTTCCGATGCGAAGCAGTAACATAATAATAATCGTACCGGAAATTCCGGGCAGTGTTACATAAAGTGTTTGCTGCCAGCGATTTGCTCCATCCAGTTTTGCAGCCTCATATAACTCATAATCAAGACTGGACAGGGCAGATAAATAAATAATGCTGTCCCACCCCATTTCCTGCCAGATACCGGAAATCACATATATCGGTACAAAATAACTCGGATTGGTCAGCATAGATACCTTTTCCCCGCCAAAAAGCGACATAATGTAAGTAATAATTCCTTTATCTGAAGTAAATAAGTGAATCATTCCGCAAATAACAACCATAGATATAAAATGCGGTAAATAAGAAACTGTCTGTGTCACACGTTTAAATCCGTTATTTCTAATTTCATTCAACAGAAGTGCAAAAATAATAGGAGCCGGGAATCCCAAAATAATAGACTTCAGACTTATAGTCAATGTGTTTTTCAAAATTCTTCCAAAATAATAGGAACCAAAGAAGTCCGAAAAATGCTGTAATCCAACCCACTCGCTTCCCATAATACCGGCTGCCGGACTGAAATCCTTAAATGCAATAATAATTCCGTACATGGGTTTATAGCAAAAAAGAATATAATAAAGGATAACCGGTATTACAAACAGATAAGCTCCACGATACCTTTTCAAATCTCTCCAAAGTTTTACACACCAGGAAGTGTTCTGCTTTCTCATAATTATGCATTTTCTCCTTATATACTAATCATGGAAGAGTTCCCACTTAAAGAACTCTTCCATAAGCAAATCTATCTTGCGTTATAATTGTCTAAAGCCGTCTGATACATTTCAATTACTTCTTCTACACCCATTTTCTGTAAAGTAGCAAGATACTCTGTTTCAAATGTATCCAAAGATTTCTGACCAGTGATATACTTAATCATCATTTCTTCGATATAAATATTAATATCTGCTGTCAATTTAGAAAATTTTGAAGCACTTTCCGGTGCAATAACAACAGCAGGAAGCTGATAATCCGCAGCCTTTGATGTAGACCATGCTGCCAATGCTTTCTTCTGCTGATCCAATACATAATACTGTTCAATGTACTCTTTTTGCTGGAGGAATGGTCCAGCATGCCATGCTCTTTGATACAATGTCATAGCCTGTTGAATCGTTAACCCATCTGGGTTACTCATAATAAGGTCGGTATACGTAGGATAGCCATCGACCATATTATAGCTTTCGCCCTCTATTCCGAAATTAAACAGCATCTTACCGGCTTCTGTATACCCGTAATTTATAAACTTAGCTGCCGCTTCTTTATTTTTACAGGTAGGGGACATTGTCAAAAACCATCCGGTGACTGCATTGTCATAATAAGTACTCATTGCTATATCTCCCCGCTTGGCTACAAGGGGGGCAACTCCTGATAAATTGTAATTTGGATCTATATCCGCCATCGTGCTCAGATAATTTCCCATACCGCCTCCGGTAGAACCGATTGTCATTCCGGAAATACCATTCATAATATTTGAGTTTGCAGTTGCTCCGTCAAGTGTCTGAAAATTCGGGTCGAGCAGTCCTTCACTATATAACTTATTCATCCATGAAAGAACATCTTTATACTCTTTTTTATAATATCCATACTGTACAGTGCCATTCTCCTGATAAAATCCGCACTTGGGAAGTCCAAACGGAGAAGTAATCAGTCCATGAGGCAAGGCGATATCGCGAATCCACCAGAGCTGTGTAGACCAAGGCACTTCAGCACCTTTCTTTTCTTTAAATGCTTTCAGCATGTCATATACTTCATCAGGAGTCTGTGGAATCTCCATTCCCAATTCATCCAGCCAATCCTGTCGAACCATCATTCCGGCACTGGTCTTAAGCATTTCATCATCTCTGACAAACGGACCACCTATAATATCTCCATCATCAGTAGTCGCTGCTTTTATATAATCCGGATTACTCTCCAATGCTGCCATCATATCCGGCAAATATTCAATATAATCATTCAGAGGCTCAATGACTTTATCTTTAATAGCCTTCGGGGCTCCGCCGGCATACAAACTTGAGTAATTAAACCATACCAGGTCAGGCAGTTCTCCACCGGCAAACATCAGATTCATTGCATCCTGATCTGCCAGCTGTATAACCTCTATCTTGACCCCCGTTTGTTCCTGCAATGCTTTGCCAAATGGCGTTTCAAATAAGTTTTTCACCCCTGTGGAAGTTACCTGCGTTTCCTCCACCATTGCCAATGTTAAAGTAACATCTTCTGTCAAAGGATACGTAATCCCTTCTGCTTCTTCTACCGTACTTTCAACAATTGAACTCTTTTCTTCTTCGCTTTTTGTTGCGGTTGCAATACTTCCCTCCTGCTTTTCCTTTTCCGATTGATTACCCCTTCCACAAGCAGCCAACGTACTCGCTGCTAAAATAGCTGTCAGAAGCATACTAAACACTTTCTTCATTTTTAGGTTTTTCATAACCTACCTCCGTTCTGTATTCATTCTTCCGAATGTAGGAAAAGTGTATCATGTGTAATCTGATATTCCTATAATCAAAACCGTACTTTACTATTCAAAAACGCATATTTTACTTTTTTGTATGTAGATTTTCCATATATTTTCCCGGTGTTGTTCCCTTCCATTTCATAAAAGCCCGTCGAAATGTCTGGTAACTGGCATATCCGACAATACTGCCTATCTCTTCTGCAGAATAGTGACTTACAGCAATCAGTTCTTCTGCTTTCTCAATTCGGATTTGATTTACATAATCCAAAATTCCCAATCCTGTACTTTCCCTGAATATTCTTGAAATGTATCTTGGATTTTTATTAAGAAACTCCGCAATAGATGCAATGTTTAAGTTACTATCGCTGTAGTTTTCACGTACATACTCTACAATATCTGTTACAATTCCCTGTCCTTCCACACTTAAATATGGCACACTATCCGGCTGTGCTGCAAACTTTTGCATAAGTTCCTGATATAAGTTTTCCAGTTCAATCAATCTTACGAATGACTCTGTTCTTCTGTACGCTATTCTTATTCCCCACTTTTCTTCAAAAAACACTTCCATCACTTCCGCCTGCTGATCGCATTTTTCCGGTAGTTTTTCTTTGCATTCTGTCGGAGCAAACAATAAGTATAACAGGTAACTTCTGTCATTAATACAGCAAAACTGTTCCCCCTCCATCAATTCCGAAAAAACATTATCTATCGCGAAACGCAACAGAGCATCCTCTGATGCGACGCAGAATCCACATAACATTACCGGTCTTTCTCTGTCCAATCCAAAGAAATCCATCTCCCTGTCCGATAAATACTGATCGAAGCCTTTCATAGCAGATAACAAATAAATTCCTTGTAATACATCCTTCTGGGTATGAAGAACCTCCTGCATCGATTTATTCTCATTTTTTAATCTTTGAAATGCTTCCTCTATTTGATTAAATTCATTCCCCGCTTTTTTCTCTCCACTGACAATCTCCAACAACTTAGACAGCGGTGCAAAGTTTCTGTCAAGTAAAAAACTCACCACACCAAACACCACTAATATTGTAACAATGATACTTATACCGAATATATTTCTAATATACAGGGACTTCGCCCAAAAATCTTTTTGCGCCATCAATATACAAATATGAAATCCCCTGTGCCTGGATTTTTGGGCAATTCCCATATAGTCGTCTGTCTCAAATGTATCCTCCCCATTTGTAATCAAGTTTCTCAGTTCCGTTGTAATTACAAATTCATCATTATTCACCACCTCTATAAGATCATCACAATTCATCACCAGACAATCATTTGAATTCAGCGAACTCGTTAATTCTGCAATGCGTTCTAAAGGTACGCTCACAAAAATATTAACCAGCTTATTCCCTGATAACTCCAGACTATCTGCATAGACAAGACATTTCTGATCAAACTTAGCATTTATATATTCCATAAACAAGATTTCATTATTGTAGGTTCCGGACAACAGCTTAATCCAGTCTTCGTATTCCGGCAAGCTGGGAAATAACATATTCAACCCTAAAAATACATATCGTGCATCATTAGCAAAGTCATTACTCAAAACATAATTTTCATCTACCATGTATAATAGACAATATACGTCTGATGAATGTTTTACATACTTGGCAATTTGCTTTTGCAATTTATAAGCATCATCATAAAATTCCGGGGTCTTTTGCGCATGTGATATCCAACTGCGAAAATAAATGTCAGAATATAAATAATTATAGGTATTAATCTGCTGTGTCATAATTTGATCTATTTCATCTCCAATATTCCCCAATACCGTTCTATTGGCATTATAGATTTCTTCTCTGAGTATTTTCATATTACTATAGTGATTCAAAAAAATAGTAATTAACGGAATTAACAAAACAACCAAATATGCTCCGGCCCATTCAAACAAAATACTGCGCTTTCTTTTCTTCACCATAAATATTCTCTCTATATCCCATCATAAGTTTTAAATTCAAGTATCCATTTTCTATTATGTCACAAGCAATCTGTTATAGGAATAATCAAAATGTAACTTTTTACATCCATTTTTTGCATTTGTTGACTAATTCTTCTATTTCCGTAACATAATTTCCAATGCCCGTCTGTTTAAATTGTTCCGTTCTATATTTAGTCAAATAGATGAGAGGCAAAATACCTTTTTCCTCTCATCCATAAATCGACCAAATATGAAAAAATCGTTCAAAAAAGAAATCCCGCAAGCAGGATTCCTTAAATCCTGTTTACGAGATTCTTTGAATTTTTATTCTTCCTCTTCTTCCTTTTCCTTACGGAATACGAAAGCTTCTTCAATTCTGCGATCCTGTACCTTTTGTACCTGAATCTTTAAATCCTCCGTCTCCAGTTCAAATACGGAGCCGTCATCCGGTACTTCTCCCAGCGTACCGCAGATATAACCGCTGAAGGTATCATAATCTTCGGTAGGAAGGGTCACATCCAGTTTCTCGGCAACCTCTTCCAAAGGCGCCTGTCCCTGAATTTTCCATTCTCCGTTGTCGAGGCAGATAATTTCTTCTTCTCTTACTTCTTCGCCTTCTTCCGCCAGCTCGCCTACCAGGATTTCAATCAGATCTCTCATCGTTACAATACCGGCCATTCCGCCGTACTCATCAATTACCACGGCAAAATAATTCCCGGATTTCTTCATTCTGGCAAAAAGCACATCCGCTTTCATATTCTCCGGAACGAAGAACGGCTTGCGGATCGCCTGCTCCATCACCGCCTCACGGCTGCGCTCTTCCATACGCAGATAGGTCTTGGCATCCAGGATTCCCACAATGTCATCGCTGCTCTCTCCGCAGACCGGATAATAGCTGTGTCTGGTGGAATAAATACACTTATCCCACTCTTCCTGATCCTCTTCCAGTTCCAGGAAATCCACATCCACTCTGTGCGTGCAGACTTCATCCACCGGCGTATCGTTGAATTCGAAAATATTCTGGATCATCTCGTTTTCGCCGGTATCAATGGCACCCTTTTCACTTCCTGCCGCCACCATCATACGAATTTCTTCTTCCGTCATCTCTTCTTCCTGTTCCGGATTGATGCCCAAAAGCTTAAGTACGCCGTTGGTAGATACCGCAAGCAGCCAGACAATCGGTCGAAACAGCACCGATACCACCGTAAGAATTCCGGACAGCCCCAAGGCCATTTTCTCGGTTTTTTGCATGGCCAGCCTCTTGGGAATCAATTCTCCGAAGACAATGCTGAAATAGGAAATAATCAGCGTAATCAAAAAGACACAGATACTGTTTAATACATTCCGCGGGATGGTTATTCCGGCATTCATTAAGCAACCCACCAGTGGTTCTGCAAAATGATCTGCCGCGTAAGCACTTCCCATAAATCCGGCCAAAGTAATTGCTACCTGGATCGTTGCCAGGAATTTTGCAGGCGTCTTCACCAGTTTCAAAAGCCTCCCGGCTTTTTTGTTTCCTTCCTTTTTTAACGCATCCAGCTTCAGCTCATTCGTGGAAATCACGGCAATTTCCGCACTGGCGAAAACTGCATTCAAAAATATCAAAATTACCTGTAAGAATATTGCTCCTAACATTTGTAAAATCCTTTCTCTACCCTTCTTTTTACATCTGTTTTTACACAAAAAGGCATAGCCTGCCGCTTTATGCCTCTTGCAGACTATACCTTATCTATTCATATTCTCACATGGCAACGAAATGTTCTCATTTTCTTCTGGAAACATAATATGCGTATCCGCGTGTCCGTCGTCGTCCATGTTAAAAATCACCGCCTCATTTTTATAATTTCACTCTGTGCCGGAACTGCTGCGTTCCGATAACGTTATTATACCTGCATTGACGCGGTCTGTCAATTCTATATTTTTTTGTTTCCGGTCTTTCGTCTCCATCCGTGTTTAAATTTAAGGATCAGGCTTCCGCCTCCCGGATGTCGTCCGGGCAAAGGTTTTACGGTTTACGCCGTCCGCCGCCGCAGCCGTGATACTCCTGAAAGAAAAACTCCGCCGTTTTTACAAACAGCACCCCTACCGTCTCTCCCCGGAAAGAAAAGGTTGCCGTAAAGTTCCCCAGGTAAGCATCCAGCGTCTGGGTTCGTATGACCAGCGTATGCTCATCTTTCCATGCAGCGCAGGACCAGGCCCGGTACGATCTTCCGGAAGGGACATCGATCTGCTCATAAAAATAGTGAGTCTCCGGGAACCAATATTCCACCTGTTTTCCCAATCCGAACGGTATCTGCTTCCTCCCCCGCTCTGTCTGATATTCCAAAACGCCTTCCTGTCCCTTAAAAGAAAAGGAAAACTCCCGGATCCCCATCGGATTTTCTTCCATCGTATAAACAACGCTGTCAATTTTTCCCGCCATGGGACTGTCCTTTTCCCCTGCCGTCACCGGAAGTTGCATCTGCCTGCAGGTCTTTACAAGCGCCTGATATTCCGCCGGATTTTCTTCCAACGCTTCTTTCTTAAGCCCCGGAAGCACCTGTCGATACAATTCTTCGTAGATCAGACGGTCATAAAGCTCCGCTCCCTGATTGTCCGCCGTGCAGCAAAAAAGAAAATCCTTTTGCGGAAAGCAGATCGCATGCTGGGATCCCATACCGCGCAACGCAAACGCCCCGTCTTTTAAGATCCAGATCTGGTAGCCGTAACCTTCGTTCCACCGGCAGCCATTGGTGTATTCGTCATTAAAAATCCGGCGTGTCACCGCTTTTTGCACAAAGTTCTCCTGAAGAAGCTGCTTTCCTTCAAAGCTTCCGCCCTGCAAAAGCACCCATGCAAATTTGGCAAGATCCCGCAAAGTTGCCATCACTCCGGATCCGCCCCAAGAATATCCGTCCGTTCCCTTAATGCACCAGGCATCTTTCGAAAAGCCGATCGGGTCTAAAAGAGGTTTGCGCAGATATTCCAGTAAAGGCATCCCGCTTACTCTTTCCACCAGAGCACAAAGCGTATGGGAAGCCGCCGTATCGTAAAGGAAGATCGTTCCGGGCGGATGGGTTACCGGGCAGTTTAAATAAGCTTTTACCCAGGGACCTCCTCCGGACCAGTGTTTGGTTTCCGTAAAAACCGTTGCCATTTTCAGCATATCTTCTATGGTCATCTGCAAAAGCCATTCATGCGGCTTTGGGGGAAGTTCTTCCTTAAAATAATCCGCAATCCGGTCACTGCGTTTTATTTTCCCTTCTTCTTCCAGAAGTCCCACAGCCATTGCGGTGAAGGTCTTGCTGATGGAATACATCCGCTGCAGCTTGTCCTCCGTATAAGGAGGACAATATCCTTCCGCACAGATTTTTCCCTTTCGCATCATCAGAAAACTATGTAAATTCACGCCGCGCTCCTGCAGAGTTTCCACATAATTTCGGATAACTGCCGAAGAAATCCCCACACTTTCCGGCGTAACGACCGTCAATTTGCAATCTCTCATCTTCATCTCCATTCCGCAGACACTTTAGCGTCGGAGGAATCTGATCGTGGCTATTTTGTGACGCCTGCGGCACAAATAGCCGTGTGAAAATGCATTAAAATACAATGCACGGCATTTTAATACGATTTTTCACACTTATCCCTCCCATTTTAAGGCCTTCTACCCTTTCACGGCTCCGATCATTACCCCTTTGGTAAAGTATTTTTGCACAAAAGGATAAATCACCAGCACCGGAACCGTTGTTACCACGATCAGCGCATATTTGATCAGTTCCGCCGTCTGCGCCATCTCACTGATATCGGCTCCGGTTGTCATCTCGTTCATCCTGGTCAGATCCAGGATCCGGTGAACCACCAGCTGCAGCGGATACAGGCTGCTGTCCTGCAGATAGACCGATGCCGAGAACCAGGAATTCCAATGCCCCACTCCGTAATACAGCACCAAAACCGCAATCGTAGCTTTGCTTAACGGTATCATAATATGCGTCAGGATCCGCAGATAGGACGCCCCGTCCAGCCGTGCCGATTCAATTAAACTGTCCGGTATACTTTCAAAAGCAGTCCGCATAATGATCAGATTGACGGTGTTGACAGCCCCCGGTATGATAAGCGCCCACAGCGTATTGATCAGCTTAAGCTCCTTCACATTCAGATAAGCCGGAACCAGTCCGCCTCCGAAATACATCGTAAAAATAATCATGGTTGCGATCAGTTTTCTTAACATGGGGCCTTTTAACGTCAGGAAAAATCCCCCGATCATGGTCAGAATAATATTGATCGAAACACCCACAACAAGAATAAATAACGTATTGGCAAATCCGGTAGCGATCTGGGGATTTCCGAGCACACTCTTATAAGCCGAAAAAGTATACGGTGCAAGCGGATACCACAAGGCGCCGAAATGGCGGTACAGTGCCGCCGGTGAGCTGACCGATGCTACGATCACGTAATAAATCGGATATGCTGTCACAAAGATGACCAACAGCATAATACCGATATTGATCCAGGAAAAGAGCCGATATCCGGTTATTTTCTTCTTTCTTTTTTTATCGTTTACCACAGGCCGACCTCCGTTACTTTCTTACTGATTTTGTTAAAAAGAAAAACCAGCATAAAATTAATAACCGAATTAAATAATCCGACTGCCGTACTGTAACTCCATTCAAAATCCAGAAGTCCCTTCCGGTACACAAATGTGGAAATGACATCCGCCGTTTCATAAATGTTGGGATTGTAAAGCAGAATGATTTTCTCATATCCCAGGCTCATCAGATTGCCCAGGCTTAGCAACAGCATAATGATAATCGTGGACGAAATTCCGGGAATCGTTACATGCAGCGTCTGCTTCCACCGTCCAGCGCCGTCTATCCGCGCAGCCTCATACAGTTCCTGATCCACTCCGGACAACGCAGCCAGATAGATGATGGAATTCCATCCCATTCCCTTCCAGACATCGGATAATACATAAATCGGCACAAAATACTCCGGAAAATTCAGTAAAGAAGACTGCGGTCCCCCAAACTTGGAAACAATGGCAAAAATGGCTCCCTTCTCCGAAACGAATATTTTGATCATGCTGCAAAAGATCACAATGGAAATAAAATGGGGCAGGTAAGATATCGTCTGGGTAATACGCTTAAATTTCTGATTCTTGACTTCATTGAGCAGCAAGGCCAGTATAATCGGAACCGGAAAACTTACCAAAAGCGTGGAAATACTGATTACCAACGTATTTTTCAAAATCCGGAAGAAATAATAAGAGCCGAAAAAATCGGGAAAATGCTTCCATCCTACCCACTCGCTTCCCCAGATTCCTCTTCCGGGGCGAAAATTTTTAAACGCAATGATAATACCGTACATCGGTTTATAGCAAAAAATCAAATAATACAAAATCACCGGTAAAACCAGCAGGTACGCTCCCGCGTATTTCTTTAAATCCTTGCCCAGTCTTGCGGCAAATAACGGTCTGCTGCTGTCCTTGTTCATTTTCTTCTCCTGATCCTTATTCGTAACAGTTTAGACGCGCCGGGCGTTACCGCCCGGCTGTTTGTTTTCTTTATTTGGACTGATAAGCATCCAAAGCTTCCTGATAATAAGCCAGAACCTTATCCAGACCCAGTTCATACAAAGTGGCAACATAGTCATCGAAACTGTTCAAGGATTCCGTACCCATAATGTATTTACCCAGCATTTCCCTGGTCAGGGTATAGATTTCCGACTTATACTTGGAGATTTCCGCACTGACTTCTTCGTCAAAGTACAGCTGAGGCATCAGATACTTATCAATATCCGACTGGTCGAAGTTGGCTCTGGCCTGCCTTGTCCTCTCCGGAACGCTCTGGGGCACATACAGCTGAACCATCGGGCCGGAATCCCAGCCGAGCTGATAGTATGCTCTGGTTTCCACTGCAGACCATCCATCCGGATTGTTTAAGACCAGATCCGTTTCCACAGGCACACCGTCTTTCATTTCATAGTTGACCCCTTCCAGGCCGAAATTGAATAACTTCGATCCTTCTTCGGAATAACCATAATCCAGAAACATGGCAGCTGCTTCCTTATTCTTGCAATTCGGGGTAATGACTGCGTAGTAGCCGTCAATCGGATAGGAATACTGCGAACTCATGGAAATCTTTCCGTCTGCCGTACGAAGAGGCGCAATTCCCACCAGATCATACTCTGGATCGCTGTCCGCCATAGCCGTGGTCAGTCGGTTAGCTGTGTTGGCGGAAATCACTCCCATTCCGGAAACGCCGCTGGTCATATTGGCATCGAAGGTTGCGCCGTCAATGGAGGCGAAGTTCGGGTCAATCAGCCCTTCATTATACATTTTGTTTAACCATGTCAGTGCATCCTTATATTCCTGCTCCGCATATCCGAAATGTACTTTTCCGTCTTTTTGATAAAAATCCGCCTTTACCAGACCGAATGGAGAAGTAATCATTCCTTCGGAAAGCAAGGTTCGGAAATGCCAGGGAGAGTATGCCGTAAGCGGATATTCCGCTCCTTTTTCTTCCTTGAATGCCTTCAATACCTGATAAAATTCATCCGCTGTCGTGGGAACCTTAAGACCGAGGTCATCCAGCCAGTCCTGCCGTACGGCAAGTCCCATAACGCTTAAAGCTCCTGCCTGGCTGTCATCACGGATCCAGGGGAAACCGATGATATCGCCGTTATTGGTAATGGTATCGCGCTGATAGGATTCGTTTCCGTCCAGGACAGCCTTAAGGTTCGGCGCATAATCCATATAATCATTCAAAGGTTCGATAATACCGTCTGCAATCGCGCCCTGCGGTCCTCCCGGATAGCTTGCGAACCGTGTATAGATAATGTCCGGAAGCTCTCCGCTGGAAAACATCAGATTAAATGCCTGATCATCCGCCATATTCATGACTTCAAAGGAAATGCCGGTTGCTTCCTGCCAGGCTTTTCCGAAAGCCGTCTGGGATAAATCCTTTGCATGTGCCGTTACTTCCGCATGTTCCAGCCAGGCGATCTTTAATGTCACGCCTTCCGTTTCGATTTCTTTTACGGTGCTCTCCTGTTCGGACGAGCTTTCTGCCTGCGAACCTGTTTTACTTTCCGGAACAGATTCTTTTTTGTTGTCATTTTTGTTTCCGCAGCCGCCCAGACAGCTGATCACCAAAGCTCCTGCCAGCAGACCGCCCAAAAACTTTCGCACTTTCCTGTTTGTACTCATAATCCGTACTCCTTTTCCTGTTTTCTTATTCTGTTTTCGTTTTCGATTTTCATTCCGAATACTCATTTTCGTTCCAGCGCTGTAATCCCAACATACCACCAGAAAGCGCCTTTGTAAACCGACAAAAAGGGAGAAATAAGCCCACAAAAGTTCCGCTTCCTTTTTGTGGGGCATTTCTCCCTTTTTATTCTGCTCTTTCTTTTTACTGCCTTTCTTTTATCTCTTTCTTATCCTTATTATACTCACTCGGCACAACGCCGACGATCCTTACAAAAGCTCTGCGGAAAGTGACGTCATTGGCATAACCCACCTGTTCGTATATCTTTTCAAGAGAACACCTCTCCGACCGGATCAGCTGCATCGCTTTCTGAATCCGCAAAGCATGAATGTATTCCAGTATGCTTTTGCCGGTCTCCTCCTTAAAGATTTTCGAAATATATTTTGCATTGCGGTGAACACCGTCCGCTACCGAATTGACATTCAGGCTGCTCTGCGTATAATTCTGTTCGATATAATCAAAAATCTCCTTTACAATTCCGTTTTCCCCGCCCCGCTCCAGGGTATCCAGAACATGGCCTGTTCCCAGAATCGCCGCATTCTCCAGAAGTTCCGTTATGGTCACATACTGATCCCTTAAGCGTTCCAGATCCTGCTCCAGCCCTCCTGCCGCCGCAAAAACGCTGTAGTTAAATTTTTCATCCACAAAAGACTGCAGGAATTCCAGTCTCTCCAGGCATCCCTTTCGCCACTGCAGGTCTTCTTTGGTTCTCACCAGATAAAACAGCCGGTTCCCTTCTTCCAGCCGGTAATAGTTTTCCCCCTCCATAAGCTCTAAGAAAATATTATCCACAACAAAAGCCAGCAAATCATCCCGTTTCCGCCCGCTTCCTTCCGAGAAAGGCAGCAAAATTCCGACCAAAAGATACTGCTCCCCCTCTGCAAGCCGCACCGGTGCTTCTTCCGTCTGCTGCCACACATTCCAGCCCTTCATCAAAGACATCAGATAATAGAGTCTGACCGCTTCCTCTCCGGAACGGATCTTTTTCCGCAGCATATCGCTTTCATTCAGATGCAGCAGATAGGCTTCTTCGATCTGCTGAAATTCATTCCCAACGCCGGATTTATCCCGGATCCGCTCATAAAGGCTCGACAACGGCCGATAGTTTCTCCGGATCATAAGCATCACGCAGAATACTCCCATCAGCAGTGTCAGCGCCAGACTGATGCAGAACAGATTACGGACATACCAGAATTCTTTCCAGAAATGACGTTTTGGGATCAAGAGGAAATATTCCACCTGCTTTTCCGAAGAAGCTTTCGAAATAATCATATATTTTTCCGTATCAAAAGGCTCTCCAGGCAGCGTTTCCGTTCCCCCGGCGGATACTGCCAGCTGCAGCGCATCATTCGATTCCAGTGCCAGAATCGTCCCCGGCTCCAGACTTTGCGCCAGCTTTTCAATAGAAGATACCGGAAGACTGATAAACAGATTCACTTTTCCGTATGCGCCCCACTGCAGACTGTTGGCATATACGATACATTCCGCATCCGACCTGCCGTCCAGATACCGCCTTACCGAAAACTCATCGGTATATTGTGCCGAAAGCAGGGAAAGCCACTGCGGATAATCGATCTGCTCCCGTACGCCGGCGGGCATGCTTCCGTAATAAATTAAACTGCCGTATCCGACTTTTCCGACCGTATAATCCGCACCGAAAAGATAAATCATACAGGACATTTCCCGCCATTTGCTGTAACTTTCCGCTTCCAAGCTCACTTCTTTGACATAATAATCAAACCAGTTGTCACGCTGCCTGCGGTTCAGAAGAAGTTTGAATTCCTCACAGGAGAGCATATGTTCATAAAACTCCCTCTCCTGCGCCATGATTCCATCCACGCTGTCCGCCAGATTGCTTAAGACCAGCTCATTACTCTTGCGGATTTCTCCCTTAATGATTTCCACATTATAAAAATAGTTGATGCAGATGGTAATCACGGGAATCATCAATATAATAAAATAGCAGATAATCCATTCGACAATAATACTTTTCTTTTTCATACGGCAAAACACTCCCGGCAGCTTAGTAAAAACTCTTCCTTAAGTATACCAATTCCGCTGGAACCTGTACACCGACAAAAAGGGAAAATCAACCGACAAATTTCTGTTTTGCGGCTGCTTCCCCGATCTGCTCTCCCATTTTTACGGGAAATTCCCTGCCCTGCGCAGAAGCTTCCGTAATCTCCTTACGCAGTCTGACCTGATCATTTGCAAGCAGCAGAATAATCGTGCTTCCGCCGTAAAGGAACATGCCCTTTTCCTGCCCTCTTTTTACCGTTGCTTCGCCCGATTCGTAGTTCTTGATTTTCCCGACTAACATGGCTCCCACTTCCATCTGAAGCACTTCCCCGAAGTTTTGTGTCTGAAGCAGGGTATACTCCCTGCTGTTCTGAACAAAAACGGGACGCGCCGCCAAAGCCACCGGTCTTACGGTATGCAGCCGCCCGGGAATAAAAACATTCTTCCCCTTACGGGCATCATCCGGGTAGCAATAACGATGATAATGGTTCACGCACAGCCGGAAGACCAGACAGGTTCCCCCTTCAAAATCTTTCGCGCAAGGATCCCGATTCAGCAGATCCTCTATCGTATAAAAGCTCTGTTTTACCGGGAATACACTTCCTTCCCGAATCGGATAAACGCTCAACAGACCGTCGCATGGTGCAATCAGTGCCTCCGCTTTTAAGCAGATCGGACGCCGTCCCGGCTTAATCTGCCTGGAAAAACAGTCATTGAAGCAGCGAAAATGATCGCTTTCATATTCCGAAAGATCGATCCCGTTCTTTTTGACAAAGGGATCGATCAGAATCCGGGAAATCCCGGTATTCAAAAAAGCCCCGGCCTTCTCAGAAAGCCACGGGGCGCAAAGAGGCTTTAAAAGCAGCCTCCCGATTGCCGTGTGATACAAAAAATGCAGCATAATTCAACCAGTCCTTCCCTGTTTTTTTCTTATGCGCTAATTCCATTCTCCCTCAATTCATTTTTCTTCAGAAACAGAATACTGCGTGCATCTTTAGCGTAATTCTACTTTAACAGCATGCAGACCAGTGTGATCGCAAATTCCGCGGCGCCGATTCCCACCATGATCAGAATTCCTCTAAGTCCCGGTTTTCTTACCTGAAATTTAGACAAAAACGCAACCCCCACCAGAAGAATGGTCATAAAATAAACCGGTGTAATATCGCAGGGCGTCACATACTGGAGAAACAGTACAAAAGGAAGGATCAGGGAAACCGAAGTAACCGGCAGTCCGGTATAATACTTTCGAACACCGCCTTCCGTTTTCTTCCTTTCCTCTTCCGTTACATTAAAATAAGCCAGGCGAATCATGGCCGCCAGTATGTAAAGAACCAGGATGCTGTATAAGAAGCCAACCATCACCCAGCCTCGCCAGGTCATCATTCTTGCGCTGTGATGAAAAGGTGACAGACGAATCATAGCCACTCCGATACAGGCCGGCAGAACGCCGAAAGCGACCAGATCTGACAAAGAATCAATCTGAATCCCGTAGTTTTCTTCCATCTGCGTCCTGTTTTTCTTGGTACGGGCGACCTTGCCGTCAAAGGCATCGCATAATCCGCAGAAAAGTAAAAAGAAAGTTCCCATATACGGATGTCCTTTCCCGCTTAATGTTACCATAATGCCTGCGCCTGCTGAAAGCAGAGACAGATAAGTCAATACAACAGTGTAATCATAAATACCTAACATAGTTCCTCCTCTTCCGGACCAGATAACTTACCAGGACCAGACACCCACAAAAAATCATACAAAAGTAAAAAGATAACGAACGGCTGAGCAATTCCAGATTTGCCGCTTTCTGTGCGGACATAAAAAGCTTAAAACCATCCAGCATCAGATAATCCGCCGCACCCACGGCTCCCGGAATCGGCACACAGTTCGAACCGATAACGGAATATCCTTGTACGGCCCATATCGGCAGAGCCGACTTTAAGGTACCTCCCGCAGCCAGAAAAGCAAACATGGTAACGCAGATATAAGAAATGCGCTGCAGAAGATTCCAGAAAAAAACCTTCAGCATACCGGCCTTATTCTTCTGAAACAACACGGCACAGGCGGCATATTCCTCCATCTTCTGTCTGGTCTTCTCCTTCTTTTCCTCTGCATGCCTAAGCAGCTTTCTTTTTCCCAGAAATCCGATCACGGACAGGCTTATCCCGGATACCAGCTTCTCATCCTTAATCAGAAGCAGAAACAAAACGGCAAGCAGCACCTGAACCAGATATCCTCCCAGAATCAAGACCTTGGCAAATACACTCATCCCCATAAAAATCGGAAAAGCCAATGCAAAAACCACCAGCCCGATCAGTAAAATAGCGAAGGAATACATCATAAGATTCGCTACCAGAGCCGCAGCCGTTACCGTACCCGGTATTCCATCCTTCATCATAAACCAGGCACATACCGGCTGGCCGCCGGACGCCGACGGTGTAATCGCTGAAAAATAGATATCTGCAGCCGCGTATACCATTCCACTTCTGTGGTTGTGGGAATATCCCAAAATCCGGCAGGACGCCCTGATCGCCCCGGCTTCAAAAAACACAAAACCAAAGGCACAAAGCACTGCCGCCGCAAGCCACCCCGGAGACGTTCCTTTTAAATAACGTAAAAACACTTCAAAAGAAAAAGCATCATTCTGGTAAGTGATGGTCCAAATCGTCACACCTACAATCGCCAGAAACAATACGGACCACAAAACCTTACTTTTTACATCTGCAGCCGTTTTCTCTTTTTTTTCCTTATTTTCCATTTTGAGCCCTCATATTTTGTAACAGTTCAGACGCGCCATTCGCAAAACCGCGCTTTTTGCCAAGCCATTTTGCCTTTTGTAAAATACTGTTTTTCGCTGCTTTGCTACCTTGCAGCCTTCCCCACTCCCAGAATATGGGTAATCAGACAGCCGATCCCTGCCGCGGCCACCCCTCCGATAACATCAATGACCACATGCTGCTTTACAAACAAAGTAGACAGGCAGACCAGAATCGTAAATACCGCGCTGAACCAGGCATACCATTTTCCGATCTTTTTTACTCTCAAAGCTCCGATCAGACAAATCGTGCTCTCCAGGCAATGAATCGAAGGAAACAGATTATCCGCCGCATCGGACTGATAAATCATTCGGACAATCCATGAAAACACATCCGTTCCCGCCACTTCCGGTCTGGCCATCGTTGTAGGCAGAAGCAGAAAAATCACCATGCAGAAAAATTTTGCAATCAGATCCCCCGCCAGGATCTCATAACACAGACTCTTACTTTCCCGGACAATGATCACGTACCCTGCCACCCATTGCACAAAGGCAAGCACATAAATCAAAATAAAGCACGGAAGAAACGGAATCTTCTCATCGATTGCAAAGGACAGATCATAATGATGCATTTTGGTGGTAAATAATCTGGTTCCGTAATAAGCCAGAAAATTCATGAATAGAACTGCTGCAAGCGGAAGATAGGCATATCCCGGAAGGATATTCCTTAATACTCCTTTGTCTTTTGATTTCTTCATAACAAACCCTTTCCCTCTTCGGGCGTCTTCCGTGTGAAAAAAATGCATTAAAGTACAATGCACTGCATTTCAATGCATTTTTTCACCTTTTCCCCCCAAGGAATCCGATACCGCCCGCTCATTTTTTCAGAAAAAGAGCCACGAGACCATCTTTCCCGTGGTTCTTACCTGCCACCCATTATACCGTATCTTCTCCCGATATACAAGCTTTAGACATTAAGATTCCTTTCATTTTTTCTATAGTTTCTCTTTATTTTCTTTTTTCAGAAATGCTGTGACAGCTTCCTCTTAATAAATTCCATAAAATGCAGCCAATCTTCTCTGCTGAAATAATGATCTCCCGGGCGTAAGTGATATCCGATACTGCCTTCCATAAAGGCATCTCCCGGTATCGGCAGTCTGTCCGGATGAACAAATCCTTTTAATCCCAAAGCTTCGTAGGTCTTGCCAGCCTCACAGCAGGAAAGATATTCCGACTCCGGATCCGCCCAGGTATCCTCTTTGGCGCTGGCCACATAAACATAACGCGGTGCACAGGCAGCCAGAACAAAATGTTGGTCAAAGGGAAGTTCCTCTGCCGATGCATACTGTTGATAATGCGGACAGAACCAGTATGGGAAAGACTGACAGATTTTTTCAATTGTCTCTCCTTTTTTTCCATGAGACAGTGCCGCACCGCTGCAGCCGGAATCATTGGAAAAAACAAAACGAAATCTCTCATCCAGCATCCCAGTAAGCAGAGCCGTCTTTCCGAGCCTGGAATGACCGCACACGCAAGCCTTTTCCAAATCCAGACAATCCCCAATCGTCTGAGCATAATCCATCACGCGGGAGGCTGCCCAGGACCACATGGCAATTTTACCGCAATCGCTTCCGCTTCTCTGGCTGTTTTTATAGAGGATACCGGCAAGCCCGTCTTCAAAGTCAGCATTATCTGTAGTCACATCCTGATAGCAAAAAGAAAGCACCGCAAATCCGTTGTCTACAAGCTCCTCAGACGGCATATATTTATCCGGTACATTATCCCGAAAATTAATGTGAACGAAAAACGGATGCTTCTTTCCGTCCCGCGGAAGAACCGCATAGGTCGGAAAGACAAAGCTTCTTCCGTCGATTACGCTGTCAATTTCCACTTTTCTTAACAATGCCTTCCCAGCACAGAACCTTGTATCCTCTTCTACTATCCGGTAAGTGATTTTTTCCGGTTTCAGCGGCCGGTATCCGTACACCTCCCTCTGCATACGCTCCGCCAGCTGCTCTCTGACCGTCGCAAAATTTGCACCTTCCTTATAACGAATACAGGGAACTCCTCTTTTTAAGAGAAGTTCCTCACAAAAACCTGTCTTTTCACTCCTGCTGTTCTGGTTACTCATGTTATTCCTCATTTCTGCAGGTGCTCTGATCTCTCCTGCTCTCCATTTTGTTGATACGAAAGTGACGTAGCAAGTTCCTGCTGATCTGTTACACGGGTTCGATAATATTGCGTTCCCTTCATACTCACCGTACCATAATCGGGAAGCATCATTCTTCTTGCCGCCATATCATTACCTCCAATCCTGTTGATGCTTTCATTATTGCGGATTCATCGTCCATACTCAACGATGTCGATTTTTACCGCCGAAAGTTTTTCTGCAAATGCAGTCTGTTCATCATTTCCCCTATCCGTCATCCAGGCAACGGTTGCCGCTCTGATTTCTTCCGGATCAAGCCCCGTATTGATTCCCCAATCCAACAATTTCACTGCGGACTGTACCGCTGCCATAAAGGAGCCTGCCGTTCCCACTGTGATATTTTGGTCAATATCATCCAGAATGGGAAGTTCCAATTCTGATGTCGTCTGCTCTGCATTCGGCAAACCAATTGTCTGTATCCACTGACTCATGGGTGTTAGCTCCATCTGGACATAATCGGCGGGATCTGTGACAAGTCCTGTATCGGTCAAAGCACCACCCGCATACTGTACTGTGATGTCCACACTATCGTCTGCACCACTGGAACCGATATTGGCAAATTTATTCTCTCCGGCGTAGTAATAACGATCACGGGCCATGCTTTGAAACACTGTGTGCATAGTGTCTTCTTCATCCCGTGTATACAGGGCAAGTATCAACTTTCCAAAAAATTCGTCCGTAAGGCGCTCCGTTGTACCGATCACCAGTTCCTCAATCCCATCATCGTCCAAGTCGATGACAGCATAACCGACGTTTTCCAGGGAAGCATCGCCATAGCAATCCACCAGTAGAGTGTCAATGTTGCTCTCCATTAAAAAACTTCCGTCCCATTTCTCACTCAACGCACGGGCGTATGTAGTAATAATTTCCAAATAGGTTGTTTCACTAAAATTCGAAATCGAATCAGCAACTGTAGTAACCTCCGTAGAAGCCGGTAAAGGCTGCTCTGACTGTTCCGGAGCTATAGATGGTTCTTGTACAGCTGAGCTGCAAGCTGTGAGATGACACGCCATCAATAAAGTAATAATAAGGGCAATTTTTTTCATTTAAATAAATTTTCTCCTGAATTTTCTCCATTTCATTTGATAACATTATGTTGCAACTCAAAACAACACAAAAATGGCGGGGTAAAATCAATTTTGCAAACCTGCCAGCGCCAGGAATTTTTTATCTGACTGGATACTCTGTGTCAGAAACTGACCGTCCCGAAACAGTGCATAGGTCGTGACCGGTGCAGGTACATTCTGTGCAGATTCTTTGTCAGTGATATGGATGGCCTTGAACGGGATACCATGTTCCTTCGCCACCTCCTGCACCCTTGGCACCCAATAATAGGTATATGGGCACTGATCGGTGTAATAAAGAACAAAACCTGCTTCTTTAATCAACGGATGTTTCGCACATTCCTTGAAATGCGGCGGCTGTGTACCCGATTCAATGGGAAGACACATAAGATTGATCCCGCAGTCGGATATGTCTGCCACACGGAACCCCTTGTAAATAAGGAATTTCGGGTCAGCGAGGAATTCCCGCTTCCGGCCCTCCGCACACAGAATACAAATACCTTTCTTCCCCTGCTCCTTAGCATCACGGATACACGCCTCCAGCAGATCATTCGAGTATCCGTGTCCCTTCATGGAGCCGGATACCCATAGACAGTTAACGTAAAGGTAACCATCTGCCACAATAGGCACCCAGGCGTTTTCAGCCGGAATGTATTCGATAAAGCATTTGCCGCGCTCCTCGCTGCGATAAAAAACAAGTCCATCATCAAAGCGTTGCCTCAGCCATTCCTTTTTTGCAACACTCTGCCTGCCGGACATGGCGCAGCAAATATGTTCCTTATCGATATTTTCTTTTGTGATCCAAATATAGTTCATCCGTTATTCCTCCAATGTTACCGATTTTGCTTTCTCCTTTTCTGTGAATGCGGTTTCTACCGCACTCCGTTGTTCTTTCGTTTTTGTTTTGGTAAGGGCAATTCATCGTACATTGCCTCAAACAGCTTTATAAGAAACGCTTTGCTGTCAACTTCATCCACCAGAAGCATTTCTTTTGCGCCCTCATACGAGAGATCACAGATTCCCTCGGGCATAAGTTCCAAAGCAGATCTGGTTTTCTTTACAAGCAACCGGTCATCATATATCCCGCCGACAAATTTACCGCGATAATAAAGGATAAATTCCCCCATCATCGACCGGTAAGAAACCGCTTCACACTACCTATTCCTCCTGCTCAAAACAGCTGTCCCGGCAGCTTCTGCTTTTCTTTTGCTGGAAAAGTGGCTTCAAACTGTTCAAATCCCTCAGGGTCTTTCTCGCAGACAAAATACCCAACTGGGTCTTTGTATGTGCCAGAGATGCCTTTCAGAAATCCGGGGTTCAGTTCTTTAATGAGAAAATAGTCTGCCTCCGGGTCGTCGGCATAGCGCACGCCCTTGGTTTTGGCCGGAACAAAGCCAGACTTGCCATAAAAATCAATATTGCCGGTAATGGCAAGCGCCCCTGCACCCATTTCCCTGGCTTTTTCCATGGAATAGTCGAGCAGCTGCTTTCCATAGCCTTGCCGCTTGTATGCGGGTGCGATGCCGATGGGGCCGAAGGTCATGATCGGTAGGGTTCGCCCGTCGTCACAGTCGATCTCCGACCGCACATAGATGACCTGCCCGATCAGTTCACCACCCAGTTCCATCACAAAATCCAGCTCCGGCACAAATGCCGGGTCATCCCGATAACAGTGCAGCACATAGTGCTCCATACAGCCTGACCGGTAAACATTCCAGAATGATTCTCGGATCAGGTTTTCGACACTGCGATAGTCTTCTTTAGTTTCTAAACGTATGGTAATGTTCTTTTCTGACATAACTTTTCTCCTTCTCTCTTATCAATGATTTTGTATGATCGGCAGCCAGCGTATTTCGAGCTGCATTCTCTGATCCAATGATTCAGAAACTGCATCTGTTCCTCGGTATGAAACCAATGCTCGCGCATCTTTTTTGTTTTTGCAATCGACGTAGCAATGGCGGCAACAATAATCAGCAGTGCGCCGACACAGCCAACGATGGCAGGCATACTGCTCGGTACTTCCAGCGTTGGTGGTGTAAATAATTGCATCCATAGTAGTCTTCCTGCAAAAATAGGACGCAGCGCATGACCGGCTTTGCGATCAGCACTGCGTCTTAGCGTCTGGCTGTTTGGTTTCAATGATAAAATTTTTTGCATTGATAATACTCTCATGCCTGCATTTGGGACAAAACAGAGGAAAAGTTACCAATTCTGTCTCCCGCAATATCTGCAAGCGCGTCTTGGCACCGCACCACGGGCATAAGACCCAGCGTTTTTCTCCTTCGACATCTTTCATGTTGTTCTCTCCTTCTTTCTGTAATCAGACTCAACCCTGACAATAAAGTGATCAATATGTGTCGCCAGCAAGGACGAAATCGATTCTTTTTTCTCTGCACCGTCATAGACACTGTATAAAAGATACATTGGCCCATAGAATTCCAACGCCAGCTGCATAGCGTCCTCATCAGAATCTGCCAACTTGCGGAAGATGGCCGCCATGTACTCCAAAGGTCCACCAGCAAGATAGTCATGATGGAGCTGTGCAAGCTTTGGATCACGGTATTGCTCCAGCGTCAGCATTTTACGAAAATTGGAGGAAAACGGTTCCTTTGTCCAATGGTCAAACTGGGCAAGGCTGTATGTGCGAATTTTTTGAATTGGTGTATGCAGATATGCTTCCGCAAAACCGTCTGGTTCCGTTTCAGGCATTTCATACGCCTCAGCGCGCTCATAGTCCATCTTGTTCATTCGCTCCACGATCTTATCTAAGATTTCTTGTTTGCTGGCATAGTGCTTATATAAGGCGGCTTTCGTAAATCCCAACTGCCCTGCAATATCATTCATAGATGTCCCCAGATAGCCGTTCTGCGCAAACAGTTCCAGTGCTGTTCTCAAAATCCGTTCCTTTGTACCCTCTGCCATAATTATCTCCTTTATCAAAGTAACCATTCGGTAACTCTATTATAGTTACTGAATGGTTACTTGTCAAGAACTAATGAAAAAAATGTATTTGCTTAGATTTTCTTCGCAATCGTAGACAACTCCGAAATAATGCTCAGAAGATCATTTTTGACTTCCTCTTTGCCTGGCGCGCCGCCCATCAGAAGATAATCCGTGCTGATATTACATACGTTTCTCCTTCCGCACAACCGGTACAGAACCGGATCGACGGAAGGTCAAAAAAGGAGCCGCATGACGGTAAAGAAAAATCCTGTGCCGATAAAACAGAACATGGGATATCCCATAATCCTGTCTCATGCGGCATTCGGAAGACTTCGCTTGTCAGCGGATCCACAGCACAGCTATGACTTATAAAACTGTGTTAATAGGGTTATTTATTGTCATCTCAACCATTCAATGACGAATAGTAGAGCTGCAATCTCCGTAATCTTCTCCTCTCCAAAACATTGAAGACGGTATCGCGTCCGCAGGCCTTGCATTTGGTCTGCACATGTCCTCTGGTACCCTCAAAGACGATGATTGAATTGTGTCGACAATAAGGGCACCTGACAATCCTGGGCTTTTGCGAAGCGATTGCATCCCTTGCCCGGATGATTTTAATCTGCATTTCCGCAGATGGTTCTGATACTCTGATATTCCTGCTCATGGCCACACCTCCAATGGATCACGATATTCATAATCCTTTTTCCGGTTCAGATAATGCCTCTGCTTACTCTATTCTCCCCGGCATAGCCGGGGGATTAGGGTTTTCATTCAAAAACTCAACAAGCTCATAGACTGTCGTTACCGGATTACTATCCCGGCAGATCACAGCAACCTGATCTCTGGTTAATCGCTCCACTCGTTCTTTTGCATACTGAATAGCTTCCGGCTGACGTTCCTGCAATTCTTCAAAAACATTCACGCTTTTTCCATAGTTCTCCAGATACCCTTTACTTTTCAGGATGTCAATTACCGTAGCGGAATCTTTCAAATATCCATTTCGTTTCTCAAAATGGAGCAGATACCAATATTCAAATGCCGGATTGGAATAGGCGATTTTGTACCCTTGTTTCTCTGCATAGGAAATTGCGGCTTAAAGCTCAGAGTCTTTATTATCATCACAGTCGAATACACACCAAAGCTGATCTCCGTCTTTCGGATAATAATCTGCTTGGGAGATCAGGAATTTTGCATGTTTCACCAAATGTTCCGCCGCCTTATGCTTCGATGGAATCGGGATAATGTCCACCTGGCAGTTTCGTGAACGAAAGTGTTTGGAATAAAGTGTCTCTGTTTCTTTTCCTTCGCAGATGATATAAACAATCGGTTTACGCTTACGCCGCTTATTTTTCAGCCACTATTGATTTTTGTTCGGCTGTCCGTATATAATTATACTTGTAGAATCATGTGAAAGGGTGTATGAAACATGGAATATATGTCTTGTCCGCAAGCGGCAAAGAAATGGAGCATATCAGAGCGGCGCGTACAGAAGCTATGCGAGGAAAACCGCATACCAGGCGTTTCAAAAATCGGCTATATGTGGCTCATTCCAATAGATGCGGAAAAGCCTGCCGATAGGCGGCAAAAAAATCAAAAAAATTTATAAGATTTCTTGTAAGATTTTCGGTTTTGCGTAGTCATATAGGTAAACGGGACAAGGAGGTGAGCAGGTGACGGACTTTGAACAGATATACAAGGACTATTTTCGGGATGTATTCCTCTATGTGCGGCGGCTGTCCGGCGGGGACGAACGGCTGGCAGAGGATATTGCCAGCGAAGCCTTCTTCCGTGCGCTTCGCCGCATTGACAGCTTTCGGGGGGATTGCGACATCCGGGTGTGGCTGTGTCAGATCGCAAAGAATTGTTACTATACCCATCTGAAACAGAGCCGCAGGACAGAGCATACAGCGGAAATGGAACAGCTTATATCGAAAGCGGAGGAATCGCCGGATGAAATGCTGCTGCGCAGCGAGAATGCCCAACAGGTAAAACATCTGCTGCATGAGCTTCCGAATCCGTACAAAGAGGTTTTCATGTGGCGCACTCTTGGTGAAATGAGCTTTAAGGAGATCGGGAAGCTGTTTCACAAAACGGAAAACTGGGCATGCGTCACCTATCACCGCGCACGAAAAATGATCCAAAAGGGAATGGAGGTTGACGAAGATGAAAAATGAGTGCAGTATCATCCGCGATATTCTGCCGCTGTATGTGGAAAACATGGTATCGGAGGATACGTCGGAGTTTGTAAAGGAACATCTGGAAAACTGCCCCGCCTGCCATGCGGAGCTTGAAAAACTGCGGGAGCCTGTGGAGGTGCAAACAGAGCCGCAGCCCGACATGGATGCCGCGCCGCTGAAACGTTTGAAAAAGGCTCTGCTGATGAAAAAGGTGCAGACCATCCTATGCACAGTGGCGGTGCTGCTGGCGCTGATGCTGTCGGTCTTCTCCTTCCTAACCGCGCCGGAATACTTCGCCTATTCGCCGGAGCTGGTGACAGTGACGGAGGAAGCAAACGGTGCGGTGACGCTCTCTTTCAGCAACGAGGTCACGAATTATAAGCTCCAACAAATCGCCGACCCCGATGATCGCAACACAGTCTACCATCTTGAGGTGTGGACCTCTGCATGGGACAAGGCGTTCCATAGACCCGGCGTACAGGCTGTGACCACAGCTCCGGAGAGCGGCAAGCCGCTTCTCGTTTATTTCACGCAGTTTATCAACGGACACGCCGAAAGCTCCAGCGATAGCTCGGTGTGCATCTACGGCACCGCGCCCGACAGCGGCGGCTGGGTCGCTTTGGCGGGGCTTTCTTTGGGCTATTGGCTGCTATTCAACATCGCCCTGTTCCTGATCCTTATCGGGGTATGGTTGAAGCTGCGCAGGAAAGAAAAATCCCGCCGCCGGGTGGAGCGCCTGCTCCCGATCCCTATCGCATACGGGCTGGGGCATCTGTGCGTCATGGGCTTTCGCACTGCCTCCTGTTCGGAATGGCGCGACTTTAAACTGATCCTTGCAGTCGGCGTTCTGTTCTACTGCGCTATGCTGCTGGCATTGAGTATTTTTTATAATGTAAAAGAGCTGCGGAGTGTAAAAAGAGAGGGTGAGAACGAATAGCGGTCTGACCCTTTGGAAAGTAGGTCTACCATGAGAAAACTTGTGCTCTTTTGCTTTGCCGTCTGTATGACCGTGCTTTCGGTACTATCCCTGTTCAATTTTGCACAGGACGCAGAGGAAAACATAATACTGGATAAGCGGGCGGTGATCCTTGAAAAGCCGGAGACATTGAGCAACCGCGAATTTTTGGGACAGATAGATACTGCACTCGGAAAGATCGGCGCAGACATTATGTACCGCTACGCGGAGCTGGATGGGGACAAGCCACTGTACCGCTACTATAAGACCAGCCATACCGACAGCTTTCTTTCCGTTTCTACCGGGAAAGGGAGCGTGAGGCTGGAATCGGACGAGTTCTTTTCCACTGCAAAGCAGCCGGGAGCTATGGCGCTGCATCTGTCCTCGCTGTTTCAAGATACCGCCATCTATCCACTCATGCAGGCGCAGCAGCATGACTTGACCGCCGCGACCTGGTATGTGGCGGAAGGACAGCTTGACGCGGTGCTTCATGCGCTGAAAGGCTTGGGCTATTCCGTAACAGCAACCAACGAAAGGCTTTTGTCTACCAAACTGCCGCTTTATTTCCTGTTCATTCCTGCCTTTATGCTCTGCGTCAGTATCGTATTCTACACCCTGTCCGCAGGCAAGAAAAATGTGCTGAAAAAAATGGAGGGCTATACCACGGGGAATATCCTGCTGGGGGAGATTAAAGCCTTTGCCCCTGCTTTGTGTCTTTGCTTTCTGCTGATTTTTACCGCCGCCATGATTTGCGCCGTGTGGCTTCATCCGGTGGCGACCCGGCAATTTGGTCTGTTCCTGCTGGGGGATTGTCTGTGGCTGCTCGTTCCTCTGATACTGGGCATCCTGCTCTCCCTGCTGTTCCTCTCCGGGCAGCGCAGCGCGGAGTATGTGAAGGGCAAAGTTCCAAAGCGCGGGATTTACATCACAAACATGCTTGCGAAAGCTGCTTTTCTGATCTTTATTCTATTCTCTCTCACCATTGCCATGCGGAACATCACGCAGATCTACAACACCTTCCATGCGGCGGAGTTCTGTTCGCAAAAGACAAAGGGCTATGTGACTGTCCCTCTGAACAATGTTAATTCCGGCAGAGCACCGGAGGGCGCGGATTATCTGGCGTTCTACTATGCCACAGTGGATCGCTACAATGGAATACTCATGGCAGCCAACGATTTTAATTACGACCTGTTTGAAGGGAAAATGCTGGGAGAGGCATACGGTCAGGATTATGCCCACATCAACCGAAACTACCTTGCGTTCAACCCCATCTATGCGCCGGACGAGGAGCAGATCGGTGACGCTCTGCTTTCCGATACCCATGTGAATATTCTGCTTCCGAAGTCCAAGGAATACAGGCGGGATGAGGTACGGGAGCGCGGCGCGAGCTGGGGAAATTCCGGGGATGTGAATATTGTCCTCTACGACGATAAAGCGTCTGACATATACTCCTATAACGCCAGCACAGGGCTTGGGGGCAACGGCGCTCTGCCCGCGCCCATCCTTGTAGTCAAGGAAGGTGACCTGCTGGACGGGCTTTTCATCGAAGCATGGTGTTCACAGGGAGCGTATTTCCTCTATGTTCCCACCGATGATCCGTATGCGGAGCTGCTGCCCATCCTGCGGGAAACGGGTATTGACGCGGCGACCGTTTCCACACCGACCGTCGCCGCCACCTTTGATAAAATGCTCCATCATCTGACCTATATGCTGATGATTTGGGGCGTACAGGCTTTGGTGCTGCTGATTGGGCTGTTCTGCCTGATCTTATTCGGCGCAAGGCTCTACTGCGACAATTACAGGGACAGGATCGCCTGTCGCCTGATTGAAGGGCATTCCCTATTAAGCTGTATTCGCACCCATCTCGTGCTGACGGTGCTGTACTATGGGGCGGTAGCGGCAGGGCTGCTGCTCTTAAAGCTCGCCATCGAGCTTGACTACAATATCCTGCTGGGTACGCTTCTCGCGGAGCTGCTGATCACGCTGCTTGCTTGCGGCAGCATTGCCCGGAAGAACCTCTATCAGATTGTGAAAGGAGCGGAAGCATGACTGCCATTACTTTATCCAATATCAATAAACGCTTCGGGGAGAAAGTGCTGTTTCGGGATTACTCGCTGCATATTGAAGCCGGAGAGTTTGTCGCCATCAAGGGCGAAAGCGGAGCCGGAAAAACAACGCTCCTGAACATCATAGGACTGCTGGAAACGCCGGACAGCGGCAGCGTCACCCTCTGCGGCGCAAGAAACCCGTCCTTTTCCTCCCGCGCTGCGGTTCATCTGCGGCGGCACAAGCTGTCCTACCTGTTTCAGAATTACGGACTGGTGGACACCGACACCGTGGAAGCCAACATGAAGCTCGCCACCCGGTTCGGTAAAGCAAAGGGCAAGGCAGAGAAAGAACGCATCGCGGATGCGCTGGCACAGGTGGGGCTTTCTGGCTATGAGCGTCGTAAGGTCTACACCTTGAGCGGCGGTGAGCAGCAGCGGGTGGCGCTGGCAAAAATCATTGCAAAATCCCCCGACATTATCCTTGCGGATGAGCCTACGGGCAGTCTGGACGAGCGCAACCGCAGCTATGTGATGGATATTCTCAAAGAGCTGAACCGACAAGGGAAAACCACTGTTGTTGTGACCCATGACCCCTATGTGAGTGATTGCGCCACACGGCATATTGCGCTGTGAGAGGAACGCATGATTCTCATGCAGAAGCGAATCGCTGGATCGCTTCTGCACCCTCGGTATTTAACAAAAACCTTACATCAACTGTAAGTGGCGTATTTGCCTATTCCGCTGTAAAATTTTAATGAGCAGACAAGCATCAAACGAAATAGCGAGGTGTTGAGTTGATATGAATTGCAAA
>CAKRZO010000001.1 GCA_934433135.1 uncultured Acetatifactor sp. | reverse complement strand
TTAACCTGAAGGCAGGAGGATTACGAGACGGATGGTAGTGAGAGATTCAGTGTTCGGTTTTGAGGGAACAAAAAGCTATAGCTTTTCAAAGCTTAAGCTTTTCAAAGCTAGAGTTTTAGTCCTTCAAAAATATTCCTCGATAGCTCAATGGTAGAGCACTCGGCTGTTAACCGAGTTGTTGTAGGTTCGAGCCCTACTCGGGGAGTTACTTTTAAAGCAAAGCAGGTTCTAGGGAGTGTGTAATGCTTTTGAAGTGAACGGGAAGTGGAAGAGCGTCCCTGAAAGTAAGGCTCCGTGGTCAAGCGGTCAAGACATCGCCCTTTCACGGCGGTAACACGGGTTCGATTCCCGTCGGAGTCATTGATTTATTGTGTAGGTTTTGAATTAATTAAATTGAATGTGGCGTCTTAGCCAAGTGGTAAGGCACGGGTCTGCAACACCCTTATCGCCGGTTCAAATCCGGCAGACGCCTTTGAAAATCTCAGAAATTCTGAGATTTTTTTTTGACCGAACAGGAGGATTACGAGACGGATGGCAAAGAGAGAGTCAGTGTTCGGTTTGAATGTGCCCGGATTTCTGATCTATCATAGTCTTTAAGATTCTTGCTCACTGATTACCGTGACCTCATTTACCCGGCAGATATTGTACATATATTTTTTGTTCTTCTTGCTGCTGTCACACAGATAAAAGCTTCTGGCAGCATTCTTCAGCATGGCTTTTTTAACACAGGATTCTTCTACGGAGGAATCCGTGATGCAGCCGTCTTCCGTATATCCGCGGCTCGAGAAGAAGAAAAGATCTGCGTTGATTTTGGAGATGAAGTTTTCGGCATCGGTTCCGACGTAGGCTATGGAGTGAAGCAGTAAAAGACCGCCTGTGCAGTAGTTCTTAATACGTTCCTCTCCCAGGCGCAAGGATGCTTTCGGGCTGTTGGTAATGACAATGATATCACTGAAATTTTTCAGGTACGGAATGATATAAGAGACGGTAGAAGAGGCATCCATAAAAATAATATCACCGTTATGGATATATTCCGCAGCTTTTTTTGCAATCGCTTTTTTGGAGGCATTGTTCTGCTCTTCTCTCCACATCAGAGGGATTTCCTCATCCGGAAGATTGCGGAGAAGTACTCCGCCGTGTGTCCGAACCACTTTTTTCTGTGCTGCCAGTGCATTTAAATCCCGCCTGATCGTAGGCTGGCTTACGTAGAGGAGCTTTGAAAGCTTTGCAACGCTGATGCTTACATTTTCTGATAACAACTCTAAAATTTTTCCCTGACGCTCTAAACTGTACATCTTTCTTCTTTCCTTGTTTTCGTTTCAATTCGTATTCTTTCATATTTAATCAAATCTGCGATTGTTAATCAATGTTTTCGCCGCTTATTGATGAAACGATCAGAATCGATTATGATTCTATCACATTCCGATATTTCTGTAAAGAAAAACGGTGTCGATGATCAGCAAGAATAAAAGAAGCATAATAATAATTCAGCTGCACCATTAAGAAGTATCGGAGGATCAGAAAGGAGCGCAAAAGAGAATATGGAGAAGCGAGAGGTAAAGCCTTCTATCAAATGTGCGAGATTATATGGAATCGGAGATCTGCGGTATGATAATACGGATTATCCGGTATGCGGTGAGGAGGAAGTCATTGTTCAGGTAAAAAACTGCGGTATCTGCGGAAGTGACATCGGGCGTGTTTACGTAAAAGGAACCTATCATTTTCCGACGATCATAGGGCATGAAATTGCTGGAAAGGTGGTTTTTACAAGAGAAAAGGATCAAGATTTGCTAGGGGAACGAGTCTGTGTCTTTCCTCTTTTGCCCTGCTTCCATTGTAAAAGCTGTCTGGAAGGAAAATATGCGACTTGTGAGCATTATGATTATTATGGTTCCAGACGGGATGGGGGAATGGCGGAGTACATTGCCGTTAAAAAATGGAATTTGGTAAAATTGCCGTCCGGATTAAGTTACGAGGAGGGCGCCATGTGTGAACCGGTGTCAGTGGCAAGGCACGCTGTATTAAAGCTTAAGATTCATTCGGGGGATACGGTTTTTATCTCGGGTGCTGGGCCCATCGGCCTGATTGCCGGAAAATGGGCTCGCCTGTTCGGTGCGGAAAAAGTATATTATACGGATATTGATACCCGGAAATTGGAATTTGCCGAAAAATTCGGTTTCCATACCTATAAGGAAGGCATAACGGTGGACTGTGCCCTGGAGGGGACAGGCTGCGGCGATGCACTGGAAAACTGTCTTGAAGTTGTAAAACCGGGCGGAAGACTGGTATTTATGGGAAATCCTTCCGATAAGGTAACCCTTTCCCAAAACGGATACTGGCAGATTCTTAGAAAGGAACTTAAGATAAGCGGAACCTGGAATTCCTCTTATAACGACAGGGAAAACGACTGGAAAGAAAGTGTTCGTGCGATGGCGGAAGGAAAACTGCATGTAAAGGAACTGATTACTCACCGCTTCCCGTTGTCGGAATGTAACAAGGCCTTTGAGATGATGCGAAACAAAACGGAATTCTATAACAAAGTAATGCTCTATATGGAGGAAAGTTTGGGATGAATAATTGCAGGAAAAAGAAAATAGCGCCATCGATTATGTGCGCTGATTTCTTTAAGTTAAAAGAATGCATCAAGCAATTTGAAGAATGCGGAATTGAACTGTTGCATGTGGACATTATGGACGGGAATTTTGTTCCCAATTATACACTCGGAACGGATTTTGTAAAGGCGCTGAAGGAGAATACCGATATTCCGCTGGATTTGCATTTTATGATAGAGCATCCGGAGAGTAAGATGGATTGGTTTGCCTTCAGACCGGGAGACTATGTTTCCGTACATTACGAATCCACGCCCCATATCCATAAAACAGTGGCGGCAATCCGTAAAAAAGGAGCAAAAGCAATGGTAGCTCTGAATCCGGGGACACCTATACAGGTCTTGGAGAATCTTTTGGATGACATTGACGGAGTGCTGGTGATGACGGTGGATCCCGGATTTGCTGGGCAGAAACTGGTGGAAGCCTGCGCTGGAAAGGTAAAAAAACTGAGAGAGTATCTGGATACAAACGGTTACCCGGACAAAGAAATCGAGGTAGACGGGAATATCAGTTTTGAAAATGCCGGACGGATGAATCGGATGGGAGCCGATATTTTTGTGGCCGGTTCGTCAAGCGTCTTTTCCGGGGAAGGAAGTATCGGACAGAATATTGCCCGATTCCGGGAAGTCTTGAGACAATTATATTAAAAGCAAATTACTAAGGGCAGACGCATGGGGATTCCAATGAGAGCCGGCGTTTTTTATTGAGCGTGAGCGTCCCCCGAATGGAACCACATGCGTCTGCCCGAGCAGCTGCGGAGCAGCGGATGAGCGCTGAAAGCGCGGCTTTGTGAATGGCGCGGCCGAACTGTTACTTTACATTAGCATAGTTTTCGGAAAAATAAGGCTTTACACTTGCCAAGGAAACAAATGTTTGCTAGAATAGTGGAAGTGTTTCTAAAATATTTCCACAGGGAGCTGAGAACAATCAATAACGTAACGCAAGGTAAAATAGAAGACAGAACACAAAACAAAGTACAAGATATAACGCAAGGCAAAATGATCCGGAAATGTCTGAACGGCTATCGCGGTCATCTGACGGCAGCGGCTGTATTCGGCGGCCTGGAAGTCGTGCTGGAGGTCTTTATCCCCATGCTGATGTCTGTTATCGTAGACGGAGGACTTTATCGCGAAGAAGACTTTATGCTGCGGGGATTATTTCCGGATGCACTGGTAGCGCAGAGGAACCGCTTCGTTCTGACAGTCGGGGGCATTATGGATTTTGCAGTGTTGATTCCGGGTGGGATCGGTGCGTTGGCTACGATCATACTGTTTGCCAAGGCTGTGGATTCCTTATTTAACATCATTATTCAGTTGCGTTCCATGCGATCATTGGTGTGGTGATTGCGGCTACGATCATGATCATTCCTTTTGGAAGCTTTACCGTGTCTGTCACCAGTGCCTTGATCAACGTGTTCTTTGTTTGCTTTGGTATCGTGGCGGCGCTTTTGTTGGATAAGTTTAACCAGAAATTTGCGGTGTAAAGTGGATGTGGATGAACAGGAAAGGGCAACCGTCCGGTGGCGGTTTTGGTAAAGTACCATGCAGGAAATAGTGACCCGGGCAGGGTGTTTTATTGCGATCATTGTGTTGGGGTATGCTTTGCGGAAGATTAATTTCTTCAAAGAAGGTGACTTTCGGGTGTTGTCGGGGATTGTGATCAAGATCACATTGCCGGCGGCTATTGTGTATAGTTTTTCCGGCAAGGAGATTGATACTTCGTTGCTTTTTATCGTGCTTCTGGGGTTGGGAGGCGGGCTGATTTATATGGGGATCGGCTGGTTGATGAATCGCCGGGCAGGCAGGGAGCAGCAGGCTTTTGAGATTTTGAACACCTCCGGGTATAACATTGGGAATTTCACCATGCCTTTTGTGCAGAGTTTTCTGGGGCCGATGGGTGTGATTACCACCAGCTTGTTTGACACGGGAAATGCCTGTGTCTGTCTGGGCGGTTCGTATAGTGTGGCATCTATTGTGAAGGATAATAATGGATTTTCAGTAAAGAGAATTGCCAAGGCTTTGCTAAAATCTGTGCCTTTTGACTGTTATGTGATCATGATCGTGCTGAATCTGCTGCATGTGACGCTGCCTAAGCCGGTGGTGTCTTTTGCAGAGATTATCGCCAATGGCAATGCGTTTATGGCTATGTTGATGATCGGTGTGGGATTTAAGCTTAGCGGGGATAGGAAGCAGATTGGCAGGATCGTGCGGATTCTGGCGGTGCGTTACGGTGTGGCGGCATTGTTTGCTGTAGGGTGCTTTTTCCTGTTGCCTTTTTCCCTGGAGGTGCGTCAGGCGTTGATGATTCTGGCATTTAGCCCTATTGCATCGGCGGCGCCTGCTTTTACCCAGGAGCTTGAGGGGGATGTGGGGCTGGCCAGTGCGCTGAATTCCTTATCCATTGTGATCAGTATTGTGTGCATCGTGGGGTTGTTGGTGGTTACTTTATAAAAACGTGTAGGAAAAGGCCTTCTATTTAATAAAAATTTTACGTCCATTCTTAAAAAGTGGACGTTTTTTTATCTTTTGGGATATTCTACTTTAGATGTCAGAGGTACATAAAAACACTCCTACCAGTCAGAAAGTAATGCATGTTGAACAGAGATTATGGTGGTCTGTTAGATGGTTGTTGTAGAAAACTTAAAGTATAGTTTTCATCCATGAAAAAAGAAATGAGACATTGAAAAGCAGTTTTCATTCCCTTATGATAAAATAAGGTGCTTAGTGGCGCCAAATATGAAAAAGAGAAGGTGAAAAATTTGCAACAAATTTCTTATATTGTATCTTTTATTTCCACAGTATTAGGCTTGTGTGAACCATTTGGGAAAAAAATGAAGACAATTCTTATGTTTAATTTCTTGGGAAATCTGCTGGTAGGAATAAGCTATTTATTGGTGTCTTCCTTCAGTGGAACTGCCATATGTTTTGTTGCCTGTGTTCAAGTGATTATCAATTATTTATTTAATATACAAGGAAAGATGTTGCCGAAGTTATTGGTGGCATTTCATGTGGTTGGTTTTCTAGGAGTAAATATTTTAACCTTTAGAAATTGGTATGATGTTCTGGCACTAGCGGCATCATTATTATTTGTTCTAAGTGTAGCCCAAAATAATACAAAGTATTACAGATTTTTGTTTGCATCAAATTCAATGCTTTGGATTTTATATGATTTATTATCAAAATCCTATGGTAATTTGTTTACGCATGTGGTGCTTTTTGCAGCTACACTCTTGGCTATGGTGGTGCATGATTTCAGAAGGGATCGTCAAGAAATAAAATAAAAAAAAGAAAGGAATAATAAGTAAATAAGAAAGAAATATAGAAAATAAAAGGTATCTGGAGTTTTAGTGAATACGCAGGTTGACTGGGAGGTATCTGAATGAAAAAAACAAAAAGCTTCCTGATGGAGTTGTTACAAAAAATGATATTGACATTGTGTGTACCACTTATCACTACGTTACTGGTTTGTTGGCAGGCAAATCATATACTGAGAGAGGAAGTAATGCTCTCAGCAGAAAAATCATTGAACATTTTTTCTGTGCAGATGGATGACATTATGAGGCAAGCAGAGGGAATCTGCACTTTTTTAATAACAGATTCTAATAATGCTGCATTACTTAACTCTTATACACGTGTAACGAGTAAAGAGCACTCTTTAAGGTTACAATTATGGTCATTATTAGCAGACGTACCCAGAAATAATTATTATGATATATTTATCTATTTCTATCACAATGACAGAATCATTTCCGGCAGTTTTGGCTCCCAGAAAGCTTTAGATCATTATGCGGCATATTATGCACATTCTGGTATAGAATATGAGAAGTTTAGGGAAATCATCAGGTGTGAGGAGTCTGCATTTATTTGTCATGCAATAAATGCAGATGATAACAATTCGTATCTATGTGTTACCATGGGTTCTAGAAGTAATATCATGTCTGCATCAAATTATACAATTTGTATTGTATTTGATTCTTTAAAAATGCAGGAGCTATTTTCGCAGGGGGATTTAGATGATCGAGGCGGGCTACAGTTATATGATGCTGAGAAAAATATTTTGTGGAATGGGACTATGGGACAAACAGGAGGTTTATTTCCGGAAGATTTTGTGGCAGTAGAGGAGGCAGAGGGCTGGTTTAAAACTGACGAATATATGTATATGGTTAAGTCTGCATACGACAATGAAAACAGCTATGTTTATGTTGTGGAAACCAGTTATTTTTGGAGAACATTGGAACAATTGAACAGAATTTGTTTTGTATCGATAGCTGTTTGTTTGATTATCAGCATTCTATTAGCTATCAAAAGTTCTTATAAGATGTATCAGCCCTTGAAAAATATCATTGCCCAAATGAACGGAGAAGAGGTGGAGAAAAGTGTCAGCAGAACCAATCAGGAGTTTTCCCATATATCAAATTTTTTGCATGGAGAAAGGGCGAAAGCGGAAAAGGTAAAAAGGGTAAAAAGGGTAATACACAGGCTATACTTGTATAAGTTGCTGGAAGGAAAACTCTCGTCGACAGATTTGGAGTACGGATTTGAACAGGAGATTTTCAAAGCGGGTAGTAATTTCCTAGTATGTATTTTGCAGATAGAGATACCGAAGAATGACGAGCTTTATAGTTTTGTAGTGCAGAATGTTTTTGAAGAACTGTGTAGTAATGTGGGTGAGGTGTATTGCGTCGAGATGCACGACGATAAACTAGCACTTATTATGAATGGAGAAGAAAAAAAAGAATCTGTCTGGAGCATTCTGGAACAGGGAAGAGAATACGTAGACAAGCACTTTCAGATTATACTTACCATTGGATGCAGTAGGTGGCATGAAGGAATTAACGGTATCCCGGATGCATATAAAGAGGCTGGAGAGGCACTCAAATATAAATATATATTTGGAACGGGGATTAAGATTCGGTTTGAAGAGGTGCTGGAAAAGAAGAGTGCGTACAAAGGTAGTGAAGCTGAAAATATATTGTTATTATTGCTAGAGTATGTCAGAGGAGATACAAAATTCAATAAGGTAGAGATTTTTGAGATGATCGAGGGAACCTATAAAATAAAAAACAATGCTTCTCTGGATGCAGTTATGTTTTTCAACAATGAAGTAATCCGTATTTTTGATAAATTGTTGGAAAGCTGCAATTTTAGCGGGGACAGAAAGGTGGTTTTGGAAGAGTTGCGGACAGCAAGCACGCTGAATGATTTCCGTAAGAAATGTTTACAGAAATTATCAGAGGTAAAGGCTCAGTGCGAAAGTGTCTCAAAGTCTCGGGAGAAATATGAGGTTTGTGTAAAGACCATGGATTATATTGATAAAAATTACAATAATAATATGCTGTCCGTCAATATGTTGGGAGAACAGATGGGGATTCAACCGGCATATCTTTCCCGGATTTTCAAAGAAAAATTTGGATTATCTATTCTGGATTATATCGCCTCTGTCAGAATCGAGCGAGCAAAGAAGCTGATTTGTGAGGGAACTAAAACGATACAGGAGGTTGCAGAAATAACTGGTTTCTTAAGCAGCCATGTTTTTATCAAGAAATTTAAGGAAATTGAGGGGATGACACCGGGAAAATGGCGTGAAATCAATGCGAGATGAGTAACATGAGGTAAATATCATGACATTGTATTGTTTTGATACATCAAAAACAGAAATGGTTTATTGCTTATGTAAAATTTTGCAGATAAACTGAAGGTACTAGATGCAAATACTAGATGCAAAAAAACAAAAAAGGAGAGAACAAAAATGAGAAACAAAACGGTAAAAAAGCTTTTAAGTCTGGCAATGGTTGTAACTTTAGCAATTGGCTTGACTGCATGTGGTCAGAAAAAGGCATCTGATCAAGAAACGTCAAAATCAGAAGCCTCAAAGGTGGAATCTTCCTCTAAAAAAGAAGAAGTACCTGCTTCTTCAGATGTAGCAGAAGATGGAAAAATCACATACCCTCTTGAGTCAAATGAGACATTGAGCTTCTACACATGGCGTGTACAGCCAAATCCTGAGTATGCTTCTGCGGATGAGTCACCATTTCATACCGGCTTGGAAAAAATGACAGGTATCGATTATGAATGGGTATTCCCAAGCCCTGGCCAGGATGAAGGGTCTGCGCTGAATGTTATGCTTACTGAAAAGGAATTGCCTCAGATCATGCATCAGGGATGGGATCTGAATTGGATAGCTGACTTATTGAAGAATGATAAAATCTGGGATTTAACAGAGTATCTTCCGAAATACGCACCGGATTATTGGGCATTTGTAAATCAGCCAAAGTATCAGGCAGCCTTGAAGGCAGCAGAAGTTGATGGCAAACAATGGGGACTTTTGTGCTTTGTAGAAGGAGATTACAATTTGTTTTATCAGGGGCATGCAGTTCGTAAGGACTGGGCGGATGAATGCGGCATCAATTTGGACGAAGTAGTAACTCTTGAAGATTGGGAAGAAATGCTTACTACCTTTAAAGACAAATATGGTGCAAAAATGGTAACTCCTACGCAGATAATGACAGGAACAGGAGCGCATGCTACTCTCTCTGCTACATTATATGTGGAGAATGGCGTGATTAAATTTGCAAACTCGGAGCCGGAATGGAAGAAATATCTTGCTGTTTTGCATGACTGGTGGGAAAAGGACCTGATTGATAAGGATACCTTTACAATGGATGCTACTGCAAGGAGAACAAAGGCGGCAAACAATCAAGTCAGCGTAATTTATGGTGCAATGTCCCAAATGACCAATTTGATTCAGGATGCAGAGGGAACAGGTGCAGAATGGGTTGGTATAGGATTCCCGAGAACAGCTAAAGGAGCAACAATTGAAACCCTTGGCAATGGCTTCAGTACATATTGGAGAGCCAATGTTGCAGCAGTTATCACAAAATCAGCATCTGAAGAAGAAATGATTCTCGCATTAAAAGCACTGAATTACGGCTTTACAGAAGAAGGAATAAAGTACTGGAACTTTGGTGAAGAGGGTGTAAGTTACAATGTAAATGCTGACGGTTCCATTGAATGGACCGATGTCATCCTGAAGGATGAGGGTGGATTAAATAATGCAATCACAAAGTATACCGGGTCTGACTCTGTTCCCTGCTCGGTTCAATTATCAGAGTTTGTACAAAAGAAGAATAATCCGATTGTTGCAGAGGCAGTTTACACATGGACTGAAAATCATGATTCCAATAAATATGCTCTTCCTATGGTTACAATGACGGATGAGGAATTGATGAAGTATACAGATGCATGGGCGGCTATATCGACTTATGTAAAAGAAATGGCACTTAAGTTTATCACAGGTGAAGAATCTCTGGATAACTGGGATACATATCTGAAAACGGTGGAGGAATACGGAATCAAGGATGTTCTGGAAACTTATCAGGCTGCATATGACAGAGCTATGAATAGATAGGTTTTAATAAAAGGTTGCAGGTTTTAACAGCCTGCAACCTTTTATTAAAAAAAGAAAGGACGGAACTTTATGAACAAAAAATCATGGGCGACAATGGTAGCTAGGGACTTTAACAAAAATAAATGGAAATATGTTTTGATACTACCAATTATCATTTATCTGCTGCTTTTTCATTATAAAACCATGTACGGACTGATTATCTCTTTTCAAAATTATAAGCCGTATTTGGGATATGCCCACAGTGAGTTTGTGGGATTACTACAGTTTAAACGTATTTTTGCAGATCCCTATTTTGCAAGAAGTTTCAGAAATACGCTAGTGATTAGTCTGTTGACACTTATTTTTGCCTTTCCGGCACCTATACTTCTTGCATTAATCCTAAACGAAGTAAAGAGAAGCGGGTTTAAAAGAACTGTACAGACGGTTACTTATCTGCCTCATTTTATTGCAAGTGTAGTGGTGTGCGGCCTGGTTTCCAGTTTTTGCCAGATCAATGGTATTATAACAGATCTTGTAGTATTCTTTGGCGGAGAGCGTCAGAATCTACTTATGAATAAAGATTTCTTTTATCCAATATACATTATTTCAGAAATCTGGCAGAATATTGGTTGGGATTCTATTATATATCTGGCGGCTTTGTCGTCTATTGAGCAAGAACAATACGAGGCGGCAAGAATTGATGGCGCAGGAAGATTTGCTCAGATAGTGAACATTACATTACCTGGATTGCTGCCCACAGTGTCAATGCTGTTGATTTTGCGAATGGGAAGTCTCCTGAGTGTTGGTTATGAGAAGATCTTGTTGTTATATCAGCCGAGTACATATGAGGTGGCTGATGTATTATCCACTTATGTTTACAGAAAAGGTATTATTGATGGTAGTTTCAGTTTTTCGGCGGCACTTGGCTTCTTTAACTCGATTATCAATATTATCCTTTTGGTGTCTGCAAATAAGATTAGCAAAAGAGTAGGACAGAGCGGATTATTTTAGGAGGTAAGAATTATATGAAAAAAAAGAATGTTGGAGACTGGATATTTGATGGAGTCATTTATATTATTCTGACAGGGCTGGTTTTTGTCTGCGCATATCCGGTTTGGTATGTATTGGTAGCGTCCTTCTGTGATTCCTCTGATATCGCGAGAAATACAGGGTTACTTTTATGGCCTCCTAAATTTGATTTTGGCGCATACAACCTGGTTTTTACAAATAGAAATATTCTGAATGGTTTTAAAAATACTTTATTGGTTTTGGGATTGGGCCTTCCGATTAATATTGTGATGACATTGTTTTGTGGGTACTTTTTATCTTGTACAAATATGTATTGGAAGAAGTTAATTAGTGGAATGATTATGTTTACCATGTTTTTTGGAGGCGGAATGATTCCCGGATTGTTAAACATCAGAAGTCTGGGACTGTATAACACTGTCTGGTCATTGATACTTCCGGGAGCTATGTCAGTTTACAACGCGATTATCTGTAAGACAGCTATCGAAGGGATTCCGGAGAGTTTAAAGGAGTCAGCTTATGTTGACGGAGCAAATGATCTACAGATTCTATTTAAGGTAATTACACCGCTGATTAAGGCTACACTGGCAGTACTTCTTCTGTATTACTTTGTAGGACATTGGAATTCTTGGTTTAATGCCTCTATTTATATTAAAGATATGGATAAGCTACCGTTGCAGAATATAATCCGAAGTATTTTGACTGCAAATTCTGTCAGTGAGAATAATGAAATGTCAGGAGACAAATTCAGTGCCTATGCAGAGACTATGAAATATGCAGCAATAGTGGTGTCTACGGTGCCGGTAATGTGTGTATATCCTTTTTTGCAGAAACACTTCACAAAGGGTGTTATGATCGGTGCTGTCAAGGGTTAGTCGTCTTTTGAAAAGTGCATGATTTCTAAATATGTTTGATGAGAGGAAAATAGACATGAAAATGGAGATGAACAAGGATTTATGGCCATCTAAAGAAAAGTTGCAGAAGGCTCTTGAAAATGCGCTATATAGAGTGGACAGCAATATGGAAAAATTGGGATTTTGTTTTCCGTCAGAGGTGATTACTAACAGTCGGTATGGAATCATTGAAAACAATACATGGGCTACAGGTTTTTGGCCGGGAACAATATGGTTGGCGTATGAGCTTACCGGTAATGAGAAATATAAAAAGCATGCCAAAAGGTTAATGAGAAGCTTTGTGGTCCGTATCGAAAAGGAGTTGTATCTCAATCATCACGATCTGGGATTTCTCTATTCGCCGACCTGTGTTGCGGCTTATAAGATTACGGGGGATGAGACTTGCAGAAGAGCCGGCATCATGGCAGCAGATTATCTTGCAGGCAGATTTGAGAAAAAAGGAGAGTTTATTAAAGCTTGGGGTGATATGAAGAATCGGAGTCAGGAGGGGTATTTTTATATTATTGATTGTATGTTAAATGTACCACTTTTGTACTGGGCATATCAAGAAACAGGTAAGGAATATTATAAAGATATTGCAGATAAACATGTGAACACTACAAGAAATACTGTTATCCGTGCGGACGGCTCAACTTATCATAAGTTTTTCTTCGATGTGGATACAGGAAAACCTTTGTGTGGCAAAACGGGTCAGGGATTCGCAGATGATTCTGCCTGGTCCAGAGGTCAGGCGTGGGGTGTATATGGATTTGCTTTAAATTATGCGGAAACAGGTAATCAAGAAAGCCTGAAGGCATTTAAAAGTGTTACAAACTATTTTGTGAATCATCTGCCGAAGGACCTGATACCATATTGGGATTTTGTATTTACGGAAGGTGATGAGCCTCGTGACAGCTCAGCGGCACTGATCTTTATCTGCGGTGTTCTTGAGATGCTGAAAATTTGTCCTGAAGATGAAGATGTGCTTCGTTATGAGCAGATAGCTGCAAAAATGTTGCATGAAATCATTGATTCACTTGCATCAAAACCTGGAGATGCTACGGACGGTATGGTGCTCAGGGTAACCGGAAGCAAGCCACATGATGAAGCAGTGGACGCAATTGGCAGTTATGCGGATTATTATTACATGGAAATTTTAGCAAGACTTTTACTTGACTGGAATTGTTATTGGTAGAAATGGAGTGATGATATGTTTTTTGAACCGCGAATTAAAATAATGGGAAAGAACAGTGTTGCAATTGATTGGGATACTAGGCTCATTTGTGATGAGGAAGGATTTATTCCTGAATATTTTGATAAGATACGTAAAGCGGCAAAGGATGGGGAAATCAAATGTCGGAGTGTTGAGGTAATTTATGGCATACCCGATGAAATAAAAAATCGGGAGGAATGTGCAAAATCTCTCTGCAATGAATCCTATGCTCTAATAATCGGTGAGGAAACTAAGATTTTTGGTAATAGTCGACGGGGAATTATTTATGCCTTGGCAACACTTTTGCAGCTCCAGGATTATGGAGAGCTTAGTGAAGGGCTTATATACGATGCTCCCGATAAAACTCTGCGCGGCTACAAAATTTTTACTCCCGGAAGGGAGGAATTTGAGGACTTTGATAAAACGCTGGATAAATTTATTTACTATAAGTATAACACACTTATGATTGAAGTGGGCGGAGCAATGGAATATAAAAAGCATCCCAAAATAAACGAGGAATGGCAGGAATATGCCACAAATGTTAAAAAAGTTCCGGGGCTTTCACAGGCTATCCAGTATAAATACTCATGGGGAAAAAATTCTCTTTCTATTGAAAATGGAGCAGGCGGTTATATAAGTCAGGAAGAGATGAAATGTATAATTGATAAGTGCAAGGAAAGAGAGATAGATGTTATCCCCGAGGTTCCCTCACTTTCACATTCAGACTATATTGTAAGAGCTTATCGCGAGATAAATGAGAGGGTAGAGGATGAATATCCGGATACATATTGTCCGTCAAATCCTCGGACGTATGAAATTTTGTTTGATATTATAGACGAGGTTTGTGATGTGTTTGAACCCGAGTATATGAATATCGGGCATGACGAGTATTACACCAGCGCAAAATGTCCTCTCTGCAAAGGAAAAGACCCTGCCGATTTGTACGCGGATGATATAAAAAAGATATATACGTATCTTAAATCAAAGGGAATAAAAACTATGATGTGGGGAGAAAAGATTCTAAATCATTATCGCCCAGATGGGAGCGGTGCCGGTGGAGCAGGTGATAGTGAGCATGATGTGCCGCCGCTTTACACCTGTGTTGATAAAATCCCAAATGACATTACAATGATTAATTGGTATTGGAGTATTATTTCCGCCGATGAGGAAATGATATATCATAATTATAAATTTCCTATGATATATGGGAATTATAATGCCATGAATCACACAGATTACAGAGAAAGAATGAATATGGGCAGGGGTTGCATCGGAGGCTTTGTTTCAAACTGGGGTTCTTTCCGTGATGTGTATATGCAGAGAAACTGTCAGAATTTAAGTCTTGCGTTTACAGCATGGGCATTTTGGAACAATAAGTACGACGGCAATTTAAAAAGCTATGTGCTTAAAAAAACAGAAGCAGAGCTATATAGGGCAAATTGCAAAACATTTGAAGGAAAGTCCGTAATAGAAGTAGTTCATACCACCGATCTTTTTAAGAAAAAGAGTTATCCGTTTTACGATGGTGTGTTTATTTACGAAAAGGATTGGAAGTTGGGATATTATAAAGTCACATATGCAAGCGGTGAAGAAGCGAATCTTCAGGTTGTGTTCGGATATAATATCAGTAGTATAAAGGCGGCAAAGGCGGACGGCGAGCAAGTTGATTTTTCAGAGGGAAATGTAGGAATGTACTCTGAGTGTATCGGAGCATGTCTTCCCGTCTGGGAAAAAGATGGGCTTTGGTATAAAACCATATTCGAGAATCCTCGCCCCTTGGATAAAATTGAAAGAATTGAGTTTATAAAAACTATGGGGGCGGAATTTAATTTATACACCCGCTATATAAAATCGGTATAGTATAGGATTATCTGTCCACGATAACCCTATACATAATTAATTTTGTGGGTGGAAAGGAGAAAACGCATTATGTTTAAAATAAAAGATAATTTTAAAAGTTTTAATGAAAATCAAATGCCATATTCATTCTGCATTGAAAGGCACACTGAAACTGAAAATCTTCATATTGGAATTGATGATGATGGCTTTTCGCTTAAATCTGTGGGTAATCGTTTTATACTTAATACCCCCCTTTTCTCAACCGGAGAATTTGAGGCTCTTTTTAAAGTGACCTTTCCGCAGGAATTTAATCCTGAGTTTTATATAATTCTTCAATATAATCCTCAAAGTAGATGTGGTATGGCACTTAAAATTACCTGCGATTTGAAAAAAAACTGCCCTTATGTAAGTCTTGTAGGGGTTGACAAGGAAGTATTCACTGTTACAGACAGTAAAAAGCTTGAAGGAGTCGGTGTTAATGATGAAGGCTTTTTAAAGCTTAGGCTAACAATTGGCGAAAATTCCTTGCTATGCGTTATAAACGATGCAGAAGCTCATTTTGAATACAAGGCGGAAAAGGGGCGCCTTGCGATAGAGCGTGCTAATTTTATCGGAGAACTCATATTAAAAGAAATTTCTTTTAAAACAGATGAAAATTACGAGCAAATAGAAATAGTACCTAGGAGAGAGGTACTGATTCCTTGCGTAAACGGCGGTGATATTCCTTATAAATTTACATATGGTGTTTTCGAAATAGAAAATGAGTTATATTTTAATGCGCAGCTTGACGGCGGCACAAAAACACGTAAGCAAAACAGAGAGGATCGACCGGGACAATATGTAGTTGAAAGGGATTTTATGGAAAATCCCTACATGGGAATTTCAGGCCATGAAATCGGTGACGTTATCTTTAATATTTATAATGGTGTCATGGGTTTTGTAGATCCTAACATATTTTGGGAATGCTTAAAGCCTTACTTTAATGACACAGAGATTCCCGTCGAAGTTTGTTACAAGCTAAATATGAAAGTCTTACCGGAGGATGTGGAATTTATATTTGGATACAAAAATTTGTTATGCACAGGCTATGCGTCCCAAACGGGAGGGGGAGAATTCCGCTTCAATAGAGAGGGAGAAATGACATACAGTGGCGCTCCCATAGACGGCAGCAATATTGGTGATATACTTTCTCCCAAAGACAAGCATATTACAGGACTAATACCTCAAGATACCTATAAGTATGAGGAGGTTATCCGCCATTTTGAAAACAATCATTACTTTGAGAAAAACGAAAAAATAAAGTTTACTCTTGATTTTAAAACGCGGATTGCTCCTGAATTTATAAAAGCAAGAACGTATGTGCTTGACGTATATGAAACTGAAATAATTTCAGAGACAGATGCGAACAAATGTGTAAGTGCATGGAAGAATGGATACCAGCGCATGAAATTTGAGGCGGAGTTCTCCAATATGGAAATAGGAGTTTATAAGGTGGAATTTAAAGTGTTCTATGGCGGCGAGGTAATAGAACGCTATATCAGCACCTTTGAGGTTTTTTCGTTAAATTCCAACGTTTCTCCAATGGAGGCAAGCGGTCTTCCCTTTATTTTTTCAATGAACAATGAACATAAATGGCTTCAAAGAAATTCTTTTGACCCATGGAATCCGAAGCAGGGATGCGATGTTGAACATTATATTTCCTGTGTTATGTCCACTCCGATTGAGTCAATGAAAAGACGAGACTGGGTGACTGCACACATACTTAAAAGAAAGTGGTTTTGCTGGCTCGCTCCGCGCACCTGCAGGAATTTTCTGTCGGAGGAGTATAACGAAATAAAGGAAAATGCTGATTATATTTTTTATGGAGTTAAGCAGTCGCAGAATTTTCATCCATTAAGTGCGGGATCAATTTTGCCTTTTAGGGCGGATCATTGGAATTATGAAAGCATATGTTCGGGAATTCAAAAGGATATTATAGATAAATTTATGGAAGAAAATTCCGAGATTTCCCAAAAAACAGGATATAGCGAAGAAGGCTCTCTTAGCTTTGAGGGTTTTGAAACCCTTATGAAGAGTTATGCAAAAAAATGGATTGATTATGTAAATGACAGCATTGCAGAAATCTTTGTAAAGCAAAACAAGGAGCTTTCAGAATACAATCCGCTGATTAAAAGGGTGGCTTACGGGCCTATTAACATTTATATTACACCCACGCTGTCATATCGGTCGATTTCAAGCTATGGACTTCCCTGTGACGAAAGGCTTTCAAAGGATATATACACGGGCTTTGCTGTTTTCGAGGATTATCCTTATTCTTGCTCTTATCAGACATATCGCGGAGCCTTCACGGCAATGACTATTTTGCTGCATTGTCCCGATGTGGTTCTCTATCCCGAGCAATACAAAGGAGGTGTGGGCGGATGTATTGACGGTGCGGTTAAATTTGCACATCCCCCCATGGGCAAATACAGTGTTGATGCCTTTGATTTGTCAACACACGCATTTGAATATGTTTTTAACACCGCATACAAATTAAAGGACGGCTTTCACTATTGGGATACCTATGGCTTCCATCGTCCGGATTACAAATCAGAACTAATGAATGAACTAATTAAAAGTTGGAGATATGTTATAAATTACAAGCCTGAAAGACCGCTCAGGTCTATTGCCTTTATTGCTGAATTTGACGAGGAGGACACAAGCTATGAATTCCCTATGGTATCGGAGGAGAGAAAGCGTTGTGTTATAAGCAATAAAAGTGAAAATGGGTGTGGTCTTATCTGGGAGTGTAGTCGTGCTGCCGGTTTGCCATGCGGATTTGGCTTAAAATTTGATACTCTTCCTGAGCTTAGTGCCAAGGAATGTGATATATTGGTGATTCCAGGTCTAAAAATTGTAGAGAAAGAGTATGTTTCTGAAATAAGACGTCTTTACAATGAGGGGGTTAATTTAATTGCTCTTTCAAATGTTGAAGGCCTTGAGGATATTTTTTGCGTAGAAAAATCCGAAGACGTTATAGAAATAGACACGGTTGAATACAACAATGAAATAGAGCATATTCTTCCGACGGAGGCTCGTTTTGAGTATAAAATTTGTGGTGCAGACATAGTAGTGAAAGCAAACGGACATGCCGCAATAATGAAAACCGACAGAACATTACTTATTAACACAGATGTTTTAAAGTTAGGGAACAGTAATATGTCACAGTTTAATCCTACAGGTTACAATCATTTTGTTGGGATACTGGCGAGGGAGGCAATCCAAAGTGAAGTATCAAGACTTTCCTCAAATTTGGCAAAGGGTGAGAATATAGGTATTACACTTTTTGAAACAGAGAAGGGGCAAAAAGTTCTTCTTGCAATTGATTATACTCCCTTTGACAATAGACAAAGCGAAATAAGAGAAGCTGTTGTAAAATTAAATATGGAGGATATTGTTGATATTAAATCCGCTAAAAAGGTTCTTTGCGGAAGAAAAAATGGAGTGATTAAGGAGTTGAGATTTAAAGTCAAGAAACATGAATCGGTGTTTATTGAGTTATTAACAGGAGGAGCTATCTATGGATAACAAAAAGTGGTTTAAAGAAGCAAAATTCGGTATGATGATTCATTTTGGCCTTTATTCACTGTTGGGAGGTGAATGGAAGGGAAGGTGTATGAATGAGATTGGCGAGTGGGCGCAATCCTATTTCCGTATTCCGAACAATGAATATCATAAATTAGCAGGAATTTTTAACCCTATATACTTTAATGCTGAGGAATGGGTAAAGACAGCCAAGGATGCAGGTATGAATTATTTTGTTATGACAGCCAAGCACCATGAAGGCTTTGCATTGTTTAAGTCAGAAGCAAGTAAGTTTAATGTGGTGGATGCCACACCTTTTGGGAGAGATATTGTAGGAGAATTGTCAGAGGCCTGCTATAAGCACAATATGAAGTTTGGTCTGTATTACTCTCAAGCGTTGGATTGGGCACATCCACATGCTGGTTTTCATCCTACATCACACTTAAATTGTGGTGTGATGTCTTGGGGAAATGAATGGGATTATCCAGAAAATGATAAAAAGGACTTTAAGTTATGTTTCGAAGAAAAGATTAAGCCGCAAGTGAAGGAAATCCTTACTCAATATGGCGATTTGTGCCTGATTTGGTTTGATACCCCTATTGGCATTCCGGAGGAGTGTAGCAAAGAATTATACGAGATGGTGAAACATTATCAGCCAGAATGCCTCATTAATTCTAGAATTGGCCATGGTGTTTGTGATTATGAATCCGCAGAGGACAATGAGATTCCGGATGATGACAAGGCGGGCATGTTGTTTGAAACCCCGGCTACTTTAAATGATACTTGGGGATTTAAGCCTTCGGATCAGAATTGGAAGTCTGCTGAAGAGGTTATTAGACTGAAGAATCACTTAAATGAGAGGGGAATCAATTATTTGCTTAATGTAGGACCCGATGGTTTAGGAAGGTTTCCGGCAAAGGCCACAAGTATATTGAAGAGGGTGGGAGAACTTTTGAGTGTACCATCGATTTAGCTTATTGAGATTATAGGACAAAAGTTAGAAACATTATGTGCAAAAGTTGGCATACTAAATCAAAGAAATAAAGCGACAGCTAGCCATAGCGGTGTAAGCATCCCGCCAAGCCGGCAGAATGTGAGGAAGTATGCAAAACCATTTGAAAGATCAGACAAGTCCCTACTTACTGCAGCATGCAGACAACCCTGTAAACTGGTATCCATGGTGTGATGAGGCCTTTGCCCGGGCAAAGGAAGAAGATAAGCCCATCCTTTTGAGCATCGGTTACAGTACCTGTCACTGGTGTCATGTGATGGCTCATGAGAGTTTTGAAGATGAGCAGATTGCAGAGATTTTGAACCAGTATTTTATATCCATTAAGGTGGAAAAGGAGGAGCGGCCGGAGAGTAAGATGGATTGGTTTGCCTTCGGACCGGGAGACTATGTTTCCGTACATTACGAATCCACGCCCCATATCCATAAAACAGTGGCGGCAATCCGTAAAAAAGGAGCAAAAGCAATGGTAGCTCTGAATCCGGGGACACCTATACAGGTCTTGGAGAATCTTTTGGATGACATTGACGGAGTGCTGGTGATGACGGTGGATCCCGGATTTGCTGGGCAGAAACTGGTGGAAGCCTGCGCTGGAAAGGTAAAAAAACTGAGAGAGTATCTGGATACAAACGGTTACCCGGACAAAGAAATCGAGGTAGACGGGAATATCAGTTTTGAAAATGCCGGACGGATGAATCGGATGGGAGCCGATATTTTTGTGGCCGGTTCGTCAAGCGTCTTTTCCGGGGAAGGAAGTATCGGACAGAATATTGCCCGATTCCGGGAAGTCTTGAGACAATTATATTAAAAGCAAATTACTAAGGGCAGACGCATGGGGATTCCAATGAGAGCCGGCGTTTTTTATTGAGCGTGAGCGTCCCCCGAATGGAACCACATGCGTCTGCCCGAGCAGCTGCGGAGCAGCGGATGAGCGCTGAAAGCGCGGCTTTGTGAATGGCGCGGCCGAACTGTTACTTTACATTAGCATAGTTTTCGGAAAAATAAGGCTTTACACTTGCCAAGGAAACAAATGTTTGCTAGAATAGTGGAAGTGTTTCTAAAATATTTCCACAGGGAGCTGAGAACAATCAATAACGTAACGCAAGGTAAAATAGAAGACAGAACACAAAACAAAGTACAAGATATAACGCAAGGCAAAATGATCCGGAAATGTCTGAACGGCTATCGCGGTCATCTGACGGCAGCGGCTGTATTCGGCGGCCTGGAAGTCGTGCTGGAGGTCTTTATCCCCATGCTGATGTCTGTTATCGTAGACGGAGGACTTTATCGCGAAGAAGACTTTATGCTGCGGGGATTATTTCCGGATGCACTGGTAGCGCAGAGGAACCGCTTCGTTCTGACGGTCGGGGGCATTATGGTAATCATTGCCTGCCTGTCCATGATCTGCGGTCTTTTGAGCGCCCGTTTTTCCGCTGTGGCCAGCCAGGGATTTGCCAAGAATCTGCGCTCTATGCTGATGGACAAGATCCAGAGTTTTTCCTTTTCCAATATCGATCATTTCTCCACATCCAGTCTGATTACCCGTGCCACAACGGATGTCAATACGGTGCGCATGACGATGCACCAGATTATCCGCAGTCTGACCCGTTCTCCGATTATGCTGGTATTGGCAACGGTGATGGCCTTTACGATTTCACCGCACCTTGCATTGTTTTTTGTAGGAACGCTGCCGATACTAGCTGTGACTCTGGCGGTTATGATGCACATCGGCCAGCCGCGTTTCCGGAAAATGCTGGTGAAAATGGATGAACTGAATCGCGCTGTCCAGGAAAATCTGGTCAACAGCCGTGTTGTGAAGGCTTTTGTGCGCGGTGATTACGAATCGGAACGATTTGATAATACCACAGAAGCCCTCAGACAGGCTCAGCTTTCTTCCTCCAGACTGTTTACATTGACCGGACCGATCCAGATGGGAATCATGTGGACCTGTACGGTTTTGCTGCTGCTCTTCGGAGGCCGGGAGATTATCTTTCAGACAACAGGTCTTCTGACCGGGGAACTGGTCAGCCTGGTATCTTACGGAACCCAGGCGGTTTCTTCCCTGACGATGCTTTCCTGGCTGATTATGTCTCTTTCCCGTGCGCAGGCCTCCATGCTGCGTATTAGTGAAGTCTTTGAGGAACAGCCGGATATTGCCGATGGTACCCTGGATGCGGCCGTAAAAGACGGCAGTATTGATTTTGAAGATGTCTGCTTCAGCTATACCCGTGATCCGGAAAAGTTGAATCTGAGGCATGTTACTTTTCATGTAAAGAGCGGTGAGACAATCGGCGTGATCGGGGGTACCGGAGAGGGAAAATCAACGTTGGTAAGTCTGATTCCGCGTTTTTACGATACCCTGTCCGGTTGTGTACGTGTTGGAGGCGTGAATGTAAAAGAGTACACACTGGAACGACTGCGGGACGGAGTTTCCATGGTTCTTCAGAACGGGACTCTTTTTTCCGGTACGATTGCGGATAACCTGCGTTGGGGTAAACCGGATGCGACACCGGAAGAAATGAGAGAAGCCTGCGCTATTGCCTGTGCAGATGAGTATATCAACCGCTTCCCGGACGGCTATGAGACCTTACTGGAACAGAATGCGGCGAACCTTTCCGGCGGTCAGAGACAGCGTCTGCGTATTGCAAGGGCGATTATCAAGCAACCGAAAATTCTGATTCTTGACGATTCCACCAGTGCGGTAGACATGGCAACGGATGAACATATCCGCCGCGGACTGAAAAATGCATTGCCCGGAGCAACAAAGATCATTATCGCACAGAGAATTGCATCGATCTTAAGCTGTGACCGTATTCTTGTGCTGGAGGAAGGAAGCCTTTCCGATTTCGGAACCCACGATGAACTGATGGCACGCAGCCGCATTTATCGTGATGTTTATGACAGTCAGATGAAGCAGGAGGTGTCGGAAAATGCCCAGGGTTGAATTACATAATTATCGTAAGGCGCGTACGCCTTTCGGAAGTCTGATGCGCCTGTTTCGTTATTTTAAACACTGCAGAACCATTCTGATCTGTGCGATTGCATCGATTTTAGTCTATGCGGGTGCAACCATTGCGGCCTCCTATTGCATGAAGCCGTTAGTGAATCTTTTAAAGCAGACCGGTATTGCGCCGGATGAGGTCTATGCACGGTATCTTGCTCTGCTTACAGGTTTGGCGGGACTTTATGCGTTGAGTGCCGTGACCAACTACCTGCTCAACCGGTTGATGCTGGAGTGCAGTACCGTCATTATGCGTGCACTGCGTACAGAGTTGTTTTCCAAGATGCAGAAGCTCCCGATTCGTTATTTTGATGCCAATACCAACGGCAGCCTCATGAGTTACTTTACCAATGATATTGAGGCAACCAACGAACTTTTACAGCATTCCATCACGCAGATGCTGATTTCCGTGACTTCTCTTCTGGGGACAATCGGTATGATGCTGACACTATCTTTAAGGCTGTTTTCCATGATGGCAATACTGGCGGTAATTGTTATTTTTGTGGTGCGCTTTATCAGCAAAAAAAGTGGAAGCTGCTACCGGGCACAGCAGAAAGATGCCGCAGCGGTTAATGGTTTTGTGGAAGAGATGATTGCCGGGCAGCGTGATATCAAAGTCTTTACCCATGAGAAGCAGGTGATGCGGGATTTTGAACCGATCAATGAAAGCTTTTGCCGTTCTTCTACGGAGGCGACGACCGTAACTTCCCTGGTCGGACCGATTTTAAATAACCTTTCCCACTTTTTCTATGCATTGACCTGTGCGGTGGGTGTTTTATGGCTTACCGGGGAAAATGCCGGCGGAATTCTGATTACGTTCCTTGGGTATATCCGTACCTTTGCCGAGCGTGTCAGTCAGATTTCTGAGCAGTTTAATGCGATTATGCTTGCACTTGCCGGTGCCGAGCGTATCTTTGATGTACTGGATATGCCGCCGGAGGAAGATGAAGGACAGACAACGCTTGAGAGAAAGGGACAGGACTATTTTTGGGTAAGACCAGATGGGGAGCGTATACCGCTTCGCGGGGATGTACGGTTTTACGGGGTGGATTTTTCTTATGAACCGGAAAAGCCGGTGTTAAAAGATCTTTCCCTGTATGCCAAACCGGGACAGAAAATTGCTTTTGTGGGTTCTACCGGCGCCGGAAAAACCACGATTACCAACCTGATCAATCGATTTTATGACATTCAGGGTGGAAAAATTACCTATGACGGAATCGATGTGCGCCATATCCGCAAGGAAGATCTGCGGCGTTCTCTCGGTACGGTTTTGCAGGATACGCATCTTTTTACCGGCACGGTTATGGAAAATATCCGTTACGGCAGGCTGGATGCCACGGATGAGGACTGTATCCGTGCGGCAAAGGTTGCCAATGCCCACTATTTTATTTCACATCTGCCGGTCGGATATCAAACGATGCTTTATTCGGACGGCGCCAATCTGTCCCAGGGACAGCGCCAGCTCTTGGCCATTGCCCGCGCCGCAGTTTCACAGGCGCCGGTATTGATTCTGGATGAGGCAACGTCCTCTGTGGATACCCGTACGGAAAAACTGATCGAAAGCGGACTTGACAGACTGATGCAGGGGCGGACAGTATTTGTGATTGCTCATAGACTGTCCACGGTACGCAATGCTGACGCTATCCTTGTACTGGAACAGGGGCGCGTGGTGGAACGCGGCAATCACGATGATCTGCTTTCACAGCATGGACGCTATTATCAGCTTTATACGAATATGATCGAACTGGCATAAAGGAAGATGGAATAGGGAGAAATGAGTTATGCAATCGATGGATTTATATGAGAAAAAGGTTTTAAACGATATAGAGCTGCCGATTCAGTTGGGATGTTCGGCTCAGGAGAAAAAGGGCGAGTATTTTCCCAGTCATTGGCATGAACACATTGAGATACAGTACGTTTTAGAGGGAAGCGGTACTTTTTATATTAATCATAAGCCCGTAAAAGTGGAAGCCGGAGAAATGTTGGTCATTAACAGCAACGAAATGCATAACTGTATTTGCGACAGGCTGCCTTACCGGGTGCAGACGCTGATTTTTACCATGGAGAGTCTGTCGGAAGAACTGGCCAAGAAAAATATCGTGTTTCAGACTCTGATTAAAAGAGAGCAGACCATAGCGATCCTGATGGAGAAGCTCCGCAGGGAAATGGCTGAGAAGAGGCCCGGTTATAAGCAGATGTGCAAATCTTTAACACTGCAGCTGGTGGTTCATCTTTTCCGGAACTATACGGTAGAAATGCTGGAGCAAAAGGACAGCCTGAAAAGGAAAAGAAACCTGGACAGGCTTAATACCGTGTTGCTTTATATTGATCATCATTATACGGAAAATATCAGTAACAGACAGCTTGCAGAGCTGATTTATTTAAGCGAGGATCGGTTTAACCATTTATTCCGGGAGAACATGGGGATGCCGCCCTTACAGTACATGAATGAATTACGATTAAAAAAGGCGAAGAATCTGATCCTGCGGAAGGAATGCACCATTGTGGAAGCGGCGGCATCGGTGGGATTTCCGAATTATAATCATTTCGGCAGACTGTTTCGGCGTTATTATGGCTGTACTCCGCAGGAGATGCGGGACAATATCGTTACTCCGAAGGCGGCGCCGAGTTTAAGTAAAGCAGACTCTTCACCGAAACAATCGGAAGTGCCCGGTTTATCAGCGTCCGGGTATGACTTTGACTGTTGCGGAGAAATTTCCGGATAAATAAGTACAGATAACAGTTCAGACGCGCCATTCGCAAAATTTTCCGCATGCTTCGCAGCTATTTGTCGCATCTGTAAGATGCGATGCTCATATAACTTGGCGCTAAGTTCAAGCATTCATGCAGACAGATTTTCATGCAAGCATGAAATCTGCCCACATGAATGTTTGACTGAACTGTTATAAAAAACAGCAGAAAAGTGTGTGTTTGTAGCAGAACAGATACTTTTCTTTTTTTTCCTCTTTTTTTATAATGAGGACACAAGCTGCAAAAGGATGCGGATGTAGCAAAATGCAGTAATGCGGCAGTCAGAATTGCCGTATTAAGTAAAATTGCACAAAGAAAGAGAGGGATTGATTATGGCATTACCAATCGGATTACAGGTATATTCCATCAGAGATGATGCGGAGAAGGACTTTAAAGGGACCATGCTTCGTATAAAGGAGATGGGATATGAAGGCGTAGAGCTGGCAGGATTGTATGGACATACGGCTGTAGAGCTTAAGAAGATTCTGGATGAAGTAGGACTGGAGCTGGTATCTGCACATGTTCCGGTAGCAGAATTGGAGAAGGATGAAGTGCTGGATGATTATGCGGCAACCGGACTTAAGTATATAGCGATTCCCTGGATGCCTGTGGAAGCAAATGCCCAGGCAGTGCAGGAAGCGGTAGAGCGGATTAAGAAGATCGGAGTACGCTGCAAGGAGAGAGGACTCCAGTTGCTTTATCATAACCATGATTTTGAGTTCAAAAAAGTGGACGGAGAATACATTCTGGATACCTATTACAGAGAAGTTCCCGAAGATCTGCTTAAGACCGAGCTGGATACCTGCTGGGTAAATGTCGGCGGTGAAAATCCTCATGATTATGTTCTGAAATACAGCGGAAGAGCTCCCCTGGTACATTTGAAAGACTTTTCCGGAGTTAAGAATGAGAATATGTACGCCCTGATCGGCAGTGACGCCAAAAAGGAAAATTCCACAGGCGAATTTGAGTTAAGGCCGTTAGGATACGGTATGCAGGATGTTCCTTCCATTATCGAAGCATCCGAACAGGCAGGAGCAAAGTGGCTGATCGTAGAACAGGACAGCCCCAGCATGGGTAAGACCCCTATGGAGAGTGTTCAGATGAGCATTGAATATCTGAAGTCTCTGTAAGGAATCCGGGTAACAGACGTTGTAAAAATAATAAAAATGATTCTGTAAGTTTATCCCGGTAAGGAATTAAGGCGAGGATTTCGGACAGATATAAGAACAGGCAATGGAAATCCGTAAAAAGGAAAGAAAACAAATAAAGTAAAAAAGACCGACAGGTCGGGAAAGGATGGTCAATCTTATGGCAGACAATGTATTAGACAGATTTGATGCAGTGATTGAAGAAGAGAAGGAACTGGATACCAACAAAAAAGTAAGAGTAGGTATCATCGGTACGGGCTGGATTGCAGAAGCGCATATCAACCAGTACAAGAAAATGCCGGATGTAGAAGTAGTGGCCGGTGCAGACTTAGTACCCGGTAAGGCAGAAGCTTTCTTTAAGAAATTCGGAGTAGAAGGCGTTCGTTGTTATGAAAGCGGTCATGCAATGCTGGAAGCAGAAGACCTGGATGCGGTAAGTATCTGTACATATAACTGTCAGCATGCACCCTGCGCAATCGATGCACTGGAGCATGGCGTGAACGTTATGCTGGAAAAGCCTTTCACCGTAACCTTGGACGAAGCCATTGAAGTTATGCGTGCCGAGAAAAAGAGCGGCAAGATTCTTACCATCGGCTATCAGCCCAGAATGAGCGAAAATATGCAGATGATTAAGAAGATTGTAGAATCCGGTGAACTTGGTAAAGTATATTATCTGCAGGCAGGCGGCGGACGTCGTCATGGTATTCCGACCCCTTATGGAACCACTTTCATTGAAAAAGAGACCGGCGGCATCGGTGCTATGGGTGATATCGGAACTTATTCCCTGGATATGCTGTTAAATGCAGTCGGCTATCCGAAGCCGATTACCGTAACCGGATATACGTCCGATTTCTTCGGAAAGAACCCGAATTATTATACGAACGGACATCCGGAATATGCTGAAAAATTCGGCGTGGATGACTTCGCAGCAGGATTTATCCGTTTGGAAGGCGGCATTATGCTGGACTTCAGAATTTCCTGGGCAATGAATATGGATACCACAGGTGATGCGCTGATTCTCGGTACCGAAGGCGGACTGCGTATCCCTTCCACAGACTGCTGGAACGGAGAATTTGATAAGCCCTTAAAAGTTTATAAGACAGTTGCCGGCAAGAGTATTTGCTATGAAGTTCCCATGGATGCAAAGTCTGATCTGTTCTTCAAAAAGATTCGTTCCTTTGTGGACGCAGTAAAGACCAACGGAAAGCCGACGGTTCCTTCCAGCCAGATTATTTACAATCAGGCGATTATCGATGGTATCGTTCGTTCCAACGAACTTGGACATGAAATCGAGATCGAGATTCCGGAAGTTTAAGAAAGAGGAAATATTTATCATGATCGAAAAGATAGGATTACAGTTATATACCGTAAGAGAGCATTTCAAGACTCCGGAAATGGCTTCGGAAACCTTTCGTAAGCTGAAAAATCTGGGGTATGACCAGGCACAGACAGCAGGCTGCTATGGAATGGATTATGAACTGTTTTATAACCTTGCCAAAGAGCAGGGAATTGAAATTGTGGGAACCCATGACAATTTCGGAATGATGACAACGGATCTTTCTACTGCTGTAGAAAATCACAAAAAACTCCATACCACGAATATGGGTATCGGCGGATTTTTCCCGCCGGAGCTGAATGTTGAGACCGTGGAGGCATTTATTAAGGATGCCAACAAGGTAGCAGCAGGAATTGCAAAAGAAGGCATGAAATTTACTTACCATAACCACAGCCATGAATTTGTCAGACTTGCCAACGGAAAGACCGTTATGGAGATGCTGATAGAAGGACTGGATCCGGCCAATACCAGCTTTGTGCTGGATACTTACTGGGTACAGAACGCCGGCGGTGATGTATGCAGCTGGATTGAGAAACTGGCTGGAAGAATCGACATTCTGCATCTGAAAGATATGGAATATATCGCAGAGAAGAATGAAGAAGGCAATAACGTTTACCATAATCGTATTACCGCTGTCGGAAGAGGCAACATGGACTTCTTTAAGATCGTAGACGCAGCACAAAAGGCAGGCGTGAAGTATTACTGCGTAGAACAGGATAACTGCCCGTTTGACTTTGAACACGACCTTAAATTCTCCAGTGACTTCCTTCATAAAAATTTCATGTAAGAAAGTGCGCAGCACGAGAAAGGGGATGTATCGATCCGATACATCCCCTTTTACGTGCTGTAACCAAAAATTTACTTTTCAGAGTAACAATTGTGTGGTACAATAAGGACAAAAGGAGGATCTGAAAATGGATTATATGGGAAAATTCCGGTTTTGGCTGGAAGATGATTACTTTGATCAGAAGACAAAAGATGAACTTTTGGCAATTCGAAATAACAAGAGCGAAATAGAAGAACGTTTTTACAAGGACCTTGCATTCGGGACAGGCGGACTGCGCGGGATTATCGGAGCAGGAACGAACCGAATGAATATCTATACGGTGCGGAAGGCCACCCAGGGGCTTGCTAATTATATTATCAAGCAGGGTACACAGAAAAAAGGTGTGGCAATTGCGTATGATTCCCGGCATATGTCTCCGGAATTTGCGGATGAGGCTGGACTTTGCCTGGCAGCCAACGGAATCAAGGCTTATGTATTTGAATCTTTAAGACCCACACCGGAGCTTTCCTTTGCTCTGCGCAAATTAGGATGTACCGCCGGAATTGTGGTAACGGCAAGCCATAACCCGCCGGAATACAACGGCTATAAAGTTTACTGGGAAGACGGCGCTCAGGTTACCGCACCCAGAGATACGCAGATTATAGAGGAAGTGCAGGCGATTACCGATTATCATGAAGTAAAGACCATGACAAAGGAAGATGCCGTTTCCGCAGGACTTTATCAGGTTATCGGCAAGGAAATCGATGATGCTTACATGGAAGAACTGAAAAAACAGATCATTCACCCGGAAGTCATCAAAGAAATGGCAGACCAGATTAAAATTGTGTACACACCTCTTTGCGGTACCGGAAACCTGCCGGTAAGACGAGTACTTAAGGAACTCGGATTTAAGCATGTTTATGTGGTACCGGAGCAGGAAAACCCGGATCCTGATTTTACCACATTGGATTACCCGAATCCGGAAGATCCCAAGGCCTTTACCTATGCGCTTCGTCTGGCAAAGGAAAAGGATGCGGATATTGTACTGGCTACCGATCCGGATGCCGATCGCCTGGGTGTTTATTGCAAAGACAGCGCTACCGGAGAATATATTTCCTTTACCGGCAATATGTCCGGCATGCTGATTGCCGAATATATTTTAAGAGAAAGAACTGCCAATGGGACAATGCCGGAGAATCCGGCTTTGGTTACCACCATTGTAACGACGAATATGACAAGACCGATCACAAAGGCCTATGGCGTAAAGCTGATCGAAGTGCTTACCGGATTTAAATACATAGGCGAGCAGATCAAGAAGTTTGAGGAAACCGGCTCCAACCACTACGTATTCGGTCTGGAAGAAAGTTATGGTTGCCTTGCCGGAACCCATTCCAGAGACAAGGATGCCTGTGTAGCGGTTATGTGTCTTTGCGAAGTGGCTGCTTATTGCAAGAAACACGGACAGACTTTATGGGATATGATGGTATCATTGTATAAAAAATACGGATACTATAAAGAGACCCAGTATACCATTACCATGAAGGGAATTGACGGCGCAAGACAGATTGAAGCCATTATGGATAAACTGCGCAGCAATCCGCCGAAAGCATTCGGCAGTGCAAAAGTCCTTTCTTTCCGGGATTATGAGCTTGATCGTGTAGTGAATATGGAGACAAAGGAAGTGACTTCCACGGGACTTCCTTTGTCCAATGTTCTTTATTTTGAGCTTCCCGATGATGCATGGTGCTGTGCCCGCCCTTCCGGAACGGAACCCAAGATTAAGTTCTATATGGGCGTCAAAGGGAACAGCCTGGAAGACGCAGCACAGAAAGTGGCACAGCTTACGGAAGACGTGAAGTCCTACCTGTAATGGCCGGTTGGACGTGTCGATTCCCATGGCAGGAGCGAAAACGCCTGTCGAATGAAGAACAGTAAACAGTACGCATAAAAAGAGAACGGGCCTCTCCCTTCGGTGGGGAGGCCACTGCTACGTTTTGGGGCAGCAAACAGGCACGGAGGGCAGGATGGGAAAAATCAGTCTCGGAAATTTAAAAAAGACATGGGCATTCCTTCGAAGGAACGGCTGGAAAAATACTTTTTACACAGCGGCGGAACGGATTCTTACTCCCACAGAAGCTTATGAATATACGCCCCCCGATAAAGAAGAGCTGCTCAGACAAAGGAAGAGTACGATGGATCAGGAGATTCTTTTCAGTATTCTGGTTCCTTTGTACCGTACGCCGGGGCCGTATTTAAGAGAGATGATAGAATCGGTTCTTGCCCAGTCTTATACACGGCTGGAACTGGTTTTGGCGGATGCAACGGAAGACGACCGCCTTTGCGGTATCATACAGGAATTGAGCAGCCGGGATGAAAGTCAGACAGGGAAGAAACGTATTCGCTATCAGCACCTTACAAAAAACGGCGGAATTTCCGAGAACTCCAATCAGGCGCTTGCTCTTTGCAACGGCGATTATATCGGTCTTCTGGATCATGACGATCTGTTGACACCGGATGCGCTTTATGAGGTTTTGCAGGCTGCTTTACAGAAAGAAAAGGAAAATGGGAAATGTCCCCGCCTCTTGTATTCCGATGAGGATAAATGCAGCGGTGACGCCGATCGATTTTATGAGCCGCACCGGAAGACGGATTTTAATCCGGATTTATTGCTGTCCAACAATTATATCTGCCATTTTATGGTTATGGAAGGTTCGCTCCTTAAAAGTCTCGGATTCCGAAAGGAATATGACGGAGCGCAGGACTATGATCTGGTGTTAAGAGCAATGAATGCTTTGTGGGAGGAAAAGAGGCAGATTGTTCATATTCCGAAAGTATTATACCATTGGCGCTGTCATCCGGATTCTACGGCGCAGAACCCGGCCAGTAAAATGTATGCTTATGAAGCAGGAAGAAGAGCGCTTCAGAATTTTGCGGATCAAAAAGGCTGGCAGGCAAAGGCTGAGCATAAGAAGAATCTGGGATTCTACAGGCTTTGCTTTGAACCGGATCTGCTGCAGGTAAGAGCAGATGTGGCGGCAGTGGGGACAGTACCATTGGATGAAAAGGGAAACGTAATGTATGCAGACCTTCCCAAGGGATTTGACGGCTATATGCACCGGGGCAGCCTTGTGCAGGATGTTCCGGCATTAGACATTCGATTCCTTGCGCTGAAAAAGGAATATGCCCCGGTTTTTCAGCAGATTACCGGTGCACCGTACCGGAACATTCCGGGCAGTTCTTTCTTGGACAGAACCGTTCTTTTCGGAAAAAGTGAAGAAGAAATCCGCACGATGAGTCTGGAATTGGGGAAGTCCTTGACGGATAAAGGTCTTTTGTTGTGCTGGGATCCGGAGTTGAAAATAAAAATACAGATACAGTGAACTGTTACTAAAAGCAGGATAAGGAAGGTGTGGAGTGGTACAGGCAACGATCGTAATTCCTAATTATAATGGTATCCGTTACTTGAACGGCTGTCTGGACAGTCTTTCGGCATGCCGGGATGAGGCAGAGTTTGAGATTGTCATTGTGGATAATGGGTCGGCGGACGGAAGTAAGGAGTTGATCCGCAGACAGTATCCGGAGATGACTTTGGTGGAGCTTTCGGAAAATACCGGTTTCTGCCATGCCGTAAACGTGGGAATCCGACATTCCGAAGCACCTTTCGTCATTCTTTTAAACAATGATACCGTGGTTTTAAAAGGATTTGTAAAAAATCTGCTTACGGCTATGGAAAAGGATGAAAGGCTTTTTGCAGCAGGTGCACAGATGCTGATGTGGCAGGATCATGGCAGAATCGATGATGCCGGGGATCAATACTGTGTGCTGGGCTGGGCTTATGCCAGAGGCAAAGGGAAAAAAGCATCGGATTTTGATAAAGAAACAGAAATATTTTCCGCCTGCGGAGGCGCCTGCATTTACCGCAGGGAGGTTTTAAACCGGATCGGCCTGTTGGATGAAAAACACTTTGCTTATCTGGAAGATCTGGATATTTGCTACCGGGCGCAGATTTACGGATACCGGTGCCTGTATGTGCCCGGGGCCAAAGTGCTCCATGCCGGAAGCGCTACCAGCGGTTCAAAGTACAATTCCTTTAAAACCCGCCTGTCTTCCGCCAACAGTATCTATGTGATCGGTAAAAATATGCCTGCTGTGCAGATTTTATGGAACCTTCCATTCCTTTTAGCCGGTTTTATACTGAAAGCCCTTTTTTATAGCTATAAAAAAATGGGTATACTGTATCTGAAGGGACTTTGCAGAGGATGGAAATTGTCTTTAAGCCCGCAAGGCAGGGAAGAGAAAGTGAAATTTCGGTGGAAACATCTGAAAAACTACCTGCGGATACAGGGACTTTTATATTTAAATACCGTTCGGCTGTTTCGAACAAAGTTTTAAAACCCATTAAGAATTGGCTTCATAAATTCTTAAATTGCAATTTAAACCGAAGTATTGTACAATAAAATGCGGCAGATACGACAGATGCGGGAAGATGCACTGCAGCGCGGTCTGTTTTTAATAAGGTCATTTAGGTAACAGATATGATAAAAGATAACCAGAAAGTATTTAACCGCCTGCACCTGTTTATGGATGCCTGTATTACGGCGGGATCGTATGTATTGGCATACCTTATAAAGTTTCATCTTCTGAAGCAGGAAAGCGAAGTCGGTTCCCTGCCGCCGTCTTTTTATATGACGATTCTGGCGGTTGTGGTTCCGGTCTATATGGTTCTTTATTATGTTTGCAATGTATACACGCCCAAGCGCACCGTCAGACACAGGCATGAGATGGTTGATATAATCAAAGCCAATACCGCAGGGCTTGCTTTGTTTATTATCGTTCTGTACCTGGTAGTAAAGGAAATTAATTTTTCCAGACAGATGCTTTTTTTGTTTTACGGCCTGAATATCCTTCTGACCGGCTGCTCCCGTCTGGTTCTGCGAAAAGTACTGCAGACAATCCGCAGGAAAGGATATAATCTGAAGCATGTTCTTTTGGTGGGATATTCCCGTGCTGCAGAAGAGTATATCAACCGGATCCTGGACAACCCTCAATGGGGCTATGCCGTCTGCGGCATTCTGGATGATCATGTTCCCAGAGGAACCCTGTACAAAGGGATTAAAGTGTTGGGCTCCATCGGGAACCTGGAATATATCCTTCCGGAAAACAAGATGGATGAAATTGCCATAACACTGCCGTTAAAAGATTATGAGAAGCTGGAAAGCGTAGTGGACATGTGTGAAAAATCCGGTGTTCATACCAAATTCATACCGGATTACAACAGTCTGATTCCGACCCATCCTTATACGGAAGATCTGTCCGGACTACCGGTGATCAATATCCGCTATGTGCCGTTGACCAATATGGGAAATATTATTATAAAACGGACAATGGATATTGTTGGTTCTATCCTGGGTATTCTTATCACATCGCCGATTATGCTTCTTGCTGCAATTCTGGTGAAGTGTTCCAGCCCCGGCCCCGTGATTTTCAAACAGGAGAGAATCGGACTGCATAACAGACCATTTGCCATGTACAAATTCCGCAGCATGGAAGTACAGCCCCCCGGTGAGGAGAAGAAAGCCTGGACCGTGAAGAACGATCCCCGTGTTACAACGGTGGGTAAGATCCTGCGTAGGACAAGTATTGATGAACTTCCTCAGCTGTTTAATATCCTAAAAGGCGATATGAGTCTGGTGGGTCCCAGACCCGAGAGACCGCTGTTTGTGGAAAAATTCAAGGAAGAGATCCCAAGATACATGGTTAAGCACCAGGTTCGTCCGGGACTTACCGGCTGGGCACAGGTCAATGGTTTCAGAGGAGATACTTCGATCCGCAGGAGAATTGATTTTGATATTTATTATATTGAAAACTGGTCGGTGGGATTCGACCTCAAAATCATATTTCTAACGTTTTTTACCGGATTTATTAATAAAAATGCGTACTGATGCACACTAATAGATACAAAGGGAGAAAGAAAAGATGTCAGAATATTCAAGACAAACAGGCGGCGGTTCCAACCGCAGACCCAACCAGGAGCTCAGGCAAAGAAACACTGCCAAACGTAAGGCAGCCAGAAGAAGAAGGAAGATGGCGATTTTTGTAATAGAGCTGTTAATTCTGGTAGCTATGGTGGGAGTTCTGTATGTAGTGGCTACCAAAGGCGGGGAAGGACCGAAGCGTGTAGAATTAGGTACAGAACCGGAAAAGCTGGAAATTGCAACGGAAGTACAGCAGCAGGAAGAGACTACCATGAAAGGATACTGGAACATTGCCCTGTTTGGCGTGGATGCGAATTCCGAAGCGGAACTGGTAAAAGGCGGACACAGCGACAGTACGATGATTGCCAGCATCAACCTGGACACCGGCGATATTAAACTGGTAAGTGTCTATCGTGATACTTATTTGAATACCGGTGACGATGTATATTATAAATCCAACCATGCCTATCATTCCGGAGGAGGCGAACAGGCTGTCAAGATGCTCAACTCCAACCTGGATATGAATATCAATGATTTTGTGGCAATTAATTATCAGGGCGTAATCGATATTGTGGATGGCCTGGGCGGCATTTATATCGATGTGGACAGTGAGGAACTGAAACACATCAATAACTACCAGTACAGCATTAACGAAGCACAGGGCAAAGATGTTCACGATTATACACCGGTGACCAAGACAGGATATCAGAAACTAAACGGTCTGCAGGCGACTGCCTACTGCCGGATTCGTTATAAAAAGGGAAATGACTATGCCAGAGCGGCATCCCAAAGGGAAGTGATCAAAGCCATCGAGGAGCAGGCAAAGCTTGCAAGCTTCAGTACGCTGGAGAAAGTCTTTGAGAAGGCAATGAATAACGTTATTACCACGTTAAAGACAGAAGATCTGCTTCCGTATCTGACCAAAATCAATGATTTCAAGATCGTAAGCGATGATGGCTTCCCGCAACCCGATATGCGGACCAACGCAAAACTGGGAAGCAAAGGCGACTGTATTATCCCGCTGGATCTGGAATCCAACGTTGTCTGGCTGCACAAGTATTTGTTTGACGATGCCGATTATACGGTATCCGAAACCGTCAAAAAATACAGCAGACAGATCAAGGCGGACACGGAGAATCGTTTGAGTAAATAAAAGCCGAAGACGGAGAATCCCGCAAAGCGGGATTCTTTGTGGTACAGGGAAAAGAACAGGGAAAATGCATGAAAGTGGATGTGATTATTCCGGTTTATAAGCCGGATGAATCGTTGTTTACATTAATCGCCAAGCTGGAGGAACAGACACTGCCGGTTCAGAATATCTTATTGATGAATACGGAAGAGAAATATTTTGAACAGTTGGTCTTCGGCAGCAGGTTCCCGGAGCAGTATGGGAATGTACGGGTATTTCATTTATCCAAAAGAGAATTTGACCATGGCGGAACCAGGAGAAGCGGCGTCCTGAAATCGGATGCGGACTATTTTGTGATGATGACCCAGGACGCCATGCCTGCGGATGAATTTCTGATTGAAAAGCTGCTGGCTGCTTTCCGGCCTTCGGAAGGTGCAGATACAAAAGCCGTAACCGCAGAAGCTGCAGGTGCAGAAGCGGATACAGGCGGACAAACAGGAGCAAGGCAAACAGCAGTCGTCTATGCCAGACAGCTGCCGAACAGAGACTGTAAGGATATCGAGCGCTGCTCAAGACTCTGGAATTATCCGCCGAAATCCCAACGAAAATCGATGGAAGATCTTGACAGACTGGGGATTAAGACTTATTTTTGTTCCAATGTCTGTGCGGCATATTCCAGAAAGATTTACGATGCGCTGGGAGGGTTCGTAAAACATACGATTTTTAACGAAGATATGCTTTATGCGGCGAAAGCCGTTCAGAACGGTTATGAAATTGCTTATGCGGCGGATGCGAAGGTATTCCATTCCCATAATTACACCTGCGTGCAGCAGTTTCACCGTAATTTTGACATGGGAGTCTCCCAGGCGCAGCACCCGGAGGTTTTTGCGAAAGTGCCCGCGGAAGGGGAAGGAAAGAAGCTGGTGACACATACCGCCTCTTATTTGAAAGAGCAGAAAAAAGGTTATCTGGTGCCGAAACTGTACTGGGTCAGCGCATGGAAATATGCGGGATATCTGTTGGGAAAGCATTACCGCAGCCTTCCGGATGCCCTGGTCAGGCTGTGTTCGGACAATAAAACGTATTGGGACAAAAAAGTATAAAAATCTGATAAAAAGTTGAAACAGGGAGGAAGAAAATTATGTGTGGAATTGTCGGTTATATCGGAAGTGAGCAGGCAGCTCCGATTATTCTGGACGGCTTGTCCAAACTGGAATACAGAGGATATGACTCTGCGGGAATGGCAGTTTTCGATGGAGAGAACATTGAAGTAAAAAAAGCGGTAGGAAGACTGAAAGTATTGGAAAATCTTACCCATGGCGGAGAGACTATGAAGGGACATGCGGGAATCGGCCATACCAGATGGGCGACCCACGGCGCTCCCAGTGATGAAAACTCGCATCCCCATTTGAATACCGCAGGAACCATTGCCGTAGTACATAACGGCATTATTGAGAACTATCTTCCGTTAAAGAAGAAAATGATCAGCAAAGGATATGTGTTCCGGTCGGAAACCGATACGGAAGTGCTGGCACATCTTTTGGACTATTATTACAAGGGAAATCCTCTGGAAGCCATTACCAAGGTGCTTCATCGTGTGGAAGGCTCTTATGCGCTGGGCATCCTGTTTTCCGATTTCCCGGATGAAATCTATGCTGCCCGGAAGGACAGCCCGTTAATCGTGGGACAGAGCAGCACCGGATGCTTTATTGCTTCCGATGTTCCCGCTATTTTAAAATACACCCGCACCGTCTATTATATGGACAATCAGGAAGTGGCCAGATTAAGTAAGGACGGCATTAAATTCTATTCCGTGGATGAAGAAGAGGTTACAAAGGAGCCGGTAACCATTGACTGGGATGCGGAAGCTGCGGAAAAAGGCGGCTATGAGCATTTCATGCTTAAGGAAATGTATGAACAGCCCAAAACCGTGTCGGATACACTTTCTCCCAGGATGAAAGACGGAGACATTGTCATAGAGGAATTGAAATTTACCGATGAGGAATTAGCCGCTATCCGCAAGATTCATATCGTGGCCTGCGGTTCCGCTTACCATGCGGGCGTGACCGGAAAATATGTGCTGGAAAGTCTGGCGAGAATTCCGGTGGAAGTAGAGCTTGCCAGTGAATTCCGTTACCGCGACCCGATTCTGGAAGAAGACAGCATTGTTATTATTATCAGCCAGTCCGGTGAGACAGCGGATTCCCTGGCGGCTTTAAGAGAGGCCAAACAAAGAGGAATAAAAGTACTGGGAATCGTGAACGTGGTAGGAAGTTCCGTTGCCAGAGAGGCAGACAGCGTTATGTATACCTGGGCAGGACCGGAAATCGCCGTGGCAACGACCAAAGCCTATAGTTCCCAGCTGGCAGCCATGTATTTGTTCGCCATGAAGCTTGCCAAAGTACGTAAGACAGTAAGCGAAGAGCGTTTCGCACAGCTTTATTGCGATTTAAGAAGCCTGCCGGACCAGATTGAGCTGCTTTTGGGACAAAAAGAGAAGATCCAGCATTTCGCCAACCGTTATGTGGGAGCAAGGGATATCTTCTTTATCGGCAGAGGAATCGATTATGCGATTTCCCTGGAGGGATCCTTAAAATTAAAAGAAATTTCCTATATCCATTCGGAAGCTTATGCAGCAGGAGAATTAAAACACGGAACCATTTCCCTGATTGAAGACGGCACCCTGGTGGTAGCTGTGGCAACCCAGCCGCATTTGTACCAGAAGACCATCAGCAATATTGTGGAAGTGAAGTCGAGAGGCGCTTTTGTTATGGCAGTTACCTGTGAAGGCAACAAGGCCATTGAAAAGGTCAGCGATTATGTGATTTACATTCCGCAGACGGATCCTTTATTTGCCAATTCCCTGGCGATTATTCCTCTGCAGCTGTTCGGCTACTATGTGGCAGTGGGAAGAGGCTGTGATGTGGATAAACCCAGAAACCTGGCAAAATCGGTTACCGTGGAATAATAAGTTATTTTTTTACTTTTCACAAATCTATTAGAATTTCATCACAAAATGGACACAATTGCCGGCTATACTCTAGCCATAAACATCAGAGAGGATGAAAAAAGCCGTAACGGGTACGGCAAGTGTCCTAAGCTGATGCGAGAACATCAGGAAGAGAGGTTGATCATTATGTATGATGAAATGAACAATAACAGAAACGATGATTGGAACAACAGCAGGAATGATGAGCTGAATCACAATACGGACAGCATGGATAATGATTTGAATAATAGAAGTGAAAGCAGCAAGGAAGAACAGAACCCTTACTATCAGACCTACCAGGCAGAGGTGAAAAGAGAAGAAGTAGAAAAAAAGCCGAAGAAAGACAAAAAGGAAAAGAAAGCCGGAGGCGGATTCTTTAAGAAAGCGCTGGTAAGCGTAAGCCTCGGAGTGCTTTTCGGAGTTTTTGCCGGAGCAGGATTCTTCGCAGTACAGAAGATTACCGGTGCCGGAAAAAACGAAAATCGTCTGGCAATCAGCGACAGTGTGGACTCGGTTGCAGGCAACGTCTCCAAGGCGCAGGAGTCGCAAAGCGGCAGTTCGATTAAGCTTACGGATACGCAGGATGTAAGAGTGGTGACTTCCGATGTCTCCGATGTAGTGGAAGAAGTGATGCCGGCTATGGTTTCGATTGTAAATAATTACACAGAAACGGCAACAACATTTTTCGGGCAAAGTTACAGCCAGGAAAAAGCAGCAAGCGGTTCCGGTATTATTGTAGGCGAGAGTGATTCCGAACTTTTGATTGCTACCAACCATCATGTAGTTGCGGATGCCAGCAAGCTGGAGGTTACCTTTACGGATTCCAGCACAGCGGAAGCACAGATCAAAGGTATGGATTCCGATATGGATCTGGCAGTGATTGCCGTTCCTCTGGATTCTTTGAGTGAAGAAACCAAAGCTGCCATTTCGGTTGCTACACTGGGTGACAGTGATGCCTTGAAACTGGGTGAGCCTGTCATTGCCATCGGTAATGCACTTGGATACGGACAGTCCGTCAGCGGCGGTTATGTCAGTGCTTTAAATAGGGAAATTACGATGGAAGACGGTTCCAAGGGTACCTTTATTCAGACAGATGCAGCTATCAACCCCGGTAACTCAGGCGGTGCTCTTTTGAATGTGAAGGGCGAAGTAATCGGTATCAATTCCAGTAAGATCGGAGGAAGCACTGTTGAAGGTATGGGATTTGCCATTCCCATTTCTGCAGCAGAGCCTATTATCTCTGAACTGATGCTGAAAGAGACTAAGACATTGGTCGCAGACGATGAAGTGGGATATATGGGTATTTCCATGCAGACCATTACCAGTCAGTTTTCACAGATGTACCGGATTCCGGAAGGGATCTATATCGTAGAAGTTACGGACGGCTCTGCGGCGAAGGAAGCAGGTCTCCTTCCCGGAGATGTCTTGGTGGAGTTTGATGGCGAGAAAGTATCAACAGCAGAGGAACTTCAGAGTGTTATCAAATATTACAAGGCAGGCTCCACTGCAACACTTACCGTAAAGAGAGCGGAAAACGGTGAATATAAGACAATAGAACTGCAGATTACTTTGGGAAAACGGCCGAAGCAATAAGCAGTAATAGAGCAGGCGCAAAGCTAAGCGCGGTACAGGAACGACAGGGAACAGCCGAAAGGGTTGTCCCCTGCTTTTGTGCTTAATGCAGCCGGCGATGCAGGAAAAAGCGGATGCAGGAAATGAGGAAAAAATGACAGATAAGGACGAATTTAAGGAAGTAAAGGATACAGAGAGCACAGAGGATATAAAAGGCGGAAATGCCGTGAACAGCAGCCTGAAGTCAGAGGATGCAAATGAAGCGGATGGTGCGAAGAAGGCAGGAGACACACAGGAAGTGCGAGGCACCGGGGAAAAGAATGCGTTTGATACGAAGGACGGAGAATATGAAGAGGTCTGTTTTGTATGCCGCAGACCGGAAAGCAAAGCGGGCAAAATGTTTAAACTCCCCAACCAGATTTGTGTGTGTGAAGACTGTATGCGCAGAACCATGGATGCGGTCAGCCAGTTTGATTATCAGGGAATGCTGGATCATACGGACTGGTCTAAGCAGCTGGAAGAAATGCAGAAAAAGGGCGGTTTTCCCAACATCAGTTTTGTAAATCTGGCGGATCTGAAAGGGCAGGGCGGAATTCCCAACAAGCAGAAACTTAAGAAAAAGAAGACGGCAGAGGAGACAGAAAATAAGCCGGCACTGGATATCAAGAATATCCCGGCACCCCATAAAATCAAGGCCAGCCTGGATGAATATGTGGTAGGGCAGGAGCATGCCAAGAAAGTTATTTCGGTAGCTGTTTACAACCATTATAAACGAATTGCGGCAGGAGAGGCAAAAGATAAGGATGTTGAGATTGAAAAATCCAATATGCTGATGATCGGACCGACCGGCTGCGGCAAAACCTATCTGGTAAAAACGCTGGCAAAGCTTCTGGATGTGCCTCTGGCGATTGCGGACGCTACCTCTCTTACAGAAGCCGGCTATATCGGAGATGATATTGAAAGCGTAGTCAGCAAGCTTCTTGCGGCTGCGGATAATGATGTGGAGAGAGCGCAGCAGGGAATTATTTTTATTGATGAGATTGATAAAATTGCCAAGAAGAAAAATACAACGTCCCGGGATGTCAGCGGAGAGAGTGTGCAGCAGGGAATGCTGAAGCTTTTGGAAGGCGCTGAAGTGGAAGTGCCGGTAGGTGCCAACAGCAAAAATGCCATGGTGCCTCTTGCAACCGTAAACACAAAGGATATTTTGTTTATCTGCGGCGGTGCCTTCCCGGATTTGGAAAATATTATCAAAGAGCGGCTTACCAGAACCGCATCCATCGGTTTCGGTGCTGAGCTTCGGGATAAGTATGATAAGGACAGAAATCTGCTTTCGAAAGTAACGGTGGAGGATATCCGTAAGTTCGGAATGATTCCGGAGTTCATCGGAAGACTGCCGATTATTTTCACGCTGGACGGACTGAGCCATGACATGATGGTAAAAATTCTCACCGAGCCCAGAAATGCGATTCTGAAGCAGTATGAAAAGCTGCTGGAACTGGATGAAGTGAAACTGAAGTTTACACCGGAGGCACTGGATGCCATAGCGGACAGAGCCATGAAGCGGGATACCGGTGCCAGGGCATTGCGTTCTATTATTGAAGATTTTATGCTGGATATCATGTACGAAGTTCCCAAGGATGACAACATCGGTAAAGTCACCATAACCAAAGAATATATTGAAGGGACCGGCGGCCCCATGATCGATATCCGCAGCAACCGCATTACCGGGAGACTGGAAGAGCTGAATATGATAAAAAAAACTGTTGACAAATGATCGGGAATGGAATATAATTCTGCTTATAAAAAAGGCAAGGACGCCATAGAAAGTGTCCTTGCCTTTTTGTTTCATAGAGGATGATTCCCTCAGAATCTTGTAAGCGGGATTCGGATTTGCAGGATTCTGATTTGCACAAAGGCGTGTGCTTCCGGAAGACAAAATGTCTTCGGAAGGACGCGCCTTTCGGTTTTATAGGATGACTGTTCCGTGAAACAAAAACCATTTTTATGGAGGAGGAAAAGTTATGGAAGAAATAATGAGTGCAGTAAATGATCGTGTGTTCAGCGTCTGGTTTCTGATCGGCGCAGCATTGGTGTTCTGGATGCAGGCCGGGTTTGCAATGGTAGAGGCCGGTTTTACCAGAGCCAAAAATACGGGAAATATTCTGATGAAGAATCTGATGGATTTTTGTATCGGAACCGTTGTCTTTATTCTGATCGGGTTCGGTCTGCTTTTGGGAGAAGATATGGTAGGACTGATCGGCAAACCGGGACTGGATATTTTTACAAACTATGAGAGCTTTAACTGGTCCGGCTTTGTATTTAACCTGATCTTCTGTGCAACGGCAGCGACCATAGTATCGGGAGCTATGGCGGAACGTACGAAGTTTTTAAGCTATTGTATTTATTCCGCAGTGATCTCGGCGGTGATCTACCCCATAGAAGCACACTGGATCTGGGGCGGCGGCTGGCTGGTACAGCTTGGATTCCATGACTTTGCAGGATCCTGTGCAATCCATATGGTAGGCGGTATCTGTGCCCTGATCGGCGCGAAAATGCTGGGACCCAGAATCGGAAAATATACTAAGGAAGCTGACGGCAGCCTGAAAGTAAATGCATTCCCGGGGCATAACCTGACCATCGGAGCGCTGGGCGTGTTCATCCTGTGGCTTGGCTGGTATGGATTTAACGGTGCGGCAGCTACTTCGGTAGATCAGCTGGGCAGCATTTTCTTAACCACAACCGTTGCACCTGCAGTTGCTACGGTCGTGTGTATGGTTTTTACCTGGGTTAAGTATGGCAAACCGGATGTTTCCATGTGCCTGAATGCATCCTTAGCCGGTCTGGTAGCCATTACCGCAGGCTGCGATGTTACGGATTGCCTGGGTGCAATTATCATCGGTGCGGTTTCCGGTGTTCTGGTGGTATTTGCTGTCTGGCTTTTGGATTATAAGCTGCGTGTGGATGACCCGGTCGGTGCGGTTGCCGTGCATTGTGCCAATGGTATCTGGGGAACCTTGGCTGTCGGCCTGTTTGCTACCACAAAGGCACCGGGCAATGATACCTTTACCGGACTTTTCTATGGCGGCGGGTTTAAACTGTTGGGACTGCAGGTTCTGGGTATCCTCTCCGTAGCAGCATGGACAACGGTTACCATTACCATTGCATTTATAGTAATTCGTAAGCTGGTGGGCTTACGTGTCAGCGAGGAAGAAGAAATCATCGGACTGGATGCTACGGAACATGGCCTGGCTTCGGCTTACTCCGGATTCAGCATCATGGATATCTCCAATACCATGACAATGGAGATCAATGAAAACACAAATCTGGGTGAGGCCGACTACGAGAAAGCCGGAAAGGCACAGAAAGATGCAGCTGTCAAAGTCGTAAAGACACCGATGGAAAGTGCATCCAACATATACAAGGTAGTGATTATCTCCCGCCTGTCAAGATATGATCACTTAAAGAAAGCCATGAACGAACTGGGCGTAACCGGAATGACCGTGACACAGGTTATGGGCTGCGGCATCCAGAGAGGTGCCGGCGAAAAATACCGCGGCGTGGAAATGGACGCTACCCTGATCCCGAAAGTAAAAGTCGAAGTTGTGGTAAGCAGCATTCCGGTAGATGCCGTGATCAACGCTGCCAAGAAGGCGCTGTATACCGGCCATATCGGAGATGGCAAGATCTTCGTCTACAGTGTAGATAAGGTAGTGAAGATCCGGACCGGAGAAGAAGACTTCGCAGCTCTCCAGGACGTGGAGTAACGATTCAAACCCCAAAAAAACAAAAAATCTTAGAAAATTACAAATTGTTAATTGCAAATTACTAAGGGTGGACTCATGGGGATTCCAGAGCGTCCCTCGAATGGAACCCCATGAGCCCACCCAGGGTTCTGCTTTAATATAGTTTTACAAATTTGTTTGGAACTCTGAGCTGCAATAAAATTCCCTTGACAATCATCCGTAAAGAGCATATAATGTCGTTTATCTAAGAAAGGCAAAGACGGAATACAGATCCTTTGTCTGGCTTTGGCACAACGGCGTGCACTTTCGGGATAGAGATATCCCGGACAGTGTGCGCCTTTTTTGATTTTCAGAAAGTGAGGTAGGGATATGTGTTCTATATTCGGTTATACGGGAAGTGCTCTTAAGGAAGAGCAGATCAGGGAAGGATTTGAAAAAACCACATCCAGAGGGCCGGATGCCATGCGCATGGAAAAAGTGGGCGGCGGATACATGGGGTTCCAGCGTCTGGCGATTATGGGGTTAAGCCCGGAAGGCATGCAGCCTTTTCATCTGGGAAAGAGTGCAGTGGTCTGTAACGGTGAAATTTACGGCTTCCGGAAGACGAAGGAAGAATTGATAAAGAAGGGTTATACTTTTGCAAGTGAGTCCGATTGTGAGATTCTGCTCCCGCTTTATCGGGAATACGGAGTTGCCATGTTTGAGGGACTGGATGCGGAATTTGCCTTGATTTTATACGATGGAGAAAACGGACAGTGGATTGCGGCAAGGGATCCCATCGGCATCCGGCCTTTGTTTTACGGCTATGACAAAGAAGGCTGCATTCTTTTTGCCAGTGAAGCCAAGAATCTGGTCGGACTTACCGATAAGATCATGCCTTTTCCGCCGGGTCACTTTTACCGGGACGGAAAGTTTGTCTGCTACCGGGATATGACACAGGTAAAAGAGATCTGTCGGGATGAACTTCCCGAAATTTGCCGGAATATTAAGGAAAAGCTGATCGCCGGAATTGCCAAAAGACTGGACAGCGATGCTCCTCTTGGATTCCTGCTTTCCGGAGGACTGGATTCTTCCCTCGTCTGCGCAGTGTCGGCAAGGCTCTTAAATAAGCCGATCCGTACCTTTGCCATCGGCATGGATACCGATGCCATTGATTTAAAATATGCCCGTCAGACAGCGGAATACCTTCACAGTGATCATACCGAAGTCATTATTACCAAAGAAGATGTGTTAAAGGCACTCCCCAAGGTGGTGGAGCTTCTGGGCACCTACGATATCACAACGATCCGCGCCAGTATCGGAATGTATCTGGTATGCAAGGCCATTCATGAGACAACCGATATCCGCGTGCTTATGACCGGTGAGATTTCCGATGAATTGTTTGGTTATAAATATACGGACTTTGCACCAAGCGCCGAAGCTTTTCAGAAAGAAGCGCAGAAGAGGATCCGGGAACTGTACATGTATGACGTACTTAGGGCAGACCGCTGCATCAGTGTTAACTCGCTGGAAGCGAGAGTTCCGTTCGGTGATTTGGATTTCGTGGAATATGTTATGAGCATAGATCCGGAAAAGAAGCTGAATCGTTATGGAAAAGGCAAATATTTGCTTCGTCATGCGTTTGAAGGCGATTATCTGCCGGAAGAAATCCTGATGCGGGAAAAAGCCGCTTTCAGCGATGCCGTGGGACATTCCATGGTGGATGACCTGAAAGAGTATGCAGAGAGCCTGTATACACAGGAAGAATACGAGACCAGGAGAAAAAAATATGCTTCTGCAGATGGCACGTCAGATACGCAGCCGTTTACCAAAGAATCCTTATTATACCGGGAGTTGTTTGAAACCTATTATCCCGGGCAGGCACAGATGATTCAAGGATTCTGGATGCCGAATAAAGAGTGGGAAGGCTGCAATGTAACGGATCCTTCCGCAAGAGTATTATCCAACTACGGAGACAGCGGCAAATAAGGAGTCGTGCAGCTTTGCGAAGAACGCGTCTGAACCGTTATGAGAATCGTAAGGTAAAAAAGAAAAGCAGGTAAAAGGAAGACTGCCGGAAAGAAGTAGAACCGGCAGAGGGAAGGAAGACTGTCAGAAAGAAGCAGAATCGACAGAAAAGAGGTAGCATATGGATCAGGAACGACAGGGATTGTATCATAAAAAAATGGAGCATGATGCCTGCGGCATCGGAGCAGTGGTAAGTATCAAAGGTATACCGGATCATAAAATCGTGGATCATGCGCTGGGAATTGTGGAAAAACTGGAGCATCGTGCCGGTAAAGACGCTACCGGAACCATCGGCGACGGTGTCGGTATTATGGTGCAGATTTCCCATTCTTTTTTCACAAAGAAAGCAGAAGAACTGAGGATTTGCCTGGGCGAGGAAAGAGACTATGGTGTGGGAATGTTTTTCTTTCCCCAGGATACCTTGAAACGCAGCCAGGCAAAGAAAATGTTTGAAATCATTACCGCCAAGGAAGGCGTGGAATTCCTTGGCTGGAGAGAAGTCCCTGTCTGTCGGGAAATCCTGGGACAGAAGGCTTTGGATTGTATGCCCTGCATTATGCAATGCTTTGTAAAAAGGCCGGAGGATGTGAAGAAGGGCCTGGAATTCGACCGGAGATTATATGTGATCCGCAGGCTGTTTGAACAAAGTAATGATGATACTTATGTTCCCAGTCTGTCTTCCCGGACGATTGTCTACAAGGGGATGTTTCTGGTGTCCCAGCTTAGAAAATTCTACCTGGATCTGCAAAGCGAAGACTATAAGAGTGCAATAGCCATGGTGCATTCCCGTTTCAGTACCAACACCAATCCCAGCTGGGAGAGAGCCCATCCAAACCGGATGATTCTGCATAACGGTGAGATCAACACCATTCGGGGCAATGTGGACCGGATGCTTGCCAGAGAAGAAACCATGAACAGCCCGCTTATGGAAGTGGATATGGATAAGATTCTGCCGGTAATCAATGCGGAAGGTTCTGATTCCGCTATGCTGGATAATACCCTGGAATTTCTGGTGATGAACGGGCTGCCTCTGCCCCTTGCCGTGATGATTACCATACCGGAGCCCTGGCGCCGTGATCCGGGAATGGATCGGCAGAAGAGAGATTTTTACCATTATTATTCTACTATGATGGAGCCATGGGACGGGCCGGCCGCGATTCTGTTTTCCGACGGAGATACAGTGGGGGCGGTGCTGGATCGTAACGGCTTAAGACCTTCCCGGTATTATGTGACGGATGATGATATGTTGATTTTATCTTCCGAAGTAGGTGTTCTGGATATTCCGGTGGAACATATCGTGCGTAAAAGCAGATTAAAACCCGGTAAGATGCTTTTAGTGGATACTGAAAAAGGGCGGTTGATTTCCGATGAGGAATGCAAGGCTTACTATTCCGGCAGAAAGCCTTACGGAGAATGGCTGGACAGCCATCTGTTGGAGCTTAAAGATCTTCCCATTCCCAATAAAAAGATTCAGACCTATTCCCAGGAGGAAAGGGATCGGCTTTATAAAGCATTCGGTTATACGTATGAAGATGTAAAAGAAGCCATCTGGCCCATGGCGCAGAACGGTGCGGAAGGAACCTTTGCCATGGGAACCGATATTCCGCTGGCGGTACTTTCCGACAAGCATCAGCCTTTGTTTAATTACTTCAAACAGCAATTTGCCCAGGTAACCAATCCGCCCATTGATGCCATCCGGGAAGAGATTGTAACCGATACGGCGGTTTACGTAGGCTCGGACGGTAATCTTCTGGAAGAAAAAGAAGAAAACTGTCGTGTCCTGCAGATTTGTAACCCGATTCTGACTGCCGTGGATCTGTTAAAGATTAAAGCGTTGAACCGGCCGGGATTTTGTGTAGAGACGGTATCCTTACTTTATTATAAGAACACGCCCCTGGAAAGAGCGGTGGATCATCTGTTTGTCAATTGTGACAGGGCTTACCGTAACGGCGCCAATATCCTGATCCTTTCCGACAGGGGAGTAGATGAGAACCATGTGGCAATTCCCTCCCTTTTAGCGGTAGCGGCGATGGAGCAGCATCTGATTCGTACCAAGAAGCGTACGGCAGTCTCTATTATATTGGAAAGTGCGGAACCCAGAGACGTCCACCACTTTGCGGCACTTTTAGGATATGGTGCCAGAGCCATTCAGCCTTACCTTGCCCAGGACTGCATTACGGAACTGATTGACAAAAAGCTGTTGGACAAAGACTACCATACGGCGATTCATGATTACAACGATGCAATTTTACATGGCATTGTAAAAATTGCGTCCAAAATGGGTATTTCCACGCTGCAGTCCTACCAGTCGTCCCAGATTTTTGAAGCCATCGGTATCCGGCAGGATGTGATCGATAAGTATTTCACCAATACCGTCAGCCGCGTGGGCGGAATCGGTCTGAAGGAAATCAACGAGGATGTGGAATGGCGTCACAGCAAAGCCTTTGATCCGCTGGGACTTAAGACCGATACAACCCTCGACAGCGAAGGAGAACACAAACTGCGTAACGGCAAGGATAAAGAGGACCATATGTACAATCCTCAGACCATCATTGCTCTCAGAGAAGCCACACAGCTCGGAAGTTATAAGCGTTTCCTGGAATATGCCGCCATGGTGGATGATGAAAGAAGACCGCATACGTTAAGAGGGCTGCTTGCTTTTGATACGGAAGGGACGAAGAGCATCCCCATTGAAGAGGTGGAACCGGTTTCCGAGATTGTAAAACGGTTTAAAACGGGAGCCATGTCCTATGGCTCCATTTCGCAGGAAGCGCATGAGTGTATGGCAATTGCCATGAACCGACTGGGCGGTAAGTCCAATTCCGGAGAAGGAGGAGAACGTCCGGAACGTCTCGGGACAGAGAAAAACAGTGCCATTAAGCAGGTTGCTTCCGGCCGGTTCGGTGTTACCAGTGAGTATCTTGTGAGCGCCAAAGAGATTCAGATCAAGATGGCTCAGGGCGCAAAACCGGGAGAAGGAGGACATCTGCCCGGCAAGAAGGTCTACCCATGGATTGCGGAGACCAGATATTCTACACCCGGGGTTTCCCTGATCTCGCCGCCGCCTCATCATGACATTTACTCCATTGAGGATCTGGCACAGCTGATTTTTGATCTGAAAAATGCCAACCGCAAAGCAAGGATCTCGGTAAAACTGGTGTCGGAAGCCGGCGTGGGCACGGTTGCTGCCGGTGTGGCCAAAGCAGGTGCCCAGGTGATACTGATTTCCGGATATGACGGCGGAACCGGTGCGGCTCCCAAGAGCTCCATTCATAATGCTGGTATGCCGTGGGAGCTCGGACTGGCAGAGGCACATCAGACGCTGATTCATAACGGCCTCAGGGATCGGGTGGTTCTGGAAACGGACGGCAAGCTGATGACTGGAAGAGACGTGGCAATAGCTGCCATGCTGGGAGCGGAAGAATTCGGCTTTGCTACCGCACCGTTGATTACTATGGGATGCCTGATGATGCGGGTATGCAATCTGGATACCTGCCCGGTGGGCGTGGCCACCCAGGATCCCAGACTGCGCTGCCGTTTCCGGGGAAAGCCGGAATACGTGATGAATTTTATGCGTTATGTGGCCCAGCAGCTGCGGGAGATTATGGCAGAGCTCGGAATCCGTACCGTGGAAGAACTGGTGGGAAGAAGCGATTTATTAAAGGTACGGGAAGGCGCCGGAAGCAAGATGGAACGTGCCCGGCTGGATTTTGGCAAGATTCTGTACCGTGAGGAAAACACACAGGAAGGTGTGAACCATTTTCAACCGGATAAGGCATATGACTTTAAGCTGGAAAAAACCATGGATGAGAGCATTTTCCTAAAAGAATTTGCACAGACTCTGAAAAACAGGAAACCGCATACATTGGAAGTAGAAGTATCCAGCTTAAACCGGACACTGGGAACCATACTGGGATCTCAGATTACGGCAAAATGGAAGAATACCACACAACCGGATACATTCCATATCAAATGTAAGGGAGGGGCCGGACAATCTTTCGGAGCGTTTATTCCAAAGGGGCTTACCATGGAACTGGAGGGAGACAGTAACGACTATTTCGGGAAAGGTCTTTCCGGAGGAAAACTGATCGTATATCCCCCTGCAGACAGTCGTTTCGCAGCCGAGCAGAATATTATCATCGGCAATGTGGCTCTTTACGGGGCAACCGGCGGCGAAGCTTACATATGCGGTGTGGCCGGTGAGCGTTTCTGTGTGCGTAATTCCGGTGCTACCGCTGTAGTGGAAGGGGTAGGTGACCATGGATGTGAGTATATGACCGGCGGAATTGTTGCAGTCTTAGGAAGAACCGGTAAGAATTTTGCAGCAGGTATGAGCGGCGGAATTGCTTACGTATTGGATGAAAAACATGACTTATATCTGCGCCTTAACAAACAGATGGTAACCATGAGTACCGTAAAAGAGAGGCATGATGTAGAGGAACTGCGGACTTTGATTGAGGCACATGTAAAAGCGACAAATTCACAGCTTGGAAAACGGATTCTGGAGCATCTGGAAGACTATCTTCCGAATTTTAAGAAGATTCTGCCCAACGATTACAGCCGTATGCTGACGGCGATCGGCAGGTTGGAAGAAAAGGGACTCAGCCGGAAGGAAGCACAGATGGAAGCCTTTTACCAGATGCAGCATTAAATATGCGACGCTAAAGCGTCTGCGGAATGGAGATTAGTATGGGAAAAACAACCGGTTTTATGGAATATGAGCGAAACATAAATAAGGCGGTAAGCTGTGAGGAGCGGATTTTGAATTTTAAGGAATTTCATCCGCAGATGCCGTTAAAGCAGCGGCAGGAGCAGGGAGCACGTTGTATGAACTGCGGAGTGCCTTTCTGCCAGAGCGGTATGATGCTTAACGGTATGGCAACAGGCTGTCCTTTGCATAATCTGATTCCGGAGTGGAATGATATGGTTTATCAGGGCAACTGGGAACATGCCCTTTCCAGACTTTGCAAGACTAATAATTTTCCGGAGTTTACCGGGCGGGTATGTCCTGCTTTATGTGAAGCAGCTTGTACCTGCGGGTTATATGATCAGCCGGTTACCGTTAAGGAAAATGAGCTTGCCATCATTGAAAAAGCATATCAGGAAGGCCGGATCGTACCGCAGATTCCGAAGGTTCGTACCGGAAAAAAGGTTGCGGTGGTCGGTTCCGGTCCAAGCGGTCTGGCTTTGGCGGATCAGTTGAACCACAGAGGGCATGAAGTAACGGTTTTTGAAAAGGAAGACCGTCCCGGCGGACTTTTGATGTACGGGATCCCCAATATGAAGCTGGAAAAGGAAGTGGTGCTTCGGAGAGTGCACCTTATGGAAGAAGAAGGAGTGATTTTCCGGACGGGAGCGGAGGTCGGAAAAACCGTTGCTCCGGGAGAGCTTATGAAAGAGTTCGATGCCGTGGCTTTATGCTGCGGTGCCGGGAATCCGAGAGATCTGTCGGTAGAAAACCGGGATGCGTCGGGAGTCTATTTTGCAGTCGATTACCTTAAGGCCGCAACGAAAGCGCTTTTGGATACCGGGGATGCCGACAACACTTCCATTTCTGCGAAAGGGAAAAAGGTCGTTATTGTAGGCGGCGGCGATACCGGGAATGACTGCGTGGGAACCAGTATCCGGCTGGGCTGTGAGTCGGTCTGCCAGATTGAGATGATGCCGAAACTGCCGGATAAGCGGGCGCAGAATAATCCCTGGCCGCAGTGGCCGCGAGTCTGCAAGACGGACTATGGTCAGGAGGAAGCCATTGCAGTATTCGGAAAGGATCCCAGAATTTATCAGACTACGGTAAAGAAACTGATTCCGGATGAAAAAGGAGCCTTAAAAGCCATCGAAACCATTCGCCTGGAAGCCAAAAAAGATGAGAAGACTGGAAGACTGATGATGCAGGAAATTCCCGGAACGGAAAGCGTTATGGAGTGCGACCTGCTCCTGATTGCAGCCGGGTTCTTAGGGCCGGATCCGTATATCGCAGAAGCATTCGGAATCGGCACGGACAACCGGAGCAACCTGAAGGCGGACGAAGATTATGCAACCGATCTTTCCGGTGTGTTTGCGGCAGGAGATGCCCGCAGGGGACAGTCTCTGGTGGTATGGGCGATTACCGAAGGCAGAGCGGCAGCCAAGGCCATTGATAAAACACTTATGGGGTATACCAATCCGGTTTAGATTAATGGAAAAGTCCTTGCGATGCAAAGGGAACTGTAGTAGAATAACAAAGTTGGCAGCGTTTACATACGAGGGAGGAGCAAGTTGTGAAATATGTAAAGCAGTTTTTGATTATTCTGCTGATCTCTTTGATCGGAGAGGGATTAAGAGCCGTACTTCCGTTTCCGGTTCCTGCAAGTATTTATGGCATGATTCTTATGTTTGCGGGACTTTTGACGGGGATTATTAAATTGGATCATGTGAAGGAAACCGGAAAGTTTCTGATTGAAATCATGCCGGTGATGTTTATTCCCGCGGGAGTGGGGTTGATGGCATCCTGGAATATCTTAAAGCCTATTCTGCTTCCGGCGGTTATCATTACGGTGGTGGTTCTGGCAGATGTTATGGTAATCAGCGGGCGGGTTGCCCAGGCAATGATTCGTCGTGGGAAAAAGAAGGATAAAGCTGCAGAGCAAGGTTTGCAGGATCCGGAAAGGCAGGTTTGATTCGTATGCAGGAATTTTTTACGCAGTCTGCCTTTGCAGGTGTGACTTTAAGTCTGTTATCTTATGCGTTCGGGATGTGGGTCAGAAAGAAATGCAAGAGGGGAATTTTCAATCCTTTTCTGATTTCGATCCTCGTTACAATCGGTGTGTTGCTTTTGGGCCATGTAGACTATGATACCTATAATACAGGCGCCCGATATTTAAGCTGGTTTCTGACACCGGCTACAGTCTGTCTGGCGATTCCTTTGTATGAGCAGTTTACACTTTTAAAGAAAAACTGGAAGGCAGTTCTTGCCGGAATCGTAAGCGGAGTACTTACCAGCATGATCACGATACTGGTGCTGGCACTGTTATTTAAGCTGGAGCATGTGGAATATGTAACATTTCTGCCCAAGTCCATTACCACGGCAATCGGCATGGAAGTATCGGAAGAGCTGGGTGGGTATGTAACCATTACGGTTGCTGTTATTGCGCTGACCGGTGTTCTGGGAAATCTTTTGGCGGATTTCATTTTAAAGTTATTCCGAATTGAGGAACCCATTGCCAAAGGAATTGCCATCGGTACTTCTGCGCATGCGCTCGGCACGGCAAGAGCCATCGAAATAGGAGAAATCGAGGGAGCCATGAGCAGCCTTTCGGTTGCCGTTGCAGGGATCCTGACGGTATTTGCCTCTTCCCTGTTTGCCAAATTCTTATAATGGTTTACTTGTGAAGTAAAACTATCTCTTACAGATAAAGAAGCGGTCAGAGCTCTGTTTGCAAAAAGGTTGGATAATAAATAATTTTAAAATTTACATATGAAGATTGGCAGGAATATCATTTCTGGCATGATTCCGTGTTTGGAAAAAATGGCGTAACCCTTGGAAATACCGGGTTATGCTGTTTTTTTGTATGTCTCTTTGGCATTTATTCATGCAAAGAATTTTAAATTTTATTATTGCCAGTGCCGTAAAAAAAGGTTGCGGGGTGCGCATAAAACAGATTCGTAGAATGAAATTAGAGTTGTAATTTTAAATTATGGAGTTATTTTTAAATTGAATTGATGGTTGGCATTGTATAAAATAAATATAGAATTACAAATGTGAAACAGAGGAGGAGTGAAATTGAAACAGAAAATGAAAAATAACGATTCATTTTGCGTTAATATACCCCAAAAGGGCTTATGGCACAATCTTTCGATCAACAGAACGGCATATCTTTTGATTCTTCCGGCACTTTTTTTGGTGTTGTTGCTGTGTTATCTTCCCTTCGGAGGCTTGTTATTGGCATTTAAAGACTATAATATAGTAGATGGTATACTTGGAAGTCCCTGGGTTGGCTTTAATAACTTTGTAGAATGTTTCACACAGCCGAATATGCTGATTGCTCATTACCATAATCCCGGTTACAATTGCGGCGCTTATTTTGTTCTTGTCAAGCAGTATGTCCCAATGGAACGGCACCGTTGAAAAAGTCAATACAGTGGCCTTCAGAGCCTCGGAGTCAATAAACGAAGCTTTGCGTTCCGCTGTTAGCTTTAGCGCTGCAATTGCGCAAAATCAATATATTATTAGCAGCTTAAATACCGATTTAAACAGGGATGTCTCTCTCAATGTGGAACTTAATGAGAGTTTGAAAATATATATTGACCATTTTCGAACATCTATTTCCTCAGGGGAGCCCAAGTGTACCATTTATCATAACAATGATTCTATTTTTAAGACCGGTTACACGGATTCATTGACTGCTCTGCCGACTGATATTCAACAACAGATTGCTGATCATAATACAAGTAAGTATTTTTGGAAGTTGACAAAAAATTCCATAAGTTTATACAGACCTATTTCACCTATAACAGATTATACAATCGTAGTTTGTTATACTTTTTCCATGGACTATTTTGAAAATATTATTTCAGAATTTCAATATGCCATAAAAGATAAAATCATTGAAACTCGAACGGAGGTCGGCATAGAAAACACATCCGGCACAGCTACTCTTTTAGAGCAAAAAGATAACAGCAGCTACATTGTTCAAAACGATCTGATATGCGATGCAACAGTGACCGCAATTCTTGATAAGCGTGTGAGGGTCGATATTTATGTTAAAAATTTCTGCAGGATATTTTTTATTCTCGGTCTCTTTATTATAATCCTGATATTGGTGGCAAATTTAATATCTACCTGTATGACCAAAAAAATTGATGCGTTTATCAATAATATGAAAAGAGTGAAATCCTTTAAGAATATTTCTGAAATACCAATAGACACAAACGATGACTTTTATCCGATCTATCAAAATATTATGGACCTGGTAGAAAAAATAGACAGAGTTCATAGGGAAATGAACGAGATAAATTTCGAAAAAACAGCTATTGAACTGGAATACATGCAGTCGAAAATTAATCCGCATTTACTATATAATTCACTTTCCTCGCTTAAATGGTATGCACTTGATATAGGCGACAAGTATATTGCAGACAATATATCCATGCTGACACAATACTATCATAGTATTTTATCCAAAGGGCGTTCTGTTGTAACCATTCGTGAGGAGCTTGAACTTACCGAAAAATACATTAAAGTAATGAATTTTACTCATTCACATAATTATAAATATTTGATTGATGTAGATCCGAACATATTGGAATTTACTACGGTCAAATTGATTCTGCAGCCATTTGTAGAGAACTCCATTCTGCATGGAATCAATCGAACCCCAAACGGACTTATTAAAATAAGTGGACGGCTTCTGGACGGATATATCATTTTAAAAGTATCTGATAACGGTTGCGGAATTGCCGGTGATAAACTTGAACACATCAGGAAGCTGGATTATGATTCGGATTATTTGAATTACGGAATTAAAAATACAATTCGCCGAATAAATTTATACTATAAAAACGATGGTTTTTTTCATATTGACAGTATTCCTTCCAAGGGAACAACGGTTACTCTTAAAATGAAGGCACTTGAAGCCAATGTCTTGTATGAGAGATATACATTTTTATATTCTTAATAATCAGATGATTGTAAACATGGAATCCATTGTCGTATTAAATGAAAAGCGGTAATTGTTGGGCGGGCAGATTTCATGCCTGTATAAAACGGTCTATAGAAACCGTTAAAAATTGCATTTCAGGATTGACAGAAGCGGTATTTTTCCGCTATAATAAGCACATCAAAAAGCAGACAGATAAAAGGGAGTAGCTGCCAGAAGGCACTGTAGGGTGGTAGAGTGAATCCGCTGTATAGTGACTTATATGGACTTTCAGGCGTCAGTACGGTTCGGACAGAATCCGCCTGAAGTTGAAATAGCAAGACTTTTATTGCAGGATCCTTTTCGGTAACGAAGGGTTTTGTAATAGAAGTTTTTTTATGTCATAGGCAATTGTGTCCTGTGATAAAAAAGGCGGTTTCCCTTCATTTGTCATCCCCCCGACCGATACCTGCACTGTAAAGGGCGGGGGACCTCATTCTTCCTACGCAGAAGCACTAGTACACTGTCCTGCAAATAACCAGAACAAATAACTTGTCTGAATTTTCATCTACTGCATATGAAAAGAAATATTTTCAGAAAAACTTGACGTAGCCCGCTACGCCTGCATTTTTCTTCTTTGTAGATTAAAAATTCATTCTACGTTATTGATCCAGTTATTTCTTGTACGTTGTACTAGCGGAATGGGGAATTTATATAATCAAGAAAACAGTGCGGAAATGAGGAAAAAAAGATGATGGAGTTTTTGGTGGAAGGGTTCCTTGCACTGACCTGGAAGGAACTTGTGATGTATGCGGTAGGCATACTGTTAATCTGGCTGGCAATCAAAAAGGAGTACGAACCTTCTTTGCTTTTGCCGATGGGCTTTGGAGCCATCCTGGTCAATCTTCCGGGAACCGGTGTGTTGAATCAGGTGCTGGAAGGGGTCGGAGAGACCCACGGTATTATCGAGTGGCTGTTTGAGGTAGGCATCAATGCTTCGGAAGCGCTGCCGATTCTTCTTTTTATCGGTATCGGCGCCATGATTGATTTCGGACCGCTTCTTTCCTGCCCGGTAATGTTTTTATTCGGAGCAGGCGCCCAGTTCGGAATTTTTGCAGCGATTCTTCTGGCTTGTGCATTGGGATTTGATTTAAAGGATGCGGCATCCATCGGTATTATCGGAGCGGCGGACGGACCGACTTCCATACTGGTATCGCAGATTTTACATTCCAATTATATCGGACCGATTGCGGTGGCGGCTTATTCTTATATGGCTCTGGTGCCGATTGTACAGCCCTTTGCCATCCGCTTGGTTACCACGAAGAAGGAGCGTAAGATTCGTATGGAGTATAAGCCCGAGGCTGTGAATAAGACCATGCGGATTGCTTTCCCGATTGTAGTAACGATCATTGTAGGACTGATTGCACCGACTTCTGTTGCATTGGTAGGATTTTTGATGTTCGGTAATCTGCTCAGGGAATGCGGCGTATTGAATACCCTTTCCGAAACGGCGCAGGATGTACTTGCCAATCTGATTACCCTGCTTTTGGGAATTACGATTTCTTTCAGCATGAGAGCGGAAGCGTTTGTCAATCCGCAGACACTTTTGATTATGGTAATCGGTCTGTTTGCCTTTGTATTTGACAGTATCGGCGGTGTCATGCTTGCCAAAATCATTAATCTGTTCCGCAAAAAGAAGATCAACCCGATGATCGGGGCAGCCGGGATTTCCGCTTTTCCCATGTCTTCCAGAGTAGTACAGAAGATGGCGTTAAAGGAAGATCCGGGAAATATCCTGATTATGCAGGCGGCAGGTGCTAATGTTTCCGGACAGATCGCATCCGTCATTGCCGGCGGACTGGTAATCGATCTGGTCAGCAGATTTCTGTGAATGGTATAGCAGAAAACAGATGCATATGTCCGATTGAGAAAGGAAAAGAAAACAATGAAAAATATATGGATTGCATTAAAAATAATGGGAGCCGGGATGGCCGGGATTTTTGTTACCATCCTGTTAATTATGCTGGTGGTATGGATTATGGCCAAAATTACGAATCGCAGCCCCAAAGAAGAGAAAGAACAGAATTCGTAACGTTCCCGACATAGCCCCGTTTGGAAAAACGGGATCACAATAGGTTCAGTCTTCCGCCAAAAGTCCTGCCGCTTTTAAATCCTTCCGGATCAGCTGCAGGACTTTTTCGGAAGGGGCGGTAATGGTATGATAATGGCAGTCTCCGGTAAGCTCTTTTAAGGGCCTGGAAGTGCTGTGTTTCATCTTCTCACAGAATTCTTCAGCGTCCTGCAAAGTCTCGATAATGAGATCCGCCCGGATTTCCCCATACAGGTCATGCTCTACGAAAACATCCCGGATCTGACCGCCGTATTCTAAGATGATACGCATCTCGGTGAAGGTCTGCGCCGCACTGTGCTGTGTGCGGATGACGCTGCTGACCCCCTGTTTGGCAGAAAGAGGACGAAAAAGCAGATAGCCCTTGTTGGTGGAGAGAATTTCCTGGTTCCGGGCACGAAGAAGGGCAATATCCTGAACAATAATCTGTCTGCTGACACCGAAATAAGCGGCAAGATCGGAACCGTTTACCGGTTCGGTCCTGTCGCTTAAATAGGTTATTAATGCTTCTCTTCTTTTGGAACCATCCGTTGTCATAAGAGTCCTCTTTTCTGCTTTTTCTTTGGACTCTATTTTACCCTTTTTACCGGGATTGTGCAATGATATTTTTCAGATAATCCACGGCGGTCAGGATATCGGCCTTCGGATCGTCACCTACTTCGCGCTCGATGGTAAGATATCCGCGGTAGCCGATCTCTTCCAACGCTTTTAAATATGCCTTGAAATCCACCTGACCGGATCCGAGAGGAACTTCTTCAAAATATTTCACACCGAAATATTCTTCCGGAACAGGATGAACGCTGCGGTAAATGAACTCCGGATTGGAGGGTCTTAAGCGGATTCCGTCCTTGGCATGGGTATGCACGATATAATCCTTCAAATGGTAAACCGCCTGAACCGGATCGTCACCGGTTACCATGACCAGATTGGCAGGGTCAAGATTTACGGCAACTCCTTTTGAACCAAGGCTGTCCAGGAAATGCTTCAGCGTAAGGGAAGTTTCCGGACCGGTCTCGATGGCAAAGTAAGACTGCATGCTGTCGGCATAACCGGCAAGCGCAATGCAGGCTTCCTGCATGATCTTATACCGGTCATGGGAAGGATCGGCGGGTACGACTCCAATATGGGTTGTTACCACATCACATTCCAGTTCTTTGGCCAATTCCATAATACGTTTGGATTTTTCAATCAGGGAAGGATTCCTTTCGGCATCTCCGAATCCCATACCAAGATCTCCGCAGATGGCAGAGAATACCAGTCCGTTTTCTTTTACAAGATGTAAAAGCTCTTTCCTTTTTTCCGGGCTTAAGTTTTCAGGTGCGTTCTCACCGGTAGTGGAATGCATCTGGATGCCGTTTGCGCCCAGGGCGGCTGCTTCTTTAATGGCTTCGGCCGTGGTAAGGCCTTTCAGGGAATCGATCATGATTCCGATGGGAAACTGATACATAAAAACACCTCACTTTTATAAATTATGTTCTTTGGGCTCTGTGTAACTTTCGTATAACAGTTTACGAATCTTATTTAAACGGGTCGCTACGTGTTTCACACTCTCACAATCCTGTACACATCATATCAGAAATTCACACGGATGGCAATCAGAGACATTGCTCTGGAATAACACTATATTGCGAATCTGTGTAGGAGTCTGCATAGGCGGAAGGCAGCAGGCCGGTATAGCGTTTAAAGCTTTTGGAGAAGTAGGAATCGTTCTCATAGCCGCATTTTATCGCAATTTCATGAACCGTGTATTTTCCGGATAAAAGCAATTTTTTGGCATTTTCACAGCGCAGGCAGTTTATGTAGGCAACCGGTGTGAGGGAAGTGGCCTTTTTAAATTCCCGCAGAAAATAGTATTTGCTTAACCCCGCCTCCCGGGCAACGTCCTCCAGGGAGAGCCTTTCGTGAAAATGGGACTTTATATAGCCGATGGCCAGCTTGATATTTTCATCCGTGGAGGAATCCTCGGCTATTTTAACCGGATCGGTTTCCAGATAATTTCTGGTTAAGAAGACAAGGAGATTCAAAAGCGCCGCTTTTACACCGGCGTTGCGGTAAGGAAGTGTATTCTCCAATTCGGAAACCACGTTCCGGTAAAGCCGGTTCGCTTCATCGGAACGGATCAGAGAGCGGTACCGCAGCCTTTCCGTGGGAAGATTATTCTGCAGGCAGAAGTCACTGTCAATGATCAGACAGTGATACTGTACTTCCGTAGAAGACACAATCCGGTGAAGCAGGTTGGAATTTACAACAATCAGATCTTCCGGATACATTTCCAGAGTCTCTGCACCGACGCTGCAGGAACCTTCCCCGCCGGTAACCAGAAGCAGCTCGATATTCGTATGCCAGTTGCCGCAGTCAAAGCCCGTGTACTTGCGGGTATCTTTATGAAAAATCAGGGGGAGCTCTTTTGACTCCAGATTATGTACTTCAAATATGGCCTTGGATTCATTTGTACAAAGCATGGTTCTCTCCGTTTTTATTTATTTCCTGTAGCAATATTGTGTTAATAACAGGCAATATTATGGATTGATTATTTCTGTTAACAGCTTACAATAAAATCAGCAAAAATGCAAGACACAGGTTGCCGGAAACGGAATATTTTGCCGGACTCGGATTGCTGTCCGGCGATTCCTCTGTCGCTGAAGCGTTTATGAAACGGGGATTGAGGATTCGTGCAGCAAACGTGCCGGAAATTGCAGTGATGAGAAAGAACAGAAAGGAAAAAAGACACATGAAAAAAGTAAGAATCGGTCTGGTAGGAGCAGGAAACATAGCAAAAACACATCTGGATGCATATCGCAAAATTGAGGCGGTGGAAATCGTGGCGGTCTGTGATATTAATCCGGAAAATTTAAGAGAGACAGCGGAAAAGTACGGAATTGCAAAGACATACGAAAGTGAGACACAGATGCTGAAAGAAGTAGAACTGGATGCCGTGGATGTCTGTGTATGGAACTGCAATCATGCCGCCTGCACCATAGAAGCATTAAATGCCGGTAAGCATGTATTATGTGAAAAACCTATGGCAACCAACGCAAAGGAAGCCCGTGAGATGATTGATGCGGCAAAGAAGAATGACAGACTTCTGATGATCGGCTTTGTAATGCGTTTTGACACCGAGACCAGAATTGCCAAGGATTTTATCGATAAGGATTATCTGGGAGATATTTATTATTCCAAGGCTACCTACTTAAGACGTCACGGTGCACCGGGCGGATGGTTCACGGATAAGTCCCGTTCCGCAGGCGGACCGGTAATTGACCTTGGTGTACATGTCATTGACCTGACCCGATATCTGATGGGTAAACCCAAGGCATTGTCTGTATTCGCTTCCACTGCGGATCATCTGAAAAACCGCCCGAATTTAAAGACACATGTGGGATGGCAGCCAAAGGGTGCTTCTCCCCAGGACATCTATGATGTAGAAGATTTCGGCGTGGCACTGATTAAATACGAAGGCGGCAAGACGACTCTGTTGGAGACCAGTTACAGCTTAAACGGCGAATCGGTTACCAAAAAGGAACTGTACGGAACCAAAGGCGGCATGAATCTGGCAGGAAACGGGCTGAAAATTTATACGGAAGTCAATGATTTTCTGGCGGACATTGTCCCGGATACATCCGATTACATCGAGGCGGAAGATCTGTTTGAAGCGGAAATGCGGCATTTTGCAGATTGCATTTTGAATGGAACGGAGTGTATTGCGACGGCAGAGGATGGTCTGGAAGTTATGAAGATTCTGGATGCCATTTATGAATCCGCAAAAACCGGTCATGAGGTTGTTATTGCGTAAGACGAGACCTGGACAAAGTAGGGACGGACAGCCGGTAAAAGCAAAGAAAGGCAGGAACAGGAAGATGAAAATAGGTGTAAGCTCTTATTCTTTTTCCCAATCTATCAGAAAGGGGAAACTGAATATGTTTACCACAATAGAAGAGGCGGCTAAGCTTGGTTTTGAAGCCATTGAATTTACGGAACTGGAAGCGCCGGACGGCGAGACAAAGGAAGAATTTGCAGGAAAGCTTGTCAAGGAAGCCGCACGGTGCGGAATCGACATTTCCGCCTATGTGGTGGGAGCAAACCTTTATGGGGACGCAAAGGAGCAGGAAGCACAGCTTAATCGGCTGAAAAAGGAAGTGGATATTGCCAATCTGCTGGGAGTCAAAAGATTTCGCTATGATGTGATCGGCATGCTTCCAGCTGGGATAAGCTTTGAGCAGGTGTTGGAGAATGTGGCGCCTGTTATGAGACAACTGGCGGACTATGCGGCACAGTACGGTATCGTAACAATGATTGAAAATCACGGAAGAGCTTTTCAGGACAGCGACCGTGTGGAGCGGGTATACAGTAAGATCAATCATCCCAATTTTGCCCTGCTTGTGGATATGGGGAATTTCATGTGTGCGGATGAAATCCCTGTTTTGTCGGTATCCAGGGTGGCTAATCTGGCAGCGCATGTCCATGCCAAGGACTTTGTCCGCAAAGAATACGGCGAGCCCGGAACTACAGAAGGTTATTTCCAAACCAGAGGCTGCAATTATCTGAAAGGAACTGCCGTAGGTTACGGCGACTGTAAGGCGGCTCAGTGTGTGGAAATTCTCAAACAGACCGGATATGACGGTTATATGGACATCGAATTTGAAGGTCTGGAAGACTGCATTGAAGAACTGAAAAAAGGACTGGCCTTTTTAAAAGGCTGCCTGGCATAGAACCGCCTGGCATGAAACAGTTCGGCACAAAATGGTTGAATGAACGGAACGAAAAATACCATAAACAGCATGATTTATCCATTGCTTTTCAGATCTCTATGACTTACGCTGTTACTCTATGTGAACAGTTGCAGTATCAGCCGATATCAACTGAAACCAATCGATTAATCGATTGGTTTCGACAACAAATACCGGTGAAAAGGAGGAACAAAAGAAATGGAAAAAATGCAAGGAATGACTGAAAAGTCCGGAAGGAAAGCAGAGCAGCTGAGAGAAAAGAACCCGGATCTTGTAATTTACGAAACGAAAGATCCGGAATTCGCAGAATACGGCTGCAGAATAGAGGGACAGGATGTTTCAGCTCTGATAAGGGAGGCACTGAAAACAGAGCTTCCTTTACAGGGCTCGGCATATAGCCCCTCTTTGGTCTGCCTGGAAGAAGCGCCGGGGAATGAAAAGCTTCAGAAATACTGTTACGGGGAACTGCCTGCACAGACAGGGTATTGTTATGGGCATAACTGCCTGCTGAATGCCTGGGAATGGCATGCCGCAAGTGAGATTAACATTGCGGTCACGGATCTGATCTTAATTCTGGCAACCAAAAAGGATCTGGCTGACGGAAAGACAGATTCCGGCAAAGCAAAGGCTTTTTACATAAAAAAAGGCGAAATGGTGGAAATTTATTCCTCCACACTGCACTTCTGTCCCTGTGAGGTATCAAAAGAGGGCTTCGGCTGTATCGTTATCCTTCCGAAAGGAACCAATCTGCCGCTGGAAGAAGAGGAGGCAGATCCGTTTTTGTTCCGGAAAAATAAGTGGCTCATTGCACATGAAGAAAACAAAGACCTGATACAAAAAGGAGTAACACCCGGTATTACCGGAACCAATATCCGGATCAATTATTAAGAAGATATTCTCCCGGGGTATGTCCAGTTACTTTTTTAAAGATCCTGCAAAAATAAGAAGGATCATCATAGCCTAATCTGGCTGCTGTTTCGGCAACGGTAAGTGTGTTGCCGAGCAGCAGTTTTTTTGCCTGCTCTATTTTGGCATGAATTCTGTAATCAATTGGAGAAAAACCGCTGTATTCTTTGAAAAGTCTCCGAAAACAGCTGGGGGAAACCGGGCATAAGGCAGCAACCTCTTCAATGGAAAGCGCCTGTAAGGGATCGTTCTCCATATACAGAATGCCTTCCGCAATCAGACGGTACTGCCTGGAGTAGATATTCTTTCTGCGGTCTTCCTGGCTGAAACGGGACAGAATCCGATAAATGCAGGATCTTAGGTCTGCATAAGAAACAATGCCTGCACTGTAGGTGTCGGCGGCCTGTACAAAAAGATCCGCTGTAACCGGGTCGCACTGGGCGGATAAGACAAAAGGGTGTTTTCCCAGTCTAAAGGAAAGACCGCTTTCATCCAACAGCTCAAATTCCAGAAGGATTGCATGAGCCGTTTGACCGGATACGCAGTAAAATTGTGTGGTGTAAACGCTTCCCTGGGGAAGATAGACAACGCTGTTCTTGGTGATGGGCAGGGTTGCACCGGAGAGAATATCGGAAGGATAAGCGGATTTCGTGCCGGAGAGGATATCGGAAGGAGGGACAGATTTGGCGCCGATAACAGACTGATCTTCAAAAGAGGCAGGCAGTGTGTAGAGCCCTTTTGAGTCTATGAAATATAACAGTGCACTGGTTTTTCTGGGAAGGTGCATGGGAAATACAGCACCATCCTTCCAGTGCTGATGCATGGCAAAAAGCTGCTTTAACTGGTAATCCATAGCATAAAGCCGGCTTAGGGAGATTTGTATTATTTCATCTGTGTTCATAGTCGCTCCTTTCTTTTATGTCGTTTGAGCGATTCGCTGCAGGCGAAAGAATTTCGTAAGTAGCAATCTCCAGGTATATGGTTTTTCATCCCGGACAGTTACCATCATACCACAGGGATACTGGATTCGCAAGCGAAAAGTACCATAAAGCGGTTCACCGCTCCCTTGCGGACAAAGGTGAGAAAGGCTATAGTAAAAAGAAAAAAAGGAGCAAAGCGTATGGCAAAATTAAATGTAACGGTATGGAACGAGTTTATCCATGAAAAGGAAGAAAACATTGCGAAGATTTATCCGGAGGGGATTCACGGAGCCATTGCACAGATGCTTGGAAAGTACCATGAGTACAATATCCGCACGGCTACCCTGGAAATGCCGGAGCACGGACTTACGGATGAAGTGCTGAACAGTACCGATGTTCTGATCTGGTGGGGGCACATTGCGCATGCAAAAGTATCGGACGAAGTGGCGGAAAAAGTAAGGCAGAGAGTGCTTGACGGAATGGGGCTTATTGTGCTGCATTCCGGACATCTGTCCAAGCCGTTTGTAAAGCTGATGGGTACTGCATGCCGTTCTAAATGGCGGGAAAATGATGAAAAAGAGAGGATCTGGGTCATTGAGCCGGGGCATCCCATTGCTGCAGGGCTTCCGGAGTACATTGAACTGCCCCAAGAAGAAACTTACGGAGAGCGGTTTGAAATCCCGGCGCCGGATGAACTTGTTTTTATCAGCTGGTTTTCCGGAGGAGAAGTTTTCCGCAGCGGCTGTTGTTACAAAAGAGGACTGGGAAAGATCTTCTATTTCCGTCCGGGACATGAGGCGTACCCCACTTTTTACCGGGAAGATATCACAAAAATCCTGAAAAATGCAGTAGACTGGGCTAAGCCGTCGGGAGGACCGCACCCTACGCTGGGTCATTTTGAAGCATTGGAACAGGTAGGAGATAAATATGCCGGAAAGAGTGAAGAGGAACGGACTCATCAGAATCTGTACAAATAAAGAACAGTTTTGCCGTGTCGTTTGCAAAAATCAGACGCAAAACGTTATGCAGCAATAAAAGAGCAAACGCGGCAGAGGAAAGGAAAAAGGATGAAAAAAATCGGAATTATCGGAGTGGGCGGAATTGCCAATGTACATATCAGACAGCTTCTGGAAGTAAAGGACTGTGAAATTGCGGCAATCTGCGACATTAATCCGGAAAGACTGGAAATTATAGGAGAAAAACTGAAGATACCCAAGGAAAGACGCTTTGCCTATTATCGGGATCTGATCGCCTGCAAAGAAGTCGATGCGGTAGAGATCTGCACACCCAATTATTTACACATTCCCATGGCAGCAGCGGCAGCGAAAGCCGGGAAGCCTTTTAATTTGGAAAAGCCGCTTTCCACCTGCCTTGGGGCAGCAGAGCCTTTGGTAAGACAGCTGAAAGAGACTCCTGTTGCCAACATGATGTGTTTTTCTTACCGCTTCATGCCGGCGGTACGGTACGCCAAATGGATTATGGAAAAAGGTCTGATCGGGGATGTGGTAAGCGTGGATGTAGCCTATTTAAAGGCCAGTGCTTTTATGGAAGGAAGAAGGCTGGACTGGCGTTTTGTAAAAGAATATGCCGGAACCGGTGTGCTGGGAGACTTAGGAGTGCATCTGATTGATATGGCGGAATTTTTAATGGGCGAAATTCGGGAAGTAACCGCAGACTGCAAGATTGTGGTCAAGCAAAGAAAGCGCCTTGACAGTGAAGAGCTTGCCGATGTGGAAACCGATGATTACTGCAGTTTCTTGGCCAGACTGGGGAAGGATACCAATGCTTCTTTTGTAATCACCCGCTGCGCTTACGGCAATGCCAATACGATAAAGTTTGATCTTTACGGTACTGCCGGGGTTATTTCCTTTGATTTAAACCAGCCGGAGATTCTAAAGGTCTGTGTGGGCGAAATCGATTTGAAATCCGAAGCGCTTCATACAGTAAAAGTACCGGCACAGTTCCACATCACTCAGGAGCAGATGTTTGTGGATCTTTTACATGAAAAAGAATGTCAGTACCTTCCTACCGTAAAGGATGGGTTACGCTGCCAGAAAATTCTGGATTCCATACTGCTTTCCAGTAAAGAAAGGCGCTGGGTAACCATTTAAGCATTATTAAATGATGTCAAAAAACAGTCCACGATCACCAATGAGTTGTTGATGATTGTGGACTGCTTCCGTATCGGTGAAACTGTTGATCAAAGACTGCTTTGAGAGGTCTGCGGCACTCGGAACACCAGAATTGCCTTAGCGTTGACAAACCAGACCGCAAAAGATATAATTGGCACATTGGCAGTGTAAAAAGCACATTGAAACACAATACATTAAAATACGAAAGCATCTGCAGAATGGAGATTCCTTATGGAAATTACGATTGAAGAACTGAATCATTTAGCGCCCGGCTCCTATGAACTGATTGATATCCGCAGCGCAGAAGATATCTCTTACGGCAAGATCCCTGGATCTGTGTCCGTTCCGGTAAGTCTACCGGCAGATCTCTCCGAGGATACTTCTGCAGATTTTTCTGCGGAACGGTCTGCAGGCAAGCTTACTGAGGCTCTTGCAGCCTTTCTTGCCAACCGGAAGGATCAGAAAATAATCCTGTACTGCATGCACGGGCGGCTGACCTATGATCCGGCACAGGAACTTTGCCGAGCCGGTTTTGACGCTTATAGTTTAAAGGGCGGTTATCTTGCCTGGCTGATGGCGGAGATGAAGAAAAAAGAAGCGGATGACTTCTGTGAAAAAGTAGAATACAGTCTTCGTAAAAAATTTCGCAGACAGATCTGGTGCAATTTTACCAAAGCAATTAATCAGTATGAGATGGTAAAGGAAGGCGACTGCATTGCTGTCTGTATTTCCGGCGGCAAAGATTCCGTGCTGATGGCCAAACTTTTCCAGGAACTGAAACGGCATCATAAATTTCCTTTTGAAGTAAAATTTCTGGTGATGGATCCGGGCTACAGTCCCGAAAACAGACAGGTCATTGAAGAAAATGCCCGAAAACTGCAGATTCCGATTCACATTTTTGAATCCGACATTTTTGACTCGGTTTATACCATCGAAAAATCTCCCTGCTATCTTTGTGCCAGAATGCGAAGGGGATATTTATACAATTTTGCCAAACAGTTAGGCTGTAATAAAATTGCATTAGGGCACCACTATGACGATGTCATTGAAACGATTCTGATGGGAATGCTTTACGGGGCACAGATACAGACCATGATGCCGAAGCTGCACAGCACCAATTTCGAAGGGATGGAATTGATCCGGCCTTTGTATCTTGTCAGAGAAGATGATATCAAAACCTGGAGAGATTACAACGGGCTGCATTTTATTCAGTGCGCCTGCAAATTTACGGATACCTGCACCACCTGCAATAATGAAGAGAACCGTTCCAAACGTGTGGAAATCAAGGAATTGATCCGGCAGCTGAAAGTAAAAAATCCGGAAGTGGAAGCCCATATTTTTCGCAGCGTGGAAAATGTGAACCTCGACACCATCATTGCTTATAAGAAAGACGGTACCAAGATCCATTTCCTGGATCACTATGATGATTAATGACTTAAATTATTTTTGGTAATAAGAATTTTGCATGAACGATTATGAAAGTTCAAAGTAGGCAGCAAATGTTTTGAAAAACGGTTTAAATTCAAAAAAAACGGTCAAGCTGTTTGGAGAAAAAGCCGATAATCGTTCCATTCAGTGTTGCCATTACAAGAGTTCCCCAATTCAACCCCACAAACTTTCCGAAAAAGCAAAGCGTCATTACCGTACTCATAAGCAGTAATGTCAGGTCAACACACGTTTTAAAAACGGACAGCTTAATTCCGTACTTAAGCGGAATAGCTTTTACAAAGAAATCATAAACCTAAAGCAGGGAAACAATCTCCATAAGTCCAAAACCGCACCGTAGATCAGACAGTTTACCATAAAGTATTTCTATAGCAAAAATCAAGAGAGAAGCGAATTTACCCCGTAAAACCAAGCAAAACCCCGCAATATCCGGCATAAAGGACAGCCTAATTACTACGATTTTACTACTCGCGAACGAGCCTTGATACGATACAATGCCGGGAAATGCGAAGATACGGACGGCGGGGATCTTTCTATAAACCCTACATAGAAGCCTGTTGGTCATGAAATGGCAGGTTTTTCGACAGTGTTCCACCAGAGTATCGCAATGAAGCTGCTCTGGTGGTTTTCATATACTCACAACTTCATAAACCAATCGAGCGTCAGCTCATTCTTAATTAAGAATGGACTGGCGCTTTTTTCATACCCATTTTGAGGAGGGAAACATCATGAACGAAACCTACGCAGACGCCGATGTTGCGGCACGGGTGGCCAAAGAGCTTTCCGAAGAACGCAGCCGCAATAAAAAACTCTCCGGTCAGTTAAAGCTCACCGAAGCCCGGCTGTCCGAAGCGCTTCCCAAAGCCGTATACTTTGACGCGCTGGTGAGCAGTCCGGAATGTACCGGTATCCGCCTTACCGCAAAGGAACTTGGCGTTCCCCAGAGTATGTTCACAGCCTATCTTGTCCGAAAGAAGTATGCCTACTACGACCAGAAAGGGAAAATGCACCCTTACGCCCTGCCCTACCGGAACGGTCTGTTCGTTGTGCGGGAGTTTGTTGCAGCCAACGGGCATAAGGGGACGCAGATGCTGGTAACGCCTGCCGGCAAGCAGCCCTTTCTGGCGAAATGAGCTGAGATCATCGGCTGAATCCCCTATTTTATGAATCGAGGTGATGCACATGGCAAAGCGAGCGCCCCGGCTTCTGTTCACCGATGAGGAACTGGAAACGCCGGAGCTTCAGAAACCCATAAAAAAGGCGGAGAAGGCTCAGAAAAAGCTCACAAAAGCGAAGTCGAAAATTCCCAAAAAGAAGAAAATTCAAAAACAGCGTGTCTATGACCCGAAGGAAAATCAGGTCGTGACACGCCTTGTTTTTGAGGAAAATGAGAAAAAGAGACCGTCCAGGATGTCCCATGCGGTGCGGGTTTCTCCGCTGAACGCCGTCTCTGCGGCGTCGCATCAGAAACTGTCCGCGGATTTCGGCGACAGCGCTTCTTCCTCCGTCTCCCATGAAGTGATCGGAGGCGCGGAAGGAACCCTCCGTACACTGGATACTGCTCACAGGGTGATGAAGGACAGGCCGTATGCCAGGGCATTGAAGGCGGAACGAGCCGCTGATCGGGCGAATGTGAAAGCACTGTATAAGGAGGCAGCATTGAAAAATCCGGAATGGGGTGCAAGTCCGGTCTCCCGGTTCCAGCAGAAACGAGCCATCCGGAAAGCCTATGCAGAAGCAAAAGCCGGAAGGACAGTTGACAATACGGTCAAAGCGTCTGAGGTTACCGCAAAAGCGATGAAAAAGTCCGGCGAAACGACTTCCAAAGCGTCTCAGTTCGTTGTCCGGCATAAAAGGGGCTTTGTGGTGATCGGGATCATTGTTCTTATGTTCCTGATGATTTCCACGCTGATCTCCAGCTGTTCCATGATGATGAGTTCCATGTCCTCCTCCGGGGTGATGACCACTTACCCAAGCGAGGATGCGGATATGCTGGCTGCTGAAGCATAGTATTATGCGCTGGAGCAGGAGCTTCAGGATTATCTGGATCACTACGAAAGCACCCACGACTATGACGAGTATCACTTTGAGCCGGTGAGAACAGCTTCGGCTACATTGCCTCCTGGTCGAAGGATAAGTCATTGCCGGAGCTTTGGGAAAGCCTTGAAGTGATCAACAAAACTGCCGGAGGGCTTATCAACGATATTGACCGCCATTACGGGGAAATCCTGAAAGAACGGGAAGCGGAACTAATTGCATCCGAACCGGCCTGATGGAGAAGCTCACGGAGATGAAAACGTATCTGGAGAGCGATGAAGTCGATCTGCTTGTCCTGACGGAATCGGCCCTTGCGAAGCTGGAAAAGATGAACGATGCGGAATTTGACGCACTGGAATTGCTCCCTGATTTTGATGTGTGAGTCCATATTTAAGATTTTTGCAGTAAACCGCAAAAATCTTTCGCAGGAAGGGTTGTAAAACGCGCCTGAATCGGGTATAATGCTAATAAAGATTTCTGCGGTAAACCGAAAAAATCTTCATTAGGAGGTGCTATGTATGGATATTAAAAGAGACCATTACCTGAATACGCTCATCAGCAAGAAGCATAACGGACTGATTAAGGTCGTGACCGGTATGCGCAGATGCGGCAAATCCTATCTGCTGTTCAATCTTTTCAAGGAGGATCTGCTGGCTGAGGGAGTCGATGAAACGCACATCATCGAAATTGCCTTTGATGCTTTTGAGAATAAGCAGTTCCGAGACCCGAATGTGCTTTATCCGCATCTGAAAGAGCAGATCAAAGACAGCAATATGTATTATGTGCTGCTTGACGAGGTACAGCTTCTGGGAGAATTTGAATCCGTGCTGAACAGCCTGACCCGCATGAAGAATGTCGATGTGTATGTCACCGGAAGCAACGCCCGCTTTCTCTCCAAAGATGTGATTACGGAGTTCAGGGGGCGCGGCGATGAAGTGCATATGTACCCGCTTAGTTTTGCCGAGTTCATGTCCGTTTATCCAGGCACGAAGCAGGATGGCTGGAACGAGTATATGCTGTATGGCGGTCTGCCGCTGGTGCTGAGCTTTACAACGCCCGATCAGAAAATCGCATTTCTGAAATCTCTCTTTGAAGAAACCTATATTTCCGATATTGTTGGGCGGCACAGCATCCGCAATAAGGCTGAGCTGGAAGATTTGTTGAACATCCTCTCTTCTGCCATCGGTTCCCTGACCAATCCGGAAAAACTGTCGGCAACCTTCAAAACGGTCAAGAAAAAGAAAATTACCAATACGACCATCAAGCGGTATATTGACTATCTCTGTGATTCATTCCTGATCGACAGTGCCATCCGTTACGATGTGAAAGGGAAAAAATACATTGATACGCCGGTGAAATATTACTTCACGGATATGGGACTCCGGAATGCCCGGCTAAACTTCCGACAGATGGAAGAAACCCACAGTATGGAGAATATCATTTTCAATGAGCTGAAAATCCGCGGCTTCAATGTGGATGTCGGTGTAATCGTGAAGTATGACACGAATGACAAGGGAAACAGTGTCCGCAAGCAGCTGGAAATTGATTTTGTATGCAATAAAGGCTCAAAGCGGTATTATATCCAGTCTGCCTATGCGATTCCCGATCAGGCAAAGATGGAACAGGAGCAGCGGCCGCTGATGCTGACAGGCGATTTCTTCAAGCGGATCATCATCACCAAAGATACGCCTGCCCCGTATTACAATGAGTCCGGTGTGCTGATTATGAGCGTCTATGATTTCCTGCTGAATGAAAACAGTCTGGAGAACTGAGACAATGGGGAAAAACAACAAGGTCTGCCCCAACTGCGGGCGGAAAATGAAACAGCAGTTCATCGGCTTGTAGCACTGCAAATGCGGGGTGAGCTGGAAAAGAGATATTGGCTTTTTTGAACGAACGCCGGATATGGTGTTCGGACTTAGGCACAACGCGCCGGGCAAAAAGCCAAGCCGAATAATCGAAATCAGGCGAAAAAACTGAATATGTTTGAAGTCAGGAGCGTCTATGTTATGTGGGCGCTCTTTTCTGTTTGAAAGGAGATGTGATCTATGGCAAGCAAATTGCAGGAATACCGTCGGATGTCGGAGGAGGCACAGCGCCAGCTGACGGGAAGTCTGGAACGCTGGCAGTCTTTCCTTACGACCGCATCCAGACTGTATAAGTACCCCTACCATGAGCAGGTAATGATCAATGTACAGAGACCGGACGCTACCGCCTGCGCCGAGTACGATGTGTGGAACAACACGATGGGACGCTATGTGCGCCGCGGTCCCAAAAGCATTGCCATCATCGACACCAGAGGAGACCGGGACAGGCTCCGCTATGTGTTCGATGTTTCGGATACCGGTGCAAGGGAAAATGCACGAAATGTAAATCTCTGGCGGCTTCAGGATGCGCACATCCCGGCTGTGTCCCATATGCTGGAAACCGGCTATGGCATTCCGGCAAACGCTGATTTCGGCACACAGCTGGAAGCCGTTGCCGTACAGTTGGCAAGGGAATACTGGGAGGAAAACAAGCGGGACGTTCTCGACATCCTTGAGGATTCCTTCCTGGAGGAGTATGATGAGTTCAACGTCGGAGTGGCTTTTCGGAACGCCGCAGAGGTCAGCATCGGTTATTCGCTGATGAGCCGGTGCGGTCTTGACCCGAACGACTACTTTGAACATGAAGATTTTATGAGCATCTTTGATTTCAATACGCCGGATACGGCGGCTGCACTGGGTACGGCTGTGAGTAACATCAACCAGCAGGTGCTGCGGGAAATCGGGGCAACCATCCGAAATTACGAGCGCAAGAAAATCGCAGAAAGGAGCGTCACACATGGAGATGACCTACACGAAAGCCGGGGATTACCTGATTCCGGACATCAGACTGAGCAAACAGGAGGAGAAAACCATCGGGAAGTACGGGCAGATGCGGAAAGCCTATCTGAAGGAGCACCGTCCCATTCTCTGGAACCGGCTAATCCTGAAAGAGGAACTGTTCCCTCATCTTCGTGAGATCGACAAGACAGCGCACCGGAGACTGGACGAGATGATACCGCAGATGGCGGCGCAGGCCGGAGTGACCGAGGAACTGAAACGGAAAGACCTGTTGAAATAGAAAGCCCTGCTGATCTGGAGGACAGCTGGCTTCCTGCTGGAAATGCGGATGTGAATCCTTTTGTGGAGGAAAGCGCCGGCCAGTTTGAACAGCTGTCGCTTCTTGACCTGTTCGCCACAGAAATGGAACAAATCACGCATATTGATGAAACGGAAAGCACGAGAACGATGCCTTCCTCTTTTTCTTTTGCTCAGAATGAGGTCGATGACATTCTGCGCTTTGTCAGCAATACGACCCATTCCAGAGAGCATATCGCAGATGCGTTCCAGAAGCAGAAATCCATCCCGGAGATTGCAGAACTGCTTCAGAGAGAATTTTGCGGCAGTTACGGTATCAAGGGCGAAAAGGGCGATTATGCCGTCTGGTACGATGAAAACGGGATTTATCTGCACAAAGGACGCTCGGCACGGTACGAAAGAAATGCACAGGTCATTGCATGGGAGAATGCCGCAGAATGGATCGGGCAGCTGCTGGAGAGCGGTTCCTATGCCACCAACGTGGAACTTGCGGAAGCGGAAGGGCTGGTACGCTTTGAAACAGCGCTTTCCATGCTCTATCTGTACCATGATTTGAGCGAGAAAGCGCTGAAAGCGCGGTTTTGCGAATGGCGCGTCTGAACTGTTACCATGAAAGGAAAAGCTTGTGGTGATTTTTGTGAATTTACTCTTGACAAAGGTCGCTTCATAACAGAAGTCCCGGAGGAAAGGGGTATTGTAGAGTTGCGGAGAACTCAAGAAAAAACGAAAACGGGAAAACGCATAAGCAGAAAATTTTTGAGACCGGGAGGAAAACGGAGTGCCCTGTACCACCAATAAATGGCTTCTGACCGATCTTTTACGGGATAAAATGGGTTTCGAAGGCTTTGTAATCAGTGATGCCTATGCCATTCAGGAATGCGCAAATTACGGATGAGAGCGACTTTGACATCTGGATAGCGCATGACAACAACTGTGAACTTGGTTGCCATAAGGTGGTTGCTTTCTGACAACAGAATGAAATAGGGAAAAGGAGACAAATGATTATGGAATCACGAAAAAATCGTTCCGATTGCTTTTTCGGACTACACTTTGACTTTCGCGCAACAGATGAATTTGATAACATAGGTACACTTACAGATTCAAAAAAATTCGGAGAGTATCTTGACGCTGTGAAACCTGATTTTGTGCAGTATGATTCAAAAGGACATAAGGGTTATACGAGTTTCTTCTCCGATTAAGGAACCGTTGCTCCGGGACTTACGGTGGATCATTTAAAAATCATTCGTGAAGAAACGAAGAAACGCGGTATTCTGCTTTTTGCACACTACCTGGGGCATGTTGATAAATGTGTTGCAGCAAATCATCCGGATTGAGCAGTTGTCGGAAAGGGTGGTGTGCCTAATGATGAATTTATTAATTTTTCATGTCCTTATTATTAAACGATTATGTTTCCGCAATTGAAAGAACTTGCCGTAAAATATGGTTTTGACGGAGTATGGGTCGATGGTAATTGCGGATTCACCAAAGTGGATTGCAGCGAGAAGTCGTCGAAATCCTTATAAACAGAGTCGGTTTCGTGATTGAGGAATTCCTTAAAAGTGGAGTATGATAAGACTGTAACAAAAAACGGATCTCAAAGGAGGAAATGAGAAATGAAGAAAAGGATATTAAGTATCCTGCTGGCAGCGGCAATGACGGTTGCCTTGGTTACGGGCTGCGGAAAGATGGACAATAACGGCACCCCGTCCAAGGAATCCACTGCTGCAGAGAGTAAGAACAGCTCTGCAGAAGAAAGCAAGACCACAACAGAAGGTACAGACAGTGTTTTAAAGGATGGCAATGTTGTGGAACTGGAGATGCTGATTCCTAATGCGGATCAGCCGAATCGTGAAGCAGTAGAAGATGCCATGAATGCAGCGCTTTTAAAGCATGTGGATGCAAAGGTTACTTTTAAAACAATTGAGTTGGGAAACAGTGAACAGGCAAATCTGTTATTGGCCAGCGGCGAAAAGGCAGATATTCTAATGTTTGCCAATACCGGTGTTATTCGCAATATGGCAACAAGAGGACAGCTGCTTTCTCTGGAGGAACTTGCGCCTATATATGCGAAAGATGCATTGGAGTCTACAGCAGGGTTTGAAAAATCTTGCTATGTAAATGGAGAATGCTATGGTTTGACTACATTTCGTGACTTAGCCAATTCTTTTGGCGTTAATTGCCGTAAAGACTGGCTGGAAGAGTCCGGAATGAAAGCAGAAGATATCAAAACCTGGGATGATGTAGAAGTTCTGTTTGATAAAGTAAAAGAAAAGCATCCGAATGCTTACATGGCAGTAGCCAACCCGGGTTCTCCGATTTTAAATTACGGTGAAGTCAGATATGATAGAATTGTATCCGGTGTAGGATGCCGTGTAGATGATAATGATGGACATATCGATATCGTGAATGTGTATGCCACCGATGATTATATGGAAATGGCAGAACGCGCTTACAAATGGAATCAGAAGGGATATTTCCCGCCTGATCCTACTACTCAGACAGTTGATGTAAACGGTTGGCTTCAGATGGGACAGGGATTTGCCGGATTAGTAGGTATTCATCCGGGTATGCCTTACGAAATGGAGTTATCTACCGGTGTGGAGATGGTATCCCTTCAGATCGAACATAATGCCATGATGGGTGATAGCTGTGGATGGTTTCAGTGGCTGATTCCGGCACAGTGTGTGGCCCCTGAGAAAGCAATGGCAGTTATTAATCTGTTATATAGTGATTCTGAAATTGTAAATCTGTTCCTGTATGGTATTGAAGGAAAAGATTATACGGTAGATGAAAATGGCATGGCAATTATTCCTGATACTACCGGCTGGCGTGAAGGAAATGCAGTTGTCGGAAATACGAAAGTTGCATATGTTCCGGACTTTTATCCGGCAGATATCTATGAACGTTGGGATGAATATAATAAGACAGCGGACATGTCTCCTCTGTTCGGATTTGTATTTGACAGTACAAATGTAAAGAGTGAAGTTGCAGCGGTGGATAATATTGTATCCAAGTATCGTGCAATTGTAGGTTGCGGTGTTGCAGAGCCTAAGGAAACCATGGCAAAAATCAATGAAGAACTGGAAGCGGCAGGCATCCAGAAAGTGATTGATGAAATGCAGAAACAGGTTGATGTATGGCAAAGTTCCAAATAACTAGACCGTTTTTTGCCGGAATATTGTTCCGTAATAAGATAAACGGAGAGAATAGAGACCTTTGGCAGTAAGCCGGAGGTCTTGATTTTCAGAATAAACCGACTATCAGACCGAAAAAATGTTTTCGAGACAGAGTCGTACGGAAATAGAGATTAGGAAAGAGGATAAATGGATGAGAAAAGAAAAGAATAGGAGATTAAAGAAAAGGATCCGAAAAGCGTTTCCTCTTTATTTGATGATATTGCCTGGATTTCTGTATTTGTTAATCAATAATTATATTCCTATGGGCGGTATTGTGATTGCGTTTAAAAATCTGAATTATCAGAAGGGAATATTCAGAAGCGACTGGGTGGGATTCGATAATTTTGTATATCTGTTTAAAACACCGGAAGCATTTCGGATGATGCGTAATACCGTATGTTATAATCTGGCATTTATGGTGGTGAATACCATAGGAGCTTTGACCATCGCTATTATAATGAGCGAGATTAAGAGCAAGAAGAAACTTAGGATTTACCAAGCCTGTGTACTGGTGCCGACATTAATATCCATTATTATTGTCAGCTATATGACATATGCTTTTTTAAATACAAGAACAGGTTTTATAAATGGCTTACTGAGAGCACTGGGAAAAGAAGAGATTTCATTTTATACAGAACCTTCTTACTGGCCGTTCATTCTGGTATTTGTAAATTTCTGGAAAGGGGCAGGTTATACTTCCGTAATGTACCTGGCAGGTATTCTGGGTATGGATCAGGAAATGATGGAAGCAGCCAGTATTGACGGAGCAAATCGCTGGCAGCGTATAAAGTGCATCACGTTGCCATTATTAAAACCTACGGTAATTATTTTGGCATTGATGAGTATCAGTAAGATTTTTAATTCAGATTTTGGTTTGTTTTATCAGATTCCCCAAAATTCCGGAATGTTGTTTGATATTACAACGACAATTGATACCTATGTATACCGCGGTATGGTGAATCTGGGAGATGTAGGGATGACAGCTGCAGCAGGATTTTACCAGTCTACAGTGGGATTTGTATTGATTCTGATTGTCAATGGCATTACACGAAAATGCAGCAATGAAAATGCATTATTCTAGGGAGGCGGAATATGAAATCAAAAAATGAAAGAAGGTATTCCTTTTGGATGAATCTGGTAATGACTTTGCTCTCTGTTATCATGGTATTTCCTTTTCTGCTGTTGATAGCGGCATCTTTTACAGATAACGAAGCCGTTCTCAGATATGGATATTCTTTAATCCCACGAAAATTTTCTCTGATGGCATATCAATATATCTGGACGGAAAGAGTACAGATCTTCCGGGCATATTTTGTAACTATTGCAGTAACCGTTTTAGGAACTGCGGCAGGCGTTATGATTTCGCTTCTGTATGGGTATGCTCTTTCCAAAAAGGATTTTCCGGGCAGGAATTTCTTCGCTTTTTATCTGTTCTTTACCATGCTGTTTAACGGCGGCCTGATTCCTACTTATATTTGGTATACAAGATATTTGCATATTAAGAATACCATCTGGGCATTGGTTGTCCCGGGACTTTTAATGGGCGCCTATAATGTTATCATGATTCGTACGTATTATCAGAATTCCGTACCGGGTGAGCTTGCAGAAGCAGCAAGGATTGACGGAGCCGGGGAATTTAAGACTTTTTTCAAAATCTATATGCCCTTGTCCAAACCGATTGTAGCTACCATGGCAATGTTTATCGGGTTGGCTTACTGGAATGACTGGACAAACGGGTTATATTATATTACGGATAATAAGCTGTTCAGCATTCAGCAGTTGTTAAATAACATCTTAAGAACCATTGAGTATCTGTCTAAAAATCCATACAGCAGCTCATTGGCGCTTACAACCAAAATGCCGGAAGAGACCGTACGGATGGCGATTGCAGTGGTAGGCATGATTCCGGTATTTCTGTTGTTTCCCATGTTGCAAAAGTACTTTGTAAAGGGTATCACGGTCGGCAGTGTCAAAGGGTAGGTGTGTGCAAAAGACTATGAGGAGGGATAGAAAACTCTTATGAACATTCGTTTACAGGAAGCATTGGCCGGGAAGGAAGGCAGTTATATTCTGCCTTTTTTCTGGCCGTGGGAAGGGCATCCGGAAATGGTGGAGCCGGAGATCGAAAAAATTTATGCCTGCGGGATACGGGAACTGTGTGTGGAGGCAAGGCCTTTTGAAGAATTCGGAAAAGAAGGATGGTGGACGTATATGGATGCCATCCTTGCTTCTGCGTCTAAGCGGAATATGAAAGTCTGGATACTGGATGACAAGCATTTTCCTACAGGATATGCGAACGGACTTTTGGAAGAGAAGCATCCGGAACTGCAAAGACATTATCTAAGGGAGCATCATGTGGATGTCCTTGGGCCTTTCAAGGACAGCGCTGTTCTGGTGCCGCCCTGTAGCGAGGGAGAGAAAATTCTTAGTGTAGTAGCTTACCAAAGAAGGGGAATCGGAGAGGAATTATGCGGCGAACCCATGATTTTGGAAAAAGCGGATGACTGTGATTTTGTCTACTTTGATCTGCCGGAAGGGTGTTTCCGCATATTTGTAATCTATGATACGCCTTACGGATCTCCGGCGGATCACAGATGGTTTATCAACATGCTTTCAAAAGAATCCGTGCAGCTTTTGATTGATGCGGTATATGAAAAGCACTATGAGCATTATGCACCCTATTTCGGAAATACCATAGCGGGTTTCTTTTCCGATGAACCGAGTTTCGGATGTGAACATATAGGACCGTTCGGAAGTGATATGCCCTTTTATTACCGGACAATCGGGCAGGCCGGAACCGCTCTTCCCTGGGATAACAGTGTGGAAGCTTACATGAAAAAGGAGGGCATATCCGATCCGGAAGCCGTGATTCCGCTTCTGTGGTATCCTTATGGCGGATTTTTGGTGAAAACGAATGGAAAGGAAAAAGACCTTGCAGAAATTCGTTTATCTTACATGAATGCTTTGACGAATATCTGGAAGGAAAACTTCTCTTACGGACTGGGCAATTGGTGCCATGCCCACGGGGTAAAGTACATCGGTCATATCATAGAAGACATGAACGCCCATTCCCGTCTCGGGGGAAGCGCCGGGCATTACTTCAGGGCTTTAAGCGGACAGGATATGGCGGGAATTGATGTAGTGCTTCACCAGATCATACCGGGGATGGGCAACTATTGCAACTCTTCGCCCATTGCCGGCGGAATTGCGGATCCGGCCTTTTTCCATTACACAATGGCGCAGCTTGCAGCCTCTCTTTCCAGAATCGAACCGCACATGCATGGAGAAGCCATGTGTGAAATGTTCGGCGCTTACGGCTGGGCGGAAGGTGTGCCTATGATGAAGTGGCTTACGGATTTTATGCTGGTTCGGGGAATTAACCATTTTGTCCCTCATGCTTTTTCCGTAAAATATCCCAATGCGGACTGCCCGCCTCATTTCTATGCCGGCGGTTGTAATCCTCAGTACGAGGGATTTGCCACCCTGATGCGATATACCAATAAAGCTGCCCATTTATTAAGGGGAGAGAGCAGACAGGCTCCGGGAGCTGTCCTGTATTATGCGGAAGCAGAATGGATGAGTCAGGGAGAGTTTCAGTATAGTGATGAAGCAACCAAACTCTTATATGATGCCCATATCGATTACGATATCCTGCCGTTAGATGCGTTGAAGGAAGCACAGTGTGAAGACGGAAAGTTAATCGTAAACGGGCATGCACACAGTTTTCTGCTCATCCCCCAGGCAAAAAGGTATCCGGATGCACTGGCGGAATGTGTGAACCGTTTTGAAAAAGCCGGGGTTTTCGTTGTCGTGCTGACAAAAGACAACGGAGAAGCAATCTTAAAGGAAATCCGTGACCGCAGGCTTGCCTGGGATTATGGCATAGAGGAGCCGTTCTTACGGATTGTTCATTTTAAAGAAGCGGATGCCGATTTTCTAATGCTGATGAACGAAGCGCCTTATGAGGTAACCTGTGAGTTGCGTTTGCCGGCAGATCTCCATAAACAGGCGGATGGAAAGTATCTGAACCTGAAGCTGCTTACCGGTGAGGTCACGGCTTTCGAAGCGTCCGAAGGCAGAATCCATGTTCATCTGGCACAGGGAGAGTCGGAAATCCTGTATTTCGGAGACTTTGCACGGGAGAATTATTCGGGGTCATTTCAGATGAACGAAGAAAAGGTACTTAATTTGAAATGGGATATTGTGTTAAAGGAAAGCGGAGTGGATTCGGCTTGGAAGCCGTATAAGAAAGAAGCTGCGCTGGAGAATATTACCGGAAAAAACGCAAAACCGGACTTTTCCGGAGAAATCTATTATCAGACAAAACTTATGCTGAAAGAGAGCGGAGCTTACCGGCTTTCATTGGGGAAAGTAGGCCATACGGCAAAACTGAAAGTAAATGGCAAGGAGCTTGGCATTCGGATCAGTGAACCGTACGACTGGGATGTGTCGGAAGTTCTTAAACCCGGCGAAAACGTAATCGAAGTCATTGTCGCCAATACTCTGGTTAACCGCATTCATGATAATTTCTCCGTGTATCTGCAACTGCCTCCCAGCGGCATTTCAGGACCGGTTGTTCTGAAAAAAGGTAAGAAAACGGAACGACAGGTTGAAACGGGATTTGAAACAGGATTCCATGGAAAGAGATAGACAGAAAGCGTTTTTTTGTTATACTGAAAATAATGGATATATTATTGCAAAAAGCAGGGAATTTTATGAAAAGAAACGGGCTTTCAATCTTTACAAAAGTAGCATTTTCCGCATGGATAACGGTAGCTGTCTGTATCTTTGTGGTGGAAATTTTTAATTTGTCGGTGATTCGCAGAAATCAGAAACGGGCGGAGGAACTGTATGAAAGTTCCCTGAAATATTACTGTGAATTCTGGGGGGAGCGGATGCGGATGTTGAATAAATCCATGCTGCAGCTTGCCGGGAGAACGGACAGCGCGGATTATATTACCCTCTGCGAATCCGACAATCAACTATCCGTTGAAGTCAGCAAAATGCAGCTTTGTACGGAACTGGGAAGAATTGCCGATCAGAATGACAACCGTGTCAGACTTTTTATCCTGGCGCCGGAGAGGGGCTGTTTCCTGTCCTCTTCCCTGAATTCCGATGAAGAGGAAGAGCAAATCAGTCTGGCAATCTGGGAGAAAATAGAGAGAGGCTTTACCCAGAATGCCGGGGAATGGAAGGTTTTATGGGCAGGTGACACAGTTTATCTGGTGCAGATTTATCATATCCGGAGTGCTTATATCGGCGCTATTGTCAAGGGAGAAGAGGTTTTGTCCGAACTGTGGGGCGGAGAGAGAATCGCCGACGCCGTGGAAATCCGACAGGAGGACGGAACCGTAATCGCCCATTTCGGGAAGAAATTGGAAAAAAGCAGGGGAACAATCCTTACTTTTGATCAGAAGTTGAGTCAGACGGATGTCTATCTGACCGCTGTGTTGGAAGATTCCCGATTATACCGTGGTTCTTCGTATATGCTGCTTATGCTTTTGGGTATTATAGGACTTGTATTGTTGGTTCTGTCCGCGGAACTGGTCATGCAGAACAAAGTCGTTTTTGAACCGTTGGAAAAATTCCGGAGGGCGATGGAGCGGTTCAGCAGCGGAGAGACACAGGTAAGGCTGGAACCTTATAAAGGGAATCGGCAGATCGGCCGTCTGTACCAGACTTTTAATGAAATGACAGAACAGATCGTGCATCTGAAAGTATCGGTTTATGAAAAGGAGCTGGAGAAGCAAAGGATCAAGAGCAATTATCTGCGGGTGCAGATTCAGCCCCATTTTTATGCCAATATTCTGAATCTGATCTACGGAATGGCACAGATTAAGGAATATACGGGGATTCAGAAGCTGTCCCGAGCAACGGCGGATTATTTCCGGTACCTTTTGGGAGAAAGAGGAACCCTGGTTCCTCTTTCCGAAGAACTGAAAGGGTTAAAAAGCTTTGTGGAAATCGAACAGATCCGTTACAAAGACCGTGTTCAGATTCAGGTGGAGGTTCAGGAAGGGCTGGAATCCCAGCTGATCCTGCCGTTATTGATTCAGACGTTTGTGGAAAACAGCGTGAAGCATAATGTGACGTTAATCCCTGTGCTTAAAGTGCAGGTGCACGTTTACCGGGAAGATGGTATGCTGCAAATCCGGGTAGAAGACAACGGAACCGGATTCGCAGGCGAGGTCTTGCAAAAGATCCGGAACCGGGAGAATCTCAGTGTGAACGGGGAACACATCGGAATTACCAATATACAGGAACGTATCCGGCTGCTTTATGAAAAGGATGCGGATTTACGGATTGAAAGCGCTAAGGGGCATACAGTGGTGGCGATCTGCCTGCCGGAGGTGGTGCAGATGCCTGTTTCGGAGGAAAAATCATGAATATTTTGCTGGTGGACGATGAGGTCATGACCATAGAGATTTTGAAGAAAGCACTGGACTGGAAAGCCTTCGGATTTGCCAATGTCTTTTTTGCTTATAATGCGGAAGAGGCAAGGAAAATTTTAAGCGAGCATCGTGTGGAAATCATGGTCTGTGATATTGAGATGCCGAAGGAGAGCGGACTGGATCTGATCGGCTGGGTGCAGGATGTCTATCCGGAGACGGTATGTATTATCCTTACGGCTTTTCCGGATTTTAATTATGCCAGAAGTGCCATTTCTCTTGGGGTATATCGCTTTTTGTTAAAGCCGGTAGCATTTGAAGAACTGGAGGAGACGGTTCGGCTTGCAATCGACAAAGTAGAACAGGAAAAATTCTGGGAGAGAGAAAAGAAGTCTTCTGCAAAAGAGGAAGATCTTACCATGGTCCAGAAGGTGAAAAAATATCTGGAAGATCATTATAATGAAGTAATTACCAGAAAAAATATTGAATCCCTGGTGCATATGAATCAGGATTATGTGAACCGGGAATTTAAACGCCTGGAAGGTTATACCTTAATGCAGTATATCCAGTACTACCGTATGCTGATGGCAAAGAAGCTGCTGCAGGAAACAGATCTTTCCATGACGGAAATCGGTCTGGAAATCGGCTATGATTCTTCCGCCTATTTTGCCAAGATCTTTAAGAGATGGACAGAACTGACCCCCATGGAATACCGGGAAAAGCACAGAGCAGGATCCGTGTAGGAAAACGAAAAGCATAGTGCAAAAGATGGCGGTATAGGAATGGGAATCAAGAATGGAATAAAGAATGGGAATCAAGAATAGGGACAAAGAATGAGGAATTCATAGAGGAGACATAAAAAGAATGTGGTACAGCGAAATGGTTACGGAAAAGGAAAAGGTTAAAATGCAGGAAATCGGCAAAAGGAATACCGCAGAAAAAAGCAGAATTCCCATGCTGGGAGCGGCTTACTATCCGGAAGCATGGGACGAAAAGGAGCAGGAAAAGGATATTGCTCTTATGGTAAAAACCGGAATCAAAGTGGTAAGAATGGGTGAATTCGCCTGGCATAAGATGGAGCCTAAGTGCGGAGAATTTCATTTTGAGTGGCTGCACCGTGTAATGGACAGACTGGAAAAAGCCGGGATTGCCGTTATGTTGGGAACGCCCACGGCAACGCCGCCTGTCTGGCTGGAAGATCTTGACCGGAAGATGATGGTATTGGATGAAAACGGCAGGTACCGACAGCATGGCGGCAGAAGGAATATCTGTTCCAACAACCCTACCTACATAAAATATTCCAAAAGGCTGGTAGAGCGGTTCGCTCAGGAATTCGGCAAAGACCCGAGAGTGGTCTGCTGGCAGATTGACAACGAGATTAATATTCTTGACAATGGCTGTTATTGTGAATACTGTAGGAAGGGGTTTGCCGATTATCTGGAGAAGAAATACGGGACAATTGATAATCTGAATCAGAGATGGGGGCTGGAACTTTTCAGCCAGGCCTATGACAGTTTTGAACAGGTTCCCATGCCGAAACCTTATGTCTGGCATGGGGCACATATCAAATATGAATGGCTTCTTTACCAGGCACAGGCGCATATTGACTTTATTAAAATGCAGGCCCAAATCCTGCACCGCTATACCGATGTTCCGGTGGGAACGGATATGATGCCGATTTTGGAAATGGATTATGAGAAAATTGCGGAATGCACGGATATTATGCAGTTTAATCATTATCATGACGAAAGTAATCTCTGGGAAGCGGCCTTCTGGTTCGACTATTTGAGAACCTTTAAGGAGATTCCGTTCTGGAATACGGAGACTTCCACCTGTTGGAACGGCGGACTGTACACGCCGTCTAATTTAAGACCGGAAGGGTTTTGTCGGGCGAATTCCTGGCTTCCGCTTCTTTTGGGAGGCAGCGTAAATATGTACTGGCTGTGGCGTCAGCATCGAACGGGCCATGAGCTGATGCATGGCTCCGTTTTATATGCTTCCGGAAGAACCATGCACATCTTCGGGGAAGTTCAGGAAACGGCGGCTCAGATAAAAAAGGCGGCGGATTTCCTGGAAACAACCAAAGTGGTTACCGGGACGGCAATGGTGGTTACGACAAAGAATGCCGGCATGATGAGGTGCCAGCCGGTTACTTCCGTGGAAGAAGAGACCGGTGACCGTCGCCTTAACTTTTATCGCTGCCTGATGAATGCCGGCTTACGACCGGATATTATTTCTGCAGGGAAAGATCTGGATTCTTATAAGCTTCTTTTTACGCCCTATGTTCTGACGTTGGAAGAACGCAATCTGGCGGAGAAGATTGAAAAATGGGTAAAGGACGGCGGCGTCTGGGTGGCAGGTCCCATGACAGACATCCGTGACAGTATCGGTGCCCATTATACGGATTCGGAGACCGGAATGCTGGAGAGACTTACCGGATCACAGTTGGTTCAGCAGATCCCGGATCACAGACATCACATAAGATGTGAATGGCAGGACGGCACGGAATTCAAGGCTTGCAATTTCCTGCAGCTTTTTGAAATTCCGGAGGATGCGGAAGCCTTGGCTGCAGTCAAAAGCGGTTTCTCCACACTGATCGGTCAGAAGGTGCTTTTTAGCAAGAAAGTCGGAAAGGGACTTGTCATTGTACTGGGTACCATGCCCGGTCCGGAAGACATGGAGAAAGTATTAAAACTGGCGATTGAAGAAAGCGGCGTCTCACATTTCGAATTTACGGGAGATATTGTTGCGGCTGTACGCAGTTCAATACCGCTTAAGACTGCACAGAAAGATAGCGGATCGTATGATCGAATTCCGCCTTGCAGTGAGACGGAACAGGGTAGTATGGTGACCAAAAGAGGCATAGTTGCTCAGGCCGGTATCACCGGTCAGGAAATATCCGGCAGGACGGGCACGTTAAAGATTGACGGAACCATGACAGACCTCCTGACGGACAGAGTATATACGGACGTTGTACCGTTTGAACCGTACCAAACCGTGGTGCTGGTATAACAGTTCAAATATGTAGGTTTAAAAGCCTGATCGTGCGAGCACGGTCGGCTTTTTTCAGGATAACCCTACAAAGTTACGAATTTGTTGGCAGCAAGTTTCAAAGGGCAGACTCATGGGGATTCCAATGAGGGGGCATGTAAAAACGCCGGCCCTTAGACTGCGTACTGTGCAGGCAACTGTGTATTGTACAGTTTTGTGCCGCTGCGTTTTTAATTGAGCGAAAGCGTCCCCCGAATGGAATCCCCATGAGTCTGCCCGGGGCTTTGCTTTAATCATATTTTACATTAATGTAACTTTACAAGGTTGTCTTGGACTTTTTTTAATTCCTATTGACAGGATAGGAATATGAGGTTATAATGCCTATGAAAAGCATAGGAATTAGAAAAAAGGTGTATACTGGTAAGCGTTCAGGCAAGTTTGCGCCCAAACGATTATTGATCGGGAAAGGATTTTTGCGGATTATGATGATATCATCAAAAGGACGCTATGCATTGCGGGTGATGCTGGATATGGCACAGCAGCACGGGACAGGCTTTATTCCCCTAAACGAGATTGCAAAGCGGCAGAATATATCAAGAAAATATCTGGAAAGTATAATGACGGAAATGTCCAAGCATAACCTGGTGGAAAGCAGTGCCGGCAAAACCGGAGGGTATCGGCTCTTAAAGGAACCGGCAGCCTATACCACAGGAGAAATTCTCCGGGCGGCGGAAGGCGATCTGGCACCCGTATCCTGCCTTACCACAGACGGCAAGAAATGTGAAGGCAGCTGTTCTTGCCAGACGCTTCCTTTCTGGCAGGGACTGGAAGAGCATATAGAGGATTATGTGGACCATTATACGCTGCAGGATCTGCTGGATGCAAATGCACCGCCTGCCGGCAGCGATTCTGCAGGCAATAACATATAGATCGATGTAGACAGAAACGAGGAATATTATGGAAAAGAAAAATCTGCTGGAAGTAAAAAATCTGTGTGTAAACGCAGGGGAAAAGGAAATTCTGGAAGGTGTGAATTTAAACATCGGGCATCATGAAACCCATGTGCTGATGGGACCTAACGGAACCGGGAAATCTACCCTCGGGTATGCGATTACGGGAAATCCCGCCTATGAGATTACGGGTGGAAGCATCCTGTTTGAAGGTGAGGATATTACCGCAATGCCGGTACATGAGAGAGCCAAAAAGGGGATCTTTTTATCTTTCCAGAATCCGCTGGAGCTTCCTGGTATCTCCGTAACGACATTCATCCGCAATATGATGAATGCCTCCGGCCGTAAGATGAGCCTATGGGATACCAAGAAGAGAATGAAAGAAATGATGAAGCTTTTAAATATGGATCCCTCGTATGCAGAAAGAGATCTGAACGTAGGGTTTTCCGGCGGAGAGAAAAAAAAGACGGAAATCCTGCAGCTTCTGATGATGGAGCCGAAGCTTGCCATACTGGATGAAACCGATTCCGGTCTGGATGTGGATGCCGTGAAGATTGTTTCCAACGGGGTTCGATTATATCAGGAAAGAGTCAAAGGCTCTCTGCTAATCATTACGCACAGCACCAGAATCCTGGAAGCCCTGAAGGTGGATGCCGCTCATGTGATGGAAAACGGTATTATCGTGAAAAACGGCGGTATGGAACTGGTGGACGAGATCAACGAAAAAGGGTTCGGTGCATTGGATACCGACAGTAAGGGATGAGACAAGTGGACAAAGTGGATGCAAGAAAGAGCATGGAAGCTGTAGCGGATGTTGCAAAGAATGCAGATCCGGCAGCGGACAGCAACAGAAGAGAGAAAAGTCAGGTTGCGGATGTAGACCGCAGTATATATGATATCCGGGATGAGGAAAAAGACGCTTATCGTATGGAGGAAGGACTGACGCCGGAGATTATCGATAAACTGTCCAAGGAAAAGGGCGATCCGGTCTGGATGCAGCAGTTCAGACTGCAGGCGCTGCAGATATATCATGAGCTTTCCGTTCCGGACTGGGGACCGTCTCTGGACGGGCTGGATATGGATCATATCGCTACGTATGTGCGGCCGAATACCAAGATGCAGAACAATTGGAAAAACGTTCCCCAGGATATCAAGGATACTTTTGAAAGGCTGGGAATTCCCAAAGCGGAGAGAAAGTCTCTGGCAGGCGTGGGAGCACAGTATGATTCGGAACTGGTTTATCATAACGTAAAAGAAGAAGTGGCAGCCCAGGGTGTGGTCTATACCGATATGGAAAGCGCACTGAAGGGCGAATATGCCGATATGGTAAAAAAATATTTTATGAAGCTGGTTCCGCCGATGGATCATAAGTTTGCCGCGCTGCATGGAGCCGTCTGGTCCGGCGGATCTTTTGTTTATGTTCCCAAGGGCGTGCAGGTTTCCATTCCGCTGCAGTCCTATTTCCGGTTAAATGCCAAGGGAGCGGGACAGTTTGAGCATACGCTGATTATCGTGGATGAGGGGGCAAGCCTGCATTTCATAGAAGGCTGTTCGGCACCGAAATATAATGTAGCCAATCTTCATGCGGGCTGTGTGGAACTGTATGTGAAAAAGAACGCGAAGCTGCGTTATTCTACGATTGAGAACTGGTCCAAAAATATGTACAACCTCAACACCAAGCGTGCCCTGGTGGAGGAGGGCGGCTGTATCGAGTGGGTATCCGGTTCTTTCGGGTCTCACGTAGGATGCCTTTATCCCATGAGTGTTTTAAAGGGAGACAATTCCAGAATGGAGTTTACCGGCATTACCTTTGCCGGTCAGGGACAGAATCTGGATACCGGAGCAAAGGTCGTGCATATCGGCCGCAATACCAGTTCCTTTATGAACACCAAGTCCATCAGCAAGGACGGTGGAATCAGCACCTTCCGCAGCAGTGTTGTGGTGGAAAAAAGTGCGGAAAAAGCAAAGTCCTCCGTATCCTGTCAGTCTTTGATGCTGGATTCTTTGTCCAGATCCGATACCATTCCGGCGATGGATATCCGCAGAAGCGATGCGTCCATCGGACATGAGGCAAAGATCGGCAGTATCAGCGGAGATGCGGTATTTTACCTGATGAGCAGAGGTATGAGCGAAGAAGATGCCCGTGCATTGATCGTAAGCGGTTTTGCGGATAATGTTTCCAAAGAGCTTCCGGTGGAGTATGCGGTAGAGATGAACAATCTGATCCATCTGGAGATGAAAGGAAGCATCGGTTAGAAATTGCGTGGGGACGATAAAACGTCTGCGGAATGGAGAATGAAGTGAAAAAAGAAATGATAGTCAACGAACTTCCCGCCCGCACCTGGAACCGGCTGGGCGTGAATGAAACCAGGATTTTATGGGAAGAAGATAAGGCAAAACAGGAAGAACAGAAATTCCGGATTCCGGAAGGAGAACAGGCCGATACCCTTGTGATTCGATCCGGGGATGAGAAAGGGCCGTTTACCGGAAATCGTTTTTTAATAGAGGCCGAAGCAGGAAGCAGTGTTACCGTTGTGGAATATGTGGATGCGCACAGCCCGCTGATGACGGAAGTTACGATTCAGGTCGGCGCCCGGGCGAAGGTCCGTTTTGTACAACTGTGCGTAAGCAGTGCAGAAGCGGTTCTGTACCATAATCTGAAGGTTCGCTGTGAGGAAGAAGGACGGTTTGAAGTGATCTCGGCTCTTCTGGGAAAAGGGCAGATTCACACGGACTCTTACATTGACCTCATAGGGGACCGGAGCATGCTTACGGCGGATACCGGCTATTATGCCAAAGACGGTCAGCAGGTGGATATCAATTTTGCAGTCAACCATTACGGCCGGGAAAGCATAAGCACCATTGATGCCAGAGGTACGGTGGCAAACGGTGGCAAAAAGATTTTTAAGGGTACGATTGATTTTAAGAAAGGATCCGCAGGATCTGTCGGCAGTGAGAATGAAACCGTTCTGCTGATCGGAGAGGATGTGGAAAATAAAACCGTTCCGCTGATTCTCTGTGCGGAGGAAAATGTAGAGGGTACCCACGGAGCCAGCATAGGCGGCTTAAGTCCGGAAATGCTTTATTACTTTGCAAGCAGAGGAATCGATCAGGCAGCTGCAGAAGAGATTATGGCCGGCGGTGCCATTGAGAGGCTGGGTCGCCTTTCACGGGAGGAAGATTTTATACAGAATCTGCAGAAAGTATGGGAAGCATCTGAGGAGGAGCAGGCATGAATTATTATGATAAAAGGGATTTCCCGCTTTTTGCACAAAACAGCGTAGCTTATATTGACAATGCGGCTACGGCACAGAGACCGGCCTGCGTGCTGAATGCGGAACGGAATTTCTATTGCCGGCATAATGCCAATCCTTTAAGAGGTATTTATGAGCTTAGTGTAGAAGCAACCGAGGAACTGGAAAGTGCAAGAAACGCGGTACAGAAGTTTATCGGAGCTGCAAGCCCTGCAGAGATTATTTTTACCAGAAATACCACGGAAAGTCTGAATCTGCTTGCCTATAGCTATGGGCTGTCTCAGTTAAAGGAAGGGGACGAAATTCTGGTATCCATTATGGAACATCACAGTAACCTGCTCCCCTGGCAGATGGTATGCCGTCAGACAGGAGCAACGCTTCGTTTTATGGAATGTGAGCCGGACGGAAAGTTGGATCTTGACAAGGTGGAGAAACAGATCCATGACAGAACGAAGATCGTAGCGATTGCCCAGATTTCCAATGTCTTGGGAAGGGAGTATCCGGTGCGGGAGATTGCGGCGATGGCACACCGGAAAGGAGCCGTAATCGTGGTGGATGGTGCGCAGAGCACGCCCCACATTCCGGTGGACGTAAGACAGATCGATGCGGATTTCTTTGCTTTTTCCGGCCACAAGCTCTATGGGCCTATGGGCATCGGCGTCCTGTACGGCAAAAAGGAGTTATTGGAAAAGATGCCTCCGTTTTTAACCGGCGGAGAGATGATAGAGTCCGTGACCAGAGAGGGTGCTGTTTATGCACCGCTTCCGCATAAGTTCGAAGCGGGAACGGTAAATGCGGCAGGAGCTTCCGGTCTGCATGCGGCAGTGGATTATGTGCAGGAAATCGGGTTGGAAGTCATTCACCAAAAGGAACTTAACATTTCGAGAGAAGCTTTCCGGAAGATGCGGGAGATTCCGGGGATTCACATCATCGGTTCCGACCGTGTGGAAGACCACAACGGGATACTGACCTTTACGGTGGATCAGGTGCATCCCCACGATGTCAGTGAAATCCTGGCGGCAGACGGGGTGGCAGTGCGTGCCGGACATCATTGTGCGCAGCCGCTTTTAAAGCATCTCGGATACCGGGCAACGGTTCGGGCCAGCTTTGCTTTTTACAATACCGGGGAAGATGTGGATCGCCTGATAGAGAGTCTTTCCACAGTAAGGGAGAGAATGGGATATGGAAAGTAGAAACTTTTATAATGAGGTTTTGACCGAACACAATATGCATCCGGATTTTAAGCATGATCTTCCGGATGCGGATCTGGTTTTGGAAGGAGTCAATCCAAGCTGCGGAGATGAGATTTGTCTGAAGTTAAAAACAGACGGCGACACAATTACGGATGGTGCTTTCGTAGGAGACGGCTGTGCGATTTCCCAGGCTTCCGCGGATATCATGCTGGGAATGGTCATCGGAAAAAAGAAAGAGGAAGCTCTGAAGCTGTATACCGCATTTGGTCATATGATCCACGGAGAAGCAACACCGGAAGAAATAGAGAGCCTGGAGGAAGCTTCCGTTCTGGAAAACATTGCCCATATGCCTGCCAGAGTAAAATGTGCCATGCTGGGCTGGCGGACCCTTTCGAAAGCACTCGGCGGCGAGCCGGACATAGTGTGAAAAATCACGTTGAAACGTTGATTTTTCACACGGCTATTTGTGCTGCAGGCGTCACATAGTAGCCCAAAATCAAATTGCTGTCAACGATTCATAAGAGCTGCGGAAAGAGAGATTTCTTTTTCCACAGCTCTTTTTTACGAGCATGTAATCTGCCTGCTTAAACGTACGAGTGAACTGTAAAAACGAAAATAATTTTCACTTTATACTTGAAAAGCATAAATAACTATGATAAAATACTATCACAAGTAAAGAAAAAAAGAATAAACTTGTAAAGCTTTAAATTGATTAGCTGCCATTTTCTAAGGGTGGACTCGTGTGGAATCCAATGAGGGGCGCAAAATTGAGCGAAAGCGGCTCCCAAATGGATCCACATGAGCTCGCCTGGGGAGTTAAGCTAACCACATTAGCGGAGTTTTACAAAGCCTATCTTGAAATGTAAAGATTCAGAAAGGAAGGTTGCAAAAATGCTTGATTATCGTGTGAAAATCGGTCTTGCACCGATGCGTAGGGATGTAACGCCCAGACCCGGTATTTTTAACTGGGAGAAGGCGGAAGAAAGAGGCGCCTATTTGGTGGATTACATAGAGAATCATTTTACGGATGAAAATGTTTCTTTTGTGGATTTGAAGGGAATCAATCCGGTAAATGTCATGTATTGTCCGGAGGATGCCCGTGCCGTGATTGAACGGTTTCAAAAGGAAGAAGTGGATGCGGTATTTATTATCAACTGTAACTTCGGAAATGAGGAGATTGCAGCACAGGTAGCCAGGGCTTTAAAGAAGCCGGTTCTTTTATGGGCACCGTTGGATGATGAGTTTGCGGCGGACGGTATGCGTTATACCGATTCCCAGTGCGGACTGTTTGGCGCAAGCAGACTGCTGCAGAGACTGCATATTCCGTTTTCTTACATAGAAAGCTGCCATGTGGAGGATGAGACTTTCCGGGAAGGTCTGGCCAAATTTGTATCGGTTTCCTGCATGGTAAAGAATTTCACCGATTTTAAGATTGCGCAGGTGGGGCTGCGTCCGGCACCGTTCTATTCCGTTATTTTTAACGAGGGAGAATTGATGAGCAAATTCGGGATCAGTGTTATTCCGGTGAATCTCGCGGTAATTCAGGATAAATACAAGGCAATTTTGGAAAACCGGGATGCGGAACTTGAGGAAGGAGCAAAGCTTCTTTTGTCCCGTTATGAAATGGACGATCTGACACCGCCGCTTTTGAAAAAGGTATATGCTTTTGTTCTTTTATATCAGGAAATTTTTGAAGAGTACGGTGTAGATGCTGTCTCTGCGGAGTGTTGGACTGCCATGCAGCGTCTGGTGGGAGCCATGCCCTGTACCGCGTACAGCATTCTGGCCGATATGGGTTACATTATCAGCTGTGAATCCGATGCGCACGGTGCGATTTCCATGGCGCTTTTATCCTGCGCAAGCTTAGGAAAAAAAGTTCCGTTCTTCGGTGAATTTACCGTACGGCATCCGGAAGATAAAAATGCAGAGCTGCTCTGGCACTGCGGACCGTTTGCTTATTCCCTGAAAAAGGAAACTTCTGTTGCAAAGAACGTGAATATGCGTCAGTGGTTCCAGGTAAAGGACGGCAGTTATACCATTGCTCGTATGGATCAGGAAGACGGCAACTATACGCTGCTTTCCGGTAAGTTCGCAAGTACGGACGGACCTTATACCTTCGGTACTTATATCTGGGCCAAGTTCGACAATCTTTCCGCCTGGGAAAAGAAACTTGTGGAGGGCCCATATATCCATCATATGGCCGAAATTGAGGGGGACTATACGGAAGTTTTGAAAGAATTCTGCAAATACGTTCCCAATTTGAGCATAGATACCGTAAACGAATAAGGAAAGGAATGGATTTTTTATGGCAAAGGATTTTCTCTCAAGCATGATATTAACAGAGCTGGAAGATGCGGTCGGCGTCGAGAACTGCTCTACCAAGGAAATTGATAAGATAACGCACAGCGTTGATTATTACTGGCTGTCCCGTATGTGGTCGGACAGAGGCTGCCGTATGCCGGAGGCGGATTTCGTGGTATCGCCTGCCGATGCGAAAGAAACTTCAGCCGTTTTGAAGATTGCTAATTACTACAAGATCCCGGTAACAACCTGGGGAGGCGGCGGCGGAACCCAGGGCGGCGCGATCCCGGTTGCAGGCGGTATTGTACTGGATACCAAGAGGATGAACAAGATTTATGATGTCAATACCGACAGCATGTACATAGAGTGCGGTACCGGCGCAATTTACAAGCATCTGGAGTGGGAAGCAAACCAGGTAGGCTATGCAACCATGCATTATCCCAGCTCTTTGACCTGTTCTACCGTGGGCGGCTTCCTGGCGCACAGAGGAATCGGTGTGGTTTCCACCAAATACGGTAAAATCGATGATATGGTTATGCAGATGGAAGTGGTTCTTCCGAACGGAGATATCATCAATACGTCTCCGGTGCCTAAGCATGCAGCCGGACCGGATTTAAACCAGATCTTTATCGGTTCGGAAGGAACGCTGGGTGTCATCACCAAAGCGCAGATGCGTATTTATGAACAGCCGGAAGAAAGACGGTTCCGGGGATTTTTATTCAAAGACATGACCGGAGCGTTCAAGGCGGCAAGAGAACTTTTACAGAAATTCAAACCTTCTGTCATGAGACTGTATGATAATGCGGAAACGGCCTCTTTAATCAAAAAGATTGTGGGCGTGGAACGGGACGGCGCTTTTATGAATGTTGCCATTGAAGGCTGTCATGAGCTGGTAGAAGTGGAAGAGAAGATTCTTTTGTCTACTTTTGCAAAATACGGTGCAGAAGATCTGGGAAGTGATTATGGCAAAAAATGGTGGGACGAAAAAATTACATTCTTCTATCCCGGACATATGATGGATCTGCCTCAGATGTTCGGAACCATGGATACGATTGCTCCTTACGACAAGATTGAGAAGATTTACTGGGAGATGAAAAAAGCGATCGAATCCAATTTCCCGATGGCAAAATTTATTGCCCATTTCTCTCATTGGTATGAGTGGGGCTGTATGGTATACGACCGCTTTATTGTGGATAATCCGCCCAAGGATCCGGTAGAAGCATTAAGACTTCATCAGGCAATCTGGACCTGCGGTGTCAGAACGGCATTGGCAAACGGCGGTGTGGTAAATGACCATCATGGTGTAGGTATCAAGCTGGGAAGACTGATGAAAGAACAGTATGGACCTGCCATGCAGGTATTTGAAGGCATTAAGAGGGAACTGGATCCCAATGGAATCATGAATCCCTTCAAACTTGGTTTATAAGGAGGATCCCCATGAATATTTCAGAGAAAAGCAAACAAACGATAGATTCCTGCAGATTCTGCTGGATGTGCCGTCATATTTGCCCGATCGGCAATGCTACAGGTCAGGAGAGAGATACTGCCAGAGCAAGAGCACTGGTGCTTTCCATGGTGGAAAGAGGCAGCGTGGAAGTGACACCGGATATTATGGATAATCTTTACGAGTGTGCCTGCTGTAATGCCTGCACCAATGACTGCGCAACAGGCTGGGATCCGGTGGCAGTAACGAAGGAAGTGCGTCTGAAGGCAGCGATGGAAGGCAAAACACCGGATTACATTAAGAAAATGGTGCAGAACTGTCTGGAAACCGGCAATGCTTACGGAAAAACCGGATTGGATGAAAAGTTGGCAGCGGCAATTGCAAAACATGAAAAAAAGACGCCGGTTCTTTTTTACTTAGGAAGCGATGCAAGATATCTTGCACCGTCAGATGCCGTAAATGCGATTCGACTGCTGGAAGAGGCAGGAGTGGAATTTACAATGCTTTCCGATGAGCCGGACAGCGGAGCTGCCATGGAATATCTGGTCGGTGCAGCAGGCGAGACCACCGGAATGATGAAGAAAGCGGCAGAGGTTATGAATGAATATGACGAAGTGATTGTCTATGAGCCTTTTGATGCCAAAGTCATCATCAGACAGTATAAAGAATGGGGAATCGAGCGGAAAGCCAGACCTGTTCTTTTCCCGGTATATCTTGCAAAGCTTGTAAAGGACGGAAAATGGAAGGTAAAGAAAACTGCAGAAAAGATCACCTGCCAGGATTCCTACCTTCTTGCAAGAGAACTGGAAGAGACCGAAAGCGTACGGGAATTGATCCGCGCCTGCGGAGAAAATACGGAAATGCTGTTAAACCGGAAATTTACGGTTCTGGCAGGACATCTTCTGATGGCACAGTATCTGCCGGATGTGATTGTAAAGGCGGCGGAAAGAAGACTGAAAGAAGCGGTTGAGTCAGGAGCAGATACGGTAGTGGTTTCTTCGGTTGCAGAGAAAATTTCCCTTACACAGGCGGCTGCAAAGGACGGAATGCCGAAGGTAGAGACGGTGGAAGAGATGCTTCTGGCACATAAATAGGAAGACATGCGCAAAATCAGGAAAATACTGCATTCATTTATAACAATAAAAATAATCAGGAAAAGAGGGTAAGACAATGCTGGTAGGATTGGATGAGATACTGGAGATTGCAGAGAAAAATTCTTTTGCAATACCGGCATTTAACGTTTATAATATGGAGACAGTTATGGGGGTTATTCAGGCAGCTGAGGAAAAGAAGGCACCGGTAATTCTCCAGGTATACAGCAGACTGTTTAAGGAAGGGGAAGCCGAATTTCTGGCGCCCATTGTACTCAAAGCGGCGCAGAAAGCAAAGGTTCCGGTCTGCTTCCATATCGATCACGGTGCAGGAAAGCTGGAAATTACCAGAGCCATCCGCTATGGCTGTTCCAGCGTGATGATCGATGCATCCGCTGCGGAATATGAAGAAAATGTGGCGCTGACCGGAGAAATTGTGAAAATGGCAGCTTTTAACGGCATGAAGGTCGAAGGCGAGCTGGGACATGTAGGAACCGTAAATGATGATCATATGGATGAATTTACCGTTCCGGAAGATGCCAAGGATTTTGTAGAGAAAACCGGTGTAGCAGCTTTGGCAGTGTTAGTGGGAACAGCCCATGGCCGTTATAAAAAGCCGCCGAAGCTGGATATCCAAAGAATTGCCGATATCAAGGCTGCAGTGGGAATTCCGCTGGTTCTGCACGGCGGTTCCGGTATCCCGGATGATCAGATTAAGGCTGCGATCGGAGCAGGTATCCGCAAAATCAATTTTGGAACGGATCTTTGCTATGCTTTCCTGGATGAAGTATTCAACGTACCCAGAAGTATTTACGCGATTGATCTGTTTATGAAAAATCCGATTGCATCCGTGAAGGCTTTTGCCATTTCCAAGATTGAACTGCTGGGTGCTGCAGGAAAAGCCTGATGTGAGATTCGTAAGAAAGATCATGCGGGCGACAAAGTTGCTCAGAAATGGAGAGTAGGATGAATAACAAGAATCTGGTAGCAGGAATCGGTGCCTGTGTTGCCGATATGCTTTATACGGTGGAAACATTCCCGGCAGAGGACAGCAAGCTGCGTGCCGTGGATTCCAAGCTGGCAGGAGGAGGCCCTGTGGCAACGGGGCTTGCAGCTGCTGCCAGACTGGGAAGCAGGACGGCTTATTTGGGGAATTTATCCACAGATGCCTCCGGAAAATTCCTGCTGGAGGATTTTAAAAAATACGGTGTAGATACCGGAGGAATCCGGATATTGCAGGGAGAGTACCGCTCTTTTAGTTCCTGCATCTGGTTGAATCAGAAAAATGCGACCAGAACCTGTGTCTTTGACAAAGGAAATCTGCCTGTATATGAGCCGGATGAGGCAGCAGAGGAAATCCTTAAGCAGGCCGGAATTCTTATGGTAGACGGAAACGAGATGTCAGCTGCTTTGAAGGCAGCCGACAGAATTCATGAATACGGCGGAAAAGTTCTCTATGATGCAGGCGGGCTGTATCCGGAAGTAGAGAAGCTGTTGGAAAAGACCGATATTTTAATTCCTTCTGCGGAATTTGCTTTGGGATTTACAAAGACCAAATCATTAAAGGAAGCAGCGGAAAAACTCTTTATGCAGTTCCATCCGGAGGTAGTCGTGATTACCAACGGCAAAGCCGGAGGGATCTTGTATGAAGGCCGGGAGATTTCGGAATATCCGGCATTCCCTGTAAAAGCCGTGGATTCCAACGGAGCGGGAGATGTATTCCACGGTGCTTTCGCTGCCGGCATCATGAGCGGTTATTCTTACAGACAGTGCTGCATTTTTTCCAGTATGGTATCCGCCATCAAATGCACAGGATTCGGTGCAAGACAAAGCGTCCCTTCTGTAGCACGTGTTCTGAAGGCTTTAAAGGAGCAGGGATATGAAGAATTTGAATTATCTGTTGGGCATTGATTTCGGAGGCGGAGCCTCTAAGGCAACCTTACTTTCTGCAGAAGGAGAAATCATAGCGGAAAATACGGTGGAATATCCCACTCTGCATCCTTTTGCAGGTGCCTGTGAACAAAGACCGGAGGACTGGATGGCGGCTTTGCGGCAGAACACCAAAGCAATCCTTCAAAAGAGCGGGATTTTGCCGATGCAGATTGCCTGTGTGGCATTGGATTCCGCAACCCATACAGCCGTTTTGTGCGATGAAGCCAAAAAGCCGCTGCGGCCGGCGATTCATTGGACGGATTCCCGCAGCGTAAAGCAGGCACAGAAATTAAGAGAGCCGGGTATGGAGTGGATTACGCACCTTGCTTATCACAAGCCGGATCCGATCTGGACGTTACCGCAGCTTTTGTGGGTAAGGGAGGAAGAACCGGAAATTTTTCAGGCGCTTCGATATCTCTTTTTTGAGAAGGATTATATCCGTTATCAGCTTACCGGTGTTTACTGTACGGATTATATTGAGGCACAGGGCAGTATGCTTTATGACCTGAAAAGACAGGACTGGTCGGATGAACTGTGCGGATTGGCGGGAATTCAAAGAGATATGCTTCCGCCGTTAAAAAAACCTGCCGATATCATCGGAAAGATCCTTCCCGGGGCGGCCGAAATGACCGGTCTTGCCGAAGGTACTCCCGTGATCTGCGGAACCACGGATACGGTTTTGGAAATCTTTGCGGCCGGGGCGGTAAAACCGGGACAGATGACCGTCAAACTGGCTACGGCAGGGCGGATCTGTGTGGTATCTCCCAAAGCGTTTCCGCATCCCCAGTTGATCAATTATTCCCATATTGTTCCGGGGTTATGGTATCCGGGAACTGCAACGAAGTCCTGCGCCGCATCTTACCGCTGGTATCGGGATACTTTCGGGGAAACTTACGATCTACTGAACGAGAAAGCAAAAGAAGTACCGCCCGGTGCGGAAGGCCTTATGTTTCATCCCTATTTAAACGGGGAATTGACGCCTTACGGAGATCCGAAATTGTGCGGCAGTTTTGTGGGAATCCGTGCGATACATGAGAAAAAGCATTTTACCAGAGCCGTTCTGGAGGGCATTTCCATGTCTCTTTTAGACTGTATGGAAACCATCCGGGAAATCGGAATGCAACCGGGAGAAGAAGGAATCCTGATCGGCGGCGGTGCGAAGGGGGCGCTTTGGCGTCAGATTACGGCGGATATGCTGGGAATTACCTTAAAGACGACCGCTTCCAGCGACTCTTCCCTGGGTGCAGCTATGTTGGCAGGCGTTGCCATGGGGATTTTTGCTGATTATGAAGAAGCGGCCGGAAAATGTGTGAAGATCACCGGAAGAACAAAGCCGAATCCGGAAAATACCGGATTTTACCGGCAACAATATCGTAAGTATAAACAAATCCATGACGCCCTTGCGCAGGTATATCATAATGATTACGAGAGTGCGTAGCAATCCGTGTAATCATTACAATTAGTAAGAAGACGGAGGATTATTACATGGGAATCAATTATAAGAAAACCTATAAACCGGCAAAAGGTTATACGCCGATTTGTAAAATAGGAGAATGTACCTTAAAAATGTTGGAATTCGGCATTATTATGCTGGATGCGGGAGAGAGTGTAAATTTTTCTACGGAAGACAAGGAAACTGCTTTTATTATGCTGGAAGGTCATTGCAGTGTCCTGTTTGATGAGGTAAAGTGGGAGCATGTCGGAAACCGCAGCACGGTATTTGAAAACCGGAAAGCGGAAAGTTTCTATATGCCCAGAGATATGCAGCTTACCATTCTGGCGGAAGATGCGGTGAAAATTGCAGTTTGTGCAACACCGGTTTCGGTAAAAACGGCTCCTCAGCTTTTAAAGGAAGATCATGTGGTTCTGAAACTGCTGGGAGAACAGCCTTATCAGAGAAAAACCAGTTTTATCATTGATCAGAATTCCAATGCGAAGGTTCTTACCATAGGAGAAGCTTATGTGACACCGGGTAACTGGGCAGGATTCCCGCCTCACAAACATGATGAGGACAATATGCCCAAGGAGTGTATTGCAGAAGAGATTTATTATTTCCTGTTCAATCCTTCTCAGGGCTTTGCCGTACAGTGCCTGTATACAGCAAATGGAGAGATTGACGAAGCTTACCGTGTAAAACAGGATGAACTTGTGGAATTCCCGAAAGGATACCATACAACCGTTTCCATTCCGGGCTACGAAACCTACTTCCTGTGGCTTATGGCCGGCGAATACCAGGGCTTTAACCGCAGTAATGATCCGGATCACGAGTGGATTCTGAAAAAATAATGTGTAAAAATGCATGGAAATGCCGGAACCAGGCGGATGATTTGCTTGGATTCCGGCATTTTTCGGGTGCGCCCGGCGCTAAGTTCATACGTTCCTGCAGACAGATTCTTATGCAAGCATGGAATCTGCCTGCATAAACGTACGAGTGAACTGTAACTGATATTTCGTAACAGTCCAGACGCGCCATTCGCAAAACCGCGCTTTCAGCGCTTTTCGCTGCTTCGCAGCTACTTTTGCTCATATACTTGGCGCTAAGCTCAATCATTCATGCAGACAGACTTTCATGCAAGCATGAAATCTGTCCACAAGAATGATTGTCTGAACTGTTACGATATTTCGGACAAAATTTGTAAAATAAGGAATCCCGGTTTACTTTTGCAACGTAATGTTATAGAATAAGAGTAAAGTTCTTGGATGCACGAAGGCGTATAAACAACGCGTCGGAACGATTACAGATACAAAATATATTGGTAATAAACGTCTGCAGAAGTAAATGCTGCGGGGAAAGAGGTTAGGATGTTAATCAGAAAAGAAGCCTGGGGACTGTCCCGGGAGGGTAAAGAAGTCAGCAAATATTATCTGGATAATGAAAAGGGGTTAGAAGTGGTATTGTCCGATCTGGGAGCAGAGATCCTGAATATTTTCGTAACGGACAAGGACGGAAAAAAAGTGGATGTTCTGTTAGGATATGATACGATAGAGGAATATTACGATAATTCCTGTGGATTCGGTGCGTACATCGGAAGAAATGCCAACCGGATTAAAGGTGCACGTGTGACGCTGGATGGCGTGGAGTATCAGTTGGAGGATAACAATAACGGAAATAATCTGCACAGCGGATCCAATCGATCTCATTATCAGGTTTATGAAGCTTCTATGGGACAGACGCAGGATAGCTGTTATGTAGAGATGAAGCGTATGAGCCCGGATATGGAGCAGGATCTGCCGGGTAATCTGGATCAGACAATTCGTTATACACTGACACAGGCAGGTGAGCTTATTCTGGATTATATTATGTGCAGCGATAAGACTACGGTCATCAATCCTACCAACCATTCTTATTTCAATCTGGCAGGACATAACAGCGGAAGTGTTGAAAATCAGATTCTGGAGGTGTACGCAGAAGGCTTTACACCTACGGATGCAACACTTGCACCTACCGGAGAAATTGCCCCTGTAGAAGGTACACCGATGGATTTCAGAACGCCGAAAAAGATCGGACAGGATATTCGGGCAGATTATGAACCCTTAAAGCTTGCCGGCGGTTATGACCATAACTATGTTCTGAAAAACGACGGAAAACTGCATAAAGCAGCCAGGTTAAAATCCGAGGAGACCGGAATTGTTATGGAAACGGAAACCGATCTTTGCGGTATCCAGATTTATTCGGCCAATTTCCTGGATCACAAACGCGGAAAGGGAGGCTGCTTCTATGAAAAACGCGGCGGCATCTGCTTTGAGACCCAGTTCTATCCCAATGCCTGCAATGAACCTTCTTTCCCCAGCAGTGTGGTACCGGCGGGAAAGACCTTCCACAGCAGAACCTTATATCGTTTTTCTGTAGAATAAAAAGAAAAGGACAACCGTTTAGAAGAATTATTTCGAAAAGAACAGGATCATGGAGGCATAAATTATGAAATATCGTTTTTTAAGATGGCCGGGATTTCGGACGAAAGCATTGACTTTAAGCTACGATGACGGAACTGTTTGGGATAGGCAGCTTGTAGAAATCATGAATGCCCACGGCATTAAAGGAACCTTTAATCTGCCGGGATATTGTGTGGAAAAACCAAAGGAGGGAGGACTCTCCGAAGAAGAACTGCGTACGCTGTATTTTCCCAATGGGCATGAAGTAGCCGTACATGGGTTTCAGCATATGGCTCCTTTGATTTCTGCACCGATTGACGGCATTCATGAAATTTATGAAGGACGCAGGGCACTGGAGCAATTTTACCACCGTATCATCCGGGGCATGGCATATCCGGACAGAGTTCAGACCAATGAAACCATAAAGTCCTATCTTAGGATGCTTGGCATTGTATATGCCCGTTCGGCCGGTGGAGAAGAAGGCAGTTTTACGATTCCGGAAGACTGGCTGTGCTGGATGCCTACCGCGCATAATACGAACCCCAAGATGATGGAATATGCGGATCAGTTCCTGGCTGCCGATCCGAATACCAATTACTGCGCCAGAAGAGAAGCGCTGCTTTTCTATCTGTGGGGACATAGCTTTGAATTCCGGGATAACAAATGGTATGTCATCGAGGAATTCTGTGAAAAAATGGGCGGCCGGGAAGAAGAGATCTGGTATGCTACCAATATGGAGATTTATGAATACGTTACAGCGTACCGCGCTCTTGTTTTCAGCGTAGATAATACCATGGTATACAATCCTTCCCAGCTGGCAGTTTACTTTACGGCAAATGATAAAAATTACAAAGTCGGCCCGGGAGAGACCTGCTATTTATAGTTATTCCGCAGGCGGAACATATTGTCTGGGGCTGATCCCGTAATATTGTTTGAAGCGGCGGATAAAGCTGGAAGTATTCAGATACCCTACGCTTGCGGCAATGTCATCGATTTTACGGCTCTGATCTTCTAAAAGAATTCCGGCCTTTTCCATACGGAGCCGCGTATAATAATCAATCAGGGTCGAGCCGGTCTGCCGCTTGAAAAACTGACTTAAATTCGTCATGCCCATGTTAAAATAGTCGGCCATTTCCTGAAGAGAAAAATTGCAGTCTGCATAGTTGCTGTCCACATAGATCTTCATTTGTGTGATCAGATCGGATGTGCAGGCTGTATTTTTTTCGGAAAAAGCAAAAAGATTATGGCAGATCATGCCAAGCGAGGCAAGCATTTCCTCTACGGTATCAAAGTGGGAAAGGTGTGTCAGGTAGGATTTATTGCTTTTCAACTCTTCGTCACTCATGGAAGAGAGGATGCTGTTGATAATTTCAAAGCAAATGCTTCTGGCTGCAAACATCGGAACATCGCAGGTACGGATATAATTCAGGATGTAATTGAGTTGTTCATCAATCTGAGCCGGTGTACTGAGATTTCTGGTGCTGAGCATTCGCCTGAATTTGGCAAGATCCTGCCTGGGATAGAATTCAGACCAGTCTTCCTGGATGGCGACATCCGATGCCAGCAGGGTACAGTCATTTCCACGGATAAAACGGTAGTCCATGGTATACAGCGCTTCCATATAAGAAAGGGGACTGTCATAGAGATCCGGATAGAGACTGCCGGCGCTGACTGTGACAGCAAGATGGCAGGAATCGACAAGCATCTGCCGTAAGATTTCAAGCTTTTGTACCTGTCCGTTCTCCAGATTTACCAGAACGGAAAACGTCTTGTCATGATTATCCTTTATCAAAAACAGATCAAAGAAATTTTCCATTGTGACAGAAAGCGTCCGGAGCGTGACCGGATGCTTTTTTTGCGTGTCGAATAGTGACTCGTGGGCACTTTCGTGGAAACGGAAAATGCAGGCCATGAAAAGGGAGTGTTGCGGTTGAAAGGAAATAGCTGCAAGATCGGATGCGGGAATCGGTTTCGCAGGAGAATAGAAGCCTTTTAAAAGATCGGTCAGGATCTTTTCCGCCCTGTTTTCCTTTGTATCCGATAAGAGTTTTCTGTTTTCCGAAGAAATATTATCAAAGGCCGATTGAATGGAAGTAACCTCATTTAAATGCTTCTGGTTGCTGTTTAAAAGGTGCCTGACGGAGTAAAATAAATTGCGTAGCGGCTTATAATTCAAGTGCAGATTCACGGCAATCACACCCAGTGCAATCAAAGAACTGATAATGACATAGAGAAGAAAGCTCCTTTGCAGTTGATTGGAGGCCGCCATGGCAGTTTTAAGTGGCGTCAGGGAGAAAAAGGTAAAATCGTGATGCGTGGATGGAATCATACACAGCAGCATTTCGGCATCCTCAATATTTATTTTCTGCGCAAAGGCTTCCGAAAAATCCGGAAGGGTATCGGTATCCACAGCAGGAAAAGGCATACCTTTCGTATTGCTGCAGATCAGCTGGTCTTTGTAAAAAATGTAGTAAGCAGTATCGCTTTCGGCACGTGAGGGATCACTTTCTGCGTAATAGCGGTCGGCTTCCGTTAAAAACAGAATTCTGGCGTTTTGTTTGGAACGGGAGAAATGAACCGGATAGGCAAAAAGCAGCATGTCCTCTTCTCTGGGATTTAAAGGGTTTTTCCGGGCGGAAGCGATCTGAAAGGAAAAATCCTCTGAAAAATCAGGATACATCGGATCGTCCGTATCAAGAAGGTGAATGGAACAGGAACCGTAGCTGGAATAAAGATAAGGGATGTTTTCCCAGCTGATGGCAATGGTGCGAAAGCTACTGCCGGAGGTCGTATAGATGGAAAGAATATTCTGGCATTCACTCAGTCTTGTGACATCGGAAGTTGTTTTTTCCGTATAGAAACAGGAAGTAAGCATAATCTGAGTGACGATCTGTTCCATGGAGGCCAGATCATTTTCAAAAAGGTGCGCTGTATTTTTCAAAAGCTCCAGATTGTTCTGAGAAATCTCTTTCTGCAGCAAATTAAAAATCCGGGTTTTCATCAGAAAAGAAAGAGCAATGATCGGGAGGAATAATACCAGTAAAAAGGATACCAGGTATCGATATAAAAAGGAATGATTGGAAAGGTTTTTTATCTTCATAACAATTTTCTTCTTTCTTTTGGATGCTGGTATTTTTATTGTAGTTTAGGGAAATTGCTTTGTCAAGAAAAGGGCAATATGCAGTTTTTTACAGCAGAAATTAACAGGCTTTTTGTGTGAAAAAGTGTGTGTGAATTCATGTGCATTGACGAATACGCCGGCAGAGAGTAAGGTGGAAATGCAGCGAGCCGATGGCGCAGTTTGCGCATTACGCCTAGGTGGAAACAAGATGCAGTTTGCGCATTACGTCTGGGTGGAAACAAGATGCAGTTTAGGCGTTACGCTTGAGCGGAGAAACAAAAAGAGCGAGGTAGAAGAGTTTGAAAAAAGAAACGCGTGCCCGGAACAGGATGAAAAGAAACACAGGAGATCTGTTGTTTGACAGCTTCATTTACATATTTTTAGGGCTTTTGTTTTTGATAGTAGCGTATCCGTTATATTTTGTCGTACTGGCTTCCTTTTCTGAACCCGGTATGATCAACAGAGGCGAGGTCGTCTTTTGGATCCGCGGATTTAATGTGGAAGGGTATAAAAGAATTCTGCAGGACAATACCATATGGAGAAGTTACCTTAATACAATGGTTTATACGGGATTGGGAACAGCCGTCAGCGTGATGGTGACAATGATGGTGGCTTACCCGCTTTCCAGGAGCCGGTTTTCCGGCAGGAACGTAATTATGGTAATGCTTCTGATAACCATGTATTTCAGCGGCGGCATGATCCCCAACTATCTGCTGGTGACGAAGCTGCATCTGAGAAATACCGTGTTCCTGATGGTGATTCTGGGAGCGGTCAATGTTTACAATGTGATTGTGGCAAGAACCTTTTTAAAGTCTAATATTTCGGGCGATCTGGAGGCGGCGGCAGCCATTGACGGCTGCAGTACCATTTCGTTTTTCGCACGGATTGTACTGCCGCTTTCCAAAGCGATTATGTCCGTGCTGGTGCTTTACTACGGCGTATCCAAGTGGAATGATTATATGAATCCGCTGATTTATCTGGATGATGTGGAAAAGTATCCCCTGGCATTAAAATTAAGGGAAATCCTGCTGGTGGCGAACAGCAATATCAATTATGACGCCCTGGATCCCATGGAAGCGGAAAAGAAACTGTTGATTGCGGAATCCATCAAATACGGTGTGATGATCGTATCGACCGTTCCGGTATTATGCCTGTATCCTTTTTTACAGAAGTATTTTGTCAAAGGGGTTATGATCGGTTCGGTGAAAGAGTAGCGCTTGAAAGGGAGGCAAAAATGGAAAACAGAAAGAGACGGCAATTCCGAAAGAGGGAAGGATTTTCCAATAAAGTAAAAAGAGTGATCAGGAGAGACTGGCAGATGTATCTTCTGTGTCTGCCTGCTTTGATTTATATAATTATTTTTGAGTATTGTCCCATGTACGGCATTCAGATCGCTTTTCGGGATTATACGGCAAAAGGAGGCATTACGGGCAGCCAGTGGGTAGGAATGAAGCACTTTATCCGTTTTGTAAGAAATCCCAACTTCACCCGGCTGTTAAAAAATACGTTTACCCTGGGGGTATACAGTATGGTTGCCGGATTTCCAATCCCGATTTTCGTAGCGCTTTTAATGAATCAGTGCAGAAGCCTTAAATTTCGTAAAGTGGTTCAGACGGTAATCTATGCGCCCCATTTCATATCCACGGTGGTACTGGTGGGAATGCTCGGACTTTTCCTTTCTCCCACTACGGGAATCGTCAACCACGTACTGAATCTTTTGGGGATGGAGAGTATTTATTTCATGGGGCGGGGGGACTTGTTTCAGGATATTTATGTCTGGAGCGGTATCTGGCAGAATACCGGCTGGGGCACGATCATCTATATGGCGGCATTGACCGGCATTAATCCGGAGCTGTATGAGGCGGCCAAAATCGATGGGGCAAGTAAGTACAAAATGATCTGGTATATCGATCTGCCGGGCATCGCACCGACGATGATCACGCTATTCATTATGAATATGGGAAAATTCATGGGAACGGGCTTTATGAAGGCCTATCTGATGCAGAATGCTTTAAATGCGGATGCTTCGGAGATCATTGCCACTTATGTGTACAAAATCGGATTGCTGAACCGACAGTTCAGTTATTCCACGGCGATTTCGCTCTTTAATACCGTGATCAATATTATCATGCTGATTACCGCCAACCAGATCAGCAAAAAAGTGGCGAATACTGGGTTGTTTTAGACAAACGGGAAAATGTGAAAATTTTGCAAAGGGCGCAAAAAGGAGGTGGAAGGGTCATGTGGCAGATTCAGGCAATCGAAAGGCGGCTGAGTGCAGAAGATAAAAAGAGGCTATCGCGTATTTATGAACCTGTGGCAGTGGGAATCCAGAACGAAGACAGCCGTACCGGCCTGTGTGTAATGCCGGACGGAGAGATCAGGCATTATGGGGAAATGCCGAAAGAGCATCCCTGGGATAACGGACATCCCTGCTATCTTTCCTCTTTAGATGCAGGGCTTACTTGGAAGGAGCACGAGCCGGAAAGTGAGGAAATGGGAAGCGGTACCTATATTCCGGAGCTTGGGAAATATTTTGCACTGGAATCTTCCATGAAAAGGATCCGCGCACAGGTTAGAGAAAAGCCGTATCCGGAAGGTACCTGGCTTAGAGTATCCGGCAAAGGACCGGACGACAGAGAATTTTCCCGTATCAAAATTTCGGAAGCAAGCTATACGGATGAATTCCTGCCGCAGTATCTTCCGGAGAAAAAAAGGATTGCCATTACGGCGCAGATCGTTCTTCAGGGGGACTATCACCCGGTATTTCTCTATTCGGATGACGGTGGAAAGACATGGGAGGAAAAAATTTTAAAATCGGCGCCCCGCTATGAGCCGGTCTATCCTTCCATCTGCCCGAGATGGGAAAATAACGGAAGCGAACCGGTCTTTACGATCCTTCCGGATAAAAGGCTTTTGCTGATGGCCAGGACTTCACAGGATTACTTTTATGCGTATTATTCCGAAGATTTCGGAACAACCTGGTCGGATCCGGTGCCTTCCGATTTTCACGGAACGTTGACAACGCCGTACTTTTTAAACTTAAGCGACGGAAGAATTCTGTTTTTCTGGAACAATACGCAGCCGCTCCCGGAAAGCAATCATGCAAGGGAACTTCCGGTGCATGAGGAAGGGTTCCGGCATAAAGGAGAAGGCGCTTTTACCAACCGGGATGTGTGCCATGCCGCGATCAGCAGGGACGGAATCTCCTGGCAGGGATTTCGGGAATTGTATTTAAATGGCATTCGGAACCGGCCGGATTTTCGGTGTATCGGCGGGATGCATTCTTCCGCGGACAGAAGTGTGCACCAGTTTCAGGCACTGGAGCTTCCCTTTGGCAAGGTATTGGCAGCTGTGGGGCAGAATCAGGCATGCCGCCGATTGCTTTTGTTTGATCCAGACTGGCTTCTGGAAAAGGAACGCAAAGAAGACTTTTCGGAAGGGCTGGAAAAAATCTCCACGCAGATGTATGTAAAAAGTCTTTCCGGAGATTATGTTGTGCGGCATCATCCGGGGCATTGCGCCTGGAACCGGACCAATGGGGCATTGCTTATTCCCAACCCGGATATGGATGGCACGGAAGTATTGCAGATCTGCAGGATCCTGGATCCGCGGCTATTATCGGACAGACAGGGCGCAGTGTGGAATTTCCCCTGCGCGGTTAAGGGCGTGGTGACGGTGCGGTTACGGGTGGAAGGAGAGGGAGTACGGATCTACCTTTGCGATCACTGGTTTAATCCCATGGATGAATCAGTGGGGGATCTGGCTTCGTTTTCCTTTAAAATAACGCCGGATCTGCTTCAGAGAGGAAAGTGGTATGATTTAAAGATTCATTTTTCTGTAAAGGAGAGGATAGCGTATGTATACCTGGACGGGAAGAAACAGTTTGGTGTCGTCATGAAAATCGTACCGAAATACGGAATCTCTTATCTGCATCTGCAGACGGATGCACAGGGAGAAGACCCTATGGGAACTTTCATTCAAAGTATGGCATTTTCTGCCATGGAAAAAATATGGACGGGAAAGATTTTTCCCTGAACATATAAAATGATGTAACAGTTCAGACAAGCATTCTTGTGGGCAGATTTCATGCTCGCATGAAAATCTGTCTGCATGAATGCCCTTTGGGCATTCTATGCTTGGAGCTTAGCGCCATCTATATGAGCATCGCATCCTACAGATGCGACAAAGAGCTGCGAAGCAGTGGGAAAGCGCTGAAAGCGCGGTTTTGCGAATGGTGCGCCTGAACTGTTACAAAATGATAATCACAAAGTGTAACAGTTCAGATGAGATCATGAATAGGAGGACAAAATGAAGAAGAAAACAGGTAGCATCTTATTAACCGGTATCCTGCTGGCATCGGCAATCTTAAGCGGATGTGCGGGCAGAAAGGAAGAGATACAGGAAACGAAGGAAACAAAGACCGTGGAAGCACAGACCAGCGGTGTAAGCACAACGGATGAAAAAGAGACGGAACAGACGTTGGAGAAGGTAGAGGTTACCATTGCTTCCGGACGTGCGGATACGTATGCAAAGTGGGAAGACATGACCGTTATAAAGCAATTGCAGGAAAATATAAGCGATTGTCTCAGCATTGACTGGTTGGATTGGCCGGCAGCGGTTGCCGGAGAGAAAATTAATCTGGCAATGAACAGCGGAGAATACCCGGATGCCATGATCGGAACCTGGCTTTTAAGCACACAGGATACGGCGAATTATGCAGGACAGGAAATTATCGTACCCTTGGAAGACTATATTACGGAAGAGCTCACACCCAATCTGTATGCGCTTTTCGAAGCAAGACCGGAATACAAGGAAGCGCTTAAGTCTCCTGACGGGCATATCTATGCGCTTCCTTCCTACAACGAAACCACGGCAAAGCTTCGGACAATCAATGATACGATTCTGATTAATACCGAATGGCTTAAGGCAGTGGGAAAAGAGATGCCTACGACCACGGAAGAACTGTATGATGTTCTGGTGGCATTCCGGGATGCCGGAGACTTAAACGGCAACGGAATCGCCGATGAAGTGCCCATGACCTGTTATTACGGCACCTCTTCTTTCGGAGATCACCAGTACGGATTGCATTCCATAATCGGCTGGTTCGGAGTATGCACCAATAAAATCGGCATTACAAAACGGGATAACGGAGAAATCGTATTCCCGGGAATCCAGCCCGAATGGAAAGAAGCCGTGGAGTACCTGCACAGATTATATTCCGAAAATCTGCTGGACAAAGAAGTATTTACCATGGCAAAAGAGGCGTATTCCGCAAAATGCAAATCCCAGACTCCCGTAGCCGGCGTGCTGGTATGGTGGAGCAGCTATGCAATTGATACGGCTGTGGGAGAGGGCGTCTATCAGTATCTGCCGCCCCTTACCTCTCCGAATGGGGAAAAGCCGTCCTGGCAGTACCGCAATTTCCCGATTTCCGATAACCTGGCATTCTGGGTAACGGATAAAGGGGTGGATAAGCTGCCTCAGCTGATGAAATTTATCGATCAGTTCTATGATCAGGATCTGGGAGTGGAGCTTGCACTCGGCGTAAAAGGAAAGTATCTGGAAGAAGTCAGTGAAAATGTGTATAACCAGTTGACGGATGCGGAAGGCAAGGCATATTCGGATGAAGTAAAAAGCGCAGATGTTCCTTTGAAATACAGCCCGTTTCTGCTTCTGAAAGAAAGCTATCAGACCGAAACTGAGACGCCCGGCAACCTGGCAGGATTGGAGGCCATGAAAGTATACGGAGACTATGTGGAACCGGAATATACTTACCTCAACGCCTGGCTGACCGGTGAAGAAAGCCAGGAGTTATCCATCTTATCGGTTGATATCGGCGAACATTACAGAAGACATTTGGCGGAATGGGTTGTAAACGGTGGAATCGAAAAGGAGTGGGATGACTATGTAGCGGCTTATCAGAATCTGGAACTGGATAAGTGGATTGACATTCGCATTACCCATGAATAATACGTATTCATAATACCCATAAATTAAGAGGTGCTTTTGGAAAAAAGTGCCGGAAATGCCGCTTTGGCGATTGTTGCAGGTCGTTAAAGCGGCAACGTTTTATATATCTGGAAAGTGTCAAGACATATTCTTTTTAAGAGGGTGAGAAAATCGTGAAAAATGACGGAAAATATAAAAAGTTAGAAAAGGAAATTTTCAAAGAGTCGGAGAAAGAGCCGGAGAGGGAAGCAGGAAAGGGGGCGGACAAGGTGTGGGAGATACCGGAAGGACTGGCAATAGAAAGCATACGGGAAAAAATGGAAGCGGCGGCGGAACGGTGGCTTGAGACCGAACCGCAGAAGAAAACGCCGGGATGGAGCGTATCCTGCTTTTTCATGGGGTGTTTGGAAGCCTATAAAATGACCGGAAAAGAGCTTTATTTAAACGCGGCTCTTACCTGGGCGGCGGAAAATCACTGGCAGACCGATTATTACGGAAAAGAAGATTATGCAAAGGAAGTGTTGGGAGAGCATTTTACGGAAAAAGGCGGCTGCGGATGGAAGTATGCAGACAGCAGGAATTATCTGAACATTCATGCGGATCTTACAGCCTGCGGTCAGGTTTATCTGGAACTTTTCCGGTATTTTCCTCAAAAAGCGGATTTAAGGATCTTATTGCAGGTAATGGAATTCAATGCCGATGATCCTCACTCGGATTACTGGTGGTGGGCAGATGCCGTTCATATGGGTCTGTATGTTTACCATAAGGTATCGCAAATGCAGGGGGAGGAAAAATATACCCGAAAAGCGCATCAGCTGTACCTGCATCTTAAGGAGGTCAGAAAATGTTATGATACCGAAGAGTATCTGTGGTATCGGGATGAACGTTTCCTGCCGGAAAAAATGCGGACACAGAACGGCAGGAAGGTATTCTGGTCGAGAGGAAACGGCTGGGTTTATGCAGGATTGATCCGCACGCTCGGCATTCTGGAGGAAAATTCACCTTATTACCATGAATATAAAAAAGTATTTCTGGAAATGACGCAGGCGCTGATTCCCTGTCAGAAAGCGGATGGATTCTGGCCGGCAAGCCTGAAAGATCCTTTAGAATATCCGGAAAAGGAAACCAGCGGAACCTTGCTTTTCTTATATGGTATCATAAAGGCAGTACGTCTGGGAATCCTGGACGAAACATATCTTCCTTTTTTCATAAGAGGATTTCGGGCGGTTAATGAAGAGGTTCTGCAGAAAGACGGTACGGTTGGGTGGGTACAGGGTGTTGCGGATCGCCCCGGCAAAACGGAGGAGCAATCCTCAAAGGATTATGCGGTGGGCTATTATCTGATGGTGTGCTGTGAATGGATTGCCTGGTGCAGGGAAAACACAAGCCGATACATTACGCCGGATGTGAGAAAGAGAATCCTGCAGCTGGACGGTAAGCTGCAGGAAGCGGCGCTTTGTGCGGGAGTACCTGTTTCAGACAGACCGTTCTGGGAAAAAGCGGCGGCAGGCTTAAACGCGGAAAAGCTGATTGCGGATGCAGAGGGTTATGGATCACAGGCTTTTCCGGAAATAACAGAAGAGATTTATTTCGAGTTCCGATCCGGGAAAATGCCTTTGCAGTCTGATAAAATTTTGTTTACTTCCATGCGGCGGCTGGAGCAGACCGTTCTGGCGGAATGTCTGGAAAATAAAGGTCGATTCCTTCCCTATATCGAGCAGGGAATCCGATCCGTCTGCAGCCGGAAAAGCTGGGTTCGGCCGAATCATGACAAAGCTTTTGATTACAGTGATTATAGGGGAATCCACGGGCAGATTGATCTGTATTCTTCTTCCGTGGCATGGCGGCTTGCCGTATGTGATGCCTGTATCGGAGAAAAACTGGATCCGGCGCTTCGCAGGCAAATGAAGGAAAAAGTAAGGACGAAGGTTCTGGATGTTTTTTTCAGACGTTTATATGAAAGTGTGCAGCAGGCCAAAGTAAACGGCATTCTGTCACTATACTGGCTGGATGCTTTCGACAACTGGCTGGCAGTCTGCTTAAGCGGTGTTGTCTGCGCCGGTATTTATTTCGGAACAGAATATGAGAAATTGTTTTTGATCGCTTTGTATGAAAAACAGATACAGAATTATCGATATTCTCTGAAGGGGGGATATTGTGTAGAAGGACTGGCATACTGGGGATACGGATTCGGTAAATTCCTTTCTGCCGCCGATACGATTTTCCGGATAACCGGAGGCGGAATCGATCTGTTAAAAAACGCGGATTTTTATAAAGCGGCTCTCTTCGGCTTCCGCATCGGAATTACCGAGAAGGTATATCCTTCCACGGCGGACTGCGGGTTCGGAACCGAACCGTTGCCTCTGTGTATGAATTATATCGCACGGCGTGCAGGCCTTGCTTATGCGGATCCACATGTGGATTATACAGGGGACTGCAATCTGGTGATGATGATGCTAAATTGGGAGAAAAAACTGACAGCTTCCCTTTTGCTGCCGTCCGGAGAAGAAAGACTGCGCACCTGGTTCCAAGAGCAGGGAATCTTAATCTGCAGAAATGCAGAGCGAGACTTTGGTATCTACATTCAGGGAGGAACAAATCATGTGCCGCACAATCATAACGATCTGGGATCCTTTATTCTGGCTTCCGGGGAAGAAACGTTTGTAGCGGATCCCGGATTCAGCGTTTACAATGGCATTACTTTTTCAAAGGAACGGTACAGCATCGAAGTGCTTTCTTCTTACGGACACAGTGTACCGGTGGTGGCCGGGTGCAGGCAGGGGCCGGCGGTTTTTACCTCAGTCAATACCAATCCGAACGGAAAGCGGTTGCCGGATTCTTATGAAGAGGTCAGATATAGAGCCACTGTTACGGATCTTCGGTTCGGGGAAGAGGAAGATTCGATTACCTATGATCTGAAAGCGGCCTATGATTGTGATCGGTTGAAAAAATTGTACCGGAAGATGACATTCTTTCGAAAAAAACGGGAAGTGATTCTGGAGGATACTTTTCTGTATGACAGAGAGGAAACGTTCGAAACGGCTGTTATCACCTATCTTCCGGCAGAAATACAAGAAAATAACACAATCTTGCTGAAGGGTGATTCCAAAAGCATGCGGCTGGAAATACAGACGCAGGAAGCGTACCGCCTAAGCGTAAACTGTGTCAGGGGAGCCGTTACCGGAAATCATGATAAGCCGGCTTATCCGCTAAGAATCGGCATAAAAGTCCGGGGAACGGAAGGAAAGGTTACCCTTCGCTTCTCCGAATCTGCGACAGTTTAGCAATAACCGCATCATAATTCTCCCTGCGATGGGGATAGAGACAGCGGCTGCAATCCTTGCAGCCGTTTTCTGATTTTTTTTAACTTTTTTTGTTGAAAAACACAAATAAGTAATTTTATAAATTGAAGCAAAGGATCATATCGGTTAAAATAGTAAATACAGAAGTTGTAAGGTAGCGATATTTGGGTGTAAAAAAAGTTACTTGCATGAGGGGTAAAAGCAGAAATATGGAACAGAAAGTTGAAATCTATCGACAGTGTTATGAAATAAGAAAGATTTATAAGATATGTAAAGGGGTACATCAGCCGGGAATGCATAATAACGCGATAACCGGAAGGTATTCGGATTGTTTTGTATATATTTTGAAGGGATCGATTTCTTATGTATTTGAGGATTATCAGTTTACAGTTCAAGAGGGACAACTGGCATATCTGCCGCAAGGCGGCAAGTACAAAATGTTAGTTTCGGAAGAAGATGCGTTCATATTTGTAGATTTTACACTGGAATGTGAATTGCCAAGGAAAGGGTTTGGAATAGAATACTGTCATGGGCGTGAGTTGTTTGAAAAAATGTGGATTGCATGGCAAAAAGGAATGACAGGAAGCATTATGGATTGCATGGCTATTCTTTATGGTATTTATGCGGATATTATGCGACTATACGATAGAGTAGAGGATATTCCAAGTATTCTCAGACGGAAAATGGAAAAGTCGGTAGAAGATATCTTACAAAACTATACAGATCCGGCCTTTTCAATAAAAATGGCCATAGAAAACACTAAACTCAGTGCTACGCAATACCGGACATTATTTTCTAAAATGTTTCATATGTCGCCAAAACAATATGTTCTTAAATTAAAGTTAGATTATGCAAAGGAACTTCTTTGTCAGACTTCAGTCAGCATTTTATATATTGCAGAAAAATGCGGGTTTAATGATGGATTTTATTTCAGTGCCTTATTCAAGAAAAAGTGTGGATGTTCTCCTTCAGAGTATAGAAAAATGTATGAAAAAAACGAAGGTTTGGCAGAACAGTGCTGATAATAATATTGTATGGGAGATGAAAAAATGATATGGGGACGGTTTGAAGAAGAAAAAGAATATTTTGAAAGGCAGTCCAAAGTAAATAACTGGGATAAAAGTACCGGTATGGAATTGGAGGATTTGCAGGAAAGCTGTAATCGTACTTGTGCACAACAGGGGGTACCGAGGATTGTTCAGCGAGGAAAGCTGATTGCGGAAATCCTTACGAGTTCACAGTTGGAGATTAATCCGTATGATTGGTATCAGGATAAGATTAACCATGGAGAGATACTGGCAAATATAGAAAAAAAATGGCTTTCAGAAGCTTTGGCAGCTGCAGATGAGCAGATCAGGAGTTTACAGATGGTATCTGCGAAATGTAGTGCTTATACAGGAGATCCGGATTTCGGACATTGCATTCCGGATTGGGAAAGAATCCTTTTTTATGGTTTCCCGGGATTGAAAGGATTGGCGGAACAGAGACTCTTGCATTGTATTAATAAGGAACAACGGGAATTTTATATATCTTGCATTTTGGTTGTAGATGGTATGATAAATTTAACACAGCGATTGGCTGATGCTGCGAAGAAAGTCGGGGAAAAGTTTGAGAAGCAAAGGTTAGTGGCTCAAAGTCTTCATAGACTGGCGCTCAGAGCCCCGGAAAACATATTGGAAGCCATGCAACTGATTATACTGTACTATGAAATGCAAACGTTTGTAGAAGGTACTTTTGTAAGGAGTCTTGGCAGCTTGGATAGAGTGCTATACAAGTTTTATGTGAATGATTTGCGCACCGGAACCTTTACTAAGGAACAAATCAAAGAATTGCTGGATTATTTTTTGTATAAACTTATGGCAAAATCAGTTATAGCAAATATACCAATTTGTATTGGAGCTGCAGATGAAAATTTTGCGCCAAATGAACTTACCTATATCTTTCTTGAGGAATACCGAAAATTAAAGATTTGTGATCCTAAAATACATATTCGCTGCAATTCATTCACACCGGACGGATTGCTCAGGGAAGTGTGTGAAAGTATCAGAAGAGGGTACAATAGTTATGTTTTTATGAATGATGATGTGATTTCGAAAGCATTCAGAAATATGGGAAGGACGGAAACAGAAAGTAAAAATTATGCGGTTGTGGGGTGCTATGAACCCTGTATAAACGGAAAAGAAGTTCCGTGTTCTTGTAATGGAAGAATTAACCTGTTAAAGGCGCTGGAACTTGCCTTAAATAATGGGGCGAATATGGAGAATGGAGAGAACATAGGACTTCCAACAGGACTCCCTTTTGAAATAAAGTCATTCGATGAATTTTATGAAGCCGTTCAAAAACAACTTGCTTATTTTGCAAATTGCGCCATGAAATTGATAGCAAATATAGAAAAATATTATCCGCAGATACATACAGCGCCGCTTCTTTCCATGAGTTTTGCAAGTTGCATGGAGAGGGGAGTGGATGCCTACGCAGGCGGAGCAGAGTATAATAATTCATCTGTAAATGTATTTGGTATAGCGAATATTGTTGATTCCTTGCAGGTTATAAAGCATTTGATATTTGAAAAGGGAGAAATGACACTTTCAGAGTTTGCTGAAATTTTACGAAATAACTGGAATGGCAGAGAGAAACTTCGTATACGGTGTAAAAGAGAGTTCCCCAAATACGGAAATGGTGATCCGGAAGCAGATACAATGGCTTCGGATATTATATCCTATATGTCTTGTTTGATAAATGGAAAGCCTAATGGTAGAGGTGGGGTCTTCCGGCTGGGTGTCTTTTCTATTGATTGGAGAATTTTCTTTGGAGAGGGGACATGGGCTACGCCGGATGGGAGAATGGCAGGTGAACAATTATCCAAAAATATTGATGCTGCGGTGGGACAGGATAGAAAAGGCGTGACAGGGTTGATAAGGTCGGCTACAAGGTTAGATTTTTCCGGGATTCCCAATGGGTCTGTATTGGATATAACACTGCATAATACTGCGGTATTCGGAGAGGAAGGGCTTACCGCCATGTTGGGGATTATAAAGACATTTATGAAAAGAGGCGGCATGGCTATACAGTTTAACGTATTGGATGAAGTAACATTAAAAGAGGCGCAAAAACATCCGGAGAAGTACAAAAATCTTCAGGTAAGACTCTGCGGTTGGAACGTTTGTTATATCAATTTAAGTGAAAAAGAGCAGAACGATTTTATAGAACAATTAAAGGAAAACAGATAGCATATGGAACAAGCAAGAGTACTGGATATTAAACATTTTGCAATACATGACGGCGAAGGAATTCGAACAACGGTCTTCTTAAAAGGTTGTCCGCTAAAGTGTGTGTGGTGTCATAATCCGGAAGGAATCGGTGCTGAAGCATGGATCGGTTATGTTGGTAAAAGATGTATGAATTGCGGAGAGTGTACACAGCTGTGCAAGGCAAATTCTATGATAAGGTGTATCCATCAATTTGATAGGAGCAGGTGTAACGCATGTGGAAAGTGCGTCAGGATCTGTCCAGGCGGAGCATTTACATTATATGGGAATATAATGACCAGTGAAGAAGTTTTTCAGGAAATTGCTTCAGACAGAGAATTTTATGAAAACAGTGGTGGCGGAATGACAATTTCCGGAGGAGAATGCCTTGTGCAGCACCGCTTTTGCAGGGAGCTGTTATATATATGCAGACAGCAAGGTATTAATACAGCAATAGATACCTGTGGGTATGTATCCAGGGAAGCGATCGATGCAGTATGTCCTTACACAGATATTTTTCTATACGATATTAAGGCTTATGATGAGGATGTCCATATCCGTTGTACCGGAAAATCTAATAAGCGTATATTGCAGAATCTGAAATATATAGCAACACGAAATATTCCGGTAGAAGTCAGAATTCCTCTTGTGCCTGGATATAATGATGAACAAATCAAAAAAATAGCAATATTTTTAAAAGATATAAAGAATATCACTGCAGTAAAATTACTTCCTTACCATAGAATGGCAGGAAGTAAATATGAGGCTGTTGGTATGATTAATACTATGCCTGAAGTTATGCCGACAATCAAACAAATGGAAGAAAAAGCCCGGATTTTGAAGGAAGCAGGTCTCCAGGTTAAATTTTAAATGGGGCTTTTCGGTATATGGAGACAGGGAACTTGCAGTATAGCGGTTGTGCCTTTCCCAGGGACACTTTCATAGGACAAGGAATAATTTTCTCCATAATACAAGCGCATTCTTTCTATTACATTTTTGACGCCATATCCATGAGAGGAATTAATGTGTTGCAACTCAGCATTTAGTAGCTGATCTATTTGTTCCGGAGTCATTCCTATGCCGCTATCAATAATTTTAAAACACAAAGTATTATCAATAATACATCCGAGGATATCTATGGAACCTTTCTGCGTTTTTGTTTCCAGAATGCCATGTAGAAAAGCATTTTCTACAAGAGGCTGAAACAGTAATTTCAAGATACAATAATTATTTGTATAAATGTTCGGATCCACATTGATATTTACTTGTACGGGGTTACCGTAGCAGAAGTTCTGCAGTTTTAGGTAGACTTCGATATGTGTAATGGCATCTTTTACAGAAATCATGTTCATTCCTTTGCTTAGACCTATTTTATAATACTTAGACATTAATGACAAAATAATAGAAATTTCTTTCTCATCATTGTTCATGGCAAGCCATTGCAGTGAATCCAGTGTATTATATAAAAAGTGCGGATTGATTTGTTCCTGTAATACCTTTAATTCAGTATTTTTCAGCGCAATGCCCAGCTGACGCTGGGAAGTTGCATAATCATTTATTTTGTTCAACAGGTGATTGTAGCAGCGTATCAGATTACTGATTTCATCGCCTCCATTGTCAGAAGGAATAGGAATATAATTGTCAAACTGGACTTCCCGCATGTGAGCGGTAAGTGAAGAAAGACGTTGTAATATCAGGCGAAAAACCAGATAGCCGGTTAAAATAAACAGAAGACTGATGCAAAACATAATGAGTATCATTCTGTTTCTGGTACTGATACTGGTTTTTAGCATTTCATTATAAGGAGTAATGGAAACCAGTGTCCAATTTGAATTATAGACAGGAATAAAATTTAGCAACATTTCTTTTTTGCCTGAGAGAAGGGAATGTTGCTTATTTGTAATAGTATCCAGTACTAGATCGGCGGATAGAGAATATTCCTGAAAAAGTTCTTCGCCGGAGATGGAAAGAATATTGCCTTTGTCATCAAACAAAAGAGAGATACTATTAGGCAGGATGGCAGATCGCCCAATAATTGAACTAAGTGATTGCTGGCGGATGTTCACGGATATAATACCAATGTTTGCGTAGTCTGTTCTGGATTTTATATATCTGTTTCCGGTTATGACACATATTTCTTTATTTGTTTCTTTGTTGCGTATTGTGTGAGGAGAAGACCAGAGGAGTTCTCCGTAATAGTTTGAAAGACCTTTGTTCAACTCTTTGGCATAGCCCGAGTTAATGCTGATAAAAGAAAGGCCTTCTGCTCCCTTGCTTTCATCTATTGTGTATAAACTATTGCCATTAATAAAGATTTCAACAGAATACAAAAGATCCGATATGAGAGCATTATTGGTGAGGTTGGCAGCAGTTAAATAATCATGGTAGATATCTACAGTAGACTGCACAGAGGTATCTTTTTGAAAGATATCTGCCAGTACGCTGTTAAAGGCGACCTGCTCCGTAGAATCCGTAATATTACGCATAATTTTATTAAGGTAAATACTGGTCTGATGCAAAGACTGATCGGAAGAATATTGAAACTGTTCAATCAGAGTTCTGGATGTGTGGGAGTAGGAAAGCACGGTAAGGAGCAGTAAGGGCAATATAATCAGAATGCAGTAAGAAATCAGCAGCTTTTTAATAAGGCTGATATGATAAAAAAAACTGGAATATAAGCGTAGTATCATATTTTTCATCGAGAGTATTTCTCCTTAAAATCGGAAGGTGTTATTCCTGTTTGTTTTTTAAATTGCTTTGTAAAATTATCCGGGTTGTTATATCCGACCATACAGGCAATCTCGTACAATTTCAATGCCGGATCCTTCAGCAACTCTTTTGCCGTGCTGATACGGAAAGTATTTATGTAAGTGTTTATGGTAATACCGGTTTCTTTTTTAAAAATCTGACATAAGTAAGAAGGGGTGAAATACAGGCTATCACTCATTTTGTTAATGGAAAGATCTGTTTCCGGATAGTGTAGTTCAATATACTGCTTAATACGAAAAACCAGAAGAGAAGTTTCTGATTTACCGACAAGTTCTTCTGCAAACAGGTTCAGCTTACAAAGTAAGTAATCCTGCAGAGCAAAGATTGTATCCATTTTACTCAAGGTTTCCCAGACATAATCTTTTTTCGGGGAAAAAACATTCTGAATCCCCTGTTCCTTGCAGATGTTTTCCATGATGAGAAGTAACTGATAATACATATTTTTAATACTGTTTACTTCAAAAAACAGATAGTGATTTTGACGTAATTGGGAGAACAGTACGGTAATTAATACAGAAGTTTCTTTTGTATTTCCCTGCTTTAAAGAGTTTTCATATTTTTGAAAAAAGGCAGAATCAGTTATGCATGAGGTTCGATTGGATTCGAAGGTTTGATGCACAGCTGTTTCTGTATTTTGAGAAAAACAAATATTATTGTATCCCAAAAAGAATATATTTCTTAAATTAATCACAGCATTAATATAGGAATAATAGAGCTGATCAGGGGTTTGTACCACATTCCCTACTGCAAAATAGATTTCTGCCGGATCAGCAAGGATACAGCGTATCTCTGTGTACAGAAAATTCAGCATATCATGGTATGTAGAAGGATGCAAACGGGCATCGCCGATATGTATAACAAAAGTTCCCGGTTTTTTTTCCACAGACAGAAAAGCAATATTGTGATTAATGAATTGATTGCGGATCTGATCATAGGCATTTTCCAAAGTATTTCCCGAAGCATCGTTCAGGTTTAGTTGGCAGATAAGTGTGCAGTAATAGGGAGCATTGCAGAAATCGGTACAAAGAGGGCGCAATTGTTCCCAAAGAGTTGCGTCCATATTTGGAGTAAAGAAAGATAAGGCCATCTTTTTGCATAGAATATCACGCTGATAGTCACGTAAAAATTGGTTTTGTTTTATAATATCCTGCTTTTGCGTATTTTCTTCAACAATATGGATAGCTGTCTTAACAGCATTCAGCAATTCATCGGAATTTATCGGCTTTTCTACATAGCTGACAGCTTTCAAAGAAATGGCTGATTTTAAATAATCTTTATCAGAATACCCGCTGATGAAAATGATCTGGCACATGGGATATAATTTCCGGATCTCAAAAGCAAGCTTGACCCCATCTAACTTTGGCATACGGATGTCTGTAATAATAATATCCGGCGCAGACGATTTCGCCAGAGAGAGAGCATCCAGACCATTGGAAGCAACGCCGATGATTTCCAGGGCAAAGGTGTTATGCGAAATAAGGTCGGTAATTCCTTTGCTTATGTTTATCATATCTTCCGCTATTAATAATTTTAACATGTCCCGCCTCCGACAAATTCAAACCTGTTACTATTATAAACGAAAGCAAATCGTTTGAAAATAGAAAATAGTGGAAACTAAATTTTGCACGGAATATTATTATTTTGCCGGGTATCAATAACAATGTCCTCCGTGTATAATTGGGGCATGAAAGAACAGTACTGGAGGATTCATATGAGAAAAGATGCCACCGGAATATTTAAAAGATCTCCAAATAATCCACTGCTCAATGTCAGGGATTTCGAAGGAGTAGCACAATTATACAATCCATCTCCTGTGATATATGGGGATGAGACGATTTTATTAGTATCTGTAGTAGAACATGGTGCCACTCGTGGATATGGGCGGGATGTGGGACAGACGAGAATTGCAAGAAGCAAAGACGGAATCCATTTTGAATTGGAGACTGAGGATTTTGTCTCTGTACAGTCAGAGAAATTCCCTTACACCCTGTATCATCATTTTATTGATAACAGGGTTACAAAGATTGATGATTTCTATTATATTATCACACCTGTTATGGTGCATGGATATGAAAGTCCGGTTGGAATGCTGGGAAGAACGAGAGACTTTAAGAACTATGAGAGATTAGATATCATAACACAGCCCAGAAACAGGGGAGCTTCATTGTTCTCGGAAAAAATAGGAGGCAAGTATTATAAACTTGATCGACCGGGAGGCGGAGACGGATCGAATGGGGATATTTGGATTTCTGCATCCGAAGATCTCATTCATTGGGGAGAATTTAAACCGGTTCTTGCTGCAGGGTATCGCTTTTGGAATACACAGAAAATCGGTCCCACACCGCCGATGAAGACAGAGAAAGGATGGCTTACGATCATTCATGGAGTAGCTACAACTGCAGGAGGGACTTATTATTATCTTGGGGCAATGCTTCTTGATCCGGAGGAACCATGGAAAGTTATAGGCAAGACAAACAGTTACATTATGGCACCGGAAGAAGAATATGAGTTGCATGGAAACAGTGATAATACGACCTTTGCCTGTGGTGCTGTTCCGGATTATGATAAAGATCAGATCCGCTTGTATTATGGCGGTTGTGACAAATGTATTTGTCTGGCAACAGGCAGTTTATCTGAATTGGTGGATGCATGTCTGAAAGGATTGTAAAAAGTATGGATAACATACCGTCATGTAATGTAAAAGCGTCTGCAGAAGGGGGATTAAAATGATACAAATGATACCATCGTCGAAAGCGGAGATTATAAAACAATTTGAACCAAGAAGAATTATGTATGCTTTCCATGATATAGACGGGACTCATTCGCTAATCAGGAAATGGGTTCCGGTTATGAGCGTTGTACTGCATAATGTTATCGAAAATGGTTTGCAGGAGGGCTACGACAGCCAGAGGGAAGTGAACCGGCTGATTAATGAAGCCGGGAAAGAAAAACTGGAAGAAACAGATCGGTTTTGCATTGAGTCGGCAGGTCTTTCTGCATTGACTCAGATGGAATGGGCGATTCGGAGGGGAATCGAAAACGGAGTGATTAAAGTTCGGGCAGATGCTGACAAAAATACAAAAATTATCAGAAAAATATGGGAAGGCTGCGAAATGTTTGATAATATATCTGAGCCACATGAAATGAAAGAGTTACTTGCAGAACACACTCCGAGATTATTCAAAATGTATGAAAGAGTCTTAAACGGAGCCTGCAGAGACAAAAATCTTGCCCAGGCACGAAAGGAACCGGAAAAGTGGAGAGTAAATGGATCCATGGAATTTTTAAAGATGCTGAAAGATGGCGGCGTTAAAAATTATTTTGTGACAGGAGCAGTAGTGGAAAAAGGGTATGGAATGTACGAAGAAGTAGAAACCTTGGGGTTTGAAGTAGGAGAAAACAAACTGATCGAAGGACTATGCGGATCCACCTGGGAAAAGAAGATTCCTAAAAGCATGGCAATGAAAGAATTGTGCAGCCAGCTTGATATTCGTAGTGAAAATCTTCTGGTAGTAGGTGATGGGCGGAGTGAGATGAAGACAGGCGTGGATATGGGAGCAATTACAATCAGCCGATTGCCGGAAGAGGAAACCAGAATGAGGCAGTTGCATAAAGATTTAGGCGTTAATTTAATTGTAAAGGATTATACATCACTGTCTTTTTTGGAAATGTTCAAACCGATATAAAAATACATAAGAACGATAAAGCGTGTAGCAGAATGAGAGGAAATATGTTGCAAAGACGAAAAAAAATTAAGATCAGACATTGGCAGCTGACATTAATGGTTTTGCCGGCAATTCTTTATTTTTTTGTGTTTTCTTATTTGCCTATGGTGGGACTGGCCATGGCTTTTCAAAAATATACTTACACCAAAGGTATATTCAGTGATTTTGTCGGGCTTGATAATTTTAAATTTCTATTTGTCAGTGGTGATGTGGTAAGGATTACCAGAAATACAATATTATATAATCTGGCTTTTATTGTAGTAAACTTGGTGCTGCAATTGGTATGTGCAATTGCAATATCAGAGTTCACAAGCAGAAGATTTGAGAAAGTGACTCAATCCATGATGTTTTTGCCTTACTTTCTGTCATGGGTTGTGGTAAGCGCCATTGCTTATAATATCTTTAATTATGAGTATGGGCTGTTAAATAATATACTTAAAAGTCTGAAACAGGAGCCGATTAATGTCTATATGAAAACCGCATGGTGGCCGGTCATTATTGTTCTTTTCAATACATGGAAAAGTCTTGGATACGGCGTTATTATTTATGTGGCTGCTATTATGGGAATTGATCAGGAATTGTATGAAGCTGCTAAAATAGACGGTGCCAATGTAGTGCAAAGGATTACGAAGATCACATTGCCGATGCTCAGAAGTACTATTGTTACTTTATTATTGCTTAACATCAGCAGGGCTGTTCGTGGAGATTTTAATATGTTTTTTAATCTGGTTGGAAACAATTCTTTTTTATATTCCAAGACAGATATTATAGAAACCTATGTATACAGGGCATTAATACATACCGGTGACGTGGGCATGGGAGCAGCAGCCAGCTTCTATCAGTCGGTAATCGGTTTTGTGCTTATTATCACTGTTAACGGAATTATAAAAAAACTGCAGCCGGATTATGCATTATTTTGAGAAAGACCGAAGAATGAGGAGTTGAATATCAAGAATGAAGAAGATAAAATCAGCGGATCAATTGACAGCAATGATACTTTCCTATATTATAATTTCCTTTATGGCCATTTTGTGCTTAATGCCATTTATTCTTGTAATATCAGGTTCTTTTACTTCGAATGAGGCAATATTGAGAAGCGGTTTTGGCTTAATACCATCGGAGTTTTCATGGGAAGCATATGCGTATGCTTTCAGAAAACCGGGAGAGATATTAAATGCTTATAAAGTTACCATTATAGTGACGCTGACGGGAACGGCGGTTTCTGTTTATCTGTCCTCTATGTCCGGATATGTTTTAACAAGACCTGAATATAGGCATAGAAATAAGGTTGCCTTTTTCTTTTTCTTCACTACAATTTTTTCGGGAGGATTAGTTCCCTGGTACGTCTTGTGTGTAAAATACTTGCATTTTAAAGAAATGCCGTATATGGCTCTTATTTTACCAATGCTGATGAATTTCTTTTATATTGTAATACTGAGAAGCTTTATAAGTAACATACCGGAATCCATCATAGATTCTGCCAGAATAGATGGAGCAGGAGATTATTGTATATATCGAAAATTTATTATTCCTATGTCAAAGGCTGCCATAGCTACAGTGGTTTTGTTTACTGCCATGGGGTATTGGAATGACTATTTTAATCCTATGTTGTTTGTAACGAAAGCCAAGTATCATCCATTACAATATTATTTGTATCAGATTATCAGTAAAATGCAGTCTATTAACAGTCAGATGATGAATTCGGCAGGAAGTATGGAGTATCCATCGGAAGCTTTTAAGATGGCAATGACTGTAATAGCAACAGGACCTATTGTACTTGTGTATCCGTTTATTCAGAAATATCTTGTTAAGGGAGTGACAGTTGGAGCTGTCAAAGGGTGAGTGTGCGCAAAAGACAAAATGTCTTTAGACATTTTGTCTTTGAAAGGGCGCACGGTATTTATGGAAGAGGTGAATTTTTATGTTTTCCGGAAAGAAGGTTCTGATTACCGGTGGGAGTAAGGGGATTGGATTGGCAATAGCTAAAAAATTTGTAAAAGAAAATGCTAGGGTTGTCATAACCGGACGTAATGAAGAAAGTTTGAAAAAGGCATGCGAAACAATAGGAGGCAGAGGAATAGATTATATTGTCTGGGATATTTCGGATATCAGTAAAATATCTGAGCAATTTACAAAAGTAGTCAATAGTCTCGGAGGTTTGGATATTCTGGTAAATAATGCAGGTGTTTTGACGAAAAATGATTATGGCGGTATGTTTGCGGTTACACCGGAAACTTGGGATTATACCATGAATATTAATCTACGAAGTGTATTTTTCTTAAGTCAGGCAGTTGCTGAATATATGCGCGATAACGGAGTCAGAGGAAGAATTGTAAATGTGTGTTCTAATAATGCTTATCGTGCAAAAGACACAGCCTATGCTGCAGCAAAATGGGGAGTAAGAGGATTGACGGCAGGTATGGGAAAAGCGCTGGCACCGTATGGAATCATTGTAAACGGAGTGGCGCCGGGGCCAACCAGTACGACAATACTGGGCGTTGAAGACAACAGCGAAATCAAGTACGATGGATGCGTTCTGGGGAGATATAGTTATCCTGATGAAATAGCGGATGTTGTCCTGTTTCTTGCAGGTGAACATGCCGGTTCCATTATTGGACAAACTATTATTTCTGATGGCGGTGAGACTTTATTATAGGGAGGCAGTAGATGAAAGATATACCGGCAAGTCCGCGGATAAATATAATAAGGAACAGATATATTAGTGCGCCGCTTATTTCCGAGCAATCAGGATATAAATATATGCAAAAACATCCCTTTTCAAGTACTTTTGGGTTTTGTCTGCAAAAGCAACGTCTTCTCTATGCAAAAGGATGGGAAAAAAACGGCATAGCCTATACAACACGGCTTCGCAGGGCAAAGGCCACGGCATATGTTCTTGAGAATATGCCGGTTATTATTGATGAGGATGAACTGATTGTCGGGAAGCCGGATCTTTCCGAGTTGTCTGCAGAAGAGGAACAGGAATTGGCTCAATATGAAAAATGTATGGAGACATTTGCACCTCATTATTTCGGACGAGTAGATCATTGCGCACTTGATTTTGAAAAGTTGCTCCGTGTAGGAGTCAGAGGACTTATTGAAGAAATAGAAAAATATCGCAAATCTCTCTCTTTACAGAATATGGAAGATGTAAGAAAGAATGAATTTTATGAGGCATGCCTTGTTGAGCTGAATGCAATTACAACCTTACAAAGACGATATGCAGATGCAGCTGCAACGCTGGCTGAGAGTGCAGAAGGTAATAGAAAAGACGAATTGAAAAAGATTGCAGCGTGTATGAACAGGGTACCGTATTATCCCGCGGAGAGTTTTTATGAGGCATTACAGTGTATTCATTTTTACAGCTTTAATTTGTGGGGACTCTATCTGCCGGGGCGACCTGATCAGTATTTATATCCATATTATGAAAGGGATGTTCGTGAAGGTGCATTAACACGGGAAAAAGCACAGGAGCTTATCGATTGCTTTTGTCTGATGTACAGCACTTACGTGATTACGGCGTCCTCTATAGGTTTTATGGTAGGAGGAGTTGATAAAAAAGGTAATCCTGTAGAAAATGAATTAACTTGGGCTTTTGTAAGAAGTGCAGGGCATACAAGGACTGCATATCCCAGTATAGGGTTAGCGATGAATGAACATACCAGTGCAGAATTGCTTAAGTATTCTGTAAAGCAGATTGCAGAGGGCGTTTCGCACCCGGCTTTATTTAATGATAAAGCAATTATTTCTGCAATGATAAAGCATGGATTTGCGGCGGAAGATGCAAGATTATATATTCATAGTGCCTGTGTGGAAATAACTCCCTGTAATAAATCGGGCATCTGGGTAGTCAGTCCTTATATTAACCTTATGCAGGTATTAGTGGATGTTATTGAGTCCGGAAAAAAATATCAGAATATTGAAGAAATAATAAAAGAATTTTCGTTACATCTTCGAGAACAAGTAGTAAAAGGTATTGAGGAACAAAACAGATGGCAACTGGAAAGGTCGCGAAATGGAGCAGAGCCTATGCGTGCATCCTGTTTGATTGACGATTGTCTGAAACGTGGACGAAGTCGTTGTGAGGGCGGTGCTGTATATAATGAAATTAGTCCGGCTTTTCTTGGAATGTCTAATGTTGTGGATTCTTTGCTTACATTACAGTCTTTCGTATTTGAGAAGAAAGAGTACACAATAGAGGAACTTAATAGCATTTTGAAACAGAATTACAAAGGTCATGAAGCTATGAGAAATCTGATTATTAACAAAGGAAGACACTTTGGGAATGGAGATTCATGTTCGAATGCATTGATGAAGAAAATTGCAAAGGTTGTAGCAGACAGCTGCAGAGGCATCAAGACATTTTGGAACTCGACGGTAATTCCGGGAGCATTTTCTTATAATCAGCATGAGATATTCGGAGAGGAAACCCAGGCAACACCGGATGGAAGATATGCCGGATATCCCTTAGCAGATGGATCAGGACCGGTACAGGGGCGGGATATTTCCGGCCCGACGAACTCAATTCTTTCCGTTACAGCCTGGGATCATTCTCCTTATTTAGGTGGAATCGCAGTAAATTTGAAATTTACCAAAAATCAGTTTTTATCAAATGATATGGAAAATGTTTTAGCATTGATAAAGGTATTTTTGGAGAGAGGTGGTTTCGAATTGCAATTTACAATTGTAGATACGGAAACTTTGAAAAAAGCACAGAAAATTCCGGAACTTTATCGGGATTTGACGGTTCGTATCGGAGGGTATAGCGATTACTTTGTTAATTTATCGAAATCCTTACAGAATGAGATTATTCAACGAACAGAGCAAGGTTTTTGAAGATGGTATCAGAAGGTATTATATTTAATATACAGCATTTTTCTATTTATGATGGACCCGGAATCAGAACAACCGTGTTTTTCAAGGGATGTCCGCTGCGCTGTCAGTGGTGTCATAATCCGGAGTCCTGGTTTAGCAGTCCACAGCTGGGATATACGAAATCAAAATGCATTCATTGCGGAGCATGTGTGTATGTTTGCCAAACAGGTGCTCATCAAATAATAGGTAACGAGCACTGTTTTAATAGAGAAAAATGTGTTTTATGCGGGATGTGTATAAAAGTATGCTCCGGTGCGCTTACATGGGTAGGAAAAAAATGCAGTTGTGCTGAGATTATGGAAGATATACAAAAAGATGAGATGTTCTACAAATATTCAGGTGGAGGCATTACACTTAGCGGCGGAGAACCGCTTATACAGTATGACTTATGCAAGGAATTGTTGAAAGAATGCAAAAGAAGAGGTATTCATACAGCAGTAGAGACATCTGGGTATATTCCATGGTGCTTTTTGGAAAATCTTGCAGATTATATAGATCTTTTTCTGTATGATTGGAAGGAAAGTAATACAGACAGACACAGACAATTCACAGGGCAGGGTAACGAGCTTATCAGAGATAATTTGTTAAGGTTGGATAGAATATCAAAGGACATTATTTTAAGATGCCCTATAATTCCCAATTACAATTTTACCAAGGAACACAGGAATGGGATTATTGATATTTCTCAGCAACTAAGCAATTTGCGTGAAATTAATATAGAGCCATATCATCCCCTGGGAATATCAAAGGCAGATTTAGTAGGAGAGTGTTACAGGGCAGCCGGTGCTTATGTACCGAAAAAAGAAGATTTAAAAGATTTTGCAGACGAAATAGGTCGAAAAATACAAATCCCTATAAAAATAATATAATACGACAGAAAAGTAAGTCGCCGTAATCAGTATGGAAAAGCATGAAATTTAGAACGCATGCTTCCAAAATAAAAAACATAATTTAAAGGAGGAACGTGATGAAGAAGAAAATCACAGCGATGTTCCTGGCATTGATGATGATTGTCAGTGCTGTGGGATGTGGACAGAAACAAAATGGTGAAAGTGGCAGCGAAAGTGCAAAAAGCACAAAGAAAGCAGCCGAAAGTACGAGCGAGAAGAAAGGAGATATTGATACTTCACAGGAAGTGCAGCTGAAAATGATTCTTCTTGGAGACAAGCCTGCGGATTTTGACGTAGTGTATGAGAAAGTCAATGAGCTTATGAAGAAAAAGATCAATGCTACGTTGGAAGTAGAATTTTATGGATGGGGAGATTGGAATCAGAAGTATCCTTTGGCATTTGCATCTGGAGAGGATTTTGATTTAATCTACACTTCTTCCTGGGCATATTATCCGCAGCAGGTAGAGAAGGGCGGATTTTTAGAATTGACCGATGAATTATTGTCTACCTATGCGCCGGAATCTTATACACGGGTTACAAAGGATCAGTGGGAAAATACTAAAATAAACGGAAAAATTTATATGATTCCTTATGGCAGAAAGGTTGCCAATAATTCACAAATGGTGTTGATCAGAGGAGATTTACGGGAAAAGTATAATATTCCGGAAGTAAAAGATCTTGAAAGTTACAAGAATTTCCTGCTGGAAATTGCGGAAAAGGAAGATTCTGTACTTGCATATAATGCCGGAGGATCTGACGGAGCAATGTATGTATGCAGCTTGTTTAGTTCGCAGCAGTATGGAATTGGCGGTGTGGGTTTGTTTGGTATTTACGCAACCGGTATCAGTCTGGATATCCCTGCTACAACAGAGAGTGGAATCCCGCAATATCTTGATGTATTGGAAGATGAGAGAATTATGGGAGCTTATAAGTTGATGAAGGAATTCCGGGAGGCAGGTGTTTGGTCTCAGAGTGCACTTTCCAATCAAACTTTTCCGTTAGCTGCCTTTGAAAATGGAACCAGCGCGAGCATGCCTCAGGGTGCCGGAAATACAGCACTTACCTATGAAAAGCTTAACGCGCTTCATCCGGAGTGGAAATTGGAGATTGCAGAAATAGATTACGCAACAGATGATATCTGGATTAATCCCAGTACAGCTGACGGCATGGCAGTACACGCAAATGCAAAAAATCCGGAGCGTGCATTGATGGCATTGGATCTGCTAAGATATGATAAGGAGATTAATGATCTGACCACTCTTGGTATTGAAGGGGTACATTGGGAAGCAGTAGGAGATACCCAGTACAGATCGCTGGAAAAGAGCGTTGATTTTCCGCCGGATGGAGCCTGCCCTTGGGGATGGAGAACGGAACTGTTCAGAGACAGCGCAGATTGTCCTCAGATTGTACTGGACTATCAGAAAAGAGTACAGGAAGAGGGAAAAATTGCACCGGCGCTCTTATTCAATTTCGATTCTGAACCTGTCAGTGCGGAATTTGCAGCTTGTTCTGCAATTGCGGCGGAATATGCTCCTATTTTAACAAGCGGTTTTGCTGAAGATGTGGAAGGAACGTGGAAAGAGTATAGGGATAAATTGAACAGTGTGGGCTTTGAAAAAGTACTGGAGGAGTACAAAAAGCAGTTGGAAGAATTTTTAACATCTTACGGTAAATAGATAAGAAAATACTGTAGATTGGGAACTGCCGCAAAGTCATCAAAAAGGTGATTGAGCGGCAGTTTCTGCATTGCCGCAAAGGAAAATAGAACTATGATAAAAGATATTTTTTTTGATTCTTCATCGGAAATCCTGAATAAGGCATATCGGATTGCAGTAGGTGATATTGTAGGAAATATCGCATTATATCACAATGGTTTAATGAAAGAGAGTGCACCTTGTCTTTATGCAGGAATTGATTATGACACTCCCTGGACAAGAGATACTGCCATAAATGTATGGAATGCATTGGCAATCTTAAGTCCTGAAGTGTCCAGAAATACACTTCTTGCCGTATGTTGTCACGAACGCGGAAGAGATATAATCGGCACGGGTTATGATCAGTATTGGGATTGCATTATCTGGGCAATAGGTGCTTACCATTATTGTGAAGTAACGGGAGATAAAGACTTTCTGAAGAAAGTTTATGAAATTACATTGAATACCCTGGAAAAGTATGAGAAAGAGGAATTTGATCCGGAGAAGAATCTGTTTAGGGGACCGGCAGTATATGGAGATGGCACAGCGGCTTATCCGGATAAGTACGGTGTGTTAAAAGATTGCAGTTCACGTGTCCTGGACTGGGTTACAACTTATCCTGACAAAATAGTGAAAACGGGCTATGGAATCCCTATGTTTGCATTGTCTACTAATTGCATTTATTATATGGTATATCAAATTTGTGCGACTATTGCAAATAAATTCGGTTATGGGGACGAAAAGCATACGGCAGAGGAATTTGAGAAGAAGGCCTACAACCTGAAAGAAGCTATTAACAGAGAGTTCTGGAACGAACAAAGGCAAAGTTACGATTATCTGGCAGGCGAATGTTCTTATCAGGAAGGGCTTGGACTGGCTTTGGCTGTTCTAAGCGGAATTGCACAGAAGGATAAAGCAATACGGGTAATAGAGAATGCAGTAATAAGCGAGCATGGTATTCCGTGTGTGTGGCCGAGTTTTGAAAGGTATCTTAAGCAGGGAAATATGGGAAGACATTCGGGGACAGTCTGGCCTTTCATACAGGGATTTTGGGGGCAGGTGCTTTACCAATATGGTTATATGCATGAATTTGACAGGAATTTATTTCAAATGGCAGAGAAAGCTTGCAGAGACGGTTTCTTTTCGGAAATTTATCACAGTAAAACAGGGGAAATATATGGCGGACTCCAGGAAAATATTGATTTTGGAGAGATTGTTATGTGGGATGCTACGCGAAGACAGTCCTGGAGTGCCAGTGCATTCCTTTCTTTAATCTACAATTGCGTACTGGGATTAAAGTACGTGGATGAAGGAATGGAAATCCATCCCTATCTGCCTCAAAATTGTGATTATGTAAAACTCACAGGAATTCCTTTGATGGGAAAGAAAGTAGATGTTACAGTGAAACGTGGGAGTGATGCTCCTAATGATATTTTAGTATTTGCTGATGGAAAGGACGAGAAAATAGTTCTTTCCGTATAAGTGAAAGTAGGAGGTTTGTTTATGCCAATGATTGATATGCCAGTGAAAGAACTGGAATTGTATGTCGGAACCAATCCAAGACCTCATGATTTTGAGAAATACTGGGAAAAGGCTCTTGACGAGATGAGATCTGTGGACTGTAACGTAAATATGACAGAAGCTAATTTTAAGACACCTGCAGTAGAATGTTTTGATATGTATTTTACAGGAGTAAATGGAGCAAGAATCTATGTAAAACATCTTCGCCCGAAAGATAGAGCAGCTAAAATTCCGGCAGTTTTACAATTTCATGGATATGGATATTATAATGGTTCATGGTCTGCGGATAAATTGGCTTATGCCGCGTCAGGCTGCGCGGTATTTGCAATGGATGTCAGAGGACAGGGAGGAAGGAGTGAAGATGTGAGCCGGGTAACCGGAAATACGCTCCATGGACATATTATCAGAGGATTGGAAAATGCGGATCCGCAAAAACTTTTTTTCCGGGATGTGTTTTTAGATACAGCTCAGCTTGCACGGATTGTGATGGAATTGGATTATGTAGATGAGACGAAAGTATACGCTGTGGGAGGAAGTCAGGGCGGAGCACTTACTTTGGCATGTGCTGCGTTAGAACCTCGCATTGCCAGAGCAGCGGCAGCTTCTCCGTTTCTTTCCGACTATAAGCGCGTATGGGATATGGACATGGACATGCAGGCTTATGAAGAACTCAGGGAATATTTTCGTCATTTTGATCCGAGACACGAGCGCGAAGAAGAGATATTTATGAAATTAGGATACATAGATCTACAGAATCTTGCTCCACGGATCAAAGGTGATACGCTGATGTTTACCGGGCTCAGAGATAACGTGTGTCCCCCTTCTACACAGTATGCTGTATATAACAAGCTACTTTGTCGAAAAAAGCATATTCTGTACCCGGACTATGGGCATGAATATTTTAGAGACTCGGATGATATTCAATTTAATTTTCTGGTAAATGGAATTTTCTAAGCGAAATGCACAGAAACAGGTCGAGGGAGAAAGTCTGAAAATGGATAAAAAGTGGGAAGCAAACTGGATTGGTTTTAAAGAGTGTCCGGCAAGGACTGCTCCAATATTTAAAAAGAATTTTATACTTGAAAAAATTCCTCAAAATTCTAAAATTTACATTACGGGATTGGGCGCTTATGTAATAAAGATAAATGGAGTACGGGTAGGAGAGGATATTTTACAGCCTGCTTTTTCCAATTATGACAAGACAGTATACTATAATGAATATGAAATTACGGAATATCTTTTGATTGGGGACAATATCATTGAAGTAATTTTAGGAAATTATTGGTTTAATGAACAGCAGAAAACGGCTTGGGAATTTGAAAGCGCACCATGGAAAGATACTCCAAGATTACTTGCCGAGATTTATGCAGATCAGAAAATGATTGTTAAAACGGATAAAAGCTGGGATTGTGCGAAAAGCTGTATCGTGTATAATTCATTGCGTTGCGGAGAAAAGTATGATGCTACGCAGATTGTCCGCTACTTTCGAAAAGCAGATGTTATGCTGCCGCCGGGTGGGAAACTTAGAAAACAAAAGATAGCGCCTATAAGAGTTTCTGAGATTTACCCCGTAAAGTGTATAGCGCCGTCCAGTGATAAAAGAACAATTTATGATTTTGGTATAAATCTTTCCGGAAACGTGGAACTTACCGGAAGAGGAAAGTATGGTTCCAAGGTTACAATTATTTATTTTGAAAGAATCCTGGAGAACGGCCGACCGGATACAGCACATTTGAACTTGGGAATCTATGAAGACCAGGGGCAAACGGATGAATATACTTTTAGCGGGAAAGGAGTAGAAACATGGCATAGTGAATTTGGCTATAATGGTTTCAGGTATATAATGGTTGAAGGAGATTATGAAGAGATTAATTTTAAGGCAAGATGTTTTCATACACAGCTTGAGCAAGCAGGCGGTATGGAATGCGATAATAAATTAATAACTGAAATTAATAATGCCATACGAAGATCTACACTTACCAACTTCTTTCATATGCCTACAGATTGTCCTCATTGTGAAAAACTTGGTTGGATTATGGATGCCCACGTATCTTCGGAACAAGCTTATTTTAATTATGATATGACGGTTCCTTATGAAAAAATGCTGCAGGATTTTGACGATTGTCAATTGGAAAGTGGAAAGATTCCCTGCATTCTGCCATCTGATAGCTGGGGATATCATTTTATGGAAAACGGACCGGTGCTGGATGGAGCACTGTTTTTGATTCCCTGGCAGATGTATCGATTTACAGGCGAGTGGAAGTATCTGATGAGAAGCTATAAAAATATGAAGCAATATCTGGGATATTTAAGATTTATACTGGAGGACGGCATATGTAATCAGGGAATCAGCGATTGGCTTCCGGTGTGGCATCTTGAAGACAGGGTTCCGCAGGGGGCGCTTGTGACCATGTTTAGTGGACATCTGGTGAATCTTTTCAGAAAAATAGCTATTATACTTGGAGAAATCGAGGATGCAAAGGAGGCAGAAGAACTATTCCAATATATGCGTAGTGCTTTTTTGAAACAATATGGGGCATTGGAAATAAATAATCAGATTTTCTATGCGGCACAACTTGCTTTCGGCTTTACGGACAGAGAAGAAGAGACACTGCACAGACTTTTAAAAACCGTAGAGGATGCAGATTATCATATAACGGGAGGACTTTTGTGTTCCAGATATCTTTTGGATGTGCTTACAGAATATGGAAGGTTTGATGTAGCATATAAAATAGCATCTCAAAAGACGTTTCCGGGTTGGGGGGATTTAATAACACGAAACAGTGGAACACTGGGGGAAGACTGGTGGGGAGGCCGGTCAGGAAATCACCATATGTTTTCCGCCATAGGCGCATGGTATTATAAAGCACTTGCAGGCTTTAATATTGATGAGAAATTTCCAGGTTTCCGTCACATTTATCTTATTCCGCATATCCCGGAAGATATAAAGAGATTTAAGGCGTGGCATATGACTCCCTATGGGAAACTTTCACTGTCTTGGGATGAGAACATAATAAGTATTGAAATCCCGGAGAAAACGACAGCAACATTTCGGTTTGGCAGTATAGAAAAAAACTTGAACGCCGGTACTTTTCAAATTCCCTATACAGTAATTCCCCCTGATAATATATGAACGAAAATATACATTGGAAAATAGGCTAAGAAAGGACAGTGATTATGGAATTAATCAGATTGACAGAGCCTGTAAAGATTGAATTACTGAGGGAGGGTAGATGGACAGAGAGTTGGCCGAAGGATATTTTGCTGGAGATTAAAGAGAACGGAGAGATCTATGTGTCAGCAGAAGAATCAGAACTTAGAAAAATTCGTTTTCAGTATAAACTTCCGGAGGACATGCAAAACACGTATCTGTATGGAGATGTCTGGGAGCGTGGGTATGGTAATTTGAAATGGAGCAGAAACAATAATGGCAGAATTATGCCTTGGTATTGTTTGATGACTGATTTAAGAACGGTTTGTGGGTATGGAGTTAAGGTTTTGCCCAATGCCTTGTGCTTTTGGACATGTGAGGAGAGCAGACTACTGCTCACTTTTGATATCAGAAATGGCACAGAGGGTCTGCATCTATCCGGAGAAAAAATGATGTTGGCCGTGTTGGTAGCTCAAAAATATGGAAATTCAGTTGTTGAAGATATAAATAATGGGCAAATAGACGATCAAATGGCATTCAGTGGGCTGATTCATCATGCAGCGGGAGCTTTCTGCAGATTAATGTGCGATAAACCGCGTAAGCTGAAATATCCCGTGTATGGAGGAAATGACTGGTATTGCAACTATGGGAATAACTCTTATGATAAGATTATCAGGCATACTGAGAAAATTGTGGAGTGTGCACAACAGAAAGATAACAGACCATACATGGTTATCGATGCCGGCTGGCAAAAAAACTTTGAAAAAGGAAACTGCGGACCATGGGAACCAAACGAGAAGTTCGGCGATATGAAGAAATTGGCGGAGGATATCGTAAAATGCGGTGCTCTGCCTGGGATATGGATAAGACCGCTTTTAACAGGAGAAGAGATTAAGGAACATAATATTCTGAGAAGAGACGGTGCTTGTAACGTTTTAGACCCTTCCGGTGAGGAAAATTTAAAAAGAATTCAGGCAGATATCCGGAAAATTGTCAATTGGGGATATCGTTTCATAAAGTTTGATTTCCTTACTTTTGATATTTGCGGGAAATGGGGATTTTCCATGGGAGACGAACCATTTGAAGGAAGGGTTATTTTCAAGGACAAAACCAAAACCACAGCCCAGATAATAAAGAAATTGTATAGAGCGTTACGCTCTTCCGCAGGAGAAGATATTGTATTGCTTGGTTGCAATACGATGTCACATCTATCGGCAGGAATATTTGATATTCAACGAACCGGAGATGATACAAGCGGTACTGACTGGGAATTAACTAAAAAAATGGGTATTAATACGTTAGCTTTTAGAATGATGCAGCATCAGGCTTTTTACGCAGCAGATGCCGATTGTGTTGGTATTACAAAACATATACCATGGGAATGTAATAGAAAGTGGTTGGATGTTCTGGCAAAAAGCGGAACCCCATTATTTGTTTCTATTACGGAAGACGCCTGGTCAGAGAATGTAAAAAAAGATTTGCAGGATGCATTTAAAAAGGCAGCTGTAGTACATAATCCATCGATACCGATAGATTGTCTGGAAAAGCAGATGCCTCAAAAATGGGTTAGTGATTTTGGCGTAGATCGATACCAATGGGATGAGTAAGGAACCAGAGGAAAAGTTACCCTTCGCTTCTCCGAATCTGCGACAGTTTCGCAATAACCGCATCATAATTTTCCCTGCGATGAGGATAGAGACAGCGGCTGCAATCCTTGCAGCCGTTTTCTAATATGGTAAAACTGCCGCCGCACTTCTTTCCCAGACTATAAAGCGGACAATAACAGAACAGACAGTTGAAACTCTCCGGATCCGCCCCTTCATGACAGGGAAAAAATTCACACTTTTTGTGGGAAAAATAGGAATAATTTTTTTCATCATAAGTACCATGCTCCATAAAGATACCTCACACTTCAAATCAGGTTTATTGGTCTACTTTCTGTGTTTCTTGTAAAATTCAGGTGAACTCTACCTGAATTTTTAACGAAATCAAGATAAAATTTAAGATAATTTTATCTTGATTTCGTTTTTTTCCTTAACGCCGTCGGTGGTTCTCCGAAGGTTTTACGGAAAAGGCGGGAAAAGTAGTTATAGTTTTCATACCCCAGGTAGTCGGAGATTTCCGTCAGGGACAAAGCTCCTGTCAGGATCAGCTCCTTTGCCGTCTGCATCTTGCGTTCATTCATATAGTCTATGATCGATTTGCCCATTTCCTGTTTAAAGAGGCAGGCGCAATACTCTTTGGTCAGTCCGGTACACCGGCTGATATCCTGCAGCGTAATCCGTTCCCGGAAGTGCTCCTGAATATAGGAAAGCATCGTGCAGACATGAGGATGATTGCTGCCGAAGGAGAGAACGTCTTCCAATTCCAACAGGAGATAGTTCAAAAGATTGGCACATTTATCCCTGGAGTGATGACGGGAGGATAAATGCCCGTAAGGGTAGGCATTGATCAGGTTGCGGATATTCTGATTAATCACTTTGGGAAGAAAAGGTGCAAAGGAAAAAGAAATACCGTCCGCCGCATGAAAATTAAAGCTGACATACGCTACTGCCGTATTTAAGGGCGTACGGGAATATTGTGTTCCGGGCGGCAGAAAGATGGCGTCATTTTTCTGAATTCGAATCTCCTTTTCGCTGACCCGGTAAAGCAGTTCCCCTTCCAGAACAAAAGTAAAGTCATAAAAGTCAATTACTCTTTTCAGAATCCGACCGCTGCTTTTTACCTTGATATTGCAATAGTGGGTTACTTCCCGTACGGGATAGGGACTGTCCATAAAAATGCTCCGTTCTGCAGGCTGGTTGCGTTTTTACATGTTTAAAATAGTGTAGATAAAGACAAAACCATTGTAGACTTCAAAGTGTGGGATGTCAAGATCCTGTTTTTGAAAAAATCTTAAGATAGTGCAAATATCTGCAAAAGCTTCCGGTATCGTTCATTGCTTTTTCGGAAAGGAGATGTTAGATTTAAGGTAAACAGACATCCGACGCACGGTATTTGGGGCGGTTAAGCCGATGGCACGTGTGAACGGTGAGCAAATGAAGGAGAAAGAAGTCATGAAAATCGTATTGGCAGGAGACGTATCGCCTACGGAAATGACTGATCCGTTGTTTGAAGCAGGGGAGACAAAGAAGCTGTTTCAGGACGTGAGGCAGGTATTTTCCGGGGCGGATCTTCGTATCGTCAACTTGGAGTGTGCCTTGACAAAGAGCACCGATCCCATTGCAAAGATCGGCCCGGCGCTGAAGGCATCGCCGAATACGGCGGCGGTGTTAAAGGAGCTTGGTGTGGATATTTGCGGCTTAAGCAATAATCATATTTTTGATTACGGAAAAAAGGGAGCGGCGGATACCCGGAGATATTTGGAGGAAGCGGGCATATGCAGTACCGGGTACGGAAAGGATTATGCGGATGCGAGAAAGAATCTGATCTGGGAAGCAGGAGGAGAAAAGATCGGGCTGATTGCCGTCTGCGAGCATGAGTATTCCTATGCGCTTGAAGACAGAGAAGGGGCGCGGCCTTTTGATCCTTATGACACGATGGAGGATATCCGCAAAGCAGCGGCAGAGTGCAGCAGAGTCATTGTGCTGTACCATGGGGGAAAAGAGCACTGCGCCTATCCTTCTCCGAGACTTAAGGCTGTGTGCCGTGCTATGGCAAAATGCGGGGCATCTGTCGTACTGTGCCAGCATAGCCATTGCATCGGCTGCTACGAAGAATACGAAGGCTGTCATATTTTGTACGGGCAGGGGAATTTTCATTTTCGCTGGAAAGTGGAGGAGCCTGTACAGAAGTCCTGGGATGAAGCGCTGATCGTTTCTTATGATACGTTAAGTCATGAGATTTCTTTCCTGCCGCAGACGGTGAGCGGAGAGGGAATCGCTCTGGCAAAGGGAGAACAGGCCAAAGAAATTTTGGATTCTTTTAACGGGCGGAGCAGGAAACTTAAGACCGGCGAGTGGAAAGCGGAATGGAGAAAATTCTGCGAAAGCGCGGACTGGTACCGTAAAGCTGCTGTTAACGGCGCAAAGGACCCGGAAATGTTTGCCCATTATCTGGATTGTGAGGCTCATCTGGATGTGTGGAAAGAATTATATCACACACGGAACCATAGCAACGAGAAATAAGAAGCCTGCTTATATTATGAACGATTGGCAGAGAAAGCGATCCGCAGGAAGGAGAAAAGAAAGAAATGATACGGGATGCGAAGCTTTATACAGTAGAATTGTTAAGACAGGAACAGCCTAAGATGCGTCTGAAGCCAGGAGAGGATTTTACGCAGTGGCAGAAAAAAGCATATGATAAACTCTATGCTTTGCTGGGAATGGATCAGATGGAAAAATGTGAGCCGCGCCTGCAGAAGCAGGAAGCGGAAGAAAAAGAAAATTTTATCAGGCAGCGTTTTACTTTTTACAGTGAGGGAAATTATGAGGTCGCCTGTACGCTGCTTTTACCCAAGGAAGGAAAGAAGCCTTTTCAGACAGTAATCTGTCTGCAGGGACACAGCACCGGTATGCACATTTCTTTAGGAGAACCTAAGTATCCGGAAGATGAAAAAACGATTGCCGGAGGTGACCGGGACTTTGCGGTTCGTGCTGTGAAAGAAGGGTTTGCAGCGGTTGCCATGGAGCAACGTTATATGGGAGAATGCGGCGGAGATGAACATGGACCGGGATGCCTTCATGGTACCAGCCTGGCAACTTTGCTTTTAGGCCGGTGTGCTATCGGCGAGAGAGTCTGGGATATCAGCCGTCTGATTGATGTACTGGAAACGGATTTTCCGGAGCTTACCACCGAGAAGTTGATTTGCCTGGGCAATTCCGGAGGCGGAACGGTTACGTTTTACAGCGCCTGCATGGATCCCCGTATTTACTGTGCGGTGCCTTCCTGCAGCGTATGCACGTATAAGGATTCCATCGGCTCCATCGGGCATTGTGCCTGCAATTACATACCGGGAATCGCTTCTTATTTTGATATGGGAGATCTGGCAGGGCTTATTGCACCCAGAAAGTTTGTCCTGGTCAGCGGAAAAGAAGATCCCATCTTCCCGGCACATGGCGTGGAGGAGACCTTCGATCTGGTAAAAGAACTCTATCAAAAGGCCGGTGTGCCGGAAAATGCCGCATGGGTCTGCGGACCGGAAGGGCACCGCTTTTATGCAGATGCCGCATGGCCCGTCATTCACAATATGCTTTAACAGTTCAGACAAGCATTCCTCTTTAACTCATTCAGAATCTGGGGATAAAGCTGGCAGCTCATGCCGCCGTCCACATGGATTTCCGCACCGGTGACATTTTTGGATTCCTCACTGCCAAGGTACCAGGCTGCATTGGCGATATCTTCGAAATCGGAAATATCGCCAATGGGGGTAAGGGTACCGTTGACAATCTGCCTGGAGCCCATGTCCTTCCAACGCTGTGTTTTAATGGTGCCCGGGAGAACCACGTTGCTGCGGATGCCGAAAGGTCCCAGATCAATGGCAAAGGCTTTGGACATGGCGTTGATGCCGCCCTTGGATGCGCAGTAGGCGCTCCGGTTGGGGATGGCACGATAAGCGGTATTGGAACTGATAAAGACGATGGCGCCTTTGTGGTGTTCCTTCATACGGAGGGCAGCCTGACGTACGATCATAAAGTTCCATACCAGATTGGTTTCAAACACTCTCTGGAATTCTTCTACGGAAACCTCAAAAAAAGGCATTCCTTTTACCGGGTCAGTTCCGAATCCCATGTCTGCCGAATTCAGGCAGACCGTCTCTACAAAACAGTCATTCCGGTCAATATCGGCAAAAATAGCTTTTACTCTTGCTTCATCCCGGATATCCAGGGCATAGCCTTTGGCATAGACACCGTACGCCTGACCGATTTCTTCGGCGGCTTTTTCGGCTCTTTCTTCACTTCTGCTGGTAATAATCACACCGTAGCCTTCCTTGGCGAAGCGCTCGGCAATGGCATAACCGCTTCCGACGGTTCCGCCGGTAACAAATACACATTTGGTCATAATTTTTATTCCTCCGTTTTTGGTGAGAATGGTTGCCTGAACTGCCTTAACAGTTCAGCCGCGCCATTCGCAAAACTTTTCGCATGCTTTGCAGCTGTTTATTTGCGGCTACAAGCCGCAATCTTCATATGATTGGCGCTAAGCTCATACATTCATGCAGATAGATTTTCATGCAAGCATGAAATCTATCCACAAGAATGTATGTCTGAACTGTTAGTTAAAAATAAAATTCACTCTTGGGTGGGCGGATGTCTGTCAGAGCCCCGGTATAGTGGCGCAGGGTATGTACCCGGTAAGGGTGGGCAAGGCAGGATTCTTCATCGATGGAAATGCCGAGTCCGGGTTTGTCCGGAATGCTCAGATATCCATCCTCATAAGTAAGGGCTTCATCCGTCACATCTTTCCGCCAGTCCACATCAGAGTACATAATTTCCAGAATACAGAAGTTGGCACAGCTTGCGGCCAGCTGCAGAGTAGCGGCGTTGGCTACCGGTCCGGAAGGATTGTGGGGAGCAAAAGGAAGATAACAGCATTCGGCTTCTGCGGCGATTTTTTTCAATTCCATGATACCGCCTGCATGGGAAATATCCGGCTGGATATAGTCCGCGGCCATTTTATCAAACATGGGCTTATAGTCCCATCTGGTATACAGTCGCTCTCCGGCGGCAATGGCTACGGGAGATTTGTCTTTGACTTCCTTAAGGGCATCCAGATTGTCCGGCGGAGTCGGCTCCTCGAAAAACATGGGTTTGAAGGGTTCCAGTTCTTTGGCAATCTTAATTCCGGTGGGGATGTTAAAGCGGCCGTGCCCTTCAATCAAAAGATCCACATCTTTCCCGACGGCTTCCCGTACGGCACTGACACATTTCAGAGCAGTGTCCAGATCCTGGTTGGAAATAGTCAGGTAGCTTTTGCCGAAGGGATCCCATTTCATGGCGGTAACGCCGCGTTTTACGGCAATTCTGGCCTTCTCGGCAAACTCTTCCGGCGTTTTGGCACCGGCAAACCAGCCGTTTACATAAATCCGTACCTTGTCATGGACTTTGCCGCCCATCAACTGGTAGACGGGAACCTGCAGCGACTTGCCGAGGATATCCCACAGAGCCATTTCCACAGCGGATAGGGCACTCATTAATACCGCGCCGCCTCTCCAGTAAGCATCCCGGTAGATGGCGTGCCAGTGCTTCTCAATTTCCAGAGGATTCTTGCCGGTGAGATATTCTTTAATGTGTTCCAAAGCGCCAAGGAGCGCTTTTTCCTTATATTCCAGGGTGGCCTCTCCCACCCCGTCAATGCCTTCATCGGTATAGACTTTCACAAAGACCCAGTTGGTCCGGAAACAATCTACGACAAAGGGCTTGATATCGATTATTTTCATACACTTCTCCATTTCTGAATCATAGTATCTCAAAAAAGCGGGATTTCCCGGTAGATTTCCGGAATCACACATCCGTCACAGGTAAAACCGGAAAAATCCAGATCGTCCAACATGCCTACATGCAGGGGTACCACCTTTTCGGCACCGGTTTTGCGGGCAAAGCGGGCGGCATCGATTTTGTTCATGTTATTGCCGGCTCCGTTGATCGGAAGAAAGACGGCATCTATGTGTTCCGGAAGGGATGCAAATATGCGGCTGTCATACAGCGTATCCCCGGTGATATAGAAGGTATAATTCCGGGAAAGAGGGATGTCCGGAACCTTTTTAGGATTCGGAGCAGCGGTCTTTTCTTTCACATCCAATACCACGCCGACCGCGGAAAGGTCGGAATGCTGTGCGAAGACGGCCTTTGCCAGAATTCCTTCTTTCAGGGTGATTTCCGTCCCGGCATTGAACATAATGTAATTGTGTGCGCCGCCGTAGGAGCGGAGAGCCTGCCAGGATGGGTAGGAACCCAGTACCTGCATGGGACGCAGATTCTCTTTCAGAAGCACTTCTACGGTTTCCGGATCCAGATGATCCAGGTGATTGTGGGTACAGATTAAGACGTCCGCAGGAAGATGAAGGAAAGTTTCATCCACCGGAACCCTTCTGTGATTCCCGGTCTGCCTGCCGACACTGTCGGAAAGATACGGATCGATCAGGATCCGGAAATCCCCGGTTTCAAAGAGCAGGCCGGCCTGCCCAAGCCATGTGATTTTCATACCGTTTTTACTCCTTTTTTATACATTAGGTATTACTTGAAAAAAACATACTTATGCATTACAATAAATAGTGTATTTACACAGATGGCTTCTCATGTGAGCATGGAGCCTGCCTGCATAAACGAGTGAACAGTAAACTTTAGATACAAACATGGTAGCAGAAGCGGAAGAGAGAAGCTATAAAATATATTAGCCTATTTTGTAGAAATCTTAACCAACGCGGGAACACCTTCAAAATCTTTGAAGGATTTGCCGCTCCGGAAAAGGAGATTTGTTGAGAAGCCATGATGAAAGAGATTGTTCTGCCGGATATCCTTCGCGCGGGATTTTATGATGCGGCGGCAGCGCATAAAAATTGTACCGAGACGCCGAACAGACGGGTTTCGGTATTCGAAATCGAAATCCCTGTCATAAACGGCGGCATTTCTTATGTAAACGGCCAGGCTTATCCGATAAAGGCCGGTCAGATTATCTGTGGGAAACCCGGTCAGATCCGCCACTCCCGCCTGCCTTTTAAGTGCCTGTTTGTGCATTTACTGGCGGAACCGGGGGCGTTATACGACTTTTTATTTTCCCTGCCGGATCATTTTGAACAGACAACGGAAGTGGGCTATCGGAGATTGTTTGAAGAAATTGTTCAGGCTTACAGTTTCCCTTTTGACGGCAGTGCCCTGTATCTGGGAAGTAAGATCCTGGAGCTGATCTATGCGCTGTATCGGGATTTTCACATTGAGACGGAGAGCCCGGGAAGCGGGAATCCTCTGGTTTTGCAGGCTATTTCCTATATGGACCTTCATTATACCGAGAATATCACACTGGAAGAGCTGGCGGAAGCAATCAACATCAGCCCCATCTATCTGCACCGCCTTTTTAACAAGGTGATGGGACAGTCCCCGTATCATTACCTTCTGGGGAAAAAAATGAATCTGGCCAAAAGATTGCTTTTAACGACCGATAAATCCCTTGCGGAGATTGCGTATGAAGCCGGATTTTCGTCTCAGTCTTATTTCGGAGCTGTTTTCCGGAAGGAAGAGGGGGTAACTCCGCTGCAGTACCGCAGAGAAATGTATCACCGTTATCCGGAGTAATGTGCAGCTTTGACGGATTGACAAAAAATGTCGAAAGCATTGATGAATTTTTATCGAAAGCATTGATAAAAGGTCGTATGTAAAACTGCGCAACACTACTTCCTTTTTACGTAAAAATCTGGTATGATACAAACAGACGATTGAAAAAGTTCTTATCAGGAAGGAGAAAATAAAATGGGAGCTTATTATTTGGCAATTGATATCGGCGCATCCAGCGGCCGTCATATTCTGGCGCATCTTGAGGATGGCCGCCTGATTCTGGAGGAGGTACATCGTTTCCCGAACGGAATGCAGGAAAAGGACGGAGAGCTTTGCTGGGATTTTGAAGCGCTGTTCCGGGAAATCAAGACCGGTCTTAAGAAATGTAAAGAGATCGGCAAGATTCCGGTCAGTGTGGGAATCGATACCTGGGGAGTGGACTTTGTTCTGCTGGATGAGAAGGATAAAGTGCTGGGAAATACCGTAGGATACCGTGATTCCCGCAACATCGGCATGGATAAGGAAGTCTACAAAATCATTCCGGAAGATGAATTGTATGCGAGAACCGGAATCCAGAAAGCTGTATTCAATACCATTTATCAGTTGATGGCAGTAAAGAAGGCGCATCCGGAGTATCTTGAAAAGGCAAAGACGTTTTTGATGGTGCCGGATTATTTCCATTATCTGTTAAGCGGTGTGAAATCCAATGAATATACTGAGGCAACCACCGGACAGTTAATTGATCCCCAGACCAAGACCTGGGATCTGGAACTGATTGAAAAACTGGGGTATCCTACAAAGATTTTCCAGGAAGTGAAAGTACCGGGAACCATTTTGGGAGATCTCAGTAAAGAGGTACAGGAAGAAGTCGGATTTAACTGCAAGGTAGTTCTTCCGGCCACCCATGATACCGGTTCGGCAGTGCTTGCCGTACCCAGTAATAACCCGGATACGGTTTATATCAGCTCCGGTACCTGGTCTTTGATGGGAGTAGAGCGGATGCAGGCAGACTGCAGTCCCCGGAGTAAGGCACATAACTTCACCAACGAAGGCGGTTATCAGTATCGTTTCCGTTATCTGAAGAATATCATGGGATTATGGATGATTCAGTCTGTAAAGAAAGAATTAAAGTCCGACTTCGGTCTGGATTTGTCTTTCGGAGAGATCTGTGAGGAAGCTTCCAAACAGACGATTCCTTCTCTGGTAGACTGTAACGATGATCGCTTCATGGCACCGAAGAACATGATCAAGGAAGTGCAGGCAGCCTGCGAAGAAAGCGGACAGCCGGTTCCGGAGACTTACGGAGAGATCGCTTCCGTAATTTACAACAGCCTGGCAAACTGCTATAAGCTTACCATTGAAGAAATCGAAGAGATGACCGGGAAGAAATATGACAGCATCAGTATCGTAGGCGGCGGAGCCAATGCGGAATACTTAAATGAACTGACTGCCCGTTATACGGGAAGAACGGTATATGCCGGCCCCACCGAAGCTACCGCAATCGGTAACCTTATGGTACAGATGATGACCCGTGGAGAACTGAAAGATCTTCACAGCGCAAGAGACTGCGTCTTCGAATCCTTTGCCGTGAAAACCTATAAACCGCAATAAGAGGATTACAGATTGTGCGAGCACGAAGGAATCCGCGCAATCAGGTTTTGCATTTATAGGCAGCATGTGCTTGTCGGTGAATGTTGACAATCGGTAGAAAAGAAAATAAGAAAAATAAAAAACTTGCCGCTATCCGGTATCATGACCGGGCAGCGGCATTTTTTGAATAGACAAGGTCTGTTTTTATGCAGGTTGATCCTGCGCCATACGAAGCTGGGCTGTTACCAGGTGGTAATAGATGCCCTTCTTTTCCAGAAGTTCGTTGTGGGTGCCTATTTCGGCAATGCCGTGTTTGTCAATGACAATCAGACGGTCTGCACCTCTTAAGGTGGAGAGCCTGTGCGCAATGGCAAAAGTGGTACGCCCCTTGACCAGACGATCCAGTGCCTGCTGGATTAAGAATTCGCTTTCCGTATCCAGGGCGGAAGTGGCTTCGTCCAGAATCAGAATCCTGGGATTGTTAAGGATCGCTCTGGCGATGGCAATACGCTGCCTTTCGCCGCCGGATAGATTATAGCCGTGTTCTCCTACATAAGTGTTATAGCCATCCGGGATTTTGCAGATAAAATCATGGGCATTGGCTGCTTTGGCCGCTTGGATGACCTCTGCCAATGTGGCATTTTGTCTGGCAAAACGGATGTTGTCCAGGATACTGCCGGAGAAGAGGAAGGTTTCCTGCAGGACAACGCCCAGCTGGGAATGAAGACATTCGGTTTTGATGGAACGGATATCGTGACCGTCAAGGGTAATCTGTCCCTGATCGGCATCATACAGACGCATGATCAAATTGATCAGAGTGGATTTTCCGGTGCCGGAAGCGCCTACCAGACCGATCATTTCTCCCGGTTTTACGGAAAATGAGATATCTTCCAGCACCGGTTCGTAAGATTCATAACCGAAGGAGACATGGTCAAAAGTAAAAGCACCCTGCAGTGCAAGCTCTTTGCTGTCTTCCTGATCCCGGATAGCGGGTTCTTCATCCAGAATATCGTAAATGCGGTTAAGACTGGTAACCATCTGCATAACGGCTCTGGGAAGGTGCGTCATCCAGCCTAAGGGGCCATACAAAAATCCGCAGTAAGCCAGATATTGCACCAGCTGTCCCAACGTGATTTTTCTGTTTAAAACATCCAGACCGCCGAAATAAATGGCGATATAGGTTCCGCCGCCGATCAAAAAGGTTAAGATCGGGAAGAAAATCGCCCAGAAAGTCTCGTTTTTACGGGAAATGGAAGCGTATTCCTCTGTCTTTTTCTGAAAGCGGCCGGCTTCTCTTTCTTCCTTACCGAAACATTTCACCACCCGCATGCCGGATAAAATGTCCTGGAGGCTGCTGCTTAATTCGTCCGACTTAATCCATTGTTTGTGATAGATCGTCCGGATATGGTGAAAAAAGAGTTTGGTAATGACAAAAACAAGCACCACAAAAACCAGGGAAAGCAGCGTCATGACGACACTGATGGAAAACATCAGAATCAGGGATGCCGTCATGGTTACCAGCGTGGAAAACATGTCTCCGAAAACTTCTTCCATAAAACTGCGTATCTGGTTCGTGTCTCTGGAGACACGGTTCATCAGTTCGCCGGGCTTTCTTTTGTTTAAAAAGGAAAGCGAAAGTGTCTGAATCTTATAATACAGCTTCTGCCGCAGCGTCATGCTGACATCGGCGCCCAGCTTGGAGCAGTTCCAGGAACGGTATACGACCAGCAGAATGTGGAGGTTCAGCAGCGCAAAGGTTATGCCGATAAAACGGAACAGATCGGAAAGGGTGCCGCTTTTGTCCGTAAGCGCATGGTCGATGAAATGCTGTTGGATCATGGGAGTCGCCATGTTCACACAGGCAATCAGCAGCATGAGAAAAGCGATCAGCACAAGCCTGCCGGTATATTCCCGGCACAGCGCCGCAAATTTTTTCAAAAGAACCGTTTTTCCTCCGCAATAAGGACACTTGCTGGTGCCGGGGAGCGCCCGGCCGCATTTTTCACAATATTTCTCATATTCCGGGCTGGTAACCAGGCCGGCTTCGTTTGCATCTTTTCCCTGCTTCAATGCCTGAATCAGTGTCTGTGCGCCTCTGGCCACATAAGACATGCGTACAATATGACGCATGGAAAAGCGTGCGGCGCAAATGGTTTTGCCGTCTTTATCGGTGACGGTCAGTAAGCCGCTGTTTACCTGATGCTCACACTTTATTTTATCGCACCGGGAAAGCGAAAATGACCGGACGGGACGATCTTCTTCCAAAACCAGCAGCCTTTTTTGCGTGACAGCCACAAAACAGGAAGCGGAATAGGTATTCCGTGCCTGCATCTTAACCGGATCAAAAGAAAGATCCGCCGGTACGCAATATAAAAGGGACTCGTCTTCGTCCGGTTGGTATAATTCCTGCAGTTTTGCAGGAAGGGGATAGTGTAGATTCATAAAAACCTCATTTCTGGTGAATCCGAAATCGTTTCGTTGCTTTCAAAGAATGTTAAATAAATAAATCCAGTTTCTTACGTTCGCCCGGTGTCAGGGCATAAAAATCGGGAATTTCGTAGCGGTTGGAGTCGATATCGGTTACTTGCAGCCGGGATTCTCCGAGAGAGATCACGGCATCGCCGCTCATCTGTGTGGTAAAGCGGCAGGCTCCGAAATCCGTCATCACATGCCAGTAAGCATAACCGTATTCGTCCTTGATATCCAGTACCTTGGTAATCACGGGCATAAAATAGCGCAGACGGATCTGTTCCCGTATCATTTCCTGCTGATCGGGTGCAAGTTCTTTTAAATTCTGTATCAGCCCGATTTCTTTCGCTTTTTCATCCGCTTCCCGGATGGAGATAAATTCCTCGGGATTCGTCAGAGGAAAGGTAAGATAGACAAGGACCCTGCCATATTCCTTTCCGTTTGTCTTTAATGAGACAAATCCCCCCTCCGTTCTTGCAAAAGCTGCATTCTCTTTCGTAAGAAAACGCATTTCCAGAAGCTCATCCGATTCCTTTTTCAACGCTTCTTCATCAAATTCTTCTAAATTCAGTAAATCCATCTTTTCCTGTTCCATTTGCTCTTCCATAATATCCTCCTTTGGGTCGTAAGGCCAGTTGACAAATCAACATTCTGGCAAACTTTGGGCCGTAAGGCACAAATTTGCGGATGAATAGGGTCACGATAGTGGCAAGATTCATCCTATTCCACGCATCGCCAGCGCTTTTGTCTGGAGCTGGCTTAATTTATAAAACGTTCCTTTTTTGGCAAGCAGTTCTTCGTGGGTTCCGGCTTCCGTAATCCGTCCGTCATCCAGAACAATGAGGTGATCTGCATTGCGAAGGGTGGAAAGTCTGTGGGCGATGGACAGAACGGTTCGTCCTTTTTCCAGTTTTTCCAATGCCTGCTGGATGGACAGTTCCGTTTCCGTATCCACCGCGGAAGTGGCCTCGTCCAGAATGAGAATTTTCGGGTCCGCAAGAATTGCCCGGGCGATGGAAATACGCTGTTTTTCACCTCCGGAAAGGGTCCGGCTGGAAGAACCTAAGATTGTATCATAGCCCTGGGGCATGCGGCAGATAAAGTCGTGGGCATTGGCCCATACGGCCGCCCGGATAATCTCTTCTCTGGAAGCCTGCGGGTTGGCGTAGGCGATGTTTTCCGCTACCGTGCCCATGAATATGTATGTTTCCTGGGAAACCATGGCAACATTCTTTCGAAGCTGCCGGAAACCGTATTGTTTTACATTGACGCCGTCTACCAGAATCTCCCCTTCCTGTGCATCATACAGCCGGGAGATCAGATTCACCAGTGTGGATTTGCCGGAACCGGAACGTCCTACAATACCCAGAACTTCTCCGGCTTTTACATGGAAACTGACGTCTTTCAGAATCGGCTTATGGGGTTCATAGCCGAAAGTAACATGTTTTAATTCGATTTCGCCGCCCAGCGTCTCCGGGCGGAAAGGCTCGGGAACTTCTTTTACTTCCGGAACGGCATCCATGATCTCAAAGAGACGCTGCGCCGAGTTCATGCAGTTGGTATACCAGCGTATGATTCTGGACATAAATTCCAGCGGTCCCTGCATTTGGCTGACATAGCCGGAAAACGTGATCAAAAGACCCAGTTCCATTTGGGAGCTGCACAAAATGAGAGTGCTTCCCACTGCCCATACCAAAAAGCTGATGAAATCCTCCACGGAGCAGTACAGGGCAAAGAATTTCAGATCGTATTTTGCCAGATCCAGTTCGGCGTCCCGTACTTTTCCGTTGCTGCGATGGAATCGGTTCATTTCCTTTTTTTCCTGTCCGAAAGCCTTTACCACTCTGGCACCGGTGAAGTTCTCGTTCATCTGCCCGTTTAAACGGCGCTTGCTGCGGTGTCTTTTTCCGTAATAATGCCACAGATGCGGAAGCATCCGGTAGCTGATGAAAAACAGAAGCGGCATCAGGATAACGCAGAGGAAAGCCATCAACGGGTTTAAGGTAAACATGATGATGCAGGTGGCCAGAAGCGTTCCGACGTTAATGAAGAAATAAGGAATTCCGTCGATAAAGAAGGAGGAAATTTCTTCTGCATCATCGGATATCCGGGTCATCAGTCCGCCGGTCTGTCTTTTGGTAAAAAAGCTGATGGACAGCTTGCCCATGGAAGTAAATACCTGGCTTTTGATTTTGGAAATGACTTCCGGTGCGATTCTGGCGGTCAGAACACCCTGCAGAATACCGAGGGCCTGTATAGCAATCTTAGTCAGAATCATGGTAAGAACCAGCATGCCCAGAGCCAGGGTAAAGCGCCCTGCAGGCAAATGGGTAAAGGCAAAAAAGCTTCCTTTTCCGGTAAGAAGTTCTTCTTTTCCGGGAAGCACCTGATCATACAGAACGGTTCCGCTTAAGTAAGGCCAGACCAGATTAAGCAGGGCAGTGAAAATATAGCAAAGAACCATAACCACAAGGCTTGCTTTGTAGGGTTTAAAATAGGAAACGACACGAAGCAGGATGGATTTTTTGTCCATGCATTTCGGACAGATTTTCCGTTCCTGATCCGGGTAAATCATGCCGCATTTGGGACAGCACTGTTTTCCTTTGGACAAGTCAAGGTCTTCCGGCAGGATTTCTTCTTTTTTTTTCAATTTTTCCAGAATTTTGTTAAGGCGCAAAAAGGCTTCCATTCTGGTATTGGAAAAACGGCAAAGTTCCCGTTCGGTGCCGTCGATGACACCAAGCAGCGTGCCGGTGCTGATCTGCCGGATGACATCCAGCTTTTCCACACAGGCAAGCGGATAAATCCGTAAAGCGGGAAAACTATCCCGGCTGCCGGAGTCTCCGGATTCCTGTGCTTTTACCTGCCAGCCGGCATAGCCGCCGAAACGGTATTCTTTTCCGGATACCGGAGGGTAGGCGGCAAGAATCAGGCTGGATTTCGTAAGCGCTGCAATGGTATCCGCGAAACGGTATTCGCGGTCAAAATCGCCTACGGCGGTAAACAGAATTTCATCCGGTGAAATTCCGTTCTGGTTCAGCAATTGTAGAAAACTTTTAGGATAATTCATAACATCTCCATTCCGCAGATGATTTAACGACTGAAAGATTGTATGTCAAATTTCAGGTTCAACGCTGTGAGAGCTGCTTGTGACATCTGCGGCACAAACAATCGTGTCAAAATGTAATGTATTGCACTTGGTTCGAGTTTTGTAACAATCTTAAGTTTCGTTATCGCGTTTCCGGGGACAAAAAGTAACAGTTCACACGTACATTTACACAGGCAGCTTCTCATGCAAGCATGGAATCTGCCTGCATGAATGTCCGTGTGAACTGTAACGACAAAAAAACCATGGCTCCGATCGATAGCCATGGTACATGTTTCAAAAAGCACGGCATTGCTTTGGAGGCAATGACTGTGTGCGTATGTTCCTGTCTTATAACAAAAGAGTCCTGAACAATTCTGTTACCTGATACGAAACCTGTCCTGTCTGATTACGGGAGACAAAAGTGTATGCATGAAATTGTTGTAAAGCTTGATATCCGAATTAAAATACCTGATGATGTACATCTCTATTGTCTCCTTTCCTAAACTCACAAATCCTTTGTCAGTATAAGTCCGGGCAAGGAAAATGTCAAGCGCTTTTTTAAGAAACTGTTACACAAAATTTTACTTGTCATGGGGGAAGTCATCCTGTACAATAGAACAAGAGAAAAGAAATTCGAGGTAGTTATGGCAGGAAAAGAACTGAAAAGATTTTGCACGGTTACGGTTTTCTTACTTTTGGCAGCTGCATTTATGATGGGTAGCCCCAGACAGATTGCGGAAGGAATGAAAACAATTATTCTGTGCAGGGATGCATTGATTACGGATTATTTTGAAATGGCAAATTACGGAGCGGCTTTTTTTAATGTGGCATTGTTGGCTGCTATTGTATTGATGTTGCTTTGCAAAGGTAAGGTACCGTTTACGGGGATTACCATGGCGGTTTTTTTTATTAATATCGGTTATGGATTCTGGGGGAAAAATCCGGTAAACATTGCACCGGTCTTGCTGGGAACATGGCTTTATGCAAAGTTTAGCCGGGCTCCCATGAGCCGTTACATCTATACGGCATTGTTCGGAACCTGCCTTTCTCCGTTAGTTACGGAAATGATGCACATCCTGCCATTCGATACCCGGATCAATCTGCTTTGTGCGGTTTTTATCGGTATACTGGTAGGCTTTATTCTGCCGCCCCTGTCCGTGCATACTGCATCCATGCACGCAGGATATAATTTGTTTAATGTGGGATTTTCCGGCGGAATCATCGCTTTTGTTTTGGTTTGTATTCTGAAAGCAGTTGGAATTGAGAGCGCAACCGTTTTTATCTGGAAGGAAGGGAGACATCCGGGAATTTTAGTCGGAATTTATCTCTATTTCGGCCTTACGATATTGTATGGACTGTGGATTGCTACCGGAAAATACAGAAGGAAAATGGAAAATACCGAAGGTCTGATAGTGCAGGAAAAAACAGCGTGTTCCCTATGGCAGGCAGTACGGGCAGCCGGAAGGGATCTGCTCCGGATTACAAGGCACAGAGGACGTGCGGTGACGGATTTTATCCTGATGGATGGGGCAGGAGTTACACTTATGAACATGGGGCTGATGGGGATTACCGGTGCGACTTATATTGTCCTGACAGGCGGAGATCTTTCGGGACCGGTTCTGGGGACTGTGTTTACGGCTTTCGGTTTCTCGGCATTTGGTGCGCATTTGAAAAACTATCTTCCGGTTCTTCTGGGAGTTTATCTACTGACATTTGTCACACAATATACTCCGGCGACTCCGGGACTGCAGTTGGCAGCCCTGTTCGCTGTCGGTCTTTCCCCGATTGCCGGACAATTCGGCATTCTGGTGGGAATGGCCGCCGGAGCACTCCATTCCTGCATTGTCATGTGTACTGCTTCCATGTACGGAGGACTGAATCTTTATAATAATGGTTTCAGCGCCGGCTGGGTTGCTATTACCATAGTGCCGATTGCGGAAAGTTTTATCAGTCATTTTGAACTTCGCCGAAATGCTGTAAAGGGTAAAAAGCAACAGGAAAAAGATAAAAGCAGGAAACAAAAAAAGTAAGAGTAAAAGAAAGAGTAAAAAGTAAAGAGCAAAAGGAAAAGACTAACATGAAAAGACAAAAGCAGAAAGCGGGAAGGAGTGGAACATGATTCATAACGAGAAAAAAGCAGCCAAAATTGTGGAAGAACTGACCGTATTTTTCTTTGCGTTGGGTGCTTCCCGGATTCGGTCGGAGGTGGAAAAGAAGGCGGGTCAGCTGGTCATTCATTTTATATCGGATTATAGAGCGGAATACCGAAGCAGGCTTGTATCTTTGGAAAAATATCTGAAAGAGTCCTGTAATACCGGCGTAGAAGACATTTACTGGGAACTGGCCGGAACCGGAGAACCGGGGGATTCCAGCCAGCTGTTGCTGATCGGCATGATGACAGATGATGCGCAGGTTTCCATTGAAGAGGATAAGGTGGAGCTGATTTTATACAAAAATCTGGACAATTAGGACGTTATACTAAAGGAGAGAGGAGAGGCCGAGTCCTGCCAGTAAAAGGCCGCAGAGAAGATCGGCAAAGCGGTCCGCAAAGCGCAAAAAGGGAGCGTTGCCGAGGTGGTTGCCTGCCGCAAGGAAAAGCACGGAAAAAAGAAACGTAAATCCGCAGGCGGCAGGCAGACAGATTCCGGCAATGCTGGCGCCGATTCCGATGCCGATATTGTTTACGGATAGAGAAAGACTTAAAAGCAAGGTGGCAGCAGGTGTTAAAGCGGTTGCCTTTTTTTCTTCGGTTTCTTTGTCGGAAGGGTATTTTTTGAAGAAGAGCTTCATAAATTTTAACAGATAAAACAGACCCAGCAGAATCAGTAAAATTCCGCCGGCTTTTTCTGCAAGATGTCCGGGAAACAGATGAGAAAGGCAGCTTCCTGCAAGCAAAGTAAGAAATGTGCCGATAAGTGTAATCAGGCTGATGGTCAGATTCCGAAAAAGGGAGATGGATTGTCTGCGAAGCCCGAAAGCCAGCCCGGTTAAAAAGGCATCCAGACTGGCAGAAACAGCAAAAATAAAAGCGGAGAACAGCATAAGCGCAAATCCTGCCAAAAAATCCTTTGCTTTTACTATATTCCGGATTCTGAAAATCTGTGCCGGGTTCTGCACAGATTCCTCCGAAGCGAAAGCGTCTGTGGAATGAGGGATTTATGTGATAATTGCATTGCGGCGGATAAGAACTGTGTTGTCCTGCTTACGATGGATTGCCGGACTGCTGCGTGTTTCGCATCTGTCTGGGAGAGATATGGTAAACGGCTTTAAAACACCGGGACAGATGGGCGGTGGAGCGAAATCCTGTTTTGGCGGCGATTTCGCTCAAAGGCAGGTCGGTATTCTGCAGCAGGATATGAACCTTGGATAACCGTACATTATAAAGGTACTCCAGGAAAGTCGCCCCTGTGAACTGGCGAAACAGTCTGCAGAAATGATATTTGCTCATATGAATGTGAGCTGAGACATCGTCCAGGGTGATCGGCTCGGTGTAATGGTAATTGATAAAGTGAATGGCATCGATCAGCTCGGGCTGAAGGTTAGCAGGAGAAACGCAGAGTTCTCCTGTTATTTTTTTGTCCTGAAGAGAGGTGTTCAGACTCGTGAGCAGGCAAAGCAGACAGCCTGCCTTTGCCTTTTCTTCCAGATTTCCTTTTGCCGGACCGTTGCAGCCCGGTATGGAACAGAAGACCTCGAAGATTTTCAAAAGCTGCAGATATTGCTCCTCCGGTAAATGATAGACACCGGTATGCAGATTCCCGCATAGAGAAACGGCCTCTTCCGATGTAAGAAGCGGTGTCAGATTGCCTGCCGTGAAATTGGTTACATAACGGTCGGAAAAGGGCAGACTGCCGCTTCTGGTATAGTGAATCACAAAAGGTGTGAGAATATAAAGATCCCCTTTTTTCAGAATATGGCACACATCATCCAAAAACAGATAACGTTCGCCGTCTGTCTGAAGATAGATTTCGTAGGTGTCATGATAATGCTGAACTTTGCTGTTCGGCTGGTTCCTCCATTGCGCGAAGGAAGCAAAAATTCGATTATAGGGTTCAAAAATAGTTGCGTCCACCATGACACGGGCACCTCTCTTTCAGGTTCCTTCAGACTGTTTGCGGATGCTGCAGGATTGCGAAACAGTCCACTGTGTCCAGAATAACATGCAGGCAGTAAAAAAGCAAGAAGACAGAATCATTTCATGAAAAATCCCCAAAAAGGCTTATTTGCACCAAAACATTCATTTTACTTATTATCGTTGCAAGACTTCTGCCCTTTTGGTAATTATCTTTCTTAATCTCTCTTTCAACTCATCGGGGAGCAGTGATTTTTCACACATTGAAAGCCACTTTGGTGTAAACTTGACAAGATTTTCGATGAGTTTTTCGGCGGTTTGGCGAGTTGTACCGCAGGTGTCTGCAAATTTTAGAAAATCGCCTTTGCGGATATTTGTTTTCTTTCCATTCATAGCAAGTGCAAATTGCTCCTTATCGGCAGGCATATTTGCATTGACGGGTAACAAATCATATGCAGGGGACAGCACATATTCGCCCGAACCCTCGGCTGTTTCGATTAGCGAAAAATTTTTTAGATGCATATCGGAATTTCCTACGATAAAGCAAAAAACAAGCCTAATATAAAACTCTGCCATATCAATGCCGACTCTTGATGAATACTGCTTGATTATCTTTGCGCAACGCTCATACGAGCCTCTGTATTTGTCCTCTGTTAGTCTTAAATCAAGCTGACAAAAATCCTCCATAGCGAGCATTTCTATCTTGTTGCCTGTTAAATTGCGGTCAACTCGTTTTGTAATGTATGCAAGCCCTGCGTTACCTTTAATAAGTGCGTGAGGAACGGTCGAAATTCCCGCCATATCCGCCATTGTCATTATGAGTTGCTCCGATTCGGGGAGTGCATCAAATTCCGCAACCTGTGGCTTGAGAATATATCCGGTCGGATAGTTTACAAGCGTTAATCTCGGTTTACGGCTGTCACTGACAAGGTGCAAAGATAATTTTTTTTGAACACCGGGAACGGTAAAGCCTTTGTTTGTCACTTCGGTTGCTAAAAAATTTAGCGTTTTATCATCAATTTCAATTTCGGGGAGTTTAGTCGTGCCGAAAAAACGTTTGATGCAAGCCCTGTGCCAACCTGTTTCATCGGGTGTATGCAAAGGTTTGCTGCAGCATAAACAGTTCATTTCTTTTCCCCTCCTCGTATTGATACATTGCCGATTCCGTCCTTGCAGGCTACAAGTAAAACACCGAAGCGGTCGTGGCTGTCAATTTTCCAATTATCGGTTACAATTTTCAAAAGCCAGCCTTCGGGAATAAGCCCGTCAAAAAATGAAAACAAGGTTTTCGATGTGTATTCTTCCGCTTGTAAAGGCAAGGTGAGTGAAACGGCAGACGCATTTTCGCTCTGCAAATAATCGGTGTCATATTTGAAAGAATAGCCATTATCCGTTTCCTTGAGAACACCGGCGAAAACGTTTCTTACATAAACATAGGCGTTCCTGAAAGCACTCATTTATCCTCCTTCTTTCCGGCAACAGCCTGTGCGTTAAACATTGCAAGCGCAACATTCACCTTGTCCATACGCACGGTTTCCTTGCCCTGCTCAAGCTCACGCACAAAGCGAAGCCCAAGACCCGAACGCAATGCAAATTGCTCCTGCGTAAGTCCTGCCGCTTTTCGGTTTTCTTTTACAAATTTAGCAATCGGGTTCATATTAATCTCCATTCCTCCGACGCGAAAGCGTCTGCGGAATCGCGCGTCAAATTTCAGATTTGACGCTGCGGTCACGTCTATTGTGGTTATTATCTGCACATATTTTACACCCTTTGGGGTACAATGTCAAGGAAATAATTTTAGCAATAAACCCTATCGGGTATAATATTTGCTTAAAAATACGAAATATACCTTTTAGGGTATAAAATTTTTGATATTTAGAAGCTTTTCCTTTTTTCGCAAATTAAATTCATGAAAAATGCGGTGAACAATAATCTGCAATAAACGGCAGCAAGTCGGAATTTGTCCGGCATATGGTCGTAAATCACCCTTCTGTTTCCTGTTTTTTTTATTTATAATCGAAGCAATTCAAAAATAGAACAGAGGAAACAGAGGAGGCGGGAAGAGAAGATGAGACTAACGGTAAATGGAACGGACCGGGAGATCAGACGCGTGAATACCTACCATGTAAGATACGGATGGGGCAGCAGGATTGCTTATTACAGCTCTGTCATTTTTAAAGAAAAGCTTTCTTGTGAGATACATTTTGAAAAGGAAATCAAAAGCGTGGTGATCAGACCTTTGAATCTCCATATTCCTGTGGAGGTGGTCGGAGACAAGGTATGCTTTACCCTGGAAAGTCCCTGTAATATATCAGTGGAAATTAACGAAGATATTCAGGATGCTTTACTGCTGTTTGCAGAAGAAAAGGATTATTTGCCGCAGAGTGGATATGAGCATCTGATCTATTATCCCGCAGGAGAGACGGTTGCCGGACATATACAGATTCATGAAAAGAACACACTTGTGTTTTTGGAAGAGGGTGCTGTAGTGCATGGGAAGATTACTGCAGAAAATGCAGATTATCTTACAATCTGCGGGAATGGTATCCTTACAATGGAGAGTTTTGAAAGAGAAGACAAGGAGTTGCTGAGGTGTTTGGACATTTTACATTCCGACTATGTTGTTGTGAAAAATGTGAAATTAATCGACAGCAGCTGCTGGACTTTTCGAATTTATGACTGCAACCACGTTACGGTGGATCATGTCAGAATCATCGGAGGCAGGGGAAATTCCGACGGAATTGATGTTTGCGGCTCCAGGGAGGTACAAATTCGAAATTGCTTCATCCGGGCTGCAGATGATTCTCTGGTCGTAAAAGCGTTCGATACCGGAAATGCAGAGCATCTGCTATTTGAAAACTGCATTCTCTGGAATGATTCCGGACGTCCCATGGAAATCGGTGTGGAGCTGCGAGCCGAAAGAATTTATGATGTGATTTTTCGAAATATGGATATTATACATTCCTGCGCAGGCTGCCCCTGCATGGGAATCCATCACGGAGACCGTGCTGAAATTTCAAAGATTCGCTTTGAGAACATCCGGATAGAGGATGCACCAGGGGCACAATTGTTTGATGCCAGGATTACAGATTCTGTCTGGAACGAAGACAGGAAGAAGGGAAGAATTTATGATGTCATAATCGAAAATATTTCGCTGATCGGTAAACCCGGAATTATCGTACTGCCCACTCCGTCCAGACTGCAGGGCTTCTCGGACGAGGCAGATATCGAAAAGGTTCTGTTCCGGAAGGTGAGCTTCCTGGGAAAGCTGGCAGGAAGCCTGGAGGACTGCGGAGTACTTCTTCAGGATTATGTCAGGGATGTGAGATACGAAACCGGGGCAGAGGAGGGAACAGATGCAACATCAGCAGAAGAATCCGAAATGCATCGGATTTTAACCCGGATAGAGGAAGGAAAGAAGCTTACCCTGAATGCAGATGGCCGTTACCGAGGGAGTATAGTCGTGTCTGCGTACAATCGTGAGGCTCGAATGCGCAGCTGCCGTTTCAGACTGCAGATAAACCCGGTGGCCTCTTCCTGTTTTGACAGCAGTCTTCAGGAACTGCAGCTGCCTGCGATGGAAGAGGTGCAGAAGGAATTCGATGTGGAACTGATGCCCGGAAAATATGTATTCTCTGTGCAGGCCGATGACTGTGACATTTCGATGAGCTGGATGTATCGCAGCTTGGACCTGCTGATAGGGAATTCCTTAGAGAGTGCATCTCAATACAATATTACGGATTATTTCGGAAATCGCAGTGAAGGCTTTTGGTTTGCTGTGGAAAACGGATATTTTACAATCAAATCGGAAGAATTGAAAACGAAAAATGCTTTGATTTATACGGCGATGCCGGTAGAGATACGGGAGGGTCAGGCTCTTTTTACCGCACCGGAAACGGAAGGAGGCTGGATTCCGGGAATCATAGCCGGAAAGCAGGGATTGGAGCTGGCTCCGCAGCTGAGAAATCCGTTGGAGATTACCATGGTTTTTCAGAACGAGCCGAAGGTGGAAAGAATTGTAAAACGGAAAATCGAAAAAAAGATAGAAGGTGTGGTCAGGGTTCCGCTGACATATCTCGGATTACCGCAGGATGTAAGGAATTTCTGGTTTGAACTGGTTTTACCGATGGAGGGAGAGCGGAGGTACCCGTTTGCCATGTTTCAGTCTACAGCACCGGAGCTTACTGCCCATATGTTTGTGAACGCTGTCAGGATGTGATATAGTATCTCTGGATGCAGATTGCATCAAATAAAGCAGAGAGGTGATCCCTATTTATAAAGCAGTCATTATAGATGATGAAAACAGTTCCAGAAGAATACTGGAAGTCTACTTGCGGGATTTGTGCCCGGATTTTGAAACCGAAGCATCGTTTGGAAGCGGAAAGGAAGCACTTGCCTGGCTGGAGCAGAATCAGGCGGATGTTGTTCTGACAGATGTACGGATGACGGAAATGTCCGGAATTGATGTGGCCAGATATATCTGGGAGAAAAAGTGGAATTGTAAGGTTGTGATTGTGAGCGCTTACCCGGAATTTGAGTATGTGCAAAAGGCGATGGATTATGATGTTGTCTGCTATTTGCTGAAAGCAGTCGGGAAAAAGGATTTTCTGGAAGCAATGGAAAAAGTTCGTATAAGTCTGAAAAAGCAGGAAAAACAAACCTTTCTGGACAAGAAGCTGGACTATACTATTTTCTTTTGTGATGCTTTCGGAGGCGTTTTCGGGACAGAAAAGGAAGCAGAGGATGCGTATGCGCTGCTGGAATCCAAAGTGTCTTTTCAAGAGGCGGCCTGCGAGCTGGTGGAATTTGAAATAGAACAATATTCTGCTTTCCTGGATACCAGATGGAAATATGGTGCCGGTACCTTTGAAGATTCCATGGAAACTATGCTGAGTCTGCTTTATAAAGCATCCTTTGTGATTTTGGTTAAAGCAGTCAGCGGAAAATTTCATTTTGTCATTTTCCATGGTTGCAATGCAGATCCGGTTCTGAAAGAGGATATTACCTATCAGATGTATGATTTGTTCGGATTGCATACCGTCTGGATCAGGCAGACGAAATTTCAGCTTCCGGAGCTGGCAGGGAACAAGGATTTCGGCTTGTTTAATCAAAGGGAGAGGGAACAGATAGAGGTATCCAGGCAAACGGAAAAAGCAAAGAACATGCGTGAGGAGGTCATAAAGAAGGTAAAAAACTACATCGGAGAGCATTTTGGAGAAAAATTGTCCAGAAACGAAATTGCAGACCGATTTTTCCTGAATGAAGATTATCTCGGAAGAATTTTTAAAATGGAAACCGGACAGACCATTCTGGAATATCTGTATGAAACCAGGATGAATTATGCCGTCAGATTGCTGGAACAGGGAAAGTCTGTAGAACAGATCTGTGCAGAGGTCGGTTATACAGAGGAAAGAAACTTCCGACGAAGCTTTCGGAAATACACAGGGTACTCCGTAACGGAATACAGGAAGTACGGAGGGAAAAAATGAAGAAACGTTTTTTTAAGAGTATCCGGGCTTATGGTCTGAACAGTGTCATTGTGCTGAGTGCTTTCAAAAATTTTATGGTATTGCTTCTTCTTTTGCTCATTCCGGGAGTGCTGCTTTGCAGAATGTACTTTTACTCTATTGAGGATAAGCTGGTGAGCGGGAACAAATCGGAGGCTATGAGAATTGCGGCGCTTTTTGAAAACATATTCCGGGACACGGAGTACCTTGCGGCCGGCATTCTCTCCGATCAGACGATCCGGAATTTTCTGAGCATGGAAAAGGAACGCAGCCTGCCGGAAGATTTTGAGGAAGATGTAAAGCGCACGGTTTCAGCATATTCCAAAGGTGAAATGAGTGTACGGAATATTTATTTGTATAGTGAAAAGAAGGATCTTCTGTTTGGCAGGGAAGGGGTAGCCGATGAATTGCCGCTGGCAGATTCGTGGAGAGAGGAATGCAGAAAAGAATTTCAGGAAGGCTACCGGATTCTGCCGATCTGGTCCGAAAATCAGACGATTATTTCATGGGTATTTATGAAGAAGAACCAGGGAATCAAGGGCTGCGTGGTGATTGAGATGGACAGATTATACCTGAAAAAGAAGGTGGACAGTCTTTTACCGGTATCTACGGAACTCTTTGTATTGCAAAATCAGGAAATGTTCTATAAAACAACCTATGAGGTACCGGATCAGATGAACGAACGGACTTATGAAAATCCGAAGCTATCGGATAAAAAAATCTTTTACAGTCTGAAATCCTCCAAATATGATTTCGAGTACATTGTCTGCACGGAAAATAAAACATACCGGGAAGAAATTCGCTGGTTTTTCGTTGCGGTCGTCTGTATCGGTATTTGCGTTTTATCGATTGCATTGTTAGTTGCCATTCTGCTTTCCGTAGATAATCTGGGATATATGACAAGTTTCATGGATGTTCTGGACGGAAAGCGCAGGTATGAACCTGCAAAGGAAAATGAAGCAGAATATATTGCGGCAAGAATTCTGCAAGTAATGGATGATAACAGCAGACTCAAGGAAGAGGTGGAGAAGCGTATTCTGGATTTTGACGAAATCAAGCGAAAAACTCTGCAGGCGCAGATTAATCCTCACTTTATCAATAATAGTCTGAATCTGATTATCTACCAGCTTTTGGAAGAAAAAGGGTACGATACCGGAGCGGCAGAAATGATTGCCGGGCTTTCCAAAATGGTGCACTACTGCTATATCACGGAAAAGCAGCTTGTTCCGTTGCGGGAAGAGATAGAATTTACCCGTATGTATCTTGCGTTTCTGGAATTGCGCTACGGAAATTTTAAAGGGGAAATTGAGGTAAAGGATAATCTGGAAGAAAAAAGGATCTGCAAGCTTTGCGTGCAGCCGTTTGTGGAAAATGCGGTTGTCCATGGAATCCGGAATCGCGAAAACGGGATTTTGAAGATTACCTGTTTTCGGGAAGGTAAATTTATCCATATCCGTGTTTATGATAACGGGTATGGTATGACCGGCGAGAAGATGAAGGAAATTACGGATCGGTTTGACAGAGAGAACTTTGAGGAAAAAAACATTGGTATTTACAATGTTTATAAGAGAATGCAGCTGATTTACGGTAAGGAGGCAGGTATCTCAATTGAAAGCCGGGAGAAGGAGTATACCAGCGTGACACTAATCATCCCGGAACGAGGAGAAGTACAGAAATGAAAAGGAGAACCTATAAAGAAAGCAAAAGCATTGCCGGAAGGCAGTTAAATCTGATGGCACTTCCGGGCATTGTACACGTTTTGATTTTCAATTATCTGCCCATGGTGGGATTGATTCTGGCCTTTAAGAAGTTTAACCCGAATCTGGGAATTTTCCGGAGTGAATGGGTGGGGCTTGCTAATTTCCGTTTTTTCTTCATGTCGAAGGATTTCGGCATGCTTATGCGCAATACGCTTGCATATGCTTTCTGGTTTCTGCTTGTGGATAATTTTTTCGCAATTCTGCTTGCGGTATTATTCTACTACGTCAGGAATCAAAAGGCACTGAAATATTTTCAGACCACCTGTATCCTGCCTGTTTTCATGTCCATGGTGCTGATTTCCTATATTGTTTATATTTTTCTGAATCCGGCAAATGGTCTGATGACGCAGCTTATCACCTCTTTGGGAGGGAAAAAGATTAACTGGTATACAGAAGCGGCATATTGGCCGGGAATTCTGACCATTGTAAGAATATGGAGTAATGTTGGCTACGGTTCCCTGATTTACTATGCAACCATGGTGGGAATTGATGAAAGCCTGTTTGAAGCAGCCAAAATGGATGGAGCCGGAAAATGGAAGCAGATCGTCCATATTATAATTCCGGAGATCATGTCTCTTCTTTGTATGAAGCTGATTATGGGTGTAGGTTATGCTCTGGGAGGGGATTTCGGTCTGTTTTATCAGGTTCCCAGAAATGTCGGTGCTCTTTATGAGACAACGGACATTTTCAATACCTACGTTTTCCGGGCATTAAAAACCGGCAACAGTATGGGGAGAACTACGGCTGTCGGATTGTTTCAGTCCCTGGCAGGAACCATTTTGCTGCTTCTGGTAAATGGGATCATAAAAAAGATAGACGATGAAAAAAGTATGTTTTAGGGAGGCGGAAAGACAATGAAAAATAAAAACAGGAGGGCCGGAAAGAAGGGAGACATTCTGCTTTATCTGATTCTGACGGCTTTGAGTATCGGTTATCTTCTCCCGCTGCTTTTGATGATTTCTGTCTCCTTTACATCCGAGGAGATGATTTCCGGGTTCGGGTATCAACTTATTCCGCAAAAGTGGTCACTGGAGGCATACAGGGCAGTGTTCCGGGATTCCACACAGATTCTTGATTCTTACAGAACAACGATATTATACTCCCTGCTGTCAACTGTACTTGCGATGTTCATACAGACATTGCTGGCATATCCGCTGGCAAGATCCAACTTCCGCTATAAAAAGGCAGTTACCGTTTATCTGATGATTACCATGTTTTTCAGCGGGGGACTGGTACCGTCCTATATTTTGAATACGCAGTATCTGCATATGGGAAATACCTTTTGGATTTATGTGGTACCCGGTTTAATGAGTGCCTGGAATGTGATTATGTTCAAGACATTTTATCAGGGGCTGCCGGATGGTCTGATCGAAGCAGCCAAAATCGATGGCGCAAGTGAATATCGGATTTATCTTTCCATTATCATTCCGTTAGCCAAACCGATTATTGCCTGCCTTGGTTTTATGTATCTTTTGGGAAAATGGAATGACTGGAATACTTCTTTGCTTTACATCAGAGACAGCAGGTTATACAGCCTGCAATACCTTTTACAGAAACTGATTAACGAAGCGGACTTTTTAAAGCAGATGCAAAGCTCAGAGTCCGGTGCAGGGCTGTTTGCAAATGAAGAACCGCCTTTTGAAAGTCTGCGGTATGCGATCGCGGTAGTGGCAGCCGGTCCTATGATGGTTGTTTTTCCGTTTTTCCAGAAGTACTTTACCAGGGGGCTGGTTGTGGGAAGTGTAAAATCCTGAGAAACAGAGGAGAGGAGGTGTACAGGATGATCCGAGAACCGACCGGAAGAAACAGACCGGATACATAAGGCAGCAAAAAGACAAGAGCAAAATCGTAATGGGAACAAGAAAGGAAATGAGTCATGAAAAAAAGAGTGAAAAAGTCAGTTGTTTTACTGACAGCTGTTCTGGCGGCGGTATCTTGTATCGGCTGCAGTAACAGCAAAAATCAGGGAGAACCGTCCGACGCCGGCACGAAGGAAAGCGTAAAGGAAAGTATTCAGAAGTCTTCCGAAAACGAGGGGACAGTTAAGGAGGAGCCTGTAAAGTTAAAATATGTGATGATGGGTCCCGGGATGCAGGCGGATGCGGAAAAAGTATGGGATGCATTTAATGCAAAGCTGCAGGAAAAGGGTATCAATGCCGAAATTGATTTCGAAGTATATACCGGCTCAGAATACAAAGAAAAATTTATGCTGATGCTTTCCGCAAGAGAGCAGGTGGATATTGTAAATACCTATGGTCTGGATTTTGAAAACGAAGTAGCGAACGGAACGTTTGCACCTTTGGATGATCTGCTGAACGAATACGGAAGCGGGATTCTTGACAATTATGAGGATTGGTTCTGGGAGTATATGAAGGTGGACGGTGTGGTTTACGGTATTCCTACCTGGCAGATTAATGTTACTTCCAATGCCATTCTTCTGCATAAGGCGGATGCGGAAAAATACCTGGATATAGATGCGCTGAAGCAGGAATTGAATGCCAGCAATCACATAACAGAGGAATATATGCAGGTTCTGGATGATTACCTGAAGGCAATGGCAGCGGACGGAGTGCATTATAAGACGACAAGAGCGCCCTTCCCAAGAGGCTATGAGAGCCTGTATTCCATTGCAATGATTGATTATGAAACCGGAAAAATTTCCAATTTCTACGAGACACAGGACTACTATCTGAGGTGTAAGTATGCTGCAAAATGGTATGAGGATGGATTTATCCGGGAGGATGTCCTCTCCGCGGGAGAATGGGAAAATGCTTTTGATATTCGCGGCTGGGCATTCAATGACTGCAATTATACCATTACCTGTGAAAAAGGATTTTCCGAAAGAGCCGGAGAAGAGATGCTGGCGATCCCTTACGAACGCAACAATGAGTGGATGGGAGGCAAAAACGGCGCAGGCGGAACCTGTATTACACAAAGCTGTGAAAATAAAGAGGTTGCCATGCAGGTGCTGAATCTGCTCCAGACGGATTCGGAAATGTATAATCTGCTGGTATACGGACTGGAAGGCGAGCATTATACCATGGCAGTCGACAATGTAGTAAAAGTACCTTATACACAGCAGGGCGGCGCAGATGATGCATATGGTCTCTGGAAATGGATTATCGGAAATACCAAGCTTGCTTATGCCACAGAGTCAGAAGGGGCAGAGTACAAGGAATGGGTAGAAAAGGTAAATTCTACAGAAAAGATCTCGCCGGCACTTGGTTTCGTCTGTGATACGTCCGGTCTGGAGGATTATGTTACCCAGGTGAACGCCGTAATCAGCAAGTACGATTATGCGCTGTATCAGGGAGCATACGGAAAAGACTGGGAAAAAACCTATAATGAATTCATAAAGGAACTGAAGGAAGTAGGCGGCAAAGAAATCATGGAAGAAATTCAGAAACAGTATGATGCTTTCCTGGCCGGTAAGAAGTGATTTTTGATAATAATGTAGATGAACAAATAACATTTTAGACAAGTATGTAACAGTTCAGACAGGTATTCATGCAGGCTTTACCTGAATGCCGGCACGTCTGGACTGTTACGATTTTTGAGGATGACGATATGCAGGAAGAGAACAAAACAAGTTTTATGCCGCCCTATGGGGCACTCCCGAGCAGGAGACAGATAGAGTGGTATCAGCGGGAAAAAATGGCCTTTTTCCATTTTGGAATGAATACCTTTACCAGTGATGAGTGGGGAGAGGGAAAGGCAGATCCGAAGAATTTCTGCCCGGAAAAGGTAGATTGCAGACAGTGGATCCGTTCCGTCAAGGCTGCAGGATTTCGTGCAGCAATTCTGACAGCCAAGCACCATGACGGTTTTTGCTTGTGGCCAAGCAGATATACGGAGTATTCCATAAAAAACAGTCCCTATAAGAATGGACAGGGGGATATCGTCAGGGAATTTACGGATGCCTGCAGGGAATATGGCATCAAAGCGGGGCTTTATTTGTCGCCCTGGGATCGCCACGAAAAAACCTTCGGAACAGCTGCCTATGACGATTATTATGCCGGGCAGCTTACGGAACTGATGTCAGGTTACGGAAAAATATATGAATGCTGGTGGGACGGTGCACAGAGCGAAAAGATACATTATGACTGGGGAAGGTATGCGTATATTATACGAAATCTGCAGCCGGAGTGCGTGATTTTCGGCTCTCTTGGCGCAACAGAATATGCAGAATCCAGATGGGTCGGAAATGAAAGCGGTTATGCCGGCACTCCCTGCTGGTCTACGATCTCACCGGAATATCTGAGAAATGAGGTTCCCAGGGTATTGAATACCGGAAATCCCGGTGCAAGCCGGTTTATCCCGGCCGAAGCAGATACTTCCATTCGTCCCGGATGGTTTTATCACAAGGAACAGGACGATTTGATAAAGTCCTCTTCTGCACTGTTTCAATATTGGTTTACTTCTGTAGGATCGAATGCCGTTATGCTGTTGAATATTCCGCCGGCTCCGAACGGATTGTTAAAAGAAAGGGATGTCAGGAACCTGCTTGAGGCTTATCGGTTTGAAAGGCAGACCTTTGCATTCAATCTGGCAGCCGGGTCCGAGGTGAGTGAATCATCCCGGGAAGAAGGTCATGGCGGTGACCAGGTACTGACAGAGGATGATGGCTTCTATCGTGCGAAAGAAGGGGATGCTTCGCCGGTTCTTACCATTAGCTTCCCGACAGAAAGATGCTTTGATTGCTTTTGTATCGGTGAGGCAATCGAATATGGGCAGAGAGTAAGGCATTTTAAGGTGGAAGCTTTTGTGCAAAACGAATGGAAGGAGATTCTCAGGGCGGAAGGAATCGGATACAAAAGAGCCTTTCGGCTCGAGGCGTTGAATACCGAACAAGTACGTATTACGATAGAAGATTCCATGGACGAGCCGGTGATACGTCATATCGGAGTATATAAGCTACCGGAGGAGTGCTTCCCGGAAGAGAAGAGAATGAAAAACGCGTCCGATCTTGCCAATGGGCCCAGTACCAGAGTACATGTGCAGGAAAAGGAGATAGAAGTGGAATTTGGAGGAATCTTTCCGTTCAATACAATCCGTTTTAATGGGGAAGGCGTATGGGAATATGAAATTCAGGCCTTTAATGGTGTTCGCTATGAAACCATTTACAAAAATAGTTGCCCGAACCGGGATCAGACCGTTTCCTTACCGGAAACACAAGCTTATAAAATGCGGATGATAGCAAAGGGGGGAATGTTCCGGTCGCCGCAGATTGCTGTATATGATTTATAATTTTATTTGCCGCTCTTCCCATCGTGTGATGTTGGAAATCGCGGAGGATTGCAAAGAATATCAGGTTGTGAGAATTCGCGCAGAAGCCGGGAAGCAGAAAAGGGATACTATGGAGATTTCATGGGAGCTTCCCTGTATGGATATTTTTTCTTCCTGGAGTCCTTTGTCCGGTTTCCATAAGGATCTTCTGCCGGTATGGGCTCCGGCAAAGGTGCAAAGCAGGATTGCAAGTGGTGCACCCCTGCTGGTCCTGCTGAATCATAAAGGGGAAAGCCGGATTATGGTTGCTCTGTCAGAGACAAGAAGACCGGTGGAAATGACCTATGGAATCCGGGAGGAAAATGCCTGCATGGTATTTTCCCTGACTTATAGCCGGATCTTTTGGGGCGGGGGTGGGGAGTATGTTACGGAAATTCTGATTGACAGACGATCCATGAAGCTGGTTTCCGCGGCAAAAAGAGCGGAACAATGGTGGAAAGGGCAGGGACGATTTCCGGCAGAGGTACCACCGGAAGCAAAATTGCCCGCGTATTCCACCTGGTATGCGTGGCATCAGAAATTTTCGGAAGAGGAATTGCTGGGGGAACTGGCAATTGCTGCCGAAATGGGGATGCATACAGTGATTGTTGATGACGGGTGGCAGACAAGGGATACTGCAAGAGGATATGCATATTGCGGGGACTGGAAACCAGCTGAGGATAAGATCAGGAATATGAGGCGGTTTGTCAGCAGGGCTCATCAGCTTGGACTAAAGGTCATGCTTTGGTTTGCAGTTCCTGTTATGGGGAAAAAAGCGGCTGTTTATCCTGAGTTCTGTAAAATGTACCTGGCGGATGAGGGAGACTGGGTTGCACTGGATCCACGCTGCCCTGCGGTTCGGAATTATTTGCTTCACCTGTGCAAAGAAGCGGTCGAAAGATGGGAACTGGACGGATTGAAGTTGGATTTTATGGATCATTTTGTGCTGACACAGGAAGGGGAGGACGACACAGAGGACAGAGATTTTGATTCGTTGGAGGATGCTCTGGAATGTTTGATGGAGGAATTCAGGATTCAGCTTCAAAGAATTCGAAAAAATGTTCTTGTGGAGCTTCGTCAGGGCTATATGGGACCGGACTTAAGAAAATATGGAAATATCATAAGAGTAACGGACTGTCCGCTGTCTGCACTGAGAAACAGAGTGGAAATTCTCCACCTGCGGATGACATCCGGAAATACAGCCGTTCATTCCGACATGCTGATGTGGAATGCCGCAGCTTCGGCACAGGCTGCAGCTTTACAGCTGATTAACAGTATTTTCGGAATATGGCAGATTTCCGTCAGATTGAAGGAGTTGCCGCACGAGCACAAAAGGATGCTGCAGTTTTACCTGGGATTATGGAGTGAAGACAGGGACTGTATTCTGAATGGAGAACTGGAGGTATTTCATCCGGAAGCGAACTACAGCATGGTTCTTACAAAAAAGGAAACGGAATTATTTGCAGTTTGCTATACAGAGGGAATTCTGCAGTTAGACACTTTTTACCGGAAAATTACATATGTCAACGGTTCCGGCGAGGATGTGCTGACGGTACATCCTTTGCAAAGCGGATTTTATACAGGAAAGAGAGCGAAGATTCTTATTTACAGCTGTACCGGGGAATTGTTTCTTCAAAAGAACGAAATATGGGCAGCCGGATATTATGAATACCCGGTTCCTGTTTCCGGAGTGCTCAGAATATACCTGGAGTAAAAGTAAAAAAAGGACTACGGCTCGCTTATTATGCCGTTTAGTCGTGCAGGAGAAGGAGGAATGTACAGAATGCGAGAAAAAATTTTGCTGAACGAAGGGTGGAGATTTCATGCAGGAGAGATACCGATACCATATAGCCGGTGTAAGGGGCCGGTCTATATATCTTCGAAAACAGAGCGTATGAAATGGGGACCGGCAGCTTATGAATACGATGATGATTCCGATTCCTACGGGCCGGGAATGGTGAATACGGACTACTGGGAGGATGTGGTATTACCGCATGATTATGTGATTTCCCAGAGACCGGATCGCAGAGAGAACAGTGCACTGGGATATTTTGACTATCAGAATGCCTGGTACCGGAAGCATTTTGATCTGGAACGGGAGGATCGCGGACGAAGAATTTTACTGTATTTTGAAGGTATTGCCACGAATGCGGTAGTCTATGTCAATGGGTGCCTGATGAAGCATAATTTCTGTGGTTATACTTCCTTTGAGATCGATATTTCGGATGTGTGTTTTTTTGACCGGGAGAATGTAATAGCCGTATATACGGATACGACACATCATGAGGGATGGTGGTATGAGGGAGCCGGAATCTATCGGAATGTGTGGCTTGTGAAAACAGATTCTGTAGCGGTAGACCTTTGGGGCGTATATGTAAAACCACAGAAAGTGGAAGAGGGATGGATGCTGACAGTAGAAACAACGGTTCGAAATGACGGATGGAAGGATGAGACCATACGGATGATGGTATCCTTAAAAGGAGCACAGAACAGACCCGGAATGCAGGACGAAGAGGGGATACAGAACGGAAAAAAGGTAACCATGGAAGGGACAGCCGATCTGGAAATCATGGTGCCTGCAAAAGATAAAACCGTCATAACACAGAATTTTTTTGTGAAGGAGCCGAGACTTTGGGACATAATCGACCCTTTTTTATATCTGCTCTGCACACAACTGGTGAGAGGAACGGAGGAAGTGGATTGTGTGGAGACAAGATTTGGGTTTCGCACGATAGCTTTTGATGCCGGAAAGGGATTTTTTCTGAATGGAAGGCAGGTAAAGATACAGGGGGTATGCAGCCATCAGGACTGTGGTCTTACCGGGAAAGCCATGCCGGATAATCTGCATCGATACCGTATCGAATTGCTCAAAGAGATGGGGGCCAACGGTTACCGCACCACCCATTATCCTCACGCACAGGCCACGATGGATGCATTGGATGAAATGGGATTTCTGGTAATGGACGAGACGCGGTGGTTCGAATCTACGGAAGAAGGAAAGGCACAGCTGGAGATGCTGGTCAAAAGAGATCGCAACCGTCCATCTGTGATTCTGTGGTCGATCGGAAATGAAGAACCATTGCACGAAACGGAAAGAGGCTGCAGAATAGCAGAATCTTTAAAAGCCGTGATAAGAAAGCTGGATGATACCAGACCTGTGACAACGGCAGTCTCTTACTGCCCGCAGGAAGCACCGGTGATGGAGCATGTGGATGTCATGGGAGTCAATTACAGTCTGGAAGCGTATGAAATTTTGCATAAGAGATACCCGGACACCCCCATTTTTTCGTCGGAATGCTGTGCTACGGGAACAACAAGAGGATGGTATGAAGATGATAATCCTGTAAATGGCTATATCAATGCCTATGATCACGATACCAACGCATGGTTTCTCGGACGGGAAAACACCTGGCGATTTCTGAAAGAGAGAGAATGGGTTATGGGCGGTTATCAGTGGATCGGGATAGAACACAGAGGAGAAACGATGTGGCCAAGGCTTTGTTCCCAATCCGGAGCCATCGATATGTTTTTGCAGAAAAAGGATGCCTTTTACCAGAATCAATCGTTCTGGCTTAAGACACCGGTACTGCATATTCTGCCACATTGGAATCATCCCGGAAGAGAAGGGGAAACTATAAAAGTGTGGTGCTATACGAATTGTGAGGAAGTAGAAGCCTTTTTGAACGGGAAAAGCCTGGGGATACGGAAAATTCAACCAATTTCCCATGGGGAGTGGAAAATTCCCTACGAACCCGGAATCCTGAAAATGACCGGAAAAATCGACGGGAAAACGGCAGCGGAGGATTGGGTGGAAACCAGCGGTCAGCCGGCAGAACTGCATCTGAGACAAGATAACGTTACAACGAGAGCCAACGGGCAGGACATAGCCGTTGTCACCTGTTACTGCACAGATGACAGAGGAAGGATAGTGCCGGATGCTTCTGTTTTCCTCCGGTTTCATACAAACTGTCTGGGAACGGTTGTGGGAACCGGTTCCGATGTCAGCGATCCTGTCCCGGTTCCGTGTACGGACAGGCGTATGCGGGCAGGACTGTGTTCTGTGGCGGTGCGTGTCGGAAAGCAACCCGGCGAGTTAAAGGTATATGCCGAAAGTGCAGGGCTGAAGAGCGCCTGTCTGTCGGTAAAGCTGCAGTGAGTCTCCTTTTCTTTATGGTTCTTTTCGTCATAATGTATCCGGAACTTGATTTTTACAGCATCTTTCTATATAATGATGTTGTGATACCGGATTGCTTCGCACTACGTGCTCCCGCAATCCTCAAAAACATTCGTAATCCGCACATTTTTCTACGAAAAATGGCTACTTACTCATGTTTTGGGCGGGTCCCAAGGTCAAAAATCCTCCTGCAAGCAAGCTTGCGTTGGATTTCTGACCTTTTGCCCCTGGTATCATATAATGAATCGTAACAATTCAGACGTGCCGTTCGCAGAACCGTAATAGCTCCGGAAAAGGGGAACAGATGGACGGGCGTTTGAAAAATGCGGAATGAGAGGAAGAAGAATGGAAACAAAATGGAATGGTTTTTTATGCGAAAATATGCAGTTTGAGGGGCATGATGCAGTCATTGTATACCCGGAGCCGGGAACGGAAAACGGTTATCTGGCAGTGAAAACAGAATATTGGGGAGCTTTTCCCGAAGCGATCGAAATCCCTCTCCTGGAAAACGGATTTCATTTATGCTATATCAAAAATGAGAACCGGTTCGGTGTAAATGAAGATCTGGACCGCAAAGCACGATTCATCCGTTACGTACAGAATCTGTGTAATCTGAAGGCAAAGTGCGTTCCCATAGGAATGAGCTGCGGCGGAATGATTGCCGTAAAGCTGGCTGCCAGATATCCGGAATGCATAAGCTGCCTGTATCTGGATGCTCCGGTGATAAATTATATGAGCTGGCCCTGTGGTTTCGGACAAAGTGAATATAAGCCGGAAGATCATTCGGAAATCATAAATGCTCTTGGAGTAAAGGATTTTTCCGAAATTTTAGCCAATAGAGACATGCCGCTTGACCGGATCCCGACCCTGGCGAAGCATAATATCCCGGTTATTATGGTAACCGGTGACAGTGACCGGGTCGTTCCTTACTGCGAGAACGGACGGTTCCTGGAAAAGGCTTATAAAGATGCCGGTGCTGAGATTGAGGTATATGTGAAGCCGGGCGGAGACCATCATCCGCATGGTCTTACAGACCCGGGAGTTGTATTGGATTTCATATTACGGCATTGCAACTAAGTGCTTGATTTAGGGGGAGCTTCTATTGGCTCTGTATAAGAAATTTAAGAATGAATATTTAAGTTGTTCTGAATGCGAATGCAACGAAAGAGCGGGTTTGCGTGTCTTTTCGTTGCATTTGCATTCAAGAAGAATAGCGTATAGATTGTGATAAAAGAGTAGGACTAGAACAGTGTTGTATCCAACAGTAGATTGCTGTGTTCTACTGAAATAAGGGAAAGCATTGCAAGGTTTTGAATGGTATCACAAACCTCAAAATTTTTCTCTTTCTCCCAATGCGGTTTCCAGGAAATAACATAGTCGTACACATCTTTATCGCTTATTTTTTTCCCCCCGGTATTCAACTCATCATACGAGTACAAAACGGTAGCGACCATTTCTGCCTGTTCTGTGCTTTTTACACGACCGAATAAATCAACGGTTTTTTGCATTGCAGCCCATTCTTCTTTGCTGAATTTGTCTTCCGGTATAACTACATCATTCGATACGTTCAGTGAAACCATTTTTCCGAGGGTCTGCTCAGTAATCAGATTTGCATTTGCTAATGCAGTAATGGAATTTTTGACATCAGCAGAATAGGGTCCGTAGTTCCCTTTTGAAAAGGTAAATCCGGTCTTTATTCCATTTCTTGTCATTACATAACATATCTTTTGGTAGATCGTTCGTCCTACTTTTAGAGAATAGGTTCTTCCGTTAAGTTCTCTTACAGCTTCCAGTATCAAATACCATTTAGGGTTAACCTTCAGTGTGCTTTTTCCCAAAGCCTCGTTTTCTATAATTGCTTTCGATAAAAATTCATCTGTTATTTCATTTCTGCTTACACCAAATGGTGCATATACTTCAACTTTAATAGGTAATTCATGCAGTTTCTTATACAAAACAGGACCGACAACTTCCCAAGAAAGTCCTCCGTTTCCACATCCTAAAGGCGGGAATGCTATGCTTGTAATTCCCGATTCCTTATAATTTTCGACAAACCAATCTAATCCATCTATAACGTAAGATAACCTGGAAGGTGACCTCCAATGATCTTTTGTTGGAAAATTAAGGATTTTTGTGCCATCAATATTATGAAAAACATACGGTATTCCGGTCTTTACCTGGCCTAAATTACATCTTTTTACGTAATCCAAGTACATTTCCGGATATCTTTTTTTAAATTCAAGAGCGATGCCTTTTCCCATCACGCCTACACAATTTACGGTATTAACGATGGTTGAACACTTGCTTTCAAAAATATCACCGATTTTTATTTCCATATTGTCATCTCCTAAAAAAATACTCTGGGTTCAACGATTATTTCTCTGTCAAATCCTGTTGCTTTTAACTTGTGTGCCGCAACTTTGTTTATAACGGCGGCGCATACAACATAATCATATGGAATGCAAAAAGGAACTAAGACTTCTGCACATTTAATAGATTTCTTTCTATAGTTCTCGTAATGATTGTCATCTGTCCAGTATTTGGCATATACCAAGTCAAAATCGATTTTCTCCAATCCAACACCAGCTTCATAAAAGGCAGCATAATTGCTGGAAGCATTTTTATCTGACAAGATGACTCCGTCAAAATCCAAGATAATTCTATCAAACTTTAAGATACAGATTTCTTCGTTCTGGCTTCTCCTTTTTGATAACATGGGATTCCGTGGATCAAAGTAAAGACTGGCATACTGATGCAATTCCAGTCCGTTCGGAATCCGAATAAGGGCTCTGTGAGCTTGCACTTCATTCATTGCGATGGATACATGATTTAGTCTGCTTGCACGTTCATTAGACAATAAGCCTCTTTGCATAATAGATGGAATATTATCAATGGCTTGAATATTGTAGAGACCTGTTTGAGCTGTAAGCTCAGTAAACCTTTCTGATGGCTTCATTTATGCACCTCCATTATAACATATGACATTATTTTTGTCGAACATTTGTTTATCAAGTTGAAAATTGAAAAATTTGAGGAATAAAGATGTGGCGTTGTTGTAAGAACAGCTATTTCAAGGTACTTCGGTTACACCTACTTTACCACATTTTTTTCTTCTCAACAACTCTCTTTTTTCTGTAAGTATCTATTTGAAAACTGTGCGCCGCATGAATCCGCTGTTTACAAACAGCGGATTTTCGTTTACAATGAAAACTACGGGTTTTACTTTGTAAATAAAAATCAAAAGATAGAACCGGAAAGGTAAAGGAGTAGCGGAAGATGGACGGAGAAGAAATAGAAAGTACGCAATCGACAAATGATCTGACACAGGGAGTGATCTGGAAGAAGCTGGCATTGTTTGCATTTCCGATTTTTTTAGGACAGCTGTTTCAGCAGATGTATAATACCTGCGACTCCCTGATTGTAGGAAGGTTTCTGGGAGACGATGCCTTGGCAGCGGTAGGTTCCTCCGGAAGCCTGATTTTTATGATGATCGGATTTTTTAACGGGGTAGCTATGGGAGCGGGCGTGATCATTGCCAAGTATTACGGCGGCAAAGAATATGACAAGATGAAGCTTGCCATACATACGGACGTGGCCTTCGGAATAGCGGCAGGAGTGCTTCTTACCGGACTGGGTGTGGGATTTACTCCGGGTATTTTACGGCTGATGAATACACCGGAGAATGTATTTCCGCAGTCGGTCATGTACTTCAGAGTCTATTTTTGCGGAGCCCTGTTTTCGGTGCTTTACAATATTTTTGTAGGAATTCTGCATGCCGTAGGCGACAGTAAGCATCCTTTGTATTATCTGATTATCTCGTCCCTGATCAATGTTGTCCTGGATCTGGTACTGGTAGGAGGATTAGGCCTGGGAGTAGGCGCCGCAGCTTTTGCGACAACGCTTTCCCAGGCAATCAGCGCACTGCTTTGCTGTATTCGTCTGGTGAGACAGGATACCGTATACCGTCTGGAATTGAAAAAGATAAAGTTTCACTGGCCGAGTTTTTGCACGATTGTGCGTTTCGGTCTGCCTTCCGGAGTACAGAATTCCGTAATCGCGTTGGCAAACCTGGTTGTGCAGTCGAATATCAACACCTTTGACAGCTTTGCCATGGCAGGCTGCGGTGCCTATTCCAAGGTGGAGGGGTTTGCCTTTTTACCGATCATGTGCTTTTCGCAGGGGCTTGCAACCTTTGTGGGGCAGAATCTGGGAGCCGGCAAAGAGGATCGTGTGAAAAAAGGAGTGCGTTTCGGAATCCTGTGCTCCGTCATTTTGGCGGAAGTGGTAGGAGTTGCGATCTGGCTGAGTGCACCGTGGCTGATCGGAATTTTTACGGAATCACCGGAGGTAATTGCCTTCGGCGTACGGCAATGCAGAACGGAAGCACTTTTCTATTGCCTGTTGGCGTTGTCCCACTGTCTGGCCGGGATTATGCGGGGAGCGGGCAGACCGGCGGTTCCCATGTTTGCCATGCTGGGATTCTGGTGTGTGCTCCGTGTGACTTATATTACAACCGTTCTTCATTTTTACCACAGAATTGAAGTGGTATTCAGCGCGTATCCTCTCACATGGTTCTGCAGCTGCGTGGTTTTGCTGATTTATTTCTTTAAAGCGGACTGGATGCATGCTTTTGAACGTATGGAGCAGGCAAAAAAGAGGGGAAATTAAGTTGCCTGAAACAAAGATTCATGGTATGATGAAAAAGTAGTTGTTAACAGAAGGGGATACGAGATTCAGAAACAGGATGAGAAAGATGAAGATAGAACGTATCGATGAAAAAACGGTGAAATGTTATCTTTCCAATGAGGATTTGGAAGAATATGGTTTGGACTATAAGGATTTTATGAGCAGAAACGGCAGAGCCAAGGAATTGTTGGATAAGATTATTGCCCAGGCTGCAGAGGAAGTAGGGTATAACCCGCCCTCTATTTTGTGTGATATGCAGATTATGATATTGGCAGGAAAAGGTCTGGTGGTAACCTTAAGTGAGCAGAATCCGTGGGAAACGGAAGAGGGTTTTCATTCCATCATGGAAGATCTGGAAGCGTTAAAGGAAATCATGGGTGAAGACATGCCGGAGGATATTCAGCAGACGATCGAGGAACTGAAGGAAGACAAGTTAGCAGGTCGATTCGGCACAATCAGTGAAGAAGACCGGAAGAAAACGGATACGGATGAGATTTCCGGGAAGGAAAAAGGTGATTCCAGGGGATCCATTACGGGAAACAGGGGCATCGGGCCGGCAGGGAAAAAGGAAGGAAAGCAGGTCGGAAAAGTCGGAAATACCGGGAAAGCACTGAAAGCGCGAATCCAACAAATCGTAGAAAGCCACCGGTTTGCCGTGTTTGAGTTTGAACGGATCAGAGAAATCGAGCTTCTGGCGAAGAGTCTTCCGAGAACGCTTCTTGTAAAGAGTACGCTTTATAAGATGGATGGGCTGTATTATTTGTATCTGGAAAAAGGACGTGCCTGTGCCCATAATTATATCAAGGCATTGTGCAGTGCCTGTGAATACGGGAGCCTGTATACCTCTGCAGAGGATTTAACCAGGCATCTGGAAGAGTTCGGAGAATGTCTGATTCCGGAGGGTGCATTAAAGAAGCTGTAAAGATGGAGGATCCGGATGCTTTTTAATTCCTATATATTTATTTTGTGTTTTCTTCCACTGACGCTGTTTCTATACTACGGATGCAATCACTTTAGCCGACATACGGCGGCTAAAGTGGTTCTTGTTGTGATGTCCTTATGGTTCTATGCCTATTTTCATGTCAGTTACCTGTTTATCCTGCTGGCAAGCATTCTGGGGAATTATTCCATCAGTATTCTGATCCGGAAGCTGCAGCAAAGGGATGCATTGTGCGGCGAAGCGGCTGCAGATTCCGAAAAAACTGAGCAAAAATCCGGCGGCAGAACATTAAGCAGGATTTGCCTGGCAGGCGGTATTGCTTTGAATGTAGGAATTATTTTCTATTATAAATATTTTCATTTCTTTCTGGAGAATCTGAATCATATTTTCGGTTGTGATTTATCCTATCACAGCATTTTGATGCCTTTGGGAATCAGCTTTTTTACGTTTCAGCAGATTTCTTATCTGGTGGACTGTTACAGACAGGAGATTGCGGTGTGCAGTCTGTCGGATTATCTGCTTTTTGTGACTTTTTTTCCGCAGCTGATTGCGGGTCCCATTGTTACCTGTGAAGAAATGCTTCCCCAGTTTGAGGCAGAGAAAAGCAGATGCTTCCGGCAGGAAAATCTGGCGAAAGGATTGTATTTTTTTGCAGTAGGTATGGGGAAAAAAGTGCTGCTTGCGGATCTTCTGGGAAGGGGTGCCGACTGGGGATTTGCAAGACCGGCTTCTTTATCCGGGGCGGAAACGCTGGTGATATCGCTGCTTTATACGTTCCAGCTGTACTTTGATTTCAGCGGGTATTGTGATATGGCATACGGAATCGCTTCCATGTTCGGGATCGAACTTCCCATGAACTTTGACTCCCCTTACCAGGCAGTTTCTATCGTGGATTTCTGGAAGCGGTGGCATATTACACTGAATCGTTTTTTGCGTAAATACATTTATTTCCCATTGGGAGGAAGCAGGAAGGGAAAGGTTCGTACGTGTCTTAATATTCTGATTGTGTTCCTGGTAAGCGGAATCTGGCATGGAGCAAACTGGACTTTTATTTTATGGGGCGTGCTCCATGGACTGGTGCAGGTCATTTACCGAATCTTTTCCGGATGGTTTGACAGGCTGCCGAAATGGCTCGGCCGGTTTTTCACTTTTTGCTTTGTCAATCTGGCATGGATGCTTTTCCGGGCAGATTCGGTAACGGATTTCGGAGCGATGCTGAACAATCTGATACAGTGGAGACCGGGAGGCCTTTCGGGAGAGTTGTTTTCCTGCTTTGATGTCATTGAATTCACGTACCTTGCGGAGCATATCGGTCCGTTGGGACGTCTTTGGAATAAAGTCCCCGGCATCTGCCTGGGAACGGCGCTTTTATTGGCTGCCGGAATTGCTTTTTTTACCAAAAACAGTTACCGCAAAGGCTTTCAATGCAACGGACGCACGGCAGCGAAAAGTATCATTCTCTTAGTCTGGTCGATCCTTTCTCTCTCCGGACTATCCGTATTTTTGTACTTTAATTTTTAAGGAGTGCGAAGCACGGAGCAATCCGGTATCAGAAGGCGCGTCTGAACTGGTTGGGACATGGTTACGTAAGGCAGACTTCCTGCTTGCAGGAAAGGATGCCTGTTAAAACGCATGGGATTAGCGCCAGGAAATGAGTAAAAGGAGGATCCATTTGATGAAAAATGCAGCGAAGTGGAACGGCATTGTCTTGGGCGGAATCTTGGGGATCTTAGGTCTGATTGCGCTTTTTACCATGATCATCGACCCTTTCTGGCATTATCATGGTCCTCTGAAAGGCCTGGAGTATCCATTAAAAGAGGAAAGATACTTAAATGATGGGATCGCCAGGCATGAAGAGTATGATGCCATTATTACAGGCACCAGCATGACGCAGAATTTCAAGCCATCTCAGTTTGATACCCTTTGGAATGCGAAGACCATTAAGATTGCTTTTTCCGGAGCCACATACAAGGAAGTGAACGACAATATTGTCCGTGCACTGCGGTATGGGCAGAATGTAAAATATATTCTGCGCAGTCTGGATGGAAACAAGCTGATTCTTCCTGCTGACCGGGACGAATATGAAGGCTATCCGGATTATTTATATGATAACAATCCATTTAACGATGTCTCTTATCTTCTGAACAAGGAAGTTATTCCCAAAACACTTGCCGTGCTGAACTATACAAGAGCCGGCAACAAGACTCCGGATTGGGATGCGTACGGCAGCTGGGGACAGTATAAGGTGTACGGGAAAGAGGAAGTATTAAGAAGTAGCAGCAGGCTTGAAATTTCGGAAGAAACGTATGAATTAACACCGGAAGATGAGAAGAATATTCAGGAAAACATAGAAAAAAATGTTCTGACTATCGCTAAGGAGCATCCGGAAATTACTTTTTACCTGTTTTTCCCGCCTTACAGTATCAGCTACTGGGATGCACTGGTCAGATCCGGACAGCTGGATGCGCAGCTAAAGGCGCAGAAGATGGCGGTAGAACTTTTGCTGGATGCGCAGAATATCCATATCTATGCTTTTGAACAGGATACTTCTCTTACCGGTAATCTGGATAATTATACGGATTCCCTGCACTACGGTCCTTGGATAAACGAAGAAATTCTTACCAAAATCCGACAGGGAGAAGGAGAACTGACCAAAGAAAACTACAAAGAACATTTTGAAACCGTATGGGAGATTTACCTGCAATATCCTTATGATGAAGTTCTGTACGGGCAGCAGTAGCCAATATAACGGCAAAATATCTTTTGCCCCATATCATTTTTATGCGGACATGAAAATTGCTCGTAAGAATGCCTGCCTGAATTGTCAGGTAAACGGAGAGATAAGCGAATGCGGAAAGCAGCAGAGAAGAAAGAGAACATGCAGAAAAGAACAATGCAGAAGCACGAAATACAGGAAAACAGAATGCAAACCAGAGCAGTGGAAAAGGAAAAAACAACAGAAAGCAAAACATTAAAAAATAAAATGGTCTACTTGGAGGTTTTAAGAGTGATTTCCCTGTTTTTTGTGATCTATACGCATACAGGAACATTGGGAGAACATTACTATATGGAAGCGGTGAGTGTAGCCGGGTACCGGAGCAGTCTGTTTCTGGTTGCCTTTTCCCAGATTTGTGTTCCTTTATTTTTTATGATTTCCGGCGTGCTTTTGTTAAACAGACAGGAATCTTTCCGACAGGTTTACAAGCACCGCATTCTGCGGATGGTCATTGTGATCCTTTTAGCGGTTTTGCTGCAATTTTACTGCAATTATCTGGACAATCCGGCTATGGGATTTTCGCTTAAATCTTATCTGGAAATTGCATACTCCGGCGGCGCGATCACACAGCAATGGTTTCTGTATGCCTATCTGGCCTTTTTGATGATTCTGCCGTTTTTACAAAGATTCGTACAGGCGATACCCAGGAGAAGCTGGTTTATATATCTGTTTGTTCTGTGGGAAATCATGAACGGCATCTGCCCTATTCTGGAATTCTACTGGATCTGGGACAGAATCGGAATTACCATTCCGCTTTTCGTCAATATTATTTTTTACAGTTTTATGGGATATTTCGTGGAATATCGATCCGAAGGATGGCTTGAAAAAGGCCGGAATCTTCTTTCCTTAACAGGCTTAAGTCTTATCTGCTCTGTCCTGAATGTTTATATGAATGATTTGTCCTATCTTAAGTTCGGAAGGTGTGACTATATTGAAATTTTTGTTCCGCTGTATTCTTTAACGGTGTTTTCAACGGTCAGGTATCTATGCAACCGTTTTGTAACAGCAGACGGCATAAAAAAGGTACTTTGCTTTCTGGGATCCGGTGTATTCGGAACCTATTTAATCGAACCGCAGCTTCGGGAAATGTTTCAGCCGCTTTATGAGAAACTGCTTCCGGGGATCGGACATTATCCTGCTTTGGCAGTCTGGCTTTTGGTCTGCATGGTTATGGGAATTACCGTAATCAATCTGCTCAAGAAGATTCCGACGGTAAGAAGCCTTTTATGAATGGACTTTTCCTCATTTTTGTGATCAGATTCCTTCGATGCTAAAATTTGTTTTTGCTCGGAAATGTGGATTAATACAAAACAATCCGAAAAAAATTACCGATTAAAGGAATTTTAATCGGTAATTTTAAGTCGATGCGACAAGATTCGAACTTGCGACCTCTACGTCCCGAACGTAGCGCTCTACCAAGCTGAGCCACGCATCGATTAGCAACAGATGTATCATACAGGAAAAAGAGAAAAATGTCAAGGGAAAAATAAAAAATGTTTGCGGAAATTCCTTCTTTGTGCTACCATAGGATTACTGTTCCCGAAAAAATTGACCTTGAGTGAAAAAATGGCTTTTATGGCAGGAGAAAAATCGTCCATACAAGTCTTCGGGAAGAAAGGATCAGAGTGTAGACAAATGAGCGTAGATAAAACAGGTGAAAGCAAGGCAATCTGTACTTTGAAAAAAGGAGAGGGACGTACCTTAAAAGCAGGAGGAATGTGGGTTTATGATAACGAAATTGCTTCCGTATGCGGCGCTTTCGAAAACGGAGATATTGTAGAAGTTCATGATTTTGACGGATATTTTATGGGATACGGTTTCTTAAATATGAAGTCCAAAATTGCGATCCGGATCTTATCCAGAAAGAGAACGGATGTCATCGACGAAGTGTTTCTGGAAAAAAGGGTGCGGGATGCCTGGAATTACCGCAAGGAGACGATCGATACCGGAAGCTGCCGCCTGATTTTCGGCGAGGCGGATTTCCTGCCCGGAATCGTTATTGATAAGTTTTCGGATGTATTGGTTGTGGAGTCTTTGGCTCTCGGAATTGACCGCTTTAAGGAAAGCATTATCAAAGCCTTGAAAAAGGTACTGACCGAGGACGGCATTCAGATCCGGGGAGTTTATGAGCGCAGCGATGCAAAGGTTCGCCTGCTGGAGGGAATGGAGCGCAGCAAGGGATTTCTGGGCGAGCCTTTTGACACCAGGGTTATCATTGAGGAAAACGGTGTAAAATATATTGTGGATGTAAAGGACGGGCAGAAAACGGGATTTTTCCTGGATCAGAAGAATAATCGTGCATCCATACACAGTATCTGTAAAGGAAAGAAGGTTCTGGACTGCTTTACCCATACCGGCAGCTTTGCCCTGAATGCCGGAATCGCCGGAGCAAGAGAAGTCATCGGTGTGGATGCTTCCGAACTTGCCGTGGAACAGGCTAGGGAAAATGCAAAGTTAAACGGGCTCTCCGAAACCGTTCGTTTTCTTTGCAGGGATGTATTTGAGCTGCTTCCGGAGCTGGAGGAACAAAACGAGCAGTTTGATGTGGTCATTCTGGATCCGCCCGCTTTTACCAAGTCCCGAAGCTCGGTAAAAAATGCGGTGAAAGGATACCGGGAAATCAATCTGCGGGGAATGAAGTTAGTAAGAGACGGGGGATATCTCGTAACCTGCTCCTGTTCCCATTTTATGGAACCGGAACTTTTTGCAAAAACCATACGGGAAGCGGCAAACGGTGCCCATAAGCAGTTAAGGCAGGTGGAATTCCGCACCCAGGCGCCGGATCATCCGATTCTGTGGGCAGCAGATCAGTCTTATTATTTGAAATTCTATATTTTCCAGGTCCTGGGGTGAAAATCTATAAAAGTGCAGCTTTGCGAAGGATACATCTGAACGATTATTTTTGCTCAGAAGCAGAGATCAGGGAAAAGCGCGCATGGCCTGAAAAAAAGAAGGAAAGCACGTACAGTGAGAAAGAAGGTTGGTAGTATCATGCTTCATTTAATAGAACATACTTTACTGGACTGTTTAAAACTGGTTCCGTTTTTGTTCCTGACGTATCTTTTAATGGAATATCTGGAACACAAGACCGGGCAGAAGCTTCAGAAGTCGATACAAAAGGCAGGAAGGTTCGGACCCCTGATCGGGGGAATCCTGGGGGCTGTGCCCCAGTGCGGTTTCTCGGCAGCAGCTTCCGGCTTTTATGCCGGGAAGGTGATTACTCCGGGAACGCTTTTGGCGGTGTTTTTGTCTACATCGGATGAAATGCTTCCGGTTATGATCTCGGAACGGGCGGGAACCGGTCTGATTCTGAAGATTTTGTTCTTAAAAGTGGTTATCGGAGCGGCAGCCGGATTTTTGGTGGATCTGTTTGTTTATCGGAAAGAGGAAAAGGAACCGGATCATATTCATGAGATTTGTGAAAAGGAACACTGCCATTGCGAGAAAGGAATTTTTCATTCCGCCCTTCTGCATACTGCACAGATCACCGGTTTTATTATCCTCATTACATTCGGGCTCAACCTGGTTCTGGAGGCTGCGGATGCCGGATTCTGGCAGAACTTTCTGCAGACAAGACCGATACTGGGTTCCGTTCTGGCAGGTCTTGTGGGTCTGATTCCTAATTGTGCTGCTTCCGTGGCAATTACCCAGCTGTATCTGCAGGGAGTGATTTCCTTCGGCGCAATGATGGCGGGACTTCTGACCGGAGCGGGAGCCGGGCTTCTGGTACTGTTTCGAGCCAACCACAACCGGAAGGAAAATGTGCGGATTCTGCTGCTTTTGTACGGAATTGGCGTTCTGGCGGGAAGCGTGATGGAATTTATCGGCTTGCAAAAATGAAGAAGAGCCTTGCAATATGCGAATATCGAATCGAAAAGTAAAAAGAAAACAAGACAAAAACAGAAAGAGGCAGTTCCGGAAAGATCCGGTGACTGCCTTTTTTGAAGTTAGATTCTTTTCCCACCCAATATTGGGGAAATTGCATGACTAAGGACGAAGTCCCATGCCGCCTTCCAGAGTGAGCGTTTCGCCGGACATGTATTTGAAGTCAGGCATTGCAAGCTGTACGCAGACTCTTCCGATTTCCAGTTCGGAATCACCGAAATGACCCATGGGAGGCATTTTTACGTTTGCTTTAAAAGCATCCGGATATGTTTTTTCAAACTGTTCCAGCTGTGCTGTCCATGCTAAAGGACAGACAACGTTGACGTTGATTCCGTCTTTTCCCCATTCCGTTGCGGCAACTCTGGTAAGTCCGCGGATTCCTTCCTTGGCAGCGGCATAAGCACACTGTCCGTAATTGCCGAACAGACCTGCGCCGGAAGCGAAATTGATAACGCTTCCCTGAGATTTTGCCAGATAAGGATAGCATGCTTTCATATAGTAGAAAGCAGCATAGAGTCCGGAATAAAGAGCCAGATTAAACTGATCGGTGGTATGATTCGCTAAAGTTACTCCGGAGGCGGAAGCCTGAGCATTGTTGATCAGAACCTGAATGTCACCGAAGGTATCCACTGCCTGCTTAACAACGTTGTTGACAACAGCCTCGTTATCCGCTCCTGCATTCACATCTGCCTGAACGGCAAGAACTTTGATGCCGTATTTGCTTTCCAGCTCTTCCCTGGCATCTTCCAGCTTTTTTACATTACGACCGGTGATAACCAGGTTAGCGCCTTCTTTGGCATAAGCGGTAGCAATGCCGTAGCCGATGGATCCGCATCGTCCGTCACTTAAGACAGCACGTCCGGCACCGGTGATAATTGCGGTTTTTCCTGTTAAAAATCCCATAACATAATCTCCTTACTTTGCTGATTTTTTTTACAATCTGCTTTCATTTGTAACAGTTCAGACGCGCCATTCGCAAAACCGCGCTTTCAGCGCTTTTCCGCTGCTTCGCAGCTATTTGTCGCATCTGTAAGATGCGATGCTCATATAACTTGGCGCTAAGCTCAATCATTCCTGCAGACAGATTTTCATGCAAGCATGAAATCTGTCCACAAGAATGATTGTCTGAACTGTTACTTTCATTTTAACAGAATGGGAAAAAAAAGCAAGCTTTTCTTGACAATACAGATTCCCTGTTCTACTATAGTTGTATATACAACAATGTATGTGCAACTATAACACAGTTACTTGTACAACAGGTGTTACACCGCAATTTGTTCCTGAACGAAAACAAATTGCTTTGATGGCAGAAGAGAAATCGCCTACGGGAAATTCTCTTCGCTACCTCGCGACATAGTCGCTCGGAAATGAGGATTAATGTGAAAAATCACGTTGAAACGCTGATTTTTCACACGGCTATTTGTGCCGCAGGCGTCACAAAGTAGCCATGATCGCAGCGTCAAATCTGAAATTTGACGCGCGATTCCTTTGACGCTAAAGCGTCTGCGGAATGAGGGATTAGTATGGATATTACGGAACGAAAAATTACGAAGATTGCACGGGAGGCGGAGAAACTGGTTCTGAAGACCTTACGTGAAGAGGGAGTGGGCACGGCGGAAATCGATCTGATTCATGCACTGCGTCATAATCCCGGGTGTACCCAGGCAAAGCTTGCGGAGATTCTGCATGCGGATAAAGCCGCCATTGCGCGGAGAACGAAGAACCTTGAGGCGAAAGGAATTCTGGTTCGTCAGGATGATCCGAAGGATAAGCGCAGTAAGCTCCTTTTCCCTACGGAGAAAGCGGAAAAGCTTAAGACATCCAAGGCGCAGATTGAAACGACCTTTTATGAATATCTGGCCGATGCCCTGACGAAGGAAGAGGCAGAGATCTTTGCGGCATTGCTGGATAAGCTGTATACGGCATCGAAAACAGAAAGCCGTGCGGGATTTCCGCATTTTATCGTATCATAGATAATGGAATCGTTCAGACACGTCATCGGCAAAACTTTTCGCAAGCTTTGCAGGAAACGTATTGCACGGCGGAGAGAGTATGCTGTCGAAAGGAGAAAAGGAAGGGATAAGGGGGATGAACACGCAAAAGACATTTCGGCCTGACAGGGTCGGTTCCTATTTTCGAATGGAATGGCTGTCACTGACTTTTGTTGCGCTTTCCGGATTGGTTTATAATGTCGGACTTCTGGCATCGCCGTGGTTTGAGGGACAGCTTGCCCAGTGCCTTGCAGACATTCTGGGAAGAAAGCAGCAGACGGCCGGGGCGATGGCAAAGCTGGTGCTTGCCTATCTGGCTGCCACATTAACGGTGCAGGCGGCGCGTTTTATCAAACGTTTTTATGTCCGGCGTTTTGCCAATAATATCAATCGTCGGATGAAGAGAACCCTTTATGCGAATCTGGTGCGCAGGAACCGGGCGTCTTTGGAAAAGGAAGACACCGGTGAACTGATGACGAAAGCAATCTCCGATGTGGATGACTGCGTGGAGGGAATGAGAAAATTCACTACGGAAGTCTTCGATACCGGTGTGGTAATGGTCAGTTACGCAGTTATGCTTCTGGTGTATGACTGGCGGTTAACGCTGCTTAGCCTGATTTTTACTCCGATCTCCTACATCTGTGCAGCATGGATGAAAAAAACGGTACAACGTGCCGGGGAGGCATATAAAAACGCTGCGGGAGCGTTGAACGGCGCTACTCTGGACCGCGCGGAAAATGCTGTGATATACCGTGTATACGGCTGTGAGGAGGCAAGGGAAGAGCATTATGAAGATGCACTGGGAACTTATGAAAAAACGGCAGTACGTTCCAATGTGTGGCAGTCGGCATTACCGCCCCTGTATCTGGCAGCTTCGGAAGCAGGAGTGCTGTTTATTCTGTGGTTCGGAGCCAAAAATGTGCTGAGAACCGGATGGAATGCGTGGGATATTGCGGCATTTACCACGTTTCTTTCCTGTTTTACCAAATTGACGGTAAAATCCTCCAAAGTTGCAAAGCTGTTCAATTCCGTGCAGAAAGCGGAAGTTTCCTGGAAGCGGATTAAGCCGTTAATGAAGGTTCCCGAACCGATGGAAGCCATTGAAAGCCCGCAGCCTGCCGACGTAGTGCTGGATAATCTCTCTTTTGCTTACGGCGGGGAACCGATTTTTTCGGGAATTTCGTTGACGGCGCATCCCGGTGACATCATCGGAGTAACCGGTTCCGTGGCCTGTGGAAAATCTACTTTCGGACGGGTATTTCTTTGCGAAATGCCTTACGGCGGCTCGGTTCGTTACGGCGGTAGAGAACTTTCCGGCTTCTCTGCAAGGGAAGTTGCCGGGATAGTGGGATATCTGGGGCATGATCCGGAATTAAGCACAGATACGGTGCAGAATAACGTTCTCTGCGGAAGCTCATGTGATGTAATGCCGTTTCTTTGTGCAACAGCACTGAAGGACGAAGTATTGTCCATGGAAGACGGAGTCAATACGATAATCGGCAGTAACGGAACCCGCCTTTCCGGCGGTCAGGCGCAGCGGTTGGCGCTGGCCAGAACGCTGGCACATCCGCGTCCGGTGATGGTTTTGGATGATCCGTTTTCCGCACTTGACCGGAAAACCGAGGATGCGGTCTTTGCCAATCTGCAGGAGATTGCCAAAGATAAGGTCATTTTTCTCATTTCCCATAGATTGTATCATTTCCCGCAAATGAAGCAGATCCTGTTTCTAGAAGACGGAAGGGCAACTGTCGGTACCCATAAGGAACTTATGGCATCCGTTCCGGCATACCGCCGACTTTATGAAAGTCAGACAGGAGGTGGACAGCATGAAGAATAACGGAAAAGAAAATGTATTTACTGCTGTCCGCACGGCGGCACTGACCCATCGTTTACTTACGGCAGGAACGATTCTGTGCGTAGCGGCGTCCGTAGTGTCCTCCTTAGTGCCGCCATTATTACTGGCCGGTATTATTGATCGTCTGACGGGCGGAAGTTCTCTGACATTTGCCGCAGTGATTGTTTATTTCGGAAGCCTTGTATCGGAGGGAGTACTTTCTTCGGCGCAGGAGATGCTGCTTGTCCTTTTCGGACAGAAAATGACGCATGCTTTGCGTTCCGAAATGTCGCAAAAGCTGACACGTTTGCCGGCAAGTACCTTGTCCGGACAAAATCCCGGCGAAGTTGTAGCACGTTTTTCCGGTGATGTGGATACGGTAGAGGCACTGTTTACCTCCGGTATTATCAGTATGGTTGCGGATGCCTGCCGGATTCTTTCAATTTTAGCGGTTATCGCAGTGAAAAATATGGGACTTACCCTTATTCTGCTTTTGGTGCTTCCGCTCTTTGCCGTCTTTACCAGGCATGTACAGAAGAAAATGCTTGCCGCGCAGCTTGAGAACCGCCGTGCGGTTGCCGTTGTGTCCGGGCAGGTACCGGAAACGCTGCATAACATTCGTACCATCCGGGCACTCGGACTGGAAAACTATATGGAGCAGCGCTATGACCGGCGTATTGGGGAAAGTTATGCGGCTGTGGAAAGAACAAATTTCTACGATGCCGTCTATTCGCCTATCGTGTTTCTGCTGAATGCCGCAGTGGTGGGGATTGTCATGCTTCTTTCCGCTTCCGGCAGGTCGGAAATCCTTATGTTGTTCGGAATGTCGGTAGGTACATCGGTTGCCGTAATCAACTATATATCCCGTATTTTTACACCCATTGAAAGCCTCGGAACGGAGATTCAGACCATTCAGTCGGCAATGGCGGGTGTCCGGAGAATTGACGCATTTCTGGATCAGCCGGAACGTGAACTTGCACCGGAACATAAAGATACGGTACACGGCGATGTTGTTTTTTCCCACGTGACTTTCGGATACGGGGAAAAGCCGGTATTGCAGGATTTCTCCATGACTGTAAGAGAAGGAGAGCAGGTTACGCTGGCGGGCAGAACCGGAGCCGGGAAAAGTACGGTTTTCCGTCTGCTGCTGGGACTTTATCAACCGGAAACGGGAACGATTACCATCGGCGGAACCGATGTTTCCCGGATTACCGATCGGGAGCGGCGTAGTTGCATCGGTTGTGTGGAACAGCATTTTTCCCGGGTGACGGGGACAGTATTGGATCAGATCACGCTGGGAGATGCGCATATCACAAGAAAGGTGGCGCAGAACGCAGCAAAGCTTGCCGGAATGGATGAGGCTATCTGCGCTCTTCCGGAGGGGTATGAGACGATATGCGCGGACGGGCTCTTTTCTCAGGGTGAGTGGCAGCTTCTGTCCATTGCCCGGGCTGCCGCGGCAGATCCTGCAGTGCTTCTTTTGGATGAAATCACGGCCAATCTGGATGCCGAAACGGAAGCACGTGTGCTGGAAGCCTTGCATCGTGCTTCGAAAGGGCGTACCGTACTTTCCATTTCCCATCGTATTTATGAAAATCTCGGAGGAAGGACGATCGAAATCAGGGCGGGTAAGGACTGAAAGAATTTTAAAAATAGAAAAATAGAAAAAATTAAAAAAAAGCTTGCATAATGGGAAATGCTGTAGTATAATACATCTTGTCCTTGCGAGAGAGACAAAAGGGCGAGATAATAAGCACCGCTAGCTCAGTTGGTAGAGCACCTGACTCTTAATCAGGGTGTCCAGGGTTCGAGCCCCTGGCGGTGCATAGGTTCCGGGAACCGCATAAATGGCGGGATTCGGGACTTTTTTAATTTTTCAGATAATTCCAACAACTGATTTTCCCAAAAGGTCAAAATAACGAAATAAAGATAAGAAATAAATAAAATAACAAACAGAAAAATAGGACAAAGCGATAGAAAAAAACGCACTGGGCGCACCCATGTTTAACAAACGCAAGATAGAAGAAACTTGACAAGTTCTATCAAGGATGGTACAACTAATAAAGCTGAAGCCGAGAGAACGGTTACGAATTGTCAAGGGAGTGTTTGAACACATGATTTTTGATACACATGCGCATTATGATGACAAGGCATTTGAAGAAGACCGGAAAGAGATTCTCGGAAGTCTTCCGCAAGCCGGAATCGGAAGAGTGGTGAATGTAGGTTCCGATCTTGCTTCCTGTGAAAGCACCGTAGAACTTGCACGAAAGTATCCATATTTTTATGCGGCTGTCGGAGTACATCCCAGCAATACGGCAGAACTGGATGAAAAGAAGCTGGAATGGCTGAAATTCCTTTGCAGAGAGAAAAAGTGCGTTGCCGTAGGGGAGATCGGGCTGGACTACCATTGGGACGATGTGGCGCCGGCTGTCCAGAGGGAATGGTTTGCAAGGCAGCTTTCCCTTGCGCAGGAAGCTAACCTGCCGGTAATTATTCATTCCAGAGAAGCTTTAAAAGATACCATTGATATTATGAAAGCACAACATGCGGAAAAAACAGGCGGAGTCATCCACTGCTATTCCTATACGAAAGAGAGTGCTGCGGCCTTTTTGGATATGGGCTACTATTTCGGAATCGGAGGTGTTATTACTTTTAAAAACGGGAAAAGACTGAAAGAAACCGTGGAATATCTTCCCATGGATCGAATTGTGATAGAAACGGACTGCCCGTATCTTTCACCGGAGCCGAACAGAGGGAAAAGGAACTCTTCCCTGAATCTTACTTACGTTCTGGAAGCGATTGCCGCAATCCGTCGCCTTACGGTAAAAGAAGTGGAACAGATTACCTGGGACAATGCGTGCCGCTTATATAGGATGGAGGAAAACTGAAAATGAACAACATGCTTTTTAGTAAAACCGATTTGAGAAAACTGATTGTTCCGTTGATTTTTGAACAGACCCTGGCAATTACCGTAGGGATGGCAGACACCATGATGATTTCCTCCGTAGGGGAGGCTGCCGTGTCAGGCGTTTCCCTGGTAGATATGCTGAACAATCTGATTATCAGTATCCTGGCAGCGCTGGCTACGGGAGGGGCGGTAGTTACTTCCCAGTTTATCGGCGCAGGCAAAAAAGAACAGGCATGCTTTTCCGCGAAACAGCTGATCTATACGGCAGCCCTGATTACCATTGGGATTTCGGCTCTTTTGATGATTTTTCACAGGCCGGTGCTGAATCTGTTTTTCGGCAGGATAGAGGCAGATGTTATGGAGAATGCCATTATATACCTGCTGATTTCTGCAGTATCCTTTCCTTTTCTGGCAGTCTATAATTCCTGTGCGGCGCTTTTCCGCTCCATGGGAAATTCTGCGATTACACTGAAGGTTTCTCTTCTTATGAATGTGATTAATATAGTGGGGAATGCCATATGTGTGTTTGGTCTGCATATGGGAACCGCAGGAGTTGCGCTGCCGTCACTGGTATCCAGAGCGGTTGCCGCTTTTGTTTTGTATGTTTTGCTAAAAAATCCGGATTACACCATTCATCTTCTGCAGGGGCGTTTCCATTTTCAGGCGGATATTGTCAAAAAAATATTACAGATCGGAATCCCAAGCGGAATTGAAAACGGAATTTTCCAGTTGGGTCGTGTTCTGGTAGTCAGCATCATCGCCGGATTCGGAACCGTTCAGATCGCGGCGAACGGTGTGGCAAACAGCTTAGACAGCATGGGCTGTATTGCAGGACAGGCAATGAGTCTGGCGATGATTGCGGTAATCGGCCGCTGTGTGGGAGCACAGGATGAAAAGCAGGTACGGTATTATACCTGGCATTTGCTGGGATTGACGTATCTGTTTACGGCCGGAATCAATATTGTTATCCTGACACTTTTGAATCCTATTCTTGCGTTATACTGCTTAGGACCGGAGACCACAAAGCTGGCATGGCAGCTTGTTATGATACATAACGGCATGGCAATCCTTTTGTGGCCGCTTTCTTTTGTGCTTCCGAATATGCTGCGTGCCTGCAACGATGTAAAATATACGATGGTAATAGCCATTTTTTCCATGTTTACGTTCCGGATCGGTTTCAGTTATATCCTGGGCGTCAATCTGAAAATGGGAGCGTTGGGAGTATGGATTGCCATGGTCATGGACTGGGTTTTCCGGGTAATCTGCTTTGTACTACGTTATTTCCGGGGAACCTGGAAAAAATATAGTTTTCCGGGCTTGGTTCGCAAAGCCGAAAGCCAAAGTACGCGGTAACGCGGAGGACTCCGTAAAGCCGAAAATCGGAATATACCATGCTTCGGTATGCCTTATACACTGTACTGTAAATAATAGGAATGTCAGGTAGCGAACCGGAATAATCTGTAGCAAGAAGTTTTTCTTCGACGTGCAAGCGTCCGGGAAATGAGGGATCGGAATGCTCAAAAAAACAGGAATTGTTCTGGGAATTATGATTTGTCTGGCAGGAACCATACTGGGAGGAAGAAGCCTCCAGGCAATGTCCCGTGATGGAAGCGCATTACGGAATGGGAGTACCGCACAGGAGGAAAAAGTGCAGGAAGCCGCTCGAAAGGTTCTTACGCAGGCTGCACAAAAGCTGGAAGAGGCTGATAGCATGGAAACAACGCTGGAGATTGCCGTGCAGGCCCAGATTTTTAAACTGGAGTCACAGGCACAGATCCATGCGGAATTTGTCACGTTTCGGGAACCGCTGCGGTTGAAGACGCAGATTAAGACGGATCTCGGATGGCTCGGCAGCAGCAGTGCGCAGTTGATTGCGGCGGATACGGAAGAGGGCTGTCAGCTTTTTACGGCGAAGGAAAAAAAGAAAGGTCTTTTTGACTTTGCAGGCAAAATGGCAGGAAATGAAAAGAAAGAAACCGAGTGGACCAAGAGAAGCCTTTCGGCGGGAAAACTGGCGGCATACAGCGGAAGGGATCTGATGAAAACCTATCTGGATCAACTGACGGATGTTGTTTACGAGGGCGAGAAAAAGCTGAACGGATGCAGCGTTTATCAATATACCGCTGTGGTTTCCCATAAGGGTTTAAAAAAGATTCTGCTGGATACCGGAAGCCTGGAGGTTCTTCTGGAAATGGGTACTGCAAATCTCTGGAAACCGTTAAGAAATATTTTTATGAAAAATAAGGATCAGATCCCGGAAATGATGGATCGTGCCGAAAATATGAAAGTGACTGTCTGGGTGGATAAGGAGACCGGATATCCCGCCGGGGGCAGCATGGACATTACCCATATGCTGGATGGCGCCCTAAGGGAACTTACCGGGCAGGAGAATGCAGCGGGTACGGGGGTTCAGGCGGCTGAAATCTGTATTATCTGCGACCGTTTCAACCAGGCGCAGAAATTTGCTGTTCCGGAATAAAACGCGGTTTTGTAAGAAAAGGTTAATTTTTTTAAAGTTTTGGTCTCTAATTTCTATTTTATCGGACTGTCTGAAATGGTATGATATCAGAGTCAAAAGGTCAAAAAGCCGTTCGTGCTTGCACGGTCAGGCTTTTGAACTTGGGATCCGTCAAACATGAGGAAAGCGGATTTCGAATGCTTATGATATCATGGTATAGTGGTAAAAAAGCGAATACAGGAAAGGAAGTATTACGACTATGAATTTCAGACAGGTTCATCTGGATTTTCACACAAGTGAAAAGATTACGGGAATCGGCAGCGCCTTTTCGCCGGAACAGTTTCAAAAGGCACTGAAAGCAGGCCATGTAAATTCGATTACGGTATTTTCCAAGTGCCATCATGGCTGGGCATATCATCCGTCGAAAGCCAATGAAATGCATCCCGGCTTAGACTTCGATCTGCTGGGAGCACAGATAAAGGCAGCGCATGAAATCGGCGTAAAGACGCCGGTATATCTTTCTGCCGGTCTGGATGAAAAGATGGCCGGGAGACATCCGGAATGGTTGGTCAGAGGAAAAGATCAGCGCACCACCTGGGTGCCGGATTTCAGTCAGCCCGGGTACCATAAGTTCTGCATGAATACACCTTATCTGGATTATTTGCTGGCACAGATCGAGGAGGTCTGTGAGAATTACGATGCAGACGGGATTTTCCTGGATATTGTAGGAGTTCAGCCTTGTTATTGCACCAATTGTATCCGTACGATGGAAGAAATGGGACTGGATCCTTTTGAAGATAAGAATGCCTTAATGCTGGCGGAAAAAACCTATGCCAATTATTCGAAGAGAGTTCGTGAGGCGATTGATAAGCATAAACCGGGACTCCCCGTATTCCATAACGGAGGACATATCCGCCAGGGAAGACGGGATCTGGCCTATATGAATTCTCATCTGGAGATCGAAAGCCTGCCTACCGGCGGATGGGGCTATGATCATTTTCCTCTGGCTGCCAGATACAGCCAGAATCTGGGAATGGAATATCTGGGAATGACCGGAAAATTCCATACCAGCTGGGGAGAATTCGGCGGCTTTAAGCACCCCAATGCTCTGCGGTATGAGGTGGCGCTGGCAGCGGCGAACGGAGCCAAGTCTTCCGTAGGAGACCAGCTTGCGCCGGACGGCGAGATGGATATGGTGACGTATGAGCTGATCGGAGCCGGTTACGCCCAGCTGGAAGAAAAGGAACCCTGGCTGGATCATGTGGAAAGTGTGGCGGATGTGGCGTTCCTTTCCTATGAGAGTGCTTTCAATCTTTTCGGAACCGATCAGACGGCGACCACGAACGATATCGATAAGGGTGTGGCACGTATTCTGCTGGAGGGTCACTACCTGTACGATGTTATCGACGAACAGTGTGATTTTGGCAAATATAAGGTGATTATTCTGCCGGATAAGATCCTTTATCAGGAAGAGATTTACCGCAAAATCAGAGAGTTCCTGGCACAGGGCGGTAAGATCCTGGCAACCGGAAAGTCCGGTCTGAACGAGGAACAGGATACTTTTGCCTTTGATTTCGGCGGCAGATACGAAGGCACCAGTGAATATAAGCCGTCCTATTTCAGACCCACCGTATCCATGCCCGGACTTGGCGATACCGGATATATCTTTTATACGGATGTGGAAAAAGTAGTTCCGGAAGGCGGAGAAGAACTGGCACGTTTTGAAGAAGCTTACTTTAACCGCACCAGAGAACATTTCTGCTCCCACAGACACGCTCCGAACAGCAAAAAGTACGGCGGCAGCGGCATGATTGAGGGAGAGGACGGCATTTACATTCCCTGGCAGGTATTTACCGATTATGCGACCATAGGAAGCCTTGCCGTGAAGCAGGCAGTCCTTTTTGCGCTGGATCGCCTGCTTGGAGAGCGAAAGACACTCCGCACCAGCCTGCCGGTACAGGGCGTGGTTACGCTGATGAAGCAGCAGGATCGTCTGGTGACACACCTTCTGTATGCAGTTCCGGTAAAGAGAGGAAGCGGTATTGAAATTATCGAGGATATCGTACCGGTTTACCAGATTCACCTGGAGATTAAGACAGGCTTCGAGCCGAAGCGGGTTTATCTGGCTCCTCAGGAAAAGGATCTGGAATATACCTATGAAGAAGGAAATCTCACCGTCACGGTGCCGGAGGTTTACATTCATCAGATGGTAGTCATCGAATAGAGCAGGAACTTCTTTCCTAAGGAAAGCACTTTTTTTACATAAGGCTGGGTTGTCTCTGCCGTGGCACACATTTTGTCCGACAGACAGATGATCCAGCTTTCTTTGTACTTGGGAGGATGCAGGTTTAAGGGAAACATATGTTTTTCAATAATGTCCCGTTCCATTGCATTCAGACGAAAATCCCGGCGCGCGTTCTTCAATGCCGTGGCTGCATGGGAAAAACCATGCAGACGGTTTTTCGGACTTTTGTGATGCCAGTCATACAAAAAGTAATCGTGCAGCAATCCGCCCCGCACCAGAGCCCGCCTGTCGGCATGCATTCTCAGCTTTTCATTCAGCCAGAGACTGAAAACCACCACCCTTAAGGAATGCTTATAGCAGCTGATTCGACCATGCTGCATGCAGTTTTTTTCGATGGACATTCCTTTGGATGCAAGAATCTCTTTTCCGTATTGATACAATTCGGGATACCTCTCCCGAAGAAGCTTTCTTTTTTTCATAAATCAAACCCTCTTATCCAATTCCTTACCGGTTTCTTACAGCGGTATAGAACCTATTATAAGTCATTATGCTTTTCTTTTAAAATGGAGCGCAAGTTTGAAAAAGTCTCTTCCATAGGTGCAACTCTTCCGGATATTACATCTTCGTCCGCTTCTGCAAGAATTTCCGGAAGGTCTGCTATTGCGTTTATTCTTGGTTGTTTTTCAGTTTGCATAATACACCTCCGTTAGCAAAATTAGATCATGATTCACACCTACGGTGCTTATCGTTGCTTCGCAACTATCATGATCCAATTCGCCGTTCGCCAGGAGTGAGCAGGCTCCCTCCGGCTCACTTGTGCTCAGTGTATCATAAGCTCACGAATTCGTGCTATCGCACTCTACATCCTGCTTCGCAGGATATTCGTTCGCTAATGACCTCAGAAAAACAAATGTCTGCTTCGCAGCCGCTTGTTTTTCTTTGAGGTCATTATATCATAGTCTGTATATTTGGCAAAGGATAAATGGCAAGATTTATTTGCATTCAGGAAGATACTGTGGTAGAATGGGTTACAAGAAACAAATGGAGTGATCAGAAACGATTACTACGGGAGGAAAAATATGCTGAATCAGAAATCAATCCTGATTACCGGAGGAACAGGAAGCTTTGGCAAAGCTTTTACAAAATATGTCCTTACACATTATGAACCGAAAAAGATTATTATATATTCCAGGGACGAATTTAAGCAGTTCCTTATGCAGAATGAGTTTAAAGAATACAAGGACAAACTGCGTTTCTTTATCGGAGACGTACGGGATAAGGAGCGTTTGAAACGTGCCTTTGAAGGCGTGGATTATGTGGTTCATGCCGCAGCGATGAAACAGGTGCCTGCCTGCGAATATAATCCTGCGGAAGCGATCAAGACCAATATCCACGGCGCACAGAATGTGATTGATGCCGCATTGGACAGCGGCGTGAAAAAAGTAGTAGCCCTGTCTACGGACAAAGCGGTTAATCCGGTCAATCTTTACGGTGGAACCAAGCTGGTATCGGATAAGCTGTTTATTGCAGCCAATGCTTATGCCGGTAATAAAGACATCTGCTTTTCCATTGTACGTTACGGAAATGTAGCGGGCAGCAGAGGATCTGTCATTCCGTTCTTCCATAACATTATGAAAAACGGCGGAAAAGAGCTTCCTATTACCGATTATCGTATGACCCGTTTCTGGATCAGCCTGCAGCAGGGTGTAGAGCTTGTTATTAAGGCTTTGGAGGAAGCAAAGGGCGGAGAAACCTTTATTTCCAAGATTCCTTCCTTTAAGATTACCGATCTGGCACAGGCTATGCTGCCTGGATGCAAGATGCCGGAAGTGGGAATCAGGGAAGGCGAGAAGCTTCATGAGATCATGGTAACAGTGGAAGACTCTCTGAATACCTACGAATATGACAAACACTTTATCGTATATCCGCAGATGGTATGGAGCGAAAAGCGCAGAGCGGTTCCGACCGGCAAGAGAGTAGCAGAAGGATTCTCCTACAGTTCCGGCAATAATACGGAATGGTTGAGTGTGGAAGAGATCAAAGAACGGCTTAAGAGCGTGGATTTGGAAAAATAAAACCGAAAAGGGGAGAGCAGAAGCTTTCCCCCTTTTTTCGATAAGAAATTTTCTCCGGTATGAGACACATAAAGCAACGGCTGCAAGCAACAATCTTTGTATAATTGGCGTGTCTGAACTGTTACGAAAAAAAGAGAAAAGAACGGAGCGATTGGAACTGAGATGATTTCTGTCTGTATGGCAACCTATAACGGGGAAGCCTATATTGAAAAGCAGCTTTGCAGTATATTGTTCCAGACCTGTAAAGCAGACGAAGTGATTCTGTGCGACGACGGTTCTACGGATCAAACCGTTTTGTTGATGCAGAGGTTTATTGAAAAATTTGACCTGAAGGATGAATGGAAGCTGGTGCAGAATCCGGAAAAAAAGGGATATCCCGGGAATTTCTATTATGCGATGAGCCTGTGCAGGGGCGACTATGTCTTTTTGGCGGATCAGGATGATATATGGGATGAACGAAAACTGGAACACATGAGCAGAGCTCTTGAGGAACATCCGGACGCAGCAGTGGTAAGCTGCAAATTCGGACTGATCGATGCACAGGGTGAGATTTTGCATACCATGCTGTTACCGGTAAGAAGCAAAGAAAGCGGCAAGCTTACAAAAGTATCGTTGAAGGATGTCTTTTATAAATACCAATGGCCGGGAATGACACTTGTCTATCGGAATGACTGGTATCGGAATCGGATTGCACAGCAGAAGGGATGGAACAAGGCGGCTGAAGAACAAGCGGATGCATGTGCATGTACCCTGCCTCATGACTTTCATTTATGTGCTAAAGCGGCGGAAGAGGGTAGACTTTTGCAGCTTGACGAGATCCTGGCATGGCACAGACGGCATGAGAAAAATACCGGAAAGGAAGAGCATCATGTTTCCACGCTGCTCGGAAGGGAACGGAAGCTGCAGGAAATCCGGGAGTACCTGAAGAACCTGTGGGAACTGGAAAACGGTGGGATCTTGGAGACGGAAGAAGGCAAAAGGACGCTGGAGGATAAGAAAGCTTCCATGCTGCTTAGAGAAGAGGCTTTGGAAAAGAAAAGCATCGGGAAGGTGTTGCAGTATGCGATGAAATACCATAATTACGTAAGGCCGGCAACCATAGTCTGTGATCTGCTGATTTTGCTTTTGAAAAGAGTGTAGCGGCCGGGTTTTATTTTGACTCCGGAAGTTTTGCAGAAATAGGGGATAGAGAAGAAGATGGAGAGAATAAAGAAGTATAAGGGAGAATCGTGGTAAAAATGCAAAAATTTATAGAGAAAGCGACAGCACTCTGCTTTACAGGGATGATGGCCGTAATTCTTTTTGTGCTGTTTTTCCTAAGTAAAATGCAATATTATTGTAAACCGGTATATTCCGGTTCCAATCCAGCAATGGCGGCAGCTTCTTTCGGAATTACGGGAGCAGCGGCCGGTGTTATTCTGTTACTGAAAAGAAAGGGAAAGTGGAAAGGTTTTCCTTACGAAAAGGCGGTAAGATGGGGAACTTTGGCTCTATTCCTTTTTCAGTGTTACCTGGCTTATAATATTCGTTTTGAAACGAAGTGGGACGTAGGGTATGCAATTTTGCCTTCCGCCCGGGCTATCGCGGCCGGGAAGAAAGAAGAAATCCTTAACTGGTATTTTTCACAGTATCAGAACAATATGTTTCTGACGGCTGTCTATTCTCTTATATTAAGAGGCAATGCCAAAATAGGAATCTTTAACGGTCAGGATGAGTTGATGAGCATTGTCCTGATCAATGCCATTGTCAATTCCGTAGTCTGCAGGCTGACTTTTCAGACTGCAAAAAGGTTTGTCAGAGAAGGATTCGCCTTTTTTGCATATCTGTTGACTGTTTTGCTTGTGGGAATTTCCCCCTGGTTTACGATTTGTTACTCCGATTCATTCGGTTTGCTTTTTCCGATGCTGTCCCTTTTCCTTTATACCGGAAAAGGTTTGCAGATGGACAGAGACGAAAAAAAACGTGACAGCAGGGGAAGCTTTTTACGGCAGGGAATCCGCTTCTGCGTTTTGTGCATACTGGGTTACTTAGGATACTTGATAAAGCCTCAGACACTGATTCTCCTGATTGCCATAGGCATAGTGGAGGGCTGCCGCCTTTTTCGGAAAACAGATTTGAAAAAATGGATTTGTATTCCGGCATTCTGTGTCGGGGCATGTCTGTGCGTGGGAGGAATTCATTATGGTTTGGGGAAAATGTACGATTCCATGGGATTTCAGATAGAAGGCGCAAAAAGGTTCGGGATCACTCACTATCTGATGATGGGACTGAACCCGCAGACCGATGGCGTTTACAGCGAAGAAGATGTGCAAACATCCACGGATTGTAAGAACCTTGCGGAGCGAACGGAAACGAATCTGCGGATCTGCGGGGAACGAATGAAGGAATTCGGACCGGCGGGCTTTTTGGAACATTGGAAAAAAAAGATTTTGATCAATTATAATGACGGAACGTTTGCATGGTCTATGGAAGGCGGATTTTACGATGAGATTTACGAGCCGAGAAACAGTATTGTTTCCGGAACGCTGAGAGAGTTTTATTATAATTCTGGAAAATATTACAAAAACTTCTATACGATGGAACAAAGCATCTGGCTTCTGATATTGGGACTCACCTTTTTTACGGGATGCTTGTTTTTCCGGAGAGAATATGCGGAAAAGGATACGAATCCTGCTGTCTTGCAGCTGGCGTTGATCGGTCTTACTTTGTTTGAACTGCTTTTCGAGGCCAGAGCCAGGTATTTGTATACTTATGCGCCGGTATATGCACTGCTTGCAGCAGTGGGCGCGGAACAGATTTTATGGATGATAAAAAGGTGCGGAACCTTCAAGCGTCGGATAAATTCCGGTATGCAGGAGAGGTTGCAGAATGGGGATGGACATGAATAAAAGGTTTGACGGATTGACAGGTGTCAGAGGTGTCGGCGCTCTGGGGATTATTGCTTACCATGTGTATGTTCTCGGAGGATACAGCGGCAGTAGCCATTATCTGGACCGGACAGTGGGAGTCGGCGGAGTGTTTGTACAATTGTTTTTTATGCTCAGCAGCTTTTCTCTCATGTGCGGTTATGCAGAGAAATTTCGACAGAAAGATTATGATTTGGAGACTTTTTATATTGGGCGGTTTCGGAAATTGGCTCCCGCATTCTATTTTGCATTGCTGTGCTATTTTTTACTGGATTGGTGGGAAGGTTCTCCTGACAGCATTTATGCCCTTTTCGGGACGGGGTCTTTTCTGTATGCCTTGATGCCGGCACATCAGGAATCGGTTGTTATGGCAGGTTGGGCGCTTGGAATTGAAGTTGTTTTCTATTTGCTGTTTCCTGCGTGGTTGATTTTTACCAAAAATAAGAAGAGAGCCTGGCTTATGCTGGCATTTACTGCCGGATTGTTTCTTGCTTATAATCGGTTTTACGGAATCGGTGCCGAGCAGGCTCATATCAATATCAACCACCAGCTGGTATTCTTTGCGGCAGGATCTTTATTGTATCATTACATTCCCAAGATACAGAAATTGTCCGGAAAGTACAGAATCCTTTTCGGCGTTCTGTGTCTGGCTGTGGAAACTGCCTGTCTTTTTTTATGGGGCAGGCTGGATGGAAACCTGATTCTGGTTATTGCATTCAGTGCGTGGATCTTAAATCAGGTAAACGGTTTTGACAAAATAATGGAATGCGGAATTATGAAATGGATCGGCTCAATCAGTTATCCTATGTACCTGTTCCATATGATTGTGTACAGACTTTTGATGCATACCGGATGGAAAGGATATCTGGAACAAAGGATACCAAAGGTTCCGCTGCAGTACCTATTGTTCTATTTGACCGTAACGGCAGGAACTATTCTGTTGAGTGCGCTTTTTCGATTTGTTTCCGGCAGGATTACAAAAGGATTACGGAATTCTTAATTTTTCATGAACAGACACAGCAGATTTTGAAAGTATGCTATAATGGACGGGTGTCCGGTCATACATAAGGCGACAGAAGCAGGGAAAAGTGCGGAAAGTACGGCCTTGGGAAAGAAGTATGGCTGAATGTTTGCTGTAAGGAAAAACGCTTGTGCAGAATGCACAGGAACGTAAAAATGCAGAAGAGCAGAAGGAGGAAGCTATGATTAGAAACTGGAGAAAAGCAGTTGCGCTTGTTCTGGCAGCTGCGCTGTCAATTGTTCCGGTTATGCCGGCGGCTGCCGAAACCGGTGAAGTCTCGGAAGGAAATGAGATTTCTTCAGAGAATCCCGGCAAAGAGATGCAGACAGAAGATGAAAATAACATAAATGTGGAAGATGTCAGCAGCGGAAATGCGGATGGCGCCGCAGAGGATGTCAGCGATGGAAATATGGATGATATTGACGGCGGGAAGGATGCCAGTGACGGCAATGCCGGAGAAGAATGGATTGACAAAGGCGAAATCAGTGACGGGGATCTGGAAGAGATAAAGGATGAGGATAAAATTTCGCTTCTGAAAGAAAAGAAGCTTCTGGCGCAGATGAATTCTTTTCTTTCGAAAAATACGATTCTCGCAGCAGTGTTTCTGGGAGATTATGTGAATGCCTATGCGGAGCCGGATTTTAACAGCCAGATCGTAGGAACGCTTCCGGCAGGACAGACCGTGATTTTGACAGAAGTAACAGCAGATACAGAGAAACTCTGGTATCGGGTCAGCTTCGCCGTAGAAGATACGGAATATGAAGGCTACATTGCCAGATATTATCTGGCAAGCTCTCAGGAAGAATTTCTGGCAATCGAGTCCGGGTTTAACGGGCTGAAAAAGTTTGCCGTAAAATCTGCCGCAGATGGTTCAAATAACGAAGAATGGGCAGAATATGGTAAGACGATGGTATTAAATCACCATACGGCAGACGATGCACATGCTACACTGGCAGATTCGGTTTATAATTTGACACAATATCAGTCCGGAACCGGTTACAGCGACATTGACCAGTTCCCCGAAAGCTACTGGCAGAACCTGTTGACTTTAAAGAGAATTCATCCGAACTGGGTATTTGTAAAGCAGAATACCGGACTGGATTGGAATGTCGTAGTTGCCAACGAGCAAGGAGCGAAGAGCCTGGTGCCTTCTTCCAGCGACGCTTCCTGGAAAGTGGCTCCTTATGATAACTCCTGGTCCTATGCTTCGGAAGGAATTATCAAGTATTATCTGGATCCCCGGAATGCATTAACAGAGAACGGGATTTTCCAGTTTGAACAATTGACGTATAATGCTTCTTACCATACCGTGGATGCCGTGCAGCAGTGCCTGAATCATACGTTTATGGCGGGAAAAATGCCCGGTTACGATATTACGTATGCCCAGGCATTTACCGTGATCGGAAGCAATCTGAAAGTAAGCCCCTTCCATCTGGCCAGCCGGGTTTATCAGGAGCAGGGAAAGGGAACCTCTCCTCTGATATCCGGAACGTATCCAGGATATGAAGGTTATTACAATTACTTTAATATCGGCGCCAGCGGAACGACCAACCAGCAGGTCATTTTAAGCGGTCTGCAGAGAGCCAAAAAGGAAGGCTGGGACACCAGGGATAAATCCATCGGCGGCGGTGCGCAGATTATTTCCGCCAATTATATCTTAAAAGGACAGGACACGCTGTATCTGCAGAAATTTGATGTGGATCCTACCTATTACGGACTGTATGTGCATCAGTATATGCAGAATATTATGGCGCCGTCCAGCGAAGCGATTACGATAAAGAATGCTTACCGCAGTGCCGGAACGATAGAGAACAGTTTTGTGTTTAAGATTCCGGTTTACAATAATATGCCGGAGAAAGCCTGCCCGGTTCCTACGGGGATTGAAAATGCTTCTTTGAAGTTAAGCAAGAATGAGGCAAACACACAGATTTATGTAAGAGTAAGCGATATTGCAGACGGAACAAGCGGTGTAAAAGTAGCTGTCTGGAGCGATGTAAACGGACAGGACGACCTGGTATGGTACGATTTGATTTCTCAGGGAAACAATGCCTGGGCTGCGGATGTGAATATTGCAAATCATAAGTACAGTACCGGTGTGTATAATGTCCATCTGTATGCCAATTCCGGTGGAAAGAGAACCATTGTTACCAGCGGAACCATTCAGATTGACGGTATTACCGGAGGCAAGTTAAAGATCAGCAGCCAGTATGAAAAGGAAGGCATTTTCACGGCCGGTGTTACGGGACTGACTGCACCTGCGGGAACCGGCATTACCGGTGTCCGCTTTGCAGTCTGGAGTGAAGTGAACGGACAGGATGACCTGAAATGGTATCCGGCGCAGCTGGAAAGCGGTGTCTGGAAAGCGGATATCGATACCAAAGACCATGGTTATGATACCGGCAAATATAACGTACATGCCTATGCAACGGACTTAAGAGGTGTGACGAGCTGCGTTGCCAGCGGCGTGATCGAAATCGAGAAGACCAAAGTAAGCTTTGATGTGGAGAAGAGCCTTACGGAGGATGGCTTCATTGTCAATATGTATCATGCCAAAATGCCTCGCGGATGTGCGAAAGCAGGAGTGGCGGTATGGAGTGAGAAAAACGGCCAGGATGACCTGAAATGGTATCAGGCAGTATCTACCGGAACCAACAGCTATCAGGTAAGGGTCAATATCTGGAATCACAAGATGGATACCGGAGATTATAATGTGCATGTTTATTATCAGGATGCTGCAGGAAAGAATGTGGCCATTATCGATTCCATGATTGTAAACATCGCGGACGTGGAATGCGGAAGCTTTGTTGTGGAAAACATTAATCATGAAGAGGGTACCTTCCGGGCAAGAGTGACCGATCCTGCTTCCGTAGCCGGCGTGGAAAGTGTAAAATTCGCTGTCTGGAGCGAAGTAAACGGTCAGGATGATCTTTTGTGGTATACGGCGCAGCAAAGCGGTAACCAATGGTATGCCGACATTGATACAGCAAATCATTCCTTTGATGACGGAGCTTATCAGGTGCATGGATATGTTGAAGACGGAAGAGGTATCAATCGTTGCATCGGTTCTTACCGGATTGTAATGGATCAGTCGGTATCCAAGCCGGAGTACCGGATCGAGAAAAATGCACAGGAAGATCAGATTCAGGTTACAGTGACCAATGTGAAGCTGACAAGAGAATACGCCGGAATCACCGTTCCAGCATGGAGCGAGGCCGGCGGTGAAGATGATATTATCTGGTATAATGCAAAGAAGACCGGACGGACCACTTATGAGGTTACCATTCCCATTAAAGAGCACAACTACGATACCGGAGATTATAATGTTCACATTTACTATAAGAAAACAAACGGTGTGCTTGGCAGCTTCATAGGAGGGGCAAAAGTCAATATCGGACCGCTTACCGGCGGAAAGATGGAGCTTGCGGATTCGGATGAAAGGGCCGGGATCTATACTTTTAAACTCAGCTCCTTAAGTTCTCCGGCAGGAATCAGCAACGTGCAGATTGCCGTCTGGAGCGAAGTAAACGGACAGGATGACCTGAAATGGTATGATGCGGTAAGAAATGGAGAAGACTGGGAAGCCACCCTGAATACGGCATATCACCAATATGACAGCGGAAAATACCAGGTGCATGCTTACGCTACCGATGCCAGAGGAATCCGGAAATGCTTCAGTTCCATGGTTTTAAATGTAAAACAGGATTATTCTGGAATTACGCTTAAATTGGAAAAGTACAGCAACAATACCGGCTTTGCGGTAAAAGTTAATAATGCAAAGGTCGGGAGAAGTTATGGCGGTATTATGGTGGCTGTCTGGAGCGATAAAAACGGGCAGGACGACCTGATCTGGTATAAGGCTTCCAAAACCACATCAGGAAATTATGAAATACCGGTAAGTATTTCCAATCATAAGAACGATAAAGGCAATTATAACGTACACGTTTATCTGATGAAAACAGACGGAAGCAGAGGCGAGATTATGGGCTCCGATATTGTTTATCTTCCGGAGAACTAAAACACAAAACCATTTCAAAAGAAAGAGAAAAGCCCCCTGCGGGATGGATCCCGCAGGGGGTGGAAAGGCATGGTAATCAGGATGAGACTGATAAAAGAGTTGTATGAATACCGGGCGATGATGGGCAGCCTGATAAAAAGAGATCTGGTGGGGAGGTATAAGGGTTCGGTTCTGGGATTTTTCTGGACATTTTTAAATCCGCTCTTGCAGCTGTGTGTCTATACGGTTGTTTTTTCCAGAATTATGAATCAGGGTATTTCAGACTACTACCTCTTTTTGTTTGTGGTATTGATTCCCTGGCTCTTTTTCAGCACCTGCATTTCCGGCGGGGCAGGCTGTGTATGGGCCAATAAGGAAATGGTAAATAAGATCTATTTTCCAAGAGAAGTTCTGCCGGTTTCCTTCGTGACAAGTTGTCTGGTGAATATGTTATTGACTTTCCTGGTGATTTTTGCGGTATTAATCCTTTCCGGGAAGGGGATGAACGGAATTGCGCTATTGTATCTTCCGTTGGTTATTCTGGTGGAATATATTCTGGCGCTTGGGCTTACACTGATTGTATCTGCAGTGACAGTCTATTTAAGAGATATGGAATACATCCTTGGAATCGTTATGATGGCATGGCAGTTTTTGAGCCCGGTTTTGTATGATGTATCCAGAGTGCCGGATGATATGCGGTTTTTCTTCAATTTAAATCCCATGACGCCGATTCTGGTAGCTTACCGGGAAATTTTGTATTATAAGAGGGTTCCGCAGCTGTCCACATTGCTGCAAGCAGCGATATTCGGAGTGGTAATGCTGGTTGCCGGCATTGTGGTATTTGATAAACTAAAGAGACATTTTGCGGAGGAAATGTAAATGACAAACGAATATGCCATAGAAGTAGATCATATTACAAAAAGTTTTAAGGTATATCTGGACAGAGGGCATACCCTCAAGGAAATGTCTCTTTTTAAGAGAAGAAGAAAATATGAAAAGCGGGAAGTCATTAAGGACATCAGCTTTAAGGTGAAAAAGGGAGAGGCTATCGGGCTGATCGGTCAGAATGGCTGCGGAAAGAGCACGACGTTAAAGATGCTGACCAAGATTATGTACCCGGACAGCGGTACCATAAAGATGAACGGACGGGTTTCCAGCCTGATTGAACTGGGAGCCGGTTTCCACCCGGACATGAGCGGAAGAGACAATATTTATATCAATGCATCCATTTTCGGACTGACGAAAAAGGAGATTGATGCCAAATACGATGAGATAGTTGCTTTTTCCGAACTGGAGAAATTCATCGATAATCCGGTAAGAACCTATTCTTCCGGTATGTATATGCGTCTTGCTTTTTCGGTAGCCATTAACGTGGATGCCGATATTCTGCTGATTGATGAAATCCTGGCAGTAGGCGATATTGCTTTTCAGGAGAAATGCTTCAATAAGCTTCTGGAATTTAAAAAGCAGGGGAAAACCATTGTGATCGTATCCCATTCCCTGGATCAGATTGAAAAGATCTGTGACCGGACGATATGGATCAAAGACGGTCTGATTCAGGAAGAGGGAGAACCGAACCCGGTACATCATAAATATCTTGCTTATATGTATCAGAAAAATAAAGAAGCAGGGATGTATGACTAGAAATAAAAGGAGGTTCCGGATAATTATATGAGTGAGCTGGAGCAAAATCTGGAGAAACGGGATTTGACAGAGGGGGAGCTGTTGAAATCTTTGCAGGAGAAGGAAGAGGATCTGGAGAGAAAAGACCGGGTAATAGACAGGCTGCTAAAGGAAAATGAGGAAAAAGAGCAGGCTTTGAAAAAATTGCAGGACATGCCCGGAGCTCTGAAGGCGCAGGAAGAGGTGCTGGAACGCAGGAAAAGAAAGCTTAAGGATCTCTCTGTGGAAAGAAATGAATTAAAGAAAAAGAACAGGGAACTGGAAAATCAGGCGGCTGGACTGGCGAACCGTGTGGAGGAAATGACTACGTCCACATCCTGGAAGCTGACCAGACCGGTTCGTTTTGTCAGCAAGAGTGTCCGCACCGTTTTTTCCGGAAAATGGCTTCGGAAGATTCTGCGGGGAATATATCGTGCTTTTCCGGTGAACATGTCTTTTAAATTAAAGGTCAAAGGGGCTCTTTTTACGGCTTTGGCGCCGGTTCTTAAAAATACAAAGGCTTATAAGGACTGGAAAAATTATACCCAGGGAATTGATATTACGGAAAGCAAAGAACTGCAGGTTGCGTTCGAAGAAAAAGAAAAGGGAGATTATGTCTCCCAGATTCTTAACCTTCCGTTTTCCGGGAAAAATCCGGAGTATGTGGAACAAAGCAGAATCAAAGCGGACTTTCGGGAAGGAGATGTCAGGTATCTGGCATTTTATTTGCCGCAGTACCATCCTTTTAAAGAAAATGATGAATGGTGGGGTAAGGGATTTACGGAGTGGACGAACGTTACCAAGGCGGTTCCGCAGTTTGTAGGACATTACCAGCCGAGGCTTGCGGGAGAATTGGGTTACTATGACCTAAGGAATCCGGAAATCATTAAGCAGCAGATGGAGCTTGCAAAATTTTACGGCATTTACGGATTCTGCATCTATTATTACTGGTTTGACGGGAAAAAGTTAATGGATACACCGCTGCGGCTTATTATGGAAAACCCGGAATTGGATCTGCCGTTCTGTCTGTGCTGGGCCAATGAAAACTGGAGCAGAAGATGGGACGGAAAGGAACAGGATATCTTAATTGCCCAGGATTACGATGAAGAATTCCCGGAAATGTTTATCAAAGATATCGAGCCTTATCTGTCCGATCCCAGATATATTAAAGTGGATGGCAAGCCTCTTCTGATTATTTATAATCCTAACGAAATTCCGGATCTGGAAGAGACGATTGAAGTCTGGAGAGCATATTGCAGGAAGCAGGGAATTGGCGAAATTCATCTTCTGGCAGTGGATTTTTCCATGGACAAAGAAGTAAAGCACATAGAGCTGGATGGTTTTATCGAATTTCCACCGCATTCTGTCTGTTACTATAACATGGAAACCATTAATGAGGAACTGACGGTGGCGGATGCTAATTATGCCGGTCAGATATTTGATTACCGGGAGATTGTCAGACAGAAGCAGTATCTGAAACGGAATCTGAAAAATTATTATAAAGGAATTTTCTTGGGATGGGATAATACGGCGCGTAAACCCAGAAGCGCTACCGTATATCACCGCTTCAGCATACCGGCATTCCGGGAATGGCTTGAGGATATTACGGAATTTACCATAGAGAACCGTCAGGGAGAGGATCGTCTGGTCTTTATCAATGCCTGGAACGAATGGGCGGAAGGAACCTATCTGGAGCCGGATCGGCATTACGGCTATGCAGCACTGGAAAGTGTGAAGGAAACCTTGCATAAAAGCCACAGAAATAACAGGAAGATACTATATGTGGGACATAATGCCTGCAACAACGGTGCACAGCAATTGTCTTTGCATATCATAGAGCAGCTCTCAAAGACCTTCCATTATGATGTTTATGTGATATTGGGAGACGGGGGCGTTTTGCTGGGTGAGTTCCGCAGGTATGCAGCAGGGCTGCTTTGTCTGAATGGGGAAAAGCCGGATTCGGAGGAACTGGAGCAGTTTGTCAAAAGAAGCGGCTGCCGAAAAGCGATCTGCAATACCGTTGTCAGCGGCAATCTGTTAAAAGCCCTGACCCGGCAGGGAATCTTATGCATTTCTCTGATCCATGAGATGGAGAACGTTATAAGGCAGTATCATTGTGAAGAGAATCTTTCCGATATCGCTTCCTGTGCGGAAAAGATCGTATTTGCATCGGAATATGTGAAAAAGAGTGCAGAAAAGATCCGGCCGCTTCCGGAAGATAAGATAGTGATCGCGCCCCAGGGAATTTATAAACCCAACCCTTACGGGTGCCATAACGAAGAAAAAAGGCAGTGGCTGAGAGAAAAATTTCACCTTGCACCGGATACGGTTGTCATTTTAGGGGTCGGCTTCGGAGATCACAGGAAAGGAATGGATCTGTTCTTAAAGATTGCGCAGAAAGTCTGTGAGCAGGAAAAAAGAGCGGCTTTTCTGTGGCTTGGAGAAGTAGAACCGCAATATGAGGAAGAGGCGCAGCAGATCATTCGCAAAAATTCATATGGAGACCGGATTCTTCTGGCCGGACCGGACAGCGATGTTTATCGGTATTATGCCGGCAGCGATTTGTTTTTACTCACTTCCAGGGAAGATCCTTTCCCTACGGTTGTGATGGAAGCCATGAATGCCGGACTTCCTGTGGCGGCGTTCCGGGACGGCGGCGGTTATGTGGAAAATATAACGGATAAGACCGGCATCCTTGCAGCTATGGAAGATACCGAAGAAATGGCGCAGGCGATCCTTTCACTGGTACAGTCCGAACAGACCAGGGAGGAAATGGGACAGAATGCTTTTCGTTATGTGAGCAGCCGCTTTGATTTTATTTCCTATTTGTACCGGCTGCTGGATCTTTTGGGAGAGCATTTTGAAAAGGTCAGTGCAGTGATCCCTAACTATAATTATGCCGGATACTTAAGAGAGAGGATCAATTCGGTGCTGCAGCAGGATTATCCTTTGTTGGAAGTGCTGCTTTTGGATGATAAATCCACCGATGACAGCCTTAAGATTATGAAGGAGTATGAGAAGACTAACCCACTGCATATTAAAGTGGTTCCCAATGAAAAGAACGGCGGAAATGTTTTTAAACAGTGGGAAAAGGGCTGCCTGCTTGCCAAGGGGGATTATATCTGGATTGCAGAGGCGGATGATTTGTCCAAAACGGAATTTGTAAGCCGCCTGATGGAGCGGATGGAGGCTGACAAAGAAATCAGCCTTGCCTACACGCAGTCTTATATGATGAACGAAAAGGGATGCATTACGCAACCCAATTATCTATGCTATACGGAGGATGTGGATCCGGATGCCTGGAAGCAGGATTATGTCTGTGACGCCGGAGAAGAAATCAAAAAGAAATTGGCAGTGAAAAATACCATTCCCAATGTTTCGGCAGTCATTTTCCAAAAGAGAGACTTTACGGAAATGTTCCGGGAAGCGGAAAAATACCATGTGGCAGGCGACTGGGCTTTTTATGTAAAGGTACTGGAAAAAGGCGGCAAGGCGGCGTTTGTGGCGGAAAGCCTGAATTATCACAGGAGACATTCCAATTCCGTAACAACGGATTTAAAGGTTCAGACCCATTACGAGGAAATCTGCAGAATGCAGGACTATGTCCGGGAAAGACATGCGGATGAGGCGGAATGGGAAAAGGCATTAAAGTACAGGGAAGAGCTGAAAAAGAAATGGAAGATCAGCGATCGCAAGACAGCAGAAAGGCGTGGTGATTAAAATAAAAAACCGGAAAATGGCAGTTTCCGCAGTACTTGTCTGTATTTTGCTGGTTCTGGGGATACGGTTTGAGACAAATGCGGATATTTTAGAGAAAAAGTATTCCAATACGAATTTCCGCAGGGAAGTAGGAACGTTGCTTTATCTTACGGATGATATCAATACGCTTTTGCAGGAAGCTGTGCCGAAGAGTCAGGGCAAAATGAAAAAGCAGATCGATGAATTCGTTTCGCAGAGAACGGTACGCCCTTATTTTGAGGACAGCCGGACCAAAGAAATAGAGAATGTTCTTTTGATTCAGCTGGAAGGAGTGGACGGTATTACGCCGCTTTTACGGGTAAACGGGAAAGAGGTAATGCCGAATCTGAGTCGGTTAAAGAGAACAGGCCTTTATTTTCTTCATGCGTATGACCAGAGCGGCAGCGGAAGAACATCAGACGGAGAATTCCTGGCGTTAACTTCCCTTTTGCCGGTTGCCAATGAGTCGATGTATCTTCACTATTCCTTGAAGAATCTGGAGACTTTGCCGGAAGTCCTTGCTGATAACGGATTTCATACGATTTCGCTGCATGGTTATGAAGGCGCTTTTTACCAGCGAAAAAAAGCGCATAAGGAGATGGGATATCAGGACAGTTTCTTTTTGGAGGAACTGGAGGCCGAAGCCGGACAGGAAGATTATCTGGGCTGGGGATTGAGCGATGCCTTTATCTTAAAAAAGACAGCGCAGCTGTTATCTTCTGCGGAGGAGAAAACATTTGTGCATACCATTCTTCTTTCCAATCATCATCCTTTTGATGCAGTGACGAACGCAGGTAAGGATGCGGTCGGGGAATTGTTGATTGAAAATCCGCAATCCATTGTCGAGAATTATTTTAATTCCGTGCACTATACCGATGCCTGTATCGGAGAACTTTTGGAGGAGTTAAAGAAAGAAGGAATTCTGGAGAAAACCCTTCTGGTCTTTTTCTCCGATCATGATTCCGGAATCACAAGGGAAGTCTATGAATACTGTAACCAGGAATATGATATAGAGGATCCGGAAAGCGACCGGGTGGTACTGCTTCTTTATGACGGGAATACCCGGAAAGAAGAAACGTTTGCCGCAGGACAGGCTGATATTATGCCGTTAATCCTTTCGTATCTGGGATATGACATTCCACAGGATACGATGGGGCTTAATTATATTGACGGTCAAAAGGTAGTTTACAAACAGAACGGAAATATGTATAATGGGAAAGAAATCCGGCAGGTACTCTGGGATATGGACAGTCTGACCAAAAGCATTGTGAATTATAAAGGTGCAAAGAGCGGAAAGTAACGTATGGAAAGGCAAATATGGAAAAGGAAACGCGGAAAGTAAGGCATGGAAAATGGAAAGCCATCGTGATCAGTGTGATTTTGCTCGGGATGAGTCTGTTGTTGGGATACCGGATTTTCTGGTATAGCGGGAGTGATCTTCCCAGTGGTTTTTTAACGGAAAATCAGGAGCGGATAGCAAATGAAAAACGGTTTCCGGAAAAAATCATGTTAACGTACGGTCCTTACCATACTCTTCGTTCCGGGAGCTATTTGCTTGGGATGCACTATGCGGCTTCGGAAAAGGGAAATGAATACCGTGTGTATACAGACATCGGGGCAAGTGTGTTGGAAACCGGAGCCCTGGAGGAGAGCAAAACCTGGGCTTTTGCTTGGGTAAATCATCCTGGCGTGCAGATTCAGATGCTTTCTTATTACGGAGCGGAAGGAGAACTGCAGATCAAAGGAGCGTTTGTTATTCCGGTGTGGCTTTTGGCTGCGGCGGGAATTTGCCTGCTTTTTCTTTTCACGGAACTTTGTCTGAAGCTGTTTTGGAAAAAAATGCCTTCTATTGTAAGGGACGTTTTTCCGCTGCCGACTATTTTCCTTTGGTGCAGTACCTGTTTTTTCGTAGATGACAGCGCTTTTACGGCAAAATACAGTTTCTTTACGGCTGCCTGGATCATAGGAGGAATTTTGATTGCCTGCCTTTCGCTTTTTGACAGAATCGGAAAACGTGAGCTTACTTTTCTGTCCGGTTTTGCAGCCTGTCTTTTTACGGAATGGCATAATCTGGTTAATTATGAGTATGATTGGCGGACTTTTTATTTTACGGCAGCGGGAATGTTTTTGATTTTCCTGTTTCTCTGGAGAATTTGCAAAAAAGAAAGGTCTTTTACGATCAGTACCGCAGCTGTGGTGATCGTATTTTGTGTCTACAGTATGGCGCAATATATGTACTATCTGTATTTCCGGGACTTTTTCAACATAAAAATTATAAAAATGCTTTTTACCGCCATGGAAGCAACGGCTTCCATACAGGCGTTGTTTACCCGGGAGGTGCTGCTTTATCCGGTGATTGCGGGCAGTTATCTGTTGATAATGGCAGCCCTTTTGGTCGTTTACAAAATAACTTCGGCGAAGAAAGCATAACAAGATACGAAAGGATGAGTGAAGTAACGGTATATGAAGAGATTGCTATTTGTCTTTAATCCGATGGCCGGCAAAGCAGTAATTCAGAGACGGCTCTATGAAGCGGTGAATTATTTTACTTCTCAGGGATATCTGGTAACTTTATATCCGACGCAGGCGGCGGGAGACGCTTTTCGTTTCCTTAGGGATTTGCAGGAAAACTATGACAGGATTGTTGTAAGCGGAGGAGACGGAACCCTGAACGAAGCGGTTTCCGGTGTCCTGACCGCGGGAAGGCAGGATGTTCTGGGTTATCTGCCTTTGGGTTCCACCAATGATTTTGCAAGAAGCATCGGAATTCCTTCAGGAATGCACGGAGCGCTGGAGAGTGCGGTGAAGGGTGAGCCGTTTACAATCGATATCGGAAAAGCCGGCAGCAGGTATTTTGTTTATGTGGCAGCTTTCGGCATTTTTACGGACGTTTCTTACGGGACACCGCAGAAACTGAAGAATACCTTCGGGCATCTGGCATATATTTTACAGGGAATTAAAGCGATTTCCGATTTGAGAACCTGGCATGTCGTGTTGGAGTACGAAGGGACGCGCACGGAGTCGGATTTTATTCTGGGAATGATTACGAATACGATGTCGGTAGGTGGATTCAAATATCCGTTAAAAGAGGGAATCCGGTTAAACGATGGACTGTTCGAGATTCTGATGATCAAGGCACCCCAGAATCTGGCGGATCTGCAGGCGGTGATTTATGCTCTGTTAAATGAAAAGAAGGATGAAAGAATTGTCTGGATTCAGACATCGCATTTGACCATTCATTCCGAACCGATTGCCTGGACATTGGACGGAGAGTACGGAGGAACCTGCACGGAATTGGAAATCGAGAATTTGCACTCGGCCATATCGATTTCTGTGAAATCCAGGCACGGCAGCGTTAAGAAAATTTCGGATATGCAGAAAACGGAGTAAGAGGGGAAAGGGTTCTTAAGAGGGAACTGTTGCGAATAAGAAGAGCAAATCCAGGGAAAAAAGGAGAAGAAAAATGGGTAAATATTTTGGCACGGATGGATTCCGCGGAGAAGCAAATGAAGGACTCACGGCAGATCATGCTTATAAGATCGGCAGATTTTTGGGTTGGTATTACGGGCATGAGAAGAAAGACGGAAAATGCAAGGTCGTGATCGGAAAGGACACCAGACGTTCCTCCTACATGTTTGAATATGCTCTGGGAGCCGGGCTTACTGCCTCCGGCGCGGACGCTTATCTTTTGCATGTAACCACCACACCCAGTGTTTCTTACGTTTCCAGAACGGAAGATTTTGACTGCGGCATTATGATTTCCGCCAGCCACAATCCATACTATGATAACGGCATCAAGCTGATTAACGGTAACGGAGAGAAGATGGATGAGGAGACGATCCTTAAAATAGAAGATTATCTGGATGGAGTGACACCGGAAGTGCCTTATGCGCATAGAGAAGCAATTGGTTGTACCGTGGATTACGCAGCCGGAAGAAACCGTTATATCGGTTATCTGATTTCCCTGGCAACCAGATCCTTCCGGGATAAGAAAGTCGGCCTTGATTGTGCCAACGGCAGTGCCTGGATGATTGCCAAGAGTGTATTTGATGCCCTGGGAGCCAAGACCTATGTGATGAATAATCATCCGGATGGCTTAAATATTAATACGGACTGTGGTTCTACGCATATCGAGGGTTTGCAGAAGTATGTTGTAGAACATGGTCTGGATGTGGGCTTTGCTTTTGACGGAGACGCAGACCGCTGCATGTGTGTGGATGAAAAAGGAAATCTGGTGGACGGAGATGCCATTCTTTATATCGGCGGCTGTTATCTGAAAGATTGCGGAGAGCTTTACGGCAATAAAGTAGTCACCACAATTATGTCTAATTTTGGCCTTTACAAGGCTTTTGACAAGGCAGGAATCGAATATGAAAAGACAGCGGTAGGCGACAAATATGTCTATGAAAATATGGCTGCCAATGGATATCGTCTTGGCGGAGAGCAGTCGGGACATATTATCTTTAAAAAGTATGCAACGACCGGAGACGGAATTTTGACTGCCATCAAGATGATGGAAGTCATGTTGGAGAAAAAGGCTTCTTTAAGCGAACTGGCTGCTCCTTTTAAAGTCTATCCTCAGGTTCTTGAAAATGTAAGAGTCACGGATAAGTCTGTAGTGAAGGCAGATGAAGAAATCAAACGTCTGGTTGCCGAAATTACGGAGGAACTGGGAGACAATGGACGGATTCTGGTGAGGGAAAGCGGAACAGAGCCGGTGATTCGTGTCATGGTGGAAGCGAAAGATATGGAGACCTGTCATAAACACGTTGATCGGGTGGTGGAACTGATGGAACGGAAAGGTTATCGAAAATAGGGAATTAGAGGATTAAAATGTTAACAAAAGCGAAAATCCGAAAGCTTACCCATGCCTCCTTCTATGCCAGAGGGCTGGATCTGTATTATAACGATGCGGTTAAGGAATGTGCAGTAGAGGAAACTTCCTTTGTGGATAAGATCCATGCCAAAGTCAAAGGCAGCGGCAGAAAGTATTATCAGGTTGAGGCAGTCTACGACAGGGCTTCCGATGATCTTAAGTATAGTTCCTGCGACTGCCCCGCCTTCTACAGCTATGACGGGTTATGCAAGCACATTATTGCCGCGCTTTTACAGTATAGTGCGTATGTGACGGGAAAAGAAGGCACATTGGAGGAGCTGTCGGATGATTTCCCCGATGAGGAAGAAACTTCGAAGTCCCGGTCTGCGGAAAAACCGGCACCTGTTTTACGGAAAGCCGCTCTTACAAGTCCGGAAATCAAGGCGCTTTTGGAACAGACGGCTACAATCAAAACGGCGGAAGTGATGCAGAAGCAGCTGTGGGGAAAAGTGCGCCTGAGAGTCGAATTTACGGCTACGGATAAAAGCGTGGAAATTTTGTTCAAAACCGGTATTACGCAGATGTATATTGTAAAAGACGTTTTCGCCTTTGCACGGAATGTCCGGAATCGGGAATTTGTGACCTACGGAAAAAAGCTGCAGTTTACCCATGAATTGGAGGCTTTCGAGCCGGACAGCCGTCCTCTGGTTTCTTTTTTGTGTAATTATTGCGCGGAGAGAGAACGACAACAGGGATATCGGTATGGATACTATTATTCGGCAATACTTTCGCAAAAGGAACTGGATCTGGCAGGCTGGGATCTGGAACATTTCCTGCTTGCGGTAAAGGATATACCTCTTTACGGACGGGCAATGAAGCTGGAAAAGAGAGACGGAAGCGATTATGCCGGGGTTGTACAGCATTATTGGACGCCGGAAAAAGAATGGAAAGTGGTAATGGAAAGTCCGGAACGGGATTATGAAGTTACCGGCAAAGAGGGAGAAGTCCTGATAAAAGGGAGACGGACATTATCCTTTTCCGGAGATCGGCACTGGATTTATTTTCAGGAAGGAAAGAATACTTTGCCCGGGAAAATCTGCCTGGAGGAAAGGAAATCCCATGAAATCCTGCAAAGCCTGGATGAGTGTCTGAAGAGCATGAGCGGCGGAACAGCATCCATAGCAGGGAAGGAACTGACGGCATTCTGCAGAGACCTTTTTCCGGCACTGGAAGCAAGCGGCAGGTGCAAAGTGGAGAATTTTTCCAAAGAAAGCTACGGGATGGAGACAGTTCGGTTTGAGATCTACCTGGACAGACCGGACAGGGATATGATCAGCTGCCGGCTTCTTGCTGTATACGGAGAAGATAAATATAATGTATTCGGTGATAAATCGGATTTGTTAAGGAGGGATGTATCGCAGGAGGCGCTGGCAGGGGAACTGGTTTCCTCTTATTGTAATGCTTACGATGAAAAGAGTGCTTCCATGGTGCTGGCAGGAGAGAACGATGCCATATACGAGCTTTTGACGGAAGGCGTTCCGAGAATGCAGAAGCTGGGGACGGTGTATATCTCGGATGAACTGAAAAAGATGAAGGTGAGATGCTCCACGCGGACGTTGGCCGGAATCTCTTTAAAGGGAGATATGCTGGAGCTTACAATGACCTCCGATGATTTTTCCATGCAGGAACTGGCCGAGATTTTGAGCCGGTATGACCGGAAGAAAAAGTATTACCGCCTTGCAAACGGAGATTTTGTTACCGTGCAGGGAGACGATCTGGAAACGTTAGCGAGTCTTTCCGGACAGCTTGGATTAAGCGAAAAGCAGTTAAGAAGCGAGCAGGTTCGGCTTCCCAAGTATCGGGCGCTTCTTGTGGATGAGATTTTGAACGGGCAGATGCGGCCCGGACAGGCGGAACAAAGTCAATCGAAACGGGAAGGATTCTTGCCGGGAGGTAAGGCGGGAACGAAGGGAATCTATACCGAAGATCAGGATTTCCGTAATTTTATCCGGAATTTAAAATCCGTGGAAGAGGGCAATTTCCAAATTCCGACATCCTTGCAGGGCGTTTTAAGAGAATATCAGAAAACCGGTTTTTTGTGGTTAAAGACCCTGCACCACAATGGACTTGGAGGGGTTCTTGCGGACGACATGGGACTGGGCAAGACCTTGCAGATCATTGCGTTTCTGCTTTCGGAAATGGAGGAGGCGTCTTTGGAGGAAAACAGGCGGACGCTGATTGTGACACCTGCATCCTTAGTCTATAACTGGTATAATGAGATTCGCAAGTTTGCACCGGGTCTTTCGGTGGTTATGGTTACCGGCAGCCGCAGTGAGAGACAGGAGCGGATCGAACAGGCTTCCACCAGGCAGATCCTGATTACTTCTTATGATCTGCTGCGGCGGGATCAGGATCTTTATGAAGCCCGTTCTTTTTTCTGCCAGATTCTGGATGAAGCGCAGTTTATCAAGAACCACAACACCCAGGCGGCCAAAGCGGTCAAGGAGATTCATGCCGGCTGCCGTTTCGCTTTGACGGGAACCCCGATTGAGAACCGCCTGAGCGAGCTTTGGAGTATTTTCGATTACCTGATGCCCGGATTTCTATATTCTTATGAAAAATTCCGGAAAAAAATTGAGCTTCCGGCCATGCAGCAGGAGAAAGAAGCTTTGAAGCAGCTGCAGAAAATGATCCGTCCTTTTGTCCTGAGGCGTCTTAAGAAGGATGTCTTAAAAGATCTGCCGGACAAGCTGGAAGAGGATGTTTATGCTGTGCTGGAAGGAGAGCAGAGACAGTTATACGATGCTCATGTGAAGAGGCTTACTTTGATGCTGGACAAACAGACCAACGAGGAATTTGCTTCTTCCAGGATACAGATTCTTGCGGAATTGACCAAACTGCGGCAGTTATGCTGTCACCCGGGGCTTTTGCTGGAAGATTATCCGGGGGAATCCGCCAAAACGGAGATGTGCCTGCAGCTGCTCCGCAACGCGGTAAGCGGCGGACATAAGGTTCTTTTGTTTTCACAGTTTACGTCCATGCTGGAATTGTTATGTGAAAGACTGGAGAAAGAGAATTTTTCTTATTATACCCTGACCGGAAGTACTTCCAAGGAAATGCGGGCGCAATTGGTGGAACGGTTTAATCAGGACGATACAAACGTTTTCTGCATCTCTTTAAAAGCCGGCGGGACAGGTTTAAACCTGACAGCGGCCGACATTGTGATTCATTACGATCCCTGGTGGAATCTGGCAGTCCAGGATCAGGCCACCGACAGAGCACACCGCATCGGACAGAAACATGTGGTTACGGTTTATAAACTTCTTGCCAAGGACACCATTGAGGACAATATCCGTAGACTGCAGGAGAAGAAAAGGGAGCTTGCCGGACAGGTACTTGCCGGAGAAGGCTTTGCTGCCGGAAGCTTTACAAAGGAAGAATTAAGAGAGATCATCGGGGGCTAAAAATTTTTCATCGCGCTCTATCGGAAAATACGGGAAAATTTCGGCAAAAAGGTGCTTTCTGCGACAAAAGAAGCGGTAGCGCAGTGATAAAAAATCTGTTATAATCAGAGCGAAGCAATACATACAAAAGAGGACAGGCTTAAAGCATGTCCTTTTTTTGCGGAAAATTTTGCGAATGGCGCTTCTGAACGGTTACGCAAAAGGGACTACGATTACAAAATAAAATAACAGTTACAGAACGGAAAGGAAAGAATATGGAGCACTTTGTGTTGATCTCGGATGCAGCGAAAGAAGTTCAGGTGGAAAGTCATGTACTTCGTTACTGGGAAGAGGAACTGCATCTTCCCATTCACCGAAATGAACTCGGGCATCGATATTATACCGAAGAGGACGTAGAGAAATTTAAGCAGATCAAAAGCATGAAAGAAAGAGGGCTGCAGTTGAAAGCGATTAAAATGATTTTGAAGGATGGGAAAATAGATATCATCTCCGGTGGAAAGACGGCAGTCACCCCTTCAACGGAAAGCTTGACGGAAAGACACGGAACGCACACGTCCTGTGCAATGGAGGCGGCAGATTGCGCCATAACCGCAGCCGGACAGGCTTCCTGCGTGGAAAAGGCTGCACAGCCCGGCAAAATGGCGATCGACATTGTAGCTTCCAGGGACCTTCCGCAACAGGTATCCGTGGAGGAACGGGAGGAGAAGGCAAAGAGACTGCAGTGGCTGCTGCAGCAGATGATGCGCGAGACCCTGCAGGAAAACAATAAGGAATTAAGCAGGGACATTAAGGAAAGTGTCATGAAAGAGCTGGACTATCAGTTCCGTGCACAGGAAGAAAGAGAAGAGGAGAGGGAGCGGCAGCGCAGGGAAAAAGAGGATCTTCATTATCAGAAGCTGGACGAGCTTCTTCGGAAAAAAAGCAGGGTCCTCCGGAAAAGCCTAAAGGAACAGGAAAAAGAAGAGACAAAACAAATACAGAAGCTGGATAGGGAGCGAAAAAAGGAGGAGCAGGCAGCAAAAAGGAAGCAGGCAACAAGAACGGAACAGACAGCGGAAAAAGAGCAGCCGGTAAAAAAATTGCAGGAAGAAAAGGAGGAAGAGCTGCAGGTGCGCACCATTACGGCGGAAAGCAATACGCCGAAAAGCAGGGCGGTACCCGTAAAGGCAGTCTCCAAAGCGGTCAGCAGGGGAAAACGAAAAAAACATTTTCGGCCAAATAGCAGTCAAGAAAAAAGAGTTGGATGTTAAGGCATCCAACTCTTTGTCAGCAGTTCATAATTTTTACAGTTCTTCAATTGCTTGCATTAAAGCATCAATATCCATGCCGTGAACCATGGCTGCTTCTTCTAAGGTCTCAGCCTGTGCGGACGGACATCCCAGGCAATGCATGCCGGCTTCCATTAATACGGGAGCTACAGCGGGATTGGTTCTTAAAATTTCACCGATGGTCATGTCTTTCGTAATAGCGCTCATATCAGAATCTCCTTTCCAAACGTAACTTGCTTTTACAGTATAATACTTTATCCCGAATCTGACAAGCTATTCTGAGGCTGCTTAGAAAATATTTGAAAAAAATTTTAAACAATTATAAGGTTGTATAAAAAAAAGTACACTTCCGCGCTTGACGTGGGCAACTCTTTTTCATATAATAGGGACAGGAACCAAAGGTATGAGTTCAATTAATATATTTTCATTAGGAGGCTATTCAAATGAGACCAGAATGGACAGAATTTGTAGGCGGAAAATGGGATAAGGAAGTCAATGTTCGCGACTTTATCCAGAGAAACTATCATCCCTATGACGGAGATGAATCGTTCCTTGCAGGTCCTACACAGGATACGAAGGATCTGTGGGCACAGGTTCTTGATTTACAGAAAAAGGAAAGAGAAGCAGGCGGTGTCCTGGATATGGATACCAAGATTGTTTCCACGATTACATCCCACGGACCGGGATATCTTGACAAGAGCAAGGAGAAGATTGTAGGCTTCCAGACAGATAAGCCTTTCAAACGTTCTCTTCAGCCTTACGGCGGTATCCGTATGGCAGAAAAGGCTTGCGCAGATAACGGATATGAAGTAGATCCTGAGATCAGTGAGTTCTTCTCTGTTCACAGAAAGACACATAATGCAGGTTGTTTCGATGCTTACAATCAGGAGATGCGTGCATGCCGTTCTTCCCACATTATCACAGGTCTTCCGGATGCTTACGGCCGCGGACGTATCATCGGCGACTACAGACGTGTTGCTCTGTACGGTATTGACAGACTGATCGAAGACAAGCAGGCACAGAAGGATTCTACCGGACGTGTTATGACAGATGATGTCATCAGACTTCGTGAGGAACTTTCCGAGCAGATGACCGCTCTGAAGCTGATGAAGGAAATGGCTGCTTCCTACGGCTGTGATATTTCCAAACCGGCTTCCAACGTACAGGAAGCTATTCAGGCTTTATACTTCGGATATCTGTGTGCAGTTAAGGAGCAGAACGGTGCAGCTATGTCTCTGGGACGTACTTCCACTTTCCTTGATGTTTATGCAGAAAGAGACCTTGCAAACGGTACTTTCACCGAAGAGCAGATTCAGGAATTCGTTGATCACTTTATCATGAAGCTGCGTTGCGTTAAATTCGCACGTACTCCGGAATACAACCAGATTTTCGCAGGCGACCCTGTATGGGTAACCGAGTCTCTGGGTGGTGTCGGCGTTGACGGACGTCCTATGGTTACCAAGATGAGCTTCCGTTATCTGCATACACTGACCAACCTTGGACCTTCTCCGGAACCGAACCTTACCGTTCTGTGGTCCACAAGACTTCCTGAGAACTGGAAGAAATACTGCGCTAAGATGTCTATCCAGACTTCTTCCATCCAGTATGAGAACGATGACCTGATGAGAGTAACTCACGGCGATGACTACGGTATCGCATGCTGCGTATCCTCCATGGTAATCGGTAAGGAAATGCAGTTCTTCGGCGCTCGTGCTAACCTGGCTAAATGTCTGCTGTATGCATTGAACGGCGGTGTTGATGAAGTTACCAAGAAACAGGTAGGACCGAAGTACCGTCCTGTAACCGGCGATGTTCTGGATTATGATGATGTTGTAAGCAAATTCATTGATATGATGGAATGGCAGGCAGATGTATATGTAAATACTCTGAACATCATCCATTATATGCATGACAAATATTGCTATGAGAGAGCAGAGATGGCTCTTCATGACAGAGACGTTAAGCGTTACTTTGCAACCGGTGTTGCAGGTCTGTCTATCGTAGCTGACTCCCTGTCTGCTATCAAATATGCAAAAGTTGAAGTAATCAGAGATGAAGACGGTATCATCGTAGACTTCAAGACTACCGGTGACTTCCCGAAATATGGTAATGATGATGATCGTGTTGACGAGATCGCACAGGATGTCGTACACAAGTTCATGACTGCTGTAAGAAGACATCATACCTACAGAAATGGTATTCCTACCACTTCCATTCTGACCATTACTTCCAACGTTACCTACGGTAAAGCTACCGGTAACACACCTGACGGACGTAAGAAAGGACAGCCTTTTGCTCCCGGTGCTAACCCGATGCATGGCCGTGATACCCACGGTGCAGTAGCATCTCTGTCTTCTGTATCCAAGCTTCCGTTCAATGATGCACAGGATGGTATCTCCAATACCTTCACCATTATTCCGGGTGCTCTTGGTAAGGAAGACAAGATCTTTGCCGGAGATATTGAACTGGATCTGAATAAATAAGTTCGGTCGGAAAGGTCGGTATGCAAACCTTGAACCATGCGGTTTAAGGTTTGCAGATTGAGAAAGGGTGTGATTGTTAAGATGGACGAGAAGATGACGATCGATGACCTTGTGAAACTGTTGGACAGCGGCATGGCAAACGGTGTCGGTCATGTAAATGTGGATTTTGACAATGGAGCGAAGGCAGCTAAGACTGTGCAGACAATGGGTTGTACCGATTGCTCAAGAACACCGTTGGCATGCAGTGTTCCCACTCTTCATGAAGGTTTGGATGATTATAAGTAATTGTAATGTTGTAACAGACAGTTCAGGTGCGCCATTCGTAAAATTGCGCTTTCAGCGCTCTCCGCTGATTCGCAGCTACTTGTCGTATCTGTAAGATGCGATACTCATGTTACTTGGCGCTTAGCTCATACATTCATATAGGCAGATTTTCATGCGAGCATGAAAGCTATCTGCAAGAATGTATGTCTGAACTGATAAAAAATATAGGAGGAGATTACCATGGCAGCAGCAAGTGCAACACAGGTTAACAACCTGGTATCTTTATTAGATGGATATGCAGAAAAAGGCGGACATCACCTTAATGTAAACGTATTGAACAGAGAGACTCTGTTGGATGCTCAGAAACATCCGGAGAATTATCCTCAGCTTACTATTCGTGTATCCGGTTATGCAGTTAATTTCATTAAACTGACTCCGGAACAGCAGGCTGATGTTATTTCCCGTACATTCCATGACAAATTCTAAGCAACAGAATAATGCAGAACCAGTACCCGGAAATTGTTTCCGGGTACTTTAGAAAGAAAAGGAGTTAATATGCAAGGGAGAATCCATTCTCTTGAAAGCTTTGGAACAGTAGACGGACCCGGTGTGCGGTTTGTCATTTTTGTACAGGGATGTCCTATGCGGTGTGCTTATTGTCACAACCCGGACACTTGGGAAATGAATGCCGGCACGTTAATGGAACCTGCTTATCTGATTGAACAGTACGAAAGAAATGCCGGCTTTTACAAAGACGGCGGCATAACCGTTACAGGCGGAGAACCGCTGATGCAGCTGGATTTTTTGATTGAGCTGTTTACGCTTGCGAAAAAAAAGAAGATTCATACCTGCATTGATACCTCCGGTATTGCCTATAATCCGGATAATGCACCTTTGGTGGAAAAGATGGATCGCCTTATGAAACTGACGGATCTTGTTATGCTTGACATCAAGCATATTGATCCCGAAAAGCATAAAGAGCTGACTTTACAGCCAAATAAGCATATTCTGGAATTTGCCGCTTATCTGAATGAAAAGCAGGTTCCGATGTGGATTCGGCATGTAGTGGTTCCGGGGATTACAGACGATGATAAATATCTGTTTGAACTTGGTTATTTTATCGGACAGTTTCAAAATCTGAAAGCCTTGGATGTTCTGCCCTATCATACGATGGGAGAAGTAAAATATGAGAAACTGGGAATTCCTTACCGTTTGAAGGGAGTTCCAGCAATGGATAAGGACGTCGCAATCGAAAAGAAACAGGTGATTCTGGATGGTATTCGAAAGAGACGTTCGGAAATGCAAAAGGAAGAGAAGTAGAGAAGGAGGACATGTATTATGGCATTTGTAATCGGTGATGCTTGTGTAGCATGCGGAGCATGCGAATCCCAGTGCCCTGTAGGCGCAATCAGCATGGGTGACGGCAAATTTGAAATTGATGCAGATAAGTGTATCAGCTGTGGTGCCTGTGCAGCGCAGTGCCCTGTAGGTACTATTGAAGAAGAGTAATACAGGAGAGCAGCAAATCAGTTAAACTGCAATATTTTTGAAAAGCCGCTTCTGTGGCGTAAGAACCGTAGAGGTGGCTTTTCAAAAATATCGCAGTTAGCATATTCTAACCGATTTTTGATTCTTGCAAACCCTGTCCGGGCGGACAAATCTCATTTATTATGATTGCAACACTGTTACCGGCGGAAGGTTATGAGCAGGAGCCGGATCAGTACCGTTTACCAGCCTTATTCGATTCTTATTCGCCTTAAAAAGCGAATGCTTTTTATACTACGGGGATTCTTTTTTGACTTGTATTCATCCGCGGGGTGTGGTATGCTTGTAGTAATTCATAGGCGGTTTCTCCGGCGCTGAAGCGTCTGCGGAACGGAGAATAAATAGCGCCTGTGACTTCCCATCAAGAAGGATGGTTCTCAGTCGGCGATATCGGACTTTGAAGAATATTCCATGCTTTTTCCCTCGCGGTTTGCCGAGTATGTCGGGTTCACGGAAAAGGAAGTAGCAAAACTTTGCGAGGACTATCACAGTGATTTTTCAAGGATGAAGCAATGGTACGATGGATATGTATTTGAGGGCACAAGCTCGGTTTATAACCCGAATTCCGTGATGAAAGCGTTGCAGAATAAGAAGTTTCGTTCTTATTGGACAGAAACCTCCGCAGCAGAGAGCCTGATGGGATATATCAGTCTGGATTTTGACGGCCTGTCCAGGACAGTAACGGAGTTGATCGGCGGCGGTGAAGTAAGGGTAGATACCAATGGTTTTTCCAATGATCTGATTACCTTCCGAAATCGTGACGATGTATTAACGCTGTTGATTCACCTTGGGTATCTTGCTTACAATGAAGATACGGAGACGGTGCATATCCCGAATGAAGAGATTCGCAGGGAGTTTGCCAAAACAATCCGGCGTTTAAATTTAGGGTAGATTTGTAATTGACAAATAGTTCCCGGAAACGTACAATAGGCAGGTAGAGAGGAAAGAACTCTGCGGAATGGAGAAAAAAGATGGCGATTTTGAAACTTCACGCTGCTTACAAGGACTATTTGTGGGGCGGCACCAAACTGATAACAGATTTTGGAAAAACGGATTATGATAAGGATAAGATGGCGGAAAGCTGGGAGTTATCCTGCCATAAGGACGGACCGAGTGTTGTGGAAAACGGATCCTTTGCCGGCAAAACCCTGCCGGAAGTGATCGCGGAAAAAGGAAAGCAGATTCTGGGTTCTGCCTGTCAAAGATTTGAAGACTTTCCGGTTCTGATCAAACTGATCGATGCCCAGGATAACCTGTCGATACAGGTACATCCGGATAATGCCTATGCCCTGCGGGAAGAGGGACAATACGGAAAAACCGAAATGTGGTATATTGTAGACTGCGCAGAAGGTGCTTCTTTGTATTTCGGCTTTCAGAAGGAAATCAGCAAGGAAGAGTTTGCAAAGCGGATCGAGGAGAATACCTTAACGGATGTGCTCAATAAGGTGCCGGTTCATAAAGGAGATGTTTTCTTTATCGAAGCGGGTACACTGCATGCGATCGGGAAGGGAATCGTCATTGCGGAAATCCAGCAAAATTCCAATGTTACCTATCGGGTATACGATTACGGAAGACTGGGAGCAGACGGAAAACCCAGAGCATTACATATACAAAAGGCTTTGGAAGTAACCAAAAGAGAAAAGCCGGTATTAAGAAGCTGGAACGAACCCTGCCTTGCCAGCTGTGATTACTTTACGGTAAAGAAGTTCTGCCTGGACGGAAAAATGATGTGCAAGAGTATCGGTTCTGTAGGAGAGGAGTCCTTCTTACATATTCTGGTGCTGAGCGGTTCCGGAAAGCTTTCCTGTAAGGGTGAGACATTATCTTATAAAAAGGGAGACAGCTTCTTCTTAGAGGCTGCCAGCGGAGACTATACCCTGGAAGGGGAAGGGGAGTTTATCTTTACCTGTGTGGAAAAGGAAGCTGACGGGAAGCAGGGAGAAAAAGGATCCAAAGCAGAAGAGGATTCGGCAGCCCGGCTTCGTATCGGTATTGATATCGGCGGAACCGGCAGTAAGATCGGAATCGTCGATGAAGAATACCGGATCCTTGACCAGAGTTATGTGGAAGTGGATCCGAAGGATACTCCGGAGGAAATGCTTCATAAGGTGACGGATGCAGTGAAAGCGTTGCTTGCAAAAAATGAGATTTCCTGTAAAGACTGTGTGGGAATCGGTATCGGCTGTCCGGGAACCGTGATTCCGTCCAAGGGTCTGGTTACTTATTCCAACAATTTAAAGTGGGAAAATGTGGAAGTAACAAAATGGATTCAGAAGGAACTTCCTCTGCCGGTAAGGATGGAAAATGATGCCAATGCAGCAGCCTTGGGAGAAGTAAAAGCAGGAAAAGCAAAAGGGTATGAGAATGCGGTACTGATTACCATCGGAACCGGAATCGGCGGCGGTATCATTTATAAAGGAAAGATTCTGGCAGGTAATTCCTTCGGCGGCGGCGAGTTGGGACATATTGTGCTTCATGCAGGAGGCGAGTTGTGTACCTGCGGACGGCACGGCTGTGCAGAGGCTTATGCTTCCGCTACTGCGCTGATCCGGGAAGGAGTAAGAGCGGCAAAGAAGAATCCGGAAAGCGGACTGGGAAAGCTGTATGCACAGAAAGGAAAGCTGACTGCCAAGGATATTTTTGATCAGGCACAGGGAAAGGGAGCGGATGCCAAGGCAATTCTGGAAAACTGGATTACGGATATGGGAGAACTGGTAGTAGATGTCTTTAATCTGCTGGATCCGGATATTATTCTGCTGGGCGGAGGTGTTTCCAGACAGGGCAAAGCATTGACGGATCCGTTGAATGCATACTTAAAGGAGCACTCCTTCGGAAAAAATGCCCAGGACAGAAATCTCATAGAGATCGCAGCACTGGGCAATGATGCAGGTATTATCGGAGCAGCCAGCCTTTTTTAAAGACTTCGCCGATGGGATCGGTAAGAACCAGATCCGCGTAAGAATCCCTGGGGGTAGGCGAACGGTTGATGACAACCAGCTTATCCCCTTCAAAATAATCGATCAGTCCGGCGGCAGGATAGACGGAAAGGGAAGTGCCGCCGATAATCAATACCGAGGCATTTCGGATGCAGGAGACCGCTTCGGACACAATCTTCTGGTTCAGGCTCTCTTCATAAAGGACGACGTCCGGCTTTATGGGACCGCCGCATTTCCCGCAACGGGGAATGCCGGTCCCTTTTAAAATGTAGTCCAGATCATAGAAAGCGTGACATTTTTCACAGTAATTCCGGTGGACGCTGCCATGCAACTCCAACACTCTGCGGCTGCCGGCCGCCTGGTGCAGACCATCAATGTTCTGTGTGATCACCGCATTCAGTTTCCCGCAGGCTTCCAGATCCGCCAATGCCTTATGGGCATTGTTGGGCTGCGCATTGGGAAAAAGCATTTTTTTACGGTAGAACCGGAAAAATTCTTCCCGGTTTTTCAGATAAAAACTATGGCTTAATATGGTCTCCGGCGGGTAAGCATACTCCTGATGATACAATCCGTCCACACTGCGGAAGTCCGGAATACCGCTTTCCGTGGAGACGCCTGCTCCGCCGAAGAACACAATCGACTGATACTTTTCCAATATTTCCCGAAATGTCATGTTGTTCTCCTTTCCCAAAATGCAACACAAAGCAACTTGCGCAAACGTAACAGTTCAGGCGCATCATGAGAAAGACTTCTCACATGATTCACAGCTGTTTGTTACGGCTGTAGGCCGAACATGGCGCTTAAGACAAGAATGGATGCCTGAACGGTTGCTATCATACAATTTTCCGTGCAGGAACAAATACCGGAAAGCTTTCGTTGCCGATTAAGGATTTGCCGGAAGTAATCCGTACTTCTTTATCGGTGATCAGATATTTTACAATGGTATTTCCTTCAATCACGGTATCCTGCATGATTACGCAGTTCTTTACTACAGCGCCTTTGCCGATCCGGACGCCGCGGAAGAGGATACAGTTTTCTACTTCGCCTTCAATGACGCAGCCATCCGCCGTCATGGTATTTTTCACTTTCACATTTCCGATATAGCGGGTCGGGTTGTCATCCCGGATTCGGGTATAAATCGGGGAAGAACCAAACAGGGCGTCCAGGCAGGTATCGTCCAAAAGCTTCATGTTTTCATCATAATAGCTCTTGACGTCACTGATTCGAGCACTGTAACCGTCAAAGCGATAACCGCAGACTTTCATCTCATGCAGCCTGGGCCCCAGGATATCCCGTTCGAAATAAATATAGCCATGCCGGTAGGCATTGGTAATTTCCCGGATCAGAAGCTCCCGGTCAATCAGGTAGATATTCATGGAAAGATTCTGTTTGCCGCTTTCTTTCGGATTAATATGAATATCGGTTACTCTGCCGTCTGCAACATCCAGGGAATAGTACAGGCTGGAAGAGGTAGTCATCTGGAGATTTAAAAAGCCGTAAGGGATCTCTTCCTCTTTATAGACGATCGTAACATCGGCACCGCTTTTGATATGAGCATTCAGCATTGCCTTAAAATCAAAATTTGCGGCAATGTTGGCATCGCTGATGATTACGTACTTTTCTTTCTGCATTTTTAAAAAATCCAGAATTCCGGCAAGCGCTTCCACACGACCGTTGTAGACTTTCATGGTCTTCTGGGCGTAAGGAGGAACAATATTCAAACCGCCGTTTTTGCGGGCAAGATCCCAGGCATTTCCGGAACCTAAGTGTCTTAAAAGGGAATGATAATTCTTGCGGACAATGATGGAAACATTGTCAATGCCGCTGTTTACCATGCCGGACAGAGAAAAGTCGATCATACGGTAACGGCTGGCAAAAGGAATGGAGGCCATCAGACGTTCGTTTACCAGTTCTGTGACCTGGCCATCGTAGCTGTTGGGAAAAATAATTCCCAGTGCATCCATATTGGTATTAATCATCTTGTTTCGCCCTCCTTTACATCACTGTCAACCATGGCGTTGGCGCTGATTTTGGCATTTTTGCCTATATGCACGCCGGGACCTACTGTTGCCACCGGGCCGTTTTTGCCTTCCGGCATGGCGCCTACCACTGCACCTTCTTCAATCACCGCATTTTCCGCTACGATACAGTGACAAACCATGGCTCCGGATCGGATAACGGTATTGCCCATGACAACGGCATCTTCCAGGTATGCACCTTCTTCCACTTTGACACCGGAAAAAAGAATGGAGTGCTTGACCGTGCCATTGATGCGGCAACCGTCTGTGATCATGGCATTTTCGATAACAGCGTGCTCTCCGATACGGTGACCGGTCATTCCGCTGTTGCGGCTGTAGATCTTCCAGTCATCGTCAAAAAGGTTAATGCCGCTGTGTTCCGGATCCATAATCTCCATGTTGGCTTCCCAAAGGGAGGAAATGGTTCCCACATCTTTCCAGTAGCCGGTAAAGGGATAAGCATACATCTTGCGGCCATCCTTTAAGAGAGCCGGAATGACATTTTTCCCAAAATCGTTCTCCGAAGTAGGATCCGCTTCATCTTCGATAAGGTACTTTTCCAGCACATCCGTATTGAAAATATAAATCCCCATAGATGCCAGATTAGATTTGGGCTGTTTGGGTTTTTCCTGGAATTCCGTAATGCGTCCGTCACCGTCTGTTACCATCAGACCGAACCGGGATGCATCCTCCCAGGGAACTTCCATAACGGCAACGCTGAATTCCGCGCCTTTTTCCTTGTGGAACTGCAGAAAATCGTTATAATCCTGTTTGCAGATCTGGTCACCGGACAGGATGATCACATATTGGGGATTGTAACGTTTGATAAAGGAAAGATTCTGATAAATAGCATTTGCGGTACCTTTGTACCAGTCGGAACCGAAGGCCTGCTGGTAGGGCGGGAGAATATGAACGCCGCCGTAAAGTCTGTCAAGATCCCAGGGCTGTCCGCTTCCGATATATTCATTCAGTACCAGGGGCTGATACTGAGTCAGAATGCCAACCGTATCAATACCGGAATTGACACAGTTAGACAAGGGGAAATCAATTATACGGTATTTGCCGCCAAAAGGAACGGCCGGTTTGGCCAGTTTCTGCGTCAGGGCATACAAACGGGAACCCTGACCGCCGGCAAGAATCATTGCAATCATTTCTTTCGCCATAAAAAGCATCTCCTTTTCAGAATCATTTACTGATACTATTGTACCATTTTCGGATGGGATTCACAAGCAAAATCCTCTTAATAAAAACATAAGAATTCAACAGAAGATTGTCTCTTGAGATGGCGGTAAAATTCTGGTATAGTAGTATTGTTACAGGATAAAAAAGCAATGAAGCGGCATGATTCGGTGCCGAGAGTACGTGGATATGAAGAGAAGAAGAGCAGATAGAAATAAGGCATTGATCCCTTTGGAGAAGAGCAGGCGGGTCATTTATATGGAAAAAAGAGGCATCAAAAGGAGGAGATTTTCTTTGCCGGCTGTGTTATTGATGATTCTGGGAGTGATCTGTATTTTATATTGTATCGGAATTGCATTGTTCGGCGGGTACGGAACTTCGTTTTTTCTGATCTGGGGCGCGGGTGGTATTTTGTTATTGCTTTTGGGAGCGCTCTTTCAGGCGTCCGGAACGGTGCTTCAGATTCCGCTTGCCGTGAAGATCGGGATAACAGTACCGCTTCTGCTTTGTCTGATCTTGTTTTGTGTAGTAGAAGGGATGATTCTGTCCTGTTTCTCAGCAGAAGGGCAGCCCGGAGCGGATTATGTGATCGTCTTAGGGGCGCAGATGAAGGAGAACGGTCCCAGCGATGTCTTGGAACGCAGGCTGAAAAGTGCGATTTCCTATCTGGAAGCGAATCCGGATGCGAAAGTAATTGTTTCCGGCGGAAAAGGACAGAATGAAAGCATATCGGAAGCACAGGGTATGGCGGAATATCTGATGCAGGCAGGGATTGCCGAAGAAAGAATTCTGAAAGAGGAAGCGTCTGCCAATACGACTCAGAATCTGCGCTTTTCCGGAGAGCTTCTGGATAAAAAAGAGGAGAGCGTTGTTGTGATTACTAATAACTTCCATGTCTTCCGGGCGTTGCACCTTGCGAAAAAAGCAGGATACGAAAACGTAACCGCACAGGCGGCGGATGCTTATCCGTTTATGCTGCCGAATAATTTACTGCGAGAGTTTTTCGGCGTTATCAAAGACTGGTTCTGCGGAAATCTGTAGGCAAGGCTTGGGAAAAGGTGAAGCGCGAAGTGCAGCATAACCTGACGGCATTATTGCAGGAGAGAGCAAAATAAGGCCGGATAAAGTGAGATAAAGCAGAAAAAACGGGGATAGAGAAAGGGGCAAAAGAGAAATGGAAATTCAGGTGGGAGACATTTTAAGATTGAAAAAGCAGCATCCTTGCGGAAGCAGAGAATGGGAGGTCTTAAGAATCGGAGCGGATTTCCGGTTAAAGTGCTTAGGCTGCGGCCATCAGATTATGATTGCCAGAAAGCTGTTGGAAAAGAATGTGAAGGAAATTAATCCGTAAATGTGTTTTGATATTAGGAATCAGAGCTTGCAGAAAGGTATAGGTGCGGATATGACCGAAGAAAGAACAAACTGGGAAATGACACAGCCAAAACCGCCTCCCATTGGTGTTTCGAATTACAAAGATGCCTGTACAAACTATTATTAGATTGCAGTGGAGTAAAAGGAAAAAACTATATAGTGCCAAGTCACAGAGTAAAGTCTGTGGCTTGGCATTTTTTATAAAGAAATTTCTGAAAAGAAAGATAGTGGAGAGATTTCATAAAATATAGGTGACATACGTTTCAGAGATTATGGTATAAAATATACAGAACAACTTGAGTTGTTGTCGTGTTTTGCAAACACCGCGAAATAGGAGAGAAAGGAGGTAGAGGAACATTAATAATAAGAAAGTGAAAAAAATACTGGCTAACTGGCAGCTGTATCTTATGATCTTTCCGCCTCTGCTGTATATCATTTTATTTGCCTATAAGCCGATGTACGGAATTGTTCTGGCATTTAAGGATTTTTCCATGCGGGAGGGGATCCTGGGAAGCAAATGGGTGGGATTTGAAAATTTTAAGCGTCTGTTTTCTTCCTACTGGTTTCCGGTTATTCTGAAAAATACGCTGAGTATCAGCTTACTGAGCCTGTTTCTGGGATTCCCGATTCCTATTATCTTTGCTTTGATGTTAAATGAAGTAAAGCAGAAGCGGCTGAAGGATGTGATACAGACCGTTTCCTATGCACCGCATTTTATTTCTACGGTTGTCATTTGCGGTATGATCATGCTGTTTACCAGTCCCAGCAGCGGAATCTTAAACAAGATTATCGAGTTTTTCGGCGGGGAAGCGGTTTCTTTTATGGAAGAACCGGCATACTTTAAATGGGTTTATGTACTCAGTGGAATCTGGCAGAATACCGGGTGGAGCTCTATTATCTATTTTGCTGCACTGTCCGGTGTGGACAAGTCCCTGCTGGAGGCGGCCGAAATAGATGGGGCATCCAAATTCAAGAGGATCATCCATATTAATCTCCCTTTGCTGGAGCCGACGATTCTGATCCTTCTGATTCTGCAGTGCGGTTCCCTGCTCAGCGTTGGCTATGAAAAGGTATATTTGCTGCAGACGGATTTGAATATACCGGCAAGTGAAGTAATCTCCACCTACATGTATAAGGTCGGTATGATCAATTCGGATTTCTCTTTTTCGACAGCTGTAAGCTTTTTTAACAATCTGGTCAATACGAGTATCCTGCTGATCGCAAATTATGTTACGGGAAGGATCAAAAAATCAAGTTTTTTGTAAAGGGAAGAAGAAATGAAGCATTTGAAAAAAAAGAGAAGACAGAAACATTCATTTTCCGATACGGCCTTTGATATCTGCAATTATCTGATCCTGATCCTGATTCTGATCACCACGGCATACCCGATCTTGTATGTCATATCGGCATCGGTAAGCGACCCGACTGCAGTATCTACCGGAAAAATGATTCTGCTTCCGGTGGATCCTTCCTTGGACGGCTATCGTTATATTCTGGGGTATCAGGAGATCTGGCAGGGATATCTGAACACGATTATTTACACTTTGTTCGGAACGTTATTTAATCTGTTTCTTACGATACCGGCTGCCTACGCATTGTCAAGGCGGGATCTGATCGGACGAAACGGCATCATGATTCTGTTTTTAATCACGATGTATTTCAGCGGGGGCTTGATTGCCTGCTTTTTAAACATCAAGTCCTTCGGATTGTTGAATACCAGGCTGGTTCTTATTATTAATGGCGGAATATCTACATACAATTTAATCGTTGCGCGTACGTTTTTCGCAAATACCATACCATGGGAATTGCATGAGGCAGGCGTTTTGGACGGATGTACCAATTTCCGGCTCTTTTCGGACATAGTCCTGCCGCTGTCCAAGCCGATTCTGGCGGTTATGTGCCTGTATTACGGAATTAATCACTGGAATTCCTACTTTAATGCGATGCTTTACCTGCCGGATGCGAAGGCTCGGAAATTTTTTCCGCTGCAGCTTTATTTAAGAGAGATTCTGATGCAGGGTAAGTTTACAGAGGCCATGATTGCGGAAGGGCTTTCGGACGAGGGCATGATTGATATTCTGTTAAAACAGGCGGAAACGGTAAATATGATCAAATACGGCGTCATTATTGTAGCCATGATTCCGGTGATTATTGTGTATCCGTTTCTTCAGAGATTTTTTGTTAAGGGTGTTATGATAGGTTCCATTAAAGGTTAGTACAACGTCCGGTTATTTCTTGTACGTTGTACCGGATGCGGCTTAACTGTTACCGTTTGAGCAACATCCATAAAAACAATAATAGTTCAGGAATATGGAAAGGAAAGGTTCGATTTATGAAAAAAAGCGTAAAGACTTTATTGAGTTTACTTATGGCTGCAGGTTTGGTTCTTTCCTGCGCAGCCTGCTCCAAAAAGGAGTCAGACAAAGCACCGGAAAGTAAGAGCACGCAGGAAGCTTCCTCTGCACAGGCGTCAACGGAAAGTAAAGAAGAGGATCTTTATTACAACAAGGAAGGCTACCCGATCTGTGATGAGACGATTACCTTAAAGGTGGCAGGACGTCAGCCGTCTGCCAAGAATCCCAATGAAACCATTCAGTTCGAGGAATATGAGAAGAGGCTGGGAATTAAGCTGGATTATACATCCTATGCCAACGATGCGTGGAGCCAGCAGGTAACGACCATGCTGGCCAGCGATGAACTTCCGGATCTGTTTGCTTATGCCAACTTCTCCATCGACTTTGTAAACGAATATGCAGAACAGGGATATTTCCTGGATTTCAGTAAATATCTGGACATTATGCCCAATGTAAGCAAACTTTTTGAACTTTATCCGGAATATAAGGCATTCCTTACGGCAGAGGACGGAGGAATCTACGGCTTTTCACAGCTCAATACCAGAGTGGATTCCGCAAAGGTTTCCCTGGCTTTCATGAGTGAAGCCTGGCTGGAAAAGGTGGGCATGGAACAGCCTAAAACTTTGGATGATCTGTATGAAGTACTGAAAGCTTTTAAAGAAAACGATATGAACGGAAACGGCGATACCACGGATGAAATTCCGTTTGCTTACAGCCCCAGCGGAAGCTGGGCAAACGAACTGCCGATTCTGTGGTCATTCGGATTGTACGGCACAAACTATTCTTTGAATTATCAGGTGAATAACGGTAAAGTGGAATTGTGTGATGCAACCGATAATTATAAAGAGTTCCTGAAATATATGAATAAGCTGTATGAAGAAGAGCTGATCAATCAGGATGCTTTCGTAGTTACTTTTGATGAAATTAAGGCAAAGGCGGCAGAAGAAAGATGCGGATATATCGGATTCTCCACTCCGGTTGGAACCACGCAGGAAGACATGAACTGGTATTACCAGACAGGCTTTGTGAACGGGGATAACAAGGAGCAGACTGTAGTGGTTCCGTCCAGTGTTCAGACGAATTTAAGAATCTGTGCAAGCGCGGATACACAGTATCCGGAAGCTATTGCAAGGTTTGTGGATTACCTGTTTACCACGGAAGGTGCGATTTCCTGCGGAAACGGTTACGAAGGACTGTCCTTTGATTTCATCGACCTGAACGGCTCCAAAGTAGTTTCCCATGAGAATTACTGGTCCGGTTACGAAAGCATTAACGATTACCGGTCTCAGCGTGTCTGCGCAATCGGTGTCTTTGATGTCTATGCCATCAACGAAGGAACCATCTACGATGCACTGGGCAATACGAAGACGGAGGATCTGCTGAACGAGGATATGTGGAAGGAGTGCGGAATGAATGCACTCAGAGAACAGGGACTGCGCGGAAAGAACCTGGTGGAAGCATTCCCGTCCATTCCGTTCACTTCTCAGGAAGCAAAGGATATGTCCAAGCTGTATACGGATATTAATAATTATCTGAGAACGGCGAAATCACAGTTCATCTCCGGTAAAGTGGATATTGATGCCGGATGGGATGAATATCTGGGAGAGCTGAATAAGATGGGACTGGAAGATCTGTTGAAGATTGAACAGCAGGCTTATGACAGATTCATGGCGAACAGATAAAAGTATAAAAGTATACATAACCAAAAAAATTCGTAATACGGAAAGGGCGGCTTCCTGCAGAAACCGAAAAAGCGCTGACTGCATGACAGAAGCGCAGAGAAGGAGAATGCAGGAGGCAGCCCTTATGCCTATGTGAGACGAACCATTCGCAAAGAGCATCTTACGAGTCGCGCGGAAGTGAGGATTAGAATCTATGGATATGGTAAAAAAAGAAAATGAATGCAAAATCATTGATCGGAACGGCTATCCGGTATTTTCCTTCCGGGGAGAGGAGCTTGCACCGGTGATGTTCCGTTCCTTCCGGCCGACACCGGCGAATATCTCCTTATTTGCCAGAGCCGGGGTACGAATCAGCCAGATCCTGGTCAGCGGTCAGATGAACGGGATGGACATTCCTTATTCTCTGTACGGACCGGTCTGGGTGGATGAACATTCCTATGATTTTGATGCCTTTGAAAGACAGCTTCAGGCTTTTACCACGTTCGCACCGGATTCCTATTATCTGATTTTCATTCAACTGGATACACCGGCACAGTGGCTTCTACGTCATCCGGAATCGGTATCCAGCTTTAGCAATCTGCAGGCCGGATGTCAGGATGAAGAGTGGAAAGCGGCAGCAGCGGAATATTTGAAAACATTTATCGAATATTGTGAAACAAAGCATGGTTCCAAAATCTGCGGCTATATGATTTCGGCAGGAAGAAGCTGTGAATGGTTTTCCGGAACGGATTTGAAGCATCCGCTGATCCGTGAGGCATATTTGGGGAAGGCACAGACAAAAGCCGGAAAGGTACCGGTCCTTTCTTCTTACGAAACGGGAAAAAGCATTTTGCGGAAAAAGAATTCGAAGGAAATGGATTTTCTGCGTTTCTGTGAAAACAATACGGCGGATATTGCCCTGTATTTTTCCGCGGAAGCACAGAAAGTGCTGAACCATAAAAAACCGCTGGGACTGTTCGGAGGCTATTTTGCCTTAAGAAATAATGCGCTTTTAACGAATTTATTCGAAAAAGTCTGGGAATCTGCGGATGTTGATATGATCTGTTCCCCGGCAATGTATGATGATTTCCGGAAGCTTTCCAATGCAAGCGCAATGACCATTCCCATAGATTCTCTGAAGATGGCGGGAAAACTGCATATCAATGAGCTGGATCACCGGACGGAACTGGCTTACTACCCTTGTGAGTATCCGGTATTGCCTCCAAAGAAGCGGATGGGATACCGGCTACTTCCCGGCAATCTGATGGATGACTGCTATAAGACACACTTTGAAAGTGAAATGGTATTAAGGCGGGAACTGGCAAGCTGCCTGCAGAAGAGCAGCGCCTTCTGGTGGTTTGATTTTTACGGCGGATATTACGGGGATGACCGGTATGAGCGGATGCTCAGGCAGCATGTAGATATTTATAAAAGGATTACGTCTGCAAGAACCGGGCGGAAAAATCTGTCCGGAACGGCGGTCATTGTGCAGACACCGGCCATGAGTTATATAAGAGACGGCGGAGGGTTGCAGAAGGCTTTGGTATACGACAACATCCGGGAAATTGCCAAAAGCGGGGCACTTTATGATGTTTACAATCTGGCGGATTTAAGGAATATCGATCTTACCGGCTATCGCTGCGTGATTTTTTTAAATGTATTGGATCCGGATGAAGAAACGGAAAGCTATATCCGGGAAAACATGAATTGCGTGTATAAAATCTGGATTTATGCCGCCGGGCTGGTTGGGAAGAGCGTTGCCCGAATGTCGGAACTGATTGGTATGGAAATCCGGGAAGTACCGGGAGTACATTCCATACCAAAAGCACCGGATGTGTTTAAAGAGCAGGAAAAGCTTGAAGTACAGGAAAAGCTTAAAGGACAGGAAACACAGGAAGAAGAGGCCGCAGAAGATACCATCGGTCTGACATCGGAATGGGAAGGATTCCGGCTTGGGTTTGAACGAAAAATCACACCTTCTTTCTATGTGGACGATCCGGAAGCTTCAGAGATTACAAGGTACCGGGAAAACGGACTGGTTTCCGCTGCCGCAAAAGGGAAGAATTTTTACTTTGCTTACGGTTCCCTTCCGGCGGCGCTTTGGCGACATCTGTTTCACCTGGCGGGAGTGCATCTGTATTCGCAGGTGAACGGAGCACTCTATGCCAATTCCCATTTTATCAGTTATCAGACCTCGGAAACGGAAAACGTGGTGCTGAATGTGGGACGAAACGGAATCGTGGAGGAGCTTTTTGACGGAGGAAGGTACGAGATTACGAATGGGTTGCTTTCTTATAAGACCCCCAAAGGGACGACAAAGCTTTTTGTATGGATTACCGAAGAGGATAAGAGAAAAGCCAACAAAAAAAGAAATTAAAACAAAGCGTAAACAGGAAACATAGAAGGGCAGAGGAACAGATAGTGCTATGAGAAGGTATGAGGTAAATGAATCCCCTTATTACATACGGAATCCTTATGTAGAAAAAAATCCGTTTCTGACAGCGGAAAAGCTGCAGGTGGAAAAACTGACAGAAGGGATTTCACAGGAAGAAAAAGTTCAGCAGCCGGAACAAATGCGGAATGCAGAAAAAGATCGGAATGCGGAATTGGAGGCTGTGCTGCCGAAGTATCAGGATATCCGGAAAAAGCTTCCGCAACCTGTCTGGGAAAACCATGACAGCTCCATAGCGTGCTATTACAAAACCTGGGAGATCGCTTTCGGAAATTTAAAAAAAATCACGCCGGAGAACGGGTTTGTGAAAAACTACATTGATAGCGCTTTTAACGGAGCACTGTTTATGTGGGATTCTTCCTTTATTACCATGTTCGGGAAATACAGTGGCGGTACGTTTCCTTTTATCCACACTCTGGATAATTTTTATGCAAAGCAGCATAAGGACGGATTTATCTGCAGAGAGATTTATGAGCAGGACGGCAAAGACTATTTCGCACGTCATGATCCGGTCAGTACAGGACCGGACATTCTGCCTTGGGCGGAATGGGAGATTTATCTGTTTACCGGGGATGCGGACCGGGTAAGAAAAGTGTTTTACCCTTTGCTTGCTTATCATATCTGGACGAAAGAAAACCGTACCTGGATGGACGGAAGTTACTGGTCCTCCGGCTGGGGATGCGGAATGGATAATCTGCCCAGGTTAAAGCCTGGATACGATCATAGCTTTTCCTATGGACACCAGATCTGGGTGGATACCTGCTTTCAACAGATGCTTTCCTGCAGAATTTTACTGCAGATGGCGGAGATCATTTCTTTAAAAGAGGAAGAAATTCGAAAGCCTCTGGAAGAAGAATATGAAAAGTTGAAGACGATTACCCGGAATCGACTTTGGGATGAGCAAACCGGATTCTATTATGATCTGTGGGATACCGGAGAATTTAACGGACTGATGCATCTGGGAGCTTACTGGGGACTGCTTGCGGACGCTGTACCCAAAGAGCGGATGGAACGGTTCGTGGCACATCTTGACAATCCGGCGGAATTTAATCGTACCAACCGCATTCCGGTGCTGGCTGCTTCTTCGCCATATTATAAATCGGAACACGGATACTGGTGCGGCAGCGTCTGGGCGCCTGCAAATTATATGGTGCTGCGTGGCTTAAGTCACGCCGGATATCACAGGCTGGCGGCGGAAATCGCAGATACCTGCCATGGCAATATCATTCGTTCGTTTGAAAAGACCGGAACCTTGTTTGAAAATTACAAACCGGATACCTTTGGAGAAAACGATTCCTTCCGAAAGGATTTTGTGGGTTGGACCGGTCTGATTCCCGTGGCGGTTCTGATCGAATATGTATTGGGAATCGGGTATGATGCCTCCTGCAACACTATCACCTGGCGTATTACCAAAACCGACCGACACGGCATCCTAAATTTTTGCTGCGGAAAAGATATTGTCGCAGATCTGATCTGTGAAAAAAGACCCGACCGGCGCGAAAAGCCCGTCATTTCCGTAAAAAGCAATAAGGAAGTTAAGGTACATGTCTTCTGGGACGGTGGAGATAAGTGGTATTGAAAATCTGCCTGTTTACACTATTTACAGCAAACCTGTTTATAAAGGTCATAAAAATTTGTCCCGAAAAATACGGAAAAAGTCTTGAAATCTTAGGTAATTCATGGTATCATGAATTACTGTGATAAAAAATATCCTTGCTCCCGGTAAGGCGGGGGCCAGAGACCAGAAGGAGGTAACAGCATGAACAAGTATGAATTAGCCGTTGTTGTCAGCGCAAAGATCGAAGATGATGAAAGAGCTGCTGTGGTTGATAAGTGCAAAGCTTTAATCGAGAGATTCGGCGGCACCATCACAGAAGTGGATGAATGGGGTAAGAAGAGACTTGCTTACGAAATCCAGCATATGAAAGAAGCTTTCTACTATTTTATCAGATTTGAAGCTGAGAGTACTGCTCCCGCAGAGATCGAGAGCCGTGTTCGTATCATGGATAACGTAATCAGATATTTGTGCGTTAGACAGGACGAGGCATAAAGAAAGCGAGACAAGAAATTATGAATAAAGTAATTCTTATGGGACGATTGACAAGGGATCCTGAGGTTCGTTATTCTCAGGGCGCCAGCCAGACTGCAGTAGCAAGATTTTCCATTGCCGTGGACAGAAGGTTCAAACGGGATGGGGAACCGGATGCGGATTTTTTTAACTGTACTGCATTCGGCAAGCAGGCTGAATTTGTAGAGCGCTTTTTGCGCAAAGGAATTAAAGTCGTTGTAAGCGGCAGAATCCAGAATGATAACTATACCAACAAAGACGGTCAGATGGTTTACAGTGTCCGTGTTATGGTGGAAGAGATTGAGTTCGCAGAAAGCAAGAATGCTTCCGGGAATGGAGAGAACTCCTATGCCGGCGGTAATAATTACAATGCAGGAAACAGCTATGGCGGCGGAAATGATTTCAGCAAACCGGCTCCTTCCGGGGCAGGGGATGGATTCATGAATATTCCCGACGGAATCGATGAAGAATTACCTTTTAACTAAGAGAACTTTTCAATGAGTGAAATTTAACAGAACAGGAGGCACTGTCATGGCTTTTAATAAAGCAGAGAAAACCGATTCTCCAATGAGAAAAAAGGGCGTAGTTCGCAGAAGAAAGAAAGTCTGCGTTTTCTGCGGTAAAGATAATGTAATTGATTATAAGGATACCAACAAGCTGAAGAGATACGTATCTGAGAGAGGAAAGATTCTTCCCCGTAGAATCACGGGAAACTGTGCAAAGCATCAGAGAGCGCTGACCGTAGCAATCAAGAGAGCGCGTCACGTTGCATTGATGCCTTACGTACAGGATTAATCTGTGCAGTGACGGTATTTTCAAACCGGCATTGTTTGACTTGAACGGAACAATATGCGTAAAGAGGCTGATACATCGGATAATCCGGTGCGTCAGCCTTTTCTTTTCCTAAAAAATTTCTATGGAATATTCAGGGAATCTCTGTTATAATAAGATAGAGTCTGCATTAAAAACAGAAAATGTAACAGTGCAGAAGGCGGACGCATCGGCAGATGAAAAGATCAGAAAAAGAAAGGTCACATGCAGCCATGAAAAATCATATCAAACTGAAAGGCCGGATTCGCACATTCATTCAGTTCAGCCTCTACCTTGGCTTTTTATTGTGTTTTGTAAATATTGCTGTTTTCTTTGTGGATTATCGTGCGGGGATTATTCTGGCCTGCTTTACGGTTGCTTATTTTGCCATATCACTGACCATTTATTTTTATAACAAGCCGGTTATTATGAATGAACTGATCAGTTTTGCAACAAAATACGGGCAGATTCAAAGCAAGCTTCTTAAGGATCTGGAAATTCCCTATGCGCTTTTGGATGATTCCGGACGGATTATCTGGACCAATCTGGCATTTGAAAATACGGTTCATCAGCAGAAATGCCATAATAAATCAATTACCGGATTTTTCCCGACGATTACCCGTGATCGTCTGCCGGACAATACCGGCGTAGATGAGGCGCAGTATGAGCTGGGATATGACGGAAATGAATATGTCATCAAGCTGAAAAAGATTTCTTTGAACGAGATGATCGAGCACAGCGACATGATTGATGCCGCGCAGTACAGTGGTTTTTTAATCGCAGTGTACCTCTTTGATGAAACGGCATTGCATATTGCACTGCAGGAACTGGATGACCAGAGCCTTGCAGTGGGGATGATTTATCTGGATAATTATGAAGAAGCGCTTGTCAGTGTAGAAGAAGTAAGGCGTTCTCTGCTGATTGCATTGATTGACCGGAAAGTTAATAAATATATTTCCGCACAGGACGGTATCTGTAAAAAGCTGGAAAAGGACAAGTATCTGATCATCCTGCGAAAGAAAGCCATAGCCCAGTTAAGAGAGTCCCGCTTTGACTTGCTGGAGGATGTAAAAACCGTTAATATTGGCAACGAGATGGCAGTTACGATCAGTATCGGTATCGGATTGGAAGGTCTTACGTATGCGCAGAACTATGAGTTTGCACGCAATGCCATTGACCTGGCGCTGGGAAGAGGCGGAGACCAGGCGGTCATTAAGACACCGGAGAGTATCACTTATTACGGTGGCAAGAGCCAGCAGGTGGAAAAAAATACCAGAGTAAAAGCTAGGGTCAAGGCGCATGCGCTTTGTGAAATTATCAGTTCCAAGGATAAAGTCATTATTATGGGACATCGTATGGCGGATGTGGATAGCTTCGGTGCGGCTGTGGGAATCTACCGGATCGCCCGTTCCCTGGATCGAAAGGCCTACATTGTCCTCAATGAGATTACGTCTTCCGTACAGCCTCTGGCTGCTTTGTTCAAGAATCAGACGGAATACGGAGAGGATATGATCATAAATGGTCAGACGGCGATGGAGATTGCCGGCAACAATGCGGCTTTGGTGGTGGTTGATGTGAATAAGCCGTCCATTACCGAGTGCCCGGAACTATTGCGGATCTGTAAATCCATTGTTGTGTTGGATCATCACAGGCAGGGAACCGAGACGATCGAAAATGCGACATTATCTTATGTGGAGCCTTATGCCTCTTCTTCCTGTGAGATGGTTTCGGAGATTCTGCAGTATACCTATGATGCAGTGAAGATCCGGACGGAAGAAGCGGATTGTATGTATGCAGGTATTGTAATCGATACCAACAATTTCATGAGTAAGACAGGAGTGCGAACCTTTGAGGCTGCGGCATTTTTGCGGCGTAGCGGTGCAGATGTCACCAGGGTACGTAAGCTTTTCCGAGAGGATGCACTGGAATATAAGGCCAAAGCAGATGCCGTCAGTCAGGCGGAGATCTACAGACAGTATTTTGCGATCAGTGTCTGCACCAGCGAAGATCTGCCCAGTCCCACGATCATCGGTGCCCAGGCGGCCAATGAACTTTTGAATATCAAAGGGGTAAAGGCAAGCTTTGTGCTGACGGATTATCAGGGCAAGATCTACGTCAGTGCGCGTTCCATTGATGAAGTGAATGTGCAGATTATTATGGAACGCATGGGCGGCGGAGGCCATATGAGTATCGCAGCCTGTCAGATGGAAGGAACCGGGCTTGCGGAAGCCATCGGCATTTTGAAGCGTACAATTGATACCATGTTGGAAAACGGAGATATATAGATTCCGAGCAAAGGAGAGAGGAAAAATGAAAATTATTTTATTAAAAGATGAAAAGAATCTGGGAAAAAAAGGAGATATGATTGAGGCAAGCGAAGGCTATGCCAGAAATTATATTCTGCCGAAAAAGATTGGTGTGGAAGCCACAGCGAAAAACTTAAACGATTTGAAGTTACAGAAAGCAAGCCAGGAAAAGAAAGCGAAAGAGCAGCTGGAAGCAGCCAAAGAGCTTGCCGTTAAGCTGGAAGCAAGTCCGGTTGTAGTAAGCATAAAGGGCGGAGAAGGCGGAAAGACCTTCGGATCCGTTTCTTCTAAGGAAATTGCTGCGGCATATAAAGATCAACACGGAATCGAACTGGATAAGAAAAAACTGGTTTTGCCGGAAAACTTAAAGAATTTCGGTGCTTATGAAGTAGGCGTAAAGCTGCATCCTCAGGTAACAGCCAAGATTACGGTGAAAGTAACGCAGGCGTAACAGTGTGAAAAAATCGCATTTTAATGCATTTTCACACCGCAATTTGTTTCTAAGCGAAAACAAATTGCCTTGATGGTAGAAATGAGGAGTATTATGGCAGCAGAAGAAGCCGTATTAAAGCGAATATTGCCCAACAGTGTGGAAGCGGAGCAATCGGTAATCGGTTCCATGATTATGGACAGAGAGGCTATTGTGGTTGCTTCCGAGATCATAACCGGGGAAGACTTTTATAACAAACAATATGGAATTTTATTTGAAACAATGGTAGAACTCAATGACCAGGGCAGCGCGGTGGATCTGGTAACCTTGCAGAATCGCCTGCGGGAAAAGGATGTGCCGCCGCAGGTTAGCAGCTTGGAATTCGTAAGAGACCTCTTAGGAGCGGTTCCTACCTCCGCCAATATCAAATATTATGCCAATATTGTAGCGGAAAAGTCAACTCTGCGTAAATTGATCCGGCTGAATGAGGAAATAGCAAATACCTGCTATGCAGGCAAAGAAAGTCTGGAATACATTCTGGAAGATACCGAAAAAAGAATTTTTGAAATCGTGCAGAAGCGCAACAGCGGGGAATTTGTGCCGATCCGTCAGGTGGTTATGAATGCCATGGATCGGATTGAAGCTGCTTCTCGGAATAAAGGAGCGGTAACCGGAATTCCCACCGGTTTTGTGGATCTGGATTACCGTACAGCGGGAATGCAGCCATCGGATCTGATTCTGATCGCAGCCCGCCCTTCCATGGGAAAGACCGCTTTTGTGTTAAATATAGCGGAATATGTAGCTTTCAAGCAGGATAAGACCGTGGCCATTTTCAGCCTGGAAATGAGTAAGGAGCAGCTGGTGAACCGACTGTTCTCCTTGGAATCCCATGTGGATGCCCAGCATCTGCGTACCGGGCAGCTCAATGACCAGGAGTGGGAAAAGCTGATCGAAAGTGCCGGAGTCATCGGGCGATCCCATCTGATCATTGATGATACACCGGGTATCAGTATCGCGGAGTTGCGGAGCAAATGCAGGAAGTATAAGCTGGAGCATAATCTTTCCATGATTATTATCGACTATCTACAGTTAATGTCAGGCAGCGGCGGCAGAGCTTCGGATTCCAGACAGCAGGAGATTTCCGATATCTCCCGTTCCTTAAAAGCCATTGCCAGAGAGCTGACGGTTCCGGTGATTGCACTCTCCCAGTTAAGCCGTGCCGTGGAGCAGAGACCGGATCACCGGCCGATGCTGTCGGATTTACGTGAATCGGGAGCCATTGAGCAGGATGCAGATGTGGTAATGTTTATTTACCGGGATGACTATTATAATCATGATACGGAAAAGAAAGATATTGCAGAGATTATTATTGCCAAACAGAGAAACGGGCCGATCGGTACCGTGGAACTGGCATGGATTCCTATGTTAACCAAATTTGCAAATCTGCAGAAGTAGTATATGCAGCAACCGGAGGAAAAACGCAGGGCAGCAGATGCCGCAGGATATGGCAGCCGGAACGGCGCAGGATAATATAGATATGACAGCAATCGGAAAAGCACAGGGGAACAGATACAGCAGCCGGAACGGTGTAGCGTAATAGATGCCGAAATAACCGGAAAAATGAAAGTAGTATAGAAAGAAAGGATAGCAGTGTATGATTTATACGATTGAAAATGAGGTAATCCGTGTACAGATAGCAGATATGGGCGCAGAAATGATGTCGCTTAAGTTAAAGGAGGACGGTTGCGAATATTTATGGCAGGGCGATCCGGAGTACTGGGCAAGCAGAGCTTCCAATCTGTTTCCGATCTGCGGACGCCTGACGGAAGGAAAGTATACCTATAAAGGAAAAACATATGAAATGCAGCTTCATGGGTTTGCACGTCACGAGATTATGAAGGTGGTGGAAGAAAAGCCGGATCGGATCGTATTCGAGCTTACCCAGTCGGAAGAAACTTTGAAAAAATATCCGTTCTCTTTCCGGCTGCAGATTGCTTATGAGCTGGAAGGACATACCGTTCGCCAGACTTTCCGCGTATGGAATACCGGAAAAGAAGATCTTCCTTTTGCCGTGGGCGGACATCCGGGATTTAATGTGCCGATGACAAAGGACACGGAGTTTGAAGATTATTATGTGGAGTTCGACTGTGTAAAGCCCGCGAAAGCCCTGGTTTTCAGCGATACTTGTTACGATACCGGCAAGAGGGTTCCTTTTGAACTGGAAGACGGAAAAGTTCTTCACCTGAAACACAGTCTGTTTGACCACGATGCAATCTTTTTGACGGATATATGCAAAGGAATCACCTTGAAATCCGATCGTCATAAGAAAAGCGTCCATTTATCCTATCCGGACATGAATGTTTTGGGATTGTGGCATAAGCCGCATTCGCAGGCACCCTATGTCTGCATTGAACCCTGGTACAGCATTCCGGCCAAAGACGGGATTGTGGATGATTTGGAGACCAAGGAGCTGATGATTCATCTGAAACCGGAACAGGAATACAGCAATGCCTTTGAAATTACGGTGAAGTAAGAAGGATTACAGGAAAATCATGAATATCTTTTTTGATTATGGAAATACATTGATTCATTTTGATCCGGAAGAAATCGTAAAGAGTTTCGGTGTAGCCGGAGAAGATGGGAAAACGCTTGCACAGATTATCTTTTCCAGAAAATATTTTGACAGACTGGATGAAGGAAGTCTGTCTCAGGAGGATTTTTGCAAAGCCGTCGGGGAAGAAGTCCCCGGGCGGCTTTTTGGCATTGCGCAGCTGATCTGTAATAACTGGCAGTATCATCTGCCGGTGATTGAGGGAATGCCGGAACTTTTGGGAGAATGTAAAGCCCGGGGACATAAACTGTATGTTTTGTCCAACATCAGCGAAAATTTTGCAGACAGCTTTGAAAATATCTGGATTTTCCGGTATTTTGACGGCTTTATTTTTTCGGGAAAAATCAAGTTGGTGAAGCCATCCTACGAGATCTTTCGATATGCATTGGAAAAATTCGGATTAAAACCGGAAGAGACCGCCTTTATAGATGATTCGCCGGTCAATGTGGAAGCGGCAAGACACTGCGGTATCCGAAGCCTGCTTTTTGACAAAGATCCCGAAAAAGCAAGAAAGTTTCTGGCAGAAACCCTTGGAAATAAGGCTTAAAAGGGAAAAGAAAAGGTAAAGAACTTTATCAGGTAAAAAAGACCTACCAGGTACACAAACTTTTCTACTGTTTTCTGACCGAGGATGTGGTATAACCAAATCATAATAACCGTTCAGATACATCATTCGCAAAGCTGCGAGGTTTCTAAATCTGAACGATGATGGAAAGGCGGAGGAAGACAGAAGATGGGAAAGAGTATCGAAGAAATGAAGAAAGCCAATCTCCCGGCAAAAAATTGCAGTACTTTGCTGCCGGATGCGGACAGTGTGATTTCTTACGAAGGATTTGTGGACAAGCAGATTCGTTTTATTGAAAATTTTGGAATGAAGGATGCTTCTTTGTGGCAGCGTTTTGCAGACCAGTTCCGGCTGCATACAGATGATGTCAATGCCGGATGGAGAGGCGAATACTGGGGAAAAATGATGCGGGGAGCCTGCTTTACCTATTCCTATACCCGGGATGAGGCTTTGTATCAGTGCCTGAGCGATACCGTGGAAACGATGATGAATATCCAGGAGGAATCGGGCAGGATCAGCACTTACAGCGTGGAAAAAGAGTTCGACGGCTGGGATCTGTGGGCCAGAAAGTATGTCCTTCTGGGAATGGAATATTATCTGGAAATTTGCAAAGAACCGGAGCAGATCAAAAGAGTCGTTGACTCCATGTGCAGGCAGTTGGACTACATCATTACGTATATCGGATCGAAAGAGGATGGCAAAAAGCCGATTACGGAAGCAACCAGGCATTGGAGAGGAATCAATTCCGTGTCCATTCTGGAACCGGTAGTCAGACTGTACCGTATTACCGGAAGACAGGAGTATTTTGACTTCGCGGAATACATTGTGGGAACCGGCGGGACATCGGTGGAAAATGTATTTCAGCTTGCATATGAGGATGAACTGTATCCTTATCAATATCCGGTGACCAAGGCCTATGAGACTACTTCCGCTTTTGAGGGTTTATTGGAGTTTTATCGGGTGACCGGGGAAGAAAAGTACAAAAAGGCGGTGATCCGGTTCGCGGATAAAATATTGGAGAGCGATTTTACCGTGATCGGCTGCTGTGGATGTACCCATGAGCTTTTTGATCATTCCACGGTAAGACAGGCCAATACGGATAACGGAAGGATTATGCAGGAGACCTGTGTTACGGTAACTTTGATGAAATTCTTCTGGCAGCTTAACGTGCTTACGGGAAAGGCATCTTACGTAGATGCCTTTGAACGTTCCCTGTACAATGCATATTTCGGTGCGGTAAATACGGAGCATGCGATCGGAACTTCCATTTATAAAACGTTCCCGGATGTTGTCATCGAACCGCTTCCTTTTGACAGTTACAGTCCGCTGACGGCAGGATGCAGAGGAAACGGAATCGGTGGACTGCAGCTGATGCCGGATGGCCATTATTACGGCTGCTGTGCCTGCATCGGTGCTGCCGGTATGGGGTTGATCCCTAAAATGGCTCTGTTAAGAGAAAACGGCGGAATCGTGATGAATCTGTACATTCCAGGACAGATGAAGACCCGCACGCCGGGCGGAGCGGCATTGGAGATTACAACCGCAACGGAATATCCCAAAGAAGGAGAGGTTGTGCTTACGCTGCATCTGCAGCAAGCGGAAACCTTCCGTCTGCACCTTCGGATTCCTTCCTGGAGCAAGGAAATGGTCGTAATCATAAACGGAGAGCAGGCAGACATTGCCGGAAAGTTGCAAGACGGCTATCTGACAGTAGAACGGGAGTGGAAGGAAGCGGATGAAATAAGTCTTACGTTTGACATGAGAACGGAAGCTATTTACCCGATTCCTTACGGACATCAGGTATTGATGAATAAAGTGGTATGGGGATATAATTATATTGTACCTGCTTTTGACAGAGAAGATCCGGCTGCCAAATACCATATTGCCCTGCGCAGAGGCCCTGTAATGCTTGCAGTGGAAAACCGCCTGGACCACAATGTGGAGGAGCCTTACAGCATTGCCGTGGGAGAGGACGGTTACGTAGAGGCTGTAAAGCCCATTCAGGATACCGCGCCTTACGAGCATATAGTGGAAATGCAGATTCCTCAAAAAGACGGAGGCTATTTTACCGTTACGGATTATGCTTCCGCCGGAAAGCTCTGGAACGAAGAATCCAAAATGGCCGTCTGGATCCGCACCGGAGAAAGTTTTTGACACAAGAGCAAGATTGTATGAGAAAATAGCAAAATAGTGGGTTGCGTAAAAAAGGAGAAAAATGATAGAATGAAGCCATAAGGAGCACTGGATGAATTGCTTAACGGTGCGGAAAGGCAGGTACGAGAGAATGAGCAGTGAGAATCAGACAGTACATAAACTGGGAATTATCGGCTTCGGAGGAATGGCTCATCATCACAAAACAGAGCTGTTCGACAAAAAATTTGATCGTGTGCAGATTAAGGGAATTTATGATATCAATCCGGCAAAGGTAGAAGAGGCAAGAACCTATGGCTTTACAGGTTATGAAAGCCAGGAGGAGCTGCTTTCGGATCCGGAGATTGATATGGTTTTGGTAGCAACCACCAATGAGGCACATAAGGCAATTGCCATTGCGGCGCTGGAAGCAGGAAAGAATGTCATCTGTGAGAAGCCCGTGACCATCGGCAGCGATGAATTAGTGGAAATCATGGAGACAGCCAGGAGAACCGGCAAGGTATTTACCATCGACCAGAACCGCAGATGGAATAAGGATTTCATCCTGATGAAGAGAACTGTGGAAGCAGGACTGATCGGAAAGCCTTATATCATTGAATCCAGAGTGGAAGGTTCCAGAGGAATGCCCAAGGGATGGCGTACGATCAAACATCTCGGAGGCGGTATGATGCTGGACTGGGGTGTCCATCTGATTGACCAGATTATGTATGCATTCCCGGAAAAAGTGACGGAAGTTTACTGTAAAATGTGGAGCATCGATTATCCGGAAGTAGATGACAATTTCCGACTGGATCTGACGCTTGAGAGCGGACTGGTTGCCCACATTGAAGTATCAACCAATAATTATATCACACATCCCCGCTGGTATGTACTGGGTAAGGACGGCACCATGCAGATTGATGACTGGAACTGCACCGGAAAAGTAGTGCGTTGTATCGATAAGGAAAATGAATGGGATGAAGAGATCTTCTACACCAAGGCAGGTCCTACCAAGACTATGGCTCCCAGAAATATCAATTCCATTGAGACGATACCGCTTACGGAGCCGATGGATGTAATGGACAATCTTCGTCCGGTTTACAACCAGTTCTGTGATGCCATAGAAGGAAAAGCACCGCTTTTGATTCAGCCGCAGCAGGCTCTTCGTGTTATGAAGGTGATGGAAGCCGCTTTTGCTTCGGCACAGAACCATGAAGTCGTGAAGACAGACATTTAAGGATTTGCGAATGGCGCGTCTGAACTGTCGCGTCTGAACTGCTGCGTCTGAACGGTTGCGTTTCATCAGTTACGATTTATTGCAGCAGCTTTAAAAAAGCTTGACAAGACATAGCAGATAAGCTAGAATCTTTGGTAAAAGCGAATATTTTTAAAGCAGAAGCACAAAAGAGAGGGCGGAAAGCACGTTCCGTGCGGTTTTGCCGGGTCTTCGATCCCCTTTTGGGAGAGAAGACCTTTTTTGCTTTACCGGAAAGTGCTCTTTCCTGATATATAAAAATGCTCCGCGGGGATGCGTACTGCGGCATACAGGGAAGATATGCAGGCGTCAGACTAATCCCTGAAATATTTGCTGAGAAGAGGAGGAGAAAAAATGGCAGAAAAAAAGATGGTGGAAGCGATTACTTCCATGGAAACGGACTTTGCCCAATGGTATACCGACGTGGTAAAAAAGGCAGAACTGATTGATTATACCAGCGTGAAGGGATGTATGGTGTTTAAGCCAGCCGGCTATGCAATCTGGGAGTTGATTCAGAAGCAGCTGGATGCCAGGTTTAAAGAAGTAGGAGTGGAAAATGTGTATCTTCCTATGTTTATTCCGGAATCTCTTTTGCAGAAGGAAAAAGACCATGTGGAGGGGTTTGCACCGGAAGTAGCCTGGGTAACGCATGGCGGACTGGCTCCTTTGCAGGAGAGAATGTGTGTAAGACCCACATCCGAGACCCTTTTCTGTGATTTTTATAAAAATGATATTCATTCCTATCGTGACTTGCCGAAGGTTTACAACCAGTGGTGTTCCGTTGTCCGTTGGGAAAAGGAGACAAGACCCTTCCTCCGTTCCAGAGAATTTTTGTGGCAGGAAGGCCATACGGCGCACGCCACGGAGAAAGAAGCAGAGGACAGAACCATTCAGATGCTGAATCTGTATGCCAAATTCTGCGAAGAAGTGCTGGCAATTCCGGTCATTAAAGGACAGAAAACCGAGAAGGAAAAATTTGCAGGTGCGTTAGCAACCTATACGATCGAAGCGCTGATGCATGACGGTAAGGCTCTGCAGTCCGGAACCAGCCATAATTTCGGAGATGGTTTTGCAAAAGCTTTCGACATCCAGTTTACCGATAAAGACAATACGTTAAAATACGTACATCAGACTTCCTGGGGAATGACCACCCGCCTGATCGGTGCGCTGATTATGGTACACGGAGACAATGAAGGCCTGGTTCTGCCTCCTAAGGTAGCACCGATCCAGGTATGCATCGTTCCGATCCAGCAGAAAAAGGAAGGTGTGCTGGAGAAGGCTTATGAATGGAAGGATCGTCTCAAGGGTCAGTTCCGTGTGAAAGTGGATGACAGCGACAAGACGCCGGGATTCAAGTTCGCGGAAGCGGAGATGAGAGGATATCCGATCCGTATCGAAATCGGTCCGAAAGATATCGAAGCCGGTAAGTGCATTATCTGCAGACGGGATACCAGACAGAAGATCGAAGTGGCGTTTCCCGATCTGGAGCAGACAGTTGCCGATTTGCTGGAGCAGATCCAGAAGGATATGCTGGAAAGAGCAAGAAATCATCGGGATGCCCATACCTATACGGCTGCCGATATGCAGGAATTTGAAGATATTTTTGCCAATAAGGCCGGATTTGTAAAGGCTATGTGGTGCGGAAACAGAGAGTGTGAAGATCGGATCAAAGAAAAATTAAGCGTAACCAGCCGTTGTATGCCTTTTGAACAGGAGCATATTGCGGATACCTGTGTCTGCTGCGGAAAACCCGCCGTGAAGATGGTTTACTGGGGAAGAGCTTATTAAACAACAGGAAAAGAGGATGGGAAATGATTAACAATACGTACCCGATTAAACTGGAGCATTCCTTGGAATATGCCAGACTGGTGACTTATATTCAGGAGGATGTTCCCGGTTCCATGATTAAGAAAAGACCGCTTGTCCTGGTATGTCCGGGCGGCGGATACAGTTATACTTCCGCAAGAGAGGCGGAAGTGGTTGCTTTGCGTTTCCTGGCTATGGGTTGTCATGCGGCTGTGTTGTACTATTCCTGCGCACCGGCTGTTTTTCCGGCTTCTCTGCTGGAACTTGCCTACAGCGTGAAATTGTTAAGAGCAAATGCCGGGGAATGGCATATCCATCCGGATAAGATGATCGTACTTGGATTTTCTGCGGGTGGACATCTGGCAGCCAGTCTCGGAATGTTCTGGAACCGGGAATTTGTATGGAAAGGCCTGGGGCTGAAGGAAGAGGAAAGAGAGCTTCTTCGTCCCAACGGAATGATTCTGGGATATCCGGTAATCACTTCCGGTGAGTTTGCACACAAGGGATCTTTCTGCCAGATTCTGGGATTAGATCAGGATCCGGAGCCAGAGACGTTTGATCTGCAGGGCAAAGCTTATTCTGTGGATGAGATGATGCAGATGCTCTCTTTGGAAAATCAGGTAACGAAAGATACGCCCAAAGCCTTTATCTGGCATACGTTTGAGGACGGCGGCGTGCCGATGGAAAATTCTCTTTTCCTGGTCGGCGCCATGCGAAAGCAAGAAATTCCCGTGGAATACCATCTGTTCCCAAGAGGACCTCACGGCTTAAGTCTGGCAAATGAAGAGACTTCGGAAAGCCTGGACAGTGTAGCTTATGTCAAAGAATGCCAGATCTGGATTGAACTGGCAAAAGCCTGGATTGCCAACTTATAAATGCTATTGTATTTTAACCGAAAGTGAGTATACTATGATTACAAAAAAGGCAAACAGCAGAAAGGTGTGAAGATTATTATGGCAGCTTTACATGTTACAACACAGAATTTTGACGAAACAGTATTAAAATCCGGCAAGACGGTTCTGGTGGATTTCTGGGCATCCTGGTGCGGACCCTGTAAGATGCTTGCTCCGTTGATTGAAGAGCTTTCCGAAGAACTGGATGATGTATTGGTTTGCAAGGTCAATGTGGATGAAGAACCGGATCTGGCCGGAAAATATCATATCATGTCCGTCCCTACCCTGATCGTGGTAAAAGACGGCATGACGGTACAGACCGCAGTGGGAGTGCAGAGCAAATCCGCTGTTTTGAAGATGTTGGGAAAATAGTTTAAGAAGATATTTGCACAGTGGGGACTGGTATGAATTACATTGTATTTGATCTGGAATGGAATCAAAGTACAGCCCGCAAGATGCATGAATACGAACTGCGGTTTGAGATTATTGAGATCGGAGCCGTTAAATGTGACGACAAGATCCGGCAGATTTCTCAATTTGAGGAACTGGTCAAACCGCAGGTATTTCATGAGATGCACAGAATTACCGGTCAGCTGATTCATGTGGAGATGAAGGAGCTGGAAAAGGGGAGCACTTTTGTGCAGGCCATGGAGAAATTTCAGGACTGGTGCGGCAGGGAAGAATATCGTTACTGCACCTGGGGATGTATGGATTTGACGGAATTACAGAAGAATATGAAATATTACGGAATGGAGCCACTTTCGGACGGCCCGATTCCTTTTCTTGATATTCAAAAACTTTTCAGTATTGCCTATGAAGACGGCAAATCCAGAAAAACGCTGGAGTATGCGGTTGATTTTTTGCAGATTCCCAAAGATATTCCTTTTCACCGGGCTTTCAGCGATGCCTATTATACTGCCAAAGTACTTGGTGTAATTAAACGGGAAAAACCGGAGGTTCTTCTTCATATTTCTTTTGATGTCTTTCACCCGCCCGTCAACCGTAAAAAGGAGATTCGGATTCAGTTTGATACGTATGTAAAATATATCTCCCGGGAGTTTGAGAGCAAGGAAAAGGCTCTGGCCGACCGGGAAGTCAGTTCCAGCAAGTGCTATTATTGCCACTGCAACCTGAAAAAGAAAATCAACTGGTTCGCACTCAACAAACAGAATTACTATTGTCTGGCTTATTGCAGCAAACACGGCTTCCTGAAAGGAAAGATAAGAATGCGTAAAACCGATGAAGGAAAGATTTACGCCGTAAAGACAACGAAATTTATTTCAGCGCAGGAAGCGGATGCAATTGAAAAACGACGGGATCATGTCCAGGAGATGCGGCGTAAACACAGGCAGAAAAGGGACGGCACAGCACATACTGCGATGGCTGCGCTGACTACACATACTACACATGCGTAACAGGCGTAGTAGGAAATACCGAAGGAATAAAAAGTCTCTGCATAGCGCCCAAAGACCTGTATTGTGCAGGATTTCTCAGCGTCTTCTGCGGGAGCGTGCCCTGCGCAGCGCTTCCTTACGTCTTTTGCGGAGAGAAAGCTCAGGGGATGCGACAGAGGAGCCGATGGCTCTTCTTTTTTTGCGCCTTCTTCGGTTGGGAGCATCGTAATACAGATTGCGAAGCAGCAGGAGGAGAACCGGAATCATGACAATGCACAGAGCAATTCCGATTCGTTTTAAGATCGTTACGAGACCGTTTCCTTTGTCAGTTGTGGAAGAATCTTCCTGTCCGTCGATTTCCGTCTGATTCCGGGAAACTTCCTTTCCGGAAGAGACTTCATTCCCGGAAAGGTCGTCTGCATTGCTGTTTTCAAAATTATAGTGATTTTCCGATGCCGTAAAATCCACGGAAGCCGTTCCTACTGCCTGTCCGTGATAGGTATAACTGATCACGGCAGCCTGGCGGGAAGACTGCGTATTATAAGAGATGGAGGACTGGGTATCCTCAAAATGTGCATTTATGGGAAGGACGATAAAATCTTCCTGATTCAGTGACAGAAGAGGTTTGGAAGTACCGAAAATGTCTTTGCCGCTGTAAAAAGCGGAAGTGCCGATGTCATATTTGCTTTCGGCCTGCGCCACGGTAATTTCCCGGAAGTTTGCAAAACCATAGTCAAATAGCTGAATGGTATCATCATAATAAACCGGATTTTCATCTTTTAAAACGACACAGATCAATTTCATTCCGTCCTTTTCCGCGCAGGATACCAGACAGTTGCGAGCCGCGTCGGTATACCCGGTCTTGCTTCCCACCAGATAAGTATAGGCCTTGGATTGCCCGGGAAGAAGTTTGTTTTTCGTATATTCGATGATATTGTCCGGCTGCTTGTCGGTAGCTGGAATGGACAATTTGGTGGTTCGTGATATTTTGCTTAAAAGCTCATTAGCAAAGAAGCTTCTGGCAATGGTAGCCAGGTCATAGGCAGTCGTATAGTGATTTTCATCCGGAAGACCGTTGGGATTGACAAAATGAGAATTCAGGCAGCCGAGCTGTACGGCACGTTCATTCATTAAGTCGGCAAAAGCCTGCCAGCTTCCGGAAATATGTTCGCCTACGGCGAAAGAAACTTCGTTGGCAGAGCGGATCAGGATAGCATTCAAGGCCTGTTCCATGGTAATTTCTTCCCCGACATCCAAGGCAATGTGATTGCTGTTTCTCGGAGTGTCATAGATTGCCTCCTTGGACATAACAACCATTTCATCCATTGAACACAATTCTGCAGCCAGAAGGCAGGTTAAGATCTTGGTGCAGCTGGCGGGATACTCCTGCTTATGGATGTTTTTGGCATACAAAATAGTGCCGGTATGCGCTTCCATCAGGATAGCGGCTTCTGCACTTACAACCGGGCCCTGGGGCCAGTCTTCGATCTGATTGGTATCGATGGGAACAGCCTGGTTTTGCACAAGACGATCTTCCCGCGTTTCGGCATAAACCTTGCCTGTGTTTACAGAGGACAGAAAAAGAAAACAGCACAGAAGAAAAACGGTACGTCTGCCTGTTTTTTTGCCTGTATGGGATCTATGATAACTCGAAAAGATAGAAAAATTCATGGATATTTGCCTTTCTTTGCAATGCTTGTCTGAACTGCTACTTCAGTCTATCACATCCGATAGGAAAATACAAGTTGGCTACTTGATTTTTCGCGAAACAGCAGGTATGATAGTAGAAAAATAGAATGAAGAAAGCACAGAGGAAAGAAAATGCGTTTAAGAAATATAAGCGGATCAAGAGAAGTCATAGCGGACAGTAAGTATGTGATTCATGAGGAAGAATGGAAGCCGGGAAGTATGAGGGAAATCTTCGGAAATTCCGCACCGGTGCAGATTGAGATCGGCATGGGGAAGGGAAAATTTATCTATACGATGGCGAAGGAACACCCAAAGATCAACTATGTGGGGATTGAAAAATATTCCAGCGTCCTTCTGCGTGCCATTCAGAAAATGGAAGAGGAGGAGCTGCCAAACCTTAAGTTTATCCGCATGGATGCGGAGGACATCGGGAAGGTATTCGGAGAGGGAGAGGTGGATCGCATTTATCTGAATTTTTCCGATCCCTGGCCTAAGGATCGGCATGCCAAAAGAAGACTGCCTTCCGGGGAGTTTTTGAAAAGATACGATGGGATCCTGAAAAAAGACGGCAAGCTGGAATTTAAGACCGATAACCGGGATCTGTTTATCTTTGCGCTGGAAGAATTGGAGCCTGCCGGGTGGAAAGCAGACTATGTTTCCTATGACCTGCATCATGATCCCCAAAGGACAGAGGAGAATATCATGACGGAATACGAAGAAAAGTTTTCCGCTATGGGGAATCCGATTTATAAGTATCAGATCTGCCGTTAAGGATTTTCTGCTTTTATTGACAGAGTGGAGAGAATGTAATAAAATGAAATACAGAAGTCTGGATTCTCTTAAGACAGGGCGAGAAGGAATCGAAAAGAATGTAGCGTGAAAAGAATGTGAGATGAAAATGACAGATAAAATAATTATCGGAGCAGGACTGTACGGACTGTATGCGGCTTTATTCTGCGCAAAAAGAGGGCAGTCGGTTGTTGTGCTGGAAAGAGAAGCGCAGGCCTTCACAAGAGCGACTTATGTGAATCAGGCACGGGTGCATATGGGATATCATTATCCGCGGTCTTTGTCTACTGCAATGAAGTCCGCCGGATATTTCAAGCGTTTTACGGAAGATTATAATTTTTGTATTCACAGTGAATTTGAACAGATCTATGCGACCAGTTCTCATTTTTCCTGGACGGATGCGGCGGAATTCAAAAAGTTCTGTAAAGACGGAGGAATTCCCTGCACGGAGCTGCCGGTAGACAGATATTTTAAGGATAACGTCTGTGACGGCGCTTTTTTAACCAAAGAATACACTTACGATGCCCATATTCTGCGGGATTATTTCCTGGATGAATTAAGCAGGTATCCGGGAGTAAAGCTGCTTTTCGGGCAGAAGATTCAGAGAATTGTAAAAGAAACGGATCGGTATACGGTAGTGACCGATGAGGGAAAGTGGGAAGCCCCTTTTGTTCTGAATGCTTCCTATGCGGCGGTAAACCAGGTGCTGAGCAAGGTAGAAGGAATCGTTCCGGAGCTTTTTGCCATTAAATATGAGCTTTGTGAAATTATCCTGTGTACGGTTTCGGAGAATCTGAAAAAAGTGGGTCTGACGGTAATGGATGGTCCGTTTTTCTCGATCATGCCTTTCGGAAAGACAGGATATCATTCCTTAACTTCCGTTACGTTTACACCGCATAAGACCTGCTACGAGGCGTTTCCGAATTTTTCCTGCGCCGGCAAAAACGGATGCACCGCAGAGGGACTCGGAAACTGTAATTTCTGCCCGGACAGGCCGGAAAGCGCCTGGGAATATATGTCGGCACTGGCAAGAAAATACGTAAGAGATGAGTATCGGTTTTCTTTTGAAAAAGCGTTGTTTTCCATGAAACCGATTTTAAAAGCTTCCGAAATTGATGACTCAAGGCCTACCGTGATCCGGTACGCTTCCGAAAATCCGGTGTTTTTAAGCGTGTTGTCGGGAAAAATCAATACGATGTATGACCTGGATGAATTCCTGAAGTAGATTTTATTAAGAATATAAGGTGGGGAAATGTTGGACAGAGAGAAGAATTTTGTATCCTGCGTAGTATATCTGCATAACGATGAGGAGAAGATAGACGGTTTTTTGGAAAAGTTGTGCGGGGTGATGCGCACGAATTTTGAAAAATATGAAATTGTATGCGTGAACGACGGCTGTGTGGACGCCACAGTGGAGAAAATCCGTGATTTCTTAAAAAGAACGGAGGATTCCCACGTGGTCAGTCTGATTAACTTAAGCTACTTCCAGGGTGTGGAAGTGGCCATGAATGCCGGGAGAGACCTGGCTGTGGGAGATTTTTTGTTTGAATTTGACAGCTGTGTTACCGATTATGACCCGGGGCTGATTATGCAGGTATACCGTCGGTCATTGGAAGGATATGATGTGGTGGCGGCAGCGCCGCTTCATGCAGTTTCCTTTACTTCCAGGCTGTTCTATACAATTTATAACAAAAGCAGCCATTTGAAAGGAAAAATCCGTCAGGAAAGATTCCGGATTATTTCCCGCAGGGCAATTAATCGTGTAAACCAGCTGAATGCGTATATTCCTTACCGGAAGGCACTGTATGTAAACTGCGGTCTTAAGATCGATACCATTACGTATGACAACAAAACAGGTGAAAAAAAGAATCACAACAAAGAGGAACGGGGAAACCGCAGCAGCCTTGCTTTTGATACGCTGATTATTTTTACGGATGTATTGGAAAAACTGTCCATGCTTTTAAGTATTGTTTTTCTGGTGGTCCTTTTGTTTATGTTCGGTTATATCGTGGCTTCTTTCTTCAGTACGCAAAAGCCGGTGGAAGGATGGCTGTCTTTGATGGGGCTGATGTCGTTCGGCTTCTTTATGCTTTTTGTAATGCTGACTTTGATCTTTAAATATCTGTCGGTGATTCTGAATATGAGTTTCAGAAGGCAGCGTTATGTCATTGAAGGTGTGGAAAAACTGACGAAATAAAAGGGGTAAAAGGATGGGAAAAGAAAGAAAGCGAATCGTATTTATAGCAGGAGGAGTATTTCTGGTGCTGCTCGCGGCAGGACTTTTATTTCCCATGACCTATTATTTGAATGACGATGTAACGATGCGCAGCATTTTGTCCGGATCTTATACCGGTGTGCCGGATGGGCATGCCGTGTATATGAAATATCCGCTGACGGGGCTGATTGTGTTTTTGTACCGGATCAAGAGAGAAATCCCCTGGTTTGACCTTGCCATGGCAGGGTGTTATTTTGCTGCCGTGACCCTGGTTTTGTGCGGTACTTACCGCCTTTTGGATCAAAATGGAGAAAAGAATTCCAAAAAGAATCCGGCAAAAATCTGGATCCCGACAGGAATGGTATGCTTTTGTGCAGCTTTGTTCCTGCCGCATTTTATCTACCTGCATTATACCATAGTCGCTGCCGTGTTATGTGCCTGCGGCTTGTTTTTATATCTGACGGGTCTGTGGAAAAGCGCTTTTGTACTGCTTTTTACGGGGCTGTGCGTCCGCAGTCAGGTTTTTTTTCTGGCGCTCCCGTTTTTGGTCGTAGCGGGATTGTGGACTTTTCCGGAGAAAAAAGGAAAGGCGTTTTTTAAAGAAGTTCTGGTTCTGGCAGCGGGAATCCTGTTTATTTTGGGGCTTCAGAAGGGAATGTATGCTTCCTCCGGCTGGAAGGATTATTTTGCCTGCAATGACAGTCGGACACAGTTATATGATTATGAGGAGCTTTTGCCTTTTGAAGAAAACCGGGAAGCTTATGAGGAAGCAGGCATTGGCGAGGAACAATACCGGATTCTGGAAGAGTACGATACCGCTCTGGATGCCGGAGTAGGACAGGAAGTCTTTGCGGCTGCTGCACGGATTTCCGCACAGGAAAAGGCAGCCTATCGCTTCAGCCCGGAATATTTCAAAAAATGCATTAAGGATTATTATTATCATCTGCGCTATACGGATCGACCGTACAATATCCTGTGGATGGTGCTGCTGATCGGCGTGTGCATCCCGGTAATTGGTACCGGGGATTGGAAAAAATTTATCGTAATGGGATGTTACGTGGGAGGCAGAAGTCTGATCTGGTTTTATCTGATCTTTAAAGGAAGGTTTCCGGAACGGGTCTATGTTTCTCTTTATCTGATGGAAAGTATGCTCTTAGCCGGAATGCTTTGTCAGCTTTTTCGGAAGGGATCCCTTTGCGGACAGCTGTTTCATCGATGGTTTTGCCGAAAAAAGAAGGAGGAACGGCAGCCGATATCGGAAGCCTGCAAGAGCCATAAGTTTTACACGGCAGCCGGGTGCCTGATTTGTCTTTTTCTCTGTCTTTTTCTTTGCCTGCAGATGAAGGAAACGGGAGAACGTCTTAAGCAGCAGAGTGCAAAGCAGGAGGAGTGGGATGCGCTTATGGCTTATTGTATGGAACAGGAGGAGTCCTTTTTTCTGCTGGATGTGCGCAGTGTGGCGGCGTATTCCGGAAGCGTTTTTCAAAAGGAAAGCGGGATATCTTATGAAAAGCAGACAGCACTGCCGCAGAACTATCTGCTGGCAGGAGGCTGGATGGGCGGAACACCTCTTATGAAGGAACGTTTTGCTGCGCTGGGGGCAGAGGACGGAGGGGATCTTTTGATCAAATCAGCCGTTGCGAATGCCGATGGAGGAGTATACTTTGTGGTAAAGGCAGGAAAAAATCCGGGCTGGCTGGCACAGTATCTGACAAAACGCTGCGGACAGGAAGAAGAGAAGGCTTTCCGGGCGGTAAAGGCAGACAGTGTCCGACTTTCCGGAGAAGAGATTTTTGATATTTATGTTTTCCGATAAAAGATTCAGATGCAGATGACGGCGCGGCGGTCGGAAGCGGTAAAGGCGGGTTACAAAAGATGTTATTTAATTCCTATGTTTTTTTACTGGCATTCTTGCCTCTTACATGGCTTTGCTATTTTGGCTTGAATAAACTGGGGTGGTTTGAATTAGGGAAAGTTTCCCTGATTGCGGCGTCCTTCCTATTTTACGGTTACGGGGATCCGAAGCTGTGCCTTTTGCTGGCAGGGAGCATTTTGGGAAACTATTTTTTTCATTGTATTCTGGTACGGGACGGGGAAGGACGGACCTGGCGGAAGACGATTATGATTCTGGCGGTTTCGGCAAATTTCCTTTTGCTGTTTTACTTTAAATATCTGGATTTTACGATCCGGAATATTAATTTTCTGACCGGATCCGAAATCGGATTAAAACACGTGATTCTGCCTTTGGGAATCAGCTTTTATACTTTTCAGCAGGTATCTTTTGTAATTGACAGCTATCACAGACAGATGTCCCGTTATTTGTTTATTGATTATGCTTTGTTTGTCAGTTTTTTTCCACAGCTTGTGGCAGGACCGATTGTGCTGCATCAGGAGATGATTCCGCAGTTCGCGGTTCCGGAAAAAAAGAAGGTTTGTTTTGGAAATATCACGGCCGGTCTGGAATATCTGATCTGGGGACTTGCCAAAAAGGTCATTCTGGCGGATGCTTTCGGAAGGTTCAGTGATGTCGGCTTTGGCGCTGTGAGAAACTTAAGCAGCCTGAGTGCGGTGGCGGTAATGCTCTCCTATACGCTGGAAATTTATTTTGACTTCAGCGGATATTGCGATATGGCAATCGGCCTGGGCAAGCTGTTCAATATAGAAATCCCGATGAACTTCAATTCTCCCTATAAAGCGGTAAACATATCCCAGTTCTGGAAACGGTGGCATATTACGCTTACCCGTTTTCTGACGACCTATCTTTATATTCCTTTGGGAGGAAGCAGAGTAAAGACATGGAAGCTTTATCGGAATATCATGATCGTATTTACTTTAAGCGGTCTATGGCACGGTGCGGACTGGACTTTTGTGGTATGGGGAATGATGCATGGGGTTATGATGGTTCTGTACCGTATGAAAAAGGAGAAGTTCGATAAGCTGCCATCCTTTGTGGGCTGGCTGATCACATTCCTTTTTGTGAATGTTGCCTGGCTTTTTTTTCGGGCAGACAATTTCCTGGAACCGTTAAAGCTGATTTATATGATGATTTTCGGCGGAAGCGGAGGGTTCGGAAAGGAACTCACGGAGGTGTTTTGTGAAAAAGATACACTTTTGGTTCTGTTAGGGCACTTCCTGACAGAAGAGGTTCTGAAGGTTCTTTCCCAGTTGGTGACAACCCTGTGGTTTGCCGGGGCGCTGCTGATTTGCACCCTGTGCCCCTCCACCCATGAGATGGTTGCCAAAAAAAACAGAAACATCCTCTACTTTGTCTGGCTTGCGTTGCTCTTTACCGCATCCATCCTACAACTGTCGCAAGTCTCCAAGTTTATATATTTTAATTTCTAACACAGTTCAGCCATGCATCTATGTGGGCAGATTGCATGCTTGCATGTAAATCTGCCCATGTGGATGCATGGACTGAGCGCCATCTGATGAGCAAAAGCAGCTGCGAAGCAGCGGGGAGCGCCGAAGGTGCGATTTTGCGAATGGCGCGGCTGAACTGGAAAGCAGGTTATGCTGCGAAGCAATCCGTAGGCATCAAATACTGAAGCAGCTAAGTGCACCATCTGAGATGAGCATCGCATCTTGCAGATGCGACAAGCAGCTGCGAAGCAGCGGGGAGCGCCGAAGGTGCGATTTTGCGAATGGCGCGGCTGAACTGGAAAGCCGATCATGCTTGCATGAAGAGGCTTGCAAACTTGAAATGAATCAGATATCAAACCGGAAGGAGATCCCGGAGCATGGAACACGATACAACAAATATCAAAACAAAGGTCAGGACTGAAAAAAAGAATGCCTGTCTGCTGCTACTTTGCCTGGCGGCAGCACTTCTTGTGATGGCAGTGATTATTTTCTGCATAGATCCTTTTTATCATTATCACAGTGTATGGTTTGAACTTCCGGTGGCAATGAATCAGGCAGTATACCAGACGCCGGGCGCAGCACGGAATATGGAATATGACAGTGTGATTGCAGGAACCAGCATGACGGAGAACTTTCGCAGCTCCTGGTTTGACGAACTGGGATGGAAGACGTTAAAACTTTCCTATTCCGGTGCAAGAACGGATGATTTAAGAGCTATTTTCCATCAGATTTTTGAAAAAGGGAAGAAGCCCGAGCATGTTGTGATGGACATCAACGCTTATCAGCTGACAGAACCTTACTGGAGTGCTTATGCCGAAAGACCGGACTATCTGTATGACGAGAATCCGTTTACGGATGTTTCGTATCTGTATAACCAGGATGTTTTCCTAGCTTCCTTAAACTGCGTTGTGGATAAACTGCAGGGAAAGGTAAGCAATCTGGATGATGCTTATACCTGGGAAAATCCTTCTTATTTCGGACGGGAACAGGCATTGGAGAGTGCCAAGGAAACCAAATGGAAGCTGCAGGCAGGAGACTGGTCTCAGAGAGAGACGCTTGAACAGATGCTGGAAAACTGTGATCAGAACCTGAACAATATCACCGGTTATATGGAAGACAATCCGGATACGGAATTTTTTGTTTTTTATCCGCCCTACAGCATGTTGTACTGGGAACAGGAAGTTTTAAAGGATGAATTGGAAGAGATGATGATCCTTTATAAGCGTTCGGTTATGCGTCTGCTTGCTTATGAGAATGTGAGAGTGTTCTATTTTCAGGACGAGTGGGAGATTATCAGCAACCTTAATAATTATCGGGATGTGAACCATTACAGACCGGAATATAACCGATACATATTTGAGTGCATCCGGGACGGAAAAAACGAGCTGATTTTGGATAATTATAAGGAACATCTGGATAATATGTATGAATATGCGCTGCATTTTGATTACGATGCCTTGTGGGCGGCCGATGCGGGAGAATTGGAGAAGACGGAGAATGCGAAGTAGTAATAGTCCGGGTGCTCCATTCGAAAAAAAAGATTGATTTTATAATTACGGTTGTTTATAATAGACAGGAAAAGAATGGGGGTATTATGCAGGAATACAGAGATGAAACAGCAGGAATTTACCTGCGTCCCATGGAAGATTATGACACGGACAGGATTGTTTCCTGGCGGAATAAAGATGTGGTAAGAAAGAATTTTATTTATCAGGAACTGTTTACGCCGGAGAGTCATCGGAAGTGGCTTAAGACCAAAATCCGGACAGGACAGGCTGTGCAGATGATCATCTGTGAGTGCGGTTCGGATCGTGCCCTGGGAAGCGTTTATATAAGGGATATTGACAGAGTACACCAAAAAGCCGAATATGGCATTTTTATCGGGGAAGACGATGCAAGGGGAAGAGGAATCGGTACGGCAGCGGCCAGACTGATGATTGCTTACAGCTTTGAAAAAGAAGGACTTCACAGATTGTTCTTACGTGCTTATGCGGACAATCTTCAGGCAATCCGCAGTTATGAAAAAGCCGGGTTCCGGAAAGAAGCCTGCCTTCGGGAAGATGTCTGTATTGACGGACAATTCCGGGATATGGTACTGATGGGAATTTTAAGTACGGATCCGGAGGCAAAGAGGCTTATGGCCGAAACGATGGAAAAGACGGAAGGAATTTGACAGCATGAAAAAAGTCAGTTTTGTGATTCCCTGTTACCGCAGTGAGAATACACTGGAAAATGTAACAACGGAAATTACAGACACCATGAAAGCTTTAACGGGATATGAATATGAAATTCTTCTGGTGAATGATTTTTCACCGGATAATACCCTGGGAGTCATTCGACGCCTGTGCGCCGCGGATGAAAGGATGAAAGGGATCAGTTTTACCAGAAATTTCGGTCAGCATGCAGCGCTGATGGCAGGACTGCGCCATGCACAGGGCGACTATGTGATCTGCCTGGATGACGATGGGCAGACCCCTGCGGATGAAGCGGGAAAGCTGATTGCCAGGCTGGAAGAAGGGTACGATGCCGTCTATGCCAGATATGAGCATAAGCATCATTCTGCATTCCGGAACCTGGGAAGCCGGATTAATGAGCAAATGACCAGAATTTTGCTGGATAAGCCGGCTGACCTTTTTATTTCCAGCTATTTCGGAGTAAGGCGTGTGATTGTAAAGGATATGATCCGTTATGAGAATTCTTATCCCTATGTCATCGGTCTGGTGCTTCGGGCAACCAAAAACATCACCAATGTAACGGTAGAGCACAGAGACAGACAAGCCGGAAGATCCGGTTATACCTTTAAAAAACTACTGGGGCTGTGGATTAACGGATTTACCGCATTTTCGGTGAAACCGCTGCGGATTGCCACCATGATAGGCGCCATCAGTGCAGGGCTGGGATTTCTTTACGGATTGTATACCATTATCAAAAGACTGGTAAATCCTCTTGTTCCGGTAGGTTTCAGTGCATTGATGTCCGCAGTTGTTTTTTTCGGCGGAATGCTGATGCTGATGATGGGGTTGGTCGGAGAATATATTGGCAGAATTTATATCAGTCTGAATAATTCTCCCCAATATGTTATCCGGGAAAAAATAAATTTCAGGGATACGGAAATATGAAGCGAGTAATACCTTTTTGCAAAGCACATAAATGGGTGATATGCGGGGCAGTGATGTCATTACTGCCTCTTTTGTGCTGTCTGACTGCCTGTGCTGTGCAGGGATGTTCCATGAAAGATGTCTATCTGCCGGCAAGCGAATGGAACGATGAGCTTTTTTACTATAAGCAGGTGGAAGGAATGATACGTTATGGCATTCCACAGGGTTTTTTCGGCTTTAACGAAAGCAGGGCGCTTCACTTTTCCTTTGCCGCCTGGAGCCCGGTTCTGGTCTTTCCTTATATCCTTTTCGGAAAAATTTTCGGCTGGAATCTGTTATCGCCGATTTTCTATAATATTTTCTTCCTGATGTTTGCGGTTTTCGGCTTTGTTCTTACGGCACATCCTTCCCGCAGGCAGCTGTTTGTTCTGACCGTTCTTTTCGCATGTTTTACACCCTATACCCGATATATGCTTTCCGGCATGCCGGAATGTGCCTGTTTTTGTCTGCTGATCCTTTACTACGGACTGGCATCCGGGTATCTTCTTCGGGAGAAAAAAAAGAAATATCTCGTGGGAATGATTCTGTTATCAGTGGTTATGACCTGGATGCGACCGTATCTGATTCTCTTTTTGCTCCTTCCGCTGTTCCTCCTGATTCGGGATTCGGAAAAGAAAGGGATCCGTAGCTTAATCTCCGTTCTGCTCTTTTCCTTTACGGCAGCAGGATACGGATTGTTAAAGTACAATTTCAGTGCACCTTATTTCACACCGTTATTTAAAGTGGATTGGCTTAGGAGGTTTACGGAGGAAGGGATCATCGCAGGGTGCCGGAATGTTCTGGCGACACTTTATTATGCGGGAAGGGCCTTTTTCGCAAGAGTGGTGGAGGCTTTCCGCAGCGGGATGGCGGAAGGAGCGATCTTTGCCGCTTTTATTGCCATGCTGCTTTTATTTGCCGGTTACAGTATCGCGTGCCTGAAACGGAAAAGGAAAGAGGAATTCCTGCTTTATGCGCATGCCGCATTGAGTTTTCTGGGGATGTTTGTTGCCCTGCTTTTGATGTACAAGATGAAAGAGGGAAGTAAGCACCTTTTAACCTTCCTGGCAGCAGGTGTTTTTCTGATTGCGCTTATGAAAACAGCATATTATAAAAAAGCGGCGTTTATGGCGGCTTTGTTTGTTTATTTGTTCCTTTTTAAGGCTCGTGAACCCTATGATTACCAGATTCCGTTCCGTACGCCGGAGGCGGTCTGGCGGCAGCAGTACTGGGGAAACGTCTGCAGCGAAAAGGTAAGTCTTGTAAAAGAGCAGACACCGAGTTATGAAAATGTTGTGATCTGGGTTTTCAGTGATGAAAAGGATGGAGAGCAGGTTCTGTCCCGGTGGCAGATCCTTTATGAACTGCCGGAGGGCTTCGGCATCAGCTGCTGCTATGCGGATTATGTGAAAGAAAACCTGCCGCAGTTAAAGAGTCGTTATCTGATGACCAACAGCGGCGGAGAAACAGATGCCTTGTGCAGACGGGAAGGTTTCACGGAATTAGGGCGTACGCAGGAGACAGTTCTTTATAAGAGACCATGAGAAGGAAAGGCAGGGTGGTTCGGTTGAAAAAAGAGAAAACAGCAGAGAAAAAAAAGCTTTTGGATCTTCTTTTCTTTTTCTTTCTCTGGCTTCTTTATACAGCGGTGACAGGATGGCTTTTTTACCATCAGGCAAACGGAAATGAACATTATTTTCATTCGGATATCAAAGCTTATATGCTGGAAATGCAGGGATTAGACAGCGGCTACCGTTTTCCGTACCCGATTCTTTTCCGGCTGGGTGCTGTGTTTCTTCGATTTCTTTCTCCGCAGGCAGCCATTACCGCCTCATTGACTTTGTTAAACAGCTTAAGTCTTCTTGTGACGAAATATTGGTTTAACAGAAAGCTTACAACAATGGAAGACGGTTTCGGTAAGCGGGCGTTTGTCAGCATTTTGACGGTCAGCCTCTTTTTGATTTCCATGCTTTTTCCGGTAACGGGAATCAAGCTTCCCGGAATTTACGGAAGGTACAGAGGCGTTTTTACTCCCAATCCTTATCATAATGCAACTTATTTGGCAGCCAGGCCTTTTTCTATTCTTTGCTTTTTTGAATTTGCCGGATTACTGGAAGTCTACGAAGAAAAGTCCTCTTTCAAAGAATTTCCCTGGAAAAAGGGGCTGTGCTTCGGCCTTTTCCTGTTGCTTGCCACCATGACCAAACCATCCTTTACGCTGGTATTGGTTGCAACCGCAGGGATTCTTATGGTGTATCGTCTGATAAAGAGCCGGTTTCGGAACTGGCAGGTATTTCTTTGCCTGGGCATTTGCTTTATTCCAACGTTCTGTGACCTGCTTTATCAGTTTTTCGGAGTTTTTGTACCTTCTTCACCGGAAGAAAACCTGTCGGGACAGCTTCTTGCGGATACTGCTCAGAGCGGAATCGGAATTGGTTTTCTGACCGCCTGGGAAAAACATTGCGGGAATATTCCGCTGGCAATTTTACTGGCACTGGCTTTTCCCATCGTTGTCCTGGTGTTTCACGCAAAAGACTTAAAGAGGAATGGAACTTATCGGCTGTCTCTGCAACTTCTTCTGGTAAGCCTTTTTACGGCGCTGTTTTGCTATGAAAAGGGCTTCCGGCTGGGAGATATGAATTTTTCCTGGGGGTATATGTACGGTATCTTCTTTGCCTTTGTCGGCGCAGTTATGGTGCTTTACCGGGATACGGTGAGGAATCCGAAAAAAGTGCTTAACTGGCTGCAATGGCTGTTTTATCTGTGGCATCTTGGCTGCGGACTATTGTACATGAAAAACTTCCTGGCCGGGTATCTGTACTATTAAATAATGTTGGGGTCAAAAGGTATTTTGACCCCTCTGATACCGGATTGCTTCGCACTACGTGCTCCCGCAATCCTCAAAAACATTCGTAATCCGCACATTTTTCTACGAAAAATGGCTGCTTACTCATGTTTTTGGCGGATCCCAAGGTCAAAAATCCTTCTGCAAGCAAGCTTGCGTCGGATTTCCGACCTTTTGACCCTGGTATCATTAAATGGATGCGATCTGACACGCAAATCCCCGGATGTGAAAGCATCTGCGGATTTGTGCCTGGAACAAAGAAAATGAGAAAGGAATGCATATGGAACTTACCATTATTTTTCCGGTATTAAATGAGAGAAAAAGGCTGCAAAGCGGCGTTACCAGAACCGTGGAATATCTGCAAAGCATTGGTTTTGAGGATTATGAAATCATTATCGTTGATAACGGTTCAGAGGACGAAACACCGCAAATCGGCAGACGTCTGTGTGAAAAATATCCTCATGTCCGTTTTGAACGGATCGGTGTAAGGGGAGTAGGAGCGGCCTTTCGGCACGGCGTCGCAGTAAGCAACGGCAACATCGTGGGGTATATGGACATTGATTTGTCTACGAATATTAAGCATCTGGGGGAAGCCATTCATATTTTCCGAACCAGACCGGAGGTGGATTACATCAATGGAAGCCGTTTTGCCAGACAGTCGGATACCAGAGGCAGAAAATGGTACCGGAAGATCACGTCCCGCGGACTTTTAATCCTTTTGAAGGTGTTCTTACGGATGAAATCCACGGATGCCATCTGCGGCTTTACCTTTGTAAGAAGGCGGGAAGCGCTGGAACTGATTGAGGCGGGAAGTGATGACAACGGCTGGTTTTATATGATCGAATTCCTTTTGCGTGCGGAAAAAAGAGGAATGCACGTACTGGATTATCCGGTGGAATGGCAGGAGGATTATAACACTACCGTTAAAATTTTTAAGACCATCTGTAATTACTTAAAGCAGATTGCAAGACTTTTTACGGAATTCTATATCCGGAAGCATATTTGAAGTAACAGTTCAGACAAGCATTCTTGTGGGCAGATTTCATGCTTGCATGAAAATCTGTCTGAGCTTAAGCGCCAGATTTATGAACATTGCGGCTTGCAGCCGCAAATAAGCAGCTGCGAAGCATGCGAAAAGCTTTGTGAATGGCGCGGCTGAACTGTTACTATCTGAAGAGTCGGAAAAACAAAGCAGAAAGGAAAAGAAAACAGTGAGTCATATCAGCAGAATTGATTTAAGAAGAGATTTTGACGCCCATAGGGAGGAATATATCAGAGCAATGACAGCGGTGTGTGAAGAAACCGCCTATTCCGGCGGAAAGTTCGCAGATCAGTTTGACGAAGAATTTGCAAAGTATGTAGGGAGCCGGTATGCCTGCGGTGTGAATAACGGGACGTCTGCCCTGCACTGCGCCATGATGGCATTGGGAGTAGGATCCGGAGATGAAGTAATCGTGCCGGCCAATACGTATATTGCAACTGCCTGGGGAGTCAGTTACACAGGTGCTACGCCGGTTTTTGTGGATTGTACGGCAGATACCTGGGAGCTGGATCCGGAAAAAATCGAGGAACGGATTACATCCAGAACAAAGGGAATTCTGGGCGTTCACCTGTACGGGCAGCCCTTTGATTTCGGAAGAGTAAAGGAAATTGCGGATAAACACGGACTGTTTGTGGTGGAAGACTGTGCACAGTCGGCAGGCGCCAAATTTGAAGATCGGAACGTAGGTACATTGGGAGAACTGGCCTGCTTTAGTTTTTACCCGGGCAAAAATTTGTATGCCTTCGGGGAAGGCGGCAGTGTTACCTGCGAAAAGGAAGAGTACTTCAAACATATTACCAGACTGAAAAACCAGGGCTGTGACAGACGGTATTACCATGATGAGATCGGATACAATATGCGTCTGGAAGGAATACAGGGCGCTATTTTAAGCGTCAGCCTGAAATATCTGCCGGAATGGAACCGTAGGAGAACCGAAGTGGGCATGCGTTATGAAAGGGAGATTACCAATCCGTTAATCACGATGCAACGGCATCCGGAGAATACCACAACGGTTTACCATATGTTTGTCATTACGGTTCCGGATCATGAAGATTTCATCCGCTATATGGAAAAAGAAGATGTGGAGTGCAATATGCATTATCCGGTACCCTGTCATCTGCAGAATGCATACCGCTTCCTGGGATACCGGAAGGGAGACTGTCCCAATGCGGAATACCTGGCCAGCCATTGCGTGACGTTACCGCTCTTTCCGGGAATTACGGACGAAGAAGCAAAAAGGGTAATCGACCTGTGTAATGCATATAAGGGGTAGAAAAAGGAATCAGAATGAAAGAGAAGAAGAAAACAGATAAATGGCTTGCGGCCGGACTGCTGTTTGTACTGTGCGCAGCGGTATGTCTGCTGATTCGGAAGGGAAGTCTTCATAATTATGATATCGTCTGTCTGGGAGACAGTATTATCGGAAACGAAAGAGGCAATACTTCCATTACGGCGCTGCTTGCCGGACAGACCGGAAAAAAAGTGTATAACGGAGCATTCGGCGGAACCACGATGGGGCGAAGGGATCTGGAGAACCGGGGAGCGGCCGTTTCCGACCACGCCAGTATGTCTGAAATTGTGAGGGCTATTGTTTTAAAGGATTTCCGGGTGCAGAACGGAAACATCAACAGAGGATTCCCCATGGATTATTTTCCGGAAAGCATGAGGGGACTGGGAAAGGTGAACTGGGATCAGGTCAAAATCCTGGTGATTGAACACGGGATCAACGACTATCTGTCCGGAGTGCCTCTTTCTAACCCGGAGGATCCTTATGATGAATATACTTTTGCCGGCGCTTTAAGAAGCGTACTTACACAGCTTAAAAGCGCTTATCCCGAGACGGAGATTTTATTGGTGACACCCTCTTACTGTTGGTTTTTGCATGAAAAGAAGACCTGTGAGGAAGTGGATTACGGATATGGGGTACTGGAAGACTATGTGAATCTGGAACTGGAAATTGCAAGCAAGCTGGAAGTCATGGTTCTGGATAATTACCATGACAGTGAAATCGGGAAAAGCGGCACTTTTGAAGAGTGGGAAGCGTATACGATGGATGGTCTGCACCTGAATGAGGCGGGACGCAGACTTACGGCGGAACGAATTATACAAAAACTTGCAGAAAGCGAAGCAGGAGACCGGAAGGAATCATTACATTGAAACGAAAATGAAAACGGGAATGAAAACAGGAATGAATTTGGAAACAAAAAAACAAAAAATTTGCGGAAGAGAAATTTTTCTGACAGCAGTGCTTTTGCTGTATCCGTTAAGGCACATTTGGTGGGGACTGGACTTGTGGGATACCGGCTATAACTATGCTAATTTTCAGTTCATGGGAACTCAACATATGGATTCCATGTGGCTTTTTTCCACTTATCTTGCTACGGCAGCGGGGCATTTCCTGACAAAGCTTCCTTTCGGAAACTGTCTGTTGGGGATGAATTTTTATACGGGACTGTTTGTCAGCCTGCTTGCCATTACCGGTTTCCTAATCTGTACCCGGATCCTGAAAATGTCCTCCGTAATCGTATTTTTGGGAGAGTTTGCGGCAACCAGTCTGTGCTGGTGTCCGACAGCGCTTTTGTACAATTATCTGACTTATGTATTGCTCCTTTACGGAGTGATTTTTCTTTATCTGGGGCTTGAGAAGGAGCAAAAACGGTACCTTGCGGCGGCAGGTGTCTGCCTGGGCAGTAATGTTATGGTGCGCTTTTCCAATCTTCCCCAGGCAGCATTGATTCTGGCCGTATGGGGCTACGCTTTTATTACAAGAAAACAGGAAAAGGGACATGCGTTAAAAAAAACTGTGATACAGACTCTTATTTGTATGCTTGGCTATTTCGTGTCCCTTGCCCTGTGGATAGGCCTTTTGTCCGCAAAATACGGTTTCGCAGAATATATGGAAGGAATCAGGCGGCTGTTCGGGATGACGGAAAATGCCACGGACTATACGGCTTATGCCATGATTTTAAAAATGCTTCAGGAATATGTGCAGAACCTGTATTGGGTGGTGCGCTTCTGCGTTCCTGCCGTACTGGGAATCATGGGATTTGCGATTCTCCCGGAACGTTTTACCCGGTGGAAAAAAGCAGGATACTTGTTGATTTTGTGTCTGTTTGCCGTATGGCTTTATAAAGGACCTTTTGCTACCCTGGAATTTGCTTCTTACGCCGCTATGTTCCGCCCCGGCATTGTTTTTTTGATTCTGACTCTGGGAATCTGTCTGGTGCAGATCCTTCATCCCGCAACTTCCCAGCAGGAAAAGCTTTTGGCCGGTGTTCTGCTTATTATGATTCCGGTTACTTCCCTGGGAAGCAATAACGGGACGCTGCCCAGTCTTAATAATCTGTTCTTGGCAGCACCCTACACCTTGGAGAAAATATGGTGCTTTTTAAAGAAAACGCCGGAGAAGAAAAAGATCCGGAAGGTCACTCTGTTTTCTTTCCCGGTTAAGGCTACGGTTTGTCTGTTTCTTCTGATTTTTCTGGTACAGTCCATCGGCTTCGGTACAAGCTTTGTCTTTGCGGAAGCCCAAGGCGCACCGAAAGCGGATACGGAGATTACCGGTAATCCGGTACTGAAAGGAATGCGCTCGGAGCGCGAAAAGGCTGCCTGGATCAAGGAAATTTCCGCTTATGTTCAAAAAGAGAATCTGGAAGGCAAAGAAATCCTGATCTACGGAAATCTTCCGGCAATGAGCTATTATCTGAACATGCCGAGCGCCTTTAATCCCTGGATCGACTTAAAGTCTTACAGTCTGGAAACCATGGAAAAGGATATGGTACAAATGGAAAATGCTATCCTGAATGAGGAAAAAGAAGCGCCTGTGGTGCTTTTGGAAAGAAAAGCCGCCGATTATGTAATCGGACTTTATGGGTTTGGTGATTCAAAGCTTAACCGGATTATGGACTTTATGGAGCGGTTCGGCTATCAGATGACATTTGAAAATGAAAAATTTACACTCTGGCAGGCAGCAGAACAGGAATAAAACAGTGAAGGGAAAACAGGAATTCGTGTAAAGGCATGTGGAAACGGGGAGCTGCAGGAAACTTGCTCGGAAAAGAGGATGTGTATGGAAAAAAGCGAGGAAAGAAAAATACATATTGATTTGCTGCGGATAGTCGCTTGTTTCAGCGTGATTATGCTGCATAGTGCGGCACAGTACTGGTATGATCTGCCGGTCAGCAGTACAAGGTGGCTTGTCTGCAATACGTACGATGGTCTGTTCCGTTTCGGAGTACCGGTTTTTGTCATGATCAGCGGCATGCTTTTTCTGGGAAAAGAGGGGAAAACGGATGTAAAAAAGCTCTACCGGAACAACATTCTACGTCTTGCCTGTGCCTATGTGACCTGGAGCATTCTTTACGGATTGTGGGACTGCCGGACCTGGTTCGGAAACACGGAGGTAGGTTGGAAAAAATATGTATCGGAAATGCTTTTGGGAAGATACCATTTATGGTTTGTGCCGATGTTAATCGGTATTTATATGCTGCTTCCCGTATTAAAGGAAATGACCGATCATTGCAGCAAAAAGCAGATAGAATATTTCCTGTGTCTTTTTTTCATCCTGCAGATCGGGAGAAGAACGTTGGATATTGTTACGATTCCGAATGTGGTGAAAGATTTTTCCGATCGGCTTGATGTGGAAATGGTCTGCAGCTATGTGGGATATTTTATTCTGGGCTATTATCTGCACCGGTTTGTGCCGTCCCAAAGAAAGCGGAAATTACTCTACGTCTTGGGAATCCTGGGGCTGCTTCTGGCGCCGATAGTCAGCAACGTTTTATCGGTTCGAAAAGAGGAACCTCTATCGGCTTCTTATGACAGCTTCAGCATCTTTACCTTTTTGGCCTCTGTTGCTGTTTTTGTATTTTTCGAACAGGTTGTGTCCAAGGTCAGGTGGAAGCAGTGGATGCGAAAGGGAATTCTGGAATTTTCTGCGAATTCCTTCGGTGTTTACCTGATGCATATTCTGGTATTTGAAATGCTGCAGGCAAAAGGCATTGACAGCATGAGCATCGACAGTCTTGCGGGGATTCCGCTCCTTGCGGTGGTCTGCTTTATCCTTTGCAACATTGCAATATCGCTGCTTCGCAGAGTACCGGTTTTGGGAAAATATACCTGCTGACAATTTTGTGACGCTTAAGGACGGAGAGTTCTCCCATGCGGAAGCGTCTGCAGAACGGAGAAAAAATGGAAAAAAGTAAGGCAAAGAACGAGGCAAAAAATAAGCGGAAAACAAGACCGGATTGGTTTACATATGGAAGGGAAGTTCTGCGCTGCCTTTTGAAAATCGGCATGGCAGTGCAGATTCTTATGGGATTTCTCTGGATTGGGGGAAATTTTATTTCCCTGGTAAAAGACGGCGGATTCCTTACGGAAGAACTTTTAAAGACGGTATTACAGGGAACCGGGGAAATGCGAAAAACCTGGGACGGGTATTACGGAGAATCGGATCTTTATCTGAAAGCGACTGTGGATTTTGTGATGGATGAATATACCGGCCCACTGTACCCTGTGCTTTTAGCCGGGTTAAAAGGAATTACAGGCGGATTCCATACCGCTTTTGAGCTGCTTTTATATTTTTTGCAGTGTGCGGTTTCTTTTTTAAGCTGCCTGTGCTTTATCCGAAGATGGATGTTCGGCGGCAAAAAAAAGGAAGAACTGTCTAAGAAAGAGATCCTATTTTACGGAAGCTTTCTGTTTACGATTCCTTTCCTGTTGCAGTGGCATCTGGCAATTCTGCCGGTCAGCCTGTTTGCTTCCGGCTATCTGCTTCTTTTGGGAATCTGCCGGAATGGAGTTTGCCGAAAGGATTTATCACCGCAAAAAGGAGACAACGCCTTAAACTTGTCTGAATCGAATGGTTCAGTCAAAAGCATTCTGCTTTGGCTGTTACTTACCCTGCTGATGCCGGATGCCTGGTGGTTTTGCCTTCTTCCGGTTCTCTATCAGGTAGGAAAATGCATAAAGATTTCCGGCTTTCCCGAGAAGAAAGCCTGCTGTGTCGGTCTTGTGGCACTTCTTGCGGCAGCAGCTCTTGCAGGACCGGGACTGAACCGTCTGGTACAGACGCCGGGAAGCAATGAAAGGATGCAGCGCTCGCTGGGAGGAGCCATGGTAAGCCGTATGGTATGGCCTAATTTCGGTAAGAATTTCTTCTTCTGGCCGCAGGAGATTAAAGACCTTATGACAGAGGAGGAAGCTGCGTCCATGACCTGGCATGCCGATGATGTGCAAAGAAAATTCGGGCCGCTCGTAGAAGAAGCTTACGGAAGAAAAGAAGCCGACAGACTTTATTTCCGGATGGCTTTTTCCTGCCTTAAGGTACGAACCAAAGAGGTACTCTTGGCAGTCGGAGAAGATTTCGCAGCTTATCTCCTGGCGCCTTTTGCAATTCCCGTACAGCTTAACGGAAAAGGTTTGTCCCTGTCCGGCTGGAATTACAGTAAAATGCGATGCCGCATGCCCCGCTTTACGGGTCTTTTCATCGGATACGGCGCCGTGGCGGTGAGGATCGGCTTACTTCTTGCGCTGGTGATTCTTTTTTTACAGAGAAAAGGTTCCCCGAAAGAAAAACAGGAAAGAAACGTCCTGTTCCTTTCCTGTATGCTGCTCCAGGCAGTCTGGTATACCTTCTCCTGCGCCGGAATGATGGACTATGGCAACGTACCGTTTGTTATTCAGTTCTGGTATATCCTGCTGCTTCTGCCGATGAAACCTCAAAGCCCCAAAGCTTCGAGAGGAGCCTGCAGCTGGTCAAACTTGTCCCGGTAAATACGGGTCAGAAGCTGCTGTAATCTTCGCAGGGACTGTGTCAGCTGCTCCTGAGTAATGTATCCGCACTCCAAAGCATCCGCCAGTTCGTCTAAATCGACGACCTTTAAATGACCGTCCGGATAGAGAATGACATCGGCCAGAAGATCCGTTGCCGTCAACGTATCCGTGTCCGGATCATAGGCGTAATCCACAATATCGCAGTACCAGTAAAGCAGGGAATTATCATGACGGTAAAACTTACTGATTTTGAGTCCTTCTTTCAGGTAATAACAGGAACAGCCGTGGGAAAAAGAAATTTTGGGATTAAGGGTTTTCCAGGTGGTAATGATAGTATTATCCGTGCGGCTGACGACAGCATCGTCTTTCAGTAAAATACATTCCGGGGGAATAAAGCGTTTGCGGTATAGTTGCATGGAAAGCGGCTCCTTTCTTTTTCAGAAGAAACGGTTCAGATGCACCATTGCAAAAATATGCTTTCAGCGCTTGTCTGAATGGTTGCTTTTAGAATACACGTTTTGCATGATCCCGTCAAGACTATATTCATGTAAAATATGGTTAAAGCAGGGCTCTTAGAAACCTGTTCTTAATACTGTTACCAACTTTATAAGTAATGTAACAGTTCAGATGCGCCTATTCGTAAAATCGCGCTATCAGCGCTTTTCGCTGCTGCGCAGCTACTTTTACTCATATACTTGGCGCTAAGCTCAATCATTCCTGCAGACAGATTTTCATGCAAGCATGAAATCTGTCCACAAGAATGATTGTCTGAACTGTTACTAAGTAATAAGTTTATCCTGGATTTGTATCGGAAAAAAGCTGGACATTTTATGTAAACTGCGGTATAATTTCCCATAAAGTATACTGAACAGCAGATGTGCGCCGGAGCGCACAGAAGGGTATGGATATGAAGAATAAGAAGCCGTACAGCAGAAGTGTATATCGTGCCCTGTCGCTGGTGACGCAGTTCGGTATCAGTATGCTGGTACCGATCGGTCTTATGACAGCGATCGGAATCTGGCTGGATAGCCGTTTCGGGTGCCGTTTTATGACTGTGATCCTGTTTTTTCTGGGAGCTGTCAGCGGCGGAAGGAATGTATACCGGCTGGCCAGAGGCGTTTATGAACCGGAGAAGAAGGCGATTTCCACGGAAGAGAAAGCTTCTGAAACCAAACTATTCCATGAGAATAAGGACAGCAAGCAGGAAGGCGGTAAGCAGTGAGAGAGCCTGAAAAGAAGAAAAACGAAACCCTTTTGGAGATGTATCTGGGAATGACTGCTTATGGCATTTTATGCCAGATCATAGGGATTTTCCTGGTAAAGAACCGCTTCTCTTATACCATCAGTCTGTGGAGCGGAGTTCTGTTGTCCATGGCATCCGCGCTTCACATGGCAAAAACTTTGGAAAAAGGGATGGACAGGGGAGAAGACGGTGCAAGAAAAGCAGTTTTCGGCGGATATTTAACCCGCTATGCATTATTTGCCCTGTTTCTGTTAATTATGAGTAGAATAGAATGCATGAATTTGCTGGTGATATTTTTAGGATATATGGGAATGAAAGCATCTGCCCTGATTTGGCCTGTTACACACAAAATATACGATAGATTGCTGAAGAGAAAGTCACAGGAGGGAGGTGAGGAATGATGCGTGGGATTGTGCTGACCAAAGCCGATGAGATTGATGTTATGGTTCATGGGCTGGTGAAATACAATTTTTTCGGACATGAAGTATGGCTGACGACAACGCATGTCAGTCTGCTGATTGTGGTTCTTCTGTTGACTGTTTTTTCCATAGCAGCGGGAAGAGCGATCAGGAAAGGAAAAGAGATTCCGGACGGATTTCAGAATGTAGCGGAATTGATAGTGGAGAAGTTAGACGGAATGGTTGATCTGTCTATGGGAAAAAATGCCCGTAAGTATTATAATTTTATCGGGACGATTTTCTGCTTCCTTTTAGCAAGCAATCTGTCAGGTTTGCTGGGACTGCGACCACCGACTGCAGATTACGGCGTGACATTCCCTATGGGTGTTTTGGTTTTTGTACTGATTCATTTTAATCAGATCAGATACCAGAAGCCGAGAGACATCTGGACGTCAATGTGTTCGCCGCTGCCGCCCTGGCTGCCTTTGTGGTTACCGATCAATATCATCAGTGATATTGCGGTGCCGATTTCCCTTTCCTTACGTCTGTTTGCCAATATTTTGTCAGGTACGCTGATGATGACGTTGGTATACGGAATGCTGGGATGGATAGCTACGATCTGGCCGGCTGCGCTGCACGTTTATTTTGATATTTTTTCGGGAGCGATTCAGACCTATGTATTCTGCATGCTTACTATGACCTATGTTTCGGATGCCATCGGAGATGCAGAAGCATAAATTAATGAAAAATTGGAGGATAAAAAGATGGAATTTAATGAGAATTTTGTTTTGGGATGTTCCGCAATCGGAGCAGGAATTGCATTGATCGCAGGTATCGGCCCCGGTATCGGACAGGGTATTGCAGCCGGATACGGCGCACAGGCAGTAGGACGCAATCCGGGGGCAAAGTCCGAGATTACTTCTACGATGCTGCTTGGACAGGCAGTTGCGGAGACTACCGGTCTGTATGGTCTGTTGGTTGCCATCCTTCTGATGTTCGTAAAGCCGCTGCTCTGGTAAAAAATGAAATTTTACCGCAGAACGGTAAAATTTCATTGCAAGTTTGTACCTTGCGGCACAAACTTGAGTGACGCAGGTATGCAAATTGTCTTGGGGCACAAACTTGCGTAATACAGATATGCAATTGCCTTACGGCACAGAATTAAGTGCTGCAGGTTTGCAAGGTACTTTACGGCACAAAATTATAAAGGTAAGGCGACAGGTAGAAAGGAGCGGGAAGATGATATTATTAACCGCAGGCGAAACAATGGACAGGATGTTTGGCCTTGACTGGCAGCTTCTGGCGGATTCCGTCCTGACGATTATTGCGGTCTTTGCGTTATTTGCCGCGATGAGCTACTTCCTGTTTAATCCTGCACGTAAAATGCTGGAGGGCCGGAAAAAGAAAATCCGGGATGAACTGGAGGATGCCCGTACAAATTACGAAAAAGCGCAGGAAATGAAAGCGGAGTATGAACAAAAGCTTGCACATGTGCAGGAAGAGACACAGGAAATCTTAAGCAGTGCCCGTAAAAAGGCACTTGCCGGAGAGGAACAGGTTCTTGCAAAGGCAAGGGAGGAAGCCGCCCACATTATGGAAAGAGCGCAGCAGGAAGCTGAGCTGGAGAAGAGTAAGGCTGCAGATGAAGTAAAGCGGCAGATGATTGTAATTGCATCCGCAATGGCAGGGAAAATGGTGTCTGCTGCGATGGATGCGAAAGTACAGGAACAGTTGATTGACGAGACGCTTAAGGAAATGGGTGAGAGTACATGGCTAAGTTAGCAGCTTCGGTGTACGGCAGAGCATTGCTTGAGCTTGCCGGAGAGGAAAAAAAAGGCTTGGATTTTCTGGAAGAGATCGAGGAAATTGAAAAGGTTTTGAAAGATAATCCCGAGTTCAGCAGCCTGATGGGTCATCCGGGAATTCCTGTCTGCGACAAAGAGGAAATCCTGAAAAATGTTTTTCAGGGCAGAATCAGTGAAGAGATGTTCGGCTTTCTTTCTCTGATTGTCCGGAAAGGACGATACGGGGAGCTTACGAAAATTTTTGCCTGGTATACGGAAGCTTTTAAGAAAGAGCAGGGAATCGGAACTGCTTTTGTAACAACTGCCGTAGAACTCGGGGAAGAGAAGAAGCAGGAAGTGAAGAGACGGCTGTTGCAGACAGCCGGTTATAAAACCATAGAGTGTCATTATCAGGTGGATCCTGGTTTGATAGGCGGCATGATCATTCGAATTGACGACAGGATAGTGGACAGCAGTATTCGGACAAAGCTGAGTGATCTGACCAGTCAGTTATTACAGATTCAGTTGGGCTAAAGATCCCGACTGGAAGAAAGGTGCTTAAGAAACATGAATCTTAGACCGGAAGAAATCAGTTCAGTTATCAAAGAACAGATTAAAAGATATGCTTCCCGGCTGGATGTATCGGATGTAGGTACGGTCATTCAGGTGGCGGACGGCATTGCCCGTATTCATGGACTGGAAAAAGCCATGCAGGGTGAATTGCTGGAATTTCCCGGTGAAGTATACGGTATGGTGCTGAACCTGGAGGAAGATAATGTAGGTGCCGTTTTGCTGGGAAACCAGAGGAATATTAACGAAGGAGACCTTGTAAAAACTACCGGACGTGTGGTAGAGGTTCCTGTAGGGGATGCTCTTCTGGGAAGAGTTGTCAATGCGCTTGGTCAGCCGATTGACGGCAAAGGTCCCATCCATACGGAGCGGTATCGGAAAATAGAACGTGTAGCCAGCGGCGTTATTACCAGAAAGAGTGTGGACACACCGCTGCAGACCGGAATCAAGGCGATCGATTCCATGGTTCCTATCGGAAGAGGACAAAGGGAACTGATTATCGGAGACCGCCAGACAGGAAAGACTGCCATTGCAATTGATACCATTATTAATCAAAAAGGGCAGAATGTGAAATGTATTTATGTGGCAATCGGACAGAAGGCTTCCACCGTGGCAGGTATTGTTAAAACGCTGGAAGAGTTCGGTGCTATGAATTATACTACGGTAGTAGTATCCACGGCCAGCGATCTGGCGCCGTTACAGTACATTGCTCCTTACAGCGGCTGTGCAGTCGGAGAAGAGTGGATGGAAAACGGAGAAGATGTGCTTGTAGTGTATGATGACTTAAGTAAACATGCCATGGCATACCGTACACTTTCTTTGCTGCTTCGTCGTCCGCCCGGAAGAGAGGCGTATCCCGGAGATGTTTTCTACCTGCATTCCAGGCTGTTGGAGCGTGCGGCCAGAATGAGCGAAGAATACGGCGGAGGTTCCCTTACGGCGCTTCCGATTATCGAGACACAGGCCGGAGATGTATCGGCTTATATTCCTACGAATGTCATTTCCATTACCGACGGACAGATTTATCTGGAAACGGAGATGTTTAATGCCGGATACAGACCTGCAGTCAATGCCGGTTTGTCGGTATCCAGAGTAGGCGGCGCGGCACAGATCAAAGCCATGAAGAAGATTGCTGCGCCGATTCGTGTGGAGCTGGCACAGTACAGGGAACTTGCAGCTTTTTCCCAGTTCGGATCCGAGCTGGATGCGGATACCAAGGAAAAGCTGGCGCAGGGCGAACGGATTCGGGAGATCTTAAAACAGCCCGTACACAAGCCGATGGCGGTAGAATATCAGGTCATCATCATCTATGCGGCTACCAATAAGTATCTGCTGGATGTGCCGGTAAATGAGATCGGGGATTTTGAAACGAAATTCTTTGAATTCCTGGATACCCATTATCCGGAGATACCGGGGAATATCGCCAAGGAAAAAGTCATTTCCGAGCAGACAGAAGAACTTTTAAAGAAAGCAATTGTGGAATTCAAGAAAGGCATGGTCGGCAGTTATGGCATCAATGCGTGATATTAAGCGGCGAAAGAGCAGCATTCAAAGTACGCAGCAGATTACCAGGGCAATGAAGCTGGTTGCTACAGTCAAGCTGCAGCATGCCAGGGCGGAAGTCGAGAAATCGCAGACTTATTTTGAATATATGTATCGCACCGTAAGCAGTATGCTTTCCAGAGTAGAGACGTCCGGACATCCCTTCCTGACCGCAAGGCCGGGAGGGAAGAAGGCAGTCATTGTGATTACGTCCGACAGAGGTCTTGCGGGAGGCTATAATTCCAATATTGTCCGGATGTTTCTGCAGGAGAATTTTGACAAAGAACAGCTGCTTTTGTATACCATCGGCGGTAAGGGAAGAGAAATGCTTTTGCGCAAGGGATTTTCGATACAGAAGGATCTTTCGCAGATGGCGGAAACACCGGCTTATTCGGAAGCTGCAAAATTGAGCAAAGAATTGCTTCCTTTGTATGAAAGCGGAGAAGTAAGCGAAATTTATGTTGCGTATACATTCTTTAAAAATACCGTGAATTTCGAACCGAAATTAAGGAAACTGCTTCCGCTTACACAGTCGGAAGATTCTGACGAAGCGAAGAAACAGGCAGAACTGAAAGAAGCAGAACTTCTTATGAATTTTGAGCCTTCCGAAGAACAGGTACTGGATATTATTATTCCGAAATACGTTACCAGCCTGATTTATGAGGCAATGATGGATGCTTCTGCCAGTGAAAATGCAGCCCGGATGCAGGCTATGGATAATGCGACCGGAAATGCGGAAGAAATGATTGAAGATCTGACATTGAAATATAACAGGGCAAGACAGGGATCGATTACGCAGGAACTGACGGAAATTATTGCCGGAGCGGAAGCAATCTCCTGACGAAAGAGGCTGCTTTTGCAAAGGGTGTGTCTGAACTGTTACGATGTATGAAACTGTTACCCAAAAAGAGAAAGGATTACAGAAATGGCAGAAATAAAAGGAAAGGTAACCCAGATTATCGGTGCAGTACTGGATATCCGGTTTGAGGAAGGGAAACTGCCGCAGATCAATGAAGCCATTTATATTCCCACAGCCGAAAACGGCAGACTGACGGTGGAGGTTGCCCAGCATCTGGGAGACGATACGGTCAGATGTATTGCCATGGGCAGTACCGACGGACTGGTCAGAGGAATGGAGGCAATTGCCACCGGGGCTCCGATCAGCGTGCCGGTAGGAGAAAATACATTGGGAAGGCTCTTTAATGTGCTGGGAGAACCGATAGATAATAAACCGGCTCCGGAGAATGTGACCTATGAACCGATTCACAGACCGGCACCCGCTTTTGAAGAACAGTCCACCAGAACAGAGCTTCTGGAAACGGGAATTAAAGTCATTGACCTTCTCTGCCCTTACCAGAGAGGCGGAAAAATCGGACTTTTCGGAGGAGCCGGAGTAGGAAAAACGGTTCTGATCCAGGAACTGATCCGTAATATTGCAACAGAGCACGGCGGATATTCTGTTTTTACCGGTGTAGGAGAACGTACCAGAGAAGGAAACGACCTGTACCATGAGATGCAGGAATCCGGTGTTATTGATAAGACAACTATGGTGTTCGGACAGATGAACGAACCGCCCGGAGCCAGAATGAGAGTCGGACTTACCGGTCTTACGATGGCGGAATATTTCCGGGATCAGGGTGGACGGGATGTGCTTTTGTTTATTGACAATATTTTCCGTTTTACTCAGGCAGGAAGCGAAGTGTCCGCGCTTTTGGGAAGAATGCCTTCCGCAGTAGGATATCAGCCCACACTGCAGACGGAAATGGGCGCATTGCAGGAGAGAATTACCTCTACCAAGAAGGGATCCATCACCTCCGTTCAGGCCGTTTATGTACCTGCGGATGACCTGACAGACCCGGCACCGGCTACGACCTTTGCGCATCTGGATGCCACAACCGTACTTTCCCGTTCCATTGTAGAACTTGGTATTTATCCTGCGGTAGATCCTTTGGAGTCTACTTCCCGTATTCTGGAGCCGGGAGTGGTAGGAGAAGAACATTACCGGGTTGCAAGAGGTGTTCAGGAGATTTTGCAGCGCTATAAGGAATTGCAGGATATTATTGCGATTCTGGGTATGGACGAACTGTCAGAAGAGGATAGACTTGTTGTAAACCGCGCAAGAAAGGTACAAAGGTTCTTATCGCAGCCTTTCCATGTAGCCGGTCAGTTTACCGGACTGGAAGGAAAGTATGTGCCGGTCAGCGAGACAATCCGCAGCTTTGCAGAGATTCTGGAAGGAAAGCATGATGACATTCCGGAGAGTTATTTCCTGAATGCCGGAAGCATTGATGACGTCCTTGCCAGAGTAAAAAAGGCCTGATAAAAGCAAGCGGATACCGGATGGGAAAGGAATCGAGAAAGTATGGGAGCGGAAAAGAGTTTTACCCTGCGTATCGTTACACCCGAAAGAGTGTTTTATGAAGGAAATGTGGATATGGTTGAGATGAATACCACGGAAGGACAGATCGGTGTTCTTCCGGGGCATATTCCGCTTACTGTAGTCATTGCTCCCGGGGTTCTGACGATATATGAAGCATCCGCGGAAAAGAAAGCGGCTCTGCATGCAGGCTTTTGTGTCATTGAGCCGGATAAGGTTGCTATTCTTGCGGAAGTCATTGAATGGCCGGAGGAAATAGACGAGGAAAGAGCAAAGGAAGCAATGGAACGTGCGGAGGAAAGACTGCACAGCAGAACGCCGCAGACAGATATCGCCAGGGCGGAGACGGCACTGCAAAGGGCCATTGCCAGGATCTCGGTTCTGCATTAAAGTCATAAGAAGAGCAAGCGGAACACAAAAAGCCGTGAGACGGTAAAAATTGTCACGGATCGCCGGTCGGTGCATATGTTAAGAGAAAAAGGGGTTAAGGAATGGATTTTAATCGCCGCATTCTGCCCTATTATATGACATATCCGCTGCCTTACGGCAGTCCGAAAGAGGAAACGGTCCTTAAGGATATGGAATACCTTCAACAGCTGTATCCCGGAGAGGTCAAAAAATATCAGAAACGGATTGCGTGGATTCTGGATAAGATGGATTATGAAGGAAGTATGATTTATGATGAGTATCCGGATCGCTGCAGTCTGGAGAGGCTGGCGGAAAGCATTCTGACCGTGATAGAAAGAGAAGAACAAAAAGAAATAAAACCAAATGACGCAGAAAGCGGGGAGGCAGAAAACATGCCGGATCCCGGACTGCGGGAATGGAAAAGGAGTCTGATACAGGTTCTTTTATATAACGAAATTTATAAAAGAAGACATGGCGGAAGGCGAGCCGGCTTTCTGTATTGAGTTCCATAGCGAAACAGGAAAGCTGTACAAATGGAAGAGTAAGTTTCCTTTGCACAGCTTTCCTGTTCAGAAAGGCTGACGGAATGAACGAGTTAGAGGTTTTGCTGCAAAGAATACTGAATGAAAAACTCAGACAGATTGTTTTAAGTGATTCCGAAAAAAAGGAAACCGCTTCCAAAGTAAAAATTCGTCCGGTACTGATAAAGGGCGGTCTGTTATTCCAGGAGACGGTCTATAAGGGGAATCAGGTTTTCCATAAAAACGGCACCAAAGAAGAGACGATTGTCCGTATAAAGCAGTGGCTTGACGGTATTTTTCATCAGGCGGCAGTTATGGCGGAAGAAGAAAACGCAGTGGTATTGATCAGTAAAAAAGGCCGGATGACAATCAAGGTGCAGAAAGCAAAAGAAAAAGTGCAGAAAGCACCGACTGTGATAGAACATAACAGAGAGAAACAGTACATTTTAAGAGAAGGGATACCGGTGGATTTCCTGGTGGGGCTCGGTGTTCAGACCACGGAAGGAAAGATTACGAAAGCAAGGTATGATAAATTCCGGCAGATTAACCGTTATCTGGAGTTTATTGAAGATATCCTGGAAAAGCTGCCGAAGGATCGCCCGATACGAATTGTGGATTTCGGTTGCGGCAAGTCCTATCTGACCTTTGCCATGTATTACTATCTGCATGAATTAAAGAAAAGAGAGCTGTCTGTTACCGGACTTGATTTAAAAGCGGATGTCATTGATTCCTGCAGCAGACTGGCTCTTCAATGCGGATATGAGAATCTGCATTTCGAAAAGGGAGACATCAGCTCTTATGAAGGAGCGGATCGTGTAGATATGGTGGTATCCCTTCATGCCTGCGACACGGCAACCGACTATGCACTGGAAAAGGCTGTAAAGTGGGGCGCAAAAGTGATTTTTGCAGTTCCCTGTTGTCAGCATGAAGTAAACAGGCAGATTCACTGTAAAGAGCTGGCGAACGTTTTCCGATACGGATTGATTAAGGAACGGATGTCTGCACTGATCACGGATGCGGTAAGAGCCGATCTGTTAGAGCGGCAGGGGTATGAAACGCAGATTCTGGAATTTATTGACATGGAGCATACACCAAAAAATCTTTTGATCCGTGCCGTAAAAAAAGAGGGACGATTCCGTGCACAGAAAGGAAGCGACATTCGGGAATTGCTTGATTTTCTGCAGATAAATCCGACCTTGTTCAGACTTCTGGAAGGACAGGAAAGCGTACAGGGATCCAAGGCAATAAGAGGTAACGGATAAGGCAACAGAAAAAGATGTAACAGTTCAGATGCGCCATTCGCAAAAATGCGCTTTTAGCGCTTTCCGCTGCTTCGCAGCTATTTGTCGCATCTGTAAGATGCGATGCTCATATAACATGGCGCTAAGCTCAATCATAAAATGTCAACGGACATTTTTAGGCAGACAGATTTCATGCAAGAATGATTGTCTGAACTGTTACGAAAAGATAACGGAACAGCAGCGGGAGAACGACATATATGAAAAAGGCATTGATTAAACTAAGCGTTTTTATCATTGTTTTTATAACAGCGCTAATCACCATCAGTCTGGTTATGAACCGGGGAAACAACAGCATGACGGCGGAAATGGCCGGGGCGACGTTTCCTCTGATTACGATGGAAAAAGACGGGATGGCTTATAATATGCTGCATGGATATGCGCTTTCCATGAATACGGCCTATCAGCGGGAAAACGTGACGGAATTGTCGAAAGACAGAAGGCTTTCTTTTGTGATTGCTCCGTTTGAAAAAATCATAGAAAAGGTAGAGGCACAGGTCAGAAGTCTGGATGGAACACGATTGATTGAGAATCCACAGGTGACATCTCGCAAATCCGCTTCCGGAATAAACTGTGACCTGGCTTTGAAGGATCTGATCGAAGAGGAAAAAGAATATATGCTGGTGCTTCTTCTTCATACACAGGATGGGCAGGTAATTACTTACTACACCCGTATCGTATGGAGCAGCAAGATGCAGATGCATGCCGCAGAGAAATTAGCCTTTGCCAAAGAGTTCCATGAAGCGGCGTATGACAGAACGTTAGCAGAGGAAAAACAGCTGGCCAGATATCTGGAATCCGATTCCACCGGAGATAATACGACGTTTCACAAAGTCAATATTCACAGCAGCTTTTACCAGATTACCTGGGGAGACCTGGAGGTAGAGGAAGTAGCCGAACCGATCTATCAGATGCGGGAACTGGCCTCCCAGACCGGAACGGTCGTTCTTTCTTACCGGGTTTGCGTATCGGAGGAAAACAGGCGCATTTATTATGACGTGGAAGAGGCTTTCCGTGTCCGCTACCTGACGGGAGCAGAGCGCATGTATTTGCTTTCTTATGACAGAACCATGACCCAGATCCCAGAGCCGGAAGAAGGAATGCTTGATGGAAGCAGGATCCGGCTTGGAATTGTGGGAGAAGATTTTTCCTATGAAGAAAGTGAGGATGGCAAAGTTCTGGTATTTTGTCAGGCGGATCGGCTGATCAGCTATAATCTTGCTACAAACAGAGCCGCGGTAATTTTTTCTTTTGTTGATGAGAAAAATCAGGATGAGAGAACACTTTACCGTGAGCATAATCTGAAAGTACTGGATGTGGAAGAAGGCGGAGATGTCAATTTCGCAGTTTATGGTTATATGAACCGGGGAAAGCATGAGGGAGAAGTGGGACTTGTCCTATATCGTTATGACAGTGCAATGAATACGACGGAAGAGCTTCTTTTTATCCCTGTGGATAAAAGTGCGGAGATTCTGGCGGAGGAGTTTGACAGACTGCTGTATTTTAATCGGAACGGGGAACTTTATTTTTATCTGGACGGAGCCGTTTACTGTGCAGACAGTAATGAAAAGAGCTGCAAAACCATAGCGACAGTGCATCAGGATGATAAAATGTATATTTCCGAAAGCGGGAAAATGCTGGTATGGCAGGAAGAAGATTCCGGGATTTTCTTTACGGGAAATCTTTCCACAGGACAGATCGGCACGATGCAGGCGGAGCAGGGAACGATTTTGCGCCCGCTTGGGTTTATTAGTGAAGATTTTGTTTACGGACTGGCAAGAAGCGGAGATCTCAGAGAAAATGATCTGGGTCAGATGATTTTCCCTATGTACCGGATCTGTATTCAGGACAGTGAAGGCAATCTGTTAAAGGAGTTGGAACGGGACGGAATTTATGTAACCGGATGTGATATTTCAGAGGATCAGATTACGTTAGAGCAGGTGCAGCAAAAGGAAGACGGAAGTTTGCAGGCAATCCAGCCGGAATACATTATGAACAATGAAACGGGCAATGCGGAGAAAAATCGGATTGTAACTTTGATGACACAGAAATTTGAAAAAGAGACTGCAATTGAAACGGCGGGAGAAATGAATGAAAAAACTTTGCAGGTTCTTTTTCCAAAAGAACTGCTTTTTGAAGGAAGCCGCAGTGTGATACCGGAAAAGGGAGGTACGGTTGACCGTTATTATGTCTATACGGCTTTCGGGGTTGACAAAATCACGACATCGGCGGCGGCGGCCGTTTTGTACGCTTCTGATGCGGCTGGCGTGGTAACGGATGATCAGGGTAAGGTTCTCTGGTTTCGGGGCAATAGAGCGACCAGAAATCAGATTATGGCAATTAAAGAACAGAAAGTGAGCGAGGGACAGGGAAGTCTTGCCGCCTGTCTGGATGCCATGCTTGCCAAAGAAGGGGTTACAGTCAATACGCAGAGACTCCTGGATCAGGGAATGACGGCGCAGGAGATCCTGGAAGAGGAACTGGAAGATGCGCAGGTGTTGGATCTTACCGGCTGTTCCCTGGATATGTTGCTTCATTATGTCAATCAGGACGACACAGTACTGGCTTTGCTTGCAAACAAAGAAGCCGTACTGGTAACCGGCTTCAATGAATTCAATGCTGTTATTATGGATCCTGCGTCGGGAGCTCTTTATAAAAAAGGCTTGAAGGATTCCGACGCATGGTTTGCAGAAAACGGAAACCGTTTCCTGACGTATGTAAGGTAGTAACAGTTCAGATTTATTTCTTAGCTTTTTCTTCCTCTTCTTTTTCCAGAATGGTATAGGCAACCTTGCCGACCAAAGTATGAGGAAGCTCAGAACGGAATTCAATTTCTTTCGGTAATGCATATTTTGCAAGGTACTGCCTGCAGTGTGAAAGAATGGAAGCTTTCAATTCGTCTGTAGGTTCGACTCCCGGTTTGGGTACGATAAAGGCTTTTACACGCTGCATACGGTAATCATCTTTGACGCCTATTACGGTGCTGATCAGCACGTCAGGATGGGCATCAATGACATTTTCCACCTGGGAAGGATATACATTATAACCGCTTGTGATAATCATTCTCTTAAGACGCTGCTTGAAATAAATGAATCCTTCTTCGTCCATGAGCCCCAGATCACCTGTGTGAAGCCACAAAGCGCCGTCTTCATGCTGTTGCAAAGCCTGCGCAGTTTCTCTGGGATTATTCATATAGCCCTGCATCATGCTGGGTCCTGTCAGGCAGATTTCTCCGATTGTTCCATAGGGGACTTCTTCATGGGTAGACGGAGTGACAATTTTATAATATGTATCTGGAAAAGGAATACCGATACTTCCTTCTTTGAAGAAAAAGCGAGGGGTCAGGCAGCTTGCCGTTACACACTCGGTGGTTCCGTAACCTTCGCGGATCTGTTCTTTGGAGCCATGTTCTTTTAAGAATGCGTCCACTTTGTGCTTTAATTCCGGCGTCAGACTGTCTCCGCCGGAGAAGATCCCTTCCAGCTGGCTTAGATCCAGATCCCTGGCATCTTCCATGCGAAGAAGCGCTTCAAACAGAGTAGGGACACCGGCGATGTAATTGGGCTTGTACTTCTTTAACAGCTTGCAGTAACTGCTGGCATTAAACTGCGGCACCAAAATGGAAGTGCAGCCCCAGTATAAAACGGTATGAATGCAGACACCCAGACCGAAGCCGTGGAAAATAGGCATAATGGAAAGCATGGTGTGATCCGGAACCAGACAATCGCCTGCGGTACCTGTCTGAAGAGCCAGAGCATTAAAATTTAAGTTGGTAAGCAAAATTCCCTTGGTCGTTCCGGTGGTTCCGCCGGAATAGAGAATTGCTGCAATATCAGTGCTTTTTGCATAATGAATATAAGAGCCTTCAAATGTTTTGCTTTGTTTGATGAAGTCTTTCCACAAAAGAACTCCGGCATTCTTAGGGAGTTTATCCACGTCTTTACGAGTAAAAGGGAAAAGAACATTTTTAAGGCCGGCAAGTCCGTCCGTGATATCACAGATCAGCAGATGTTTGCAAAAAAGTCTATCTCTGATTTTGGAAAATTTCGGATAGAACTGTAGCAGAGTAAGGCAAAGCACACTCTTGGCATTGTTAATATAGTCAACAATCTCTTCCGCTCCGGACAAAGGATGCAGCATACTGGCAATGCCGCCCATACGGTTGATGGCATAGAAAAGAATAATCGCCTGGGGAGTATTTGGCATACAGATTGTTACCTTATCACCGGGCTTGATTCCAAGAGCGCAAAGAGCTTTGGCTGCATCGTGAATCTGCTCTACAAAATCTTTAAAGGAGACTTTATTGCCGTAAAAATTGTAAGCGATGGACTCCGGTACACATTTGGCGGTGGCTTCGATGGCATCCGCCATGGAACCGTCGAAATACTCAAGCCTTACCGGAAGATCGCCGGCTGCCTTGTACCATGGAGTTTTAACGTGTTCCGGAACCGAAAAGGAAATGGATTTTTCCTGGTATTTTACATTATGTGGGACTTTCATTTTGGTGTTATTTGTAGTCATAACCGCTGTTTTCCTCCAAAGGTAAATCCAGAAGCTGTGGATGTGCGCAAATATGGTTGATGAGTTTTAAGGATCTTGCAAAATAGAAGCCGTCAGCAATCCGCTCGTCCAACGTAGCGCCGATATCAACGAAATCCCTTACGGCAACGGTACTGTCCGGAAGTACCGCGGGAGCTTTATGCATGGCGCCGATGGTAATCATGACGGAATTGGTTCCGTAGTTGTTAAGGTGATGATATACGGAAGGACATTTGATGCTGCCCAGATTCGACAGAAGAACAGAAGTGTAATTTGTATCTCCCGTGGTCAGGGTCTTCGGCACTTTTCCCCAGTAATCCAGACAACGTACAATACGAAGAGATAGCCACAGAAGAGGCCGGGGCATTTTCGCAAAATTGTCCACAACCTTATCGATTCCATCAGTAGCTTCCTGGTTACGCATTTCACGGACTTCTCCTAGAATTTTCTGGCCGATTGTAGTCAGAGAATCCTCTCCCTTTGCTTTATAGACCATCAGGGATTCTTCACTGTGGTCGGTAAATTTGCGCTTGGCTACAAAGCTGATGGTAATTTCATCTCTTTCATAAGTACGTCCGCCCTGAATAAAGCGGTTCATCTTCGGTCGCTCGTTTAAAACCCTGGCAATCATCGTTACCATGCAGTGAAATAAGGTAAACTTAGAGTCAGGTCTGGAAGCATTTTTTTCTTCCAGATAACGAAGAAGATCTGTAATATCAATCTCCTGGTGGAGATATACTTCGCAATCCGATCGATTCGGAAAGAGAAACGGCATAACGGCATTTAAACCGGGAATATCACGTACCCAGCAGCCATCTCTGCGATCCCCCCATTTTCTTTCTTTTTTCGTGATAAAAGCCAATGGTATTTCCTCCTTGCTCTTTGGTAAAAAGGCATAAAAAAAACCTACATTGCCTATTATAACATATTTATAAAAAAAATGAAAAGAAAATATAAAAAAATTTAAGATGGAAAAATAAGTAAGAATAATGGAAAAATGAGTACTGAGAAGAAAAGTTTTACTTTTTCAGGAGAGGAAAAGATAGAATTATCCATGGGAAGAGCAAGAAAGAGATGCTATAATAAAAGCGTCTTAAGACATGGAGATTCCAAAGAAACGTTACCCCGGGAGATGTGGCCATGCCCACGGGTACTAAGAATGAAGAAGGGAAAACGAAAAATGAAAAAATGTTTGTACGCTATTTTGGCAGTGGGGCTGTGCCTGTCGCTGGCAGGCTGTTCCGGACAGAAGGATTCAAAGGAAACGAAAACCGTAAAAGAAAGTCAGAATGTTACCGGGACAAAAGAAAGTAAAACATCGGGAAATGCAGACAGTAGGTGGGAGTATAAGGAAGCCGAGCTGACGATTGCATTGGGAAATAATATAAATACAGCAGGTTACGAAGCGGTTTTTGCTCTTGCAGAAGAAAAATTAGGTATTCACGTGGAAATGGAGATTTCCAGTTCTGACGATGTTGCTAACCTGTATAAGACAAGACTGGCAGCGGGAGACGCAGCGGATCTGATAGCCTATAATTCAGGAGCTTTGCTGCAGTCTTTAAATCCGGGAGAATATTTCCTGGAAATCGGAGGAGAGGAATGGACGGACAGACTGGATGAGGCTTATAAGGAAAGTGTAACGGTTGACGGTAAAATGTATGGTATTCCGGAAAGTTCTGCTTATGCAGCTGTAGTCTTATATAACAAAGATATTTATGAAAAGTATCATCTGGAAGTACCGAAGACATGGGACGAATTTCTGTCGAATTGTGATATTTTAAAAAAGGCGGGAGAAGTGGCGGTAATCGGATCTTTCGGAGACAGCTGGACCGCACAGATACCATATTTGGGAGATCATTACAATGTAGTATCGGAAGAACCGGATTTCGTAGAAAAATTTGAACAGGGAAAGGCCAAATATGCGGAAAGCAAGGCGGGATTGAAAAGCTGGCAGAAGCTTGTTGATTTGAATCCCTATTATAATAAAGATTATCTGGCAACCTCATACAGTGATGCCTGTGACATGATCGTAAACGGAGAAGGTGCGCATTACTTTGCAACCAGTACTGCTTTATCCAGTATTTACGGGTTGTATGGAGATAGGGTAAACAATGTCAGGGCATTTCCGATTTTAGGTGAGAAAGCAGAAGAGGCAGGACTGACAGTCTGGATGCCGTCCTCCATTTACGGTAATAAGAATTCTGATAAAACGGAAGTGATTTTGCGCTTTATGGAATTTTATATTTCCGATGAGGCGTTGGATGCTTATTCCGGTGCCATCATGCCGGATGGACCGTATTGCGTAAAAGGATACGAGATGTCGGATAAAGCATATGACGCAGTACGACTGGATATGCAGCCCTATTTTGACGAAGGGAAAACCGTAACAGCTATGGAATTTGTCACCTCTGTAAAAGGAGCAAATTGTCCTGCTATCTGCCAGGAATGCGGAAGCGGACAGACGACAGCCCTGGAAGCAGCAGGTGCATACGATGAAGACTGTAAGAAACAGGCAGCTCAGTTAGGTCTTAACTGGGAATAAAAACAGGCAGGGGGCTGTCTTAAAGCAGGCAGCTCCCTTTTTGTTTCCTGCTTGAAAATGGAGGTTAAGGTGAATAAAAGAAAAATATATTCCATAGGATTTTTGCTTCCGGCTTTTATCATATTTCTGATTTTCTTTTTGGTTCCGCTGCTGCTTTCCTTTTTTTACAGTCTGACAATCTGGGATTTTGACAGCGTAAAATTTTGCGGACTGAATAATTTTAAGATGTTTTTTTCGGAAAGATCATTGAATACCGGTATCAAAAACACTTTAATTTATGCGGTACTTACCAGTGGCTTAAAGGTGTTTCTGGCTTTCTTGCTGGCAGTCTTTTTAACTTCCGGTATTAAAACCAGGAATTTTTTGCGGTCGGTCATTTTTTTCCCAAACCTGGTGTCCACTATTGCAGTCGGACTTACTTTTAAAGCATTGATGCACCCTTCCAAGGGCTTGTTTAACAGATGTTTGCAGTGGTTGGGATTTCAGGGAGTGGATTGGCTCGGTAATACGGATATTGCATTATTTTCCATCGTTGCAGTGGACGTGTGGAAAGGAATCGGTATTGCAACCGTTATTTATATTGCAGGAATCAGTGCCATTGATTTCACTTATTATGAGGCTGCTTCCATTGATGGTGCGGCAGGGCTAAAGCGCCTTTGGTACATTACAGTACCGCTGTGCCGCTCTTCCATGAATACCGTTATTATTTTGTCGCTGATCGGCGGGCTCAGAAGCTTCGACCTGATCTATGCAATGACCGGAGGAGGCCCGGGATTTGCTACAGAGGTAGTTGCAATGTCCGTTTACAAACAATATGCATCGGGTTATTATGGGTTGTCTACCGCGGGTAATGTAATCATGCTTCTTATGATCGGCATCATTGCATATCCTTTAAAACGTTTCCTGATGAGTAAGGGGGTCGGATGAAATGAAGGCGCGAAAAAAGAAATTATTATTAGGAGACATTCTGGGGGGTCTTTTTACCTTTTTGATTTTTTTGATTCCTTTTATTTTTATGTTTATTACTTCAATAAAGGATAGAAGAGAGGCTAATTTATTAAGAATCTCTCTGCCGGAAAGCTGGCATTGGGAAAATTATCCGGAGGTAATACGGGAAAATAATTATCTTCTTGTCAGGGCTTTTAAAAACAGTACCATTCTGACAATCGGCACGGTTGTCTTGTTAATCCTCATCTGTTCAATGGCCGGGTATGTGCTTCAGAGGAGACGGGATAAAAAAGTATCTCTTATGGAGAACCTGATTCTGATCGGATTGATGGCTCCGCCGGCGATTCTGCCGACAATATGGGTAATGCAGAGTATTCACCTGTATAAGACTATGGTAGGCATGGTTTTAATTGAAGCAGCATTGCAGATTCCGTTTACCGTTATGTTGTATAAAGGATATGTAGCGACCATCCCGATTGAACTGGAAGAGGCCGGATATATGGATGGTTGTTCGAAAATGCGTCTGTTTTCCGATATAGTATTCCCCCTGTTGAAACCGGTCACAGCTACCGTGGTGATTCTGGATTCAGTGTCCATATTTAATGATTTTACGAATCCGCTTTATTTTCTGCCGGGAAATAAGTATGCAACGGTTCAGTTGACTTTGTATAATTTTACAGGCAGATATGCAAGTTCCTATAATCTGCTTTTTGCGGACGTCATGTTGATTACAATACCTATGGTAATTCTGTTTTTGATTTTTAATAAAAAAATTGTAGATGGAATGGTAGCCGGATCCATTAAAGGATAATTGAGTCGTCGAATAGCAGGAGGAAAGCAAAATGAAGGAATTGCTTGAGAAGGTAATCCGGAAAAGCATTGAAGAGAAGGAAGTTGCAGGAGTAAGCCTGTTGATACAGAGAAATGGAAAAGAAATCTGTTTTTTAACAGAAGGAATGGCAGACAGGGAAAATCACAGAAAAATAGAGAGGGATACAATATTCCGGATTTATTCCCAGACAAAGCCGGTATGTGCGGCAGCTGCAATGATATTGATGGAGCGGGGGGATATAGACTTATGCCAGCCGCTGTCGGAAATATTGCCAGGATTTCGAAATCAGAATATTTATAAGGATGGAACCTATCAGCCCGTGAAACGGGAAATACAAATACATGATCTTTTGCAGATGACTTCAGGCATCTGTTATCCGGATACTCCGGGAGAAGGAGGGAAAAATGCCGCAGAATTGTTCGGGCAGATTGAAGTAAGAAGAAGGCTCGGGCATCCGGTTACCACAATGGAATTCGCCAATGCAATGGGCGGATGCGCATTGGCATTTGAACCCGGAAGTTCTTGGACATACGGAGCATCAGCGGATGTTCTGGGAGCGGTTATAGAAGAGGTATCCGGTAAGTCTCTTGGCACCTTTATGGAGCAGGAGATTTTTGCACCTTTGGGAATGAAGGATACCGGATTCTGGGTTCCGCCGGAAAAGCAGAATCGACTTGCACGAATTTATAAACCGGTTGCGGAAGATGGAGAAAAGCGCCTTATCCGTTATGAAGAGAATTATATCGGGATTGATAATCGGATGGATCATGTACCGGCATATGAGTCTGGAGGAGCCGGTCTGGTTTCAACACTCGGCAATTATATGCGTTTTGCCCGGATGCTTTTAAATAATGGTCTTTATGAAGGAAGGCGTATTTTAAAAGAAAATACAGTCAGATATCTGACTGGGGGTCAACTTTCGACAGATCAGCAAAAAGCATTCGAAGATCGTATGCAAATGGCCGGACACAGCTATGGGAATCTGATGTCTGTATGCAGAAATAAGCATCAGGCGGCAATGTTAGCCAGAGCGGGAGAGTATGGCTGGGGAGGCTGGCTCGGAACCTATTTTGCTAACTTTCCGGAAGAGAAGATGACGATTCTTATAGGAATGCAGCTGCCGGATACCGGGGCGGGGACGCTTGCCAGAAAGCTTCGAAACATTATTTTAAGTTCCGGGGAGGTATCTTTTGATGTTTGAAAAAATATCCTTTATAAAAGCAGCAGAATCGGCCAAAAAGGAATACACAAAAGGAAATCATGCGCCTTTGTTTCGAAAAAAAGTATGGATAGGATCCGTGCAGCATGCAATGCTGCACGTCTGCGGGCTTGGAATTGCTTATTACTTCATTAATGGAAAGCCCGTAAGTGAAGATCTTTTTACAGCACCGGTCAGCAATTATAATAAGACGTTGTGGTACCATACTTATGATGTATCGCACCTGCTTGTCAGGGGAGAAAATGTATTGGCGGTGATATGCGGAAATGGTTGGTACAACGAGGATTGCCCTTCTGCATGGAGTTTTGATAAGGCCTCCTGGCGAGATCAGCCGAAATTCATTTTACAACTTGACGTGGATGGAAGAATTGCTGCGGTCAGTGATGAAAGCTGGAAGTGCAAACCGGACAGTGCCGTATGGTTTAATGCATTAAGATGTGGGGAGTATTTTGATGCCAACCGGTATGAAGCGGACTGGACGGAAGCGGAATATGACGATTCTTCGTGGGAGAATGCGATGCCGGATGATAAAAGACCGACAGGAATTTTCCGTAAATGTCTTTGTGAGCCAATAAGGGAAGATCAGATTTTTGTCCCAAAGCATATAAGAAAAACAGGAGAAAAGAAATATGTTTTCGATTTCGGACAAAATCTGTCCGGTTATTTAAGAATCCGTGTAAAAGGCAAAAAAGGGGATCTGCTGCAGATTCGTTATGCCGAACAGATAAAGAAGGACGGAAGCAGAGAATTAAACGGAATGGAGACTTTCTATCCGGAAAGCGAGTTCCAGACGGACAAGTTTATCTGCTCGGGGGAAGAAATGGTCTGGTCACCGCGATTTGCTTATCACGGCTTTCGTTATGCGGAAATAGAAGGAATGGATAATCCGGATTCGATGGAGGTTCTGGCAGTATTTGTTCATCAGGCAATTGAAACCAGGACGCAGTTTGAATGTTCTGATGTTTTTCTGAATCAATTGTTTCATGCAGGACAGGTTTCTACGCTGTCTAATCTGTTTTATATGCCGACGGATTGCCCTACAAGAGAAAAACTGGGGTGGGCAAACGATGCGCAGGCATCTGCTGAGCAGATCCTGACGGATTTTAAAGCGGAAAAACTGTTGGAAAAATGGCTGACGGATATTAAAGATGCCATGCGAAAAGACGGATGTATGCCCGGAATTATTCCGACAGCCGGTTGGGGATATGAGTGGGGGAATGGGCCGGTATCGGACGGAGTTTTGTTTGAAATTCCTTATCGTATCTACCTGCATACGGGAAAGGAAAGAATTTTGACAGAGATGCTTCCGTGGTTTGACCGATATTTTGCATATCTGGAAGAAAAGGCGGACGAGGATGGATTTATCAGATTCGGATTGTTTGACTGGGCATGTCCGAATTTCCTGAAGGAGCGCGAAGCACCGGACGTTCCGGTAGAATTTATAAACGTTGCTTTGCTCTATCGTTTTTATCAAATTGCAGAGCTTGCTGCAAGATTGAGCCGGAAAAATTCCTCTCATGAAATTTGCAGGCACAATTCGGAGTATTATCGGGAGAAGGCGCTTCAGATGAAGGCAAAGCTAATCAGAAAATACATCGGAAGCGACGGCAGGTGCGTCATCCAGAAACAGACGGCAGCGGCCATGCTTATTTATTATGACTTGTATGAAGATCCGGAGCCTGTAAAAAAACAGTTAAAAGAGCTGATCGAAGCAAACCACTACAGACATGATTGCGGAATGGTAGGGTTGAGAAGATTGTTTCATGCGTTGAATAAATGCGGACTGGAGGAATACGCATATAAAGTGATTACTATACAGGGTGTTCCCGGGTATCGTGCATGGTTTAAACAGGGAGCTACAACTTTATGGGAATACTGGAGAGAGTACGAAAAGGTCAGCGGTTCCAGGAATCATCATATGTATTCCGATGTGATGTCATGGATGGTAAAAACCATACTTGGGATTAAGATAGAGGAGGAAGCACCCGGATATGAAGCGGTTCATGTCCAACCCTATTTCTTTGCAGAATTAAGTTATGCCAGCGGCATATGCGATACACCGAAAGGAAAGCTGGCTGTGGAATGGAAAAGGGGAGAGCACGGGGTAGAGTTGATAATCGATGTGCCGGAGGGCATGGCGGTATACTGTTCCGGCAGGAAGTTGAAAACAGGTAAAAACCGTGAGATAACAGAATTAAGAAAGGATTGAAATATCTATGGGTAAAGCGATTGCACCGAAAGAGGCGGCAAAATGCGGTATGTATGTATTTCGGAGAAGTGTATTTCTTGAGAAGTCGGAAAAGGCGGAGATTAAAATATTTGCTGCCGTAAGGTACATACTTTACATAAATGGCAGATACATATGCGAAGGACCCTGCCGTGGTTCTGCGGATGTACGGTATTATGATTCTATTGTAAGTGATGCTTTCCTTAAAGGTAATAACGAAATTAGTGTCGAAGTTATGCACCTTACGGATCCGGCTGAATTCTCAAGTGTATTTAAGACGAACAGACCTATTCTTGTCTTTTCTGCGAAATTTCAAAACAAGATAATAGAATCCGATTCCTCCTGGAAATGTACTTTTAGGAAAGGGCATAAGCTGGTTTATTTTGACTGGAAGTTTATTCCGCCGAATGAAGAAATACAGATTCCGGTTCAGGAGGCTTTGTCGGAAACAGAAGAAATTTTTGATCTGAAAGACAGCGTACCGAACCACGTCGGCGCTTTTTTCACAACACCTTTTCGAGAACGTCCGATACCGATGATTTACCCGCAAAAAGAAGAAACATTCCGAATAGTAAAAAAAGGAAAGAATTTTGTAGAACTGGATGCCGGTCTTTATGTTACGGCGAAGCTAAAGGTTAATGTCCGGAAAAACAGTGACGTAAAAATACTTTATGCCGAATGTTATGAAAAAGAAGATGGAAAAAAGATCCGCGATGACCAAAGTGGATTTTTAAGAGGTGCCTATGACATGATTCATACAAAGGAAGAGGCATATACGTTTCAAACTTTCTGGTTTCGTGCCTTCCGTTTTGTGCGGATCGAAGCACAGGAGATAGATCAGGCGATCGAACGGGTCGGTTTTATGAGATGCGGTTATCCATTGAAAGAGGAAGGAAAATTTGAGTGTTCGGAGTCTGCGTTTAATGAAATGCAGACTGTCAGTATTCATACCCTGAAATGCTGTATGCATGAAATATTCATGGACTGTCCTTATTATGAACAGCAGCAGTATCTCATGGATTCGGCTATCGAATCGGCAGCTCTTATGCGGCTTTCGTCAGATACCGGACTGATCCGGAAATGTATAAAAGAATTTGCATTTCCACAGCGTGAAGACGGACTGTTGCCGGCAAATTATCCATGCAGTTTTACACAAGTGATTCCCGGCTTTTCCTTTTTCTGGATTTTTTTATTAAAGGATTATCTGGAATATACAAAGGACGTAAATTTTGTCTTTGGGCATATCGGGACAATGGACAGGATACTTTCCGGGTTTGATGCCGTTGTGAAGAAAAAAGGTTTTATTACAAAGTCGATATATTGGGATTTTGTGGACTGGGTTCCGGGCTGGGATTACGGAGTGCCGGTTATCGGCAGCACGGAAGCTCTTACCATATACAACCTTTATTATGCATATGCCTTAACATGTGCGGAATTTATCGCTTTGAAAATCGGAAGAAAAGAACTTTCCGAAGAATATAAGAGACGTTTCCAAGACATTCAGACAGTTCTTTATCGTAACTGTTACGATGTAAAGGAAGAATTGTTTAAAGATGGTTCCGAAACAGCTACCTACAGTATGCATACAGTTATATGGGCAATTCTTTCGGAAACAGTGACAGGAGAACAGGCTCAAAGGATGGTTGAAAAAATGATGGACAGGATCGGAAAGGGTTCCTTATCCAAAAGCTCTTTTTCCATGAATTACTATCTTTTCAGAGCGTTGGAAAAAGCCGGAAAATATGAGTATGCTGCTTGCTTTATGGAAGATTGGAAAAAAATGCTTTTGCTGCATTGTACGACGTGGTGTGAAAATCCAGATCAGCCGAGGAGTGAGTGTCATGGCTGGAGTACGGCACCGTTGTATGAATTTTCAGCAAATGTTCTGGGAGTGAAGTATTCCTTTGAAGATGAAATACAGATCGTGCCGCAAAATCCGGGAAATCTTACGTATGCAAAAGGAGTAGTCCCGACACGTTTCGGACCGGTAAAAGTTTCCTGGAGGGTTATCGATAAGCAATTTATCATTTCTATTCTTTCTCCGTACGGTGTAAGAAAAAAAATTTTGCTTCCTGACCGGGAGGAGCATGTGTTTTGGGAGGAAGAAAAAACTTTTGCAATTGCAATAAATCGATAGAAATACGGCAGATAATCAGGCTTGCAATCAGTCGGATCTTTTCATATAATGAGGATATCGGTAAAAGCGTGTACAGCAAAGGTTGTCCGGGAAAGGATGTGCCATGAGATTTCGAAGTAAAATAATTCTTGTATATACCTTTTTTGCGGGCATAATTATGATTTTATTTATGGGGATTTACTATTGTCTGAACAGGCAGAATGTCATAAAGCAGGAATGCAAGAGCGTGGAAGTGTTATCTGCGCAAATGAGCAGGCAATATGAAGAAACTGTAAACTTTATGGAAACGGCCTACAGCTATCTGATAAAAGATATCAAAGTCCTGGAAGCAATCAGACAGCTGTCACGGCTTTCGGATAAAACGGATTATACAGCATTTTATTTTTCCGAGGCAACTAATCTGGTACAGGAGGCGCTGCTTTCAGATTATATCTATTCTAATTTTTATCGTGTTGTATTTTTTAATCAGAGTGGAGTGGAGATTGCTTCTGAAAGTTCTCTAAGAAAGTTGGATCCATCCAAGGAAATTGCCTCCTTTGAATGGATTCAAAAAACGGATGCAGTACCCTATGGTGAATTTTATGTCAGGGGTGTGCATCCGGATGATTGGGGAACAAACGAAGAGGATGTTTTTTCTATCGTAAAAAAGATTCACGGAAAAGATTTGGGATATGTAGAAGTCCAGAAAAGCGCAAAAGAACTGGAGGCTGTTTTTGAACTTTCCGAACCGAATACCAGGGTGCTGCTTATGGATAATCAGGAAAATGTTTTGTTCAGTTCGGAGAGAACCTTAAAAGACAGCGGATACCATGGATTCCTTTCCGGGAAAGATCTGGATGCAAGAGAATATATCAATGAAGTTACAGGAGAAAAAGAATTTGCAGCCGGCAGCAGATGTGTAGGCGATACGGTTTTGCTTGTAATAAAATCGGATGAAAGCATGAAAAAGCAGCTGAACAATATGCTTTTTGTTTCTTCTATTCTTGCAGTTGCTTTTTTGGGGATAGCCATTGTGTATATTTATGTTTCTGCTAATCATTTAACCAGACCGGTTGATGAACTGAAACAGTTAATGGTGTTGACAGAACTGAATCCGAAGGTCGGAAAAGTAGAAGTAAAAGCAGAAGAAAATGAGTTCAAAGCAATCGGGGAATCCTATCAGAATATGCTGAATCATTTGAATCAGGCATTGGAAAAAGAGCGGCGAATTTCCATCATGCAGCTGCAGGCGCAGTTTGATGCATTGCAGGCTCAGGTGAATCCGCATTTTATATATAATGTTCTGAATGTTATTTCCGGGCGCGGCATGATAGATAACGATGAGATTATATGTGATATTTGTGATGATCTGGCGAAAATCCTCCGGTACTCGACCGATACGAGGGAAAGGTATGCTGCCGTCCGTCAGGAAACAGCTTATCTGGAGGCTTATTTTAATTTGTTAAAGAGACGTTATGAGCACAGGCTGGAATATGAGGTGCGGATCGACCCAGAAATAGAGAACAGAATTGTCCCGAAACTGATTTTACAACAATTTGTCGAAAACAGCATTTCCCACGGATTTGAACAGAATACACAGATTATGTATATTGAAATATGCGGAATTGTTGATGGAAAAGGATGGTATGTTCGGATAAGAGACAACGGAGATGGATTTTCAGAGGAAGCCTTGTGTAGGATACGTAAGGAAACACAGAAACTTCAAAAACAGATTAAAGCGGACATACAGAATTTTGAAATGAAAATAGGCGGAATGGGCATATCCAATGCTTATGCCCGATTGTGTCTTCTTTATTCAGATCGTCTTAGGTTCCACATCGGAAATTACGAACAGGGAGCGGAAGTTATATTCGGAGAATATGAGGGATAGATCATGTACAAAGTATTAGTGGTTGATGATGAGGTGGCTACAGTAAAGCATATTAGTATGATTATTTCCATGAAGTGCCCGGAATTTCAGGTAAGCGGTACGGCGGAGAACGGAAGGGAGGCTCTTGACTGTATCGAAGCAGAAGAACCGGATGTTTTGATAACCGATATGAAAATGCCGGTTATGGACGGGATTGTTCTGTTGGAAAAGCTAAAGGAGAGACATCCTCAGATATGGGTCATTGTTATCAGCGGCTACCAGGAATTTGAATATGCAAAGGTAGCAATCAAATCCGGCGTTTTTGACTATTTGCTAAAACCGATAAAACCATCTGCCCTGCAAACAGTTTTGCTGAATCTGAAGTCTTTGCTGGATGCAGCTTATTCGGAAAAAAGAAATCTGATTATGAAAAGTCTGTGCGAAGGAACGAAAGTAAGCAGACAACAGTTACAGAGGTATTTCCCTTTTCCGTCCTGCAAATATTATGCGGCAATTGTAAGAAAAAACGGTCTGCCGAGAAGGTTTTCCGGAAATACCGGAACGGAAATTTTTTCCGGAAAGGATGAAATCCTTTATTCGTACGGAAGAGATGAAATGGAATCCCTTTATTTATGCCCGGAAACTATTGTTTTTTATAAAAGTTTTTATCAGATGATAGCCCAAATTGTGGAAAGAGAAAAGAAAGAAAGCAATTATGTTACAGCTGTAGTAAAGGACGCTTCTTTTGAACTTGAAAAAAGCGCGGATGTTTTCAGGGAATTGTATCAGGCATTAAATAATCATATTATCATAGGGCGAAATCAGATATTGGTTGCGGAGGAAATCAGGGAAGAACGGGAAATATTGCCGGAAGAGCAGGAGAATCTGGAAAATTTTGAAAGCTTGCTGGAACGCAGAGATATTCCGAAGGCCAAAATGAAGTGTCGGGAGATTTTCCGAATCTGGAAAGAAACAGGCAAAAGCCAGATTTATGTAGAAACCAAAGTCAGGTATCTTTTTATGCTTTTGAATCGGTATCATTTGTTGGCGGAAACAGAAAAAAATTGTGAATGGATCATAGATGATCTGTTCTACTTCGCAACGGACATAGATGAAATTTTAAATGTTATTTTGCAGACTATGTTTCTGAAACCGCAAAAAGGAATCCGTACCGGAAAGGCGGATACACCGGAATTTTTCGGTATGATCGAAAGTTATATCCGTAAAAATCTGGCAGCTCCCATTTCCATGCAGTTATTATGCAGGGAGTTCGGAATCTCTCAGACCTATTTAAGCAAACTGTTTCGAAAGTACGAAAACTGTTCCTTTAACAAATTTCTAAATACGACTCGAATGGAGCGGGCGAAAGAATTGATGGAGGAAAATAAATTTTATTATGTAAAGGATATTGCCGCCAAAGTAGGATTTGACGATCAGTACTATTTCAGCAGAATTTTTACATCAATGACCGGAATGTGCCCTACAGATTATATGGAACAGTTTTCGGATAAAGAAGGCAGCAGTATCTGATGAGAGCATGGGAACCGTTTCCGGATTTCTGGATTGCTTAGTGACAAAGGGAAAAATCTATGGTAAAATGGTTGTATTGTGGTCGAAATATCAAATGATACAGGTGAAAATAGATGAAGAAAATAACGTCCTTTTATGAGAAGCACAAGTGGCTGTGCATTGCAGCGGGTATGTCGCTGCTGCCGCTTATCTGCTGTATTTTATATTGTGCCGTACACGGGTATGCCATTGCGGATGTTTATCTTCCGGCGGATGAATGGAATGATGAACTGTTTTACTTTAAGCAGGTGGAGAGTATTCTGCATTATGGTTATCCGAGAGGGTATTTCGGTTTTAATGAAAGCCATGCCATGAAGCTGTCTTTTGCAGCCTGGAGCCCTGTCCTGGTATTCCCTTGGATCGTATGGGGATTTTTGTTCGGATGGAATCTGCTTTCTCCGGTGCTTTGCAACATAGTACTGATGATGGCGGCTGTGTTTTTCTTTGTATGGCTGGCAAGACCGGAAAAAAGGCAGCTGTGCACGCTGAGCGTTTTGTTTGTTCTGTTTACGCCGTTTACCCGGTATATGCTTTCCGGCATGCCGGAATGTAGCTGTTTTGCCTTGCTGATTGTGTTTTACGGACTGGCTTACAGCTGGATTTACAGACAGGAAAGCAGGACAAAGCTGGTTCTTATGATTCTTTTGTCTGCCCTGATGACCCTTATGCGCCCGTATCTGGGACTGTTTCTGCTACTGCCCTTGGCTTTGTGGATTTGGAAGAGCAGAAGTTTAAAGAGTGTCCTGGGAAGCATTGCCGTTCTGGAAATCACGGTAGGCTGCTATGCGGCATTGAATTATTACTTCAGCGCCGAATATTTTGAACCGTTGTTTTATACAGACTGGGTTACAAACTTTTTTGAAAAAGGATTTTTGCCGGGCTGCAAATATGTTTTCGGAACGCTTTACTATGAGGGAAGAGCCTTCTTTGCCCGGGTTGTGGAAGGCTTCCGAAGCGGGCTGGCAGAGGGCGCGTTCTTTGCTGTCTACTGCGCTGCGGCAATTCTTTTCCTGATACAGGCGGTCAGGGCATTTCGCCATAAGGACAGAAAGAGGCTTCTTCTTTCCGGTCATATGTTTTTTTCCTATGTGGCTATGCTGGCGGCGCTTTTACTGATGTATAACATGAAAGACGGCAGCAAGCATCTGCTTACTTTTATTGCAGCAGGTATTTTCTTAATCAGTCTTATGAAGGAAAAGGGAATCGCTTATTACCGTAAAGCGGCTGTACTGGGGGCACTCTTTTGCTATCTGCTGATATTCCGGGCGGACAGTTCCTACGATTATGAGATTCCTTTTATACGTGAGGATGCAAAAGAGGAAATGCAGTACTGGGAAGATCGCTTTACACAGGAAATGAAATTAAAAGAGGGAAAGCCGAGTTACGACAATGTGATTATCTGGGTTTTCAGTGACCGCTTAGAAGCAACGGGAGAGCAGAAGCTCGGAGAATGGCAGATTTTATATGGGATTCCGGAAGGATTCGGTATCAGCTGCTGCTATGCAGATTATACAGTGGAACATTTTGAAACCTTAAAAAGCAAATACCTGCTTGCCGTTCCGGATGGGAAAATAGAGGAACTTTGCAAGCAGGCAGGATACCTGTCAATCGGCAGAACAGAGAATGCCGTTGTTTATAAAAGGTATTAAAAAATCCATTTCCGATATTTCGTCAGCAGCTTTAAGACGAGGAATCCCAAAATGCCGCAGGATATGACCTCTCCGATTCCGACCGTAAGCATAAAATAAGGAATGGACCCTTCCAGACAGTATACTTTGGAAAGGATAAAGGGAACAATTATCATGTTGGATAAAATCGGGAAAAGGGGAGCTGTCCATTTCCATTTGCGGAAAAAGTAGGTACCGAAAGCGCCTAAAAGGGTAGCCAGACTGCCGAAGACAATGTCCCAGGGAAGACAGCCGGTGAGCAGATTGCTTAACAGACAGCCGAGGAAAAGACCCGGAACCGCAGCCGGTGTGAAGACCGGAAGAACCGTCAGGCATTCGGAAATGCGGATCTGGATGGCGCCGCTTGCTAACCCAAGACTGTTGGAAATAAGAGTAAGAACCACATAAAGAGCAGCAATTACCGCTGCGTATGCAAGATAATAAATACCCCGGCGGGAAGAAGAATCTTCCTGCCGGTTTGTTTTCTGATAAGACATATTTTGTTTTCTCCTTTAGTTTTGTTTTACGTGTGGAAGGTCTCGAACACACGATTCATTTTACAGTTCGCCGTTTTTATATCTGGCAACGATATTCTGGATTCTTTCATTGGGATTGAGCAAATCACTGATGGAAGAATCATGATTCAGAGTATCAATAATATAAGCGATATATTTGCTCATATCACAGTTAATATACCATTCTCTCTGAAGCAGGGACGGTGTCTGGTAAATCAGGTTTGTCGTAAGCACTTTGGTAATGATACCGTTTTTGTAAGCTTCATCAAATTTGGTAAGACCGCTGGTGAAAAGCCCGAAAGTGGAAAATACGAAAATCCGGTTGGCTTTGCGTTTTTTTAATTCGGATGCAACTTCCAGCATGCTTTCACCGGAAGAGATCATGTCATCAATAATGATCATATCTTTTCCTTCTACGCTGGAGCCTAAAAATTCATGTGCAACAATAGGATTTCTTCCGTTGACAACTCTGGTGTAATCTCTGCGCTTGTAAAACATACCCATATCCAGACCGAGTACGTTGGCAACATAGATTGCCCGGCCCATACCACCTTCGTCGGGACTGATTACCATCATGTGATCGGAATCCAGATTAAGCCCTTTTACGTTACGCAGAAGCCCTTTGATAAACTGATAAGCCGGCTGTACGGTTTCAAATCCGTGAAGGGGAATCGCATTCTGCACTCTGGGGTCATGAGCATCGAAAGTAATAATATTATCTACGCCCATGTGAACCAGTTCCTGAAGAGCAAGCGCACAGTCAAGCGATTCTCTGGAAGTTCTCTTATGCTGACGGCTTTCGTAAAGGAAAGGCATAATTACCGTAATTCTTCTGGCTTTACCGCCGACTGCGGCAATGATCCTTTTCAAATCCTGATAATGGTCATCGGGAGACATGTGATTTTCATGTCCGCATAGAGAGTAGGTAAGGCTGTGATTGCATACGTCTACCAAAAGATAAAGATCTGTACCGCGAACCGACTCCAAAATCATGCCTTTTGCTTCACCGGAACCAAACCGGGGAACTTTGGCATTCAGAAGATAAGAGGGTCTCTGATAACCGGAAAATGCAAGGGAATCCTTATGCTCATTTTCTCTCTCTGTTCTCCATTTTACAAGATACCGGTCGATTTTTTCGCCCAGTGTACGGCAGCTTTCCAAAGAAATAATCCCAAGGGATCCTACCGGGATAGTTTCAAGATTGCGCTTTTCTTCGCGGTTTGCCATGAATAAATCCTCACTTTCATTTGTTTGATATTATATCCTTTGTTATTGCCTGCTAAGCAGCTTTACTGTGCCTGTTTTCCCATCCTTTTTTTGCACAGGCGGATATCGGGACCGGTTAGTTTGCATAACGTAAACTGACTGATCACTCTGGAAAAAATCCTGTCAGAATAGCGTTCCTGCAGTTCCTCCAGACTTAAATTAGTGGAAATAACAGTAGGTTTCCTACGCAGAATGCGCTCGTTCAAACAATTAAAAAACTGAGAGACAACGAAAGCATTCTGAATCTCTGTTCCCAGGTCGTCCACTATCACCAGGTCACAATTGTACAGGTCTTTATAAAAATTGTAAAGACTTTCTTTTGATTTTGTATCAAAAGAATAGCGTGCCAGGGTATCGAAGAGACCGACGGAACTGAAGTAGATGACAGATTTCCCTTTCTGCAGCAGTTCTTTGGCGATGCATCCGGATAGAAAACTTTTTCCGGTTCCTACTGTACCATAAAAAAAGAGATTTTGAAAGGTATCATCAAAATTTTGTACAAAGTCCAGGCAAATTCGAACAGCTTCTTTAAAGCGTTTCAAATCTTCTCCCGTATAGTAAGCAAAGGAGAGAGTGGAAAAGTTCTCTTCATCAATGGTCTTACGGATGTTGGACTGCTCATAAAGAAGATCGATTTCCTTCTGTCGGAAGCAGCGGCATTTTTTGCGGATGCCGGTTTCTTTTTCTGTCTCATAACCGGTATCTTTACAGATCGGACAGTCATAGACCGGGTCAAGATAATCTTTGGGAAAACCGCCGGAAACCAGAAGAGCCTCTTTTTTGGAAGTCAGCGAAGCTGCATAATTATGCAGATCGGTTAAGGCATTGTTGTCACCGTCCAGGAGGCGTTTGCCACAGGAAGTATAAAAGCTGCCGGATTCTTGTTCCAGAGCAGCGTAGGCAGGAAGGCATGACAAGACCCGCTCCCGCCTTTCCTGCATCAGGTGACGGTTACGGATCTGAATTTTTTCATAGGATTTTACGATCGATTGATATTGTTCATTGCTCAGTGCCATTGTCCGTTCCTCATCCTCTTTCAGTTGCTCAGAAGTTCTCTTTCCAGTTCTTCAAAATTATAATTATTTTGCTCAAACTGATTAAAACGGTTGGCTGCGGATTTGATGTTATTTTTACGCTTCTGCTGATAGGCATCATCGATACGCAGAATATCGGACCTGTAATGCACATTTGCGTCTTTCCAGCTGGAAAGGATGCGGTCCGCATATTCAAAACGGTGCTTGTCCGTGGCCAGAACGGTACGCTCGCAAGCTTCAAAGATAATATCAGCGGAAAAGCCGAATTCCTTTGTCCAACGGTTGATGTATTCCATTTCCTTTAAAGTAGGAGAAGTGTTTTTGCCCAGCTGATTCATAATGGCGTAGACGTTCTTATCATATTTTCCGGCTGTTGCCTGTGCCTGTTGCGGGGTGGTAATACCGGCCTCAGCCCAGTTGATCGCTACTTTTTCAATATATTTAAAATCTTTTTTGCCTCGATCCACACAGTACTGAAGAAGATAATCCACAAGATCATCTGAAAAATGCAATCCATCGGTAAAAAAGAGAATCGACTTCATTTCGCCGGGCGAAAGGGGTCTTCCTATGTAAGACTGTGCTATAAAAAGAAGTTGGGCAGTGGATTCCTGTTCCTGAAAACTGCGAAGTTCCTCCGGTGTATATTCCGGCTTCTGATAAGAAGGTGTAGAAATACGGGAAGGCGCAGAAGTACTAACCTGTTCGCCGGTCTGAGGAAGCACGGAAACAGAGGGCTTTTCACAGACACGGGGGGATACGGAAATATTTTGCGCAGCACAAGAAGGCGCGGGAGCATAAGTGTCCCTGCCGGCTGAAGTAAGATCCCTTAAATGAATTCCGGTCAGATTCTGATCCCTGTCAAAGTCCAGGGTAAGCAGATCCTGATTTTCCCAATAGGAAAGAGCACGCAGAACGTCCCGTTCCGTGTGATTAAACTTATCCGCGATATCCGATACACTGATCGCCTGATTGGCGGAAAGCATGCGGACAAGGTACAGATAGACTTTCAGCTGAGCATCATTTGCATCCTTCATAAATTCATCAATAAAACAATTGGATACCATAGTGGAATCCGCGAAATTGTCTCTGTACAGTGTTAAGCGTGCCATAATCTTGCATCCCTTTCTTATCCCCAAGTTCTCATTGCATGGCTAGTATAGCACAGCAAAAAGGAAAAGGAAATAGTCAAAACGCCGGAAATATTGATAAACACTTAATGTGCAGATAAAAGCAGCGTAGCTGTGGATATTGTGGATTGCGGGGATAAGTTCGGAAGAGTTTCTCCCGAAAGCCGTATCCTGCCTATCTTACACAGGATAAAAGTTTTCCACTTTTTGCGGGAAAAAATCCACAGTACAGACAGGGGAAAAGAACCCTGTCTGTACTGTGGATATGTGGAAAACTAAATTCCAAGGAGTTTTTCACCGATAATATGCACATCTCCGGCACCCATAGTTATCAACAGGTCTCCACTTATGCAATTTTCCAGAAGAAAATTTTCAATCTGGTCAAAAGAGGGAAAATACCGGGCATCGTGTCCGAGTTTTTCAATTTCCATACGTAGGTCATCTGAGCTGATTCCGATGGTATTTACTTCTCTTGCAGCATAGATATCTGCAAGAATAACTTTATCCGCCAGACACAGAGCTTTTGCAAAGTCTTTCAAGAAAGCCTTTGTACGCGTATAAGTGTGCGGCTGAAAAACACACCATAAGGTTCTGTGCGGATAATTCCGTGCAGCCCGCAGTGTAGCGGCAATTTCCGTAGGGTGATGAGCATAATCATCGATTATGGTAACGCCGCCGATACAGCCTTTGTATTCGAAGCGTCTGTCCGTGCCCGTAAAATGCAGAAGAGCAGAGGCCGTTACGGAAGAATCCACTTTCAGGAGATCTGCCAGGATGATGGCAGCCAAAGCATTGCTTACATTATGTTCTCCGGGAACCTTAAGGGCAAATTCTCTGATACAGCCGCTTGGATCGTGAACTGAAAAAGTCGGATGTGCATAAGTATCATAAGTAATGGAATCTGCGGTATAATCGAAGGTGACGCCTTTCTGCGGATGCAGGCCATATGTGATAATTCTGCAGGAAAGTCCCTGTGTAATTTCCTGCAGATCCGGAATTTCGCCGTTAATAATAAGGCAGCCGTCTTCCGGAAGCAGGCAGGCAAACCGATGGAAGGAATTGCGGATATCGTTAAGGTCCTTAAAGAAATCCATGTGGTCTTCTTCAATATTCAGAATAATGCCGATCTTGGGATAAAAGCTTAAAAAGCTGTTGGTATATTCGCAGGCTTCCGTTACAAAATAGCCGGAACGCCCTACACGAATATTGCCGCCTATACTTTTTAAAATTCCGCCGATCGAAAGTGTAGGGTCCGTATCGGCAGCAAGGAGGATTTCGCTGATCATGGAGGTAGTGGTGGTCTTGCCGTGGGTTCCGCTGACTGCGATGGGTGTTTTGTAATTTTTCATCAGCTGGCCAAGAAGTTGGGCACGGGTAAGATAAGGAATCTGCAGCTTACGTACGGCGACAAATTCCGGATTATCCTCATGAATGGCGCTGGTAAATACGGCACAGTCAATTTCCGGTGTAATGTTCTCACTTCTCTGACCGTAAAAAACCTGAATGTTTTTGTCTTCCAGCATTTGGGTGATGGCAGAATGTTGGGAATCGGAACCGGAAACCCGGAAACCCGCATCTGCAAGAATTTCCGCCAGACCGCTCATGCTGATGCCGCCGATCCCGACAAAGTAAATATGGCAGGGCTTTTGAAAGTTTATTTCGTACATAATTCTGTCCTCGTATTATTATAAATTTTAAAGCAACTGTTCTTATTACGGATTGGCATGGTTCGGAACAGTTACATTTTAAGAAACTATTCGTCTTTACTTCCATTATATACAGATGTTCCGAAAAAAACAAATACTATTTCAAAAAAATTGGGAAACGGTAAAACTCTAACAAAATGTACAATGATTTTCCTTGCCGTGAAAATGACAGGAGGATTTTCGTAAAGCAAACAGGGAAATTTGCATCGAAAAAAATGCACAAGACGAAAAAAGACTTAAAATTTTTGTTAATTATTTCATTTGCTTTTTAACAAAAAAACGTTGACAGCTAAGAGAGAATCGTGTAAATTGTGGATATCCGGAAACGGTATCTTATATCCGGCGAAATCCGCCAAAAATTCCCTGAAGAATCGTGCAGAGAAAAATAAAAAAGTGTGTTGCTGCAAAACAGATGAAAAATTTCCCCAAGAAACAAGAACATCAGGCAGCCGTGTTCCGGAATCCGAAAAAAGAGGGGAGGGATCGGAATTTAAAACAGAATAACAGAATGACAGAGAAACAAGGTTTGAAAACCGCAGAAAGAAGGTATGGGAATCGATATGAAAATGCGTTTTATGACGCTGGAAGAACGTTTGGATAATCTGGTAGGAGACTATACGACCAAGAAGCAGCCTTCCCTGATTCAGATGAAAAAAGGGATCATTACCAAAAAGGCATTCCTGGAAGAAGCACAGATGCATATCATGAACTATTATGATGTGGACCCGAACGAGGCGCAGGAGCTTTTAAAGGCATTTGAGCATTACATATTCGGCTATTCCCGCTTATCACCTTTGATTGACGACAGAGAAATTTCGGATATCCGGATTGTCACTTATGATAATATCCGGGTTAAGAAAAACGGTACCAGAATGGACGGAGGGGTTGCCTTTGCTTCCGAAAAGGAATACCGCAGGTTTGTAGATTATGTGGCGACCAAAAATCAGGTAAATATTTCGAATGTCAATGCCATACAGAGATTTACCGATACGGAAAGCCATCCGGATTTTATTCTTCGGTTTACCGTATCGATGCCGTTGGTAAATACCTATCATGAGCCTTATCTGTGTATTCGGAAGGTTCCGCGGAATTTCCCCGAAATGCGGGAATTGATACAGCGCAGTATGCTGTCGGAAGATACCGCAAAGCTTTTAATTCAAAGATTCCGGGAAGGTTCTATGTTAATTTGCGGAGGCAACTCTTCCGGTAAGACAACGCTGCTGAATGCCCTGAAAGAGACTTTGCCGGATAATATGGCAGTTTTGGTAGCGCAGCAGGCAGATGAGCTGACGACGAAAGCGCATCCGGATATGATGTTTTTGCATTCTCTTCCGGGAAGTTCGGAAAGCCAGGTCAGCTATGATCTGAAAGACATCAGCGTAGCGGGATTGACAATGGATGTGGATTTCTTTATTATCGGCGAAATCAAGGGAGCGGAGGCGCTATATCTTCTGAATGCGGCGTATACCGGTCAGATCTGTGCGGCTACCATACATGCACCATCTGCTGCCAGGGCCGTAAATAAGTTGGTGGATTATGCGATGTATGAGAGCCGCTATTTAAGAGATGAGCTGATGAAGATGATGGATTGTTTTACAACGCTGGTATTTATGGAACATTATAAGGTAAAGCAGATCTGTACGCTGAAGGGGTGGGATGCGCAAAAGCATGAAATGTTGTACGAAAGGATATTTTAAGAATGATTTGTAAGATAGGAATCTGTGCAGGACTTTTTTTCGGATTTTTTCTGTTGTTTTACTGGATGGGAAAAGAAAGGATTATGCGGTATTTCTTTTCCAGAACTATGCAGGCGCTGGACAGCTCTGTGAGAGTAAGACAGAAGGAACGCAGAATTGGACTGCCGGAACCGGACAGGCAGAAGAATCGTCTGTCCGGACTGGAAAAGAGATTGATGTACAGTGGTCTGTCGGTGCGCTTGCCTTTGCTTACACCGGAAGTTTTTATTGTTTGCGACATCCTGTTGTGTGTAGGGATCTACTTTCTCATTCTTTTACTGACCGGAAGCTGGGTCAGGGGAATATTATTTATCGGTCTTGCACAGCTTGTCATTTATCTTGCTCTGAATCTGTTGACGGGCAGAAACTACCGGAAGGTAAATGACAGTCTGATGAAATTCCTGGACTTTCTGGGCAATTACAGTATTACGGCTGGGGAAGTAAGCGGAGTTTTGTTTCAGATCAGTAAATATCTGGAAGAGCCTTTAAAAAGTGTTCTGGAAGAGTGCTACTATGAAGCGCAGACCACGGGAGATACCTCTCTTGCACTGCTGTCCATGGCAGAAAAGATCGAACATCCCAGATTTAAAGAGTTGGTCAGAGGGATGGAGGTCAGTATCCGTTATGCAGCGGATTTTACCGTTCTGATTCAAAGCAGTCGGAAATCCGTAAGAGAATATATGAGCAGCAGGCAGGAACGGAAGGCAATGGTAAAAGAAGCCTTTGTAAATATACTTATCCTGCTTGGAATGTCGGTTCTGATACTGGCAATGGTGGGAAAGCTTACTGGAAGTAATATGCAGGAGATTCTGCTGCATACGGTCTGGGGAAGAGGAGCACTCATAGTGATTGGTCTGATCTTGCTTTTGCTGTACAGACAGACCAAAAAGCTGGATAAATAATGGAAATGAGGATTAAAATGCAAAATTTCGGTACGATCCTTGCGGGGCTGCGGATTTTTTCGACTGCTATGGCATTCTGGATGGTGTTTCGTCCTGTTTTTTCAGGCAGAATGGGAGAGGTTATTTTACTGGCGGCAGAGGAAGCGGGAAAGAATTTAAAAGAGAATGGAAGAGGGATTTTTGATTATAAAAAGGCGGATAAATATCTGATCAGGAATGGGGCGAGGTATCATTTCGGAGGCTGGGTCAACCCGTTTTCCTTTATGGCGGTGCGGTTGATTCTGGGAGCAGCCGGAGCCGGAATCGGTTTGTATTACGGGATTATTCAATCTTGTATTTTGGCAATATTATTTTTCATGATTCCGGATGGTCTTCTTTCCAGAATGAACCATCAGGATAATGAAAAAATACTTCCGGAGCTAAAGCTGGTTTACAATGCTATGGCGCTGCAGATCCAGGCAGGAGTTTATGTCATGGATGCCATGGCGGAATGTTACACAAGTGTCCGTGACAAGAGGTTAAAGCAGGGACTTTTAAGTCTGTTCGGCGAAATTGCCATGAAGGCAGATGCGCAAAAGGCACTGGAGAAATTTCAAGATAAATTTGATAACCGGTACGTTGATTCTTTATGTATAACGGTATTACAGGCTTTGGAGTCGGGACAGGCTGTAGAACTGCTGGTGGACATTGCAGAACAGATGAAGGATATGGAAGCCGGAATTATGAGCCGGAAAAAGGCAGGACTCGACAGGAGCATTACGTTTTATCAGTTGGGGATTCTGACGGCGATTCTGGCCGTCGTACTGTATGCCTGTATTACACATATGTTCTCGGCCGCCATTAGCTTTTAATGATGATTTTGTGAATGGCGCGTCTTGCGGTTTCCCTTTAAAACAAAAACAAGAATTGCGTTGCAGACGCCGCAATTCATCCGATTAACGAGTAAGCGTCTGCAGAATGGAGATCAAAAATGAAGAAGAAAGCAATCTGTTTCAAAGAAAGAGCAAAGAGTTTTTTTACATCAAAGAGCGCAGGTCTGGACGGAATTTTAGTTACGGTAGGCTTATGTATCATTGCGTTGGTACTCTGCGTAGTTATGAAAACATCCTTGTCCGGATTTATTGAATCCATTGTGGAAAACATGCAGCAGAAAGCACAGACGATGCTGGAACTGACTCCCACCGTATGATAACCGGAAAAGAAAGGGGGAGCATAGCGGATGTTTTGACAGCCGGGATCTGTATCTTTGCCATGACCATTATTATGACGGCCTATTTGGGCAGCATATGCTTGTTTTATAAAAAAGCCGACATTCGCCAGATTGCAAGAAAATATATTCTGTCCATGGAAACCAATGGGTTTCTGACAGAAGACGACAGACAGAATCTGGAGGCAGAACTGACGCAGTTAGGTGTGAAAGAGCTGGATCTGTCCGAAAGTACGCTTAATAAAGTATCTTACGGATCCTTTATCCGCCTGGTTATAAAAGGAAAAATTACCAGTGAGAGTATGTATGCGGGAAACGGGGATTTGTTTGAATTTGTGCCGATGCCTTTATCTTATTTTTTTGAAGAGAGACGGGTCTCAACAGCTAAGAACTAACGAAAAGCGAAGAGGAGTCGGATGAGAAGGAGAAAAAAAGAAGAAGGAAAATTGGAAGTGTTATGGGGAATGTATCTGATTTTTTTTCTGGTGATTCTTTTGATGGTACAGATGCAGGTCAATACGTTTGCAGTAATTTCTTCCGTGACGGAAGATGCTTTGGCAGCATCAAATCTGGCGTCTGCAGTCATTGACGTCCGGGAATACGGACAGACGGGAAGGATAAAGGTCATTGATCCCGATACAGCCTATGAGTTGTATCGGGAAGCATTGAGAGAGAATCTTGATCTGGACGAAAATTGGGAAAGCGGGTCCCCCGGGATGATTGCCGGAACGGTTGAAGTGGAAGAGTATACGATTTATGAGGTAAAGGATCGGGATGTAATCATATATACCCGAGGTAAAGAAGGGATATTTCGGATATACACACAGACACAGGCGTTGGGACAGATTTATACGCCGGACGGAAAAAAGGTCGAATCTGCCGCGATATACAGCAGAATCTCTTTCCCGGTGAAAGGAATATTCGGTATCCTGCAAATGACCAGAAAAGAAAAAACGGTAGATATTGTGGATAACAAAACAGGGATGGACTCCTTTTAGGTGGCGGAAGAATGGCCTTGGCACATTCTTTGTTCCATTGCAATTTGTTTCGGAACGAAAACAAATTGTTTTTGACGCGAAATCGTCTACAGAATGAGGGATTAGGGTGGAAAATGAAAAAAGGAAAGAAAAAATTATTGCCGGCGGCCGCTTTTGCTGCATTGGCAGCTGCAGCAGCGATTTATCTTATTTTGCTGAATATCGAGAAAAATCTTTTAAGCGATTTTGAGAAAACGGCAGTACTGCGTGCAAGAGAGGAAATCCGTGCAGGGGCTGTCATAAATGAAAGCAATCTCGGAGAATACTTTGAGTTTGTTCAGCTGGATAAAGCGCTTGTGCCGGAAAAGGCGGTTATCGGGGAAAACGAATTGATCGGTAAACTTGCAGCAGCAAAAATTGATGCCGGTTCTTTTATTACGGATGCCATGTTTTCGGATATAACAGAGCTGACAGGAACTATGAGAGAGCCGGTTGTGGCCGGGTTTAAGGCGGACGATCTGTTCCAGGTAGCGGGCGGCATCCTGCGCCGGGGGGACAGGATTCATATTTATACAATAGATGTGCAGAACAGTCTGATCTATCTGATCTGGGAAGACGTTTATGTAATGGATGTGTTTGACAGCTCAGGCAGCAGCATTGTGCCGGACGATCGGAAGGCAGCGGCACAAAGAGTGAATATCCTATTGGAGAAGGACAGTGTGGAACAGTTCTATTCGGAACTGGCAGCCGGTTCTTTGCGTGTAGTAAAGGTGGTGAAAGATGGGGAATTATAAGAAAACGGTAGTTCTGCTCTTGCTTTGTCTTTGTCTTGGAGCCTGTAAAAAGGCGGAAGACAGAATACAAAGCTATGATAGCATTGTAGAAAAAACGCGTTCAGAGGAAGAAAAACAGGAAGAAACCAATACCGCTTCCGAAAAAATGCAAGAGAAGGAAAACGAAAAATCGGAACAGGCGGAAGTAGGGGAATTTGCACGGAGTCAATCCCGGAATCCGGAAGTCGAGTCATCCGGACAGGGATGGTCGGAGTCTGCAGAGCAGATTGCTTCGGAAAGATCCAACCGGAGAAAAGCGTTAGATGGCATCCTGCCATCTAACCTGTCATCTGAAGGAAACGGGCACCTATCCGATGGAAAAAAGCTGCCGGCGGAAGAAAGGACACTTCCGCCTGAAGAACATAGGCATTCGTCCGGTGAAAGAACCCACACGTCTGAAGAAAATGCCCGATCGCCCGAAGGAGATACCCAACCGCCCGGAGAAAATACGCTGCCATCGGATGAAAGCACTCTCCCATCCGAAGAAAGTTCATCTGATTCGGGGTGTGAGCATGAAATGGTAACCAGCTGGTACGGAGAAGCGCCGGATTGTACGCACGGGGGATATCGGATTGTGTTATGCAGACTTTGTGGATGGGTCAGCGAAGCGGACAGCGGAAGTGTGGATGCACTGGAGCATACGCCGGTGGGGCAGGAGATTCAGCATGGCAACTGCAGGGAAGATACGATCATTATTTATACTTGCACGGCCTGCGGACAACAGGTGGGATATGAACGCTATCCGGAGCCCGGGGAGCACTCCTGGGTTTACAAAGAGCAGCAGATCTGGGATGAAGAGAAATTTGCGTTCATTACAATTCTGGTTCAGGTCTGCGAAAGATGTAATATACAATATCAGGAGTGAAGTTTGTTTATTCCTGTACCTTTACGGCAGGGGTATACAGAAATGGAGGATGAATGTGAAAAATCACACAAGAAAAATATTATTAAAGTGCGGAATTTTTTTATATGCCATCCTTAGCGCATTGCATTGCAGGGCGGCATCCGTAAGGGAAAGTCCGTATGTTTCTTTCAGTCCGGACGGTCGGGCATTTACTACCAATGCAGGGGATACTGCCTGTCAGTGGTATGAGACAGGAACCATAATAAAAACGGGAATCACTTCTTCTGTCAGAGTGTTGAAGACAGGGGAACATTACTATCAGGCAAAGAGACAGGGAAATGTACCGGTAGGTTTCTGGAAAGTGGAGTATAAGACAGGGCACTGCTGTCATAATCATTATCCGCCGGAAAATACACTCTATCATGGTGTTGCTTACGGCAGGCAGAAATGCTTCAGCGATTATTATTCCGGCTGGCGGGCATATTGCGCGGACTGTCAGGAGCGGATTACGCCTGTCTTCATTTATATGAGCAGCAGTGCTGCAAAGAGCATAATTTCTCTGGATACCGGGCTGGATTATTATTATCTGTGCCCTTTCTGCAGCAATCTGGAGCAGGGGGCTCCTCTGGATATTCACTATTGCAAGGCAATCTCCTGGAACCGGTATCAGATAAGATATCACCCGAATGCCGAAGGCATGGTAACCGGTTATATGGAAAGTACCATGCATATGTATGGAAATGAGACTGTTTATGAGGGAAAGACAGTGACTCCGGCAACCAGACTGGGGAAAAATACCTATAAGCGGACGGGATATCTGTTTCTTGGATGGAATACCAGTCCGGATGGAAGTGGTGATTTTTATGAGGATGAAGCAGAGGTCATCAATTTAAGCAATGAGAATTATGACGAAAAAGGCGGCGGTGTGATTACGCTGTATGCCATGTGGCAAAAATGCAGCAGCATCCTGGAAATCGATCCGGCAGGAGGAACCTATCAGGGAAAGAAAGAGATTACGGTTCTGCGGGGAGAATATGCAAGCAGTTATATTCTGGATCCGGAAAAACTTACAGCACCGGCGGGATATCTGCTGCAGTTTGATACCATGGGCGGAGAAAAAATGGAGGCCGTCCGTGGGACAATGGTTTTTTTTGAATGGCTTTATCAGACGCCTCTTCACGGAAAGTACCGGGGCGGCCGGTATTACTACCTGGGAGAACAGGATAGTATAGACCGCTTTACTGCCGACTATCAGCCGGAAGAAATTCTGCTGCCGGAAGCAAGGAAAGAGGGAAGTTCGTTCGGCGGCTGGTTCTATGACAAAGAGTGCCTGGCACCGGCAGGAGGAGCCGGAGAGAAGATATGGATTCAAAAAGACACCGTGCTTTATGCCAAATGGGTGGATCTGGTGCTGAAAGCAGAGGATAATTATGCTGTTTATGATGGAAAGGGAGCGGTGGATTTAAGCTGGGAGCAGCCGGACGGAAAATCCAAATACTACCTGTTATATCAGAAGGAAGAAGGTGGACAGTGGAGAAGTATAGCGGATGCTTCGAATGTTTCCCGGAACAAGACGGTAAGCAGAACCTTCTATGACATCGGAAAACAGACAAGATATGTGGTTCCTTATACCGGAAGATATCTGCTTACGCTAAGAGGTGCAGCAGGAGAAGATTACGGCGGGCATACCGGCGGAAAAGGCGGACTGGTAAGCGCCCGGGTATGGCTCTCCAAAGGGGAAGTTCTTACGATTCAGCCGGGTGGGACAGCGAAGAAAAAAGAAAATTCGTCTGCGCAGGAAAATGCCTATGCCGGCGGAAACGGAGAAAAGTTCGGAAACGGAGGAGCCGCTTCCGTAATTTCCGGCAGCCAAAGCGGTATCCTGTTGGTTGCGGGAGGCGGAGGCGGCGCAACTTCCTTAAGAGATGGAGAGGCCGGAGGAACGCAGAACGGAAAAACAGCAGAAGGCAGTAACGGCCAGGACGGTGATGCCGGCGGAGGCGGAGGATTCCTGGGCGGACGCGCTGGAAAGGTACGGATACATACCCACACGACAGACTGCATAAAAACGGAGTGCCTGACGGATACCATCCTGGATCGGGAAGGTGGAATTGTCAATGAATGGGCCCAACAATACGGAAATCTTTCCTATGCTTATGATGCACAGGGAGATTATTATGCATATTCGAAAAATATCTGGGGCATCGGAGCCCACGGAAGGGGCGATAGCGCATTAAAGCTGGAAATAGGAGCTTATTACGATGGCAATGGGCAGCTTTGTTTTTCGGATATCCCGGCAGAAGGCGGGAGTACGCTTTTTCTTCATATGAATGCAGACAGCAAAGGAAAAGGAGGTCTTACAGGAGGCAGTCTTACCGTACGGAATCAGGATGGAAGTATCATTTTTGCAAAAACACTGGCACAGGTAAAACGGTACACCGATGTGGACGGAAGCAATGCACAGAGTATTGCATCTTTTCTGGAGCGCTTTGAGGAAGGAACCGGAGGGAAGAGGGGATCTGCCAGCGGCTGGTACCATTATTATGACAGCAGGGCAGGATATTATTATTCCAGTTCTGCCGTGTATTGGAATGAGCAAATAGAATTGCCGGAAGATACAACGGGAATACGCATCACACTTTACAGTGATTTCGGCGATAACGAAGCCTGGATGGGAAGCGGAATGGAAAGTATTTATTTGGAAAAGGAAGAAGAAAAGCTCTGCTGCGGTATGACGGAAGGCCAGATCCTGGAAAACGAGCCTTCTTACGGGGGAAGCAACTATGCGGGGGACGAAGCAACAGGCGGAGTAAGCCTTGCAGGAACCGAATCCGGAGAAGGGAAAATCGAAATACAGTCTTTGGATATCGGCTACCGGGAGAGCCAGAGCTTAAAGGGAGTATCGGCACCGGACAAGGCTGCGCCGGATGGAATCGACAAACAATGGGTTCAAAAGGAGGCTTTAAGCGCAGACAGTCTGCGTCTTAAATGGAATGAACCGGCGGACAACGGAACCTGCTATTATCATAAAGCGGAATCTTATTCGGATCGGGAGAAAACTTTATTAAGTACTTCCAATGTGACAGGGAATGTGCTGACCAGCGGAATTGCCGGATATTATTATGCATGGGACGAAGAAGAACAGAAACAGGTGACTGCAGAAAACGGGATTTATACACAGAATACGTTCGCGGATCTGGTTTTGGGAGAAAATGTCATGTATTTTCATATAGCAGCGGCAGACAAAGCCGGTAATCTGAGCGAAACCGTACATATACAAATTCGTTCCCGTGAAGAAGAAATTGCCTGTCCGTTAGCGACAGGGACAATCGATATTCTCGCACAGGAGGAAAATGTCTTTGCAAAAAAAGGTGGTACCTGGTATGTACGGGCTGATGGAAAGACTCCGTTTTATCTGTCGTTTGACAGCAGGATCTTAGGACAGGCCAGAGAAGATTATCAGATTCAGCGCCTGACTTTTCATATGAGAGAAGAGGCGCCGGGAAGTCAGGTCGATTTGTCCCTTATGGAACCGGATAGCTTTGAAGAACTGCGGATCGATACTCCTTTGTCTGAGCTTACAGAGGAAGAGATAATTTACACGCAGGCGGACGGAATCGGAAAGACACAGACAGGTCCTATACCGTTTACGGAAGATGGTTATACCCGGACTGTCCGCAGGCAAAAGGGAGTCCGGCTGGAAGTTTCCCAGCGTTTTGTCATGCAAACATCGAAAGATAATGTCTCTGTCAGGGTATTGCCTTCTGCAAAGGCAGAGCCGGAAGGGGAAAACCCGGCGGCATCCGATTGGGAGGCTGATTGCAAAAACGGAATTCTACTGATCGGAGATGGAAAACCTCCTGTCATAGATGGTCTGGAGGAACTGAAAAAGGCTGTCGGGGAATGGAAAGAGGAATTCGGGAAAAAGGAAAAAGTCAGTGTACTTCTCACGGCAAAGGATGATGGAAGCGGTCTGAAGGAATTCTATGTTTCCGTATCGAATGAGGATAACGGATCCGGTGCCATACTGAAAGGAACAGACGGGGTATTGGAGGTGGTAATGCAGAAGGAGGATTCTCTTTTCACAGGAGATTTTCAAATGATTCTTTTTGCATCGGATCAGGTCGGAAACGAAAGCAGGATCGGCATACAGGGTGAAGATTTTATGCTTCGATCTCACATAGAGCATATGGCGGAAGCTTCCGATGCAGCCTTCCGGGGAGGAGAAAGCGGGATTCTTGTAATCGAAGCCTTCGGATATCCGGACCGGATTGAAGTGACATTTCCGGAAGAGTTCACTCAAAGAGACAGCACCTTAAACAGAACCTTTGAATATCCTTCCAAAACGGCCAATGTAACGGAAAAAGTTCTGTTTATGATTCCACTTGATATTCCCAGGGGAGAGTATGCCGTTTTGGTTACGGCCTATAAAGGGGATAAGGTTCTGACAAGGGAACCGGTATTGTGGACCTTGGGAGAAAAAGAGACCATTCTCGGCAGGATACGTACCAGATTGAGGTAAACGGAAGGAATGATAACAGATATAAGTGGCTTGACAGCAGATATAAGTAGTTTGATAACAGGCATAAGCGGTCTGACAGCGGGCGTTTTAACCGATTCCTGGGTGCATCTGATTTTGCGAAGTGACCCGGAATGCCGGATTGTCTATGAAAGACCGCAGAAGTTCTTTGTTTGGGTCTGCAGTATGGGCTGCGGGATCTGGGTGGATCTGTTTCTTCAGGAAAGAGGTATCCTGTTTATGCTTTTCTGCGGTATCCTGGCAGCGTATCTGTTTACGGCGGTTCTGACGGATATACAGACCTGTGAAGTGTATAATTTCTTACCGGCAGTGACCGCGGCTGTGGGAGCGCTGATGCATATTCTGATGGGAAAGAGTTTCTTTACGGGGGCATATTCCACGGTTCTTAAAGCTTCCATGGGAAGAGACAGGCTGATTTCGTGGTCTGTCTTCCTGATTTTACAGCTTCTGCTTTTTATGCGAATGTATGGAAAAGCGGATGGATATGCCTTTTTGGTATGTGCTCTTTTTGAAAACCGGTTCGGAGGCGGACTTCTTACTTACCTTCTTCATATGGGAAGTGCATTCGCGCTTCTTTGCGTAGTACAGGCGCTTCGCCGTAATATCAACCGAAATGGAAATTTGAAAAACCCGGTTCCGTTTCTGCCGTATATTGCTGCTACGGTATGGTGGTTTTTGTAAAAATACAAAAAAATGTATATTTATGCAAAAAATCTCTTGATTTTTCTTTTTAAAAGTGGTATGATGTTCCAAGTTCCGGAAGAGATGAAGGAAATGAGGAGAAAAATACGAGGAGGATCATGATTATGAAAAAGTCAGCAGCAATATTACTTGTCGTTTTAATGGGAGTTATGATGCTTGCTTCCTGCGGCGCAAAAGAGAAAAACGGAAAACTGGTAGTAGGTACCAATGCGGCATTCCCGCCCTTTGAGTATATCGGAGACAGCGGAGAACCGGAAGGATTTGACGTAGCATTAATCAAAGCGATCGGCGAAAAGCTGAATATGGAAGTAGAAGTGCAGGATATGGAATTCGATTCTTTGGTAACGGCAATCGGTTCTAAGATCGATGCAGCCATTGCCGGTATGACAGTCAGAGAGGATCGTCTGGAGTTTGTTGATTTCTCGGATCCTTATTACGATGCGGTACAGTATGTGATCGTTCCGACAGGTTCCGATATCAAGACCGCTGCAGATCTGGAAAATAAAACAATCGGCGCACAGATCGGTACGACCGGAAGTTTCATTGCAGAGGAAATCGCCGGTGTGGATTTAAAGACCTACAACAAGCCGGTGGATGCGGTAAATGACCTGGTAAACGGCAGACTGGATGCCGTAATCACCGATAAGAACCCGGCAGAGGTATTTGCAAAGAAATATGAAGGTCAGGTTGTTGCTTTGGATGGAGCGGACTTCGATTTCGAAAATGAAGAATACGCCATTGCTCTGCCGAAGGGAAGCGAGCTGGTGGAAAAAGTAAACCAGGCGCTTGAAGAACTGAAGAAAGACGGAACTTTTGATAAGCTTGTTGCACAGTATATCGAAGGCGAAGAATAAAATCAGTTTTTTTAAAGGATAATGGTTGAACCATTATCCTTTTTTTGGTATGATGGGAATCGCGGAAAGAAAAACAGAAAGAAAACAGAAAGAAAAGCAAAAAAAAGATCAGAAAGAAGAGGAACAGCCGGATGGATTGGTTAAAAGCTTTAAGTCGAAAATTCGTTGTTGCCTTTATAGAGAAAAACAGGTGGCAGATTTATTTAAAAGGATTGGGAATTACCATGGAAGTCGCTTTCGCAGCGGCTATATTGGGTATTATTATCGGGACATTGCTGGCTTTTATGAAGTTGTCGGTGAAGAAAAACGGAAAACCCACCCTGTTTTCGAGAGTGGCGAATTTCTATATTGATATTATCAGAGGGACCCCGTCGGTTCTGCAGCTTTTGATTATGTGGTTTGTCGTTTTAAAAAGCTGCAGCAATGGAATTCTGGTGGCCTGTCTTACGTTCGGTATGAACTCCGGCGCTTATGTTGCGGAAATTGTCAGAGCCGGAATCCTTGCTGTGGACAAGGGACAGACGGAAGCGGGAAGGAGCCTTGGCTTAAATCAGGTGCAGACTATGCGCTATATTGTAATTCCTCAGGCTTTTAAAAATGTACTGCCGCCTTTGGGAAATGAGTTCATTATGCTGATTAAGGAGACTGCAATTGTAGGTTACGTTGCCCTGACAGACCTGACACGGGCTGCCAATCAGATTTCGGCAGCCACCTACGAGGCTTTTACGCCTCTGATCGGCGCAGCTGTAATTTATTATGTGATCATTAAAATACTGACCATTTTGCTGGCACAGGCGGAAAGGAGGATGCGTAAAAGTGATAATCGTTAAGGATTTGCATAAGGAATATGCCAATAATAATCATGTTTTAAAGGGTGTCAATTATCATGTGCATCAGGGAGAAAAAATCGTAATTGTAGGACCGTCCGGTTCCGGAAAGAGTACCTTCTTACGCTGCCTGAATCTGCTGGAGGTGCCTACCGGAGGAGAAATCTGGTTTGACGGTAAGCTGATTACGGATAAAAAGACGGATATCAATGAGGTTCGCCGGCATATGGGAATGGTGTTCCAGAATTTTAATCTGTTTAATAATCTGACGATTATGGAGAATATTACTCTGGCGCCGATAAAACTCGGGTTGATGAAAGCAGAAGAAGCAAAGGAGACGGCTCTCGGGCTTTTGAACAGAGTCGGTCTTACGGAAAAAGCCGACCACTATCCTTCTTCTTTAAGCGGCGGTCAGAAGCAGAGAATTGCTATTGTTCGTTCTTTAGCCATGAATCCGCGGGTTATGCTCTTCGATGAGCCGACATCTGCGCTGGATCCGGAAATGGTAGGGGAAGTTTTAAACGTAATGAAGGAACTGGCGGAATCCGGAATGACAATGGTAGTAGTTACACATGAGATGGGGTTTGCAAGGGAAGTAGGAACCAAAGTGCTTTTCATGGATGAGGGTGTGATTGTAGAGGAGAACACACCTGCAGAATTCTTTAATCATCCGCAGAGTCCGCGGTTGAAGGAATTTCTGTCCAAAGTGCTTTAAATAAAATGTGCCGGAAGGGTTAAAGAGGCACGGAAAAGAGGAGAGAATAAATGATTAAGAATATTTTAAAGGGTATGGTAATCGGAATTGCCAATATTATTCCTGGGGTCAGCGGGGGAACTATGATGGTTGCCATGGGGATTTATGACAAACTCATTCATTGCATTACCCACTTATTCAGTGAATTCAAGAAAAATGTAGCTTTTCTGTTTCCTATCATTCTGGGTATGGCAATTGCACTGATCGCCAGTTCATTCGGAATCGAGTATCTGTTTGCCAATTTCCCGATTCAGACGAACCTTTTATTCGTAGGCCTGGTTGTGGGCGGGCTTCCTGCTGTTTTGAAAAAGATAAAGGGCAAATCGGTCAAGGCAGGGCATGTTATTGTCTGCCTTTGCTTTTTTGCACTGGTAGCCGGAATGGCACTGATCGGAGAAAAGGAAGGAAATGCTGCCAATTTGAGTTTTAATTTGCTGAATGTGTGCAAGCTCTTTCTGGTAGGTGTGGTGGCGTCCGCGACAATGGTTATTCCCGGAGTAAGCGGTTCCATGATGCTGCTTTTGATGGGATATTATAACCCGATTATTTCTTCTATCAATAACTTTTTCAGGGCACTGAAGGCTTTTGATATACAGGTGATACTTAGAGAGTGCAGTGTGCTGATCCCGTTCGGAATCGGTGTGCTGGTAGGAATTATTGTAATTGCCAAGCTGATCGAAATTATTTTTGAAAAATTCCCTCTGTATGCTTATTGGGCTATCATCGGTCTGATTGCGGCTTCGCCTGTGGCTATTCTGCTTATGGGAACGTTCCCGGCTATTTCCGCTCTGGGAATTGCGGCAGGTGTGTTGTGTCTGGCAGGAGGATTTTTCGTTGCTATGAAACTCGGAGAATAAATTGAAAAATAATGCATCAACATTATTTTTCAATTAGCAATTTGTTTCCGAGCGAAAACAAATTGCGTTTATGGCAGAAGTTCGCTCTTTCGCAACAAAGTTGCGCAGGAATGGGAAGTAGCGTAAAAAATGAAAGCGTACATGGATTTTGCAGATGTGTATGATGAATTGATGGATGATGTTCCGTATGAGGAGTGGTGTGAGGAAATCGACTGTCTGATTCACAAATATGGGATATCCAGACCGGAAGGGCGATCCGGAGAGGAAGCCGGACAGGCTTTGTCCGAAGAAGAGAAGTGTCTTAAGATGGAGCGGAATCTGGTGCTGGATCTTGGATGCGGAACGGGAAACATGACGCATCTTTTGTACCAAAAAGGGTATGATATGATCGGTATTGACAGTTCGGAACGGATGCTGGAGCTTGCGGCTGCAAAGCGGGAGGCGAATGGAGAAGATATTCTTTATTTGCAGCAGGATATGCGGCAGCTGGACTTATACAGCACAATCGGAACCGTAGTCAGTGTCTGCGATTGTATGAATTACATTCTCGAAGAAGAGGAATTGCTCGGCGTGTTTTCGCTGGTTCGGAATTATCTGTATCCGGGCGGAATTTTCATTTTTGACTTTAATACGGTCTATAAATATGAAGTGGTAATGGGAAACAGTACGATTGCGGAAAACAGAGAGGACTGCAGTTTCATCTGGGAGAACTATTATGACCCGGAGACGTTCTTAAACGAGTATGATTTAACCGTTTTTGTACGGCAGGAGGAAGAGGAGCTGTTCCGTAAGTTTGAAGAGACCCATATCCAGCGAGGCTATACACTGGAACAGATAACCGGTTTGCTTAAGAAAGCCGGTCTGCAGATTCTGGAAGCAAAAGACTGTGATACCGGTATGTATTATCCTGCCGAAGATAATCGTGCAGGGAACGGTTCCAGTCAGGAAACAGCAGAAGAAGATGCAGAAGAAACGGTAGCAGAAGGTGCGGAGAGGATCCGCATTGTCTGCAAAAAGTCGGAGTCAGATGCGGTAAACGGAATACAGAACAGGAGCTTTTTCCAATGTTAAAGCGTCTGCGGAATGGAGAGTAAGTAAAACGATGACAGATTATATTGTAAAAGCAACGGCAGCCGATGCGCAGATCCGGGCATTTGCCTGCACGACGGGAGAAATGGTGGAAGAAGCCAGGAAGATTCATAATACCAGTCCGGTGGCAACCGCTGCTTTAGGAAGGCTTCTGACGGCTGGCGCCATGATGGGAAGCATGATGAAAGGGGACAAAGATCTGCTTACGTTACAGATTCGCGGAGATGGTCCATTAGGAGGAATCTGTGTAACAGCAGATGCCAAGGCGCAGGTAAAAGGATATGTGCAGGTTCCGGATGTGATTTTACCGGCCAACCGGCTTGGAAAACTGGATGTGGGAGGAGCAGTCGGTAAGGGAACTTTAAATGTCATAAAGGATTTGGGAATGAAAGAGCCTTATGTAGGGCAGACTGCACTTACAACGGGTGAAATAGGAGACGATCTGACGTACTATTTTGCAACTTCCGAGCAGACCCCTTCCAGTGTCGGTCTCGGTGTTTTAATGAACCGGGACAATACGGTAAGGTGTGCCGGCGGTTTTATTGTACAGTTGATGCCTTTTGCAGAGGAAGATACCATTGCTGCGTTGGAAGCCAATCTGAAAGAAATCACTTCGGTTACGGCGCTGCTTGACCGGAATCTGACTCCGGAACAGATTTTGGAACTGGTACTGAAGGGGTTGCATGTACAGATTACCGAAAGACAGAATACCGGTTATGTATGCAATTGCAGCAGGGAGAGAGTGTCTAAGGCTTTGATCAGCATCGGGAAAGCGGAACTGGATAAGATGCTAGCAGAAGAACAAGAGATTAAAGTAGGCTGTCAGTTTTGCAATAAGCAGTACCGTTTTACCGCAGAACAGTTAAAAGAACTGGAAATGCAGGCAAGATAGCAAAAATAGAAACGGAGGTCAGAATGAAACACGGATTTTTGAAAACAGCTGCGGTTACACCGAAGATAAAAGTCGCCGATCCGGAATATAATGCGGGAGTCATTTGCGAAAAGCTGGAGGAGGCTTATAGGCACGGAGCCAAAATCATTATTTTTCCGGAGCTTTGTCTGACCGGGTATACTTGCGGGGATTTATTTCTACAGCAGATTCTCTTAGAGGAAGCTTTGCGGCAGCTTCAGCAGGTTGCAGCATTCTGCGAGGGCAAGCAGTGTCTGGTAATGGTGGGACTTCCGGTAGAGAGAAACGGAAGGTTGTATAATACGGCTGCCGTTATCTGGAACGGATCGGTTCTCGGATTTGTACCCAAAAAGAATATTCCTTCCTATGCGGAATTTTATGAAACCAGGCATTTTACCAAAGGCAACAGCGTTCCGGTTCCATTTTCTTTCGACGGAAAGGAGGTCCCGTTCGGGACAAATCTGTTGTTTACCTGCAGCAATATGAAAGGGCTGACCGTCGGATGTGAGATCTGTGAAGATTTATGGGTTGCCAATCCGCCGGCAACGGGGCATGCCCTGATGGGGGCAACGGTAATCGCCAACCTTTCGGCTTCCAATGAGACGGTGGGAAAAGACGAATATCGGGAGCTTCTGGTAAAAAGCGCCAGCGCCAGACTGCTCTGCGGTTATATTTACTGCAGCGCCGGAGAAGGTGAATCCACCCAGGATCTGGTATTCGGAGGACATGATCTGATCGCGGAAAACGGAACGGTATTATCCTGTTCCAAACGTTTTTCCCCGCAGATTGTTTATGCGGATCTGGATATCCAGAGAATTCGGGAAGAAAGACGCAGAATGGGAACCTTCGGGGAAGAAAGTACGGAAACATACCAATGGATTCCTTTTTCCCTGAAAGAAGAAGAGACGCCGTTAGAAAGAAACTTTGCCTGTTTGCCGTTCGTTCCGACTTATGAAGCGGCCAGACAGAAGCGTTGTGAAGAGATTCTTTCGATCCAGTCCATGGGACTGAAAAAGCGTTATGAGCATACCGGCTGCAAAACGGCGGTAATCGGGATTTCCGGCGGTCTGGATTCCACATTGGCGCTTTTGGTGACGGTCAGAACCTTTGATCTGCTTAAGCTTGACCGGAAAGGAATTATTGCAGTCACAATGCCCTGCTTCGGTACCACAGATCGGACGTATGACAATGCCTGCAAGCTGGCGAAGACTTTGGGAGCAACGCTGCAGGAAGTGGATATCCGGGAAGCTGTTATGCGGCATTTTAAAGATATCGGTCAGGATCCCGACTGCCATGACGTTACCTACGAAAACTCTCAGGCAAGAGAGCGGACGCAGGTATTGATGGATATTGCAAACCGAATGGGAGGTCTGGTAATCGGTACCGGAGATATGTCGGAGCTTGCGCTTGGATGGGCAACCTACAATGGGGATCATATGTCGATGTATGGCGTGAATGCCGGTGTTCCCAAGACATTGGTAAGGCACCTTGTGAAGTATTATGCGGATACCTGCCATGACAGGGAACTGGAAGCCGTGCTTTTGGATGTTTTGGATACGCCGGTCAGTCCGGAGCTTCTTCCGCCGGTAGAGGGAAGTATTTCCCAGAAGACGGAAGATCTGGTCGGACCTTATGAACTGCATGACTTTTTCCTTTATTATATGCTTCGCTGCGGATACAGTCCGGAAAAGATCTACCGGATTGCGTGCCTTGCTTTTCAGGGTATGTATGAGGACGATGTGATAAAAAAATGGCTGAAGACATTCTGCCGCCGCTTCTTCCAGCAGCAGTTTAAGCGTTCCTGCCTGCCTGATGGACCGAAAGTGGGAAGTGTGGCGGTTTCTCCCAGAGGCGACCTTAGGATGCCGTCCGATGCTTCCGCTGCTTTATGGAGGAAACAGGCCGAGAATTTATGATTCTTTTGCCGCATAAGCTTTTTCCAGAGCGGATTTGACAGCCTGCAGCAATACCAGAGAAGTATATTTGCTTTCCGATTCGTAAGTGATTCCTTCCAGAGACTGTTTTTCATAGATCTGCCTGCAGAGAGAATCAAAAACCGGAGTAAGCAAAGGGTACATTGCAGCAACTGTTTCATTTAAATTGACCATGCGGATGGAAGTGATGCGGCTGCTGTCCACGATGACTTCGATATCCACGGTCTGATCCTGCAAAACAAGCTGTGTGCTGTAAACACCGGGAATGTAGATGCTGTCGGATGAGGCAGGAGCGGAGGGCTGCGCGGCATCGGATGCAGAGGGATTATTTTCCTCAGGCGGTTCGTTGCCGGACGAATTCTCTTTGCCATGCCTAAACAGGGCAAGCAGAAGGATGACTAACACAACCCCCAGCAGGATAAAAAGTCCGGTATAGAGTAATTCTTTCATGCGAAGGACAACGATTTTGGTTTTTGCACTCATAGTGGCTCCTTTATTTCCAGATATAGACGTTTTTAACAGTACAGTTTCCTTGATACACTCTATGCCGGGACAGGGAGGATTATGTAAAAAACTTCTCTTAAGTTTGGGGTTGACACGGGCAGTGTACATTTGATATGATTAGAAAAAGGACAAGGGTGTTCTTATCGTGGGGATAAGAGTACCCTTTTTGCATATTAGAGATGCCTGGGTCAAAAGGTATCTATTTACAAGAGCGTACTCAAGAGAAAGGAAGAATCTTGGGAGCCTGCTCGGCGACACCTGAAGGAAACCGGCGATTTGCAAGATGGAACAATCCGTCTTGCAGAAATGGAGGGTATGTATGAAAAATTATACAAAACAGGATATTTTAAGAATGGTAAAAGAAGAGGACGTGGAATTTATCCGTCTGCAGTTTACGGATATTCTGGGTAATCTGAAAAATATTGCGATTACGGCAGGGCAGCTGGAAAGAGCTTTGGATAACCGGTTTACCTTTGACGGCTCTTCCATAGCAGGATTTGTTTCCACACAGGATTCGGATCTGTATCTGCATCCGGATTTGTCTACTATGGCCGTATTTCCATGGAGACCGCAGCAGGGAAAGGTGGCCAGGCTGTTATGCAATGTCTGCAGAGAGGACGGAACCGCTTTTGAAGGAGATTCCAGAAATGTACTGAAGAAGGCGCTCAAAGAAGCACAGCAGATGGGCTATACATTTGAAGTCGGTCCGGAATGCGAATTTTTTCTTTTCCCGGTAGACGACAGTGCGGTACCCACGACGGATGCGAAGGAGCAGGGCGGCTATTTTGATGTAGGTCCGCTGGATCTTGGAGAAAATGCCAGGAGAGATATGGTTCTTACGCTGGAGGATATGGGACTGGTGGTGGAAGCTTCTCATCATGAATCGGCGCCTGCCCAGCATGAGATCGATTTGGGTTACGAAGAGGCTCTCTCGGCAGCGGACGATCTGATTACCTTTCAGCTTGCAGTAAGGACGATTGCCAAAAGACACGGACTGCATGCTTCCTTTATGCCCAAACCCAAGGCCGGAGTGAATGGTTCCGGTATGCATATTAATATGTCTTTGAAAAAAGACGGGAAAAATATCTTTCAGGAGGAAACGGATGAAATGGGGTTAAGCCCGGAAGCACGTTTCTTTATCGGCGGCATTATAGAGCATATGAAAGGGATGGCTGCCATTACCAATCCGTTAGTGAATTCCTATAAACGGTTATGTCCCGGATTTGAAGCACCGATTTATCTTTCCTGGGGAAAGTCCAACAGAAGTACCCTGATCCGGATTCCTGCCGGCAGAAAAGAAAATACCCGTATCGAATTAAGGAGCCCGGATCCTTGTGCGAATCCTTACCTTACCATAGCAGTCTGCCTTATGGCGGGATTGGACGGAATCCGAAGAAAGGTACAGCCGCCGAAAGCGGTTACGGAAAATCTTTTTGTAATGACTCCCGGAGAATGTGAAGCAGCAGGGTTAGTACGGCTTCCCAAAGATTTATCGGAAGCGTTGGATGAGTTGGAAAAGGATACATTTTTGAAAAATGTATTGGGAGAGCATATTACCGGGGAGTATCTTGCCTGCAAGAGAGAAGAATGGCGCAGATATTCGGAGCATATAACCGATTGGGAACTTTCGGAATATTTATAATGACGTTCCTTTGGTACTTTTACACAGACGGTTTTTCATGCGAGAGCGGAATCCGTCTGCATAAACGTACGGATAAACGGTAACCGGACATAAGAGGAAAGAGGGGTGAGTGCGTTGGTGAATATCATAGTGGTGCTGCCGAAAACGGAAGAAGCAGTTATGGTTAAAAATCTGCTGATCCGGGGCGGACTGCGCAGTATCACAGTCTGTACCACAGCTTCCGCCGCACTCAGCCGGATGGATGATCTGACAGACGGGATTGTAATCTGTGGTTATCGGCTGAAAGATATGCCGTATTCTCAGCTGCGGGACTGCCTGCCTCCCGGTTTTGAAATGCTTCTGCTGGCTTCCAGAAATGTACTGGCGGGCATTTGCGAAAGAGAGATGGTAGTGCTTCCTATGCCTTTAAAAGCAGCGGATCTGGTTAATACCGTGTCCATGATCAGTGAGAGGATTGAGAGAAAAAGGCGCAGAGCCAGACAGCAGCCCAAGGTAAGAAATGAAAAGGAAAGAGCGCTGATCCAGGAAGCAAAAGAGTTATTGATGGTCAGAAACAATATGGCGGAAGAGGATGCCTACAAATATCTGCAGAAATGCAGCATGGATAGCGGCACGAATATGACGGAGACAGCCGAAATGGTGTTGACCTTATTTTCCTGAACTGTTACATCTCCAAAAAGAGAAAAAAGTCGGAAATAGAATACGAGCCGAAAGGAAATAAGGGCGGAAGTGGAAAAAAAGCAGGAAAACGAACCGGCAGGAAGAGGGGTGGCTATGAGATTTACCAAGATGCAGGGATGCGGAAACGATTATATTTATATCAATGGCTTTGCAGAAAAGATTCCCCGGGAAGAAAAGCCGCAGCTGGTGCAAAGGCTTAGCGACAGGCATTTCGGAATCGGTGGAGATGGTGTGATTTTTATTAATCCGTCTGAAGAGGCGGATTTTGAGATGGAGATGTATAATGCGGACGGAACCCGGGCGCAGATGTGCGGGAACGGGATGCGCTGCGTCGGCAAATATGTTTATGAAAAAAGGCTGACAGATAAAACTTCCTTTCGTGTAATAAGCGGCGGTCAGATCAAGTATCTGGAGCTCTTCTTAAAACAGGAAGAGAAAGCGGCGGCATTGCAGGAGGGAATGCCGGTATCGAAGGAAGCGCAGCAGGCGGCATCAGAGGAAGAAAACGTAAGCTTCCTGCAGAAGAAAAAAGAAGCCGGAAGCAGGCGGGGAATTGTGGAAAAAGTTCGGGTCAACATGGGAAAGCCGCAGCTTGTTCCGGAGAAAATTCCGGTGCTTGCAAAAGGCGGCAGCGTAGTGAAAATGCCGGTCTTAATAGGCGGAAAAGGCTATGAAATGACCTGCGTTTCCATGGGCAATCCCCATGCGGTTGTGTTTACCGGTCAGGTAAGAGAGCTGGATCTTGAAAAAATCGGCCCGCTGTGGGAACATTCCGAACTTTTTCCAGAGAGAGTGAATACGGAATTCGCGGAAGTGATCAGCCCGGAAAAACTCTTTATGCGGGTATGGGAACGGGGAACGGGAGAGACCCTTGCCTGCGGCACAGGCTGCTGCGCGGTAGCGGTGGCAGGCGTTTTATGCGGACTTACCAAACGTAAAGTGACTATACAGGTATTGGGCGGCGAACTGGAAATTGAGTGGGATGAGCAGACGGATGAAGTCTTTATGACAGGACCGGCAGAGACCGTGTTTGAGGGGGAGATCCCTTATCCTTTTATGATTTTTTAAGTTTCTTTTTAGATTCTGCTCATACAGGGTTCACATTTGCTTTGTATACTGTTCCCAGATGGAGACAAAAAGCGGATGAAGATGCTGCAAAACCATTGTGACCGGAGTACAGTGTGAAAAATCTCGTCGAAACGCCATCGCATCTTGGATGCGATTTTTCGCACGGCTATTAGTGCCGCAGGCGTCACAAAGTAGCCATAGTCGCAGCGTCAAATCTGAAATTTGACGCGCGATTCCTCCGACGCTAAAGCGTCTGCGGAATAGGGATAAAAATGACAAACGAACAGTATTATGAACTGATAAAGCCTTATGAGGATGTCAGCCGGATTATGCTGACCAAACTGGAAATTTTGAATCACAGTATTTATAACAAGGACGAGGAAAAGCCCATTCACCATATACAGAATCGAGTAAAGAGTAAAAAGAGCATTGAAGAAAAGTTAGAGAGGCTGAATCTTTCCGACAGTGTCATGAATGCGAAGGATCGGCTGATGGATATCGCCGGAATTCGTGTGATCTGTTATTTCCCGGAGGAAATTTATGATCTGATCCAGTGCTTAAAAAGGCAGACGGAAATGATCGTCATCAAAGAAAAGGACTATATCAGCAATCCCAAGCCCAGCGGATATCGTAGCTATCACATCGTATTCGGTGTGCCGGTACATTGTCTGGATGCGATGGAATATTATCCCGTAGAGATTCAGTTCCGGACACTATCCATGGATTTCTGGGCAAGCATGGAGCATAGGATCTGCTATAAAAAGGAATACGACCATAGGGAAGAAGTAAGCTGCACGATGCAGGAATATGCCAGGACACTGCAGAATATGGAGACGGACTGCCGTAACCGGATCAAAAGCCTGACCGGTCAGCCGGAATAATCTCCCGGTTTTTTTCCTGTCACATGATAAAACGCTTTATAAAAATTGGAAGAACTGTTAAAACCGCACTGCAGGGCAATGTCTAACTTGGTCATCCGAGTGCCTTTTAACAGTTCGATTGCTTTTTCCACCCTTTTTACGGTAATGTACTCCCAGGGGGAGACACCGTTGAGTTTCTTAAAGACAGAAGAAAAGTAGGTCTGGCTCATGGCGGCCTGTTTGGAAATTTCCGCCAGAGTAAGAGGCTTGTCCAGATTTTCATCAATGTAATTCAAGGCATGTTCCACGGGACTGATTATTTTTTCAAATCCGGTATATTCTCTGGAAGAGTCGATATAATCATAGTCCCGGATAAAGGAAATCAGCGCGGTAAACAATTCGCATTTGGCAACGGTTTGATAGCCGTTTCTTTTTTCGGAAAGTTCCTTTTCAATAGAGAGAATCCGGTTACGGATTACGGCAGTAGCAGGATTGCTGCGGTCAAGGCGGTTCTCGAAATAGCGGCTTCGGGCACCCAGAATCTGCAGAAGGGTCAGGTCGTCTTTCTGGCTCCAGAGCAGCTGGGGATGAAAATGAATATTCAAAAGCTCAAAGGAAGAAGCAATGTCCGTGATGCAGTGAGGCTCATCCCCGCAGAATAAGAAACAATCTCCGGCGGTAAAGTCATATTGCTTGTCTTTGGTCGTATAGGTGCCGCTGCCGGAGAGAAAAACCGACAACTCACATTCGGTATGATGATGCTCCCGATACTGCCTTTTCCCGATCGGAACTGTGGAAAAGAAAGATTTGATGAGCACTTTCTTCCCGTCTGTCAATTCGTTCAACCCATAACGCATAATTTTCCCTCCAAATCGATATCATCATGATATCGTAACAGTTCAGACGCGCCATTCGTAAAGCAGCGCCCGTAATTCTATCTTATCATAAAATAGTGGACATTTCCTGTAAAATAGTGAATGCCGTGCGGTCAGATATGTGGTACTTTAAATTTAAGCTGAGTATACGATGAAAAGCTGAATAAGTCAAGAAAAACAGGAGAAAGAAATTATGGCTGAAATGAAGCACGGCGGTTTGGGAGAAATGGTTTCGGAAAATGTCAATCTTTGCTCATCCCCGTCACAATTAAAGATAACGGATATCCGGGTGGCGAACATCAACGGAGCTCCGAAACACTGCCCTTTGCTTAAGATTTATACCAATCAGGGACTGGTGGGATACGGGGAAGTCAGGGATGCTTCCAGTGCAACCTATGCATTGATGTTAAAATCCAGGCTGATAGGAGAAAATCCCTGCAATGTGGATAAGCTGTTCCGCAGAATCCGGCAGTTCGGCGGGCACTCCCGTCAGGGTGGAGGTGTCAGCGGCATTGAGATCGCCCTCTGGGATCTGGCAGGGAAAGCCTGGGGCGTACCGCTGTGGCAGATGCTGGGCGGAAAGTTCCGGGATAAAGTCAGAATGTATTGCGACACGGATATAGATGGAAAGCATACGGGGACCGATATGGGCCATGCGCTGAAAAAGAGGATGGAACAGGGATTTACCTTTTTAAAAATGGATCTTGGCATTGAGCTGATGTTGGAGGAGGAAGGCTGCCTGAATGCTCCGATCGGCTTCTTGGAGGACATTAAGAAGTATTCCATGAAGGCCATCAATCATCAAAAAGGTTCTGTAGATATGGATATGATGCTTGGGAAAAATTATGAAGTATTTACCATTCCCCATCATGCCACGGGAATTCATCTGACGCAGAAGGGAATGGATTATCTGGAGGACTATGTCAGACAGGTCAGAGACGTGATCGGTTATGAAGTTCCGCTTGCAATCGACCATTTCGGACATATCTGTATAGAAGACTGCATCTTGTTTGCCAAGAGACTGGAAAAATATAATATTGCCTGGATCGAAGATATTGCACCGTGGCATTACACGAAACATTTTGAAAAAATTTCCCATGCGGTGAACGTACCGATCTGCACCGGAGAGGATATTTACCTGGCCAAGAATTTTATTCCCCTGATGGAAAACGGCGGGGTATCCGTGGTGCATCCGGACATTCTTACCATCGGCGGAGCCATGGAAATGAAGAAGCTGGGGAATCTGTGTGAAAAATACGGAGTTGCTATGGCCATTCATATGGCGGAGAGTCCCATTGCCTGCATGGCGGCGATTCATGCGGCAGCTGCCGTACAGAATATTCTGGCGGTGGAATTTCATTCCGTGGATGTGCCATGGTGGAACGATCTTGCCATCGGCATTAACAATCCGCTGTTTCAGGACGGCTTTGTGAAAGTTCCCGACAAGCCCGGGCTGGGAATTGACTGCCTGAATGAGGAACTGATTGCACAGCACATGCATGAGAACTATCCGGGTCAGTGGGAACCGACGGAAGAATGGAACAAAGAGTGGGCAAATGACAGAGAATGGAGTTAAGGACATGTTTGATTTAAGAGGAAAAAAAGCATTGGTCACCGGAGCAACCCAGGGAATCGGCTTTGCCATTGCAAAGACATTGGCGGACAGAGGAGCAAGGGTCTATGTAAACGGTGTCTCCGGTGAAGAAAAGTGCGCAAAAGCGGCCGCACAGATACCGGGCTCTGTAGGCGTCTGTGTGGATCTTTCGAAAGAGGGTTGTGGAAAGAAGCTCTATGAAAAGACCGGGGATGTGGATATCCTGGTATTAAATGCTTCCGTACAGTACAGAAGATGCTGGGAGGAAATCCCTTCGGAAGAGTTTGACAAACAGATCCGGGTGAATTTAAAAAGCAGTCTGGAGCTGATACAGATTTATGCAGCCCACATGAAGGAGCAGAACTGGGGAAGAATTGTAACCATCGGAAGCGTCCAGCAGTATAGGCCGCACAAGGATATGGCTGTCTATGCAGCGACCAAAGCGGCGGGGGAGAATCTTTCCAGAAACCTGGCCAAACAACTTGCGCCTTACGGCATTACGGTAAATAATGTCGCTCCCGGTGTGATTGCCACACCCCGCAACGAAGAAGCGCTTTCCGACCCGGAGTATAGCAAAAAGGTAATGGAAGGCATTCCCTGCGGTTATGCGGGAAGCGCCGAAGACTGTGCCGGAGGCGTACTGTTACTTTGCAGTGAAGAAGGACGTTATATTACGGGAACCGATCTGGTGATTGATGGCGGCATGCATTTGTAAGACATATGGAAAGGAAGAATAAAATGCATTTTAATGACAGAGATGAAGTGATCGCCCTGACACCGTTATGGAAAGGTGACCGGATGGAAGACGGAAGACCCTATGTGCCGGATCAGTATCTAAAAGCTTTGAGAACCCTGACACTGGAAGAGGTCTGGAAGCCGATTTTTGTAAAAGGATATGAAAGCCAGTTTGAGGGCAGGTTCCATACGCTGCATCATGACGGAAGAAAGCTGATCGGCAGAGCGGTTACGGCTTCCTATTGCCCTTATCGTCCGGATCTGGATCAGGTGGTAAAGGAAATCGGAAGAAGCGAGAATCGGACCGGAACTTACAATCAGTGGGTGATCGATCAGTTGAAGGAAGGGGATGTTCCCGTAATCGACATGTACGATAAGATTTATAAGGGAACCTTCCTCGGCGGAAATCTTACCACGGCGTTAAAGAACAAAACCAGGAACGAAAACGGGGGCGCAGTTATCTGGGGCGGAATCCGGGATACGGAGCAGATGCATAGAGTGGAAAATACCCAGGTTTATTACCGCGGTATCGATCCTACCCCGATTCGAGACTTTATTATGACCGGATATAATACCGTTACCCGGATCGGCAATGCGGTATGTCTGCCGGGAGACATTGTATTCGGAGCAGGAGGAGGCGTATTATTTATTCCAAGCCACTTGGTGGAGGAAGTGGTAGGCGGAGCTGCCAAAACCCAGGTGAAGGATCTTTTCGGTTTTGAAATGATCACCTTAAATAAATTTACAACCGCCCAGATCGATAAGAATACCTGGACAAAGGAGATGCTGGACCTTCTGATGGACTTCATTGAAACGGATGAGAGAGCTGTTCCATACAGGGGACTTGACTGGTCGCACGAGTACGACCTGGCAGTCAACGGCGATCCCACGGATACCCAGTCTGCGTTGTAAGAGCGAATGAGTCGTTACCAATCAATATATCGTAGAAAGTGCTAATATATCGCAGAAAGTGCTGCCGGTTCCGGCGGCACTTTCTTTGCGGTGCGGGAAATTGTACCCATGTATTGTTCTTCCTTTGGAATGGACATACGGGATGATCTATGTTAAAATGAATCCGGCGGTCATGGGAGTATTTGACTGCGGACAGGGAAAGGAGCTGCTTGGTAATGATAGATTTTCATACCCATTGTTTTCCGGAAAAGCTGGCCGGGAAGGTCATCGGCAAGCTGAGTCATGAAGCGGGCGGAATCATTCCGCAGACGGACGGCACGGCGAAGGGGCTTCGGAAGGTTATGGCACAGGAAGGCGTGAAGATCAGCGTGGTAATGAACATTGCCACCAATGCACGACAGATGAAGACAGTGAACGATTTTGCGGCATCAATCCAATCGGAAGACCTGATTTGCTTCGGATCCGTTCATCCGGACAATCCGGAAGCATTGGACGAACTGGACAGAATCAAAGAGCTGGGATTAAAAGGGGTAAAGTTTCACCCGGATTATCAAGGCTTTTATCCGGACGAAGAAAGAATGCATCCGATTTATGAAAAAATCGGTCGTCTGGGTCTCATTACGTTATTTCATGCGGGAGAGGATATCGGCTTTGCACCGCCGTATCACGGAACACCGGAGCATATGCTCAAGGCGCTTACCTGGTTTGCTTCTCCGGTTGTACTGGCACATTGGGGCGGCGCATTTTGCCACAGACAGGTACTGGGAATGCTCTGCGGACTGCCGGTCTATTTTGATACCTCCTTCGGGTATGGTGCAATGCCAAGGTACTATGCGCAGAAAATGATCGAAAAACACGGCACAGACCGCATGCTATTCGGAACGGATCAGCCTTGGCAGAGGCCATCCATGTCTTTGGCTTTATTGCAAAGCCTGGATTTAACGAAAGAGGAAATGGATCGGATCTGTGAGGGAAATGCCGAAGCTCTTCTGGGACTTTCGATATAATGCAGCCGTTCAGATGCGCCTAAGAAATAAAAAGATACAGAAAGGAAAAAAGATGAAATTATTACTGATCAGACACGGGGAACCGGATTATTCGATTGATTCGTTGACACCGAAGGGATGGAGAGAAGCGGAATATCTTTCCGAGAAACTGGTGAAAATGGATTTAACAGATATCTATGTCTCAACAATGGGAAGAGCGAAAGATACGGCAGCGCCGACTTTACAAAAATTAAATCGCGAGGCTGTGGAATGTGAATGGCTCAGAGAATTTGTTAAAGTGCAGATTCACAGGCCGGATGCTGAAAAAGGAAAAACACGGATTGCCTGGGACTGGATGCCGGGTGACTGGACAAAAGATGCAAGACTATTTTCCAAAGACCATTGGCAGGAAAATGAAATCATGAAAGAAGGAAATGCAAAAGCGGAATATGACCGGGTAACAGGCTGCTTTGATAAGTTGCTTGCCGAACATGGTTACGTGAGGGACGGAGCCGTGTACCGGGCAGAGAAAAGTAACTGCGATACGCTTGTCTTTTTCTGCCACTTTGGGGTGATCGGTGTGCTGCTCAGCCACTTATTGAATACTTCTCCCATGATTATCTGGCAGGGTGCCTGTGCTTTGCCGACTTCCGTAACGACACTGGTGACGGAAGAAAGACAGCAAGGGACAGCGATTTTCCGGATGCTTTCTTTCGGAGATACCTCCCATTTGTATGTAAAAGGGGAAGAACCTTCTTTCGCAGCCAGATTCTGTGAGTGCTATGGCAGCAAGGAGGAGAGACATTGAAAGATATTGCCTGTTTAAGCACACTTTGTTACCTTGAAAAAGACGGCTGTTATCTGATGCTGCATCGAATCATAAAAAAGAACGATGTTAATAAAGACAAATGGATCGGTGTGGGCGGTCATTTTAAAGAAGGAGAGAGCCCGGAGGAGTGTCTCTTAAGAGAAGTATGGGAAGAGACGGGTTACCGGTTGACTTCTTACCGTTACAGAGGTCTGGTGACGTTTGTGTCCGGAGACGGCTGCATCGAATATATGTCCCTGTTTACGGCGGATGGGTTTGAAGGAGAGCCGTCCGCCTGTGAGGAAGGAGTCCTGGAATGGGTTCCCATTTCGGAAATCGGCAATTTAAATCTCTGGGAAGGGGATAAGATCTTTTTTAAGCTTCTGGCGGCGCAGGAACCTTTTTTTTCTTTAAAATTGGTTTATGACGGTCAGGGAAAGCTTTTGGAAAGCCGGTTAAACGGCGGACCGGTTCCGGAAAAATACCTGCCGTAACGGTTACAAATTTTAAAAGAATTTGCATAAGGAAAGGAAGCTCTTGCTATACTAATTACGATTCCGCAAAGGTTCTGATACAGCGTTCCAAAATAAGGAACTGTTCACATGAGCTATTTGAGCAGATTATTTGGAGAGCGGTATGCCCATATCAGAGGAGTCGATATGCCCTATAAGAAAGGAAGATCGCTATGGTTTATACGGTGACACTGAATCCGTCTCTGGATCATATTCTTTCGGTGGAAAATTTTTCCCTGGGGAGTACCAACCGGGCGTTGGCAGAGGATCTGGCAGTAGGAGGAAAAGGCATTAATGTGTCAATTGTGTTGCAGAATCTGAAGGTTCCCAATAAAGCGCTGGGGTTTGCTGCCGGTTTCGTGGGGGAGGAAATTCTTCGCAGAATGGAGGAACTGGGACTTTGGGCGGATTTTATCCGGCTGAAAAAAGGCTGCTCCCGGATTAATGTGAAGCTTAAAAATTACGATGGGACAGAAATCAACGCACCCGGACCGGAAGTGGACGAGGGCTCTTACCGAAGTATTTGGGAAAAACTGGAAAACATCGATGAGGATGACTTCCTGATTTTGTCCGGAAGCATTCCAAAGGGAGTTCCCGCCGATTTTTATGAAGAGGTGCTTTGCCAGCTGAAAGAGAAAAAATGCCGTATCCTTGTGGATGCGCAGGGAGAGGCTTTGCGCAGTGCGGTAAAGGAAAGCCCGTTTTTGGTAAAACCCAATTGTGCAGAACTGGGAGAACTATTCGGTACGGAAATCACATCTTATACGGAAACAGCGGGATACGCCCGCAGACTGCAACAGATGGGAGCTCGAAATGTACTGGTATCCATGGGAGGAAAAGGCGCCGTATTTGCGGATGAGACCGGAAAGGTGTATCAGGCGCATGCCCCGAAGGGCAGGCTGGTGAATGCCGTGGGGGCGGGAGATTCCATGGTGGCCGGATTTACGGCAGGCTTTCTGGAAAAACAGGATTATGTCTATGCTTTTCGGATGGCGGTGGCAGCGGGAAGCGCCAGTGCTTTTTCAGAAGAGCTGGCAACGGAAGAACAGATTCGTGCGCTGTATGAGAAGGTTTTGCTGCAGCAGTTGTAAGAGGCAGGAAAATCAGAGTGTTGCAGTCTAGTACACCGTCCTGCAAATAACCAGGCCAAATAACTTGCCTGTTATTGGTCCAGTTATTTCTTGTACGTTGTACTAGAGGGTGCGCATGAACTGTGATGAAAAAACAGTAATTGAAAAAGAATGACGATTGTGAAGAAATAGGGATGACGATTTTTCGTCTGAACTGTTACAGAATGGGTGATTATGAAAATAACAGATTTGCTGGATTACGGAAGAATTCTTCTGAATGCGGCTCCGGCATCCAAGGAGGAAGCCATTGACCGTCTGACGGAAGTTATGGCGGCAGGCGGAACTCTTCGGGATAAGGAACGCTATCGAAGGCAGGTCTACTTAAGAGAAAAAGAGGGGACAACCGGAATCGGAGAAGGAGTTGCCATCCCTCACGGGAAAAGCGATGCTGTGAAAGCGCCGGCACTGGCGGCCATGACGGTAAAAGACGGAGTGGATTTTCAGGCGCTGGACAACGAGCCGGTCTATTTGATTTTTTTAATTGCGGCGCCGGATACCGGAGAAAATGTGCACCTGGAAGTGCTAAGCAGACTTTCGGTTCTGCTGATGCAGGAGGACTTTGTAATAAACTTACGCCGGGCAAAAAGTGCGCAGGAATTTCTGGATGTAATTGACCGTGCGGAGAAGGAAGAAGAGGCTGGTGATCCGGAAGAAGCTGCGCCCAAGATTCTGGCAGTGACTTCCTGCCCCACCGGAATCGCCCATACGTATATGGCGGCGGAGGGACTTAAGCAGGCAGCCGGGAAGGCCGGTGTAGAGATAAAAGTAGAAACCAGAGGTTCCGGCGGAGCGAAAAACATCCTGACGAAAGAAGAAATCCGGCAGGCGGACTGCATTATCGTGGCAGCGGATGCCAAAGTGCCGATGGAACGTTTTGCAGGGAAACCTTTGATTGTATGTAAAGTATCGGACGGAATTGCAAAGGCAGAGGAACTGATCGAACGGGCGCGAAGAAAAGAGGCTCCTGTTTACCATCCGGGCAGCCATGCGGAAACTGAGGCTTATCCGGGAGAAAAACATGAAAGCTCCGCCCATCAGATTTATGTCTGGCTGATGAACGGCGTTTCCCATATGCTTCCTTTTGTGGTAGGCGGAGGAATTCTGATCGCACTGGCTTTTCTGGCGGACGGTTTTTCGGTAGATCTTAACACCCTTCCGGAAGAGACCAGAAGCAATTTCGGAAGCATCACCCCTTTTGCGGCATTGTTAAAGCGGATCGGTGATACCGCATTCGGATTCATGCTGCCTGTGCTGGCAGGCTTTATTGCCGAAGGAATTGCGGACAGGCCGGGGCTTGCACCCGGATTTGCGGGAGGAATGATCGCCTCTTTGGGAAAGTCCGGTTTCCTGGGAGCTTTGGCAGCCGGTTTCCTGGCCGGTTTTCTGGTACTTTTCTTGCACAAAATCTTTGAAAAGCTGCCGGAAGCGATTGAGAAGCTGGCTCCGGTTTTGTTTTATCCGCTTTTCGGAATTTTTCTCACCGGTCTTTTTATGATTACTCTCATAGAGCCTTTGGTTGGAATCGTAAATACGGCATTGCAAAGCGGACTTTCCGGTATGGGAAGCCAGAGCAAAATTCTTCTGGGAATGATCGTGGCAGGAATGATGGCTGTGGACATGGGAGGACCTTTTAACAAAGCGGCCTATGTCTTCGGAACGGCATCCATTGCCTCGGGAAATTATGATATCATGGCGGCCGTGATGGCAGGAGGAATGGTACCGCCCTGTGCCATTGCATTGGCAACCCTGTTCTTTCCTCACAAGTTTACGCCAAAGGAACGGGAGGCAGGACCGGTGAATTTCCTGATGGGGCTGGCATTTATTACAGAGGGTGCGATTCCCTTTGCCGCTTCGGATCCTTTCCGGGTATTGCCATCCTGCATTGCCGGTTCGGCTCTGGCAGGAGCGTTGTCTATGGCATTCGGGTGTACCCTGATGGCGCCCCATGGCGGAATCTTTGTCTTTCCCGTGGTAGGAAACGGGTGGTGGTATCTGCTCTGTGTGGCAGCAGGCACTGTTTTGGGAGCACTGCTTTTGGGCAGCTTGAAACAAGGAAAAAAGCGTAGAAGCAGTAAAGAAGCGGAAAAACGATAAGAAACAGAGAAACGGTAAAGAAGCAGGAACCAAGACAGCGGAAAAAGGAAGAGGCAGAAAAGAGACTGTAAAAAAACAGGAAAAAAAGAAAAACAATAAACAGCAGAAAGTGTAAAAAGCGAATAAAAAACGAAAAAAACGAATAGAAAGCAGGGAATAGAAATGAAAGAATTTCGATATGTAATCAGGGATCCGCAGGGGATGCATGCACGGCCTGCGGGAGAGCTTGTCAGTCTTGCCAAAAAGTTTTCTTCCCGTATTCTGGTAACCAGGCTAAAGGATGCGGAAGGTAACATCGTGCAGAAGACGGAGAAATCCGCAGCGAAAATCACCGCGGACGCCGGGAAAATCTTTGCGTTGATGGGATTGGGAATCCGTCAGGGTGAGGAGATTCTGGTGCAGGCGGAAGGGGAAGACGAAAAGGAAGCAGAAGAAGCGATCAGAGAATTTCTTACAAAGAACCTGTAAGACGGAGGAAGCTGCAGTGAAAAAATATCAGGGAACCCCGGTATCCGGAGGCATTGCCATGGGGAGGATCCGCGTTCTGGAAGAAAAGAAACACCGGATCCTGAAACAGCAGAACAGAGATCCGAAAGAAGAAACGGCACGATGGGAGAACGCCAGGCAGACGGCAAAGAAACAGTTGGAAGCGCTCTATGAAAATGCCGAAAGAGAAGTCGGAAAAGAAGATGCCGCTATTTTTAAGATGCATGGCATTATGCTGGAAGATGAGGAATACCGGCAGGAAGTGGAGAACACAATCCGCACGGAGCGCGTCAATGCGGAATATGCCGTGGAGCAGGCCGGTGAGAAGTTCGCTGCAATGCTGTTTGCCATGGAGGATGACTATATGAAGGGCAGAGCGGCGGATGTGAAAGACATCACGCAGCGCTTGCTTACTGTTCTGGAAGAAGGAGCCAACGCAGATTATGCAACTGGGCATACCACAGGCAAATCAGCGGATTATATGATAAGAGAATCAATAGATCCTACAGCAGAGTCTGCCGCAGATGCCATGGCGGATCAGAAAGTGATTATAGCAGCCACGGATCTGATGCCCAGCCAGACCATGCAGCTTGACCGGAAAAAGGTCCTGGCATTTGTCACGTTACAGGGATCCGCCGCTTCCCATACCGCCATTCTTGCAAAGAATCTGGGAATTCCAGCCCTAACCGGAATGCAGATGGATCCGGAGGCTTTCCGGGAACTGGACGGACATATGGCAGCAGTGGATGCACAGGAAGGATGTTTGATTGTGGATCCGATAAAGGAGATCTTACCGGTTCTGGAGGAAAAAGAGCAAAAGCGCGAGAAGGAAAGAAAAGCGCTGCAGGAATGGAAAGGAAGAGAGAGCGTTACCCGGGACGGCAGAAAAATTCCCCTTTATGCCAATATCGGAAGTGTAGAGGAGCTTTCTCTTGCACTGGAAAATGATGCAGAAGGCATTGGGCTGTTTCGGAGCGAATTTCTATACCTTGACAGAGAAAGCTGCCCGGATGAGGAAGAACAATTTACGATCTACCGGAAAGTGCTTGAGGCGATGCAGGGGAAAGAAGTGATTATCCGGACACTGGATATCGGCGCCGATAAACAGGCACCCTGCTTAAGGCTTCCGAAGGAAGAAAATCCGGCGCTGGGGCTTAGAGCTATCCGGGTTTGTTTCCAAAATCCCCCGATTTTTAAGACACAGTTGCGGGCGCTGTTTCGAGCCTCCGCTTTCGGCAGGTTGTCCATTATGTATCCCATGATTACTTCCGTGGAAGAGTTGGAAAAAATTCTAAAGATAACGGAAGAAATAAAGGAAGAGCTTAAAAAAGAAGAGATACCCTTCGATGAAGTCAGACAGGGAATTATGATTGAGACCCCTGCAGCCGTTATGATCAGTAAGGAGCTTGCCCGTCTGGCGGACTTTTTCAGCATCGGAACCAACGACCTGACCCAGTATACGCTGGCCGTTGACCGGATGAATCCGGCGCTTGGAGACTTTTACAATCCCCGTCATAAAGCGATTTTGCGTATGATTGCCCAGACGGCACAAGCAGCTCATCAGGCAGGGATCCCCTGCGGTATCTGCGGAGAATTGGGAAGCGATCCGGAACTGACTTCTTTTTTCGCAGAAATCGGAATCGACGAACTGTCCGTTTCTCCGGGAAGCATCCTGCCTTTGCGCAGGGCGCTCAGTCAGATTTCTGCTCGGTAACCGTTTGGGTGCGATGTGCATATAACTTGGTGCTAAGTACAAACATTCATACAGACAGATTTTCCGGCAGGTATGAAGTCTGCCAGCAGGAAGGGTTTTTACAAATTTCCTGGCAGGCATAAAGTCTGCCAATAGGAAGAAATGCAGGAACGATTATATAAAATGCCGAAGAAAGACAGCAAAATAGTGAACGTATGCAAAAATGTGCTGTTGAAAAGAAAAGTTCTTCCTTTTATAATAGAAAAAAAAGACGAGGAAGGGAGCCTTTTATGAAAAATCGATTCCGGTATCTGCATCAGCTGGTGATTACTACGTTTTTGATTTTTTCCGTTCCCATACTTTGCTTTTTCCTTTTTTTCTGGGAGAGGGCTTTTAAAGAGATGAAGCATTCCAACATGGAATACTATGAGTCTGCATTAAGCACCTTTTCCGGAGAATTTCTGACGGAAATCGGGAAAATGCGCAGTCATGCTGCCGGAATCAGTGTGGACAGCAGGAGTCTGTCGGGAGCCTCTGCCATCGGGGAAAATGTGGATGTATTGAGAAAAGGGGTGGAAAAGCTCAGGGAAAACCCCTGGTATTATCAGGCGGCGGCACAGGAATTGAGAGGCTATTATAAGCAGGATCTTCCGGCAGTTTATTTCGGACTGTATTACTATGAGGAAGACTGCGTTCTGATAACAGACATGACGAAGTATTCCGCTCTGGAGTATGTGATGCTGCGGCTTGGCATTACGGATGTGGAAAAACAGGAAGAACTGCTTACCTTTTTTGAGGAAAAAGACGAAAAAATGGTGCTTGCTTCTGATTGCGTGCCGGGAGCAGGCGGAGGATATATTCTGATTGGTTTTCCGGTTCTTATGGGAGAACAGAAGGATCATGCTCTTATTTTTTATGTTCTGGAGCAGGAAAAAATAAAAATTTCTTCCAAAGAAGACGGCATCCGGTATTCCGTCTGGAATTATGATACCGGACAATTCCTGGGTGAAACAGGCGGGAGCGCCTCTTCCGACAGAGAAGACCTGGGTGAAACAGGCGGGAGCGCCTCTTCCGACAGAGAAGAGAATTATTTTGCGGTACGGGAGAAGGAAGCATCCGCGGAAAAAAAGCTGATACAGACCCATTATGAAAAGGAACGCCCGCCCTATCATCTGATTTTTTGCCTGGATGTGGAAGAAGATGCCTTGCAAAACAGCGTTATCCGGTTCTATTATGAAATGCGCACCTTGCTTATTATCATGGGAATTTTGATGTTAATGATCTGCGTTTTGTCCATTTATCTGAATTATCGACCGGTCTATCGGATTGTAGGTAATATGAAAGAAAAGGGAAGGGACGAGTTTTCCCTGATTGCCAATCGACTGGATGAACAAAACCTGCAGCTTTCCGAACAGCGCTTCCTGATCATGGATCTTTTGATGGGGCATTTGCTGCAGGGGACGATTATTTCCCCGGAAAAGGTGGAAAGATTGGGAATCAGCCCGTCTATTCGCTATTATTGCGTCTTTTTAATTGAAAAACAGGTATTGCTGACTTATGAAAGCAATGAAATACTCAAGCGAGCGCAGGAAAAGTTCCATACACTCCTTTTTATTACGGATCTTCAGGGAAAGAAAGAGACTGCGGTGATCAGCTTCATGGAAGAGGAGAATGCCGGGGAGATCGCAGGCTGGCTGGAGCAGTGGTGCCGGGAACATTTGGAACCGGAGTACGGATTTTATGCAGGAACCGTGGTATCCGATATGAATGATATCCGAAAGTCTTTGCAGTCCTGCTACCAGAAGAGAAAAATACCGGGCAGATCGAAAGAGAAACTGACGGACACCGGCAAACAGGAAAGTTTAAAACAGGAAATCCTGCAATATCTGGATCTGCATTACAGAGAGGAAGACTTAAGCCAGACACTGGTGGCGGATATTTTTCAGATATCCAGTTATACCTTGAGCAGGATGTTTAAAAATCAGGTGGGAATCGGATTTACGGAATATATCAATGCCAAAAGACTGGAATATGCCAAAGAACTTTTGCTGACTACGTCTTATTCCGTTAAGGAGATATCGGTCATCGTCGGAATACCGAATGACAACTATTTTTCCCGAATGTTCAAAGCGAATATCGGAATGACTCCATCGGAGTTTCGTAATCAGATCTGAAAACCGGAACCCTTGCAATTTGTGCAAAATGGCGCAAAATGCAGGGGTTCAAAATTTTGTTTTTTGTGTTTTGATGGGGAAAAGGCAAAATTGTACTCTTTACTTTCGGTATAATCGACTATACAATCGGCTTGTAACAAAACGAAAAGCCAATACAGGCAGGTTGAAAGGAGTTACATAGGACCGGGGAAAGGAGATCCGGGGGAAAGGAGGAAAAAGGATGAATCAAAAAGGATGGAAAAGGATATGGAAGGCCAGGCCATACTACTTGTTGCTGCTGCCGGCGCTTATCTATGTGATTATTTTTAATTATGCTCCGCTGTATGGGATTCAGATTGCATTTAAAGATTATCGTACGGCAAAAGGAATCCTGGGAAGCCGCTGGGTAGGATTTCGGAATTTTAAAGATTTCTTTTCCAGTTTCTATTTCTGGAGATTGCTTCGGAATACCTTGAGTATTTCGGTCTATTCTTTGATCGTGGGATTTCCGATACCGATTCTGCTTGCATTGATCATCAATGAACTGAGAGGGAAATTTAAGAAGTTCACGCAGACGATTTTGTATGCGCCGCACTTTATTTCTACGGTGGTATTGATAGGAATGATTGCAACGATGTTTTCTCCGTCCATGGGAATTGTAAATACAGTCCTGAAGGCATTGGGTCTTGAGAGGCACTACTTTCTGGCGGATCCCATAGCGTTCCGGCATTTGTATGTCTGGTCCGGAGTCTGGCAGAATATGGGATGGAGCGCAATTATTTACATAGCCGCTCTGTCGGGAGTGGATCCGCAGCTTCATGAAGCGGCTTCCATTGACGGGGCAACCCGTCTGCAGCGTATACTGCATGTGAATCTGCCGTGCATTCTGCCGACTATTATCATCATGCTGATTATGTCCATAGGAAGCATTGCCTCTGTTGGCTATGAAAAAGTTTATCTTCTGCAGAATGATCTGAATATAGATGTTTCGGAAGTAATTTCCACCTATGTTTACAAAAGAGGTATTGTGCAGACGAAATACAGCTTTTCGACAGCAGTAGGGCTGTTTAATAATGTCGTAAATCTGGTTATGCTTCTCATTGCCAATACGGTATCCCGAAAATGTAGTGAGACAAGTCTCTTTTAGGGGAACAGTTACTTTTTAGAATAAAAGAAGCAGCGACGCGAAAGCGTCTGCGGAATGAGGGAGTAATGTGAAAACAAAGAAAAAGAAAATACAGGGTTTTGATGTCCTTATATGGATAATTACACTGGTGCTTCTTGCGATTGTATTGTACCCGCTGCTTTATGTAATATCCTGTTCGGTCAGTGATCCGATTCTGGTTTCAAGCGGAAGGGTGTTTTTACTGCCGAGAGGGTTCACATTGGCCGGTTATATCAGGGTGTTTCAGGATTCCAATATTATGACCGGATATCTGAATACCATTTTCTACACGGTACTTGGTACGATGATCAATCTGGCGGTTACCCTGCCTGCCGGTTATGTACTTTCGAAAACAACAGCAGAAGTGCCTGGGAACCGGTTTTTTATGTTCCTTTTTATGTTCATTATGTATTTTTCGGGAGGAATGATTCCCACGTTTTTGGTAGTGAAGGGACTGGGATTATATGATACCAGAACGGTACTGTTGATCCTGGGTGCATTCAATACCTATAACTGCATTATCTGCCGCTCCTTTTTTGCGGCACTGCCGAAGGAACTGGAGGAGGCTGCCTGCATTGACGGCAGTTCCGTACTGAATACATTCTTTCAGATTGTATTGCCTTTGTCCAGAGCGCTGCTGGGAGTTATGGTACTGTATTTTGCAGTCGGACACTGGAATTCCTATTTTAACGCTATCATCTACCTGAATGATACGGAGAAATATCCCCTGCAATTGTTCTTAAGAAAGATTCTTGTGCAGGAACAGTCCAGTGCCGATATGATGGATGGCGCGGATGAATATCTGGCAAGCAAACAGCAGCTTGCTGCATTGATTAAATATGCTGTCATAGTAGTATCCTCTTTGCCGCTTATGATCGTATATCCTTTTTTACAAAAATTCTTTGATAAAGGTGTGCTGATCGGATCGGTGAAGGGCTGAGTGCTAATAAAAATTTTTCAACAACGAAAGGAGAGTTTTATGAAAAAGAAAGTAGTTGCACTGTTTCTTGCAGCGGCTATGGTACTGGGAGTATCCGCCTGCGGAAACAAAACCAATGAGGGAACGGAGACGAAAAAGAATTCTGCCGTTGCACAGTCCTCAGAGCAAAAAGAATCTGCATCGGAGGCAGAGGAAGAGAAATCCTTATATCCGATCGTGGACGAACCGATTACGGTTACCGGTCTTGTAATCGGCAAGGACATGACCAATAAGAGCAGAGTGGTATGGGACAAGGTATCGGAGATTACCGGAATTCAGATTGAGTGGATCAATGTGGAAGGGGATGCTTTTGCAACCTATCTTGCAGGATCCGACTGGCCGGACTTTTTCGCGGTATATGCATCAGCCTTCGGAGCGGAAAATGTTTATGATTACGGAGTAGAAGCAGGTAAACTGGTGGACTATTCCAAACATTTGGATATCATGCCGAATTATGCTGCTGCACTGGAAGAATTCCCGGCTGCCAAAAAGGCAATTACCCAGGAAAACGGTGGTTTCTATGAACTGGTCGGTTTCGAGAAATCCGTAACCATGAACAGACCCAGAGCACATTATCGAAATGACATTCTGGAAAAGCTGGGATTAAAGGTACCGGAAACCGTAGAGGAATTATACGATGTAATGACAGCTGTGAAGGAGGCAAATGATGGTAAGGCGCCTTTCTGTTACTATGGCGGTTTTGATGAAAATACCGGATGGGGGAGCGTTTTATACTGTGCTTTCGGGGACAGTGTACAGCCGGATTTCGAAGACGATGGAAACGGAAATGTAATCTTCAACCGTACTTCCGAACAGTATAAGCATTATCTGGAATATATGCATAAGTTGTATGATGACGGTTTATTGAATCAGGAATATCTGACCCTTGACGGCAATGCGGCATTGTCTCTTGCCAAGGAAGGAACAACCGTATTCCTGGGAAATGAAGCCGGCAATCTGCCACCGGATGATTTTGAAGACGGAGAAGTGCATTTGGATGTTCTGGCGCCTTTAACCAGTGAATATTCCGATTCCAGACAGTATCCGGGAAGACTGCCGATGCACAGAAAGAGTGTATTCTATATGAATGCGGAATCTCCTTATGTGGAAGAAATGTGCAAGATGTTTGATATCATGTATGCAAGAGAAGAAGTAGTGGAAGGCAGCGGCTTGTACGGTAACTCTTTCTGCTACGGTCTGGAAGGCGTAAACTGGGAATTTGACAGTGACGAAACATACGCGTTGATTCTTCCGGAAGGCTATACAGGTACCTTCGGAACCTATCAGTACAGCGAACTGATCTGGGATAACAGCGGTTATGTGGATTTCAGCAACAGATATACCTCTACACCCGGCAACAATCAGGTAAGACAGAAGGCTTATATGAAGAATCTGGTGCCTTATATGAAGGATGCCAATAAAATGTTCCCGGATGAGTATCTGACCTTCACAACGGATGAACAGTATGTTATTATGAACAAGTGGTCTGAGATCAAGACCTATTTTTCCGAAATGAAGACGAAGTTCATTGCCGGTGTGGCAGATCTGGATACGCAGTGGGATGAATACTGCAAGACCATTGAAAGCATGGGTATAGGCGAAGTGCTGGAAGTATACCAGGCAGCTTACGACAGATGGAATGAGATGTAAAAACTGGATAATATCACATCTGTAAGATGCGATGCTCATAGACTTGGCGCTTAAGCTCAGACAGATTTTCATGCGAGCATGAAATCTGTCCACAAAAATGCCTGCCTGAACTGTTACAAAAAAAGAGACTGCCGCGTGGAAGTCCCCTGGCGGGGAACGGCTCCGAACGCGGCAGTTTTAGACCGCAACGGTTCAGACGCACCATGTAAAAATGTAAAGCGAAGAGTAGGAGAAGATTATGTTATCAGAACAGGACAAGAAATGGGCGGAGGAAGTATGGAGAAAAATAGACCGGAGGATGGAAACGGTATCCCGGCGGTCTGCCCAAAAGCTTCCGTTTTTCAGTCATGACGGAAAGCACAACGATATGTCGGAAACCGACATCAATTGCTGGACCAATGGTTTCTGGCCGGGTCTTATGTGGCTATTGTATTCCGCCGAAAAAAAGGATTGTTACAGGCAGGCGGCGCTATGGGGAGAAGAAGCGTTGGACAGAGCGTTATTAAACCATACGGGGCTCAGCCATGACGTCGGATTTATCTGGAGGCTTGCGTCCGGTTTTGATTATACGCTCACCGGTTCGAAAGAAGCAAGGAACCGGCAGTTTCGGGCGGCGGATCATCTGATGTCCAGATATAATCCCGTCGGGGGCTTTATCCGCGCCTGGAATCACGGAGATTATAATCCTGCCCTGGCCGGAGTGACGATTATAGACTGCATGATGAACCTGCCGCTTTTATACTGGACCTCCGAAGAAACCGGGGATCCCAGGTTCCGCTTTGTGGCGCAGAACCACGCGGATATGGTGTTAAGAGATCATTTCAGACCGGACGGCAGTGTGAAGCACATTGTAAATCATGATGCCAATACTGGAGAGATGCTGGGCGACTGGGATGACACCCAGGGACAGGGTTACGGACATGGTTCTTCCTGGTCCAGAGGACAGGCCTGGGCTTTATACGGAATGGCTCTTTCCTATCGTCATACCGGGGAAGAACGTTACCTGGATGCTGCCAAGAGAAGCGCGCATTACTTTATCAGCGCATGCAGTCTGCAGGACTGGCTGCCTTTGTGTGATTTCCGCGCCCCGAAAGAGCCGGTTATTTACGATTCCAGCGCAGGCGCCTGTGCGGTCTGCGGGTTACTTGAAATAGCGGACAGCGTGCCGGAATACGAAAGAGAGTTATATTTTGCGGCAGCTGTAAAAATTCTGAAAGCGATGGAGGAACATTTCGCGGATTGGTCTCCGGATACCGATTTTATGATACATCATGCTACCGGTTCTTATCATAATGAAAAGGACAGGCATGTTTCCATGATCTACGGAGATTACTTTTTTGCGGAAGCGGTCTATAAGCTTTTGAAAACAGGAAACTTAAGCTGGTAAAGAGGATTACGAAATATGGAATTAAAGGGAAAAAGCATTCATTTTATGGGAGACAGCATTACCCAGGGGATCGGCGTGGCTGCAAAAGAACAGATTTACTGCAATATCTTAAAAGAAAAGTACGGCCTGAAAGCGGCCAATAATTACGGGATCGAAGGAACCCGGATTGCGCAATATATCGGACGGGATCCGCGCCCTTACGGCAATGCCTTTGTGGACCGTTTTCAGGAGATGGACAAAGAGGCCGATGCGGTTGTCGTGTTCGGCGGAACCAATGATTTCGGGCACGGGAATGCGCCGATGGGAACGTTCGGAGATCATACCCCGAAAACGTTTTACGGGGCGCTTTCGATTCTGATGAGGGGATTGATAGAAAGATATCCGGAGATACCGATTATCTTTATGACACCCCTGCATCGCAGGAACGAACTGGAGAGAAGCGTTTTAACAGGGCATGTTTTCCGGGATTACGTTCAGGCGATCCGGATTATGGCGGAGTATTATTCCCTGCCGGTAGTGGATCTGTATGCCGGTGTGGGGATTCAGCCGAATATCCCCTCACAAAAAGTGTTATACTGCCCGGACGGACTGCATCCCAATGCGGCAGGACATGAAAAAATTGCGGCAATGCTGGCATCTTTTCTGCTGCACTTAGTGTAAAAAACGGAGACGAAAAAATGTTGACCAGGGAAGAAATGAAAAATTATGCATTGGAAATCTGTATTCCGTTAATGGAACGAAATCTGAAAAGAATGAGAGAGGGCGATTTTGCGCTGAAACCGGATCAGGTCGGGTTTATTCCGTCTTTCCTGGAAAATTTCTGCCGGCCTTTCTGGGGGATTGCGCCCATTCTTGCGCAGGGAGAGGATATTTGCCTGCGGTATGAAGGACAGGAAATATCCGTGTCGGAATACATGCGGGAAGGCTTACAGAAGGTTTTTGCATCCGGGGAAGGAACCTGGGCGGAGTACAAACCGTATTTCAGTGCCTATGTATATGAAAATCAGAATATTACGGAACTTGCCGGATTGCTCGTCGGGCTATGGTTTGCCCGGAATACTCTTTGGGATCCGCTGCCGGAGGAAGAAAAGGTGCAGTACGCCTGGGCGGTCTATGAAATGGCAAGGGTTGCCTTTGAGCATTCCTGGCCGAACAATCATTACTGGTTTCCGTTGCTTGCAGTTACGGTGTTAAAACGTCTGGGCTACTCCTTCCCGGAAACGGAAAAAATGCTTGAGGAAGGGCTTGCTTTCCTGGATAAGCTTTATCTGGGAAACGGTTGGTATGCGGACGGAAGCTTCGGAAGATTCGACTATTACGAAGCCTGGTCGCTGCATTTTTATCCGCTGCTCTGGACGTTGATAGCCGATGAGAGCTTTGCGGGATATGCCGAACATCGGAACAGCTATGTGGAAAGAACCAATGCGTTTCTGGATTTTTATACCCATTGGTTTGACGAAAGAGGTGCGCAGGTTCCCTTCGGTCGTTCCCTCAGTTATCGTTTCGCAGCATCTGCATTGTTCCCGGCTGCGGTTCTGGCAGGCTGCCGGATGGAGGCGCCTCTGGCAGGAAGAATTCTTGCAAAGAATATCGAATTTTTCCGGAAGCATTGCAGGTGTGAGGAAAACGGCGTTTTACCGGAAGGATATCTTTATAAAGCTTATGGAGTGACGGAAGGCTACACGTCGGATGGCGGCGCTTACTGGTGCTGCAAAAGCTTCCTGGCCTTGCTGCTTGCGCAGGATCATCCTTTCTGGCAGGCGAAAAAGGCAAAGCTTCCGGCGGAGGAAGGGACATTTCTGGTGCGTCCGGCTCATGAACAAATCCATATGATGTTTGCTTCCGATGACGGAATCGTAACCATGTATAATAATACCGCACAGTATTATCAGAATCAGATCCATTCCCATCGTTTCGGAGATATGCGCGGCTGGTATGGGAAGTTTGCTTACAACTCTGCGGCAGGATTCGGGGTGAGCGTACCGGATGTGGTCAGTCTGGACAACATGATCGGTCTGACAACTCCCGACCTGTCCATGACTTCCCACAGGCTTGGGTTTACGGATCTGGGATTTGACGGAGCCTTTCTCCATTCTTGGCATGTGCCCTTTTTCAATGACCCGGAAACGGTGGTCGAAACCTGGATGCTTCCGCGTCCCGATTTTCATGTGAGAATTCACAAGGTGAAATTGAGCAGACCTTATTTGGTAACAGAGGGAGGCTTTTCTCTCGGAAGATGGGATGACTATCTGCCGGTGCACAGAACGGAAAAGGAAGTGTCTGTGGAGAACAGGGAATTCCGTTCGTCCTTAACCGCGTTGGCGCAGATCCCGGTTCTATTGGATGCGGGAAGCACACAGTCCGGATATCATCTGTATGCTCCTCTGGCAGCTTATCCGGTATACCGCACGGAGGAGGCTTTGGAACCGGGAGAGTATGTATTCGCCGCAGCCTTTTTGCTTTGCAGTATCCAAAACAAAGAGCGGAGATTGCCGGAATTAACGTTCGAAGGAGACGGAGTACGGATTCAGGATCCGAAATCCGGTATTGATTTGCTGTGGAAGCAGCCGTTTGAAAGTCAGCAGGCATATGCAGGGAAGGGAGTGTCAGAAGAATAATGAGATTATGGGTATCGATACCGAAGGAGACAGAGGTTTTTCATACTTTTTTACCGGCAGAGGTAAGAGAATATATGGGAAAAAAGGTACAGGTTCAATACTCTCCTTATGATAGACAGGTAACGCCGGAAGAATTTGCAGAAGCGGTCAGAGACTGTGACGGGGTTCTTACCGGCTGGGGGCACCCGACCATTACCTATGATATGGTGAAAGAATCCCGATTGAAACTGATTGTCCATACCGGCGGTTCGGTGGGAAGTCTGGTAACACCGCAGCTTTACCATCACGGAATCCGGGTGTTAAGCGGAAATCAGCTTTATGCGGAATCGGTTGCGGAAGGAACGATTGCCTACATGTTGATGGGATTAAGACGGTTGCCGGATTATGTATGGAGGATGCGGCAGGGCGGCTGGCATGAACCGGGAGATTTTTCCAAAGGGCTGCTTGACCGGACGGTGGGGATTATCGGCTTCGGTACCATAGCGGGTTTCCTGGCAAGGAAGCTGCAGGTCTTTCGTGTAAAGCTGAAGATCTATTCCTTTTATCCGGTGGATCCTGCGATTTTAAAAGAGTGCAATGCCGAACAGGTATCTTTGGAAGAGGCGCTGGGATGTGATATTGTAACACTGCACTCTGCCATGAATGAAAGAACCGGAGGAATGATCGGCAGGGAACAGTTCCGTCAGATCAAAGACGGAGCATTGTTCCTCAATACCGCCAGGGGAAGAATCGTGGAGGAAGAAGCGATGATAGAGGCATTGAAAGAAAATCGTTTTGACGCCGTACTGGATGTCTATACCAAAGAGCCGTTACCGGAGGACAGCCCCTTAAGGACAATGCCGAACGTTTACTGTATCCCGCACATGGCAGGTCCTACCATTGACAGACGCCCTGTGATCACCCGACAGTTGATCGATAACATTTTGCTTTGGGAACAGGGAAAAGAGCTGCCGCTGGAAATCAGTGAGGAATATGCAGCCAGAATGACCGTAGGCGGTTAATGTGAAAAATCACGTTGAAACGCTGATTTTTCACATGGCAATTTGTTTCTGAACGAAAACAAATTGTTTTTATTTACAATTTTCATGAATACGAACTTTTTTGCGATAATGACGCCGGGCAGAAGCTTCCCCGTTTTTCAGACGGATTTTGGGACAATCGGTATATTAATCTGTTTTGACCAGTACTTTCCGCAGACCGCACAGAAAATGGCGGACAACGGAGCGGAAATCGTATTTGTGTCCAGTGCCGGCGATGCAGCGGAAAAATTCTCTGCACGCGCAATGGATACCGGTATCTATTTTGCCGTATGCGGATGGAACACGGAAAACAGTTATGGCTGGAAACCGGCAAGAGTTGTAAGTCCGACCGGAGAAATTCTTGCCCAGAGCGGTACACATACCATTCCGGCAGTATGCGATATTGATTTAAATAAGAGAATTCGCAGGCACTGGCTCTCCACCGGCGCTGCGGATACTCAGATAAAGGGAGTTTATCGTTATGAACGAAACGGAATCGATTAAATACTGTTTTTCTACCCTGCCCTGTATGGATTATAATGCGAAGCAACTGAAAGCCTTGTGTGAAAAATACCATATAGACGGTGTGGAAGTGCGGCAGAAACCGGATGGCAGTTTTGTCTATGAAGAGGGTCTTTCGGTTGTGGATGTGGGAACCGGAATCTGTTTTCTGGGATACGATCCGGAAATGCTTCGGAAAGGGCAGGAGCTTCTGCATAGAATCGAAACAACTTCGATTCTGGCGATCCGGATTTTCCTGGGAAATTTCTGTGTATGGAAAACAGATGCCAAAAGACAGATTGATTATGAAGGTGTGGTAACGGCGGTAAGAGAACTGGCGGATACAACCGAAAAGGAAATCTGGATAGAAACCCATAATGAGTTTGCGACAGGAAGGGTATTGCAAAAGCTTCTTTCGGATATCGGACGAAAGAACGTCAAGGTAATCTGGGATATCATCCATCCCATTGAGGATCATGAAATGCCGGAAGAAACCTGGAACTATATCGGTGATAAGATTGCACACGTGCATATCAAAGACGGCAAAGTGGATCCGAATCCCTTAAAGCACGACTTTGAATATACACCGTTGGGAGAAGGCCAGCTTCCGTTAAGAGAAATCCTCGGAATCCTTCAGAAAAATCATTATCGCGGATATCTCTCCCTGGAATGGGAAAATCTGTGGAGAATGGAACTGAAAAAATATGACAGCAGTATGGACGCTATTCTCGGCAACTTTCTGAATCTTATGAAGGAAATTTCAGAAACCTCTTTCTTGATTCAGGTTAAAGAACCCGGAAAAACCATATAAAAAGCTTACGAATCGTACCATTATCCAAGTGACAATTACAGGAAAAGGGTTTGGCAAAAGACTGTTGAAAGGAAGAAATGAAGAATAGAATGAGACTATTAAAAAAATATGAAAACAATCCGGTTATGTCACCGGACAAAATGCCGGAAGAGGTGCTCTACACGTTCAATCCGGGGGCTATTAAACATAATGGAGAATATATTTTGCTTATGGACGTTACAGGGCTGGATGATATACACAGGCTTTGGATTGCAAGAAGCAAGGATGGGTATCATTTTACACCGGATCCAAAGCCGATGAAAATGCCGCCGAAAGATCCGTTTCATCCGGAAATGAATACGTATGATCCGCGAATTACGAAAATCGGTGAGGAATACATTCTGATTTATGCCAGCGATCTGGAACAAAATGATGCAAGGCTTGGTATTTTGAGAACGAAGGATTTCGAGAATTTTGAAAGGGTTTGTACGGGAAGTGAGCTCGGCAATCGGAATGGTGCGTTGTTTACGGAAAAATATGAGGGACTTTATTTCCGCCTGGATCGTCCGTTTGGAAATGAAATGGAGCCATGTTCCATGTGGATGAGTTTTTCTCCGGATCTGGTATATTGGGGTAACTCCAGGCCGCTTTATTATAAAGGAAAACCGTTCCTGGATGGTTTTAAGATGGGAGCCGGAGCAGTGCCGATTAAGACAGATAAGGGCTGGCTTGAGATTTATCATACGGTTTCCACAACCTGTAATGGTTTTATTTACCGACTGAAGGCCTGCCTTTTAAACTCGGAAAGACCATGGGAGGTTATCGGACATAGCGGTTTTATTTTATGGCCTGAATATGATTATGAAAACCGTGGAAGGTGCGCCAATGTGGTATTTACATGCAATGCCATACCGGAAGATGACGGTACGGTGAAGATTTATTACGGCGCGGCAGATACCAATATCGGACTGGCAACCGGAAAGATTTCCGAACTCGTGGATGCCTGCCTGAAGGATTCGGTTTAAAAACTCACCTGCTGAGTAATCAGGCCATAAAAGAGGCGCTTCTGGGCTTTATACGATTTATTTCGAACATTTATCCAGGCATTTTCTTATGTAAGGATGGAATCTGTGCCAGAATAATAGCCACAAAGATCAGTCCGCAGCCGAAAAGCTCTCGCGCGGACATGCGTTCCTGCAAGATCAGCGCTCCGGCAATTACGGAGAAGACAGATTCCAGGCTCATGAGCAAAGACGCAATGGTGGGATTTAAGCCTTCCTGGCCGATGATCTGCAGCGTGTAGCCTACACCGCAGGACATGATACCGGCATAGAGGATCGGAATCCAGGCATCAAGCGTAGCGAAGGGGGCGCCCCAGGTCTGTATCCCGGCGCTGATACTGCCCGCATTTCCCGGCATCTCCCGGAAGATCATGGGGAAAAGCCCTAAGATGCCGCAGACCAGGAATTGGATGCAGGACATACGTACACCATCCGTTTTCGGAGAAAAATGATCGATAATCAGGATATGTAAGGCAAAAAGCAAAGCGGAAATCAATACCATTCCGTCATTTAATTCAAATGCCAAAGAAGAGCGCATACACAACAGATACAGACCGATTACGGTAATACCGACACAGCACCAGATTTTAAGTCCGCATTTTTTCCCAAGAAAGATGCCGAAGATCGGAACAAGCAGGATGTAGCAGGCGGTCAGAAAGCCGGCCTTTCCGGAAGAAGTGCCCATGGTAATTCCCAGCTGCTGAAAGGTGGAGGCAAAAAACAGAACAACACCGCAGGATATTCCGCCAAGCCACAGCGTCTTTTTTTCGGAAGCCGATTTGGGGATTCTCTGTGTCAGATTGAGCCGGTCCAGAAGAAAGATAACCGGAATCAGAACCAGACTTCCGATGAAGGAACGGATGCAGTTAAAGGAAAAAGGACCTACGGCATCTCCGCCGGTGCTTTGGGATACAAAAGCGATTCCCCATACCAGGGCGGTGAGAACCAGCAAAAAAGAGTTGCGGATTTTCTTATAAGATACATGCATAATGGAATGCCTCACAATCTGCCGCCTGCAGGCGGCTTTTTTCGTCGGTACGGTTGGTTGCGCCTTTCGGTGCCCGTTTGACTTTTTCAAATTTTATCACTATGTTTTTGTTTTGGCAAGAGAATATTGACGTATATTTCATTGATTTTCGTGCATACTGAAATTGCATAATTAAAACAGGAGGTTTCGGAAATATGGAAGATGATACCATTAAGCTGCTCAGGGAATGCAATGCGGGAATTAAAATGGGAGTAACTTCGCTGGATGAAGTCATGGATCACGTAAAATCGGAATCCATGAAAACCTTATTGAAGGAAAGCAAGAACACGCATGAGAAACTGGGTAATCTGACGCATGAATACCTGAATGCCTATCAGGATGAGGGAAAAGAACCCGGAACGATGGCGAAGATGATGTCCTGGATGAAGACCAATATCAAAATGGGCGAAGAAAATTCGGACCGGACAGCGGCGGATCTGGTTACGGACGGTTGCAATATGGGCGTTAAATCCCTGTACAAGTATCTGCATCAGTATAAAGCAGCAGACAAAGAGATTAAAGATCTGGCTAAGCAGCTGATTTCGGCGGAAGAAAAGTTGGCGGCGGATTTAAGAGAGTATCTGTAGAACGTAGGGATGTTCCATGAGGATAGAACTGCGGCGGAGAGAACAGAGGTCAATAATACAAACCGCCGCATCTTTTCACTCGGCATTCCCCTTTTCCGATTTTTTCAGATAGTGTTCCGGTGAAATACCGTACCGGTGTTTGAAAGCCTTGCTGAAAGCATAGAGGGAGCTGTAACCTAAGATTTCAGCGATTTGATGGATCCTTAATTTTTTCTCATCCAAAAGCAGTCTGGCTGCATTCAGGTGCCTGGTCCGGTAGTAATTAGACAGGGTATCTCCGGTATTTTTCCGAAAAAGGTCGGAAAGATAGCTGTAATTGTAGCCGAATTCTTCCGAAAGATCGTTCAGACTTTGTAAACGGTACATATGGGTATCAATGTAGTGCATAAGCTGATAACAAAGCTCGTCCGCAGAATTTACGTACAGATTTTGCGGACGAGCTTTGTTGCGAATGAAAGGAAAAAAAGTCATATTTCAAAGGGTCAGATGAGGAGAAACGTATTTCATGAAAGTCTCCCGGAAAAGACAGATAGATGTCGCCGCTTGTGACCTCCTGCGGAATATCGTTTGTCAGAACCGTGCCCTTCCCGCCTGTCACGCAGGTCAGTTCATACCAACCCATATGGGCATGCTTCGCAATCATACCGGAAGGCATGCAATACAGCCTGCCAAGCTGGATCAGCCCGGTAGTACCGAACGTTAAGGGAGCTGTCCCAAAATGATAGTCAATGTGATATTTCTTTTCCATAGCGATTGTCACCTTACAAAACTATATTAGCGTAAAATATACAGTTCACACGCGCCATTCGCATAAATTCGTCTTTACTGCAAGCATAGCAGAAAAAAGGGAGAGAAGCAAGGCTAATGACGTACTTTCTGGATAAACATGTAAAGTTACAATCGCATTGAGGGCAAGTTTTTAAGGGGAGGCTCATGGGGATTCCAATGAGGGGTGCAAAATTGAGCGAAAGCGTCCCCGGAGATTTGCACCAATCTTGTTTTTTACACTAACATAGTTTTACAAGTTTGTCCTGACGCATTTCCCTGCAGCTTGAAGTTTTGGATAATTTATAGTATAATAGGCGGAGCGGATACAGGGACAGAAACTGCCATAGCGGCAGCAGAACAAATGAGGATTCACAAGCGAGGAGAGAGGATGAAAGTCACTATCATTTGCGAGGTACTTGGGGAACCGAACAACGGAACGACGGTTGCGGCATATAATCTGATTCACCATTTGCAGAAACAGGGACATGCGGTAACAGTGGTATGTCCGGATGCTGATAAAAAAGGAAAAGAAGGGTATTGTGTACTGCCTCTTACCAATATGGGGCCGATTGCCAGAAAATTCTTTGAAAAAAATAATGTGGTTCTGGCCAGATATGATGAAGCCATTTTAAAACATGCCATAGAAGATGCAGATGTAGTGCATATTATGGTTCCTTTGTTTATTGCCAGAAAAACATCCCGGCTGGTGAAACGTCTTGACAAGCCCCTGACAGCGGGATTTCATGCACAGGCGGAGAATTTTTCCGTACAGATCGGGTTAAAGGACTGCCGCTTCGCCAATCATTTTATTTACAAATGGTACGATAAAAATGTGTTCTGCAGAGCGGATGCGATCCATTATCCGACGAAGTTTATTCAGGAAATCTTTGAAAAAGAAGTGGAAAGAAAGACCAATGGTTATGTCATTTCCAACGGTGTCAACCGGATCTTCCGACCGGGGAATTCCGAAAAGCCCCGAAAGTATGCGGATAAGTTCTGTATTCTTTTTACCGGACGTCTTTCTGCGGAAAAGTCCCATATGGTATTGATGAAAGCGGTGGAACAGTCCAGACATGCAGAGCAGATTCAACTGTTTTTTGCCGGAAAAGGTCCGAAATACAGGCAGATAAAGGCTTATGGAGAGAAGCATCTTTTTAACCCGCCGGTAATTGATTTTTATTCCAGAGAGGATCTTGTGGATGTTATCAATTTCTGTGATTTGTACTGCCATCCGGCGGAAGTGGAAATTGAGGCGATTGCCTGTCTGGAGGCGATCTGCTGCGGACTGGTTCCCTTGATTGCCGATTCTCCCAGGTGTGCAACGAAGAGCTTTGCCATAGACGAAAGAAGCCTGTTCCGTGTCAATGACAGCAGGGATCTGGCACAAAAAATCGATTACTTTATAGAGCATCCCGAAGAGAAAGAAAAACTGCGGGAGGTGTATTTGAAAGAAAGCACGGCATTTGATCAGGAATACTGTATGCACAGGATGGAAGAGATGCTTTTGGAGCAGGTGCAGCGCAAAGGATAAGTCATGAAAAACCATAAGTTTTACTATTATGATGAGCAGAAGGATGATTTTGCAAACACCAAAATCAAGGGAAAGCAGACTCCGCCGGATTACCAGTATCTTCCGCAAAGATTGAGTTATCGGATCTTTAAACCGATTGTTTACTATGCGGTTCTTTTTCTGCTTGAGGTTTTTTGGATCTTTTTTCGGCAGGTACCGATTAAGAATCGGAAAGTGCTTCGGAATCGAAAAGAGAAAAAGAAAGGCTATTTTGTATACAGTAACCATACTTTGTGGGTGACGGATGCGATTTCCACGCCGGTCAGCGTTTTTCCACGTCAGTGTTATACCATTGCGCACCCGGATGCGATCAGTATTCCCGGTCTGTTTACGCTGGTAAGAATGCTGGGAGCATTGCCTGTGCCCTCCGCAGTAGGTGCTTATAGAAATTTCCTTTCCGCAGTGGAGAAGCTTTATCAAAAGGGCTGTGTGATTGCGATTTTTCCGGAAGCACATATCTGGCCTAAATATCATGAGATCAGAGATTTTTCTCCGGTGTCTTTTCATTATCCGGTGAAGCTTAATGCACCGTGTTTTGTCAAAACCACGGTATATAAGAAAAAAAAGAACGGAAAAACAAGACCGGTTCTTTATTATGACGGCCCGTTTTATCCGGACCCGGAACTTTCTCCCAGGCAGGCAAGAGAAGAATTGTGCCGGAGAGTATATGAACAGATGAGAACAAGAGCGGAGGGTGAGGGATCGGCCGCGGATGAGAGGTATCAATATATCAGAGTGCCGTCTGCGGATCAGGTCAGAACGGAAAGGCAGCACAGATGACCAGAAAGACAACACACCTTTGGTGAAGTTTATCATAAAGTGTGGAATGGATCCGCAGAAGGACCGGTAAAGCCGCCTATTTTGTCATGGGTATATGATATACAATCCTGCGATAGATTTTCCAGAGGATCACTCCCGGAAAGCTGATTACCAAAAAGAGTGTTGACAGGCCTCCGGCAAGTCCGCCGATTGCGGCGATAATAAGTATCAAAGGATTCATGATGTATGCCCCTTTCTGCATAATAATTTGCAAATATGTTCGTATGCCACTATCATAACGTTTTACACCGGAAATGAAAATAGATTTTAAAAAGCCTTAACGATTTCTTTATGCATACCTTTCAGTGTTTTTTCCAGTTGATTTTTTTTGCCTTTTTAAAGAAGAAACCAGCGGAAAATGATTGCAATTCGCTGGGAAAATGTGTATAATATCTCGGTGAATTCACTAATTAGTGATAAAAAAGTTACAGAAAATTCCACGGCGGCACAATATGCTGTTTACGAATGAAGAAGGACTGAGATAGGGTGATGGAGATGGAGAATGAAAAATCGGATGCGTTGGAGGCACTGTACCTGGAAAATCATGATCAACTGTTGAAAGTGGCTTCCAGGGAGTTTTGGATCGGGTCTCTGGCTGAAGATGTGGTACAGGATACATTCTGTGAGGCAATTCGCTGTTGGGATAAAGTATCAGGCAGCGGTAATCCGGCCGGCTGGCTTATGGAAGCCCTTAAGTTGAAAATTATGCACAAGCGATGGCAAAAAATTCACTGCACCCAGGAAGAAGTAAGAGAAAGCGCCACGGAACTGGAATTTTGGGATGAGAACTTTGACCGGGTGGAAACGGATCTCCTTCTGGAACAGATTCTGGAGCCCAAGGACAGAGAACTTTTCTGCCTGATGTATCGGTGCGGTTACTCCACAAGGGATCTTGCACAGCTGCGAGGATGTACGGAGGGTAACATGAGAGTCAAGCTGTTTCGAATCCGTAAGAAACTACAGAAATATATAGAACAAGAAGGCGTTGAATTGTAAGTAACAGAAGTAAGTTCCTGCCGGGAGCCTGCTTCTGTTCGTTTCTTTTCGGGAAAACTTGCACCAAACGAAGTTTTCCTGTATAATCATAGAATGGTTCAGTAATTTTTGAAATGGAGGGTAAAATGAGTATAACATTAGAGCAGGCGAAAAAAAAGCTGGCTTTGTACGGGCAGGAACATCTTTTGAAATATTATGATGAGTTGGGAGAGGAGAGCAGAAGGAATCTGCTGACGCAAATCGAAGAAATCGATATGACCGTTTCCGCAATGTGCCGAAAGAAAGAGGAACTTAAGAAAAAAGGAAAAATAACACCTCTGGCGGCTATGCAGCTGGATGAAATCCGAAGAGAAAAGGACAAATATGTAAAGGCGGGTCTGGAAGCAATCAAGAGCGGCAAGGTAGGAGCGGTTCTGCTGGCCGGTGGCATGGGAACCAGGCTGGGGAGCGCAGAACCGAAAGGAATGTACAATATCGGTATTCATCGGAAGCTGTATATTTTTGAATGCTTATTCCATAACTTGATGGAGGTAGTAGAGCAGGCAGGTGCTTATGTACACCTGTTTGTGATGACCAGTGATAAGACACATGAAGCAACCGTGGATTTTCTGACGGAGCATGGATTTTTCGGGTATAGCCAAGCGCATGTTCATTTCTTTAAACAGGAAATGGCTGCCGCAACGGATTATAACGGGAAGATTTATCTGGAAGCAAAAGATCGATTGGCTGTTTCGCCGAATGGCAATGGCGGCTGGTTTCTTTCCATGAAAAAGTGCGGGCTTCTGGAGCTGGTTCAGGAAGAAGGAATTGAGTGGCTGAATGTTTTTTCCGTAGATAATGTTTTGCAGCGTATTGCAGATCCTTGCTTTATCGGGGCTACGATTTTAAAGGAGTGTACCGTGGGGTCCAAGGTTGTCAGGAAGAACTCGCCGGATGAAAAAGTGGGTGTGATGTGCCTGGAGGACGGCAGACCTTCCATTGTGGAATATTATGAATTGACAGAGAGTATGCGGGATGCGAAAGATGCTTTCGGAGAGCCTGCCTATAATTTCGGTGTTATTTTGAACTATCTGTTTCATGAGCCGGAACTTGAAAAGGTTACGGCGGATCTTCCTCTGCACATCGTAGAGAAAAAGATCCCTTATCTGGACGAAAACGGTAATCAGGTGACACCGGAAGTACCGAACGGCTATAAATACGAGACACTTGTTCTGGATATGATTCATCAGATGGACAGCTGTCTGGCTTTTGAAGTGGTAAGAGAGCATGAGTTTGCTCCGGTAAAAAACAGAGTCGGCGTGGATTCAGTGGAGACTGCCAGAAAGCTTTTGCAGGAGAACGGTGTGGAACTGTAACAGTTAACATTTCAAAGGTGTTTTTCAACAAAAGGGTATTGCAGAAAGAGACCGAACAGAGGTACACTGAGGAAGACGAAAGCGAAAGAAAATCGTAATAGACGCACGATTCTTTCAGAGTTTTAGCGTCTGCGGAATGGAGGAATAATATGAAAATATTGGTAACCGGCGGTGCCGGATTCATCGGAAGTCATACGGTAGTGGAACTGCAGGAGGCAGGTTATGATGTCGTTGTACTGGATAACCTTTGTAATTCCTGTGAAAAATCATTGAAAAGAGTGGAAGCGATTACCGGTAAAAAGGTTCCTTTTTACAAAGCGGATATTTTAGACAGAGAGGCTTTGGAAGAGATTTTTTCCAAAGAAAACGTAGATGCAGTCATTCATTTTGCCGGACTGAAAGCAGTCGGAGAATCGGTTAAAAAGCCTTGGGAGTATTATGAAAATAATATTGCGGGAACGCTCACCCTGGTAGATGTTATGAGAAAACATGGAGTAAAGAATATTATCTTTTCTTCCAGTGCTACCGTATACGGAAATCCGGCCTTTATTCCCATTACCGAAGAATGTCCCAAGGGACAGTGTACCAATCCTTACGGTTGGACGAAATCCATGCTGGAACAGATTTTAACGGATATTCAGAAGGCAGATCCGCAATGGAACGTCATTCTGCTTCGCTATTTTAATCCCATCGGTGCCCATAAGAGCGGTACGATCGGAGAAAACCCTAACGGAATTCCCAACAACCTGATGCCTTATATCACGCAGGTCGCAGTAGGAAAGCTGAAAGAACTCGGTGTGTTCGGCAATGATTATGATACCCATGACGGAACGGGAGTCAGAGACTATATCCATGTTGTGGATCTGGCAAAAGGACATGTAAAGGCACTGCAGAAGATTAAAGAGAATGCCGGACTCAAAATTTATAACTTAGGAACCGGCACCGGATACAGCGTACTGGATATTGTAAAGAATTTTGAGGAAGCTACGGGAGTGAAAATTCCTTATGTGATCAAGCCGCGCCGTGCAGGAGATATTGCTGTCTGCTATGCGGATGCCACAAAAGCAAAAGAAGAACTGGGATGGACGGCACAGTACGGAATCCGCGAGATGTGCGAGGACTCCTGGAGATGGCAGAAGAATAATCCTAATGGCTATGATGAATAGTGTGAAAAAAGAGCAGCAAAAGATTTCATTGTCTTTTTGCTGCTCTCTTTGGTTGCGGAAAAATGTCTTTCGATAAGAAACTTTCTATTCTTCAATAATCTGTATTTCCAGATAGTCGAACTCAATTTTTTCAATAAAATGATCCTGATGGAAACGTGCTTTGTTATGTCTCTTAAATTCTTTTACGGTGGCATCCAGCCAGATTGGTTTACCGAGGTCAAAACGGCGGCATGCCTCTTCAAGACCGTGGAAAATCTTATGTGTTCTGGTATCTTCGGTGTTATCTTCAATAACCGTATCTTTTATCATGCGGTTATCCTTCCATATTTTAGCCCATAAACGGAACATACGGTTCCTCCTTTCCGATTCTTCTTTCAGTATCATAACGTATAAAGGATGATTTGTCAAAGCCCAAAAGCCGGGTAAAGTTGTCATAAAAATCGTGAAACAGAAATAAAATAATGTAATGCGGATATAAGCAATACCGTTTTGAAAATTTCTAAAAAAAGGATTAAGAATCAAAATGGATGTACAATTTTATCACTTTCTATGTTATACTGAAGATAGAATAATAAGCAGAACAGGAACCGGGGGGATTATTATGGAATTAAAAGAGCCGGGCAACGGAATTGACAGCTGGAAAGAAGTTACATTGATTTACAATGCCGCATTGCGTCAGGTAGAGACCAAGATGGAAATTCTGAACGATGAGTTCCAGCATGTGCATCAGTATAATCCGATTGAACATATCAAATCACGGATTAAAACACCGGAAAGTATTGTAAAGAAGCTGAGACGTCAGGGATACGAATCTACGATTGCGAATATGGTTCAGTATATAAATGATATAGCCGGGATTCGGATTATCTGTTCTTTTACTTCAGATATTTACCGGATTGCAGAGATGATCAGCAGTCAGCGGGACATAAAAGTCGTGGCGGTCAAAGACTATATCACTTATCCGAAAGCAAGCGGGTACAGAAGCTATCATATGATTGTGACAATACCGGTCTATCTGTCGGATCGAACCGTAGATACCAAAGTGGAAATCCAGATCAGAACAGTTGCCATGGATTTCTGGGCAAGCCTGGAGCATAAGATTCATTATAAATTTGAAGGCGATGCACCGGAACATATCAAAAGTGAGCTGATCGAATGCTCTAAAATGGTGTCGGATCTGGATGCCAGGATGCTGTCATTGAATGAAGAAATTCTGGCAATCGGAAAGAATGAAGAAAAAGTTTAACCCCTTAAAATGAGGAGTGCCCGGGTACTTTGCAGCGCCCGGGCTATTATGAAAAAATTTATCTTTTTGTCGATTTTAAGTACTTCCCTGTAACTGTTTACAGTATAACAAACAAATATGAATAAAATATGAACAATGTGTAAAATGTATTTGAATTACACAAAAACAAAAAGAAAAGAAAAAGGTCATTGTGCAAAATACACAAAAAACAAACTTTCCATTTTCTGTTGCGAAGAGCCTGAAAAGATGATAGAATACTAATAACAGGATAATCTGCCAAAGATATGGAGAGAACGAGTATGGAGAATTTTTTGGACAGACTGACACAAAAACTCACGGTACAGGAGCCTGCAAAAAATATAACGGCGCAGCAGGCGCGTGACAATGCCAGACTGCAGGAAAAAGTAAAAGAATATCAGGAATGCCTGGTGCAGTTAAAAAAGGCACAGGAAGCGTTAACACAGGCGGCACAGGCGGCAAAGCAGGCAATGGATGATACGCAGATTACTGCGTTGCTGGAGGCAAATGTAACACAGGTAGAGCAGCTTAAGAACGATGCTTCCCTACATTTGGAAAAACTGCAGCAGGAGTCGGCATCTACATTGAGGCAGTTGGCGCAGGATGTTATGGGACGACTGGAAAAGAACCAGAAGGAAGCAGATCAGCTGAGTGGGATTTTGGAAGAACGTTTTGCCGGAGCAGAGGAGTATATACATAAAGAGAATGTCAAAGTCTATCGCAACGTTCAGGCCGTTGTGGAAAACCAGACCGCCAAAGGAACGGAAGAGATTCTTGACAGCATCGGCAGTCAGGAAGGAAAGCTCGGTGTCGTGATGGGACTGAGTATAGCGTCGTTAGTAGTTTCGTTGGCAGGATTGGCAGTGATTTTGCTGAAAACATTTGTGCTTTAGAGAAGGGAAACTTCCTGCGGCGCGAAAGCGTCTTCGGGATGGAGAATGAAAATGGGAAGACAGATCTGGAGACCGGGAAATATGCTGTACCCTCTCCCGGTAGTTATGGTATCTACAACAGATAAAGAGGGAAAAGATAATATTTTGACAATTGCCTGGACGGGGACGGTATGCAGTAACCCGGCTATGGTATCAATATCCGTACGTCCTGAGCGATATTCTTATCAGGCATTAAAGGATACCGGAGAATTCGTGATCAATCTGACAACAAAGGATCTGGTTTATGCGACAGATTATTGCGGCGTAAAAAGCGGAAGAGACGAGGATAAATTTGCCGTGCTTGGGCTGACGAAGCTTCCGGCACAAAATGTGAGAGTGCCGTTAATTGCAGAGAGCCCGGTGAATATTGAATGTATTGTAGAGAATGTCATACCGCTTGGAAGCCATGATCTTTTCCTTGCAAAGGTGGCGGCTGTCCATGCAGATGAGCAATATATGGATGAAAAGAAGCGGTTTTGCCTGGAAAAAGCAAACCCGTTAGTGTATTCTCACGGAGCTTATTTTACCTGCGGATCCCAGGTGGGAACGTTCGGTTTCAGTGTAAAGAAGAAAAAGTAATCTGCTCTATTTGGAAGAAGAGGAATCGGGGGAGTTTAACAGACTTCCTCTTTTGATTGCATTGTTCCCGAATCGGGAGCGGATATGATCCAGCGTCTTGTCAAGCTGTACAAGCTTCTTTTCGGAAGCTGCTTGTCCAAAAGCGTTTTTTTCGGAAGGAGAAAGGTCAAAGAGGGACATCTGAACAGGCTCATCCGGAGCAGTAAAATGAGAAAGCCGTATTCCGAGAAGGCGAACGGCGGATCCGTCCCAGAGTTCATCAAACAACCGACAGGCAGTTTCATAAACAACCTTTGTAGACGCTGTGGCTGTAGGCAGAATACACTGGTGCGATACGCTGCGGAAGGTAGCATACTTGATCTCTGTGCATACCATACCGGCGAGTTTTGCGGAAGAACGGAGTCTGCCGGTAACGGCTTCGGAAAGCGTCAGAAGGATTTTATAGGCCGCTTCTTTGGAAAGCACATCGGCGGACAGGGTTAGAGAGTGACTTATTCCTTTTGCTTTGGCAGGTTCGGAAAAAAGACCGGAAGAGTCTTTTCCGTTGGCATATTCCCAAAGAAGTCTGCCGTGGCTTTTTAAGTGCGCTTCCAGAATATCCACCGGGGTACAGGCCAGGTCTCCGATGGTACGGATTCCCAGGTTATGTAATGCAGCGGCGCTGGAGCGGCCGCACATAAACAAGGAGGAAACCGGTAAAGGCCACATTTTTTGCCGGATTTCCCGGGAATACAGAGTATGTACCAGATCCGGTTTCTTAAAATCGGAGGCCATTTTAGCCAAAACTTTACGGTCGGAGATGCCGATGTTTACTGTAAAACCGAATTTTTCCCGGATGGTATCCTTGATAATGTGGGCAGCGCTTTCGGGAGAAGCATAATTTTTACGAATCGGGGTATAATTCATAAAGCATTCATCGATGCTGACCTGTTCAATTTCAGGACAGATCTGCATTAGGTATTCCATAAGGGCATGGCTTTTTTCGGAATACATTTTGTGGTCCGGCGCAGCACAGACTAAAGAAGGACATTTGCGCATGGCATTTGCTACGGGTTCACCGGTAGCGATTCCGTAAGCTTTTGCAGGAATGGATTTGGCGAGAACGACTCCATGGCGTTTTGTCATGTCACCGCCTATAATAGAGGGAATCTGCCGCAGATCCACCTTATCGCCTTTTTGGAGCCTGTCTGCGGCGGTCCAACTTAAAAAAGCGGAATTAACATCAATATGAAAGATAATATCGTTTTCCATAGAATATAATCCTCCCTCTGTACCATTAATATATTATATGATATGAGGGTCAAAATACCTTTTGACCCTCATATCATTATATCCTTTTGGGAAAGGGTTTACAAGTGGAAAAAAAGCTGATAGAATGGAGCAGAAAGATGGAAAGAAGAGAGCGCAGATGATGAAAATGCATTGGAGATACAAAGGAAAAGCGGAAATTACATATTGGAGAGCTACATTTTTGGTGCTGTTTTGTTGCCTTTTGTATTTTAAAGGATATATTCCGTTTGAAAAGACGGGGGATAATCTTTTTCATTTACAGATAAACGGACTGGATGTGGGGGCAGTCGCAGATATTGAGACAGCGGAAAGGCTGTTCCGGAAAGCCAGAAAAGAAGTGGCTTTAAAACAGGACGGGATGACGTATCTGGATGCTGATCTGTCTTGGAGCGGCGAAGAAGTTCTGTGGGGTGTGGTCGAAAGCGAAAGAAAAGTACAGCAGCGTATGGAAGAAGTCCTGGAAAGAACTATAATAACCGGTCTTAACAAAACCTATACACTGAAAGTAAACGAGTCCGTTATCAACCTTGCCGGAGAGGAAGAAGTGGAAGCACTGCTGCAGAAAGCGGTGGACAAGTATGATGCGGAAGGAAAGTTCCGGGTGGCGCTGAATTACGATGCGGACAGAACCGTCAGTGTCCTGACGGCGGATATTCAGGGGCAAAAGCAAAATGGACAGGAAGACGCAGAACAAGGAAAGGCCTTCCCCATAGCCGGAGTGCAGGCTGTATTTGCTGAGGCAAAAGAACTGGAGGAAACGGCGGAAAATAAGGCTTTCGAGGATTTTGAACTGGGAACTCTGAATATGGAATTTGCACAGCAGGTGGAGATTGTGGAATCCTGCCTTCCGGCTTCGCGCCTGTGGAGTATGGAAGAGGCGGAAAAAGAGATTATCGAGGAAGAGGAAACACCAACCTATTATAAAGTCATTCCGGGAGATACCTTGTCTGAGATTTCCATTAAAGTCAATATTCCTATGGATGAGATCATTGCCAAGAATGATAATCTGGAAAATGAGAACAGTATTCTGCATATCGGAGACGAACTGTTGATTACGGTGCCGGAACCGAAGCTTTCCGTGATCCGCCAGGAAGAGACTTATCGGGAAGAGTCCTATAATGCCGAAGTGCAATATATTGAAAATGACAACTGGTATACCAATCAGACAGTAGTGCGCCAGCAGCCTTCCGCCGGTTTTCGCAGAGCCATTACCCTTTCCACTTATCTGAATGATCAGGAAACGGATAAAGAGGTAATCAAAGAAGAGGTGCTGTTGGAGCCGATAGCCAAAATCGTAGAACGGGGAACTAAAATTCCGCCGTCCTATATCAAACCGATCTCCGGCGGGCGTCAATCGTCCGGTTTTGGGAGGAGAAAACAGCCTACGAAGGGGGCAAGTACGTATCATAAGGGTATCGACTGGGCCGTTCCAAAAGGAACGGCAGTGTATGCTTCCTGCGGCGGTACCGTTGCAAAAGCCGGATGGGGCAGCGGATACGGTTACGTTATTTATATCAATCACCCGGACGGAAGACAGACCCGCTACGGACATTTGAGTAAAGTACTGGTAAAAGCGGGACAGACCGTAAAACAGGGAGAAAAGATTGCTCTGAGCGGCAACACGGGAATTACTTCCGGTCCTCACCTGCATTTTGAAATCCTCATCGGAGGCAAGCAGGTGAACCCGCTGAAATACCTGAACTAATAGAAACAAAGCACAGGATTTAATTAATGGATTAAGTTGCAATTAAAGCAAGTTTCTAAGGGTAGACTCATGGGGATTCCAATGAGGGGAGCAAAATTGAGCGAGAGCGTCCCCGAATGGAACCTCATGAACCTGCCCGGGACTTCGCTTCAGTCTCATTTTGCATTAACATAGTATTGTGAAATGGTTCTGCTGTAAACGTACGTTTGGTTTACAAATTCATAAAATGTGGTATAATAATAGCACAGGAACAGAAACTTGATAACCCATGAGGTATAAAATAGATGGAACAGTATGCGATCAAAGGCGGTAATCCGTTGGTAGGAGAAGTGGAAATCGGCGGAGCCAAAAATGCTGCACTTCCGATTCTGGCTGCGGCGGTCATGACAGATGAGACCGTTTCAATTGATAATATCCCGGATGTAAGGGATACGAACGTATTGATTAAGGCAGTGGAAAATATCGGAGTTATGGTCAGGCATGAAAGCAGGCATAAGGTAATTATGAATGCTTCCGGAATTCATTCTCTGGTAGTGGAGGATGAGTTTATTAAAAAAATCCGTGCTTCCTATTATTTGATCGGAGCACTTCTTGGCAAATATCGGTATGCAGAGGTTGCACTGCCGGGAGGCTGTAATATCGGAAGCCGTGCCATTGACCAGCATATCAAAGGTTTCAGAGCGCTTGGTGCGGAAGTCTGCATAGAGCATGGTCTGATCAAAGCAAAAGCGCAGAAGCTGACAGGAAGCCATATTTATATGGACGTTGTCAGTGTGGGCGCAACCATCAATGTCATGATGGCAGCTGTGCTGGCAGAGGGAAGAACGATTATCGAGAACGCTGCCAAAGAACCCCATGTAGTGGATCTTGCCAATTTTTTAAACAGTATGGGTGCGGAAGTAAAGGGAGCGGGAACCGATGTAATTCGTATTAACGGTGTGGAGAAGCTTCACGGAACCGAGTATGCGATTATTCCTGACCAGATCGAAGCAGGCACCTTTATGTTTGCTGCGGCAGTGACCAAGGGAGACGTTACAGTAAAAAATGTAATTCCAAAGCACTTGGAGTCTATCAGCGCAAAGCTTCTGGAAATAGGCTGTGAAGTTAAGGAAGCGGATGACTGTATCCGCGTCGTGGCATCCAAGCCTTTGGTTCCTACCCATGTAAAGACACTGCCTTATCCGGGTTTCCCGACAGATATGCAGCCGCAGATTGCAGTTGCGCTTGCACTCGCAAAAGGGACAAGCATTGTGACGGAAAGTATTTTTGAAAACCGTTTTAAATATGTGGATGAACTGACCAAAATGGGAGCCAGTATCAAAGTAGAGGGAAATACCGCTATTATTGACGGTGTGGAAAAATACACCGGGGCCAGTATTTCCGCGCCGGATCTGCGTGCCGGAGCCGCTCTTGTGATTGCCGGACTTGCAGCGGAAGGAATTACGATTTTGGATGATATTCATTATATTGCCAGAGGCTATGAGGATTTTTGCCAGAAGCTGCAGAATCTGGGCGCACAGATTGAAACGGTAAATGACGAATACCAATTGCAGAAATTTCGGTTTAAGGCAGGATGAGGCAAATTTGTTATTGACAGAAGCCTCAAAAAAGAGTATTGTATTGGTGAAAAAATAAATATTCAGCTGCTTAGGCAGCAGGATTTCTCTTATTCAGAGCTGGTGGAGATACATAGGATCGATGAAGCCACGGCAACCCCGATAACGGAAGGTGCCTACCTGAGCGAGTAATGGTCGAACAATAAGAGGATCTGGTAATTCTAAATTACAGGTCCGCTTTTTAAGCGGATTTTTTCTATATCAGGAAAGTGCTCTTTTCTGGTATAGAAAGCGCTCCGGAATATTTCCGGGGCAGAATAAGAGATGAGCCCATGGGGCAGGCAAAGGAGAAGAAAATGGAAAAACGTTTATTCACATCGGAATCAGTAACAGAAGGACATCCCGACAAAATCTGTGATGCAGTATCGGATGCGGTTCTGGACGCTTTAATGGAACAGGATCCTTACAGCAGAGTTGCTTGTGAGACTTGCACAAATACCGGCTTTGTGCTGGTAATGGGAGAAATTACCAGCAAAGCCAGTATTGATATCCCGGCCATTGTAAGAAAGACTGTTACCGAGATCGGATATGATTCTTCGGGAAAGGGATTTGACGGTAATACCTGTGCGGTTATGGTTTCTCTGGATAAGCAGTCTGCGGATATTGCCATGGGCGTGGATAAGGCGCTGGAAGTAAGAGAGAGTCATATGACAGATGAAGAATTGGATTCGATCGGAGCCGGAGACCAGGGGATGATGTTCGGCTATGCGGTGAATGAAACTCCGGAATTGATGCCCTATCCGATTTCCCTTGCCCATAAACTGACGAGACAGTTAACCAAGGTGCGCAAAGACGGTACGCTTGGATATTTAAGACCGGACGGCAAAAGCCAGGTTTCCGTGGAATATGATGAAAATGGGAAGCCTTTCCGCCTGGAAGCAGTGGTATTGTCTACCCAGCATGATGAAAAGGTAACCCAGGAACAGATTCATGGGGACGTAAAAAAATACATTTTTGATCCGGTGCTCCCGGCGGAAATGATAGATGAAAATACCAAATTCTATATCAACCCCACAGGGCGTTTTGTCATCGGCGGACCGAACGGTGACAGCGGACTGACCGGAAGAAAAATCATTGTAGACACCTATGGCGGATATGCCCGTCACGGCGGCGGAGCTTTTTCCGGAAAGGACTGCACAAAGGTTGACAGAAGCGCAGCTTATGCGGCAAGATATGTTGCAAAGAATATTGTAGCGGCAGGTCTGGCTGAAAAGTGTGAGATCCAGCTGTCCTATGCGATCGGTGTAGCACATCCTACATCTATTATGGTGGATACCTTCGGAACCGGTAAAGTGGAAGATGATAAACTGGTGGAAATCATCCGGGCCCATTTTGATCTTCGTCCTGCCGGAATCATTAAGATGCTTGATCTTCGCAGACCGATTTATCGCCAGACAGCAGCTTATGGACATTTCGGCAGAGATGATCTGAAGCTTCCCTGGGAACAGACCGACAAGGTGGAGTTGCTGAAGCAATATTTACGGTAATTAAAAGGAGGTACCATGGCATTTACACATCTGCATGTGCATACAGAATACTCGCTGCTGGATGGTTCCAACAAAATAAAAGAATATGTAGCCAGAGTCAAGGAACTGGGAATGGACAGCGCTGCGATTACAGACCATGGTGTCATGTACGGTGTGATTGATTTTTACCGTGCCGCCAAAGCAGCGGGAATCCGTCCGATTTTGGGTTGTGAGGTTTATGTAGCGCCCGGTTCCCGGTTTGATAAGGAAGCAAACGGCGGGGAAGACAGGTATTATCATCTGGTTTTGCTTGCGGAGAATAATGTCGGGTATGCCAATCTGATGAAAATCGTCAGCAGAGGCTTCACGGAAGGATATTACTATAAGCCGCGAGTGGATATGGAACTGTTAAACCGGTTCCATGAAGGAATTATCGCCCTGTCCGCCTGCCTTGCGGGAGAAGTACAGCGCTATATTACCAAAGGTCTTTTGGAAGAAGCAAGAAAGGCTGCCAAAAAGTATGAAGATTGCTTCGGAAAGGGCAATTTTTTCCTGGAACTGCAGGATCATGGTCTGCCGGAACAAAAAATTGTTAATACAGAACTTTTGAAAATGAGCCGGGAACTGGGAATTGAACTGGTTGCTACCAATGATGTGCATTATACCTATGCGGAGGATGCCGATTCTCATGATATTCTTCTGTGCCTTCAGACCGGTAAGAAACTTTCCGATCAGGATCGGATGCGCTACGAAGGCGGACAATACTATGTAAAAAGCGAAGAGGAAATGAAAGCACTGTTTCCCTATGCCTGGGAAGCTGTGGAGAATACCCACAGGATCGCGCAGCGTTGTGAAGTGGAGATTGAATTCGGCGTGACGAAGCTGCCCAAGTATGAAGTGCCGGAGGGATATGATTCCTGGGGATATCTGAATAAACTATGCAGCGAGGGGCTGAAAGAACGGTATCAGGATGAAAATCGTCCGACCGGAGAAAGCGGCCAGACACTTCGCCAGAGGTTGGATTACGAACTTGGCGTAATCCGGAAAATGGGATATGTGGATTATTTCCTGATCGTCTGGGATTTCATTAATTATGCCAGAAAAAACGGAATTCCGGTGGGGCCGGGAAGAGGGTCCGCTGCCGGAAGCATTGTTTCGTATTGCCTGAAAATTACCAATATTGATCCGATTAAATATAATCTTCTGTTTGAGCGTTTCTTAAATCCGGAACGTGTCTCCATGCCGGATATCGATATTGACTTTTGCTATGAGAGAAGGCAGGAAGTGATCGATTACGTAGGGAGAAAATACGGAGCGGATAAGGTTGTACAGATTGTGACCTTCGGTACGCTGGCGGCCAAAGGAGTGATCCGGGATGTAGCCAGAGTAATGGATCTGCCGTATGCATTTGCGGATTCCATCGCAAAAATGGTTCCTTTTGAATTAAATATTACATTGGACAGAGCTTTGGAATTGAATCCGGAATTTCGGAAACTGTATGAAACGGATGAACAGGTACATCATCTGATTGATATGTGCAAGCGTCTGGAAGGACTTCCCAGGCATACTTCCATGCATGCGGCAGGAGTTGTTATTTGTCAAAAGGCAGCGGAGGAGTTTGTACCCCTGTCACGGGGATCGGACGGATCCATTACGACACAGTTTACGATGACAACCTTGGAAGAACTTGGCCTTTTGAAGATGGATTTCCTGGGTTTAAGAACATTGACGGTAATTCATGATGCCCTTCGTTTCATTGAGAAAAATACCGGAAAGAAAATCAATATCGATGAGATTGATATGAACGATATTGCTGTTTTAAATGCCATCGGGACAGGAAGGACGGAGGGCGTGTTCCAGTTGGAAAGTTCCGGAATGAAGAACTTTATGAAAGAACTGCGTCCTAAGAACCTGGAAGATATCATTGCGGGAATTTCTTTGTATCGGCCGGGGCCCATGGATTTTATCCCAAAGTACATCAAAGGGAAAAACTCCGGCGGAGAAGTGGTGTATTCCTGCCCACAGCTGGAACCGATTCTGGAGCCGACTTACGGATGTATTGTGTACCAGGAGCAGGTTATGCAGATTGTAAGAGATCTGGGCGGGTATACCCTCGGCCGAAGCGACCTGGTAAGACGTGCCATGAGTAAGAAAAAGCAGGCGGTCATGGAAAAGGAACGTGCCAACTTTATTTACGGAAATGAAGAGGAACATGTTCCGGGCTGTATTGCCAGGGGAATTGATGAAGCGGTTGCGGGCCGCATTTACAACGAAATGATGGATTTTGCCAAATACGCTTTTAACAAATCCCATGCGGCATGCTATGCTGTAGTTGCTTACCAGACAGCATGGTTGAAGTACTACTATCCGGTGGAATTTATGGCGGCTTTGCTGACATCTGTAATTGACAATTCCAAGAAAGTATCGGAATATATTCTCACCTGCAGGAGTATGGGAATTTCCATTATGCCGCCGGATATTAACGAAGGGGAAGCGGGCTTTTCCGTTTCCGGAGAGAAAATACGATACGCACTGACCGCTATTAAAGGAGTGGGAAGACCGGTGATTGACAGCATCGTCAAAGAACGCAGGGAGAGAGGAAGGTTTACCAATCTTAAGGACTTTATTACCCGCATTGCCGACAAGGACGTCAATAAAAAAGCCATTGAAAACTTTATAAAGGCCGGAGCTTTGGACAGTTTGGGCGGAACCAGAAAGCAGTTTATGAGTGTTTATATTCAGATTCTGGATCGGATTGTAAAGGACAAAAAAAACAATATGGCCGGTCAGTTGACACTGTTTGATATTGTAGGAGAAGAGGTCAGGGAGGATTTTGATATCCGGATGCCGGATGTAGGAGAGTATCCCAAAGATATGCTGCTTTCTTTCGAAAAAGAAGTTCTGGGCATTTATGTAAGCGGTCATCCGCTGGAAGAAGACAGAGCGTTATGGGAGCGATTTAAGACCAATACGTCCAATGATTTTATTCCGGATGAAGAGACCGGAGCGGCTGTGGTTGCGGATCAGTCAACTGTTATTGTGGGCGGAATGATTGCGGAGAAGACGATTAAATATACCAAACAGGATAAGGTAATGGCTTTCCTGACCGTGGAGGATCTGGTCGGAAGTGTGGAAGTGGTTGTATTTCCCAGAGATTATGAAAAATATTCCGGACTTCTTCAGGAGGATGCCAGAATTTTTGTAAAAGGCCGGGCCGTGTTGGAAGAAGAAAAGGACGGAAAGATTTTGTGTGAACAGATCGTAACCTTTGAGGAAGCGTCCAGGGGCGGAAATCCTTTTCGAAGAAACAACATGCCGCAAGGAGATTATGCATCGACTCAGGTAAACAGGGGAAATATGGGTTACGGTTCTGCTTCCCCTTCCCCTTCTTCGGCACCTAAGAGAGAATATGCGGGATCCAGACTCCCTGAAGGAATCTGGGTGCAGTTTGAAAACGAAGATGCTTACCATGCAGCGCAGCAGAAGTTGTTTGATGTTACAGCGGATTCCGACGGAACGGATAACCTGGTTGTTTTCCTGAAAGATACGAAAAAGTTCTGTATTTTGCCCGCAAATCGGTGTGTGAAAGCGGATCAGGATCTGGTCGACCGTTTGAATGTTGTATTTGGAAGCGGAAATGTTAAAATAATAACGAAACCTATTGAAAAGCGTTGAAAAATGGATTAAAATAGAAAGTGGTTAGGAACGCGGAAAGTCCGCAATACAAGGAGGATAACGTCATGGCAAAAGAGCTGAAGACAATTGGGGTATTGACAAGCGGCGGAGATGCACCCGGAATGAATGCTGCAATTCGTGCAGTAGTAAGAACTGCCATTGGCAGGGGCCTGAAGGTAAAAGGCATCAAAAAAGGCTATATGGGCCTGTTGAACGAAGAAATTATAGATATGGAATCCAGAAGTGTTTCCGAGATTATACAAAGAGGCGGTACGATTTTAGGAACGGCAAGATGTCTGGAATTCAAGACCAAGGAAGGACAGATGAAAGGCGCTGAGAACTGCAGAAAGCATGGAATCGACGGCATTGTTGTTATCGGTGGAGACGGCTCCTACAGAGGAGCGCAGGCGTTGTCCAGACTGGGAATCAATACCATCGGTCTGCCGGGCACTATTGATCTGGACATTGCCTGTACGGATTATACGATCGGTTTTGATACAGCTGTGAATACGGCCATGCAGGCAATTGACAGGGTAAAAGATACTTCGTCTTCTCATGAGAGGTGCAGTATTATTGAGGTTATGGGAAGAAATGCCGGATACATTGCTCTGTGGTGCGGTATTGCTAATGGTGCAGAAGATATTCTCCTTCCGGAAAAGTATGATTTTAACGAACAGAACATTATCAACAATATTATTGATAACCGGAAGAGAGGAAAAACGCATCATATTATTATTAATGCGGAAGGAATCGGCCATTCCACTTCTATGGCAAGAAGAATTGAAGCTGCAACGGGAATCGAAACCCGTGCAACGATCTTAGGATACATGCAAAGAGGCGGAAGTCCGACCTGTACGGATCGTTACAATGCATCAATTATGGGCGCTTATGCGGTAGATACGATGCTTGCGGGCAAGACCAACCGTGTCATTGCCATGAAGAATGGAAAATTTGTGGATTATGATATTGAAGAAGCATTAAATATGGAAAAGAGCATTGATGAGTATCACTGGGAAGTTGCTCATCTGCTTCAGTAAAATAAGGAATATCGTAACAATCCCCGGAAGTAAAATCGGGACAGCAGGCTGCAGATTCGGCACGAAGAAGTGAGGGTCTGCAGCCTGTTATTTCATAAATTGCGGGAGCTGCTTGCAGCGGAACAATTCGTGATATCATTACGTAGAAGAAACGCATAGAAGGAAAGGAACAGTAAGGAGGGAAGTATGATCAGCAGTCTTACGAATCAGAAGGTGAAACAGACAGTAATCTGGCAGAATAAGGCCAAACAGAGGAAAAAAGATGAAGTATTTCTTGCAGAAGGATTCAAAATGTATTCGGAGGCGCCTGTGGAATGGGTTCGAGAGGTGTATTTGTCGGAAGACTCTCTGGGTAAGGCAAAAGAAAATACATATATATGGAAGAAACTCCTTCAGACAGGATACGAAGTTGTAAGCAGAGAAGTCTTTGCAAGAATGTCGGATACTCAGACGCCGCAGGGAATTTTGGCGGTATTAAAACAGCCGCACTATGATCTGGAAGAACTTTTACAGAAAAAACAGCCGCTTTTTTTGATCCTGGAGGGATTGCAGGATCCCGGAAACCTGGGAACGATTCTGCGTACCGGAGAAGGTGCTGGAATAACAGGCGTTATCATGACGGCTGATACGGTAGATATCTTTAACCCCAAGGTCATAAGGGCAACTATGGGGTCGATATACAGGGTTCCTTTTATGATAACAGATGATATTAAAAAAACAATCTGCAAAATGAAGGAAAAGAGTGTTCGCATTTATGCGGCGCATCTGGATGGAAAGGAATATTACAGCAGTTTTTCTTTCCTTACGCCTACTGCTTTCCTGATCGGGAATGAAGGAAACGGATTGAAGAAGGAGACGGCGGATCTGGCAGACTGTTATTTAAAGATTCCCATGGAAGGAAAAGTGGAATCTTTAAATGCCGCAGTGGCATCCGCATTATTGATGTATGAGGCATTGCGTCAGAGACGGTTATAAAGTCATAAAGCTTGGTGTCTTAAGTAAAGTGAAAGGAATGGGTATCAAAATGAAAATCGGATTTATCGGATTGGGAAATATGGCAAAGGCAATGATCGGAGGAATCTTAAAGGAGGGGGCAGCTAAGCCGCAGGAGATCATCGGCTCTGCCAGAACCGACAAGACGATAGAGGCAGTAAGAGAGCAGTGCGGAATTCATACGGTGCAGGATAATCGTGTGGTTGCAAAAGAGGCGGATGTTTTATTCCTGGCAATAAAACCTGTTTTTTTCCCCGAAGTAATTGCACAGATTAAAGATAGTGTCAGCAGTAAGACGTTGATTGTCAGCATTGCGGCCGGCAAAACGCTTTCCTATCTGCAGAATGCATTCGGTGAGGAATATAAGGTGATTCGCTGCATGCCCAATACGCCGGCACTGGTAGGCGAGGGCTGTACCGGAGTCTGCGCGGGTGAAAAGGTCACGAATGAAGAGATGAAAACGGTTTTGCGTCTTCTTAGGACATTCGGCAGTGCAAGCGTAGTACCGGAGAGGCTGATGGATGTTGTGGTTGGAGTCAGCGGCAGCTCTCCGGCTTATGTTTTCCTTTTTATCGAAGCTATGGCCGATGAAGCTGTGGCAGAAGGAATGCCGAGAGCGCAGGCTTACGAATTTGCGGCCCGCTCCGTTCTGGGCAGTGCAAAGATGGTGCTGGAAACGGGAAAACATCCCGGAGAACTGAAGGATATGGTTTGCTCTCCGGGCGGAACCACCATTCAGGCAGTTAAGGTTCTGGAGGAATGCGGTTTCAGAGCTGCCATAATGGACGCAATGGAAGCATGTATTCAAAAAGCCAGAGATTTGCAGTAAACAGAGGGACGGTATTTTTGGAAAAACTTCAAATAATTCATCAATATACAAAATGAAATCATAAAAACAAGATATAGAAATCGCAATTTCTGCTTTGAAATTCGGGGGGTTGACAAACGGAAAGTCTTTTGCTATGATATATGCCGTAACAAATTTAATAATTCTGTAATAAATTAGTTAAGAAAGCGATACAATTATGATGTAAATTTGTTGGAGGTAAAAAATATGGCAAGAAGCAGAAGGCTGTCCGCTGTCATGGCAGGATTACTGACAATCGTCAGTCTGATTGCCGCTTTGGATATGACTGCGCAGGCGGCCGGTAATAAAACGTATCTGGATTTTCTGAACGGAGGAGTTGCTGCCATTCTGGATCCGAGTGCTGCAAAGCCTGTTGAAAACGGTTCTGCAACGGAAAATCTGGGCGACAAAGCAGAAAAGACACAAAAGGTTATGGCAAATGTAAAAAATGCCGTAAATATCAGGAGTGAGGCAGGCAACAGCGCAGAGATCGTCGGGAAACTGTATAAGGATTGCGGCGGTACAATTTTGGAGAGAAAGGACGGATGGACCAGACTACAGTCCGGAAATGTGATCGGCTGGGCAAATGATAAGTATCTTTTGTTCGGCGAGGAGGCTCAGGCTCTTGCAAGCGATGTGGGAAGACTGATTGCTTATATGGATGAGGCCTTGCGTATCCGTAAAGAGGCAGACAGTTCCTCTGAAGTTCTTGGAGTGCTCCCGAAAGGAGAGATGGTGGAAGTAGTATCTGTTCAGGAGGACGGCTGGGTCTGCATCGATTATGACGGAACGGACGGATATGCTCTGGAAGAGTATCTTACACTGGATTTTTTAATTGATACGGCAGAGAGCATGGAGGAAATCAAGGCAAGAAAAGAGAAAGAAAAAGAGGCAAAGCGCCATGTAAATTACGGCGAATATACAACCGATGCAGATACCACGCTTCTGCTGGCAGCATTGATTCAGTGTGAGGCCGGCGGAGAAAGCTATGAGGGTCAGCTTGCGGTTGGCGCAGTCGTTATGAACCGTGTCAGAAGCAGTGCTTATCCGGACAGCATTCACGGAGTAATTTATGCCTCCGGACAGTTTACACCGGCAATGAGCGGGAAAGTAAACCGTGTTTATGAATCCGGTAAGATCAAGGAAAGCTGTATTCAGGCAGCGCAGGAAGCACTTTCGGGAGTTTCCAATGTAGGTGATCTTACCCACTTCAGACGGAATAACGGAAGAGAGGGACTGGTTATCGGTCATCATGTATTTTACTAAAATCTGAAAAGACGGAGACAGGGAATATTTTTGCACCCCTGTCCCCGTCTTTTTACGAAAAAAATATTGCGTCTTTTCCAAACATGTAGTAAGATAAAAGAGAGGTCGCGGACAGAAAGGTTCGGAAAATCAAGTATAACGGAAAGGGGGGAGAATCCTATGAATGAGATGATCGTGTTCTGGCTTGTAATGCTGATTTTGCTCCTGGTTATTGAAGCGGCTACGTTAGGACTGACGACTATATGGTTCGCGGGAGGTGCGCTTCTTGCCTTGCTGGCAGCGGTTCTGCATTTGCCGGTGGCGGTTCAGGTTATTTTGTTCTTTGTCGTTTCTTTGGTACTCCTGTTTTTTACGAGACCTGTCGCTGTGAAATATTTCAATAGGAATCGTCTGAAAACAAATGTGGAGAGTCTGGTAGGTAAGAGTGCATTTGTGACGGAAAGAATTGATAATCTTATGGGAACCGGCCAAGTAAGGCTGGGGGCCCAGGAATGGATGGCACGGAGTGTGGATGAAGGTATCTGCATAGAGCCGGGGGCAATTGTAACTGTTATGGCGGTCAGCGGAGTGAAGCTGATGGTACGCAAACCGGATCCGGAAAATCAGGAAGCATCGGAAGGAAGACAGGAAACAGGAACATTGCCGCAGGAAAAGGTATCTTTGGAAGAAGAAAGTATTTAAAATCGATAACAAACATTTCCGGCACCGGGACAGGTGCAGAAAGAGGCTTGCATGAAAGTTATAATTATTGTCGCTCTTGTGTTGCTTTTACTTATTATTTTATCCTGTATGAAGATAGTTCCGCAGGCACAGGCTTATGTCATTGAACGTCTGGGAGCTTATCAGGGTACCTGGGCAGTAGGGTTTCATTTTAAAGTGCCTTTTTTGGATAAGGTAGCCAAGAGAGTGAATTTAAAAGAGCAGGTGGCAGATTTTCCGCCTCAGCCGGTTATTACAAAAGATAATGTAACCATGCGGATTGATACGGTTGTGTTCTACCAGATAACGGATCCGAAGCTGTTTGCATACGGAGTGGAAAATCCTATGATTGCAATTGAAAATCTGACGGCTACTACTTTACGTAATATTATCGGCGAACTTGAGCTGGATCAGACACTGACATCCCGTGAGACGATCAATACCAAGATGCGTGCTGCTCTGGATATTGCAACGGATCCCTGGGGAATCAAAGTAAATCGTGTAGAACTGAAAAATATCATACCGCCCGCAGAGATTCAGAATGCCATGGAAAGGCAGATGAAGGCGGAGCGTGAAAGACGTGAGTCTGTGACCAGGGCGGAAGGTGAAAAGAAAGCAAAAGTTTTGGTGGCGGAAGGCGAAAAAGAATCTGCCATTCTGAAAGCAGAGGCTGAGAAACAATCCGCAATCCTCCGTGCGGAAGCGGAGAAGGAAAAGATGATTCGGGAAGCGGAAGGGGAAGCAGAAGCGATTCTGAAAGTGCAGAAAGCAAATGCGGACGGTATCCGGATGCTGAAAGAAGCAGGTGCGGATGAGGCAGTGCTTAAGCTTAAGAGCCTGGAAGCATTTGAAAAAGTAGCGGACGGTCAGGCAACTACAATTTTGATGCCTTCAGAGCTTCAGGGAATTGCCAGTGTGGCTTCTGTGTTGAAAGAAACGATTCAGACGAAATAGAAACCAGGGGGGAACGCTCTCCCCTGGTTGTTTCAAATCACGGAGGAAAATAGAATGAATTTAAAGGGTAGGGACTTTTTGAAATTATTGGATTATAAGCCGGAAGAGATCAGGTATTTACTGGATCTGGCAGTAGAATTGAAACAGAAGAAGAAAAATGGGATTCCGCATGATACTCTGCGGGGGAAGAATGTAGCTTTGATTTTTGAAAAGACGAGTACCCGGACAAGATGTGCATTTGAAGTAGCGGCACATGATCTGGGAATGGGAACAACTTATCTGGATCCGATGGGTTCCCAGATCGGAAAGAAGGAAAGCATTGCAGACACGGCAAGAGTGCTGAGCGGTATGTATGATGGAATCGAGTACCGGGGATATGGACAGGAAATTGTAGAAGAGCTTGCAAGATACGCAGATGTGCCTGTTTGGAATGGGCTTACGAATGAATTCCATCCGACGCAGATGCTGGCGGATTTAATGACGATCAGGGAGAATTTCGGCAAATTAAAGGGGCTCCGGGTAACGTATTTTGGAGATGCCAGGTATAATATGGGTAATTCCCTGATGGTTGCCTGTGCAAAAATGGGGATGCATTTTACAGCCTGTACGGCAAAAGCCTATTTCCCGGCAGAGAAACTGGTTGCACTTTGCAAAGAGATTGCGAAGGAAAGCGGAGGAAGCGTTACTCTGACAGAGGATATCGAGATAGGGGCGGCGAAAGCCGATGTGATCTGCACGGATGTGTGGGTATCTATGGGAGAGCCTGATGAAGTATGGGAAGAACGTATTCGGACTTTACGTCCCTATCAGGTAAATGCATCCGTTATGAAAATGGCCGAAGAGGATGCCATTTTCATGCATTGTCTGCCTGCCTTTCATGATTTGAAGACCGGTATCGGAAAACAGATTCAGGAAAGATTCGGTATCGAGGAGATGGAAGTTACTAATGAAGTGTTCGAATCGGAACAGTCGGTAGTCTTTCAAGAGGCGGAAAACCGTATGCACACCATTAAAGCTGTTATGGCGGCAACATTGTAAGAGAAGAATTTCATAAGACCGGAGAAGAAAGATGGAGCAGAACAGGGTTGTGCTTTGCGGAGCGAATGCATACGAAAAAAAATATTATTTTAATGAAAAGTTCAACGGAATTCCGGAGTCGGTGAAAGAAGAACTTCATATCATCTGTGTCCTTTTTACAGAAGAAGTGGGCGGAATCTTTACGATTGTGTTTGAAGAGGACGGTTCGCTGTCGTTGGAAACCAATGCTGAGGAAGATGATATTTATTACGATGAGATTTCAAGCGGCCTGTTGATCGGAGAGATTCGCAGAAATCGCCAGGAACTGTTGGAATCTTTAAGCCTGTATTACAAAGTGTTTATATTAAAACAGAATCCGGCTGATTTGCTGGAGGAATAACATAAAGCAGCAGAAAATGAGGAAAAACGATGATTTTGGTAGTAGATGTAGGTAATACGAATCTGACCTACGGAGTATATGAAAAAGAAGAACTGAAGGCCACTTTTCGGATGATGACACAGACTCCTCGCACTTCGGATGAGTATGGAATGATGATCACAACTCTGTTAGAGAAGAAAGGGATCCGGACAGAGCAGATAGAAGGATCTATCATTGCCAGCGTTGTGCCGGATGTAATGCATTCTCTTACAGGCGGGATCATGCGGTATACGGGAACCAATCCTCTGATTGTGGGTCCCGGAGTAAAAACCGGTATCAATGTGGTAACAGAGAACCCCAGAGCAGTCGGTGCGGATCGGATTGTGGATGCAGTGGCGGCATATGAAAAATACGGCGGACCTACGCTGGTTATTGATTTCGGGACGGCGACTACCTATGACCTGGTAACGGAAAAGGGTGATTTTACAACCTGCATTATCACACCCGGTATCCGGATCAGCTTTGAAGCTCTGTGGAATAAGGCTGCCAAGCTTCCAAAAGTAGAGATTAAGATGCCAAAGTCGATTCTGGCATCAGAGACCGTCAGCAGTATGCAGGCCGGTCTGATGTACGGACAGGTAGGACAGACGGAATATATTATCCGGAAACTGAAAGAAGAGACTGGGCTTCACCATATGAAAGTGGTAGCTACCGGAGGTCTGGGGCGGGTGATTTCCGAAGAGACGGATTCCATTCATATTTATGACAGCGCACTGACACTGGACGGACTTAGGATAATTTATTGGAAAAATCACAGGTCGTAACCTTTCTGATTTGCAAGACGAACAGAAAACGGCGGAAAATCCCGCCGCAGGAAAACGTAGTAAGAAACCGGAAAGAAGCTGAGGAAAAAAGAAGGAAATGAAGAAACTAATCATAGGCGGAGTGGCTTTGGACAATCCGGTGATTCTGGCTCCCATGGCAGGTGTGACAGACCTGCCATTTCGTCTGCTTTGCAAAGAGCAGGGAGCCGGATTGGTCTGTACGGAAATGGTCAGTGCCAATGCCATTTTTTATAAAAACAAAAATACGATGGAATTGATGAAAATCCATGAAAAAGAGGGAGCGGTTTCTTTGCAGCTGTTCGGATCGGATCCGGAGATTTTAAGCGGTATGGCCAAAGAGATAGAAGGGCTTCCCTTTACTTTTCTGGATTTTAATATGGGGTGTCCCGTGCCGAAGGTGGTAAATAACGGCGAGGGAAGTGCTTTGATGAAAAATCCCCGGCTGGCGGAAAAAATTTTAAGTGGTCTTGTAAAAGCGGTGAACAAACCGGTTACGGTAAAAATCCGAAAAGGTTTTGATGAAGAACATGTTAATGCAGTAGAAATTGCCAAAATTGCGGAAGCCTGCGGCGTGGCGGCGATAGCCGTACACGGCAGAACCAGAGAACAATATTACAGCGGAAAGGCTGACTGGGATATCATAGCAAAAGTCAAAGAAGCGGTGCGTATTCCGGTGATCGGAAACGGAGATGTGGACAGCCCGCAGGCGGCGGCAGATCTGCTTAACCGGACCGGATGCGACGGAGTTATGATCGGAAGGGCAGCCCAGGGAAATCCCTGGATTTTCAGACAGGTTACACATTTCCTGGAAAAAGGAGAACTGCTTGCACCGCCCGGAAAAGAAGAGAAAAGAGAATTGATTTTACGCCACGCGGCCATGCTGCTTGCTTGTAAGGGAGAATATACGGCAGTACGGGAGATGCGTAAACATTTGGCCTGGTATACAGCCGGCATGCCTCATTCCGCCCGTTTCCGCAGCATGATCAATGCCATGGAGACCATGGAGATGCTTACGGAGAGTGTGGAACAGATATGCATATCGGAGACACAGGATGCATAGGATAAGGTATGGAAACCATATTTTATCTGAAAATGCAGGAAGAGAAGAAAACGCCTGAAAAAATTCCGCCGCTCTTTCATTTTATTCCGGGACGTGCTCTTTCCGGAAAGGAGTGGCCCGCTGAGTGGGAAAGTCCGAGGCTGGTGGGAGTCGAACTTCCCAGGGCGCGTATGGATCCCTGGGAACTGGCGGAATATATAAAACCTTTTTGGCAGAGGGCTGCCGAAGCGGCGGCAGTCTACGATCCTTCTGTAGAAGTGTGGCTGCGAGAGCGGAAGATTGCAGGATGGTGGCAGCAGTTTTTTCCGTATCCGCGATACCGGCATTTTCGAAAGAAGGAGTATGGGCAACTTTTGATAGCCGGCGCAAAAAATAGAATAGAACAGATGCAAGGGCTGTCCATTCTGGTGCTGGGTTATGACGAAAGTATTTCCGATCTGCTTAAGCCATTCCTGAGAACCGCCGGTGAGCTGCGGCTGTTCCCAGAGAGTGCGGAAGCTGCGGAAAAGATGGAAAATTATGCGGAATCCGTATATGAAGAATACGGACTGGCCATCGCTGTGGAGAATGTGCCGCGCAGACTGGTGCAAAAACACATCCCCTTTTATGCAGAAAAAAGCCTGATACTGGACTTTTCCGGAGAGAATATCTGGTACCCGGCGAAAGCCGTGCCGGGAAGCATCTGGCTGGATATGGACAGCATCTGGGAAAAGCGAAAAAGGATAGAGACAAGATATGCAGAGATTGCGTATGATTCCCTCCAAAAGCACTTGGAGAAGCTGTTTACTACTTGACACTGCCTGAAAAAATGAGTATAATGCAATGGTCAAATCAGGTGCCGAGGGGCGTCTGCAAGCGGATGGAAGAACTTTTAGGAGTCGGGATACAGGGAAAGACAGCATGTATTCTCGGGAAAGCAATGAGAACAGAAGGAAGAAGGATATTTCGCAATGCATGAAAAGAAGAACATTTTAACTTATGAGGGACTTAGAAAATACGAAGAGGAGCTGCACGACCTGAAGGTAATTAAACGTCAGGAAGTAGCCCAGAAGATTAAGGAAGCAAGAGAACAGGGGGACCTTTCCGAGAATGCAGAATATGATGCCGCAAAGGACGAGCAAAGGGACATTGAGGCCAGAATTGAGGAACTGGAAAAAATTCTGAAAAATGCAGAAGTTGTAGTAGAGGAAGAAGTGGATCTGGACAAAATCAATATCGGCTGCCAGGTTAGAATTCTGGATATGGAATACGGGGATGAACTGGATTATAAAATTGTCGGATCTACAGAAGCGGACAGCCTGAAAGGTAAGATTTCCAACGAAAGCCCGGTAGGAAAAGCGCTTATGGGCTGTAAAGTGGGCGATGTAGTGGAAGTGGAGACACCGGCAGGTGTATTCTCCTATAAGGTTTTAGGCATTCAAAGAAGCAATTAATACACGGATGGGACAGAGGAACAGTTCAGACAAAGGAGTGGAAAAAGTGGCAGGAGCACAGAATCAGGCAGGAACGGAACAGGATATTAACCAGTTGTTAAAGGTCAGAAGGGAAAAGCTTGCGGCTTTGCAGGAAGCAGGCAAGGATCCTTTTCAGGTTACCAAATACGAAGTAACCCATCACAGCAGAGAGATCAAAGAGTATTTTGAAGAGCTGGAAGGAAAAACCGTACGTGTGGCGGGACGTATTATGTCCAAGCGCATTATGGGGAAAGCCTCTTTTTGCAATATTCAGGATCTTCCCGGCAATATTCAGGTATATGTGGCCAGAGACAGCATCGGAGAGGAGCCTTACGCTGACTTTAAGAAATATGATGTGGGAGATATCGTGGGAATCTGCGGAGAGGTATTCCGTACCAAAACCGGAGAAACCTCTGTTCATGCAAGCGAAGTAAAGCTTCTGTCCAAGAGCCTTCAGATTCTGCCGGAGAAATTCCATGGACTTACCAATACCGATATCCGTTATCGCCAAAGATATACGGATCTGATTATGAACAATGAAGTGAAGGAAACTTTCGTAAAGCGTTCTAAAATCATCAGCGCGATCCGTAATTTCCTGGAAAAAGAAGGTTTCCTGGAGGTAGAGACTCCCATGCTGGTAGCCAATGCAGGAGGAGCGGCAGCCAGACCTTTTGAGACCCATTATAACGCACTGGATGAGGATGTGAAGCTGCGAATTTCTTTGGAGCTTTATTTAAAGCGCCTGATTGTCGGCGGTATGGAAAGAGTCTTTGAAATCGGAAGAGTGTTCCGGAATGAAGGACTGGATACCAGACATAACCCGGAGTTTACCCTGATGGAGCTCTATCAGGCTTATACCGATTATTACGGTATGATGGATCTGACAGAGAATATGTTCCGTTATGTCGCAAACGAAGTATGCGGAACCACGTTAATTCCCTATGCGGAAGAGATGATCGACCTGGGTAAGCCGTTCAGACGCCTTACCATGATTGATGCGGTAAAAGAATATGCAGGAGTGGACTTTGATGCCATTCCGGATACGCAGGCAGCCAGAAAAATTGCAGACGAAAAAGGGGTTCATTATGAAGAACGCCATGCAAAGGGAGATATCTTAAATCTTTTCTTTGAAGAATTCGTAGAAGAGCATCTGATTCAGCCTACTTTTGTGATGGATCATCCGGTAGAAGTTTCTCCCCTTACCAAGAGAAAGCCGGACAAGCCGGATTATGTGGAACGTTTTGAACTTTTCATCTACGGCAGGGAGATGTGTAATGCTTACTCCGAGCTGAATGACCCGATTGACCAGAGACACCGCTTCGAAGAACAGGAAAAGCAGTTTGCCATGGGAGATGAGGAAGCGAACCATACGGATGAAGATTTCCTGAATGCACTGGAAATCGGTATGCCGCCTACCGGTGGAATCGGCTATGGCATTGATCGTCTGGTAATGCTTTTGACAAATTCCCCTGCGATTCGGGATGTATTGCTCTTCCCGACAATGAAGACCCTCGGTGGTGTAAAATCCGAAAATGGTGTAAGTTCTAAAGAGGTTTCTACACCAAATTCAGAGCCTGAGAAAATTGATTTTTCTAAGGTAAAGATTGAGCCTTTATTTGAAGAAGATGTTGATTTTGATACATTCTCAAAGTCTGATTTCAGAGCTGTAAAGGTTAAAGAGTGTGTTGCAGTACCGAAGTCAAAGAAACTCCTTCAGTTCACTCTTGATGACGGAACAGGCACGGATAGAACCATTTTAAGCGGTATTCACGCATATTACGAGCCGGAAGAACTTGTTGGTAAGACACTTATCGCAATCACAAATCTTCCCCCAAGAGCAATGATGGGCATTGATTCTTGCGGTATGCTTCTGAGTGCAGTACACGAAGAAGAAGGCGAAGAAAAGCTCCATCTGCTTATGGTAGATGACCATATTCCGGCAGGTGCAAAGCTCTACTAAGAAGTACCGTTTTACCCTACAAAACGGGATGTACTTCATTTGTGAAAAAGCTCTGAAAATACACAAATACACCAAATTTACACCAAATGGTGCTTGAAACGGTGCAGAGCCTTAAAAATCGCATAATTTTCAAAATTTATGGGCAGTTCCATTACGGAATTGCCCATTTT